>NZ_JBIUSY010000007.1:0-605881 GCF_044741565.1 Streptomyces sp. NPDC088147 | reverse complement strand
TTCAACGCCGCCGGGTTCATCGCCACCAGCACATTCGGCGCATCCCCAGGCGTCAGGATGTCATGATCCGCGAAGTGCAGCTGGAACGACGACACCCCCGGCAACGTCCCGGCAGGAGCCCTGATCTCCGCCGGGAAGTTCGGCAACGTCGACAGATCATTCCCGAACGACGCCGTCTCCGACGTGAACCGGTCACCCGTCAGCTGCATCCCATCACCCGAGTCACCCGCGAAGCGGATGATGACCCGGTCCAGACGACGGACTTCCTTCTCGCCTGTGCCCTCCTGTACGGACGCGGGGGCGCGCTGGTCACCGACGGCGCGATCGCTTTCGCTCGCGTCACCGGCTCCATCGGCCTGCTCGGCTGGGCTACTGACCTGGCTGGTCACTGAACTGGACCTCCCTCGGGCGGCGGCTCGGGACCGGCCGGCCGCCCGGCAGTCCCCGAGGCCACCCTACGTCGGTAAGGGTCGCCTTCCCTTGACCGATCGAATACTGGACGCCAGTTTGAGGCATCCTCGAGTATTGATTTGTCGCTATTTGCCCATCCCTGGTCGAATTGGGCAGGTCGTTCCGCCCTCATCCTTTGGGTCTAGGGCTTTCGTCCCATCGCGTACCCGCGGGTGCGGCTGACGGGGCGACAGGCAGGTTCTTCCCCCGGTCAGGACCTCAGATAGGTCAGCACGGCCAGCACCCGGCGGTGATCCCCGTCACTAGGGGAAAGCCCGAGCTTCAGAAAGATATTGCTGACGTGTTTCTCGACCGCGCCATCGCTCACGACCAGCTGCTTGGCGACCGCGGAGTTCGTCCGTCCCTCGGCCATCAGCCCGAGGACCTCGCGCTCGCGGGGCGTCAGCCCCGCCAGTACGTCCTGCTTCCGGCTACGGCCCAGCAGCTGGGCGACGACCTCGGGGTCCAGCGCGGTCCCGCCCCTGGCCACCCGTACGACCGCGTCCACGAACTCCCTGACCTCGGCCACCCGGTCCTTCAGCAGATAGCCCACGCCCCGGCTGCTGCCGGCCAGCAGCTCCGTGGCGTACTGCTCCTCGACGTACTGCGAGAGCACCAGCACCCCGACCCCCGGATGGTCCCGGCGCAGCCGCACGGCGGCTCGTACCCCCTCGTCGGTGTGGGTCGGCGGCATCCGCACGTCCGCGACCACCACATCCGGCAGCGCGTCCTGGTCCGCGAGATCATCCACGGTCTTGATGAGCGCTTCCCCGTCACCGACACCGGCGACGACATCGTGCCCGCGGTCGGTCAGCAGCCGGGTCAGGCCCTCCCGAAGCAGCACTGAGTCCTCGGCGATGACGACCCGCACTCTGTCCTCCACCACGATGCAGTAGCCCCCATAGATGAGATCTGTCCCCTGTGTCCTCCAGCATCCCAGTATTCGGATCGCTCCGCGCCCACCTGCCAGGAAATACGGGACCGGCGCCCGGCGAGAGCCCGCCCCGCTCGCCCCGCGTCGGCCCCGCTCGCCCCGCTTGCGCCTGCCCCGCTTGCGCCCGCCCCGCTCCGCCCGCCCCGTGTCAGTCCGCCCGCCCCGCGTCAGCCGCGCCAGGGCAGCTCCGCCGTCACCGTCGTCGGACCCCCGGCCGGGGAATCGATGACCAGGACCCCGTCCACCGCGTCCAGCCGGTCCGTCAGCCCGGCCAGACCGCTGCCGGCCGTCCTGTCCGCCCCACCCCTGCCGTCGTCCGTGACCTGGAGCATCAGCCGGTCCCGCGTCTGCCACACCTCCACCGTCGCCCGGCTCGCCCTGGCGTGCTTGCTGATGTTCTGGAGCAGCTCGGAGACCGTGAAGTAGGCGATCCCCTCGATCGCGGCGGCCGGCCGGTACGGGAGATCGACCTCCACCTCCACCGGGACCGTGCAGCGGGAGGCGATGGCGGAGAGCGCCGCGTCCAGCCCGCGGTCGGTCAGCACGGCCGGATGGATGCCGCGTGCCAGATCGCGCAGCTCCTGGAGCGCCGTCTTCACCTCGCCGTGCGCCTCGCCGACCATGCGCGCCGCGGCCTCCGGGTCCTCCGCCAGCTTCTCCTTCGCCAGCCCCAGATCCATGGCCAGGGCCACCAGCCGGGCCTGCGCGCCATCGTGCAGATCGCGTTCGATACGGCGCAGATCGGCGGCGGCCGTGTCGACCACGACCCCCCGGTCCGACTCCAGCTCCGAGACCCGGGTGGCCAGCCGGGACGGGCCGAGCAGCCCGGTCACCAGCAGCCGGTCCACGGTCGTCAGGGCCCGGATCAGCCAGGGGGAGAAGAGCACCAGCACCAGCCCCACCACTGAGGTGGCGGCTATCTCGACCGGCGAGTCCAGAAAGAAGCCCTCCCCCGTGCTGTCGCTGTAGATCGCGATACCCGACTGGTCGAGATGACCGGCGAACACCCCGTGCCACAGCGGGTACGAGAACAGCCCCCAGCCCACGGCCCAGAAAGTCACGGACACCACGAACGCGAACAGCGCCCAGGGGAAATGCAGGATCGCGTAGAGCAGATGGCGCCAGGACACCCCGCTCTTCAGCACCGCGCCGACCCAGGACATCAGCCCGCTCTTCGCGCCACGGGCCGGTGCCGGATCCCGCACATCGAGCCCCAGCAGCCCCCGCGCCCGCGTCCGCTCCAGCATGCCGAAGCCGCGGCAGCCGGCCAGCCCCACCGCCAGCACGGGCACGCCGAGGAAGGTGATCAGCAGTCCCGCTCCGAGCACGATGGTCGCCATCGCGTAGCCGAACAGCACCGCGCTGATCGGCAGGCTGAGCAGCAGATAGCCGAACTCGCGCCAGGCGCGCCCCTCGAACGGGGCGCGCAGGGCCGGCGGAAAGAGGTGGGGCCGCGACGGCGATCCGTAATCCAGGGCCATGGGTGGGGTCCGTTCTGCGAGCGGGCTGAGGGGGTCAGGGCTGAGGGTCAGGAGGAGGGTCAGGAGAAGGGTCAGGAGGAGGGGAGCGGGGTGCCTGCTTCCCTGTCCTCCCTGTCTCTTCCCTGTCCTCCATGCTCCCGGGGCCGCGGCGCCCGCACCATGAGGCCGGTCTCAGTCTTCACCCTGGGGTTTTCCCCACCCCCGGGGTGTGGCCGCGCCCGCCCCGGGCCCGGTCAGCCCTTTCCGCGCCGCCGCCAGGGCAGCTCCGCCGTGACGATCGTCGGCCCGCCGGCCGGGGATTCCAGGACGAACAGACCGTCGACCGCGCCGAGCCGCTCGGACAGCCCGGACATGCCCGTACCACCGTCCAGCCGCGCGCCCCCGCGCCCGTCGTCCTGCACCTGGATCAGCAGCCGGTCGTCCCGCCGCCACACCTCCACCGACGCCGTCCGCGCCGCACTGTGCTTGCTGACGTTCTGGAGCAGCTCGGAGACCGTGAAATACGCGATGCCCTCGATCGCCTCCGCGGGCCGCTCGGCCAGATCCACGGTCACCTTCACCGGGACCGTGCAGCGGGAGGCGATGGCGGAGAGCGCCGCGTCCAGCCCGCGGTCGGTGAGCACGGCCGGATGGATGCCGCGCGCCAGATCGCGCAGCTCCTGCAACGCGAGCTTCACCTCGCCGTGCGCCTCGTCCACCATGCTCGCCGCCGTCGCCGGGTCCTCCAGCAGCTTCTCCTTGGCGAGACCGAGCCCCATGGCCAGGGCCACCAGCCGGGCCTGCGCGCCGTCGTGCAGATCGCGTTCGATACGGCGCAGATCGGCGGCGGCCGTGTCGACCACCACCCCCCGGTCCGACTCCAGCTCCGCGATCCGCCGCTCCAGCTCGTCGGAGGGCGAGAGCAGCGCCCGCACCATCGCCCGGTCGACATTGCCGAGCCCGCGCGCCACATAGGGGAGGACCGGCCAGAACGCGACGAGACCGGTCAGCGTGACGGCGAACGTCAGCACACCCCAGGGCAGCCGGATGAACTCGTACAGCACGGTCCGCCAGGCCACCGGATCCTTCAGCCCGGCCCATATGCGGCCGAGAAGCCCGTCGGGGCGCCGGCCCGGCCCGTGCAGCGGACTCGGCTCGTCGATCCGTACCCCGAGCAGCGCCCGCGCCCGCGCCCGCTCCGCCCGGCCGAGCAGCCGCGCCCCCGCGAGCCCGCAGACCAGCCACGGCAGCCCGATCACCGTCACCGAGAGCCCCGCACCGGTGGTGACCGTGACCACCACATAGACGAAACCGACCAGCGAAGCCGGAAGGTTCACCAGGAGATGCGCGATCTCCTTCCAGGTGTGCGGGTCGAACCCGAAGCGCACGGGCGGCGGACGATCATCGTCGGGAAGGCTGCTGCTCACGGTCATAAGGACCAAGCCTGCATGGAGCGGATGGCACGCGCCATGGGGTGGCTCGGCCAGGCGAAGTAGGGATAACCCCACTATGCGGGACGCGGCTGCTTACCAAGTCTTTAACAGGGCCTAGACTCCCGTCCGTACAGATCGTCGAAACACATCGTCGTAGAAGTCGAAGAAGCTGCTACGAGTCAGGGAGCGAGGGGCGGACGTGTCGCAACCGACCGTTCTCGCGTCGGACTACTTCCAGAGCTATTCAGTGGTCGGGCTGCTCGCGGTGGTCGGCGTGCTGTTCGTCGCCGTCGCCTTCGGGGCGGGCCGGCTGCTGCGGCCGGTGGTGCCGACGCCGGAGAAACTGCTCACCTACGAATGCGGTGTGGACCCCGTGGGCGAGGGCTGGGCCCACACCCAGGTCCGCTACTACGTCTACGCGTTCCTCTATGTGATCTTCGCCGTCGACTCGATCTTCCTGTTCCCCTGGGCGACCGTCTTCGCCGCCCCCGGCTACGGGGCCACGACGCTGGTCGAGATGTTCATCTTCCTCGGCTTCCTGGCCGTAGGACTGCTCTACGCATGGAAGAAGGGCGTCCTGGAATGGACGTGACCCCCACTCCCGCTCCCGCACCCGGACTCCTGCCGATCGTGTCCGCCGGAACCGGGAACGCGACCGAAGGCGACAACGCGACCGAAGGCGACACCGCGACCGGAAGCGGCAAACGGCTCGGTGTGCTCTCCCGGCTGGCGCCGCAGCCCATGAAGGTCGTCCTCAACTGGGGCCGCCGCTACAGCCTCTGGGTCTTCAACTTCGGCCTCGCCTGCTGCGCCATCGAGTTCATCGCCGCCTCCATGGCCCGGCACGACTTCATCCGGCTCGGAGTGATCCCCTTCGCCCCCGGACCGCGCCAGGCCGACCTGATGGTCGTCTCCGGCACCGTCACGGACAAGATGGCGCCCGCCGTGAAGCGGCTGTACGAGCAGATGCCCGAGCCCAAGTACGTGATCTCCTTCGGCGCCTGCTCCAACTGCGGCGGCCCGTACTGGGACTCCTACTCCGTCACGAAGGGCGTCGACCAGATCATCCCGGTCGACGTCTACGTACCGGGCTGCCCGCCCCGTCCCGAGGCGCTGCTCCAGGGCATCCTGAAGCTCCAGGAGAAGATCGCCCGCGAATCGCTCGGCGAGCGCTACGCCTCGGCGGGCCGGCCCTCGGCCGCCGCGCTGCGCAGCGGACTGGTCACCCCGCCACCGCCGCCGGCCCCGAAGCCGGGGGAGGACGCTTCGTGAACGCGCACGACGACGATGTGAACGCGCACGACGACGTGCACGCGCACGACGATGACGTGCACGCGTACGACCGGCTGCCGGACGCCGCCGCCGAGATCTTCGGCGAGGGGGCAACGGCCGAGCGGGCGTACGACCTGCTGACGGTCGATGTCCCCGCCGAGTCCTGGATCCCCGCCCTCGAAACCGCCCGTGACCAACTGGGCTGCACCTACTTCGACTGGCTGAGCGCGGTCGACGAGCCGGGCACCGGCTTCCGCGTCTGCGCCCATGTCGTCGCCCTGGAGGGCGGTACGGTCCGCCGGCTGCTGGTCCGTACGACCGTCCCGCACGACGCGGCCGTCCTGCCCACCGCCGTCGGGGTCTACGCGGGCGCGGGCTGGCACGAGCGCGAGACGCACGAGATGTTCGGCGTCTCCTTCTCCGGCCATCCTCATCTCGTTCCCCTCCTTCTCCCCGAGGAGTTCGAGGGGCACCCGCTGCGCAAGGACTTCGTCCTGGCGGCCCGCGTCGTCAAGGCGTGGCCGGGTGCGAAGGAGCCGGGGGAGTCCGAGCACGGCGGCCCCAAGCGGCGCCAGATGCTCCCGCCCGGTGTCCCCGACCCGAACGAGTGGGGCCCGCTCAAGGGACAGTTGCCCCCGGCCCCCGCCCGGCCCGCCCGTGGGGCACGCGCGGCGGGCGCCGGAGGCGCGGCTCCCGGCGGCGCGACGGGCGACCGCCCCGTACGCCGCGCGCGCAGCGTCACGCAGGGCTCGGCGAGCCAGCAGCCGGAGGGCACGACCCCGGACGCGCCATGGCGCAAACCGCCTCCGAGCGAGAACCCCCCGAGCGAGAACCCCCCGAGCCAGAACCCTCCGAGCCAGAACCCCCAGAGCGACAGCCCCGAGAACGACAGCCCCCCGAGCGAGAGCCCCGAGAACGACAGCCCCCCGAGCGAGAGCCCCGAGAACGACAGCCCCGAGAGCGACCGCCGCCCCGAAGGAGACGCGTGAACGACGTACTCGACGTCGCCCTCCGGCTGGTCGTCGTCTTCGCCGTGTTCCTGGTCGTTCCCCTCGTCGTCGGCCAGACCGAGCACAAGGTGATGGCCCATATGCAGGGCCGTCTCGGCCCCATGCACGCGGGCGGCTTCCACGGCTGGGCCCAACTCGTCGCGGACGGGGTGAAGTTCGCGCAGAAGGAGGACGTGGTCCCGGCCAACGCCGACCGCCGTATCTTCCAACTCGCCCCGGCCGTCGCCCTTCTCCCGTACCTCCTCGTGCTGGTCGCGATCCCCGTCGGTCCCAGCGAGGGCGCGGTCGGCCAGGTCGTCGACGCGGGCATCTTCTTCGTGCTCGCCGTGATGGGCATCGGGGTGCTCGGCTCGCTCATGGCGGGCTGGGCCTCCGCCAACAAGTTCTCCCTCCTCGGCGGCCTGCGGACCGCCGCGCAACTGCTCGCGTACGAGCTGCCGATGCTGCTCGCCGCCGCCTCCGTCGCGATGGCGGCCGGCACTGTCTCGCTGCCCGGCATCCTCAACGCCTTCGAGTGGTGGTGGCTGCCCTGGCAGATCGTCGGTGCCCTGGTCTTCTTCGTCGCGGGTCTCGCGGAACTCCAGCGACCGCCCTTCGACATGCCGGTCGCCGACTCCGAGATCATCTTCGGCGCCTACACCGAATACACGGGCCTGCGCTTCGCGCTCTTCCTGCTCGCCGAGTACGCGGGCATCGTCGTCCTCTGCGCACTGACCACCGTCCTCTTCCTGGGCGGCTGGCACGGTCCGCTCGGCGCCGAAGGACTCGGCTGGGTCTGGACCCTCCTCAAGACGGCCGTGCTCGCGTTCGTGGTCATCTGGCTGCGCGTGAGCTACCCACGGCTGCGCGAGGACCAGTTGCAGAAGCTCGCCTGGACCGTTCTCATCCCCCTCGCCCTCGCGCAGATCGCGCTCACCGGCATCGTGAAGGTGGCGATCAACTAGTGGCCCCCTCGTTTCCCGGCTCCGGCCTGGCCAAGGGCCTGGCCGTCACCCTGCGGACGATGACCAGGAAGACCGTCACCCACCAGTACCCGGAGACGCAGCCCGAACTCCCGCCCCGCACCCGGGGCGTGATCGGACTGTTCGAGGAGAACTGCACGGTCTGCATGCTCTGCGCCCGTGAGTGCCCCGACTGGTGCATCTATATCGACTCCCACAAGGAGACGGTCCCGGCCGCCGTCCCCGGTGGCCGCGAGCGCAGCCGCAATGTCCTCGACCGGTTCGCGATCGACTTCGCGCTCTGCATGTACTGCGGTATCTGCATCGAGGTCTGTCCTTTCGACGCTCTCTTCTGGTCGCCGGAGTTCGAGTACGCGGAGACGGACATCCGTGAGCTCACCCACGAGCGGGACAAGCTCCGCGAGTGGATGTGGACGGTGCCCGCGCCGCCCGCCCTCGACCCGGCCGCCGAGGAGCCGAAGGAGCTGGGCGCCGCCCGCAAGACCGCCGAGAAGCTGGCGACGGCGGCGCAGCGGGAGCGGGAACAGGAGGCGGGCGAGTGAGCCTCGCAGCGCACGGCTTCCTGTCGCCCAGCGGGGTCGAGATCGCCTTCCTCCTCGTCGGTCTGGTCACCTTCGGCGCGGCCCTCGTGACCGTCACGACCAGACAGCTGGTGCACGCCGCCCTCTGGCTGGTCGTCACGCTCGGCGGTCTGGCCGTCGAATATCTGCTGCTCACGGCGGAGTTCATCGCCTGGGTGCAGGTCCTGATCTATCTCGGTTCCGTGGTGGTCCTCCTCCTCTTCGGGCTCATGCTCACCAAGGCGCCCATCGGCCGCTCCCCGGACGCCGATTCGGCCAACCGCCCGGTCGCCCTCGCGGTCGCCGTCGTCGCGGCCGTGTCCCTGGTCTGGGTGGTCGTCGACGCGTTCCGTACGACCTGGATCGACCTGGACGGGCCGGCCCAGGGCTCCACCGAGGTGACCGGCCACTTCCTGTTCCGCAACTGGGTGCTGCCCTTCGAAGCGCTCTCCGTGCTCCTGCTGGCCGCACTCGTCGGCGCGATCGTGCTCTCCCGCAAACGCGACGCGACCGCGAAGAAGAGCGCCGCGAGCAACAGCGCCGCGAGCAACAGCGCCACGAAGAGCAGCGCCTCGAAGAACTGCGCCTCGAAGAACAGCACCGCCGCCAGGAACAGCCGCAGCGGTAAGGAGCAGCGCTGATGCATCTCGCCTATCCCGCCGTGCTCGCGGCCCTCCTGTTCTGCACCGGGCTGTACGGAGTGCTCGCGCGACGCAACGCGATCCTCGTCCTGATGTCCGTCGAGCTGATGCTCAACGCCGTCAACCTCAACCTGGTCGCCTTCGACGTCTGGCTCCGCGACACCCTGCACGCCGGCCAGGCGCTCACCCTCTTCGTCATCGCCATCGCCGCCGCGGAGATCGGCATCGGCCTGGCGATCGTCCTGATGGTCTACCGCAACCGCGGCACCTCGGACATCGACAGACTCCGCGACACCGCGGAAGGCCCCGGCAGCCCCGACAGCCCCGGGGGCGCCGGGCCGGAAGCGACCGACGCCGCCCCGGCACAGAAGGCTGAGGCCACCGCGTGACCACCACGACCCTCGCCGTCCTCGTCCCCCTCCTGCCCTTCCTGGGCGCCGTCGCCGGGCTGCTGCTCGGCCGCGTCTCGCCCGGGTTCGTACGCCCGCTGGCCATCCTGCCGACCCTGGCGGCCGCGGCGTTCGCCATCGCCGTGGCCGTACGCCAGGGCGGCGGCGACGGCGACGGGAAGGCACCGCTGGACGCCGCGACCCAGCTCACCCCCACCGGCTCGGTCCCCATCGACCTCGCCCTGCACATCGACGGCTTCGCGGCCCTGGTCGCCGTCCTCGTCGGCGTCGTCGCGTCGTGCGTGCAGATCTACTCGACGGGCTATCTGCGCGGCGACGCGCGCTACCCCTCGTACGCGGCTCTGGTCTCGCTCTTCACCTCCGCCATGCTGCTCGTCGTCTACTCCGGCGATCTGATGGTGCTGCTGGTCGGCTGGGAGATCATGGGCATCTGCTCGTACTTCCTCGTCGGCCACTACTGGGAGACACCCGAGGCGCGCGCGGCCTCCCTCAAGGCCTTCCTCATCACCAAGCTCGGCGATGTCCCCTTCCTGATCGGGCTGTTCGCGCTCGCCTCCGACGCCGGGACGTTCCGCATCACCGGTGTGCTGAAGACCGTCGCCGACGGCGGCCTCGACCACCCCACGCTGATCGCACTGCTGCTGCTCGCGGGCGTGGCCGGAAAGTCCGCGCAGTTCCCGCTGCACACCTGGCTGCCCGACGCGATGGCGGGCCCCACCCCCGTCTCCGCGCTGATCCACGCCGCGACGATGGTCGCCGCCGGTATCTACTTCGTGGCCCGGCTCCTCCCCGTCTTCGCCGCCTCGGCCGCCGCCCTGGTGGTGCTCGCCGTGATGGCCGCGATCACGATGGTCGGCTCGGCGCTCGCCGCCCTCGCGCAGGACGACATCAAGCGGGTCCTCGCCTACTCGACCATCGGCCAACTCGGCTATATGTCGGGCGCCCTGGCCGTGGGCGACCGGGGCGCGGCCGTCTTCCATCTCATCGCGCACGGCGCGTTCAAAGCGCTCCTCTTCCTCGGCGCGGGCGTGATCATCCACGCCGCCGGCACCAACTCACTGGCCGCCATGTCCCGGATGCGCGGCCTCGCGCAGCGCATCCCCGACGCCTACTGGACGGTGACGGTCGCCCTGCTCGCGCTCGCCGCGATCCCTCCCTTCGTCGGCTTCTTCTCCAAGGAGTCCGTCCTCGTCGCCGCCGAGCACACGGCCCTCGGCGAATCCGGCGGCGCCGCCCCGGGGGCCGCGGGCTGGACCGTACTGATCGCCGGACTGCTCACCGCCCTCCTCACCGCCGCCTACGCGGCCCGCCTCTGGCTGCTGGCCTTCCGCGGCCGGGGCGCCGAGGTCCCCGACTACGGCAAGCAGCCCCTCGCCATGAACGCCGTCCTGTGGGTGCTCGCCATTCCCTCCATCGCCCTCGGCCTGGCCATCGGCTATCTCCCCGGCTGGTTCGACGGACACAGCCTCGCCCCGAACCTCACCACGTCCGTCCTGGGCACGGGCGTCGCGCTCGTCGGCGGTCTGCTCACCTACGGCTGCTGGCGGCACACCTCGGCGCTGGCCTCCCGCACGCCGATCGGGGCCGTCGTCGCCCACCCCGACACGGAGCCCGCCCTCGCGGAGCGGGAAGCCATCGAGATCCACACCCGGGTGTACGGCTCCATCGCGGGCGCCCCCGACCCCGCGGACCCCGCCCGCCTCCTGCTGGGGCCGCTCCACCGCCACGCGGCGGTCGGCTTCCACCTCGACGCCGTCTACCACCGTCTGTTCGTACGCCCCGTCCTGGCAGCCGCCCAGCTGGTGCGCTTCCTCGACCGCGAGGTCGTCGACACGTACGTACGCGCCGCGGGCACCGGCACCGGCTGGCTCGGCGCCGCCGTACGCCGCGCCCAGACCGGGAACGTGCAGACCTACCTCAGCGCCCTGCTGGCCGGCTCCGTCGTCCTGGCGATCGCCGCCGTACTCGTCGCCGCCGGAGCGTGAGCCGTGATCGATATCAGTGAGTCCGTGATGCAGTTCCTTCTCGCGTTGATCGTCGTCGGGCCGCTCATCGGGGCCGTCGCGGCCCTCCTCCCGGCCCCGCCCGGACTGCGCGGCAAGAGCCCCGACCAGGCCGTGCTGCGCCACGGCGTGACCGTGACCGGCGCGATCCTCCTCGCGACGATCGTCCTGGCACTCGGCTTCGACCATGACCAGCCGTCAAAGATGCAGGCCACCACGGACATCAGCTGGATCGCGGCACTGGACGTGCGGATCCACCTCGGTGTCGACGGCATTTCCCTCCCCCTTCTGGTCCTGACCGCGCTGCTGACCTTCCTCTGCGCGCTCTACAGCTACTTCAGGATGCCCCCGGGCCCCTCGCCCAAGGGATTCGTGGCCCTGCTGCTCGTGCTGGAGTCCGGCACGCTCGCCACCTTCGCCGTCCTCGATCTCCTGCTCTTCTTCCTGGCCTTCGAGATGGTGCTGATCCCGATGTACTTCCTCATCGCCCGCTGGGGCGGCTCGGAAGGCGTCACCGGCGGCAGGCAGGCCGCCGCCTTCAAGTTCATCCTCTATACGCTGCTCGGCTCCGTGGTCATGCTGCTCGGCCTGCTGCTGATCGGTCTCCACGCGGGCACATTCGACATGGTGGCACTCGCCACTGACAACGGCCGCGGGCTCAGCACATCCGTGCAGCTCATCGCCGTTCTGGCGATCGGCATCGGCCTCGCGGTCAAGACCCCGATGTGGCCGCTGCACAGCTGGCTGCCCGACGCCCACACCGCCGCCCCGACCGTCGGCTCGGTACTCCTCGCCGGCGTGCTGCTCAAAATGGGTACGTACGGCTTCGTCCGCATCGTCCTGCCCATCGCCCCCGACGGCATGCGGACCTTCGCGCCCTACCTCGCCGCCTTCGCCGTCGTCGGCATCATCTACGGCTCCCTGGCCTGTCTCGCCCTGGCCAGACAGGGCGCGGGCGGCGACCTCAAACGGCTGATCGCGTACTCCTCCGTCGGCCACATGGGCTTCGTCCTGCTCGGCATCGCGACCATGACACCCACCGGCGTCAACGGCGCGCTCTTCGCCAACATCGCCCACGGCCTCATCACCGGCCTGCTGTTCTTCCTGGTCGGAGCCGTCAAGGAGCGGTACGGCAGCGCCGACCTCGACACCCTCGCCGGAGCGACCGGGGCCGCGCTCTACGGCCGCGCACCCCGCCTCGGCGGACTGCTCGCCTTCGCGGCCGTCGCCTCCCTCGGCCTGCCCGGCCTCGCCGGGTTCTGGGGCGAGATGCTCGCGATGTTCGGGGCCTTCGACCCCGCGGAGGGCCTGAGCCGCCCCGCCTTCCTCACCTTCATGGTGATCGCCGGCTTCGGCACGCTGCTCACCGCCGCGTATCTGCTGATCGTCGTACGCCGCGTCTGCATGGGCGCGCAGCCGCAGGAAGCGCCGCGGGAGGCCCCGCGGGACGCTCAACAGGACGAGGCGCGGGCAGGAGCGCCGGAGCCGGCGCGCTTCGCCGACGTCCGGACCTATGAGTTCGCCGCCTGGACCCCGCTCGTCGTCCTCACCGTCCTCGCCGGACTCTGGCCCGCGGTCCTGCTCGGCCTCACCGACCCCGCCGTGCAGAAGCTCCTCGCAGGAGGCAAGTCGTGAACGTGGCCGCCGAGAGCGCCGCCGGCGCCAGCCTCGTCCAGTCGATCGACTGGCTCGCGATCGCGCCCCCCACCCTCACGGCGGTGGTCGCCCTGATCGTGCTGATCGCCGATCTCTTCGTACCGGAGCACCGCAAGCCGCTCCTCGGCGGTATCGCGATCGCCGGTCTCGTCGCCGCGCTCCTGACCCTCCTCCCGCTGCGCGCCGGCGACCGCTCCACGTTCTGCCTCACCACCGAGGCCGACGTGTGCAGCTACACCGCCGACCACTTCGCCCTGGTCATCCAGTTGCTGGTGCTCGGCGGGGCGCTGCTCACCGCGCTGATCTCGCTCCACGACAGCAGGAAACTCCCCGTAGGGGAGTACTGGTTCCTGCTGCTCGCCTCGGCCGCCGGCGCCGCGCTGCTGCCCGCCTCGCGTGATCTCGCCACCCTCGTCGTCGCCCTCGAAGTGGCATCGCTGCCCGCGTTCGCCCTCGTCGGACTGCGGCGCGGCGACCGGCTCTCCTCCGAGGCCGCGCTGAAGTTCTTCCTCTCGTCGGTGACCGCGACCGCCGTGATGCTGCTGGGCGTCAGCTTCGTGTACGCCGCGACCGGCACCCTCCACCTCACCCGGATCGCCGCGGAACTGGGCCATGTCCCCGGCCAGCTGGACACCCTCGCCAAGGTGGGCGTCGCCCTCACGCTCGTCGGCTTCGCCTTCAAGACGGCCGCCGCACCGTTCCACTTCTGGGTCCCCGACACCTACGTGGGCGCGCCCCTGCCCATCGCCGCGTACCTCTCCGTCGTCGGGAAGGCGGTCGGCTTCTCCGGCCTCATCCTGGTGACCGTCATCGCGTTCCCCACGTACCGGGACGTGTGGGGCCCGGTCCTCGCGGTCATCGCGGCGCTCACCATGACCCTCGGCAATGTCGCGGCGGTGCGGCAGTCGGCCACCCGCGCGCGGAGCGCGGTACGGCTGCTGGCCTGGTCGTCCGTGGGCCAGGCGGGCTACCTCCTGGTGCCGATCGCCGCCGCGGCGTACGCGGGCGGGGACCGGATCGGGTCCACCGTCGCGTACGCGCTGATGTACGCCGTGGTGAACCTCGGCGCGTTCGCGGTCGTCGCGCTGGTGGCCCGTACGCGGCCGCTGAACCGGCTCGCCGACTACCAGGGCCTCTACGCGCGGCGGCCCCTCGTCGCCCTCGCGATGGGCTTCTTCCTGCTCTGCCTCGCCGGCCTGCCGCCGGGCATCATCGGCCTGTTCGCCAAGGTCACGGTCTTCTCGGCGGCCGTCGACGCGGGCCTCGGCTGGCTTGCTGTCGTCATGGCCGCCAATGTGGTGATCGCGCTGTACTACTACCTCCAGTGGACGGCGGCCCTCTTCCGCGCGCCGGAGCCCGAGGCCGCGAGCGCGGCTCCGGAGGCCGCCGGTACCGGCACGGCGGAGGCCGGCGGCGCGGCTCCTCCGACCTCCGGCGCGGCCCCGGCGGGCGGCGGCGACGAGGTGGCCGTCGGCCGGCCCCCCGCGGCCGTCACCGTCGCGATCGCGCTCACAGCCGCCGCCGCTGTCGCCCTCTCCGGGGCGCCCCAGCTCGTCCTGCGCTTCGCGGGTACCAGTCTGTTCTGAGCCCGCTCCGACCCCGTGGCGGCCCCCGTCCGGACGCATGAGCGACCCCTCCGGACCCCCGTACCGGCCCCGTACGCCGGGTCGCGCGGCACCGCGCCCGCGCCCCCTCCCGCACCACCCCCACCCGGACGGCGTACGCCCCTGTCCGGCGGAACAAGGGAACCCGTACCGCCCGCCTGGCGTTGACCAGTACGGAAGGGTCCACTGAAGAGTGGAGCAGCACCAGCAAAGGGTTCCCCTGCCGCACCACTTGGAGGGCGTACCGTGCACCGCCGGCACAACGGGCTCAGGACCGCCGTACTCCTCGGGGGACTGTCCGCACTCATCATCGCGATCGGCAGTTTCTTCGGCAGTACGGGCCTGATCGTCGCGCTTGTCGTGGCGATCGGCACGAACGCGTACGCCTACTGGAACAGCGACAAGCTGGCCCTGCGCGCCATGCGCGCGCGCCCCGTCAGCGAGTTCGAGGCGCCTCAGCTCTATCGCATCGTCCGTGAGCTCTCGACCGCCGCCCGCCAGCCCATGCCACGGCTCTACATCTCGCCCACCCAGGCCCCCAACGCGTTCGCCACCGGCCGCAACCCGCGCAACGCCGCCGTCTGCTGCACGGAAGGCATCCTCCAGATCCTGGACGAGCGCGAGCTGCGCGGAGTCCTCGGCCATGAGCTGAGCCATGTCTACAACCGGGACATCCTGATCTCGTCCGTCGCCGGAGCCCTCGCCTCGGTGGTGATGTTCCTGGTGAACTTCGCCTGGCTGATTCCCATCGGCCGGTCGGACGACGACGACGGCCCCGGGATCTTCGGGATGCTGCTGATCATGATCCTGGGCCCGCTCGCGGCCTCGGTGATCCAGCTGGCGGTGAGCCGCTCGCGGGAGTACGAAGCCGACGCGTCGGGCGCCCAGATCACCGGCGACCCGCTCGCTCTGGCCAGTGCGCTGCGTAAACTGGACGCGGGGACGAAACAGCTTCCGCTGCCTCCCGAGCCACGGATCGAGACCGCGAGCCACATGATGATCGCGAACCCCTTCCGTCCCGGGGAAGGGGTCTCGAAGCTGTTTTCCACGCACCCGCCGATGGCGGAGCGCATCGCCCGACTGGAACAGATGGCAGGTCGCCGACCATGAAGACAATCCTGAACGTCATCTGGCTCGTCCTGTGCGGCTTCTGGATGTGCCTCGGGTATCTGCTGGCGGGCGCGCTGCTCTGCGTCACGATCATCGGCATCCCCTTCGGGGTGGCCGCGTTCCGTATCGGTTTCTACGCCCTGTGGCCCTTCGGCTACCGGGCGGTCGACCGCCGCGACGCGGGCGCGCCCTCCTGCGTCGGCAATGTCCTGTGGCTGGTTCTCGCGGGCTGGTGGCTCGCGCTCGGGCATGTCCTCACCGGCATCGCCCTCTGTGTCACGATCATCGGCATCCCGCTGGGCCTGGCCAACTTCAAGCTGATCCCGCTCTCGCTGATGCCGCTCGGCAAGGAAATCGTCCCCAGTGACGAGCCGTTCGCGGCCCGCTGACCGCCCGCTGGCCGCCGTTGACCGCCCGCTCGCCGACTCGTCCGCTTGGTGTGTGTTTGCTATGCGCTTGCTGTGTGCTTGCCATGATCCGTCGGAAGTGTCCTGAACTGTCCGCCAGGTGCAACCGTCACCCGCCTGTACCGCGTCTTCCTGGGCACGACTGTTTGAAGGCGTGAAGGGCAGGTTCAAGGCATGGGTGTCATCAGCTGGATCATTCTAGGACTTCTCGCCGGGGCCGCCGCCAAGATCCTCCTCCCGGGCCGGGACCCGGGCGGACTGATCGGTACGACCCTCATAGGCATCGCGGGCGCCTTCATCGGCGGCTGGATCTCGGCCCGTTGGCTCGACCATCCCATCAGCAAGGAGTTCTACGACGGGCCGACATGGATCTCCGCCATCGGCGGCGCCCTTGTCCTGCTCGTTCTCTACCGACTCCTTTTCGGCCACTCCCGGTCGCGCTGACGCCGCCACTCCCGGTCGCGCTGACGCCGCCACTCCCGGTCGCGCTGACGCCGCCACTCCCGGTCGCGCTGACGCCCCGCCGACAGCGCCCGCCGGCTCCGCTACGCGAGACCGGTCTCGCGCAGGGTGATGTTCAACCGCCCGCCGTGCAGACCCGTGGCCGGGCCGGCCGTACCCGGAAAGACCTTGGGCACCCCGTGGTACGCGAACCGCGACGGTCCCCCGAAGACGAAGAGGTCCCCGGAGGAGAGTTCGACATCCGTGTACGGCCGCCCCCGGCTCTCCGTATTGCCGAAGCGGAAGACACACCGGTCGCCGATGCTCAGGGACACCACCGGCGCCCCCGACTTCTCGTCCTTGTCCTGGTGCATCCCCATCTTCGCGGCGCCCTCGTAGAAGTTGATCAGCGCCATGTCCGGGGTGTACGCCGCGCCCGCCGCCGGATCGCCGTACGCCTCGACCAGCGCCGCGCGCCCCAACTCGACGAGCCAGTCCGGGAACTCCGCCACTCGCGCGCCGTTCACATCGCTCGCGGTACGGGTGTACGCGTACGGCTGCCAGTGCCAGCCCACGCAGACGGTCTGTACGGACATCACGCCGCCGCTCGGCAGCACCGTGTGCCGGATCGGCACCGGCCCCCGCGCCCAGCCCCGGCAGGCGTCCACCAGCTCCCGCTGCCGCGACTCGGACAGCCAGGAGGGCACATGCACGGCGCCGGGAGCGACGACGGCTCGCGGCCTCGGGAACAGTTCCCCGCTCATCACACGTCTCCGCTGCTCATCCCACTTCCCCGCTCATCACACGTCCCCGCTCATCCCACCAGCGCGCCCTCCAGGCCGAGAAGCCGCTCCTTGCGGTCCACTCCGCCCGCGTACCCCCGCAGCGCCCCGTCCGCGCCGATCACCCGATGACACGGCCGTACGACAAGCAGCGGATTCCGTCCGATCGCGGTCCCCACGGCCCGCACCCCCGCCCCGGCCGCGCCGACCTGACCGGCGATCTGCCCGTACGTCATGGTCGCGCCGTACGGAATGGCGTCCACCGCCTGCCAGACCCGCCGCTGGAAGTCCGTACCGCTCTCCGCGTACTCGATCCGGAACCGCGTCAGCGTGCCCTCGAAGTACGACCTGAGCTGCCCGGTGATCTCCTCGAACGCCTCGGGCGCCCGGACCCATCCGTCCTGGACGACGGCCGCGCCCTTCTGCCCTGGCAGGGAGAGCGAGGCGAGCGCGACGCCGCCCTGCGCGGTGGCGGACTCCTCGCCGACGAGCAGCAGTTCGCCCAGAGGGCTGTCCATCGTCGTGTACATGGTCCCGGTCATCACTCGTTCCTCTCCTCGCAGAGCGTTCAACTGCCCACGAGTCGCGTCCAGCGGTCGCGTTCAGCCGCTACGAGTAACGAGTCTCCGCCCTCCGGACCACCGGCGCTGGCGGAATTCGGACAGCACGCCCGGCCGGTGGCGTCCGGAGCGGGAACGGAGCGCCCGCCCCGCGCCAGTGCCTCCTACGTCACCGGTCGGCCCACGTCACCGGTAGTTCACGAACTGCAGCGCGAAGTCGAAGTCCTGCCCCTTGAGCAGGGAGATCACGGTCTGAAGGTCGTCGCGGCTCTTCGAGCTGACCCGCAGCTCGTCGCCCTGCACCTGCGCCTTGACGCCCTTGGGGCCCTCATCGCGGATGATCTTCGCGACCTTCTTGGCGTTGTCCTGGGAGATGCCTTCCTCGATCGACGCGAAGATCTTGTACTCCTTGCCGGACAGCTGGGGCTCGCCCGCGTCCAGCGCCTTGAGCGAGATCCCGCGCTTGATCAGCTTGGACTGGAAGACGTCGAGGATCGCGTTGACCCGCTCCTCCGAGTTCGCCTGCATGAGGATCTTCTCGCCGGACCAGCCGATCGAGGCGCCGACGTTCTTGAAGTCGTAACGCTGCGAGATCTCCTTGGCGGCCTGGTTGAGGGCGTTGTCGATCTCCTGCCGCTCGACCTTCGAGACGATGTCGAAACTGGAGTCGGCCATGTCCTGTGGCTCCTTGTGATCGGTGCTGTTCGGGTGCTCATCGCATGCTCGCTGCAACGACCGGACAGCGCCGGTCGCTGGCGTAAAGCCTAGTCACCCACACCCGGCTCGAGTGCTGATCAATCCGGTGGCGGAGCACCCCCGCGCATCGGGTATCGTTTACGTCGTTGCCACGGAGCACCGCCCACAGCGGCCTCTCCACCAGGCGACAACATTCCATGGCGGTGTGCCCGAGTGGCCAATGGGAGCGGACTGTAAATCCGTCGGCTTAGCCTACCCAGGTTCGAATCCTGGCGCCGCCACGCGATAAAAACGACCCCTGGTCTGCGGAAACGCAGACCAGGGGTCGTTTTTCATGGACCCGGCGTCAGTCCTCGGACCGAGGGGCGGGGTTCGCGGCGGACTCCCCGGACTGGGTACGGGGACGGGGGGCGTTCTCGGCCGGTCCTGCGGAGAGATAGGTCCTGCGGACCTTGCCGGCGTCGCCCTTCGGGCCTGCCCGAAGCACCGACGTCGCTTCCAGGAGCCGGGCCGTCCTGGGATCGATGATCAGGCGACTGCTCCCGTGCCCCCTCGTCAGTTCAACGGCGGTGCCGTCGCGTCCCGCACTGTCCTTGACGTCGCCGGCCAGGCGCACATCCGGGATGCCGGCGAGGACCTCGTAGAGCGCGGCACGCAGCCGGGGGCCGGCGGGTGCGTTGGACAGCAGAGCGTCGATGCCGTTGAAGAGATCCTGCTCGGCCTCGGGTCCTGCGGCATCGCCGAGCAGCTCCGCCCTGAGCGCCTCCGGCTCGGTCGGAAGGGCCTTCAGCTCGTCCCAGGTGATGAACTCGCCGATGACCGGGCGGGAGGAGAACCCGCCCACACGCCACGACGTCTGCTCATGGCGGCCGGGCTGTGCCACACGGTGACCGGTGTGGCGCAGCACACTGTCACTGGACGTCCAGCCGTTCGCCAGTCCCTGGAACTCCATGACCTCGCCGCTGCCGGAGGGGGCGCTGAGCCAGCTGTCCCGGCCGAGCCACTCGGTCGCGGTCTCCGTGGGGTACACCCGGCCAGGAACCGGAGAGGTGACCGACGTACGCCTCTCCACCTTCCAGTACGGGGCGTTGGAGACGGACCCGGCGCCGGCGGTGTCCGCCATGCTGTGGAGGAAGCCCACGGCGTTCGCCTCGGCCGCCGGCGGGCTGCTTCCGACGCCGATGACGGGGTAGACGGCCACGCCCGCCGCGATGGCCGCGACCGCCGCGGCGGAGACCAGGATCCGCCGCACGCGACGGGGCGGCCGGGCGGCGAGAGGCACCACCGTCCCGCTGTTCGCCGCCGCCGCGCGTATCGCCGTGAGTGCGGCGCCGACGGCCTCGGGGCTCGGCGGGGCGACATCGGCCGCGGCCCGCAGACGGTCCGCGCCGGGGAAGTCGAGGACGTCCACGTCGTGCTCGCTCATGTGCTTGTTCATGCGAAGTCTCCTGTCAGGCGAAGCGATTCGGGGGAGTCGAGCGCGGCGCGCAGCCGGGTACGGGCGCGGTGCAGCCGGGAGCGGGCCGTGCCCGCGGGGATACCGACCACGGCGGCGGCCTCCGAGGGCGTGAGCTGCTCCCAGGCGACGAGCAACAGCAGTTCGCGCTCCACGTTCGGCAGGCCGGCCAGTGTGTCGCGGATCAGCGGCGCGACCGCCGCGGCGTCGAGTCGCCGGTCGATCGCGTGCCACGGATCGCTGCTCTCCTCGTCCCCGGGGAGCGCCCGCCCGTCGTGTTCGCGTCGGCGCCGGTGCGCGGCCAGCACGTTCCTGGCCACCCCGAAGAGCCAGGTACGCGACGTGCCGCGGGCCACGTCGTACGTACCGCGGCCCGTGAAGGCCTGGAGCCACACCTCCGCCAGCAGATCGTCCGCGGCTCCCGGCGCCCGGCGCGCGAGGTAGCCGTGCAGCGCCCCCGAATGCCGCACCACCAACAGCTCGAACGCCTCCGGCTCCCGTATCGAGCGGGTGAGCAGATCTTCGTCCGTTTCCACCGGACCTCCCCTCGTCACCGCATGCACAGCGGCCTCACCCTGTACTTGTCGCCACGGCCCCGGAGCGTTCGCGGCCGGCCGGACGGGGAACCCGGGCGCGCACGCGCGGCCCACGGAAGCCGGGCCGGCGTGACACGTGCGAATGGCCCTCGCCCCACGTCTCCGCGGGGCGAGGGCCATTCTCCTGTCCGGCCGCCGGGCCGTACCGCTCGGCCGGGCCGCGCTACTCGCCAGGGGCCACGTCGGCGAGCCGGAACGCCAGCTCCGTCTCCCAGTTGGCCGGGTCCGGTTCCGCCCGCGGGTCGGTCTTGTACGACTCCAGCCGGCAGCCCCAGTGCTCCACCCCGTCGACGACGGTCATGTCCCACTCCAGCCCCTCGTGCTCCGCCCACTCCCGCAGCGCCTTGGTCACCGCCAACAGCCCTTCGAAGTGGCCGAGGTGAGTGATCGTCGCGTAGTGGCCGGCGGGCAGCGTCCCGACGCGGATGTCGCCCTCCGGCTCCGGGGCCGACGCCAGCGGGACACCGGCCTCCACCTCCGACTCGCCGTCCATGTCGATGGTGCGGTAGCGGAAGAACGGCGCTCCGGCCATCTCCAGGCCCTGGCCGAGCACCCAGCCGATGAGCTCGGGCAGCCGGTCGGCGATCGTCGGGAACTCCTCCATCCGCACGGATCTCCCGATGGCGACGTACGGCTGCTCGCCCCGTCGGACGATCTTCGGCAGGTTCACGGGCTTGCTCCGGTCCATGTCCTCAACCACGCTCTCCACGCTCAGGTCCTCGTTCATGGGAGCAAGGACCGCCCCGGGGCGCGGAACTCATCGCCCGCCCGCCGCCCGCACCGCCTCGGCCACCGGCACCGTCCCGGCGATCAGGTCCAGCGTCCGCCCCGCGGTCCCCGGGCTCTCCACCAACTCGGCCAGTACCGCCGCCACATCGTCGCGTGGCACCGGCCCCCGCCCCGTCGACTCCGCGAGCCGCACGAGCCCCGTCCCGGGGTCGTTCGTCAGCATCCCCGGCCGCAGGATCGTCCAGTCGAGCCCGGACCTGGACCGTACGTACGCGTCCGCCGCGCCCTTGGCCCGCAGATACGCGTCGAAGACCTCGTCGCCCCGGTGGTCCGGGTTCGCGCCCATGGACGAGACGACGAGGTGGCGGCGTACGCCCGCGCGCTCGGCGGCGTCCGCGAAGAGGACCGCCGCGCCCCGGTCCACCGTCTCCTTGCGGGCCGCTCCGCTCCCGCCGCCCGCGCCCGCGGCGAACACGGCCGCGTCCGCGTCCTCCAGTACCGCGGCCACCTCCTCCACCGAGGCCGACTCCAGGTCCAGGACGACCGGTTCGGCGCCGGCGTCGCGCAGATCCTCCGCCTGCGCCGGGTCGCGGATGATGCCCGCGGCCTCGTGTCCGCGCGCGGCGAGCAGGCGCTCCAGCCGCAGCGCGATCTGACCATGTCCTCCGGCAATCACGATTCGCATGCTCACGACCGTACGTCCGGGGGCCGTTCGCCGCTGACCCGCCATCCCGCTCAGGGACCGGGGTTACCCAGGACGGACCGTCCCTGCCGGGGCAGTTCCAGCGCGACGGCCGCCGCCGAGTCGCAGTACTCCCGCACCGCGCTCGTCCGCGCCACGACCCGCCCCCGGTGGATGACGATCCTGCTGTACGCCAGGGACAGCACGCCCTCGATCCGCTCCCCGCGTACCGCCAGCAACTCCGCGGGAAAGCCCGCCTCCACCCGTACCGCGGGCAGCCCCATCGCCGCCCGCGCGGCCCCGCTCACCGCGTCGTACGCGTCCGCCGCCCGCATGCCGCCCTGTGACGCGAGCAGGTAGGCGGCCTCCAGCGGATCCCCGCGCCCGACCGGATTCGACACGTCCCGCAGCGCCCCGCTGCCCGCCGCGATCCGCACCCCGGCCGCCCGCAGCAGCTGTACGGGGGCGACGCCGCGCTCGGCGCCCGGCAGCCCGGAGCCCCATGACTCCGCGCCGGGCGGTTGCGCGGCGCGCCGGTCCGCGCCGCCGCGCCGGTCCGTGTCCACCCGCTCCACATCCGTGCGTTCCACGCCCCCGCAGCCGCCCTGCGGCAGACAGACCACCGTCACGCCGGCCGCCGCCAGCTGCCCGGCGGCCCGCGCGGCGGTCTCGGCGGGCAGCCTGGCCAGCCCCGCGCACGGCCCGAGCGTCACCCCGGGCCGCAGGCCGCCCGCCATCGCGGCGAGCCGGGCGAGCCGGACCGGATCGTCACCGTCCGTATGCAGATCGACGGGGCAGCCGTGCTCGGCCGCGATCCCCAGCACCGCTTCCGCGTACCCGGCCGGATCCGGGTCCAGGTCGGGGCAGCCGCCCACCACCCCCGCGCCCATCTTCACCGCGTCCCGCAGCATCGCGAGCCCGTCGGCGCCCGCGAGGCCCGTCAGCAGGCGCGGTACGGCGACGGCGGTCAGATCGGCGAGACCGCGCAGCGAACGGCGGGCCTGGAGCACCGCCTCCATGCGGCCCAGCTCCTGCGCGTCCCCGATCCGTACGTGGGAGCGCAGCGCGGTCGCGCCGTGACCGAGCTGGAGCAGGGCGGCCTCGGTGGCGCGGCGCTGCACGTCCTCGGGGGAGTAGGAGCCCGGTCCGTCGGGGGTGAGCGCGGTGAGGGCGGTGTCACTGTGGGCGTGCGGCTCTGCCGGGGCGGGGAGCAGCAGATAGCCGGCCAGATCCAGCCGGGTGCCGTACGCGGCGAGACTGCCCGCCGTGCCCACGGCCTCGATCCGGCCCGAGCTGAGCCGTACGTCCACGGTGCGGCCGTCGGTGAGACGGGCGCCGCACAGGACGAGCGCGGTGGTGTCGGCAGGGGCTCCGTCGGACGGCTGCGGCTGCGGCTGGCTGTCGGGCATCGGGCTCCTGGTGAGGGCTTTCTGGTCGGACTCCGGCGTGCAAGATCACGCAGCGTGAGTCGAGCCTAGGGGCGCCTCAGCCGGCGTTCGAGGAGGAGCGCAATAGTCGTACCGGCGAGCCCACCAGTGGCGTACGGGACACCGCGGGACGCGTGGGGTGAGGGGCGGGAAAACGGATTTGGGCGATCGGCAACCGACCGTGTAATGTCTTCATCGCTCGCCCCAATAGCTCAGTCGGTAGAGCGTCTCCATGGTAAGGAGAAGGTCTACGGTTCGATTCCGTATTGGGGCTCAGATGTTCGGTGATCCTCGCCTTCGGGCGAGGAGATCCAACATCGAAGCGGTGTAGCTCAGTCGGTAGAGCAAGCGGCTCATAATCGCTGTGTCACCGGTTCAAGTCCGGTCACCGCTACACAAAGTAGCCGATTGTGGGGTCGGTCCTTCGATCGGCTACTCTTTTCTGCGTTCATCCGTTCATCCGTTGTCCGTCCAAGGAGCACTCACGTGGCTGCCACCGACGTCCGCCCGAAGATCACGCTGGCCTGCGTGGAGTGCAAGGAGCGGAACTACATCACCAAGAAGAACCGGCGTAACAACCCGGACCGTCTTGAGATGAAGAAGCACTGCCCGCGCTGCAACTCGCACACCGCGCACCGCGAAACGCGCTGAATCAGGCTCGTATGCGAGGCCGTCCCCGGTTGGGGACGGCCTCGTGTCGTTTCCTTGTCTACATCAGGGTCTCCAGCAGGCCTGTGGTCCTTTACATCAGGAGGGAGCGAGTCAGTGGCGCTCGATCAGTCCTTCGTGGGGCGGAGCTATCCGCCCACCGCGCCGTACGAAGTCGGCCGGGAGAAGATCCGCGAGTTCGCCGAGGCGGTGGGCGACCCCAATCCGGCGTACACCGATCTGGAGGCCGCCAAGGCCCTCGGGTACTGCGATGTGATCGCGCCGCCGACCTTCGTCTTCGCGATCACCTTCAAGGCCGCGGGCGACGTCATCGCCGATCCGCAGCTGGGGCTGGACTACAGCCGTGTGGTGCACGGCGACCAGAAGTTCGCGTACACCCGTCCCGTGCGGGCGGGCGACCGGCTGAGCGTCACGTCGACCATCGAGGCGATCAAGTCCCTGGCGGGGAACGACATCATCGATGTCCGCGGTGAGGTGCGCGACGAAGCGGGCGAGCACGTCGTGACCGCGTGGACCAAACTGGTGGCGCGCGCCGCCGAGGGGGCGTGAGGCCGGTGACCGCGAAGATCGGTTACGACGAGGTCGAGATCGGTACGGAGCTGCCGGCCCGTGACTTCCCCCTCACGCGCGCGACGCTGGTGCGGTACGCGGGCGCCTCCGGGGACTTCAACCCGATCCACTGGAACGAGAAGTTCGCCAAGGAGGTCGGGCTGCCGGACGTCATCGCGCACGGCATGTTCACCATGGCCGAGGCGATCCAGGTGGTGACCGACTGGGTGGGCGACCCGGGAGCCGTCGTCGAGTACGGCGTCCGCTTCACCAAGCCGGTCGTGGTGCCCAATGACGACCGGGGCGCGCTGATCGAGGTCAGCGCGAAGGTCGCGGCCAAGCTGGAGGACAACCGCGTCCGGGTGGATCTGACGGCGATGAGCGCGGGACAGAAGGTGCTGGGCATGTCCCGCGCCGTTGTCCGGCTCGCCTGAGCGATCGACCCGTACCCGGCTGAGTGATCACTGCGCACGGGGCTGTTCGCGCTGGTCGTCCCCGGCCGGACACGCCGTACGCGGTGCGGCTGCCCGCGCTGGTCATCAGCGGGGTCGGTAGGGGGCTCCACCTCGCCTCGGCCGTCGGCCTGGTCATGTTGGGCGTCCGCCCGGCCGGGCAGGGAGACGAGCCCGAGCCCGAGCCCGCGGCCGTCTGATGTCGGGCCGCTGCGATCGCAGTCGCGATCGCAGCGGCCCGTACCCTTGTCCCGTGCAGGAACTCCACGACGCCCCTCTCGCCCCACTGACCACCTTCCGCCTCGGCGGCCCGGCGACCCGCCTGGTCACGGCGGTCACCGACGACGAAGTGATCGCCGCCGTGCGCGAGGCGGACGACGCCGGTACGCCGCTGCTGATCATCGGCGGCGGCAGCAATCTGATCATCGGGGACAAGGGCTTCGACGGCACCGCCCTGCGCATCGCGACCAAGGGCTTCTCGCTCGACGGCACCACGCTGGAGCTGGCCGCCGGGGAGATCTGGAGCGACGCCGTCGCCCGTACCGTCGAGGCGGGCCTGGCCGGCATCGAATGCCTCGCCGGGATCCCCGGCTCGGCCGGCGCCACGCCGATCCAGAACGTCGGCGCGTACGGCCAGGAGGTGTCGAGCACCCTCACCGACGTCGTCGCCTACGACCGCTCCACCGGGCGGACGGTCACGCTCACCAACGCCGACTGCGGCTTCTCGTACCGCCACAGCCGGTTCAAGCAGCACCCGGAGCGCTGGGTCGTGCTGCGGGTCCGCTTCGCCCTGGAGGACGCGCAGGGGCTCTCCGCCCCCCTCAAGTACGCCGAGACGGCCCGCGTCCTCGGGGTCGGACCCGGCGACCGCGTCCCTGCGGAGACCGCGCGGGACACCGTCCTCAAACTGCGGGCGGGCAAGGGCATGGTGCTCGACCCCGAGGACCACGACACCTGGTCGGCCGGCTCCTTCTTCACCAACCCGATCCTGACCGACCGGGAGTACGCGGAGTTCGTCGCGCGCGTACGGGCCCGCCTCGGCGACGAGGTGACGCCGCCCGGCTTCCCGGACGGGGAGGGGCGTACGAAGACCTCCGCGGCCTGGCTGATCGACCGGGCCGGTTTCACCAAGGGGTACGGCACGGGCCCGGCCCGTATCTCCACCAAGCACACCCTCGCCCTCACCAACCGGGGCACGGCGACCACCGAGGATCTGCTCGTGCTCGCCCGGGAGGTGGTGGCCGGGGTCCAGGAGGCGTTCGGGATCACCCTGGTCAACGAACCGGTGACGGTCGGCGTCAGCCTCTAGCCGTCTATCTGGCCGGATGCACCGCGCGTCAGCCGGCCAGCCAGCCGTCGATGCCCGTCAGGAGCTTCTCCCGGACCTCCCGCGGCGCCGCGGAACCCCGTACCGACTGCCGCGCCAGCTCGGCCAGTTCGGTGTCGCTGAACCCCTGGTGCCGACGGGCCAGCTCGTACTGCGCCGCCAGCCGTGAGCCGAACAGCAGCGGGTCGTCCGCGCCCAGCGCCATCGGGACCCCGGCGTCGAACAGCGTCCGCAGCGGGACGTCCTCCGGCTTCTCGTAGACGCCCAGCGCGACATTGGAGGCCGGGCAGACCTCGCAGGTCACCCCGCGCTCCGCGAGCCTGCGCAGCAGCTTGGGGTCCTCCGCCGCGCGGACGCCGTGCCCGATACGGGCCGCCCGCAGATCGTCCAGGCAGTCCCGTACGGACGCGGGCCCGGTCAGCTCACCGCCGTGCGGCGCGGCCAGCAGCCCGCCGTCCCTGGCGATCGCGAAGGCCCGGTCGAAGTCCCTGGCCATCCCGCGGCGCTCGTCGTTGGAGAGCCCGAAGCCGACGACCCCCCGGTCCGCGTACCGGACGGCGAGCCGGGCCAGGGTCCTGGCCTCCAGCGGATGCTTCATACGGTTCGCCGCCACCAGCACCCGCATCCCCAGGCCGGTCTCCCTGGACGCGGTGTCCACGGCGTCCAGGATGACTTCCAGGGCCGGGATCAGTCCGCCGAGATGGGGGGCGTACGAGGTGGGGTCGACCTGGATCTCCAGCCAGCCCGAGCCGTCCCGTACATCCTCCTCGGCCGCCTCGCGCACGAGCCGCTGGATGTCCTCGGGCGTCCGCAGACAGGACCGGGCGATGTCGTAGAGCCGCTGGAAACGGAACCAGCCGCGTTCGTCGGTCGCGCGCAGCCTGGGCGGTTCGCCGCTGGTCAGCGCCTCGGGGAGATGAACGCCGTACTTGTCGGCGAGTTCGAGCAGCGTCGTGGGCCGCATCGAACCGGTGAAGTGCAGATGCAGATGAGCCTTGGGCAGCAGGCTGAGGTCGCGGGGGCGGGTGGTGCTCTCCATTCGTAGATCCTGCCGCATGCTCGCGCCGACCGGCAGCCACTTTCCCCGATCGAGATCTTGTCCGAACGCAAAAACGGGCCCCCGGCGGTAAGCCGGGGGCCCGCGCACCGACTCACGTGAGTCGGTGGGGGAACGTCACTCCGCGGCCTCGCCCAGCAGCTTCTGGAGCCTGCCGACGCCCTCCGCCAGGTCCTCGTCGCCGAGCGCGTACGACAGCCGCAGATAGCCGGGCGTACCGAACGCCTCTCCGGGGACGACCGCGACCTCGGCCTCGTCCAGGATCAGCGCGGCCAGCTCGACCGATGTCCGCGGGCGCTTGCCGCGGATCTCCTTGCCCAGCAGGGCCTTCACCGACGGGTACACGTAGAAGGCACCCTCCGGCTCCGGGCAGACGACGCCGTCGATCTCGTTCAGCAGCCGCACGATGGTCCGGCGGCGCCGGTCGAAGGCGGCGCGCATCTCGGCGACCGCGGTGAGGTCACCGGAGACGGCGGCGATCGCGGCGGCCTGCGAGACATTGGCGACATTGGACGTCGCGTGCGACTGGAGGTTGGTCGCGGCCTTGACGACATCCTTGGGGCCGACGATCCACCCCACACGCCAGCCGGTCATCGCATAGGTCTTGGCCACACCGTTGACCACGACGCACTTGTCGCGCAGCTCCGGCACGACGGCCGGCAGCGAGGTGAAGGCGGCGTCGCCGTACACGAGATGCTCGTAGATCTCGTCCGTCATCACCCACAGGCCGTGCTCGACGGCCCAGCGGCCGATGGCCTCGGTGTCGGCGGCGCTGTAGACGGCGCCCGTCGGGTTGGACGGCGAGACGAAGAGGACGACCTTCGTACGCTCGGTACGCGCGGCCTCCAACTGCTCGACGGAGACGCGGTAGCCGGTGGTCTCGTCGGCCACGACCTCTACCGGGACACCGCCGGCCAGCCGGATCGACTCGGGGTACGTCGTCCAGTACGGAGCGGGGACGATGACCTCGTCGCCCGGGTCCAGGATGGCCGCGAACGCCTCGTAGATCGCCTGCTTGCCGCCGTTGGTCACCAGGACCTGGGCGGGCTCGATCTCGTAGCCGGAGTCGCGCAGCGTCTTCGCGACGATCGCGGCCTTGAGCTCGGGGAGCCCCCCGGCCGGGGTGTAGCGGTGGTACTTGGGGTCGCGGCACGCCTCGACAGCGGCCTCGACGATGTAGCCGGGCGTCGGGAAGTCGGGCTCGCCGGCGCCGAAGCCGATCACCGGACGCCCGGCTGCCTTCAGGGCCTTGGCCTTGGCGTCCACGGCCAGGGTCGCGGACTCGGAGATCGCGCCGATACGGGCGGAGACCCGGCGCTCGGTCGGAGGGATTGCAGCGCTCATGGGCCCATGGTCCCAGACCCGAAACCTCCCTGGCACACAGGTTTCGCTGGGTGGACACATGGGTGGACGGAGAAGAAAGACCGCCGCGCGGGACGTGGGCCGCGACCGTCGTGGGGGAAGCTGTTCGACGCGGGGGCCGCGACCACGTACACTCACTCGTCGTTGGCCCTCAGCCACCAGGTCCGTACCGGGCACTCCGTGCATCCGGTCGGATGCGGTAGGTTGGGGAAAACGCAAAGGGTCGTAGCTCAATTGGTAGAGCACTGGTCTCCAAAACCAGCGGTTGGGGGTTCAAGTCCCTCCGGCCCTGCTACACACATCTTCGCCAGGATGTGTGCGCATGTACGTACATTGAATGCATCGCCGTGCGGCTCCCCCGGGCGCGGCACGGCCACGACCCGGAATCAGGTGAGAGAGCGTGACGGACGCCGTGGGCTCCATCGACAAGCCTGATGCCGACGATGAGTCCGCCGAGTCGAAGAAGCCCCGCAAGGGCGGCAAGCGCGGCAAGAAGGGCCCTCTGGGCCGTCTCGCGCTCTTCTACCGTCAGATCGTCGCCGAGCTGCGCAAGGTCGTCTGGCCGACTCGCAATCAGCTGACCACGTACACCACTGTGGTGATTGTCTTCGTCGTCGTCATGATCGGTTTGGTGACCGTGATTGACTATGGCTTCCAGCAAGCAATCAAGTACGTCTTCGGCTGATCCCGCGAGGGCGCCCCGCGCGGCGCCCCTTTCGCGTGTTCCACCCATTGAGCCAGGAAGAAGCAGCCACCGTGTCTGACCCGAAACTGAACGACGCCAGCGAGTCGGTGGAGTCCCGCGAGGACGAAACCGGCATCGTCGAGGCGGCGGACGCTGTCGAGCCAGACCAGGCCGAAGCCGCTGACGTCGCCGCGGGCGAGCCGGCCGAGGAAGCCGCGCTCCACATCGAGGACGACGAGGACGACCCCGCGGAGGACGGCACCGACGAGTCCGCCGCCGACGAGGTCGACGCGGACGAGGCCGACGCGGACGAGGTCGAGGCCGACGAAGAGCCCGAGGCTCCCGCCGACCCGGTCGCCGCCCTCCGTGAGGAACTCCGCGGGCTGCCCGGCGAGTGGTACGTGATCCACACCTACGCGGGCTACGAGAAGCGCGTGAAGGCCAACCTGGAGCAGCGCGCCGTCTCGCTGAACGTCGAGGAGTTCATCTACCAGGCCGAGGTCCCCGAGGAAGAGATCGTCCAGATCAAGAACGGCGAGCGCAAGAACGTTCGCCAGAACAAGCTCCCGGGCTACGTCCTGGTGCGCATGGATCTGACGAACGAGTCCTGGGGCGTCGTCCGCAACACCCCCGGTGTCACCGGCTTCGTGGGCAACGCCTACGACCCGTACCCGCTGACCCTGGACGAGATCGTCAAGATGCTCGCGCCGGAGGCCGAGGAGAAGGCGGCCCGTGAGGCCGCGGAGGCCGAGGGCAAGCCCGCTCCGTCCCGCAAGGTCGAGGTCCAGGTGCTGGACTTCGAGGTCGGCGACTCGGTCACCGTCACCGACGGTCCGTTCGCCACGCTCCAGGCGACCATCAACGAGATCAACGCCGACTCGAAGAAGGTCAAGGGCCTGGTCGAGATCTTCGGCCGCGAGACCCCGGTCGAGCTGAGCTTCGACCAGATCCAGAAGAACTGAGCCCAGCGGGCGGTGTGCGCCTCGGCGCCCGCCCGCGACAGCAGCTTCCGACAGGTCAGACAGGCTCATACAGCTGTCTGACCTGTCGGTTTTTGGCCGCGCAGCTATACCCGTTATCGTTGTGCGGTATGCCTCCATCCGGATGACCGGACGGCTGGCTGAAAACTCTCACTAGGACCCGGAGAGAGCAATGCCTCCCAAGAAGAAGAAGGTCACGGGGCTTATCAAGCTCCAGATCAGCGCCGGCGCGGCCAACCCGGCTCCGCCGGTCGGCCCCGCGCTGGGCCAGCACGGCGTCAACATCATGGAGTTCTGCAAGGCCTACAACGCCGCGACCGAGTCGCAGCGTGGCATGGTCGTGCCGGTGGAGATCACGGTCTACGAGGACCGCTCCTTCACCTTCATCACCAAGACGCCGCCGGCCGCCAAGCTGATCCTCAAGGCCGCGGGCGTGGACAAGGGCTCAGGCGAGCCGCACGTCAAGAAGGTCGCGAAGCTCACCCGCGACCAGGTGCGCGAGATCGCCACCACCAAGATGCCCGACCTGAACGCCAACGACCTGGACGCCGCCGAGAAGATCATCGCCGGCACCGCCCGTTCCATGGGCGTCACGGTCGAGGGCTGACCCAGCCGGGCAAGCCCCAGTGGCAGGGCCATGCGCGGCCCGGACCACGACCTCCACACCTGATGAACCACCAGGAGACGAAGTGAAGCGCAGCAAGGCTCTCCGCGGCGCGGACGCCAAGATCGACCGGGAGCGTACGTACGCCCCGCTCGAGGCGGTCCGTATCGCCAAGGACACCACCACCACCAAGTTCGACGGCACCGTCGAGGTGGCCATGCGGCTGGGCGTCGACCCGCGCAAGGCCGACCAGATGGTCCGTGGCACCGTGAACCTTCCGCACGGCACCGGCAAGACCGCCCGGGTCCTGGTCTTCGCGACCGGTGACCGTGCCGAGGCCGCGCGTGCCGCGGGCGCCGACATCGTCGGCGCCGACGAACTCATCGACGAGGTTTCGAAGGGCCGTCTGGACTTCGACGCCGTCGTCGCCACCCCGGACCTCATGGGCAAGGTCGGCCGCCTCGGCCGCGTCCTCGGCCCGCGTGGTCTGATGCCGAACCCGAAGACCGGCACCGTCACCCCCGATGTCACCAAGGCTGTGAACGACATCAAGGGCGGCAAGATCGAGTTCCGCGTCGACAAGCACTCGAACCTGCACTTCATCATCGGCAAGGTCTCCTTCGACGAGACGAAGCTGGTCGAGAACTACGCCGCGGCGCTGGAGGAAGTCCTCCGTCTCAAGCCGTCCGCCGCCAAGGGCCGCTACATCAAGAAGGCGACCCTGGCCACGACGATGGGCCCCGGCATCCCGCTGGACGCCAACCGCACCCGCAACCTCCTCGTCGAGGAGGACCCGGCCTCCGTCTGACACTGACGGCGGCCGCGGGTCTCGCGTACGAAAGCCGGTCCCCGCACCTCTCCGGAGGCGCGGGGACCGGCTTTGTCCGTACGGTCCCGTCCGGCCGATTTGGCACGGGACATGTCCTTCCCGTAGTCTTCCCCGGAAGCCAAAGACCGCTGGTCGTTGCCGTGTGCTCGTAAGAGGGTGCGGCGGCCGAAGGATCCGCTAGCTGCGGACGACCTGCGCAGGTGACTGTGGACAGCTCCCGGATTCCATTCGGTCGAGCTACGCCCCGTGCGCCTGCGCCGGGGCGTTTCGTTTTGCCCAGCCCCTTCTGAGCGGTCCTCATCACCCGGAAGGAGGCCGACGCTCATGGCAAGGCCCGACAAGGCTGCCGCGGTAGCCGAGCTGACGGACAAGTTCCGCAGCTCGAACGCCGCCGTGCTGACCGAGTACCGGGGTCTCACCGTGGCGCAGCTCAAGGAGCTGCGTCGTTCTCTCGGTGAGAACGCCCAGTACGCCGTGGTGAAGAACACGCTGACCAAGATCGCGGCCAACGAGGCCGGGATCAACACGCTGGACGACCTCTTCGCGGGTCCGACGGCGGTTGCCTTCGTCACCGGTGACCCGGTGGAGTCGGCGAAGGGTCTTCGTGACTTCGCCAAGGACAACCCGAATCTCATCATCAAGGGCGGCGTCCTCGATGGTAAGGCGCTGAGCGCCGATGAGATCAAGAAGCTCGCGGACCTCGAGTCCCGCGAGGTTCTGCTCTCCAAGCTGGCGGGTGCCATGAAGGGCAAGCAGTCGCAGGCTGCCTCGCTCTTCCAGGCGCTTCCGTCGAAGTTCGTCCGCACCGCGGAAGCGCTTCGCGTCAAGAAGGAAGAGCAGGGCGGTGCCGGTACGCCGGCTCCCGCCGAGGCCGACTCCGAGTAATCACGCTCGCTCGGTCGCAGCGGGCCGGTACGCCCGCGGAACTGTACATACGGCACCAGCCGAATTAGTGGAAGGACCGCCATCATGGCGAAGCTCAGCCAGGAAGACCTGCTCGCGCAGTTCGAGGACATGACCCTCATCGAGCTCTCCGCGTTCGTGAAGGCGTTCGAGGAGAAGTTCGACGTCACCGCCGCCGCCGCGGTCGCCGCGCCGGTCGCCGGTGCCCCGGGTGCCCCCGCCGAGGCCGAAGAGGTCCAGGACGAGTTCGACGTCATCCTCACGGGTGCCGGCGAGAAGAAGATCCAGGTCATCAAGGTCGTGCGTGAGCTGACCTCCCTGGGCCTCAAGGAGGCCAAGGACCTCGTGGACGGCGCCCCGAAGCCCGTCCTCGAGAAGGTCGCCAAGGAGGCCGCTGACAAGGCCGCCGAGTCCCTCAAGGGCGCCGGCGCCTCCGTCGAGGTCAAGTGACCCCGTACGAGTCCGTCACCGGCCGCCTGTAGGCGTACGGAGGCAGTCTCGGCGCCGCGAGGCGCGATGCTGACGCGAAGGGCGATCACCCAGTCGGGTGGTCGCCCTTTCGCGTGCTGGTGGGGGCTGCCTTGCTCTTCGGCGCGCGGCGAGTATCGTGATCATCGCCGTGCTTCCGTACGCCCCGTGACCTTCCGCGTGGGGTGGGGGGCCTTGACGAACCGCACGCAGCGCGCAATTCTCAGGACGCGTCGTCACAATCGATCCGCATCCGAGGCATGGATCGACGGCGAAGAGGGCAGTATCGATGTGCGCCTACGGCGCGAGGCTTGACGCAGTTGAGTTGCCGCAGTTGAGACAAGGGTGTTGAGAAAAACGAGGGTGTCGGAAAACCCGGTCTGGACATCAGTGTGCCAAGTGGCTACACTGACCCTTTGCGCTGCCTGTTAGCTGCTCCCTGCCCGTCACCAGGGGCACCCCCTCGCAAGAGCATCGGTGAGTGAACGGCCCTGAACAGGGCTTTCCCCCTCCGTGCCCCGCTTGGGACCGGTACGCGCGTAGTGAGTCCGAGCCCTCGGAAGGACCCCCTCTTGGCCGCCTCGCGCAACGCCTCGACCACGAATACGAACAACGGTGCCAGCACCGCCCCGCTGCGCATCTCCTTTGCAAAGATCAAGGAGCCCCTCGAGGTTCCGAACCTCCTGGCGCTGCAGACCGAGAGCTTTGACTGGCTGCTCGGTAACGCCGCTTGGAAGGCTCGTGTCGAGGCGGCTCTGGAGAGTGGGCAGGACGTCCCCAGGAAGTCAGGTCTGGAGGAGATCTTCGAGGAGATCTCCCCGATCGAGGACTTCTCCGGGTCGATGTCGCTGACCTTCCGCGATCACCGCTTCGAGCCGTCCAAGAACTCCATCGACGAGTGCAAGGAGCGCGACTTCACGTTCGCCGCCCCGCTCTTCGTCACGGCCGAGTTCACCAACAACGAGACCGGCGAGATCAAGTCCCAGACGGTCTTCATGGGCGACTTCCCGCTCATGACCAACAAGGGCACCTTCGTCATCAACGGCACCGAGCGTGTCGTGGTGTCCCAGCTCGTCCGTTCGCCGGGTGTCTACTTCGACTCGTCGATCGACAAGACGTCCGACAAGGACATCTTCTCCGCCAAGATCATCCCGTCCCGGGGTGCCTGGCTGGAGATGGAGATCGACAAGCGCGACATGGTCGGTGTCCGCATCGACCGCAAGCGCAAGCAGTCAGTGACCGTCCTCCTCAAGGCTCTCGGCTGGACCACCGAGCAGATCCTGGAGGAGTTCGGCGAGTACGAGTCAATGCGCGCCACCCTGGAGAAGGACCACACCCAGGGCCAGGACGACGCGCTGCTCGACATCTACCGCAAGCTGCGTCCGGGCGAGCCGCCGACGCGCGAGGCCGCTCAGACGCTGCTGGAGAACCTCTACTTCAACCCGAAGCGATACGACCTCGCGAAGGTCGGCCGCTACAAGGTGAACAAGAAGCTCGGCGCGGACGAGCCGCTGGACGCCGGCGTGCTCACCACCGACGATGTCATCGCGACCATCAAGTACCTGGTCATGCTGCACGCCGGGGAGACCGAGACGGTCGGTGAGAACGGCACCTCGATCATGGTCGAGACCGACGACATCGACCACTTCGGCAACCGCCGTATCCGCAACGTCGGCGAGCTGATCCAGAACCAGGTCCGTACGGGTCTCGCCCGTATGGAGCGTGTCGTGCGCGAGCGCATGACCACCCAGGACGTCGAGGCGATCACGCCCCAGACCCTGATCAACATCCGGCCGGTCGTCGCCTCCATCAAGGAGTTCTTCGGCACCAGCCAGCTGTCCCAGTTCATGGACCAGAACAACCCGCTGTCGGGTCTCACGCACAAGCGCCGTCTGAACGCGCTCGGTCCGGGTGGTCTGTCCCGTGAGCGGGCCGGCTTCGAGGTCCGTGACGTTCACCCGTCGCACTACGGCCGTATGTGTCCGATCGAGACCCCCGAAGGCCCGAACATCGGTCTGATCGGCTCGCTCGCCTCGTACGGACGGATCAACCCGTTCGGCTTCATCGAGACGCCGTACCGCAGGGTCACCGGCGGCGTCGTCACCGACGAGGTCGACTACCTCACGGCCGACGAAGAGGACCGGTTCGTCATCGCGCAGGCCAACGCGCCGCTCAGTGACGAGTTCCGGTTCGAGGAGGCCCGCGTCCTGGTCCGCCGTCGTGGCGGAGAGGTCGACTACGTCCCCGGTGACGACGTCGACTACATGGACGTCTCCCCGCGCCAGATGGTGTCGGTCGCGACCGCCATGATCCCGTTCCTGGAGCACGACGACGCCAACCGTGCCCTCATGGGCGCGAACATGATGCGCCAGGCCGTTCCGCTGATCAAGTCCGAGGCGCCGCTCGTCGGCACCGGCATGGAGTACCGCTGCGCCGTCGACGCCGGTGACGTACTCAAGTCGGAGAAGGACGGTGTGGTCCAGGAGGTCTCCGCGGACTACATCACCACCGCCAACGACGACGGCACGTACACCACGTACCGCCTGCACAAGTTCTCCCGTTCGAACCAGGGCACCTCGGTCAACCAGAAGGTTGTCGTGAACGAGGGCGACCGGGTCATCGCCGAGCAGGTTCTGGCCGACGGTCCGGCGACCGAGAACGGCGAGATGGCGCTGGGCAAGAACCTCCTCGTGGCGTTCATGCCGTGGGAGGGCCACAACTACGAAGACGCGATCATCCTCAGCCAGCGGCTGGTCCAGGACGACGTCCTCTCCTCGATCCACATCGAGGAGCACGAGGTCGACGCCCGTGACACCAAGCTGGGCCCCGAGGAGATCACCCGGGACATCCCGAACGTCTCGGAGGAGGTCCTCGCGGACCTCGACGAGCGCGGCATCATCCGGATCGGTGCCGAGGTCGTCGCCGGAGACATCCTGGTCGGCAAGGTCACGCCCAAGGGTGAGACCGAGCTGACCCCGGAGGAGCGACTGCTCCGCGCGATCTTCGGCGAGAAGGCCCGTGAGGTCCGTGACACCTCGCTGAAGGTGCCGCACGGCGAGACCGGCAAGGTCATCGGCGTACGGGTCTTCGACCGCGAGGAGGGCGACGAGCTGCCGCCGGGCGTGAACCAGCTGGTTCGCGTGTACGTCGCGCAGAAGCGCAAGATCACCGACGGTGACAAGCTCGCCGGCCGTCACGGCAACAAGGGCGTCATCTCGAAGATCCTGCCGATCGAGGACATGCCGTTCCTGGAGGACGGCACCCCGGTCGACATCATCCTCAACCCGCTGGGTGTCCCGTCCCGAATGAACCCGGGTCAGGTCCTGGAGATCCACCTCGGCTGGCTCGCCAGCCAGGGCTGGAAGGTCGAGGGCAGCGAGGACTGGATGGAGCGGCTGAAGGCCATCGGCGCCGACGAGGTCGCCTCCGGCACCAACGTCGCCACCCCGGTCTTCGACGGTGCCCGTGAGGACGAGATCTCGGGTCTCTTCGAGGCGACGATCCCGAACCGCGACGGCAACCGGATGGTCCAGCCGTCCGGCAAGGCGCACCTGTTCGACGGCCGCTCCGGTGAGCCGTTCCCGGACCCGATCTCGGTCGGGTACATGTACATCCTCAAGCTCCACCACCTGGTCGACGACAAGCTGCACGCGCGTTCGACCGGCCCGTACTCGATGATCACGCAGCAGCCGCTGGGTGGTAAGGCCCAGTTCGGCGGCCAGCGCTTCGGTGAGATGGAGGTGTGGGCGCTGGAGGCTTATGGCGCCGCGTACGCCCTCCAGGAGCTGCTGACGATCAAGTCCGACGACGTGACCGGCCGCGTGAAGGTCTACGAGGCCATCGTCAAGGGCGAGAACATCCCCGAGCCCGGCATTCCCGAGTCCTTCAAGGTGCTCATCAAGGAAATGCAGTCGCTCTGCCTCAACGTGGAGGTGCTGTCCTCGGACGGTATGTCCATCGAGATGCGTGACACGGACGAGGACGTCTTCCGCGCGGCGGAGGAGCTCGGTATCGACCTGTCCCGGCGCGAGCCGAGCAGCGTCGAAGAGGTCTGACGGGTTCGCCGGCCGGATCCCGTATCCGGCCGGCTCTCCCCGGACCCGTTCAGACCATTGCTGAAGTGCCCCATCTACTCGCTGACGCGAGGGGCTCGAACCCCCGAAAGAGGGATTGACGACAAGTGCTCGACGTCAACTTCTTCGACGAGCTGCGGATCGGCCTTGCCACCGCGGACGACATCCGGACCTGGTCGCACGGCGAAGTGAAGAAGCCGGAGACCATCAACTACCGCACGCTCAAGCCCGAGAAGGACGGACTCTTCTGCGAGAAGATCTTCGGTCCGACCCGGGACTGGGAGTGCTACTGCGGCAAGTACAAGCGTGTCCGCTTCAAGGGCATCATCTGTGAGCGCTGTGGCGTGGAAGTCACGCGCGCCAAGGTGCGCCGTGAGCGGATGGGCCACATTGAGCTGGCCGCTCCCGTGACCCACATCTGGTACTTCAAGGGCGTCCCGTCACGCCTCGGGTACCTGCTCGACCTCGCGCCGAAGGACCTGGAAAAGGTCATCTACTTCGCCGCGTACATGATCACGTTCGTGGACGAGGAGCGCCGCACGCGCGACCTCCCGTCGCTGGAGGCGCACGTCTCCGTCGAGCGCCAGCAGGTCGAGAACCGGCGTGACGCCGACCTCGAAGCCCGCGCCAAGAAGCTCGAGACCGACCTGGCCGAGCTGGAGGCCGAGGGCGCCAAGGCCGACGTGCGCCGCAAGGTGCGCGAAGGCGCCGAGCGTGAGATGAAGCAGCTGCGCGACCGCGCGCAGCGCGAGATCGACCGTCTCGACGAGGTGTGGAACCGCTTCAAGAACCTCAAGGTCCAGGACCTGGAGGGCGACGAGCTGCTCTACCGCGAGCTGCGTGACCGCTTCGGCACGTACTTCGACGGCTCGATGGGTGCCGCGGCGCTGCAGAAGCGCCTGGAGTCCTTCGACCTGGACGAGGAGGCCGAGCGCCTCCGCGAGATCATCCGTACCGGCAAGGGCCAGAAGAAGACCCGTGCGCTCAAGCGCCTCAAGGTCGTCTCCGCGTTCCTGCAGACCAGCAACAGCCCCAAGGGCATGGTGCTGGACTGCGTGCCGGTCATCCCGCCGGACCTGCGTCCGATGGTGCAGCTGGACGGTGGCCGCTTCGCGACCTCCGACCTGAACGACCTGTACCGCCGTGTGATCAACCGCAACAACCGCCTCAAGCGTCTCCTTGACCTCGGTGCCCCCGAGATCATCGTGAACAACGAGAAGCGGATGCTCCAGGAGGCCGTCGACGCGCTGTTCGACAACGGCCGCCGCGGTCGTCCGGTCACCGGTCCCGGCAACCGCCCGCTGAAGTCCCTGAGCGACATGCTCAAGGGCAAGCAGGGCCGTTTCCGTCAGAACCTGCTCGGCAAGCGCGTCGACTACTCGGCCCGTTCCGTGATCGTCGTCGGCCCGCAGCTCAAGCTGCACCAGTGCGGTCTGCCGAAGGCCATGGCGCTGGAGCTCTTCAAGCCGTTCGTGATGAAGCGCCTGGTGGACCTGAACCACGCGCAGAACATCAAGTCGGCGAAGCGCATGGTCGAGCGCGGCCGTACGGTCGTGTACGACGTGCTCGAAGAGGTCATCGCCGAGCACCCGGTGCTGCTGAACCGTGCGCCGACCCTGCACCGTCTGGGCATCCAGGCCTTCGAGCCGCAGCTGGTCGAGGGCAAGGCCATCCAGATCCACCCGCTCGTCTGCACCGCGTTCAACGCGGACTTCGACGGTGACCAGATGGCCGTTCACCTGCCGCTCTCCGCGGAGGCGCAGGCCGAGGCCCGCATCCTGATGCTGTCCTCGAACAACATCCTGAAGCCGGCCGACGGTCGTCCCGTCACCATGCCGACCCAGGACATGGTGCTCGGTCTCTTCTTCCTCACCACGGACGAGGAGGAGCGCGAGATCAAGGGCGCGGGCCGGTCCTTCGGCTCCACCGCCGAGGCGACCATGGCGTTCGACAACCGGGAGCTCTCGCTCCAGGCGAAGGTCGACATCCGCTTCCCGGTGGGCACCATCCCGCCGCGCGGCTGGACCCCGCCTGCCGCCGAGGAGGCCGACACGGACGGCACCGCCGTGCCGTGGCAGCAGGGCGACCCGTTCCGGCTGCGGACGACCCTGGGCCGGGCGCTCTTCAACGAGCTGCTGCCCGAGGACTACCCGTTCGTCGACTACCCGGTGGGCAAGAAGCAGCTCTCCGAGATCGTCAACGACCTGGCCGAGCGCTACCCCAAGGTCATCGTGGCGGCGACGCTCGACAACCTGAAGGCGGCGGGCTTCCACTGGGCGACCCGTTCCGGCGTCACCGTGGCGTTCTCCGACATCCTCGGTCCGCCGGAGAAGCCGCAGATCCTGGAGCGCTACGAGGGTGAGGCGCTCAAGGTCCAGAACCAGTTCGAGCGCGGTCTGATCACCAGGGACGAGCGCACGCAGGAAATGGTCGTCATCTGGAACAAGGCCACCAACGAGGTGTCCGAGGCCATGCAGGCCAACTTCCCGCGGACCAACTCGATCTTCGTCATGATCGAGTCCGGTGCGCGAGGAAACATGATGCAGATGCGTCAGATCGCCGGTATGCGTGGTCTGGTGGCCAACGCCAAGAACGAGACCATCCCGCGTCCGATCAAGGCGTCGTACCGTGACGGTCTGACCGTTCTGGAGTACTTCATCGCCACCCACGGCGCCCGTAAGGGTCTGGCCGACACCGCGCTGCGTACCGCCGACTCGGGTTACCTGACCCGTCGTCTGGTGGACGTCTCGCAGGACGTGATCATCCGCGAGGAGGACTGCGGCACCGACCGCGGTCTGAAGCTGCGGATCGCCGAACGCGGTGCCGACGGTGTGCTGCGCAAGGCGGAGGACGTCGAGACGTCCGTGTACGCGCGGATGCTCGCCGAGGACGTCGTCGTCGACGGCAAGGTCATCGCGCCGGCAAATGTCGACCTGGGCGATGTCCTGATCGACGCCGTCGTGGCCGCCGGGGTCGAGGAGGTCAAGACCCGCTCGGTCCTGACCTGCGAGTCCGCGGTCGGCACCTGTGCCTTCTGCTACGGCCGCTCGCTGGCCACCGGCAAGCTGGTCGACATCGGTGAGGCGGTCGGCATCATCGCCGCTCAGTCCATCGGTGAGCCCGGTACCCAGCTGACGATGCGTACCTTCCACACCGGTGGTGTGGCCGGTGACGACATCACCCAGGGTCTGCCCCGAGTCGTCGAGCTCTTCGAGGCCCGTACGCCGAAGGGTGTCGCCCCGATCTCCGAGGCCAAGGGCCGGGTGCGGATCGAGGAGACCGAGAAGACCAAGAAGCTCGTGGTCACCCCGGACGACGGCAGCGACGAGACGGCGTTCCCGATCTCGAAGCGTGCCCGTCTGCTCGTGGGCGAGGGCGACGCGGTCGAGGTGGGCCAGAAGCTCACCGTGGGTGCCACCAACCCGCACGACGTGCTGCGCATCCTCGGCCAGCGTGCGGTCCAGGTCCACCTGGTCGGCGAAGTCCAGAAGGTCTACAACTCGCAGGGCGTGTCGATCCACGACAAGCACATCGAGATCATCATCCGGCAGATGCTCCGCCGTGTGACGATCATCGAGTCCGGCGACGCGGAGCTGCTTCCGGGCGAGCTGGTCGAGCGGTCGAAGTTCGAGACCGAGAACCGTCGTGTGGTCACCGAGGGCGGTCACCCCGCCTCCGGCCGTCCGCAGCTGATGGGTATCACCAAGGCGTCGCTGGCCACCGAGTCGTGGCTGTCGGCGGCGTCCTTCCAGGAGACGACCAGGGTCCTGACCGACGCGGCGATCAACGCCAAGTCGGACTCCCTGATCGGCCTCAAGGAGAACGTCATCATCGGTAAGCTCATCCCGGCCGGTACGGGCCTGTCCCGCTACCGCAACATCCGGGTCGAGCCGACCGAGGAGGCCAAGGCCGCGATGTACTCGGCCGTCGGCTACGACGACATCGACTACTCGCCGTTCGGCACCGGCTCCGGCCAGGCCGTTCCGCTGGAGGACTACGACTACGGTCCGTACAACCAGTAGGCAGTACACGTCGAAGGGCGGTCACCTCACCGAGGTGGCCGCCCTTCGGGCGTTCCGGGACCGCTCAGGCGGCACCCAGGCGTTCGGTCACCATCGCGTGCAGCCGGTCGAGGCCGGTCTCGACGAGTTCCGGGGACAGGGAGCTGAACGACAGCCGCAGCCGGTTGCGGGCCTCCGGCCGCGGGTCGAAGTGGCTCATCGGTGACCACAGCACCCCGTGCCGCCGTGCGGAGTGCTCCAGCAGGGCGTCGTCGGCCGGGAACGGCACGTCGACGACGACGAAGAACCCGCCCGACGGCCGGTTCCAGCGGACCCCGGTGGCCGGCGGGAAGTGGCGGGCGAGACCGGCCAGCAGACGGGACAGGTTGTCCTGATAGACCTCGCGTTCGGCCCGGTTGGCCGCCACGAGGCTACAGCCGTGCTCCAGCAGCTTGCCGCCGATGACCGCCTGGGCCACCGGCGGGGTGTTCACCGTGACCATGCCCTTGATCTTGGCCAGCTCGTCGGCGAGCAGGCCCACCGAACCGTCCGCGCGCACCACCTCCTGGTCGGCCACCACAAAGCCGACCCGGGCCCCCGGCAGACCGGTCTTGGCGAACGAGCCCAGATAGACGACGCGCCGCTCGGTGTCGAGCGCCTTGAGGGTGGGCAGGCGGCTCCCGTCGTGGAAGAGGCCGTACGGGTTGTCCTCCAGCAGCAGGAGCCCGTGCTCCCGGGCAGCGTCCAGCAGGCTCCGGCGGGTGGCCAGGTCCATCCGCACCCCGGAGGGATTGGCGTAGTCCGGGATGACGTAGAGGGCGCGGGGCCGTCGTCCCTCGCCGCGCAGTGTGTCCACCGAACGGGCCAGGTCGTCGAGGTCCACGCCGAGCGGGCCGTCCGCCACCGGGACGGTCGGCAGCTCGGCCGTCCGGGCCGCGCCGACCGCCCCCACATACGTCGGGGCGACCGTGAGCAGGACATCCCGTTCGTCCACCCGCAGTGCCCGCATGACCAGGAACATCGCCTCCTGGCAGCCGACCGTGACCACCACTGATTCGAGGTCGTCGAGGTGGATGCCCTCGTCCACGGCCAGCGAGCGGGCGATCAGCTCGGGGATGATCCCCTTGGTCCTCCCGTACTGGAACAGGGTCCGGTTGACCTCCTCGGCCGACATGCCGCGCTCGGTCGCCAGATAGGTGCGGTAACGCTCCAGGTAGCGTGCTAGTGCGGCGGAGTCGAACGTCCCCTCGTACGGGCGGCCGGGGGCGAAGGACACCGCGTTCGGGTACCGGTTGGCGATCTCGTTGAGGAAGTTCATCGAGTCCATCAGCGGTTCGACCAGCGAGCCGTGCAGCTGCGACGCGTGCAGGCGCACTCCGGGTACCGCCACCGTGGCTCTGGTCATCGCGTTCCCTCGGTCATCGCGTTCCCTCCGTGCCGCGGGCCAGGCCAGGGGCGTGGGCCGGTGTCGGGCAGCCGGCCAGCAGCATCGCGTGTTCCAGCTCGTCCCTGACCTGGTCGAGCACCGCGCGGACGCCCGCTTCGCCGTCCGTCGCCAGCCCCCACAGCACGGGGCGCCCGAGCAGGACGCCGCGGGCGCCGAGGGCCAGGGCGCGCAGCACGTCCGTACCGCCGCGCACCCCGCTGTCCAGGAGCACCGGCAGTCTGCCCGCGACGGCGGACGCGACGGCGGGCAGTGCGTCGGCGCTGCCGATCGCCCCGTCGAGCTGCCTGCCGCCGTGGTTGGAGACCACCAGCAGGTCGACGCCCGCGTCGGCGGAGCGCCGGGCGTCGGCGGGGGAGAGGACGCCTTTCAGCGCCAGCGGCAGTGAGGTGAGCCCGCGCAGCCACTCCACGTCCTGCCAGCTCAGCGCCGGGTCGAAGACGGCGCTGGTGTGCCGGGCGACCGCGGAGCCGGTGTCATCCGCTGTGTGCGCGGTGGCGGAGTGCGGGCCGTCGCCCAGCAGGGCGGCCGACACGGAGCCGGGCAGCGCGAAGCCGTTGCGGGCGTCGCGCAGGCGCCGTCCCATCACGGGCACGTCGACCGTGAGCATCAGTGCCCCGCACCCTGCCCGCTCGGCGCGCCGGACCAGCTCCGCGGTGCGGGCGCGGTCCTTGAGCCAGTACAGCTGGAACCAGGTGCGGGCCCCGGTGGCGGTGATCTCCTCCAGCGGGCTGCTGCTCATGGTGCTGATCACGTACGTGACTCCGGCGGCCGCCGCCGCACGGGCGGCGGCCACCTCGCCCTCGGGGTGAAGGAGCCTCTGGTACGCCATCGGGGCCACGGCGGCCGGTATCGGCCACGGCTCACCGAGGACCGTGCAGCCGGGGTCGGCCGCCGCGCAGCCGGTCAGCGCGCGGGGCACCAGGGCCACCTGGTCCAGAGCGGTCCGGTTGCCCGCCAGGGTGAGTTCGTCGCCGCTGCCGCCCGCCACGAAGTCCCAGACGTCCGGGGCCAGAGCCTCGCGGGCCGCGCGCTCGATGTCCGCCAGGCTCCGGACGGCGGCCCCGGGGCCGGTCAACGGGACCGGCCCGCGGACTGTTCCGCCTCCACGGCCTCGTACAGGGCCTTGATGTTGCCGCTGCCGAAGGTGGTGGCGCCGCAGCGCTCGACGACCTCGTAGAAGAGGGTGTTCCGCGGGTGGGTGGAGCGGGTGAAGATCTGGAACAGCTGGCCGCCATGGTCCTCGTCGGCCAGTACGTGGGCGGCGCGCAGTTCCGCGAGGTCGTGCCGGGCCAGGGTGATGCGGTCGGCCAGCCGGTCGTAGTAGGCCCCGGGGGTGGTGAGGAACTCCACGCCCCGCTCGCGCAGCACGGCGGTGGCCCGCACGATGTCGCCGGTCGCGAACGCGACGTGCTGGACGCCGGAGCCGTCGTTGTCCTTGAGGAAGCGGTCGATCTGGCCGGGGGCCGCGGTGGCGTCCGGTTCGAGCAGGGTCAGGGTGACGTCCCGGGCGGCGTTCTGCACCACCTGGGAGTCCATGGCCTGGAGGCCGACGACGATGCGCTCGGTGAAGGTCTGCTCGAAGCCGAGGGCGGTGCGGTAGAAGCGCACGACCTCCTCCAGCGAACCGGAGTCCAGGCAGACGGCGAAGTGGTCGGCGCCGGTCAGGCCGGTCGTGGAGGCGGGGGTGCCGGGCAGCGCCCCGAACCCGGGGATCCAGCGGCCCTCGATGCCGGACGGCGGGGTCACGAAGGTGTGCCCGACATCCCCGAAGACCCGGACGGCGGCGTGTACGGCACCGTTCTCCTCGATGGGTGCGCTCCGGTCGCGCGCCCCGTGGGCGAGCGAGGAGGCGTGGGCGGCGCGCACGTGGCGGGTGCGCAGGGCGAGGTCGGCGACGCCGTCGCCGCGGGCGCGGACGAAGAGGGAAGCGGGGTGGTCGGCGGCCAGCCCCTGGGTGAGCACGATCGCGGTCCGGCCGATGCCGAGGGCGACGGAGCGGTGGGTGCCCTCGGCGGGCTCGTGGACGGCGAGCCGGTGGCCGCCGTACTGCTCGGTGAAGGCGGCCTCGGCCGCGGCCAGGTCGGCGACGTACCACTCGATGTGATTGAGGGTGATGTCGTCGAAGGCGGTGGTCAGGGGGCGTTCGGACACGGTCGGCCTCTTTCTGCGGTCTCGGCGGGCTGTTATTTCGCTTCCAGTACCGAGAAGGGGGAATCCGGTACGGCGGTGGTCGACGCCACGGAGAAGTCGGCTTGCCTGAGCAGAGCGGCGAACTCGCCGGCGGTGCGCTCGCGGCCCCCGGTGAGCACCATCATTCCGATGTCGCTCCAGGCGCTCGGGTGCCACCGGCCGTCCTCGGGGACGAGCATCTCGACGATGAGCAGACGGCCGCCGGGGCGCAGGGCCGCGCGGCTGTTGCGCAGGATGCGCAGGGTCTGCTCGTCGGTCCAGTCGTGCAGGACGCTGCACATGAGGTGGGTGTCGGCGTCGCCGGGAATCCGCTCGAAGAAGTCGCCCGCGATGACGCGGCAGCGGTCGCCCAGGGCCTGGATGCGCGGGGAGCCGCTGACCGCCGCGACGGTGGCGGGGCGTTCGAAGAGGAGTCCGGTCAGATGGGGCGCGGCGCGCAGGACCCCGTCCAGGACGAAGCCGTTGCCGCCCCCGATGTCCATGACGACGGAGCAGTCGGACCAGTTGGGGACGGTGGCGAGGCCCGGGTACAGCCGTCCGGCCCGCTCCTCCATGCGTTGCAGGAAGGCGCTGTTGGCCTCCGCGTGGTCGTTCTTGTGGTCGAAGAACGCCCCGCCGAGCGCTTCGTCGAAGACCGAGCGGCCGGTGCGCAGCGTGTCGGCGCCCCGCAGCCAGGCGCGCTGGGAATCGGTGTTCAGCAGCGAGGCGCGCACGCTGCCGGGGGCGTCGGCCCGCAGCCGGGCGCCCGTCGCGGTGAGACGGAAGACCCGCCGCGGCTCCTCCACGACGACGCCGACCGTGGCGAGGGCGCGCAGCAGCCGGTACAGGGCGTCGAGGTCGGTGCCCGCGGCATCGGAGAGGTCGGCGGCGGACCGGGCGCCGTCCGCCAGCAGGTCCGCCAGGCCCAGTTCGGCCGTGATGCGCAGGACGTGCGGGAGCACGGCGACGCAACTGTCGTCGGCCAGGCTCAGATAGTCGTCGAGGAGCGTCTCGGGCAGGCTTCGGGGGGAGGTGTGGTCGTCCGTCATCGGCCGGCGCTCTCCATGGCGGAGACGAGGCTCGCCGGGCGCATGTCCGTCCAGTTGGCCTCGATGAAGTTCAGGCATGCCTCGCGGGTGTCCTCGCCGTGCGCGGTGGTCCAGCCCGCGGGCACCTCGATGAAAGCGGGCCACAGGGAGTGCTGGTTCTCGTCGTTGACGAGCACCAGGAAGCGGCCGTCGGCGTCCTCGAAGGGGTTGGTCATGACGGGTTCCTCTCGTGTGTCGGACGGGGGGTGCGGGTGATGGTCAGCTGTGGCGGGCGGCGCGCCGGGCGGTGGTCTCGCGCAGCCGGTCCGCGAGGGCCCGGCCGATGACGCCCAGCGGTTCGGGCCGGGACATCGAGCCGTGGTCGCAGGCGACGTCGATGCCGGTGATGCGGCCCCCGATGTGCTCCCGCCAGTCGTGGACGGTGGGCCAGCCGGGGCCTCGGCCCTCGGTGGCGGTGAAGAACAGCAGGTCGCCGCCGAAGGGGCGTGGTGCGAGGGCGCGCTGGATACGGGTGTTGTTCCGGAAGACCCGGACGATCGCCGTCAGCCGGTCGCGGTCGAACTGGCCGAGGGCGGATTCGGCGGCGCGCAGGGCGGCCAGGGTCCGGTCCAGGTCGGGCGGCCCCTCCCCGAGGTCCTCGGGCCGTAGTCCGGCGTGGGCGAGGAGCCCGGTGAGGACGTCCTCCAACCCCGGGGTGTGGGCCTCGGCACCCTCGAAGCGGGGGTAGGCGTCCATGACGGCGAGCAGGCCGACCTCTTCGTCCCGCTCCTCCAGCAGACCCGCCATGGTGTGGGCGATCAGTCCGCCGAACGACCAGCCGAGCAGGTGATAGGGGCCGTGCGGCTGCACCGACCGGATGCGGTCCACGTACTCCTCGGCCATCTCCCGGGCGGTACCGGGCAGCGGTTCGGCGGAGGTGAGTCCGCGCGCCTGGAGGCCGTGGACCGGGTACTCCCGGCCGAGGTGGGTGAGGAGTCCGGCGTAGGGCCAGCTGAGTCCGGCGGCAGGGTGGACGCAGAACAGCGGCGGGCGTTTGCCCCCGGCGCGCAGCGGCAGCAGCGGGCCGAGCCCGTCGTCGTCGGCGTAGGCGGCGCCCAGCTGTTCGGCCAGGCGGGCCGGGGTGGGGGCCCGGAACAGCGCCTGGACGGTGGTGTCCGTGCCCAGTACCTCCCGGATGCGGCCGGTCAGGCGGGTGGCGAGCAGGGAGTGCCCGCCGAGTTCGAAGAAGTCGTCGTCGATGCCTGCCCGTTCCACTCCCAGCACCTCCGCGAACAGGCCGCACAGCACCTCCTCATGGGGCGAACGGGCGGCACGGCCCGGTCCGGCGGCGGGCCGCCCGGGGGCGGGCAGGGCGGCACGGTCCAGCTTCCCGTTGGGGGTCAACGGCAGAGAGGGGAGAGGGACGATGGCGGACGGGCGCAGTGGTTCCGGCAGGTGCGCGGCGCAGTGCGCCGCGAGGGCCGCCTCGTCGGGCGGGCCGCCGTCCGCGGTGACCGCGTAGCCCACGAGCCGGGGCCCGGCGGGCGGGTCGTCGCGGACGACGACGACGGCCTGGGCCACGGAGGGGTGGGCCGCCAGCACGGCCGCGGTCTCGCCCGGCTCGATGCGCTGCCCGCGCAGCTTCACCTGGTCGTCGGCGCGGCCGGCGAACTCCAGGGTGCCGTCCGGGCGGCGGCGGGCCAGATCGCCCGTGCGGTACAGCCGGTCGCCGGGCCTGCCGTAGGGGTCGGCCACGAACCGTTCGGCGGTCTGGCCGGGCCGGCGCAGATAGCCGCGGGCCAGCTGCACCCCGCCGAGGTACAGCTCACCGACCGCGCCGGGGGCGGCGGGCCGCAGTGCCGAGTCCAGGACGAGCGCCCGGGTGTTCCACACCGGCCGCCCGATCGGTACGGCCCCGGTGCCGATGCCGGGCGGGCAGGGCCAGGCGGTGACGTCGACGGATGCCTCGGTGGGCCCGTACAAGTTGTGCAGAGGGACGCCGAGCAGCCGGCCGGTGCGGTTGACGAGGTCGCGGGGCAGTTCCTCGCCGCTGGCGATGATCCGGCGCAGGACGGCGGTGCAGGCCGCGGCCCGGACGGGTGGCTCGCCGTCCGGGCCGGCGGGGCCCAGGGCATCGAGGAAGGCGCCGAGCATGGACGGGACGAAGTGGGCGGTGGTCACCCCGAGGCGCTCGATCAGGGCGGCCAGGTAGTGGGGGTCGCGGTGCCCGTCCGGTGCCGCCAGCACCAGCTGCGCGCCCTCCGCCAGCGGCCACAGGAACTCCCACACCGAGACGTCGAAGCCTGCCGGGGTCTTCTGGAGGACCCGGTCGTCGGCGGTGAGGCCGTAGGCGTGCTGCATCCAGCGGAGCCGGTTGACGATCCCCCGGTGCGGGACGAGGACGCCCTTGGGGCGGCCGGTCGACCCGGAGGTGTAGAGGAGGTAGGCCGGGTGGTCGGGGAGCAGCCCCGCCGTGCGCCAGGGGGCGGGGCCGTCGGCCGGGCCGTTCGCGTCCACCGGGATGCGGGGGAGGCCCGGGGGCAGGGTGTCGCCCCCGTCGCCGGGCGGGGTGACGACGGCGACGGGCCGGGCCTCGTCGAGGAGCAGGCCGAGGCGCTCGGCCGGGTGGCCCGGGTCCAGTGGCAGGTAGGCGGCACCGGTCTTGAGGACGGCGAGCAGCGCGACGACGAGTTCCGGGGAGCGGGGGAGCGCCAGGGCGACGATCTTCTCGGGCCCGGCGCCGCCGGCCGCCAGCACCCGGGCGAGCCGGTCGGCGCGCTCGTGCAGGGCGGCGTAGTCCAGCGTGCCGTCCTCGAAGCGGACGGCGATCGCGTCCGGGGTGCGGGCCGCCTGGCGCTCCAGGATCTCCGGCAGTGTCCCGGCGGGCAGGTCGCGGACGGTGCCAGTGCCGCCGGACAGTTCCCGGGCGCGCTGGTCCGCGCCGCCGGGGTCGGCCGCCGCCAGCGGGGCGTCGGCCCCGGCCGGGAGCGCGGTGAGCAGCCCGGCCAGCCGGTCCAGCACGGAGCGTGCGGTGTCGGTGGTGAACAGGTCGGTACGGTGGCCGAGGTTGAGCACCAGGCGGCGGCCGGGCAGCACCACCAGGGTCAGCGGGTAGTGGGTCGCGTCCTTGACGTCGATGGCGTGGACCGCGGCCCGGTCGCTCTCCGCGCGCAGCGCCGAGGCGTCCATCGGGTAGCTCTCGAACACCATGAGGGTGTCGAAGAGGGTGCGCAGCCCGGTCGTGCCGACGACCTCGCTCAGCGGCAGGTGCTGGTGGCCCGTGAGGGCCGCCTGTTCGGACTGGAGCCGGTTCAGCAGGGCGGCGACCGGCTCGGCGGGCCGCAGCCGCACCCGTACGGGCACGGCGTTGATGAACAGCCCGATCATGCCGTCCACGCCGGGCACCTCCGGGGGCCTGCCGGAGACGATGGCGCCGAACACCACGTCGTCCTGCCCGGTGAGATGCCCCAGCAGCACTCCCCACGCCGCCTGCACCAGGGTGTTGAAGGTCAGACCGCGCGAGCGGCACAGGGCGACCAGGGCGGTGGTCTCCTCCTCGGACAGCTCGGTGCTCACCGTCCCGGGCAGCGCGCGCTGCGCCGGGGGGTTCGCCGGGGCCAGCAGAGTGGCGGAGTCCACGCCGTCCAGCGCCTCACGCCACGCCGTGCGCGCGGCGTCCCGGTCGGCCGCGGCGAGCCACTGGAGGTAGCCGCGGTACGGGGCGGGCGCGGGCAGGCCGGTGTCCTCGCCGCCCGCCGCGTACAACGCGAGCAGTTCGCGCACCAGCAGCGACACCGACCAGCCGTCGACCAGCATGTGGTGGTACGTCAGGACGAAGCGGGCGCGCCCCTCGTCCAGCCGGACGAAGCGGCAGCGCAGCAGCGGGGCGTGGGCCGGGTCGAAGCGGCGTACGCGGTCCTCGTCGGCGAGGGCGCGCAGCCGCTTCTCCCGCTCCTGCGGGGGCGCCGCGCCCAGGTCGGTCTCGGTCCAGGGGACGGTGGCCGTGCGGGGCACGACGAGCACCGGCCGCCCGGACCTGCTGAGCCGGAACGCCCCGCGCAGCTGGGGGTGGCGGCGCAGCAGGGCGGCGACCGCCGCGTGCAGTGCGACGGGGTCTGCGGGGCCGTCCAGGTCCAGGGTGAGCTGGACGTTGTAGACGTCGGTCGTGGCGTCGGCGCCGCCGCTGCCGCCCGCGTAGAGGGCGTGGAAGAGCAGTCCCTCCTGGAGGGGGGACAGGGGCAGGATGTCCTCGACCCTGGACTTGCTCATCGGCTGGGCTCCTCGTCGTCGAGTCCGTCCTCGAAGAGGTCGAATTCGTCCTCGAACATGTCGATGTCGTCCTGGCTCAGCGATTCCAGGGTCAGATCGGAGGGGGTGGCGGAGACGGTTCCGTTCCGGTGCGCGTGGGTCAGCAGCCCTTCCAGGGCGCGGAACCAGCCGTCCGCCAGGTCCCGGGCGTCCGCCTCGGTCAGCAGTTCGCCGGGCCAGGCCAGCCCGATGTCCAGGACGGGCCCCTGTACGCCGTCGTGCACCAGGGCGGTGATCTCCAGGGCGTGGGCGGCCGGCTGCTCCGGGTCGGCGCCGCCGCCGAGCGCGTCGGCGTCCCCGGTGAGCTGCCAGGGGGCGGCGGGACCGGCGGGGCCGCCGGACGCGGCGGCGAACCGGCCGAGGTAGTTGAACCCCACTTGAGGGGCGGGGAACCGTGCCAGTTCCGTGCCCGGACCGGGGGCCAGATAGCGCAGGACGCCGTAGCCGACGCCGCTGTCCGGGACGGCCCGCAGTTGCTCCTTGACCCGGCTCAGGGCCCGGCCGAGGGTGAATCCGCCGGTGGCGATGTCGGCCGGGTCGAGATCACCGACGTCGAGCCGGACGGGGTAGATGCTGGTGAACCAGCCCACCGTCCGTGACAGGTCGGCGCCCGTGTCGCCCTCCTCGCGGCCGTGGCCCTCCAGATCCACGAGGACGGTGCCGGACCGCTCGCCGGTCAGCCGGGTGCGCCACTCGGTCAGCGCCACGGCCAGGCCGGCCAGCAGCACGTCGTTGACGCGGGCGCGGAAGGCGTCGGGCACGGTGGCCAGCAGCGGCTCGGTGATCCGGGCGGGCAGCCGGGCCGTCCAATGGCGGGTGGTGGCGGAGGTGTCGCGGCCGGGGTCGAGGGCGCGCCGGGTCAGCAGCGGGTCGCCGCCGGACACCTGCGTCCGCCAATAGGGGAGTTCGGCCAGGAGCGCGGGGTCCTCGGCGCGCCGCTTGAGCAGGTGCGCCCAGTGGCGTACCGGTGTGCCGGTGGGCAGCGGGCGCGGGGTCCGGCCCGCTTCCAGGTCCTCCCAGGCCGCGTTCAGGTCGGGCAGCAGGATGCGCCATGACACGGCGTCGACGACCAGGTGGTGGAGGACCAGGGCGAGCCTGCCCGTCCGGTCCGGTCCTGAGTCGAACCACACCGCCTGGAGCATCACGCGCCGGCGGGGCGCCAGCCGTCCGCACGCCTCCTCGACGTGCTCGCGGATCAGGGCCGCCGGGTCCGCGCCGGGGCCCCCGGGGACCGCCACGCGCCGGACGAGGCCGTCCGCGGCCACGCTGCCGGGCTCCGCGATGTCCAGGTGCCAGGTGCCGTCCGTGACACGCAGCCCGGTCCGCAGGGCGTCGTGCTGGTCCAGCAGGGAGCCCAGCATCGTGGTGAGCCGCGCCAGGTCCAGGCCGGGCGGGGTGTGCACGACGGCGTACTGGCTGAACCGGTCCACCGGGCCGCCGCGTTCGGCCAGCCAGTGCACGATGGGCGTCGCCGTGAGCGGGCCCGAGGCCGGGAAGGCGGGCAGGCCGGCGGCGCCGGGCGCGGCGGCGCCGGCCTCCGCGACCCTGGCCAGCCCGGCGATCGTCGGGTACGCGAAGACATCGCGCACCTGAAGGGGGAGTCCGGCGCGGCGGGCCGCGCCCACCAGCTGGATGGAGCTGATGCTGTCCCCGCCCAGTTCGAAGAAGTTCGCCTCGGCCCCGGCGTTCCGTACGCCGAGGACATCCGCGAACACCTCGGCCAGGGTCTGTTCGGCGGGGGTGCGGGGTGCCGTCGCCGCTTCGGCGGCCTCGGGGGCCGGGTCGGGCAGGGCGCGCTGGTCGAGCTTGCCGTTCGCGTTCAGAGGCAGGCTCTCCAGGACCACGACGGCGGCGGGCACCATGTAGTCGGGCAGCCGCTCCGCGAGCCGGGCCCGCACCTCGGCGGGGGCGGCCTCGGCACCGGGGCGCGGCACCACGTACGCCACGAGCCGCTGCTCGCGGACCACCACCGCCGCGCGGGCCAGCTCGGGGAGGCGGCCGAGGGCGGCCTCGATCTCCCCCAGCTCGATCCGGAAGCCCCGGATCTTGACCTGCTGGTCGGCGCGGCCCAGGTGCTCCAGCGTGCCGTCGCCGCGCCAGCGCCCCAGGTCGCCGGAGCGGTACATGCGCGTCCCCGGGGAGCCGTACGGGTCGGCGGTGAAGCGCTCGGCGGTGAGCGCCGCCCGCCGGAGGTAGCCGCGGGCGAGGCCCGCGCCGGAGACGTAGATCTCCCCGGTCACACCGGGCGCGGCGGGCCGCAGCCGGTCGTCCAGGACGTACAGCCCGAGGTCGCCCAGCGGGTGTCCGACCGGGCTGCCGACGACGGCCGGGGCGTCCTCGCGGCCCATCCGCAGGGCGGTGACGTGCACGGTGGTCTCGGTGATCCCGTACATGTTGACCAGGACCGGCGCGTCGTCGGGGTGCCGGGCGTACCACTCCGCCAGGCCGCGGGGATCCAGCGCCTCGCCACCGAAGACGATGTGGCGCAGCGCGAGGCGGCGGCCGGTGGCGGGGTCGTCGCGGTCGGCCCCCGCGAGCAGATGGAAGGCCGAGGGGGTCTGGCTGACCACCGTCACCCGCTCGTCGGCCAGCAGCCGCAGGAAGTCCTCGGGCGAGCGGGTGACCTCCGTGGGGACGACCACCAGGCGTCCGCCGTGCAGCAGGGCGCCCCACAGCTCCCAGACGGAGAAGTCGAAGGCGTAGGAGTGGAAGAGGGTCCACACGTCCGAGGGCCCGAAGTCCATCTCACGGCGGGCGGCGGTGAACAGCCGGACGGCGTTGGCATGGGTGACCACCACGCCCTTGGGGCGGCCGGTGGAACCCGACGTGTAGATCACGTACGCCGCGTGGCCGGGGAGCAGCGGCGTGCTCCGGTCGGCGTCCGTGACCGGGGTGTCCGGCCAGGGCGCGGCCGGGTGCGCCAGCTCCTCGACGAGCCGTACGTCCGGTGCCGGGGGCAGGACGGGCCGGGTCGCCGCGTCGGTCAGGACCAGCACGGGGGCACTGTCCTCGATCGAGGAGGCCAGCCGTTCCGCGGGGCTCGCCGGGGACAGCGGGAGGTAGGCGCTGCCGGACTTGAGTACCGCGAGGACCGCGACGACCAGGGCGGTCGACGGGGGCAGGGCGAGGGCGACGATCCGCTCGGGCCCGGCACCGTGGGCGATCAGCGCCCGAGCGAGCCGGCTGGAGCGGGCGTCCAGCTCGCGGTAGGTGAGCCGGTCCTCGCCCAGGGACACGGCCTCGGCGTCCGGGGTGCGCGCCGCCTGGGCGGCGAACCGGGACGCCAGGGTGGCGGACCCGGGCGCGGCGGCCGGGCGGCCCGCGCCGCCCCACCGGTCCAGGACGAGCGCCCGGTCGGCGTCGTCCAGCACGTCCAGAACGCCGATGGGCCGGTCCGGGGTGGCCACGGCGGCCGCCAGCAGACGGACCAGGGTGGCGGCGGCCCGGTGGGCGGTGGCCGCGTCGAACAGCTCCGTGCTGTATTCGAGGCTGCCCTCGATGCCCGCGGCCTCGCCGTCGCGGTCGCGGGTCTCGTGCAGATGGACGGTCAGGTCGAACCGGGCCACCTCTACCGGCACCGGCTCGGCGTCGATCTCCAGGCCGGGCAGCTCCAGCGCGGCCCCGGGGGTGTTCTGGAGCGCCAGCATCACCTGGAACAGCGGCTGCCGGGCGAGCGAGCGGCCCGGGTTGACCGCGTCCACCACCCGCTCGAAGGGCACGTCCTGGTGGGCGTAGGCGGCCAGGTCGGTTTCCCGCACCCGCGCCAGGAGCTGGGCGAACGACGGGTCGCCTGAGGTGTCGGTGCGCAGCACCAGCGTGTTGACGAAGAAGCCGATGAGGTCGTCGAGGCCCTCGTCGTTGCGGCCGGCCACCGGGGTGCCCAGCGGTACGTCGGTGCCCGCGCCCAGCCGGGTCAGGGTGGCCGCCAGTGCGGCGTGCGCCACCATGAACAGCGTCGCCCCGTGCCGCCGGGCCAGTGCGGACAGACCACGGTGCAGCTCGGCGTCGATGCGCAGGGGCACCCGGGCGCCGCTGCCGCCCGCCACCGCCGGACGGGCCCGGTCCACCGGGAGCGGGATCTCCTCGGGCAGGTCCGCGAGGGTGCGCCGCCAGAAGGCGAGCTGCTCACCTGCCGGGGTGTCCGGCTGTTCTGCGTCGCCCAGGAAGTCCCGCTGCCACAGGGCGTAGTCGGTGTACTGGACCGGCAGCGGCTGCCACGAGGGGGCGCGCCCGTCCCGCCGCGCGGCATAGGCGTGCGCCAGGTCCCGGGCCAGCGGGGCCAGGGACCAGCCGTCCCCGGCGATGTGGTGCAGCAACAGCACCAGAACGTGTTCGTCCTCGGCCACCGTGTGGAGGACCGAGCGCAGGGGTGCCTCGGTGGCCAGGTCGAACGGGTGGCGGACCAGATCCGCCAGCCGTCCGGACAGCTCCGCCTCCGGGATCCGTACGGTCTCGAAGGACGGGCGCACGTCCTGGAGGATCCGCTGCGCGGGCGTCCCGTCGGCCTGCCGGGGGAAGACCGTGCGCAGCGTCTCGTGGCGTTCCATCAGGTCGCCGACCGCCGCGCGCAGCGCCTCGGGCCGGACGTCGCCGCGCAGCCGCAGCGCCAGCGGGAAGTTGTACTCCGCGCTGGAGCCGGTCAGCTCCGCCAGGAACCACAGCCGCTGCTGGGCGAAGGAGAGCGGCAGCGTCGCGGGCCGGGGCATCGGGACGAGCGGGGCCCTGCCACCGCGCGACCGGTCCACCAGCCGCGCCAGGGCCGCCACGGTCGGCGCCTCGAACAGGTCGCGCACCTGGAGCTCGACGTCCAGGGCCGAACGCACCCGGCTGAGCAGCCGCACCGCGAGCAGGGAGTGCCCGCCGAGGTGGAAGAAGCCGTCGTCGATGCCGACCGAGGGCAGCCCGAGGACCTCCGCGAACAGCTCGCACAGGATCTCCTCGCGCGGGGTGCGCGGGGCGCGGTGGGTCAGCAGCGCGGCGAGGTCGGGCTCCGGCAGCGCCGCCCGGTCGATCTTGCCGTTGGCGGTGAGGGGGAGCGCGTCCAGTACGACGAACGCCGTGGGCACCAGGTGGGCCGGCAGCCGCGTCCGCAGCCGGGTGCGCAGGAGTTCGGTCAGCGATCCGGTGTCGCGGTTCCGGGCGGGGGAGTTGGCGAGCGGACCGGTGGCGCCTCCCGGCTCGTAGAGACCGTGCGGCGGGTCCGCGGTGTCCAGGACCAGGTCCAGGCTGCCGTCGGTGCCGGTGCCCGACCAGGTGAGCGCGGTGGCGTAGCCGTGCCGCGCGCCCAGCTCCCACAGCTGTTCGGGGTCGGGGGCGCTCTCGGTGTCGGCGGGCGCGTGCAGCAGGGCTCGGGCCTCGGCCGGGCTGCCGTCCGCCTCCAGCAGTCCGCGGGCCGCGTTCTCGCCGCGCAGGCGGCCGTTGGGGATGCCGGTGACGCGCAGCCGGGCCGGGCGCTCGGCGTCCAGGTGGCGGGCGAGCGCCCGGGTGCCGTCGAGGTCGGCACCCCAGGCGAGCCGCTGCTCCGGTGCCGGTTCCGGCGGGGGAGCGGTGTGCAGGACGACGTCGTAGCGGTGGCGGCTCAGCTCGTTGTGCCGGACGGCCCGCTTGATCCGGATGTCGGCGTGCCCGAACGGCCGCCCGCCGCCGCAGAGCCCGGCGAAGAAGTCGGGGTCGACGAGGAGTTCCTTCTCCGCCAGCACGCTCTGGTCGGTGAACTGGCGTACCTGTGCCGTGTCCTCGGCGTCGGTGAGCCGGGTCAGCGACACGGCGGTGCGCAGCGTGCGCATGGTCCGCAGGTTGCGGACGTCGCCCAGGAACAGCCGCCCGCCCGGAGCGAGCAGCGAGGCGGCCCCGGTGAGCACGTTGCGCAGATAGTCCGCGTCGGGGAAGTACTGGGCGACCGAGTTGATCACGATGGTGTCGAACAGGCCGGCGGGCAGCCCCTCGGTCACGTCGGCGGCCTGGGCCCGCAGGGTCACCTTCCCGGCCGTCGCGGGATCGGCGGCCAGCCGCTCGCGCAGCGTCGCGACGGCCGTGGGGGACAGGTCGGTGCCCCAGTAGCTCGCGCAGCCCGGCGCGACCTCGGACAGGATCAGCCCGCTGCCGACGCCGATCTCCAGCACGTGCCGGGGGCGCAGCGCGCGGATGCGGTCGGCGGTCGCCCGCTGCCACTCGCGCATGTCGTCCAGCGGGATGGGCGCGGCGTCGTAGCTGCTGTTCCACCCGGCGAAGCCGCCCTCGCCGCTTTCGGCGGCCCCGGTGTACTGGGTCTCGAAGGCCGAGCGCCAGTCGTCGAGCTGGCGGCGCGCGCTGTCGGCCCCGGTCGCCGCCTCCGTGCGCACCACATAGGCCACCACCCGCCCGGTGCGCGGCACCACGACAGCCCGGTCGACCTCCGGCAGCGCCGTCAGCGCGGCCTCGATCTCGCCGGGCTCGACGCGGAAGCCGTTCACCTTCATCTGGTGGTCGACGCGCCCCAGGAACTCCAGGCCGCCGTCCCGCCGCCAGGCGGCGAGATCCCCGGTGCGGTACATCCGTGTGCCGGGCGGGCCGTAGGGGTCGGCCACGAACCGGTCGGCGGTCTGCCCCGGGCGGCCCAGGTAGCCGCGCGCCAGTCCGGCCCCGGTCAGGTACAGCTCGCCCGGCACACCCGGCGGGACGGGGGAGAGCCGGTGGTCGAGGACGCGGACGCCCGCCCCGGCGACGGGGGTGCCCATCGGCGGTGTGACGGCTCCGGCGAGCGGGCCGGTGGCGGTGGCGCACACCGTCGCCTCGGTGGGGCCGTAGGCGTTCACCATGCGGTGCCGCGCGGACCAGGTGGCGACCAGATCCGGCGGGCACGCCTCACCGGCCACGACGAGGGTGCAGCCCTCGGGCAGCGAACCCGGCTCCAGCACGGCCAGCGCCGAGGGCGGCAGGGTCACGTGGGTGATGGCCCGCTCCGTGAGCAGCGCCGCCAACGGGGGCCCCGGCAGCAGCCGTTCGGCGGGGGCGAGGACCAGGGTGGCGCCGGACAGCAGCCCCATGCACACCTCCCAGAACGCGGCGTCGAAGCTGGGGGAGGCGAACTGGAGGACCCGGCTGCCGGGCCCCGCCCCCAGCCGCTCCCGCTGGGTGGCGAGCAGGCTGTGCACGCCCCGGTGGGTGACCAGCACACCCTTGGGGCGGCCGGTGGAGCCGGAGGTGTAGATGGCGTACGCCGTCCGGTCCGGCACGGCCGCCACGGCGGGCGCCGTGTCCGGGTAGGTGCCGAGGTCCGCCGGCAGCTCCGCCAGCACCACGGCCGGGCGGGCGTCCTCGATCATGTAGGCGATGCGGTCCCGCGGGTAGGCGGGGTCGACGGGCAGATAGGCCGCGCCGGCCTTCCACGCCGCGATGATGCCGACGACCAGTTCGACGGAGCGCGGCATCCGCAGCGCCACCAGCGACTCCGGTCCGACACCGCGTCCGGCCAGCCAGTGGGCCAGCCGGTTCGCGGCGGTGTCCAGCTGACGGTAGGTCAGCGTCCGGTCCTCGTGGACCAGGGCCACCGCCTCCGGGGTGCGGGCCGCCTGCTCCTCGAACAGCTCGGCGGCCGTGCGGGGCCGGGCCGCCACCGGGCCCGCGGCCCGGTCGCCGGTCAGCAGCTCGGCCCGCTCGGCGGCGGACAGGACATCCACGGAGCCGATCGGAAGGCCGGGGTCGGCGGCCACCGCCGCCAGCAGCCGCACCAGCCGCTCGACGAGAGTGTCGACCGTCGCCCGGTCGAACAGGTCGGTGCTGTACTCCACGACGCCGTCGATCCCGGCGGGCCGCCCCTCGGCGTCGCGGTGCTCCATCAGGCTGAGCGCGAGGTCGAACTTGGCCACCTTGGCGCCGGGCGCGTCCAGCGCCACGTCGATCCCCGGCAGCCGCAGCTCCTCCAGGGGGACGTTCTGGAGCGCCAGCAGCACCTGGAACAGCGGCTGCCGCGACAGCGAACGCTCCGGGTTGACGACCTCCACGAGCCGCTCGAACGGGATGTCCTGGTGGGCGTAGGCCGCCAGATCCGCTTCCCGGACCCGGGCCAGGAGCTGGGCGAACGACGGGTCGCCGGAGGTGTCGGTGCGCAGCACCAGCGTGTTGACGAAGAAGCCGACGAGATCGTCGAGGGCTTCGTCGGTGCGGCCCGCGATGGGGCTGCCGATCGGCAGGTCGGTGCCCGAGCCGAGCCGGGTCAGCAGGGCGGCCAGCCCGGCCTGGAGCACCATGAAGAGACTGGCCCGCTGCTCCTGGGCCAGCGCCGCGAGGCTGCCGTGCAGGTCCGGCGGAATGCTGACGGGCGCCTCGTCGCCCGCGAAGGAGACCTCTGCCGGGCGGGTGCGGTCGGCGGGCAGCGCGATCTGCTCCGGCATCCCGGCGAGCGCGGTCCGCCAGAAGTCGATCTCCCGTGCCGCGGTGCTCCGCGGGTCGTCCTCGGAGCCCAGCAGCGTGCGCTGCCACAGTGTGTAGTCGGCGTACTGGACGGGCAGCGGGGCCCAGGCGGGCGCCCGGCCCTCGACGCGCGCGGTGTAGGCCGCGGCGAGGTCCCGGTTGAGCGGGCCCATCGACCAGCCGTCCCCGGCGATGTGGTGCAGCAGCAGCATCAGCACGTGCTCCCGCGCGCCGAGCCGGAACAGCGTGGCGCGCAGCGGGGTGTCCGCGGCCAGGTCGAACGTGTGGCGGGCGGCCCGCGCGACGGCCTGCTCCAGCTCGCCGGGCGCCAGCGCCACCACGTCCAGCGGCGGCGCGGCCGCGTCCGGGTCGAGTATGCGCTGCTCGGGCACGCCCGCTCGCTGAGGGAAGACGGTCCGCAGCGACTCGTGCCGGGCCACCACGTCGGCCAGCGCGGCCCGCAGCGCCGCCTGGTCGAGGGCGCCGGTCAGCTGGACGCTGCGCACGATGTTGTACGTCGGGCTCGGCCCCTCCAGCTGGTGCAGGAACCACAGCCGGTTCTGGGCGAAGGAGAGCGGTACGGTCGCCGGGCGCTCCACGGGGGTCAGGGCGGGGCGGCCGGTGGTGCCGGGCTCCGTGTCCTCCAGGGCGGCGAGCGCGGCGGGGGTGCGGTGTTCGAACAGCGCGGCGATGGTCAGCTCGATGCCGTGGGTGGTGCGCACCCGGCTGACCAGACGGGTGGCCAGCAGCGAGTGCCCGCCCAGCGCGAAGAAGTCGTCGTCCGGGCCGGCCGAGGGCAGGCCGAGCACCTCGGCGAAGGCCGCGCAGAACCGCTCCTCCGCCCCGGTGCGCGGGGCGCGGGCGGCTGGGGCGGCCGCCGCGGGGGCGGGCAGCGCCTGCCGGTCGACCTTGCCGTTGGCCGTCAGCGGCAGCCGGTCCAGCACCAGGACGGCGGCCGGAACCATGTAGTCGGGGAGTGTCGCGGCCAGGGCGGTGCGCAGCGCGGCCGGGTCGAGTACGGCGCCGGGGGCCGGCACGGCGTATCCGACGAGCTGCTTGTCGCGGGCGCGCGGCTCGCGGACGACGACGCAGGAGCGGGCCACTCCGGGCAGCCGGGACAGGGCATGCTCGATCTCGCCCGGCTCGATGCGGAAGCCGCGGATCTTGACCTGCTGGTCGGCGCGGCCGACGAACTCCAGGGTGCCGTCGGGGCGGCGGCGGGCGAGGTCCCCGGTGCGGTACATCCGGGAGCCGGGCGGGCCGAACGGGTCGGCGGTGAACCGCTCGGCGGTCTGCGCCCGGCGGCCCGGATAGCCGCGGGCCAGGCCCGCCCCGGCGAGGTACAGCTCCCCGGTCACCCCGGCCGGGACGGGCAGCAGCCCGGCGCCGAGGACGTGGGCCCGGCCGCCGTCCAGCGGGTGGCCGATGGGCAGCGGGGAGGGGACGGGGACGGCCGCGTCGATGGCGTACCGCGTGGCGCCGAGGGTGGTCTCGGTGGGGCCGTAGAGGTGGCGCAGCGCGGTGTCCGGGCAGCGCAGCCGGACCCGCTCCAGGGCCGACGAGGAGACCAGGTCGCCGCCGGTCCACACCTCGCTCAGCCCGGCGAACGCCTCGGGCGCCTCGTCGGCCAGCAGCCCGAACAGGCCGGCGGTCACCATGAAGCAGGTGACGCCCTCCTCGGCGAGCAGCCCGCGGTAGGCGTGGACGTCCAGCTCGCCGGGGGGTGCGATGACGATCCGGCCGCCGGTCAGCAGCGGCATCCACAGCTCGTAGGTGGAGATGTCGAAGGCGTACGGGGAGTGCAGCAGCACGCTCTCCCCGGGGCCCGAGCGCCAGCAGTCGTCCAGCGCCAGGGCCAGCACGTCCTCGTGCGTGATCCCGATCGGCTTCGGCTCACCGGTCGAGCCCGAGGTGTGCATGACGTACGCCAGCCGGCCGCCGTGCCCCGGGGCGGCGGCGGGAGCGGTGCCCGGCGGCGCCGGCAGGTCCTCCCACGGCTCGTCCACGACGATCTCCGCCGCGTCGTGCGCGAGGGCGAAGCGGTCGCGCAGCACCCGGTCCGTCAGCAGCACCGCCGCGCCGCTCTCCTTGCAGACCAGCTCCATCCGCTCCACGGGGTACCCGGTGTGCAGGGGTACGTAGGCGCCCCCGGCCTTCAGGATCGCCAGGGTCGACACCACCAGCTCCACCGAGCGCTCCTGGAGGACCGCCACCGCGGTCTCCGGACCCACGCCCAGTGCGGTCAGCCGGCGGGCCAGCCGGTCGGCGCGGCGGTCCAGCTCGCCATAGCTGAGGTGCAGCCCGCCCAGGCTGACGGCGACGGCGTCGGGGCGGGCCGTCACCTGCCGGGCGAAGGCGTCCTGCACGGTCCCGGCCGGCGGGTGGTCCGGGCGGGCGGGGGCGGTGAACCGCTCCGCGAGCCGCGCGGACTCGCCGGGCGCCAGCAGGTCGAGCCGGGAGAACGGGCGGCGCGGGTCACGGCCCGCCTCCTCCAGCAGCCGTCGCAGCCACTCCATCAGGTCCGCCGCCCGGCCGGGCTCGACCAGGTCTGTCCGGTACACCAGCCGGAAGCCCAGCTCGGCGCCGGGGATCGCGGCCAGGGTGAGCGCGTAGTGCGTGGAGTCGCGGCTCTGCGCCCCCGCGATGCGCAGTCCTCCGGCGGCGGGCAGGCTCGCCCGGTCCAGCGGGTAGTTCTCGAAGACCAGCAGCGAGTCGAAGAGGTCGCCGACGCCCACCGCGCTCTGCACCTCGGCGAGGCTGACGTGCTGGTGCTCCATCAGCGCGGACTGCTCGGCCTGGAGCCGGGCGGACAGCTCCACCAGGCTCTCGGCGGGGCCGACGCGCAGCCTGACCGGCACGGTGTTGATGAACAGCCCGACCATCGACTCGATACCGGTCAGCTCCGGCGGGCGCCCGGAGACGGTCGCGCCGAACACCACATCGCCGCGGCCGGTGAGTCTGCTCAGCAGCCCGCCCCAGACGCCCTGGACCAGGGAGTTGAGGGTCAGGCCGTGGCGGCGGGCCTGGTCGGTGAGCGCGCTGGTCGCCTCCTGGGAGAGGCAGAACTCCAGGCTGCGGGGCAGCTCCCGCACGGGCCCCTGGGTACCCGTCGTGACCCGGGTCGGCTCGTCCACCCCCTCCAGCGCGGCCCGCCAGGCGTCCAGGGCCGCGCTCCGGTCCCGCCCCGCGAGCCAGGCCAGATAGGTGCGGTAGGGCACGGCGGGCGGCAGGGCCGCCCCGTCCGAGGGGTACAGCTCCATCAGTTCGCGCAGCAGCACCGACAGCGACCAGCCGTCCAGCAGGGCGTGGTGGTGCGTCAGGACGAAGAGGTGGCGGTCCGGGCCGAGCCGGGCCAGCGTCACCCGCATCAGCGGCGGGACGGCCGGGTCGAAGCGGCGGCCGTGGTCCTCCTCGGCCAGCTCCGCCACCGCACGCTCCTGCTCCCCGGGGGCGAGTGCCGAGAGGTCGGCCTCCCGCCAGGGCACCTCGACGGAGGCCGGGATCACCTGCACGGGGCGGCTCACCTCGCGCTGCCAGAAGCCCGCGCCCAGGTTGGGGTGGCGGGCCACCACCGCGTGCAGCGCCCGGCGCAGGGCGGCGGCGTCCAGCGGCCCGTCCAGATCGAACCGCAGCTGCACGTGGTACGCGTCGGCGGCGTCCTCGTCGTACATGCCGTGGAACAGCAGACCCTCCTGGAGCGGGGTCAGCGGCAGGATGTCCGAGATCGCCGGTCGCTGCGATTGCGTCATGGGGTCCTCCAAGCGGCCTCGAGGCGGTCGATCTCGTCCTGGCTGAGCGTCACCAGCTCCAGGTCGGACGGCGTACGGCCGCCCGCGTCGGCCTTTTCGGTGTGGCGCACGAGGGCGCCGAGTGCGGTGAACCACAGGCCGACGAGGTCGCGTGCCGCGTCCTCGGTGAACAGCTCCCCGGGCCAGGAGCAGGAGGCGAGCAGCCGGGGCCCGCCGGGTTCGTCGCGGGTCAGGCAGTTCACTTCCAGCGAGTGGGCGACGGGCATCGCGTCGTCCGCCCCGCCGGAGAAGGAGTCCCCTCCGGCCGCGAGCGACCAGTCGGCCCCGTCGCCCGCGCCGAAGCGCCCCAGGTAGTTGAAGCCGATGTCGGGCCGCTCGAAGCCGCGCAGTGCCGCGGACGCCGTCTCGTCGATGTACCGCAGCAGGCCGTAGCCGATGCCGTGGTCGGGCACCTGGCGCAGCTGCTCCTTGACCGCCTTCAGGGCCGTGCCGAGCGCCTGGCCCGCGGCGGTCACCTCGCTCCAGGTCACCGGGCCCGGGTCGAGGCGCACGGGGAAGACGCTGGTGAACCAGCCGACGGTGCGGGACAGGTCGGCGCCTTCGACGGCGTCCTGCTCGCGCCCGTGCCCCTCCAGTTCGAGCGTGGTGGCGCTGCCCCCGCCGCGGCCGTGCCGCCGCCGCCACTCCGCGACGGCCAGGCCGAACGCGGTGAGCAGGACGTCGTTGACGCCGGCGTGGAAGGCCGCGGGCACCGTGGTGAGGAGGGGGGCGACCACGTCCTCGCCGAGGGTCAGGGTCAGCGAGCGCAGCGTGCCGTGCGTGTCCCGTGCCGGGTCCGGGCGGCGCCCGGCCAGCGGCGGGCCCGCCTCGGCGAGCACGGCTTTCCAGTGAGGCAGTTCCGCGGCCCTGCCGGGGCCGCGCGCCTCGTCGGCCAGCAGCCGGGCCCAGCGCCGGAAGGAGGTGGTGGACGGCTGGAGGCGGACGGGCCGGCCCGCCGTCGCGTCCTGCCAGGCGTGCGCCAGGTCGGTGAGCAGGATGCGCCACGACACCCCGTCGACCACCAGGTGGTGCACGACCAGCAGCAGCCGTCCTGGCAGCAGTGGCCCGCTGTCGAACCAGACCGCCTCCACAAGCCGCCCGGACCAGGGGTCCAGCCGGTTCGGGGCCGCCGCGGTCCGCTCGGCCACCAGCACGTCCAGCTCCCGCGGTGTGCGTCCGCGCACGTCGACGTACTCCAGCAGCCGCCCGGCGGGCACGGCGGGCTCGTCCGTCACATGCCAGCGCCAGCCGTCCTCCGCGGCCGTGAGCCGGGAGCACAGCATCGGGTGCTGGGCGAACAGCGCGTCCAGTACGGCGGTGAGCCGTCCGGTGTCCGCACCGGCCGGGGTCGTCAGCAGCATCGACTGGTGGAACCCGTCCACCGGGCCGCCCTGCTCGTGCAGCCACGCCACGATCGGCGTCAGCGGCACCTGGCCGGTCGGCACGTCGTCGGCCCGCGCCTCGGTGGCGGTGCCCGTCCTCGCGACGGCGGCCAGACCCTCCACCGTGCGGTGCCGGAACACATCGCGCGGGCTGATCACCAGACCGGCCCGCTGGGCCCGGCTGACCAGCTGGATCGACATGATGCTGTCGCCGCCCAGGTCGAAGAAACCGATGTCGGCGCCGACCTGTTCCAGCCCCAGCACCTCCGCGAACAACGAGCAGAGCAGCTCCTCGGCCGGGGTGCGCGGCGCCCGGCCCGCGGCGGGCGACAGCTCGTCGGGCACCGGCAGCGCCCGCCGGTCGATCTTCCCGTTGGCGTTGAGCGGAAGCTCCGGCAGGACCAGCACGGTCGCGGGCACCATGTACTCGGGCAGCGTCTCCACCAGTCGGCCGCGCAGCGCCACCGGGTCCAGGACGGACCCCGCGGCCGGCACCGCGTAACCGGTGAGCGTCCGCACGCCGGGCCGGTCCTCGCGCAGGACGACCGTGGCACGGGCCACCGCCGGGTCGCGGATCAACGCGGCCTCGATCTCGCCCAGTTCGACCCGGAAGCCGCGCAGCTTGAGCTGGCCGTCCGCCCGGCCGAGGAAGACGAGGGATCCCTCGCCGTTCCAGTGGACCAGGTCGCCGGTCCGGTACATCCGGGAGCCCGGCACCCCGCGCGGGTCGGGGACGAACCGCTCGGCGGACAGGCCGGGCCGGTGCAGGTACCCCCGGGCCAGACCGGCCCCCGCGAGGTACAGCTCGCCGGTCACCCCGGGCGGCACCGGCCTCAGCCGCTCGTCCAGGACGTAGGCCCGGGTGCCGTCGAGGGGGCGGCCGATCGGCACCGCCTCCGCGCGCCGCGCGCCGAGGGCGCGCAGCGGCTGGGCGGTGGCGAAGGTGGTGGTCTCGGTGGGGCCGTAGACGTGCACGACCTCTGCCCCCGGGCAGGTGTCCAGCACCCGCCCGATGGCCGCGGCCGACGCGAACTCCCCGCCCGTCCACACCTCCCGGACCCCGCGCAGCGCGTCCGGGTACTCCTCGGCGAGCACGTTGAACAGGGCGGTGGTCAGGAACACCGAGGTGATGTGCTGCTCGACCAGGATGTTCCGCAGCACCTGCGCGTCCAGCTCGCCCGCCGGCGCGACGACGACCCGGCCGCCCTGGAGCAGCGGCACCCACAGCTCGTAGGTGAACGCGTCGAAGGCGTGCGGCGAGCGCAGCAGCACGTGCTGCTGGGCCCCGCCCTGCCAGGCATGGTCCGCGGTCAGCTCCAGCACGTTGCGGTGGGTGACGGCGACGCCCTTGGGCGTACCGGTGGAGCCGGAGGTGTACATGACGTAGATGAGCTGATCCGGGTCCGCGGCCGGGACGGCGGCGCCCGGCAGCGCCGGCTGCTCCTCCACCCCGGCCCGGGGGACGTCCAGTTCCCCGGCCGCCGCCCGGCACGCGCGGTCGGTCAGCACCAGCGCGGCCCCGCTCTCCGCGACGATCCCGCGCAGCCGCTCCGCCGGGGCGGTCTCCTGGAGCGGTACGCAGGTGCCGCCGGACAGCGCGACGGCCAGCGTGGCGACCACCAGATCGGTGGACCGCTCCATCAGCAGGGCGACCGGCGTCTCGGCCGCCACCCCGCGCTCCACCAGCAGCAGCGCCAGCCGCCGGGCCCGGTCGGCCAGTTGCCGGTACGTCAGGTCCGCGTCGCCCTCGGTCACCGCGATGGCGTCCGGGGTGCGGGCCGCCTGCTCCAGGAACCGGTCCGCCACCGTGGCGTCCGCGTCCCGGACGGGGGCGCCGCCCGTCCCCCAGTCGGACAGCAGCCGGTCCCGCTCCTCGGGCGCCAGGATCTCCAGCTCGGCCACGGGCCGGTGCACGGCGGTGGTCGCCGCGTCCAGGAGCCGTATCCAGCGGTCGGTGAACGTCCGCACGGTCGCCGCGTCGAACACGTCGGTGCTGAACTCCACGTGCCCGTCGAGCCCGGCCGGGCGCCGGTCCTCGTCGAACCGCTCGTACAGTGCGAGCGACAGGTCGAACTTGGCGCTCCCCGCGTCGACCGGCACCTCCGTGGCGGTCAGGCCGGGCAGGTCCAGGGCCTTTTCGGGCACGTTCTGGAGCGCCAGCATCACCTGGACGTAGGGCAGCCGGGACAGCGAGCGTTCGGGACCGGCCATGTCGATCAGCCGCTCGAAGGGGATGTCCTGGTGCTCGAAGGCGGCGAGATCCGCCTCCCGCACCCGGCCCAGCAGTTCGGCGAAGGTCGGGTCGCCGGACACATCGGTGCGCAGCACCAGGGTGTTGACGAAGAACCCGATCAGGTCCTCCAGCCCCTCCTCGGTGCGGCCGCCCACCGCGGTGCCCACGGAGACGTCGGTGCCGCCGCCGAGCCGGGACAGCAGGGCCGCGAGGCCCGCGTGCAGCACCATGAAGGGGGTCACCCGGTGCGTGCGGGCGGTCTCGGCCAGCCTCCGGTGCAGACCGGCGCCGATGCGGAAGGACGCCAGCTCGCCGCGGTGGCTCTGGGCGGCCGGGCGCGGCCGGTCGGTCGGCAGGTCCAGCTGCTCCGGCAGCCCGTCCAGGGCGCGGCGCCAGAAGTCCAGCTGGAGCGTGGCGGGGGCCTGCGGGTCGGGGTCGGCCAGCAGCTCGCGCTGCCACAGCGCGTAGTCGGCGTACTGCACCGGCAGCTCGTCCCAGTCCGGCGCCCGGCCCGCGGCCCGCGCCGCGTAGGCGGTGCTCAGATCGCGCGCCAGCGGCGCCAGCGACCAGCCGTCGCTGGCGATGTGGTGCAGCAGCACCAGGAGAACGTGGTCCGCCTCCCCGAGCGTGAACAGCGTGGCGCGCAGGGGAACGTCGGTGGCCAGGTCGAACGGATGGCGGGCGGCGGCGGTCAGCGCACCGGGCAGCCGCTCTTCGGTGGTACGGGCCCGGCGCAGCTCCACATGGACGGCGTCCGCCGCCAGGATGTGCTGGTACGGCAGCCCGTGGGTGTCCGGGAACAGCGTGCGCAGGCTCTCGTGCCGGGCCACCAGGTCGGCGAGGGCCGCGCCGAGCGCCGCCGCGTCCAGCGCTCCGCGCAGCCGTACGGCGTAGGGGACGTTGTACGTCGCGCCCGGCCCGTCCAGCCGGGACAGGAACCACAGGCGCTGCTGGGCGAAGGAGAGCGGCAGCCGCTCCTGCTCCGCCGGTGCGTTGCCGCCGGTCACCGCGTGCTCCCCTCGGACGCGTGGTCCTCCGTGCCGGTGCCGTCGAGCGCGCGCAGTGCCCCGGCGACGACGGCCCCGACCGCCCCGAGCGGTTCGGGCTGGCTCATGTGCTCGTGCCTGCTGGCGATCTCGTGGACGTCGACGGGCCCCTGGAGGTGGGCGAACCACAGCTCCTCGGCCGTGCGCTCCAGCGGCTTTCCGTCCGCGCCCAGCGTCGGGCGGAAGAAGAGGGTCCGGCCGTGGAAGGAGCGGGGCCGGTGCTCGATGAGCAGCTTGAGGTTGTTCTTGTAGATGTCGATGAGGGCCAGCAGGTTGTACTCGCCGAACAGGGCGAAGGGGCTGTTGCGCTCGCGCAGCACGGTGGCCACGAACTTCGCCTCCAGCGTCTTGCCCTGGAGGGTCGACATGTCGTAGCCGGTCGACTCCACCGCCGCCGCGAAGAACTCCTGGTCGGTCGGGATCGGGTGGTCGGCCGTGTCGATCGGGTAGTCGCCCATCACCGCCAGCAGCGCGACCTCCTCGCCCTGCTCCTCCAGCAGGACGGCCATGGCCTGGGCGACCACACCGCCGAAGGACCAGCCGAGGAAGTGGTAGGGGCCCTTGGGCTGCACGGCCCTGATCTGCTCCAGATAGTCGGCGGCCATCGCGTCGATCGTCGGCGGCATCTCCTCGGGCCGGGCCAGATTGCGGGGCTGGAGGCCGTAGATCGGGTGGGTGGCGTCCACGTGCTTCATCAGGCCGGAGTAGATCCAGCTCGGCCCGCCGATCGGATGCAGGCAGAACAGCGGGTCGCCCTCGCCGCGCGAGCGCAGCGGGATGAGCACGTCGAACGCCGACTCGGAGGTGTCGACCCCGGTGCGCTGGGTGATCCCGGCGACCGTGGGGTGATCCACCAGGGTGCGGAACGACAGCTCGATGCCGAGCGTTTCGCGGGCCCGCACGATCAGCTGGTTCGCCAGCAGCGAGTGGCCGCCCAGGTCGAAGAAGCCGTCGTCGATACCGACCGAGGGCAGCCCGATCAGCTCGGCGTACAGCTCGCAGAGGATCTCCTCCTGAGGGGTGCGCGGACCCCGGCCGCGCACCACGGCCTCCGGCTCCGGCTCGGGCAGCGCCCGCCGGTCCACCTTGCCGTTCGCCGTCAGCGGCAGTTCCGCCAGCGCCACCAGTGTCGTGGGCACCATGTGGTCGGGGAGCGTGGCCGCCAGTGCGCGGCGCACCGCCACCGGGTCGATGCCGTCCTCCCCGGCGGGTACGGCGTAGGCCACCAGCCGGTCGTCGCCGGCCGGACCGCGCCGTACGGCGGCGACCGCGGCGGCCACCGAGGGGAGGCGGGTCAGGGCCGCCTCCAGCTCGCCCAGCTCCACCCGGAAGCCGCGCACCTTGACCTGCTCATCGGTGCGCCCCAGGAACTCCAGGTCGCCGTCGGCGCGCCGGCGCACCAGGTCCCCGGTGCGGTACATCCGGCCGCCCGGTTCCCCGAAGAGCGCGCCGAAGGCGTCGGCCACGAACCGCGTCGCGGTGGTGGCGGGGGCTCCGTGGTAGCCGGAGGCCACTCCGCCGCCGCTGATGTACAGCTCGCCCGCGGTCCCGTCCGGCACCGGACGCAGCGCGCTGTCCAGGACCTGGACGCGGGTGTTCGCCAGCGGTCGCCCGATCGCCGGGGCCCGCTCCTCGCCCGCCCGCACCTCGTGGGCGGTGGACCAGATCGTCGTCTCGGTGGGCCCGTAGACATTGACCACCCGGCGGGCCGCCGCGGTGAGACGTCCGGCCAGGGGGCCGGGCAGCGCCTCGCCGCCGACCAGGACGGTCAGCCCGGCCAGGCAGCGGGGGTCCTCGGCCAGGATCTCCTGCCACAGGGTCGGCGTGGCCTGCATCGCGGTGATGCCGGACTCCCGCAGGGACCGCGCCAGCTCCGCGGGCCTGCGCACGTGGTCCTCGGGGGCCAGCACCACGGTGGCCCCGGCGAGCAGCGGCAGGAAGAGTTCCAGGCCGCTGATGTCGAAGGCGACGGTGGTCACGGCGAGCAGCCGGTCCGTGGGCCCCAGCGGCACCTGCGCGGCCATCGCCGCCAACAGGCTGTCCAGGTTGGCCCGGGAAACGGTGACGCCCTTGGGCTTCCCGGTGGAGCCCGAGGTGTACAGCACGTAGGCGGGCAGCGCCGGGTCGAAGGGGGCCGCGTCCGGCTCGGCGGCCGGGGCCGTGGCCAGTTCGGCGACGAGCGCCGGGTCGTCGAGCAGCAGCCGCGCCCCGCCGCCGGGGATCGCGCCCGCCACGCGGGAGACGGTGACCAGCAGGACGGGTTCGGCGTCGCTCAGTACGTCCGCGGTCCGGCCGGCCGGGAAGGTGGGGTCGACGGGCAGGTAGGCCGCCCCGGTCCGCAGGACGGCCAGCAGCGCCACCGGAAGGTCGGTGTCGCGCGGCAGGGCCAGGGCGACGGTCCGGCCGGGCCGGGCGCCCCGGGCACGCAACACCTGGGCCAGTCGGCCCGCCCGCTCCTCCAGCTGCGCATAGGTCAGCCGCTCGTCCCCGGCGGCTACGGCCACCGCGTCGGGCGTGACGGCCGCCCGCCGCCCGAGCTGCTCGGACAGCGGTACGGGGGCGGCCCCGGGGGCTCCGGCGTGCCCGGCCAGGACGGTCCGTTCCTCCTCGGCCGGGGTCAGCAGCCCGATGCTGCCCACCGGCCGGTCGGCGTCGAGCGCCGCGAAGGTCTCCAGGAAGTGGGCGAAGCGACGCGCGTGTTCGGTGATCTCGTCCTCGGAGTACGCGTCGGCGTTGCCGTCCACCTTGATCTCGATGACTCCGGCGCGGCTGAACACGTTGATCGCGAGGTCCTCGACGGGGCCGTTCGACAGGTTCCTGGTCTCGGCGGCGCACGGGCCCAGCCCGAGATGGCCGTCGAGTTCCTGGATGTTCACGACCGGGCCGAAGAAGCGGCGGTCCGTGCTTCCCAGGCCGAGGTCCCGGCGGAGTTCCTCGGAGCGGTAGCGATGGTGGCGCAGTACCGTGCGCATCTCGCGGGCGGTGGCCGTGACCACGGCGCCGACGGAGGCGCCGGGCGCGACCCGCAGCCGCAGCGGGACCATGTTGGTGAGCATTCCCGGGGTGCGCCGGGCGGTGTCGCTGGTGCGGCCGTGCACGGGGAGCGTGAGCAGCACCTCGTCACTGCCCGTCAGCCGCTGGACGTACGCCCCGGCGGCCGCGGCGACCACCTGCGCCCAGGAGGCGCCCAGCCGTTCGGCCGAGTCGTGCAGCAGGCGGGCGCGCTCGGCGCGCAGCGTGGCGCCGCCGCGGTGGAAGGCGCGGACGACGTCCGTGGGGCGGCGGGCGAGCACGGTCGGGGTGAAGCCGCCGGCGAAGTAACCGGCCCAGAACTCCCGGGCGGCCGTCCGGGAGTCCGACGCGTGGTAAGCCGCGTCCTCGGCCAGCAGCGGTTCGACGGCCAGCTCCGGCAGGGTGGTCCGCGGCCCGCCGGAGAGCAGCGCGGTATAGGTCTCGGCGACCCGGCGGGCCATCAGCCAGACGGCGAACCCGTCGAGGACGATGTGGTGGTAGAGGTGGCACCACAGGTGCCGGTCGTCCGCCGTCCGCAGCAGGGTGGAGCGCAACAGCGGCTCGTCCGAGGCGAGATCGAAGGGACGGGCCACCTCCGCGCGCAGCAGGGCCCGCGCGGCGGCCTCCGGATCGTCCTCGCCGCGCAGATCGATCACCCGCGTCACCGGCTCCCCGCCCGGCGGCCCGACGAACTGGCGCGGCCCCTCACCGGTCGCCACCACCCGGGTCCTGGCCGCCTGCGCCGAGGCCACGACGTGGTCCACGGCCCGCACGAACAGCGCCGCGTCGAGCGGCCCCTGGATGTCGACGCAGTCACCGGCGGTGTACGCCGGGCTGTCCACGTCGAGTTGCTGGGCGAACCACACGCCTGCCTGGGCGGCCGAAAGAGGCAGGGAGTTGGACATGCGACACCTCGGTCAGACGAATGGATGGGTGATGCGGCCCACCATAGGCAGGCAATTCATTTCCGATAACCCCCTACAGGGTCCACAGTGAGGTGACGAGTCAATCCCTTATGGGGCCCCTTAGGGGGGTGGGGAGAGGGGGTTCGGGGATGCGCCGGAATTGCGTTGGTAAATGACGTGACCGGACCGGGAAAAAGGCGCGATCGAGCCTGAGGAAAATCCTGTCCGGGCCTGCCGGAGGAAAATCAGGGGGGCGGCACAGGGGGGTTGACTGGGATGGAACGCCTTTGACATAAAAGCTTTTCCGGCCGACCTATTCAGCACAGGCCGGCCGTCCGCCCGGTGTGCTTCGATGAAGGGGCTGTCCCGCCATGACCGAACCCATAACCGACAGCGAGGTGCCGGCCTACCCGCTGTGCCCGATGGACCGTCTGGACGCCTACCCGGTCTACGACCGGCTGCGCGCCGAGGAGCCGCTCACCAAGGTGCGCCTCCCGTACGGCGAGCCGACCTGGCTCGCCACCCGCCACGCGGATGTCCGGGCACTCCTGATGGACCAGCGCTTCAGCCGCGAGGCAGGACTGAACAAGGACGCGCCGCGCTTCGCCCCGGGGCCGTACGCGTACAGCATCCCCTTCATGGACCAGCCGGTGCACACCAACGCGCGCAAGCTGGTGGCACGGGCGTTCACCAAGAAGCGGATCGAGGCCCTGCGGCCGCACGTCCAGCGGATCGCCGACGAACTCATCGACAGCCTGGTCGAGCAGGGCCCCGGCGCGGACATCGTCGACATCATCGCGCGCCCCCTGCCGGTGGCCGTGAACTGCGTGCTCTACGACGTCCCCGAGGAGGACCGCGCCGACTTCCTCGGCTGGTCGGTGGGGTTGCTGTCCACCACCAACGCGCCGGTCGAGGACTTCGTCGCGAACTTCACCAACCTGCTCGCCTACACCACCAAGCTGATCGACGAGCGCCGGGAGAAGCCGGGCGAGGACCTGGTCAGCTCCCTGGTACAGGTGTGGGACGCGCAGGACGACTTCCCGGCGGAGGAGCTGCCCAACCACGTGGTGGCCCTGCTGCTCGGCGGCCACGAACCCGTCGCCGCCCACCTGGCGAACTCCCTCTACACCCTGCTCGAACGGCCCGAGCACTACGCGCAGTTGCACGAGCGGCCGGAGATCATGCCGACCGCCGTCGAGGAACTGCTGCGGTTCGTCTCCATCGGGGACGTGTTCGGCTTCGGCAGCTACGCCACCGAGGACATCGAGCTGGAGGGCGGCACCGTGCGCGAGGGCGAGCCGATCCTCGCCCTGCTGGCCTCCGCCAACCGCGACGAGAGCGTCTTCGAACGTCCGGACGAACTGGACCTGACGCGTGAGGTCAACCCGCACGTCGCCTTCGGCCACGGCCCGCACTACTGCGTCGGCGCCTGGCTGGCCCGGCTCGAACTCCAGGTCGTCCTGAGCACGCTGGCCCGGCGGCTGCCCTCCCTGCGGCTCGCCGAGGGCGACCGCACGGACTGGTGGTACGACATCACCACCGTCATCCGCGGCCTGAAGAAGATCCCGGTCGAGTGGTGACGCGGGGCGCCCGGATCAGTGGCCTGGGCGGCTACCGGCCCGCCCGGTCGGTGACCAATGAGGAGATCGCGGCGCGGACCTCCCTCACCGCCGACTGGATCACCGACCGGACAGGACTGAGGACCCGGGGCCACGCCGACGAGGGCGAGACGATCGTCGCGATGGCCGCCGAGGCGTCCGCCGCCGCCCTGCGCGACGCCGGCGTGGCACCCGCCGGCATCGGTCTGGTCATCCTGGCCACCCAGACCCCGGAGAACCTCATCCCGGCCGGGGCGCCGGAGCTGGCGACCCGGCTGGGCTGCGAGGGGGCCGGGGCCTACGACCTCAACGCGGCCTGCGCGGGCTTCACCTACGCGCTGTCCTCCGCCGCCGACGCGGTCCGCCTCGGCCATGTGGAGCACGCCCTCGTGGTCGGCTCCGAACGGCTCACGGACTGGACGACCCCCGCCATCGAGGACGTCTACGCGATGCTCGCCGACGGGGCCGGGGCCGTGGTCGTCTCCCGCTCCGCCGAGGACACGATCGGACCTCCGGTCTGGGGCAGCGACGGAGCCCGCAAGGACGTCCTCGCCGTGCCGGACGGGGAGCGGTACATCACGATGCGGGGCCGGCTGGTCTTCAAGTGGGCCATCGACTGCCTGCCGCCCGCCGCCCGGCTCGCCTGCGAGCGGGCGGGCACCACCGTCGAGGAACTCGACTGGCTCGTCATGCACCAGGCCAACCGCAGAATCCTGGACGCCGTCGCCAAGGACCTCGGCATCGACCAGGACCGGGTGGCCCGCGACATCATCGACGCGGGCAACACCTCGGCGGCGTCCATTCCGCTGGCCCTGCTCGCCCTGCGGGAATCCGGCGCGACGAAATCCGGGGACAGCGCTCTATTCCTCGGTTTCGGCGCCGGACTCACCTACGCGGGCCAAGTCGTAAGAATGCCCTGAAGGGAAAGAAATGTCTTCTGACGAAATCCGCACCGGAATCGACGAACTCATCCGCGAACTCGGAACTCCCGCCGGGGAGATTACCTCCGCCACGAGGTTCCGCGAGGATCTCGCCATGGACTCGCTCACGACCATCGAACTGTTCACCGCGGCGGAGCGGCGTTTCGGCATGGTGATTCCGGACGAGGAGGTCGGCAACATTCACACGGTCGGCGAACTCCGGAGCTTCGTCGCACGGGAGGCCGCCGCCTGACACGGCCCCGCCGGCCGGGCCCGCCGCCGGAGCCTGCCGCCCGCCGGGGCCCGCCCGCCGGGGCGGGCTCCGGCGGGCGGGCCCTCAGCAGGAGAAGACCTCCGTCAGCTCCCCCCGGCGGGTGAGGGCCAGCTTGCGGTAGACCTTCGTCAGATGCTGCTCCACCGTGCTCGCCGTGACCCGCAGCTCCGAGGCGATCTCCCGGTTCGTCCGCCCCCGGGCGGCCAGCTTGGCGACCCGCTCCTCCGCACTGGTGAGCGCGGCTCGTACCTCGTGGCCCGGGGCCGTCCGGGCCGGGTACACGGACGGCACCGGCCGCGTCTTGGGCAGCAGCCTGTGCGGCGCCGGCCGCGTACCGCAGCGGGCGGCCGGCTCACGCGCCTGGTCCGCGGCGGGCTGCCCGTCCGCCGCGGCCCCCCGCGGCAGACCCTCCCCACTCAGTTCGGCCAGGGTCTTCGCCAGCTCGGCGCGGTCCCCACACGCCCCCAGCGCCGCCGCGGACTCCTCCAGCAGCCGTTCCCGCTGCTCGCCCGACGAGACCGCCGCCAGCATCCGCAGGGCGGTGCCCCGGGCCCGCGAGGGCCCCGGCCCCGCCAGGGCGAGCTGCTCCTCGGCCAGCCACCGGGCCTCGGCGGGACACCCGAGCGCGAGATACGCCTCGGCGGCGTCGCTGCGCCACGGCGCCAGCGCGGGCAGGTCGAACCGGCCCTTGCGCATGATCCGCCCGCAGGTCAGGAAGTCGTCCAGCGCCCCGTCCGGCCGCCCCGCCAGCAGCTCGAAGTGCCCGCGCGCGTGCAGGTACAGCGGCCCCAGCAGGGTGTCCATCAAGGTGTGCGGCACCGGTCGCCCGGCCAGCTCCGCCGCCGCGTCGAGGTTGCCCGCCGCGACCGCCGCCCGCAGCGCGAGGACCAGCGGAATGCTCGCCCCCAGCGGCCAGTACTGACCGGGGATCAGCCGCATCGCCTGCCGGGCCAGCCGGTCGGCAGGCACGAGATCGCCGTGGCGCAGCGCGATCTCCGCCCGGATCAGGGTCAGTACGAGCCGCCGCCCGGCCAGCCCGCTCTCGTCCTCCCCCTCCAGCAGCCGCTCGCACCAGTCGGCGGCCCGCTCCGTGCGGCCCGCCAGGATCAGCGTGACCAGCGCCGTACCGACCGCTTCGAGCGCCGGGACGCCTGTGCCCAGGCCGAACAGCGCCGCGTCCGCCTCCTCCGCCGCGGCCTGCCGGTCCCCCGGACCCAGCAGCGCGCGCAGCGCACCGACCGCCCGCAACCGAGGGTCGGGGTGCGTCTCCGTGCTCGACGCGACGTCCTCGCGGCCGTTCTCGTCGTCCGGGAGCGCCGGGTACCAGGTGCCCAGCGAGAGCCGGGAGAACCGCAGGCGCAGCGCGGTCTCCGGGTCGGCCACCGTGCGCGCCGCGTCCAGCGCGGGCAGCACCGCCGCCACCTCGTCCAGTCGCCCCGACATGAACAGGTGCCGCAGGATCAGCGGCAGGTGGGCGGGCGCGACCCGGTCGTGCCGCAGCGGCCGGGTCAGCCGGTGCACCCGCCGCGCGGTCGCGAACGGGTTCACCCACTGCTCGTGGTGGGCCAGCCGCATCACCAGCTCGTCGCGGCGCCGCGCGTCCCCGCACGCCCGCGACGCCAGGTCCAGGAAGGCCGCGGCGTGGTCCGGGCGGCCCAGGGCCGCGGCCTCGTCCGCCGCCTCGTCCAGCACCCGCTGGGCCCACTCCTCCTCGGCGTATCCCGAGGAGAGCAGGTGCAGCGCCACCGTCGTGGACGAGGCGCCGTCTTCGTCCAGGGCGCGGGCGGCCCGCCGCTGGAGGTCGGTGCGCTCCCGCTGGGTCAGATCGGCCAGCACCGCTTCCCGCGCCGCCGTGTGCCGGAACCGGGAGCCGGTGACCAGCCCCGTCCGCTCCAGTGAGGCGAGCGTCCGCTCCACCGCGTCGTCGCCCCGGTCCAGGATCCGGGCGATCAGCTCCGGCGAGGCCGAGTCGCCCATGACCGCCGCGACCCCGGCGACATCGCGGGTGGCGGGCTGGGCGCGGTGGACGCAGTAGCGCACCGCCTGCTGGTAGGCGCTGCCCACCGCGATGCCGCCCGGCCGGTGCGCCTCGGCACCCGCCGCCCGCGAGTCCTGGAGCAGCGCCCGGGTCAGCAGCGGGTTGCCCCCGGTGATCGCGTGCACGACCGCCGCCGAGGGCCGGGCGCCGTCCGCCGCCCACCCCGCCAGCAGCGCGTCGACCCCGGCCACCGAGAGCGGCCCGACCGACAACTGACGGTAGTGGGGCTGGCCGAGCAGCCCGGCGCGGAACAACGGGTGCACGGTCTCCGGCCCGGCCCGCTCCGCCAGCACGATCATCAGCCGCGCCGCCCGCGAGCGGTGCGCCAGGTGCAGCAGGAACTGGAGCGAGGGCACGTCCGCGAACTGCACGTCGTCCACGAGGAGCAGGACCGGCTCCTGCCGCGCCGGCCCGAGGACCACCTCGCACAGTCCGTCCAGGATCTGGCCCGGGATGTGGCCGATCGCCTCGGAGCGGAGGTCCGAGGAGTGTGCGGCCGCCGCGCGGCCCTCCGCGAGCAGCCGGTCCGCCTGCACATGCCGGGCCGGTGAACCGGCCTTGGCGAGCAGCTGCGAGAGCATGTCGAGCGGCGCGACCTCACTGGCCCGCAGGCACTGCGCCGTCAGCACCACGGCGCCCGCGTCCGCCGCGAAGTCAGCCATTTCGTAGAGGAGTTCGGTCTTCCCGGCGGTCGGCGGACCGGTGACCAGGACCAGCGCCCCAGCCCCTTCCAGGGAGCGGGTGAACAGCTCCCGCAGAACTTTCAGCTCGTCGTCCCGTTCGAACAGGTTCATGCGTGTGGACTCCCCCGGTTCAGCCAAAGAAGTGATTCGCCGGGGCGGCGGCCACGCGGGCCGCCGCCCCGACCGGCGTCAGCCGTTGTTGCGACCCGCGCGACCCCGCAGAGCGGGCCGTCTGGCCGGGGCGGTGCCGCCCAGCCGCTCGGCCAGCGCCGCCACGGTCGGAGCCTCGAACACCGTCCTGATCGTGATGTCGGTCTTCAGGTCCGCCCGGATGCGGCTCACCAGGCGGGTTGCCAGCAGCGAGTGGCCGCCGAGGTCGAAGAACGCGTCGTCGATGCCGACGCCCTCCACCCCCAGCAGCTCCGCGAACAGCCCGCAGAGCCTGCGCTCCCGCTCGTCGCGCGGTTCCCGCCCGGCCACCGGCAGATAGTCGGGCGCGGGCAGCGCCCGGGTGTCGAGCTTGCCGTTGGTGGTGAGCGGCACCCGCTCGATCACCATGACCGCCGAGGGGATCATGTACTCGGGCAGTCGCCCGCGCATCCCCTCGCGCAGCGCGGCCGGTTCGGGCCGGGCACCCGGGGCGGGCACCACGTACCCCACGAGTCTGCGGTCGCCCGGAGTCTCCTCGCGGACGCTCACCACCGCCTGTGCGACCTCGGGGAGGCCGGTGAGCACCGCCTCGATCTCACCCAGCTCGATACGGAAGCCGCGGATCTTCACCTGCTGGTCGGCCCGGCCGACGAACTCCAGTCCGCCCGCCCGGTTCCGGCGCACCACGTCGCCGGTCCGGTACATCCGGGTGCCCGGTGCGCCATAGGGGTCGGCCACGAAGCGGTGGGCGCTCAGGCCCGCCCGGTTCAGATAGCCCCGGGCGACCCCCGCCCCGGCGACGTACAGCTCCCCGGCCACGCCCGGCGGAACCGGGGTCAGCCGGTCGTCCAGGACGTAGCAGGCCAGGTCCGGGATGGCGCCGCCGACCGGGCCCGTGTGCCCGGCCGCCGCGGCCGACTCCCGGTCCAGCCGCAGGTGGGTCACGTGCACCGTGGTCTCGGTGGTGCCGTACATGTTCACCAGCTCCGGCGTGCGCGGATGCCGCTCGTACCAGCTCGTCAGCCGCGACGGGTCCAGCGCCTCACCGCCGAAGACCACCGTGCGCAGCGCCAGCCGGTCCCCGGCCTCCGGCCGCTCCCGGTCGGCCTCGGCCAGCTGGTAGAAGGCCGACGGTGTCTGGTTGAGCACCGTCACGCCCTCCTCGGCCAGCAGCTCCAGGAACTGCTCCGGCGCCCGGCTGACCTCGTGCGGCACCACGACCAGCCGGCCGCCCCACAGCAGCGCCCCCCAGATCTCCCAGACGGAGAAGTCGAAGGCCGCCGAGTGGAACATGGTCCACACGTCGTCGGGGCCGAAGGAGAACCAGTGCCGCGTCGCGTCCAGCAGCCGCACCACGTTGCGCTGCGGCACGGACACGCCCTTGGGCGCTCCCGTGGAGCCCGAGGTGTAGATGACGTACGCGGGGTGGTCCGGCAGCAGCGGGCCCGTACGGTCGGCGTCCACCGGATCGGTGGCCGGGCCGTCGTCCCACGGGCGCCCGCCCGGCGGCCCGTCGACCAGCACCACCTCGGCCGTGTCGCCCGCGGGAAGCCCCGCCGCCTCGTCCCGGCCCGCCAGCAGCAGGGCGAAGGCGGCGTCGGAACTCATGTGCGCGATCCGGTCCGCCGGATACGCCGGGTCGATCGGGACGTACGTGCCCCCGGCCTTCACCACCGCCAGCATCGCCACGGCCACCTCCGCCGTACGCGGCAGCAGCAGCCCCACCCGGACCTCGGGCCCGACCCCGCGGCCGATCAGCCAATGGGCGAGCCGGTTGGCCCGCGCGTTCAGCTCCGCGTAGGACAGGCGCTCGCCACCGCCGACCACCGCGACCGCGTCCGGAGCCCGCCGTACCCGCTCCTCGAACCGCTCGGCCATCGTCGCCGCCGGGGCCGGATCGCCCGGCGGCAGCACCAGCCGCTCGCGTTCGCCCGGCAGCAGCACGTCCACCGCTCCGATCGGGCGGCCCGGGTCGGCCGCCGCCGCCCGGAGGAACCGAATCCACCGGGCCACCAGCTCCCCGACGGTCTCCGGGTCGTACAGGTCGGTCGCGTACTCCGCCATGAGGGTCATACCGGCCGGCCGGCCCTGCTCGTCGCGGTTCTCGGTGAAGGAGAACCACAGGTCGTACCGGGCCCGGTCGGTGCCCCCGAACTCCGGGCGCACCTCCAGTCCCGGCAGGTCGAACACCGCCTGCGGGGCGCTCTGCCAGGCCAGGCAGACCTGGAACAGCGGGTGGTACGCGGTGGACCGCTGCGGGTTCAGCCGCCCCACCACATGGTCGAAGGGGACGTCCTGGTGGGCGAAGGCCGCCAGACCGGTCTCCCGCACCCGGGCCACCAGCTCCGCGAACGACGGGTCGCCCGATGTGTCGGTACGCAGCACCAGGGTGTTGACGAAGAGGCCCACCAGCTCCTCCAGCACCTCGTCGTCCCGGCCCGCCACCGGAGCCCCCAGCGGGATGTCCGTCCCGGCGCCCAGCCGGGTGAACAGGGCCGCGGCGGCCGCCTGCACGACCATGAACACGGTCGCGTCCAGCGTCCGGGCCAGCTCCACCAGATCACGGTGCAGCCCGGCGTCGAAGGCGAACCACGCGGTCCGGCCCGCCTGCGAGGCGACGGCGGGCCGCGGCCGGTCCACCGGCAGCGCCAGGCACTCCGGCAGCCCCGCCAGCCGCTGTTCCCAGTAGGCCAGCTGACGGGCGTGCGGGCTCCGCGGATCGTCCGCGTCACCGAGCAGGGAGCGCTGCCACACGGCGTAGTCGGCGTACTGCACGGGCATCGCGGGCCATGCCGGTGCACCTCCCGCGAGCCGCGCTCTGTAGGCCGCGGCCAGATCTCGCGACAGCGGCGCGAACGACCAGCCGTCCCCGGCCGTGTGGTGCACCAGGATCAGCAGCACCCGCTCCCGCGGTGCCCCCTCCACCTCGAACAGCACCGCGCGCAAGGGGAGTTCGGCGGCCAGATCGAACGCGTACGCCGACGACCCGCCCACTTCCCCGGTCAGCTCGTCCGCCGCCACCCGCCGGATCTCCAGCGACACCGGCACCGCACCGGCCGGCACGATCCGCTGGTGGGCCTCGCCACCGGCCGAGGAGAACACCGTGCGCAGCGACTCGTGGCGCGCGCTCACATCGTTCAGCGCCGCCTCCAGTGCCCGCGTGTCCAGCGTGCCGGTCAGCCGCAGCACCAGCGGCATGTTGTACGTCGACGAGGAGCCGTCCCGCTCGTGCAGGAACCACAGCGCCTGCTGGGCGTAGGAGAGCGGCAGCACCTCGGGGCGCTCCGCGGGCACCATGCGCGCCCGGCCCGGCCCCGCGGCGGCGCCGGCCATACCGGCGATCCGCCGCGCCAGACCGGCCGCCGTGGGCTCGTCGAACACCAGCCGCGTCGGCAGCTCCAGGTCCAGCAGGGCGCGAATCCGGCCGGTCAGCCTGCTCACCGACAGCGAGTGACCGCCGAGGTCGAAGAAGTCCTCGCCGATACCGACCCGGGCCAGCCCCAGCACTTCGGCGAAGAGGCCGCAGAGGATCTCCTCGTACGCGGTGCCCGGCCGCTGCCGCCCCACCGGCACGAGACCGGCACCGGGCAGCGCCGCCCCGTCCTCCTCGGACGCCGGAGGCAGGGGCACCACCACAGCCGGCACCAGCGCCGCGGGCAGCCCGCCCCCGGCCCCCGACCCGGCTTCCGCCCCGGCGCCCGGCGCCGGGACGACGTAGGCCACCACCCGGACATCGGTGTCGCCCACCTGCCGGGGGACGACGAGTGCCTGGTCCACGGACGGATCGTCCAGCAGCGCGGTCCGCACCCGTTCGAGGAGTTCCCGCACCTGCCCGTCCGGGCTCCCGGGCCCCAGCGGATGGGCCCGCCCGGCGCCCGGTGCCACGGCACCGGCGGCCACCGGGCGCGGGCGGGCCGCCAGCGAGCGCGCCACCGGCAGCACCGGGCCCGCGGCCAGCGCGACGGTGTCCAGATGCGCCAGCGTCGTCACCGGCAGCGGGCAGGCCAGCGCCGCGTCGAACAGCTCCAGTGCCCGCGCCGGCGCCATCGGGGTCAGCCCCGCCCCGCGCAGCGCCGCGCGCTCCGCCGCGCCCAGGTGTCCCGTCATCCCGCTGTCGTTCTCCCACAGCCCCCAGGCGAAGGAGGCGGAGGGCAGCCCGAGCGCGCTCCTGCGGTGGGTCAGCGCGTCCAGGAACGCGTTGGCCGCCGCGTAGTTGGCCTGACCGGCGCCGACCAGCACGCCCGCCACCGACGAGAACGACACGAACGCCGAGACCCCCAGGTCCCGGGTCAGGGAGTGCAGCAGCCACGCCGCGTCCGCCTTGGGCCGGAAGACCCGCTCCAGGTGGCCGGGGGTCAGCTCGGCCAGTACGGCGTCGTCGAGGACGCCCGCCGCGTGGACCACGGTCCGCAGCGGCCGGTCCGCCGGAATCGCCGCCAGCAGCGCGGCAAGCGCCGTCCGGTCGGCCACATCGCAGGCCGCCACCGTCACCCGCGCGCCGAGCCCGGTCAGCTCCGCGCGCAGCTCGGCCGCGCCCTCCGCCGCCGGACCGCGCCGGCCCGCCAGCACGAGGTCGCGCACCCCGTACTCCGTGACCAGGTGCCGCGCCACGATGCCGCCCAGCACTCCGGTGCCGCCCGTGACCAGCGCCGTGCCCGACGGGTCGATCACCAGCCCCGGGGACGCCTCGCGGGCGTCCGCCGCGACCCGGTGCAGCCGGGGTACCAGGAGCCGGTCCCCGTGCACGGCCAGCAGCGGCTGATCCTGCCGCAGGGCGACCGCGGCGGCCGTCGCCACCCGCTCCCCGGTCAGGTCCGCCGCGTCGGCCACGTCGACCAGGACGAACCGGTCCGGCTGCTCCATCTGCGCGGCCCGCAGGAAGCCCCAGCCGGCCGCTCCGGCCAGGTCCGCCACATCGTCCCCGGGGGCCGTGGCCACGGCTCCCCGGGTCAGGAACACCCAGCGGGTGCGGGCCAGCCGGGGCTCGGCGGCCTCCCCGTTCACCAGCTCCAGCAGCCGCCCGGTCAGCTCCCTCGCCGCGGCGGCCTCGTCCGTACGACCGGCGCCGCTCCCGTTCCCGGTACCGGCAGACGCCGGGGCCCCGTCCCCGAGAGACGATGAGGCCAGCGGCACGAGCACCGCCTCGGGCACATCGGCCCCGGCCGTGACCGCCGCGCGCAGCGCGCCGGGGTCCGGGTAGCGCACGGCCCCGGGCGGTACGGGCGCATCGCCCAGCACGGCCCACCGCACCTTGTCCGGTACGGGCGCCGGGGCCAGCGGCACCCAGCGCGTGTGGTGCAGCGGTCGCGTGCCACCACGCGGGCGCACCGGCCGGGCCGCCCGGACCGCCACCCGGTCGATGCTCAGCACCGGATCGCCCACCGCGTCGGCGGCCACCACCCGGAACGTGTCAGGACCGGCGGGGGAGACCCGCACCCGCAGGGTGGTCGCCCGGGTGGCGTACAGGCTCACCCCGTCCAGCCGGACGGCCTCCCGGAGGTGTCCGGTCGACACGACACCACCCCCCGGGGCCTCCGCGCACAGCCCCAGCACACCGGCCATGAGCGCCGGGTGCAGCCCGAACCCGTCGGCCTCCGCCTCCGCCTCCACGGCCAGCGTCAGCTGCGCGTACACCGTGTCGCCCACCCGCCACGGCCCGGACACCGAGACGGGCCCGTCCGCCGCGGCGTTCTCCGAGTTCTCCGTGATCTCCGTGATCTCCGTGATCTCCGGGTTCTCCGTGTTTCCCGTGTTCTCTGAGTTCTCCGTGTTCTTCAGGTTCTCCAGGGCGGGGGAGCGGTCCGCCGGGGGCCACTCGTCCAGCCCCGTGGCCGCCGGCCCGGCGGGCGGCTCGGCCAGGAGCGCCCGCGCGTGCCGGACCCAGCCGGTGGACGGCGGGGCCCCGGCGGGCCGCGCGTGCACCCGCACCCGCCAGTGGCCGTCACCGTCGAGCGACGAGGTGACCCGCAGGTCGAGAGGGGCGCCGGGGGCCGCGGCCAGGGGTGCTTCGAGAGCGAGGCGCGCCACGTGCCCGGGAACCGCCGGAGCGCCGTGCTCGGCGGCGGCCAGGACCAGTTCGACCAGGGCGGCGCGCTGCCCGGCGGCCCCGGGCAGCGCGTCCGCGTCCACCCGGCCCGTGTACACCCAGCCCTCCCCGCCCGGCAGGTCGACCGCCGCGCCCAGCAGCGGATGCGCGGCCTCGCGCAGGCCCAGGGCGGCCGCGTCCGGTGTGGCGGGCCGCGGCCGCAGCCAGTACGAGGAGCGCTGGAACGCATAGGTGGGCAGCGCGGTGCGGGTGGTTCCGCCGGACAGCTCCGCCCAGTCGACCCGCACGCCGTCGGCGTACAGCCGCGCCGCGTTCAGCAGGAACTGCTGCCAGGCGTCGTGATCGCGCCGCAGTGTCCCCACGACCGTGCCCGGAACGCCCGCCGCCGCGAGGGTGTCGCGCACCCCGGCCGAGACCACGGGATGCGGGCTGACCTCGACGAACGTGGTGGCACCCGACGCCGCCAGCTCCCGTACCGTCTGCTCGAACAGCACGGGACTGCGCAGATTCTCGTACCAGTAGGCGCCGTCGAGAGCGGTGCTGTCGATGAGCCCGCCCCGCACGCTCGAATGGAACGCGACCTCACCAGGACGCCCTGCCACATCCGCCAGAGCGGCGAGCAGCTCCTCGCGCACCGGCTCGACGTGCGCGGAGTGCGACGCGTAGTCCACGTCGACCCGGCGCGCCTCCACCCCGTCCCGGCGGCAGTCGGCGAGCACCGCCTCGACCGCGTCCTCGTGGCCCGCCACGACGACGCTGCCCGGACCGTTGTACGCCGCCGCCGTGACGGCGCCGCCCAGTCGGTCCAACCGGGCCAGCACCTCCTCGGCGGGCAGCGGAACGGACGCCATGGCCCCGCTCCCGGCCAGCCGCCCCAGCGCCCGGCACCGCAGCGCCACGACCTTCGCGGCGTCCTCCAGCGACAGCGCCCCGGACACGCAGGCCGCCGCGATCTCGCCCTGGGAGTGGCCGACCACCGCGTCCGGCCGCACCCCGCAGGACCGCCACACCTCGGCCAGCGCCACCATGACCGCCCACAGCGCGGGCTGCACCACGTCCACCCGCGCCAGCGACGGCGCACCGGTCACGCCCCGCAGCACGTCCAGAAGCGACCAGTCGGTGTACGGCTCCAGTGCCCGCGCGCACTCCTCGATCCGGTCCCGGAAGACGGGCGAGCCCTCCAGCAGCTCCCGGGCCATACCCGTCCACTGCGAGCCCTGCCCGGGGAAGACGAACACCGTGCGCCCCGGCCGGGCACTCCGGCCCTCGGACGGCAGCACCGCACCGGCCTGACGTTCACCCGCCGCGAGCGCCTCCAGCGCCGCGAGCAGCTCATCGCGCCCGGAGCCGACCACGGTGGCCCGGGAGGCGAAGACGGTACGGGTGGTGGCCAGCGAGTACGCCAGGTCGGCGGGGGCCGGCGCGGCCTCGGCCAGCAGGGCGGAGCGCAGCCGCCGCGCCTGCCCGGCGAGCGCCGCCGGGGTCTTCGCCGACAGCGCGAGCCCCACCGGCCCCCCGGCCGGTGCGGGCCGCCGGGTGCGGGCGGCCACCGGGGGCGCCGCCACCACGGGCGGGGCCTCCTCGACGATCAGGTGGGCGTTCGTCCCGCTGATCCCGAAGGACGACACCCCCGCGCGCCGGGGCGTGCCCGACTGCGGCCACGCCACCGGCTCGGAGAGCAGGGACACCGCCCCGGAGGTCCAGTCGACGTGCTCGGTGGGCCGCTCCGCGTGCAGGGTGCGCGGCAGCAGCCCGTGCCGCAGCGCCATCACCATCTTGATCACCCCGGCCACCCCCGCGGCGGCCTGGGCGTGTCCGATGTTGGACTTCACGGAGCCCAGCCGCAGCGGCCGGTCCGCCGGGCGGTCCTGCCCGTAGGCGGCGAGGAGCGCCTGCGCCTCGATCGGGTCGCCCAGCCTGGTCCCGGTCCCGTGGGCCTCCACGGCGTCCACGTCGCGCGCGGTGAGCCCCGCGTCCGCGAGGGCCGCCCGGATCACCCGCTCCTGGGAGGGGCCGTTCGGCGCGGTCAGTCCGTTGGAGGCGCCGTCCTGGTTGACGGCCGAACCCCGGATCACCGCCAGCACCGGGTGGCCCTCGCGCCGGGCTCGCGACAGCGGCATCAGCAGGAGCAGGCCCACGCCCTCGGCCAGCCCGAAGCCATCGGCTCCGTCCGCGAACGCCTTGCACCGGCCGTCCGGGGCCAGCCCGCCCAGCCTGCTGAATTCCTTGAACATGCCGAGACTGGACATCACGGTCACGCCGCCCGCGAGGGCGAGGTCGCACTCGCCCCGTCGCAGCGACTGGACGGCCAGGTGGAGCGCGACCAGAGAGGAGGAGCAGGCGGTGTCCACGGTCAGCGCGGGGCCCTCCAGCCCGAGCACGTAGGCGATCCGGCCGGAGAGGACGCTCGTGGCGTTTCCCGTGAGCACCTGGCCTTGGTGGGCGGACCCGCTGTCGAGCCCGGGACCGTAGTCCATGGCCATGGCTCCGACAAATACTCCGGCCCGCTCGCCGGCCCACTCGGAAGGCAGGATTCCGGATTGTTCGAAGGTCTGCCAGGCCGTTTCCAACAGCAGTCTCTGCTGCGGGTCCATTGACTCCGCTTCACGCGGACTGATACCGAAGAACTCCGCGTCGAATTGATCCGCGCCCTTGAGCAGACCGGCCCCGCGTTGATAGTAGCGATCTGATTCCGACGGGTCCATTGAATATTTACCGGCGACATCCCAGTACCGGTCGGTGGGGAATTCGGCTATCACGTCGGCACCCTCGGCGACCAGCCGCCAGAGATCCTCCGCGCTTTCCGCGTTTCCGTCCTTGCCGGGATAGCGGCAGGCCATGGACACGATCGCGACCGGATCGTCCGACGCGCCCCGGTCGGCCGCCGCGGACACGCGCCCGGCGGACCGGGAGGCGGTCCCCGGACGCGGTGCGGACAGCCGGTCCGTGAGGTGCTCCGCCAGGCGGTACGGCGTCGGATGGTCGAAGACGACGGTGATCGGCAACGGGATGCCGAGCGCCCGCGCCAGCCGGTTGCGCAGGGACACCGCGGCCACCGAGTCGAAGCCGAGATCCCGGAACGGCGTGTCCCCGTCCAGCAGCGACGGGTCCGCGAGTCCGGCGGCCGCCGCCGTCTCGCGGAGCACCGCGTCGGCCGGATCCGCCCGCAGCGCCTCCCCGGACGGCCCCGCCGGCCCGGCCGCCAGGGCCGCGGACCGAGGCTCGGCCCCGCTCTCCGGCGCGCTCTCCGGCGCCGGGAGTTCCAGCGCCGCCCCGCGCTCCGGGTACAGGACCTCCGGGTCCGGCTCCACCCCGTCCACGTACAGCTCACCGAGCGACAGCAGGAACCGCGCCGGCCCGTCCTGGCCGCGCTGGACCGAGGAGCGCACCACCGCGCCGGCGCCCGCGCTCTCGACGGTTTCCTGCATGGCGGCCGTGAGCACGGGATGGGGGCTGATCTCCAGCAGCACCTCGTGACCCGCCCCGAGGGCGGCCCGCACGGTCTCCTCGAACCGGACGGTGCCGCGCAGATTGGTGCACCAGTACTCCGCGTCCGGCCGGGCGTCCGCCCACTCCCGCGCGTACACCGAGGAGTAGAACGGCACCCGGGGCGCCTGCGGCCGAAGCCCCGCCAGATCGGCCCGCATACGCGGCACGATGCCGTCGATCTGCTCGGAGTGCGCGGCCAGGCCCACGTCGATGACCCGCGCGCGCACCCCTTCTCCGGCCAGCGCGGTGACCAGGTCGCGCGCCTCCCGCGGCGGGCCGGCGACGATCACGGAGGAGGGGCCGTTGACGGCGGCGACCACCAGGCGGCCTCCCCACCGGGCCAGCCGGTCGCGCACCAACTCCTCGGAGGCCAGCACGGAGACCATGTCCCCCCGGCCCACCAGCGTCGCCTGCGCCTGGCTCCAGCGCGCGGCCACCCGGGCGGCGTCCTCCAACGGCAGGGCTCCGCTCACCGCCGCCGCGGCCACCTCGCCCAGACTGTGTCCGATGACGGCGGCGGGCTCCACGCCGTGCGCCCGCCACAGCTCGGCCAGCGCCACCATGACCGCCCAGAGCGCGGGCTGCACCACATCGACCCTGTCCAGCGCCGGGGCCCCGGGCCGCTCGCGCAGCACGTCCGTCAGCGACCAGTCCACCACCGGGGCGAGCGCCCGCTCACAGTCGGCGATCCGCGCGCGGAACACCTCCGAGGACTCCAGCAGGTCCGCGGTCATCCCGGGCCACTGAGCACCCTGGCCGGGGAAGACGAAGACCGGCCGCCGACCCGGCCGGCCGGTGCCGCGCACCAGCCCGGCCGCCGCCCGGCCCGCGGCCAGGTCCCGCAGCCGCTCCAGCAGTTCCTCGCGCCCACGGGCCACCACGGCCGCGCGGTGCGGACCGTCCGAGGGCAGCAGCGCCAGCGCCCGGCCCACGTCCGCCGGGTCCCAGTCGGACAGCGTTGTCAGGTGCGCCGCGATCGCGTCGGCGTGTCTCGCTAATGTGGCGGAACCAGTCCCGGATATGAACCATGAGTGTAAAGAGCTGGGAGTCACAGTCATTATCATCCTGCATTCTCGCTCTGTGGGATGGGCGTAAAGAGTCGAGTGGCTCGCGGAGGACATCAGCGCGCGAAGGTGCGGTGAGAATGAACCTCAGGACCGTGGATCAGGGTGATTTCCTGTCCGAAATTTGCCACCTGGTCCGCTTTCCCTCCCCGTGATTCTGCCGCGCACCGCAGGAACGCTATCAGCCACATCACAGATGTGCGGGTGTGATCAAGTTAATGTTTAGGCCCGCTATTCCTTCGTCAATGCGTATCTGTGCATCTCGCCGCCGTTCTCATGGGAGGTCGCCGCCGATTCCCTTCCGGTCCGCTCCGGCGTCTCCCGGCCCGCCGGCGACGACCCGCTCCACTGAGCCGCGTCGCGCCCCCGTCGCCCGCCGTTCACCAGGGGGACGTCCGGCGTGTCGGGGGGCCCGGCATTTGTTTTGACCGGAGTCCATGAGGTAGGTACGCTCAGACCTTGTGCCTGGGGTGTGCCTGGGCTCCTGTGCGTGTCCTCAACCGCACGCGAGCTTGAGCACCGGCCACCGTGATCTGTCCCCTCCTCGCCCCCGGGCGAGGCTGTGCAGCATTCGACACACCCGACCGCGTGGGTCGGAGGTGTTCCAGGTTAGTTTCACTGACGGCACACAGAAACCGGAGAAGTAGTGCCTACGATCCAGCAGCTGGTCCGGAAGGGCCGGCAGGACAAGGTCGAGAAGAACAAGACGCCCGCACTCGAGGGATCCCCTCAGCGCCGCGGCGTCTGCACGCGTGTCTTCACGACCACCCCGAAGAAGCCGAACTCGGCCCTCCGCAAGGTCGCGCGTGTGCGTCTGACCTCCGGCATCGAGGTCACGGCCTACATTCCGGGTGAGGGACACAACCTGCAGGAGCACTCGATCGTGCTCGTGCGTGGTGGCCGTGTGAAGGACCTGCCGGGTGTTCGCTACAAGATCATCCGCGGCTCCCTTGACACCCAGGGCGTCAAGAACCGCAAGCAGGCCCGCAGCCGCTACGGCGCCAAGAAGGAGAAGTAAGAATGCCTCGTAAGGGCCCCGCCCCGAAGCGCCCGGTCATCATCGACCCGGTCTACGGTTCTCCTCTTGTCACGTCGCTGATCAACAAGCTTCTGCTCAACGGCAAGCGTTCCACCGCCGAGCGGATTGTGTACGGCGCCATGGAAGGCCTCCGCGAGAAGACCGGCAACGACCCGGTCATCACGCTGAAGCGCGCGCTTGAGAACGTCAAGCCCACGCTCGAGGTCAAGTCCCGCCGTGTCGGTGGCGCCACCTACCAGGTGCCGATCGAGGTCAAGCCCGGTCGCGCCGCCACCCTCGCTCTGCGCTGGGTCGTGGGTTACTCCCGCGCCCGTCGCGAGAAGACGATGACCGAACGCCTCATGAACGAGCTGCTCGACGCCTCCAACGGTCTCGGCGCCTCGGTCAAGAAGCGTGAGGACACGCACAAGATGGCCGAGTCCAACAAGGCCTTCGCGCACTACCGCTGGTAGTCGCTACCCACATCGAGACCGAGAGAAGATTGAGCCTTATGGCCACCACTTCGCTTGACCTGGCCAAGGTCCGCAACATCGGGATCATGGCCCACATCGACGCGGGCAAGACGACGACCACCGAGCGCATCCTGTTCTACACCGGTGTGAGCTACAAGATCGGTGAGGTCCACGACGGCGCTGCCACGATGGACTGGATGGAGCAGGAGCAGGAGCGCGGCATCACCATCACGTCCGCCGCGACGACCTGTCACTGGCCGCTCGACGACGTCGACCACACCATCAACATCATCGACACCCCGGGTCACGTGGACTTCACGGTCGAGGTGGAGCGTTCGCTCCGCGTCCTCGACGGTGCCGTCACCGTGTTCGACGGTGTCGCCGGTGTGGAGCCGCAGTCCGAGACGGTATGGCGGCAGGCCGACCGTTACGGCGTGCCCCGTATCTGCTTCGTGAACAAGCTCGACCGGACCGGTGCGGAGTTCCACCGCTGCGTCGACATGATCAAGGACCGCCTCGGCGCGGTTCCGATCGTCATGCAGCTTCCGATCGGTGCCGAGGCCGACTTCAAGGGCGTCGTCGACCTCGTGACGATGAAGGCCTTCGTCTGGTCCGCCGAGGCCGCCAAGGGCGAGATGTACGACGTCGTCGACATCCCGGCCACGCACGTCGAGGCGGCCGAGGAGTGGCGCGGGACGCTGCTGGAGACCGTCTCGGAGAACGACGACGAGCTGATGGAGCTGTACCTGGAGGGCACCGAGCCCACCGTGGAGCAGCTGTACGCGGCGATCCGCCGTATCACCATCGCCTCCGGCAAGTCGGACGGCACCACCGTCACCCCGGTGTTCTGCGGTACCGCGTTCAAGAACAAGGGTGTGCAGCCGCTGCTCGACGCGGTCGTGCGCTACCTGCCGACCCCGCTCGACGTCGAGGCCATCGAGGGCCACGACGTGAAGGACCCCGAGCTGGTCGTCAAGCGCAAGCCCTCCGTCGACGAGCCGCTGTCCGCGCTGGCCTTCAAGATCATGAGGGACCCGCACCTGGGCAAGCTCACCTTCGTCCGGGTGTACTCCGGCAGGCTGGAGTCCGGCACCGCGGTGCTGAACTCGGTGAAGGGCCGCAAGGAGCGCATCGGCAAGATCTACCGTATGCACGCGAACAAGCGTGAGGAGATCGAGTCGGTGGGCGCCGGCGACATCGTCGCCGTCATGGGCCTGAAGCAGACCACCACCGGTGAGACGCTGTGCGACGAGAAGAGCCCGGTCATCCTGGAGTCCATGGACTTCCCGGCGCCGGTCATCGAGGTCGCGATCGAGCCCAAGTCCAAGGGCGACCAGGAGAAGCTGGGTGTCGCCATCCAGAGTCTCGCGGAGGAGGACCCCTCCTTCCAGGTGCACAGCAACGAGGAGACCGGCCAGACCGTCATCGGCGGTATGGGCGAGCTTCACCTCGAGGTGCTGGTCGACCGTATGCGGCGTGAGTTCAAGGTCGAGGCGAACGTCGGCAAGCCGCAGGTCGCCTACCGTGAGACGATCCGCAAGACCGTCGAGCGTGTGGACTTCACGCACAAGAAGCAGACCGGTGGCACCGGGCAGTTCGCCAAGGTGCAGATCATGATCGAGCCCATCGAGGGTGGCGACACCTCGTACGAGTTCGTGAACAAGGTCACCGGTGGCCGTATCCCGAAGGAGTACATCCCTTCGGTGGACGCCGGCGCGCAGGAGGCCATGCAGTTCGGCATCCTCGCGGGCTACGAGATGACCGGTGTCCGCATCACGCTGCTCGACGGTGGCTACCACGAGGTCGACTCCTCGGAGCTGGCCTTCAAGATCGCCGGTTCGCAGGCGTTCAAGGAAGGTGCCCGCAGGGCGTCTCCGGTGCTCCTTGAGCCGATGATGTCCGTCGAGGTGACCACGCCCGAGGACTACATGGGCGATGTCATCGGTGACATCAACTCCCGGCGTGGCCAGATCCAGGCCATGGAGGACCGGGCCAACGCCAAGGTCGTCAAGGGCCTGGTGCCGCTGTCGGAGATGTTCGGCTACGTCGGAGACCTCCGCAGCAAGACCTCGGGTCGCGCAAGCTACTCGATGCAGTTCGACTCCTACGCCGAGGTTCCCCGGAACGTCGCCGAGGAGATCATCGCGAAGGCCAAGGGCGAGTAACTCTTCCGAGTCCACGCTTTAGGCTTGTCACCGGCACGTCCCAGGGCAGTTCCGCCGGATCCACCAGATCATGGCGGGGCCGCCCCGGGGGCCGGCATCCCAGCAAAGATCACCTGGCGCCGATGAGTAAGGCGTACAGAACCACTCCAGGAGGACCCCAGTGGCGAAGGCGAAGTTCGAGCGGACTAAGCCGCACGTCAACATCGGCACCATCGGTCACATCGACCACGGTAAGACGACCCTCACGGCCGCCATTACCAAGGTGCTGCATGACGCGTACCCGGACCTGAACGAGGCCTCGGCCTTCGACCAGATCGACAAGGCTCCTGAGGAGCGCCAGCGCGGTATCACCATCTCCATCGCGCACGTCGAGTACCAGACGGAGTCGCGTCACTACGCGCACGTCGACTGCCCCGGTCACGCGGACTACATCAAGAACATGATCACGGGTGCGGCGCAGATGGACGGCGCCATCCTCGTGGTCGCCGCCACCGACGGCCCGATGCCGCAGACCAAGGAGCACGTGCTCCTGGCCCGCCAGGTCGGCGTTCCGTACATCGTTGTCGCCCTGAACAAGGCCGACATGGTGGACGACGAGGAGATCCTCGAGCTCGTCGAGCTCGAGGTCCGCGAGCTGCTCTCCGAGTACGAGTTCCCGGGCGACGACCTGCCGGTCGTCAAGGTCTCGGCGCTCAAGGCCCTTGAGGGCGACGCCGAGTGGGGCAAGACCGTTCTCGACCTGATGAAGGCCGTTGACGAGTCCATCCCGCAGCCCGAGCGCGACGTCGACAAGCCGTTCCTGATGCCGATCGAGGACGTCTTCACGATCACCGGTCGTGGCACCGTCGTCACCGGTCGTATCGAGCGTGGTGTCCTGAAGGTCAACGAGACCGTCGACATCGTCGGTATCAAGACCGAGAAGACCACCACCACGGTCACCGGCATCGAGATGTTCCGCAAGCTGCTCGACGAGGGCCAGGCCGGTGAGAACGTCGGTCTGCTCCTCCGTGGCATCAAGCGCGAGGACGTCGAGCGCGGCCAGGTCATCATCAAGCCGGGTTCGGTCACGCCGCACACCAGCTTCGAGGCCCAGGCCTACATCCTGTCGAAGGACGAGGGTGGCCGTCACACCCCCTTCTTCAACAACTACCGCCCGCAGTTCTACTTCCGTACCACGGACGTGACCGGCGTGGTGACCCTCCCCGAGGGCACCGAGATGGTCATGCCGGGCGACAACACCGTCATGACGGTCGAGCTGATCCAGCCCGTCGCCATGGAGGAGGGCCTCAAGTTCGCCATCCGTGAGGGTGGCCGGACCGTCGGCGCCGGCCAGGTCACCAAGATCAACAAGTAGTCGCTGATCTGACCTGGTAGCTCCTCGGAGCATCCAACAGGGGCCCCGCACCCCGTCCGTGAGGACGGCGGCGCGGGGCCCCTGTGCTTTTCCCGCTCACTGGGCGACCGCGAAGACGCCCCGCCGCCAGGCCGGTTCACGCAAGCTTCATCGGGTGCGCTTCCCGTCGCACGGCCGGGTGGGGCTGGACTCGGGGGCCGTCACCGCTCTCGCGGTCAGTGAGCGCGGCGTACGACGCGAACGTGTCCGTGGACGAGGTCCGGGTCAACGGCGAGCGGCGGAACGCCTCGTGGGCCGGCGGCTCACCCGTACGGTCCGGCGGTTCGCTCTCCTTCGCGCTGAAGGATGAGCCGAGCACGGGCTGGGCCACCGCGCCCGGCGGGCTGCCCCGCCCATAGCGCCGCGCCTGCGGTGGTGCAGGGGGCCGGGGCCCGCACGCCCCGGCCCCCTCGTGCGATGCGGAGACGTCCGGCAGCGGCCCCGCAGGGCCCTTCCGGCGCCGTTCCGCGCGCCCCTTTCCGGAACGGCGGGCCGGGCCGCTGATTCATCCGTGCCGGGGTGGGGTACCCTTTCCGGCCGCGATTGGCCAGGGCCAGGGCCCCTATGGCACACTGTTCAGGTTGCTCGGTTGAGTGCCGATGCTGCGCGCCTCCCGCCGGGAGGACCGGAAGCGAGTCCCACAGTACTCGTCGTCCCAACTGCCCTCCGGGGCAGCGCTGGGACGGACGTACGGGAATCTTCCGGGAAGCGTGAGCGGGGCTCCGGCCAGGCGCCCGGTGGCTGATCGCGTATCGCGGTCCGGCCCTGGCTCGCGGTCTTACGACCGCACCCCTTGGCAGGGAAATTCCTTCGGGAGATTTTCATTGGCGAGGATGCGACACGCCCGACCGCGTGGGTCGGAGCGAGGAGCGGAGCTACCGGGTTCCAGAGCGTTACGAGAGACAGGACTACGAAGCAGCCATGGCGGGACAGAAGATCCGCATCCGGCTCAAGGCCTACGACCACGAGGTCATCGACTCCTCGGCGAAGAAGATCGTCGAGACGGTGACGCGTACTGGTGCGTCGGTCGCGGGCCCGGTGCCGCTGCCCACTGAGAAGAACGTGTACTGCGTCATCAAGTCGCCGCACAAGTACAAGGACTCGCGCGAGCACTTCGAGATGCGCACGCACAAGCGCCTGATCGACATTCTCGACCCGACGCCCAAGACCGTTGACTCGCTGATGCGCCTGGACCTTCCGGCCGGCGTTGACATCGAGATCAAGCTCTGAGAGGCGCGGAAGAGATGGCAAAGCAGATCAAGGGTGTCCTGGGCGAGAAGCTCGGCATGACCCAGGTCTGGGACGAGAACAACCGTGTCGTCCCGGTGACCGTCGTCAAGGCCGGGCCCTGCGTTGTTACCCAGGTCCGTACGAATGACTCCGACGGCTACGAGTCGGTCCAGATCGCCTTCGGCGAGATCGACCCGCGCAAGGTGAACAAGCCCCTCAAGGGCCACTTCGCCAAGGCCGACGTGACCCCCCGCCGCCACCTGGTGGAGCTCCGCACCTCCGACGCCGCCGAGTACACGCTCGGCCAGGAGATCACCGCCGCCACGTTCGAGTCCGGCGTCAAGGTCGACGTCACGGGCAAGAGCAAGGGCAAGGGCTTCGCCGGTGTCATGAAGCGTCACAACTTCAAGGGCCTCGGCGCCGGTCACGGCACCCAGCGCAAGCACCGCTCTCCCGGCTCCATCGGTGGCTGCGCCACCCCGGGCCGTGTGTTCAAGGGCCTCCGCATGGCGGGCCGTATGGGCAACGAGCGGGTCACCACCCAGAACCTGACCGTTCACGCCGTTGACGCGGAGAAGGGCCTGCTCCTGATCAAGGGCGCGGTTCCTGGTCCGAACGGCGGCCTCGTCCTGGTCCGTACCGCGGCCAAGGGGGCCTGAGGTAACTGATGAGCACCGTTGACATCCTTTCGCCGGCAGGCGACAAGGCCGGGACCGTCGAACTCCCCTCGGAGATCTTCGACGCGAAGGTCAGCATCCCGCTGATCCACCAGGTCGTCGTCGCCCAGCTGGCCGCTGCCCGACAGGGCACGCACAAGACCAAGACCCGCGGCGAAGTCCGTGGCGGTGGCAAGAAGCCGTACCGCCAGAAGGGCACCGGCCGCGCCCGTCAGGGTTCGACCCGCGCTCCGCAGTTCGCCGGTGGTGGCGTCGTCCACGGCCCCGTGCCGCGTGACTACTCGCAGCGGACCCCCAAGAAGATGAAGGCCGCCGCCCTGCGCGGTGCCCTCACCGACCGGGCCCGTCACTCTCGTATCCACGTCGTTTCCGGCCTGGTCGAGGACGCGGTGTCCACCAAGGCCGCCAGGACCCTGATCGGCAAGATCAGCGAGCGCAAGAACGTGCTCCTGGTCGCCGAGAGGTCCGACGAGGCCGCGTGGCTGTCCGCCCGCAACCTGCCCCAGGTGCACATCCTGGCGCCGGGCCAGCTGAACACGTACGACGTGCTCGTCTCCGACGACGTGGTCTTCACCAAGGCCGCCTTCGAGTCTTTCGTGTCTGGCCCCTCCAAGGCCGCTGAGACCGAAGGGAGCGAAGCCTGATGGCCGAGATCACCAGCAAGACCTTCGACGACCCGCGTGACGTTCTCGTCAAGCCCGTGGTGTCCGAGAAGAGCTACGCGCTGCTCGACGAGAACAAGTACACGTTCATCGTGTCGCCGACCGCCAACAAGACCCAGATCAAGCAGGCCGTGGAAGCGGTCTTCTCGGTCAAGGTCACCGGGGTCAACACGATCAACCGCCAGGGCAAGCGCAAGCGCACCCGCACCGGTTTCGGTAAGCGCGCGAACACCAAGCGCGCCATCGTGACCCTCGCTGAGGGCGACCGTATCGACATCTTCGGCGGCCCGACCTCCTGACGGAGGTCGAGACGTCCAGGATCCGGAATTCTTCCGAGGACTGAGAGACAATGGGTATCCGCAAGTACAAGCCGACGACCCCGGGCCGTCGTGGCTCCAGCGTCGCCGACTTTGTCGAGATCACGCGGTCCACGCCGGAGAAGTCGCTGGTCCGCCCGCTGCACAGCAAGGGCGGCCGTAACAACGCCGGTCGTGTGACCGTTCGCCACCAGGGTGGTGGACACAAGCGCGCCTACCGCGTGATCGACTTCCGTCGTCACGACAAGGACGGCGTGCCGGCCAAGGTCGCGCACATCGAGTACGACCCGAACCGCACCGCGCGCATCGCGCTGCTGCACTACGCGGACGGCGAGAAGCGCTACATCATCGCGCCGCGTGGCCTGGCTCAGGGCGCGCGTGTCGAGAACGGTCCGGCCGCCGACATCAAGCCCGGCAACAACCTGGCGCTGCGCAACATCCCGGTCGGTACGACCATCCACGCCATCGAGCTGCGGCCCGGCGGCGGCGCGAAGTTCGCCCGTTCCGCGGGTGCCTCCGTGCAGCTGCTGGCGAAGGAGGGCTCCATGGCCCACCTTCGTATGCCGTCCGGTGAGATCCGGCTGGTCGACGTCCGCTGCCGCGCCACCATCGGTGAGGTCGGCAACGCCGAGCAGTCGAACATCAACTGGGGCAAGGCCGGCCGTATGCGCTGGAAGGGCGTACGCCCGACCGTCCGCGGTGTCGCGATGAACCCGGTTGACCACCCGCACGGTGGTGGTGAGGGCAAGACCTCCGGTGGACGCCACCCGGTCAGCCCGTGGGGTCAGAAGGAGGGTCGTACTCGCTCGCCGAAGAAGGCAAGCAGCAAGTACATCGTCCGCCGCCGCAAGACGAACAAGAAGCGCTAGGAGCGGGTTTAGATGCCGCGCAGTCTCAAGAAGGGGCCCTTCGTCGACGACCACCTGATCAAGAAGGTGGACGTCCAGAACGAAGCAGGCACCAAGAACGTCATCAAGACCTGGTCCCGTCGCTCGATGATCGTCCCGGCCATGCTGGGCCACACGATCGCGGTGCACAACGGCAAGATCCATGTCCCGGTGTTCGTCACCGAGTCCATGGTCGGCCACAAGCTCGGCGAGTTCTCGCCGACTCGCACCTTCCGCGGCCACGTCAAGGACGACCGGAAGTCGAAGCGCCGCTAACGCGGGGTGACTGACTATGACTTACACCGAAGGGACAACCATGGAAGCCAGGGCCCAGGCGCGGTACATCCGCGTCACGCCCATGAAGGCCCGCCGCGTGGTGGACCTCATCCGTGGCATGGATGCCACGGAGGCTCAGGCGGTCCTGCGCTTCGCCCCGCAGGCCGCGAGCGTGCCGGTCGGCAAGGTGCTTGACAGCGCCATTGCCAACGCCGCGCACAACTACGACCACACCGACGCCTCTTCGCTGATCATCAGCGAGGCGTACGTGGACGAGGGCCCGACCCTGAAGCGGTTCCGTCCGCGTGCCCAGGGCCGTGCCTACCGGATCCGTAAGCGGACCAGCCACATCACCGTGGTCGTCAGCAGCAAGGAAGGAACCCGGTAATGGGCCAGAAGGTTAACCCGCATGGGTTCCGGCTCGGTATCACCACGGACTTCAAGTCCCGCTGGTATGCCGACAAGCTGTACAAGGACTACGTCAAGGAAGACGTCGCCATTCGTCGCATGATGACGAAGGGCATGGAGCGGGCCGGCATCTCCAAGGTGGAGATCGAGCGCACCCGCGACCGCGTCCGCGTCGACATCCACACCGCACGTCCGGGCATCGTCATCGGCCGCCGCGGCGCCGAGGCCGACCGCATCCGCGGCGAGCTGGAGAAGCTGACCGGCAAGCAGGTCCAGCTGAACATCCTCGAGGTCAAGAACCCCGAGGTGGACGCTCAGCTGGTGGCCCAGGCCGTCGCCGAGCAGCTGTCCTCGCGTGTCTCCTTCCGTCGCGCCATGCGTAAGAGCATGCAGTCGACGATGAAGGCCGGCGCCAAGGGCATCAAGATCCAGTGCGGTGGCCGTCTCGGCGGCGCCGAGATGTCCCGCTCGGAGTTCTACCGCGAGGGCCGCGTGCCCCTGCACACGCTCCGTGCGAACGTCGACTACGGCTTCTTCGAGGCCAAGACGACCTTCGGCCGTATCGGTGTGAAGGTCTGGATCTACAAGGGCGACGTCAAGAACATCGCCGAGGTGCGCGCCGAGAACGCCGCGGCCCGCGCCGGCAACCGTCCGGCCCGTGGTGGTGGCAACGACCGTCCCGCCGGCCGTGGTGGCCGCGGTGGCGAGCGTGGCGGCCGTGGCCGCAAGCCGCAGCAGAACCCGGCAGCCGAGGCCCCCAAGGCCGACGCCGCCGCTGCTCCGGCCGCTGAGGCGACGTCCTCTTCTACCGGCGGAACGGAGGCCTGACCGACATGCTGATCCCCCGTAGGGTCAAGCACCGCAAGCAGCACCACCCGAAGCGCAGCGGAATGTCCAAGGGTGGGACGCAGGTTGCGTTCGGCGAGTACGGCATCCAGGCGCTGACCCCCGCGTACGTGACGAACCGTCAGATCGAGGCCGCTCGTATCGCGATGACCCGTCACATCAAGCGTGGCGGCAAGGTCTGGATCAACATCTACCCGGACCGTCCGCTCACCAAGAAGCCCGCCGAGACCCGCATGGGTTCCGGTAAGGGTTCCCCGGAGTGGTGGATCGCGAACGTCAAGCCCGGCCGGGTGATGTTCGAGCTGTCCTACCCGAACGAGAAGATTGCGCGTGAGGCGCTTACCCGCGCTGCTCACAAGCTTCCGATGAAGTGCCGGATCGTTCGGCGCGAGGCAGGTGAGTCGTGATGGCGGCCGTGACCAAGGCGTCCGAACTGCGCGAACTGGGCAACGAGGAGCTTCTCGCGAAGCTTCGCGAGGCCAAGGAAGAGCTGTTCAACCTCCGCTTCCAGGCGGCGACGGGTCAGCTCGAAAACCACGGGCGGCTGAAGCTCGTGCGCAAGGACATCGCGCGGATCTACACCCTGATGCGTGAGCGCGAGCTGGGCATCGAGACGGTGGAGAGCGCCTGATGACTGAGAGCAACGTGACCGAGACCAACGCCACGACCGACCGCGGCTTCCGCAAGACCCGTGAGGGTCTGGTCGTCAGCGACAAGATGGACAAGACCGTCGTCGTCGCTGTCGAGGACCGCGTCAAGCACGCGCTGTACGGCAAGGTCATCCGCCGTACGAACAAGCTCAAGGCGCACGACGAGCAGAACGCCGCCGGCATCGGCGACCGCGTCCTCCTGATGGAGACCCGGCCGCTGTCCGCCACGAAGCGGTGGCGCATCGTCGAGATCCTCGAGAAGGCCAAGTAACCCCTCCGAGGGGGTTTCCCCTCGGAACAGTTCCGCCAGGCTCGGTGGGGCTCCATGAGCGACGTACGCAAGTCGACTTGCGGAGCCCCGCCGGGAACCGGCAGACGATCAGGAGATAGACGTGATCCAGCAGGAGTCGCGACTGCGTGTCGCCGACAACACGGGTGCGAAGGAAATTCTCACCATCCGTGTTCTCGGTGGCTCGGGTCGCCGCTACGCAGGCATCGGTGACGTCATCGTCGCCACCGTCAAGGACGCGATCCCCGGTGGCAACGTGAAGAAGGGTGACGTCGTCAAGGCGGTCATCGTTCGCACCGTCAAGGAGCGCCGCCGTCCGGACGGCTCGTACATCCGCTTCGACGAGAACGCCGCCGTCATTCTGAAGAACGACGGCGACCCTCGCGGCACCCGTATCTTCGGCCCGGTGGGCCGTGAGCTGCGCGAGAAGAAGTTCATGAAGATCATCTCGCTCGCGCCGGAGGTGCTGTAAGCATGAAGATCAAGAAGGGCGACCTGGTTCAGGTCATCACCGGTAAGGACAAGGGCAAGCAGGGCAAGGTCATCGTGGCCTACCCCACGCAGGACCGTGTTCTCGTCGAGGGTGTCAACCGGGTCAAGAAGCACACCAAGGCCGGCCAGACGGCTCGCGGTTCGCAGACCGGCGGCATCGTGACCACCGAAGCCCCCATCCACATCAGCAATGTTCAGCTGGTCGTGGAGAAGGACGGCAAGAAGGTCGTCACCCGCGTCGGCTACCGCTTTGACGACGAGGGCAACAAGATCCGCGTTGCCAAGCGGACCGGTGAGGACATCTGATGACTGCGACCACTACCGCGCCGCGTCTGAAGCTGCGCTACCGCGAGGAGATCGCCGGAAAGCTGCGTGAGGAGTTCTCGTACGAGAACGTCATGCAGATCCCCGGCCTCGTCAAGATCGTGGTCAACATGGGTGTGGGCGACGCCGCCCGCGACTCCAAGCTGATCGAGGGTGCCATCAAGGACCTCACCACGATCACCGGCCAGAAGCCGTCCGTCACCAAGGCCCGGAAGTCCATCGCGCAGTTCAAGCTGCGCGAGGGTCAGCCGATCGGCTGCCACGTCACCCTCCGCGGTGACCGCATGTGGGAGTTCCTGGACCGTACGCTGTCGCTCGCGCTGCCGCGTATCCGTGACTTCCGCGGTCTGTCCCCGAAGCAGTTCGACGGCCGTGGCAACTACACCTTCGGTCTCACGGAGCAGGTCATGTTCCACGAGATCGACCAGGACAAGATCGACCGGGTCCGGGGCATGGACATCACCGTGGTCACCACGGCGACCAACGACGACGAGGGTCGTGCCCTCCTTCGTCACCTCGGCTTCCCGTTCAAGGAGAACTGACCGTGGCGAAGAAGGCTCTGATCGCTAAGGCCGCCCGCAAGCCGAAGTTCGGTGTGCGCGGTTACACCCGCTGCCAGCGCTGCGGCCGTCCCCACTCCGTCTACCGCAAGTTCGGCCTGTGCCGTGTGTGCCTTCGTGAGATGGCCCACCGCGGCGAGCTGCCGGGCGTGACCAAGAGCTCCTGGTAGTCCTGCTTTTCTCAGGACCACCCGAAGCTCTCGGTAAGCAATGTGGTTGGTGGGAGCCCTCCTTCACATGCCGTAGGCTTGTGGGGTTGGGCGCCCGCCGTCCATTTAAGACTTACTACGCCGTAGGTCCCCGCACCGCACCCGTCCCGGCTCTGATCGGGGAGAGGGATGGCGCATACAGGAAACCCCGGCGAGAGAGGCCGAAGGCCAATTCATGACCATGACTGATCCCATCGCAGACATGCTCACGCGTCTGCGCAACGCGAACTCGGCGTACCACGACGACGTCGTGATGCCGCACAGCAAGATCAAGTCGCACATCGCGGAGATCCTCCAGCAGGAGGGCTTCATCACCGGCTGGAAGGTCGAGGACGCCGAGGTCGGCAAGAACCTCGTCCTGGAGCTGAAGTTCGGCCCGAACCGCGAGCGTTCGATCGCCGGCATCAAGCGCATCTCCAAGCCGGGTCTGCGTGTGTACGCGAAGTCCACCAATCTGCCGAAGGTTCTCGGCGGCCTGGGCGTGGCCATCATCTCCACGTCCCACGGTCTCCTGACCGGCCAGCAGGCCAGCAAGAAGGGCGTAGGTGGGGAAGTCCTCGCCTACGTCTGGTAGTCGGGAACGGAGGAATAGCTCATGTCGCGAATCGGCAAGCTCCCCATCCAGGTTCCCGCCGGTGTGGACGTCACCATCGATGGCCGTACGGTCGCGGTGAAGGGCCCCAAGGGTTCCCTCTCGCACACCGTTGCCGCGCCGATCGAGGTCACCAAGGGCGAGGACGGCATCCTTCAGGTGCTGCGCCCGAACGACGAGCGTCAGAACAAGGCCCTGCACGGCCTGTCCCGCACGCTGGTGGCGAACATGATCACCGGCGTGACCCAGGGATACGTCAAGGCGCTCGAAATCAGCGGAGTCGGCTACCGCGTCCAGGCGAAGGGCTCCAACCTGGAGTTCGCCCTGGGCTACAGCCACCCGATCCTCATCGAGGCCCCCGAGGGCATCACCTTCAAGGTCGAGTCGCCCACGAAGTTCACCGTCGAGGGCATCGACAAGCAGAAGGTCGGCGAGGTCGCCGCTAACATCCGCAAGCTGCGGAAGCCCGACCCGTACAAGGCCAAGGGCGTCAAGTACGCGGGCGAGGTCATCCGCCGCAAGGTCGGAAAGGCGGGTAAGTAAGCCATGGCATACGGTGTCAAGATTGCTAAGGGCAAGGCCTACAAGGCCGCTGCCATCAAGCGTCGTCACATCCGCGTTCGCAAGCGCATCTCCGGTTCGCCGGAGCGTCCGCGCCTGGTCGTGACGCGTTCCAACCGCCACATGGTCGCTCAGGTCATCGACGACATCGCGGGCCACACGCTCGCGTCGGCGTCGACCCTGGACACCTCGATCCGTGGTGCCGAGGGCGACAAGAGCGCCCAGGCCAAGCAGGTCGGATCCCTGGTCGCCGAGCGCGCCAAGGCCGCCGGCGTCGAGGCCGTCGTGTTCGACCGCGGTGGTAACCAGTACGCAGGGCGCATTGCCGCTCTGGCTGACGCCGCCCGCGAAGCCGGGCTGAAGTTCTAAGCCCCGGTTCCGGAGCTAGCGGACGTAACAGAGAGAGGTAAATCCAATGGCTGGACCCCAGCGCCGCGGAAGCGGTGCCGGTGGCGGCGAGCGGCGGGACCGGAAGGGTCGCGACGGTGGCGCTGCCGCCGAGAAGACCGCTTACGTTGAGCGCGTTGTCGCGATCAACCGCGTTGCCAAGGTTGTGAAGGGTGGTCGTCGCTTCAGCTTCACCGCGCTGGTCGTGGTGGGCGATGGTGACGGCACCGTGGGTGTCGGTTACGGCAAGGCCAAGGAGGTGCCGGCCGCCATCGCCAAGGGTGTTGAGGAGGCCAAGAAGCACTTCTTCAAGGTCCCCCGTATCCAGGGCACCATCCCGCACCCGATCCAGGGCGAGAAGGCCGCGGGCGTCGTCCTGCTCAAGCCGGCTTCCCCCGGTACCGGCGTGATCGCCGGTGGCCCGGTGCGTGCCGTGCTGGAGTGCGCGGGCGTGCACGACATCCTGTCGAAGTCGCTCGGCTCGGACAACGCGATCAACATCGTGCACGCGACCGTGGCGGCCCTCCAGGGCCTGCAGCGTCCCGAGGAGATCGCGGCCCGCCGCGGTCTGCCCCTCGAGGACGTCGCCCCCGCGGCTCTGCTCCGTGCGCGTGCGGGAGCGGGTGCGTAATGGCCCGTCTCAAGATCACGCAGACGAAGTCGTACATCGGCAGCAAGCAGAACCACCGCGACACCCTGCGTTCGCTCGGCCTCAAGCGGGTCAGCGACACGGTTGTCAAGGAGGACCGCCCCGAGTTCCGCGGCATGGTGCACACCGTCCGCCACCTCGTGACCGTTGAGGAGGTCGACTGACATGGCGGAGAACAACCCGCTGAAGGTCCACAACCTCCGTCCTGCCCCGGGCGCCAAGACCGCCAAGACCCGTGTGGGTCGTGGTGAGGCGTCCAAGGGTAAGACCGCAGGTCGTGGCACCAAGGGCACCAAGGCCCGCTACCAGGTTCCGGAGCGCTTCGAGGGTGGGCAGATGCCCCTCCACATGCGTCTCCCGAAGCTCAAGGGCTTCAAGAACCCGTTCCGCACCGAGTACCAGGTCGTGAACCTGGACAAGCTCTCCGCTCTCTACCCCGAGGGCGGCGAGGTCACGGTGGCCGATCTGGTCACCAAGGGCGCGGTGCGCAAGAACAGCCTCGTCAAGGTCCTGGGCCAGGGCGAGATCTCCGTGGCGCTGCAGGTTTCGGTTGACGCCGTCTCCGGCTCCGCCAAGGAGAAGATTGCCGCCGCCGGCGGCACCGTCACCGAGCTCGTCTGAGACAACTCGATGGCCTGAACATCCGACCGGGGATGCCTCTCAAAAGGGGCATCCCCGGTTGGTCGTTCCAAGGGGGGCACTGTCGCCGGTAAGGTGGCGTGCATTGTTGCTGTACTGAAGCCGGGGGCTCGCCCCCGGACCCCCGCCGCGCGGTGTGTCCGCAGGGGTGCCCCGCGCGGTTCCGCTTGTTCCGTATCCGTCGATCCTCAATACCGTCACCTCTGACGCAGTAGCGCGGGGGTCGCAGGAGGCACCGTGCTCACCGCGTTCGCCCGGGCGTTCAAGACGCCCGACCTGCGCAAGAAGCTGCTCTTCACACTCGCCATCATCGTGCTGTACCGGCTCGGGGCACATGTCCCGGTACCGGGCGTCAGTTACGAGAATGTCCAGACGTGTGTCGACGCGGCCCAGAAGGGCAATAACAGCCTGTTCGGTCTGGTGAACATGTTCAGCGGCGGGGCGCTGCTGCAGATCACGATCTTCGCGCTCGGCATCATGCCGTACATCACCGCGAGCATCATCCTGCAGCTGCTGACCGTGGTCATCCCCAGGCTGGAGGCCCTCAAGAAGGAAGGGCAGTCCGGTCAGGCCAAGATCACGCAGTACACCCGTTATCTGACGGTCGCCCTCGCCGTGCTGCAGGGCACCGGCCTGGTCGCCACCGCCCGTAGCGGCGCGCTCTTCAGCGGCTGCCCGGTCGCCTCGGAGATCGTGCCCGACCAGTCGATCTTCGTCACCGTCACCATGGTGATCACCATGACCGCGGGTACCGCGGCGGTCATGTGGCTCGGTGAGCTCATCACCGACCGGGGCATCGGCAACGGCATGTCCATCCTGATGTTCATCTCGATCGCCGCCGGCTTCCCCGGCGCGCTGTGGGCCATCAAGGAGAGCGGCACGCTCGCCAAGGGCTGGATCGAGTTCGGCACGGTCATTCTGATCGGCTTCGTGATGGTGGGCCTGGTCGTCTTCGTCGAGCAGGCGCAGCGCCGGATCCCCGTGCAGTACGCGAAGCGCATGATCGGCCGCAGGTCCTACGGCGGTACGTCCACGTACATCCCGCTGAAGGTGAATCAGGCGGGTGTGATCCCCGTCATCTTCGCGTCGTCGCTGCTGTACATCCCGGCGCTCGTCGCGCAGTTCTCCAGTGGGAACTCCGCGTGGAAGACCTGGATCGAGGCGCACTTCGTCAAGGGTGACCACCCGTACTACATCGCCACGTACTTCCTGCTGATCGTGTTCTTCGCCTTCTTCTATGTGGCCATCTCCTTCAACCCCGAAGAAGTCGCCGACAACATGAAGAAGTATGGTGGCTTCATCCCGGGTATCCGGGCAGGTCGACCTACAGCCGAGTATCTGAGCTACGTGCTCAACAGGATCACTTGGCCGGGCTCGCTGTATCTGGGTCTGATTGCTCTCGTCCCGACGATGGCGTTGGCAGGCTTCGGCGGTGCGAACCAGAACTTCCCGTTCGGCGGGACGAGCATCCTCATCATCGTGGGTGTGGGTCTGGAAACCGTGAAGCAGATCGAGAGCCAGCTTCAGCAGCGTAATTACGAAGGGTTCCTCCGCTGATGCGAATCGTCCTCGTCGGGCCGCCCGGTGCCGGCAAGGGAACGCAGGCCGCGTACCTCGCCAAGAACCTGAAGGTCCCGCACATCTCCACGGGCGACCTCTTCCGGGCCAACATCAGCCAGGGCACGACCCTCGGCAAGCTGGCGAAGTCGTACATGGACGCCGGGAACCTGGTACCCGACGAGGTCACCATCGCGATGGCCCAGGAGCGGATGGCCCAGCCGGACGCCACGGGCGGCTTCCTGCTGGACGGCTTTCCGCGCAACGTCTCGCAGGCGAAGGCGCTGGACAAGGCGCTGGAGACGGACGGCGTGAAGCTGGACGCGGTGCTGGACCTGGAGGTCCCGGAGGACGAGGTCGTCACGCGGATCGCGGGGCGCCGGGTCTGTCGCAACGACAGCGCGCATGTCTTCCACGTCACCTACAGCCCGCCGAAGAAGGAGGGTGTCTGTGACATCTGCGGCGGCGAGCTGTACCAGCGGGACGACGACTCCGAGGAAACGGTGCGGACCCGTCTCGAGGTCTACCACACACAGACCGAGCCGATCATCGACCACTACCGGGCCCAGGGCCTGGTGGTGACGATCTCCGCGCTCGGCAAGGTCACCGAAGTGACCGAGCGCGCGATGGCGGCGCTCGAGCGGGGCCGGGCCGCGTAGCTCCCGGGCCCCAGCAGTGCAGCACCACCAGTACGGCCGTGGCGTCCCTCGGGCACCACGGCCGTACTGTTGAGCGGTCCGCGTGCGGCGGACGTATCAAGCGGTGCGTATCAAGCAGTGCGTATCAAGCCGTACGTATCGAGCAGTGCGTAGCGAATCAGTCACAGTCAGGTGGAAGGCACAGGCATGGTGCAGATCAAGACCCCCGAGCAGATCGCGAAGATGCGCGAGGCGGGACTGGTCGTCGCCGCCGTGCACGCGGCCACCGGCGCGGCGGCGGTGCCCGGCGCCACCACCAGGGACCTCGACCAGGTCGCCCGCAAAGTACTGGCCGAGCACGGCGCCAAGCCGAACTTCCTCGGGTACGGCGGGTTCCCCGCGACGATCTGCACCTCGGTCAACGAGGTCGTCGTCCATGGCATCCCGGACGACACGACCGTCCTCAAGGACGGCGACATCATCTCCATCGACGCCGGCGCGATCATCGACGGCTGGCACGGCGACGCGGCCTTCACGGCGTTCGTCGGCACCGGTCACGCTCCGGAGCTGGTCGAGCTGTCCCGGGTGACCGAGGAGTCGATGTGGGCCGGGATCGCGGCCATGCGGGCCGGCAACCGGCTGGTGGACGTGTCCCGGGCGATCGAGACGTACATCCGGCGCCAGCCCCGCCCCGGTGGCGGCAAGTACGGGATCATCGAGGACTACGGCGGCCACGGCATCGGCACCGAGATGCACATGGACCCGCACCTGCTGAACTATGTCTCGCGCAAGCGCGGCAAGGGCCCGAAGCTGGTTCCCGGCTTCTGCCTGGCGATCGAGCCCATGGTCTCGCTCGGTACGCCGCGTACGGAGGTGCTGGAGGACGAGTGGACGGTCATCACGACCGACGGGACCTGGTCCTCGCACTGGGAGCACTCCGTGGCGCTGACCGAGGAGGGCCCGCTGGTCCTGACCGCCCCCGACGGAGGCAGGGCGAAGCTCGCCGAGCTGGGCATCACCGCGGCTCCCGATCCGCTGGCTTAAGAATCTCCCTCGGTGGGCAAACTCAACGGATTCGTCTTTTCGAGTGCGCTCCCGTAGACTGACGCGTCGGCTCTGGTGTACCCGTGTGTCTTCATGCGGCTGCCAGAATCGATCAAGGTAGCCGATTCGAAGGGCGAAGCGTGGCCAAGAAGCAAGGTGCCATCGAAATTGAGGGCACCGTGATCGAGTCCCTCCCGAACGCCATGTTCAAGGTGGAGCTGCAGAACGGTCACAAGGTCCTCGCGCACATCAGCGGCAAGATGCGGATGCACTACATCCGAATCCTCCCCGATGACCGGGTTGTGGTGGAGCTGTCTCCGTACGACCTGACGCGTGGCCGGATCGTCTACCGATACAAGTAGATCTTGCAGACATCCCTCACGGGGTGCCCGCACTGACCCGGAGAACCTCAATCCCATGAAGGTCAAGCCGAGCGTCAAGAAGATCTGCGACAAGTGCAAGGTGATCCGCCGTCACGGCCGGGTCATGGTCATCTGCGACAACCTGCGCCACAAGCAGCGCCAGGGCTGACGCAAGACCACCTGCCTCTCGCAGTACTTCGCGCGACGCGAGCAAACTCGTAATGACGCAGTGTCCGGCTCCCACACGGTGGGACCGACACCTCCGGCGGAGGCCGGGGACCTGGATGCGTGCGGTGTGTATGCCGTACGGCCGGGACGACGCTGTGGAAGACCTCCGACATCATCAGGAGCCATGAATGGCACGCCTCGCAGGCGTTGACCTCCCGCGCGAAAAGCGCGTCGAGGTCGCCCTCACCTACGTCTTCGGTATCGGGCGCACCCGGTCCAAGGAGACTCTCGCCGCCGTTGGCGTCGACCCGAACATCCGCGTCCGCGACCTCGCCGAGGAAGACCTCGTCAAGATCCGCGAGTACGTGGACGCCAACCTCAAGACCGAGGGTGACCTCCGTCGCGAGATCGCCGCCGACATCCGCCGCAAGGTCGAGATCGGCTGCTACCAGGGTCTGCGTCACCGCCGTGGCCTGCCGGTGCACGGACAGCGCACCAGCACGAACGCTCGTACCCGCAAGGGCCCGCGTCGCGCCATCGCCGGTAAGAAGAAGCCGGGCAAGAAGTAGTCCTCAGCGGACGCTCATCCGCGGTCTTCGCTGTAGGACCGACCACCTCCCTGTAGGAGAAATAGATGCCCCCCAAGGGTCGTCAGGGCGCTGCCAAGAAGGTGCGCCGCAAGGAAAAGAAGAACGTCGCTCACGGGCACGCCCACATCAAGAGCACGTTCAACAACACGATCGTCTCGATCACCGACCCCTCGGGCAACGTGATCTCCTGGGCCTCCGCCGGCCACGTCGGCTTCAAGGGCTCGCGCAAGTCCACCCCCTTCGCCGCGCAGATGGCCGCCGAGTCGGCCGCCCGCCGCGCGCAGGAGCACGGCATGCGCAAGGTCGACGTCTTCGTGAAGGGTCCCGGCTCCGGCCGTGAGACCGCGATCCGCTCGCTCCAGGCCACCGGCCTGGAGGTGGGCTCGATCCAGGACGTCACCCCCACCCCGCACAACGGCTGCCGCCCCCCGAAGCGCCGCCGCGTCTGACCCCTTCCCCCCTCGCCGGGGGAACGGCTCGCGGGCGGTACGGCGCTTCGGTGCCGTGCCGCCCGTACCCTTGTTCTGTTGGCATCAAATAGCGGGTGCCAAGACTGGAGGACCGAAACATGCTTATCGCTCAGCGTCCCTCGCTGACCGAAGAGGTCGTCGACGAATACCGCTCGCGGTTCGTGATCGAGCCGCTGGAGCCGGGCTTCGGCTACACGCTCGGCAACTCGCTCCGGCGTACGCTCCTCTCCTCGATCCCCGGCGCGGCGGTCACGTCGATCCGGATCGACGGTGTCCTGCACGAGTTCACCACCGTGCCGGGCGTCAAGGAGGACGTCACCGACCTCATCCTGAACATCAAGCAGCTGGTCGTCTCCTCGGAGCACGACGAGCCGGTCGTGATGTACCTGCGCAAGCAGGGTCCCGGCCTGGTCACGGCCGCTGACATCGCCCCGCCGGCCGGTGTCGAGGTGCACAACCCGGACCTCGTCCTCGCGACGCTGAACGGCAAGGGCAAGCTGGAGATGGAGCTGACCGTCGAGCGCGGTCGCGGCTATGTCTCCGCCGTCCAGAACAAGCAGGTGGGCCAGGAGATCGGCCGGATTCCGGTCGACTCCATCTACTCGCCGGTGCTCAAGGTCACGTACAAGGTCGAGGCGACCCGTGTCGAGCAGCGCACCGACTTCGACAAGCTGATCGTCGACGTCGAGACCAAGCAGGCCATGCGGCCGCGCGACGCCATGGCGTCCGCCGGCAAGACACTGGTCGAGCTGTTCGGTCTGGCGCGCGAGCTCAACATCGACGCCGAGGGCATCGACATGGGCCCGTCGCCGACGGACGCGGCGCTGGCCGCCGATCTCGCCCTGCCGATCGAGGAGCTCGAGCTCACCGTCCGGTCGTACAACTGCCTCAAGCGCGAGGGCATCCACTCCGTGGGTGAGCTCGTGGCGCGCTCCGAGGCCGATCTGCTCGACATCCGTAACTTCGGTGCGAAGTCGATCGACGAGGTCAAGGCGAAGCTGGCCGGCATGGGCCTGGCCCTCAAGGACAGCCCGCCCGGATTCGACCCGACCGCCGCGGCGGACGCCTTCGGCGCCGACGACGACGCGGACGCCGGGTTCGTGGAGACCGAACAGTACTGAGGTTCCGGGGCCGGGGCGGTACGGCCCGGACCCGGGTGATTGCGCTTCCGCGGGGCAGCCGCCCCGCGGGAACTGACACCGGTACCTGATACGGCCGGTGCAGACACAAGGAGATACACATGCCGAAGCCCGCCAAGGGTGCCCGTCTGGGCGGCGGCGCCGCGCACGAGAAGCTGCTCCTCGCGAACCTCGCGAAGTCGCTCTTCGAGCACGGCCGCATCACCACGACCGAGGCCAAGGCCCGCCGCCTGCGCCCGATCGCGGAGCGTTTCATCACCAAGGCGAAGAAGGGCGACATCCACAACCGTCGCCTGGTGCTGCAGTCGATCACGGACAAGAGCGTCGTCCACACGCTCTTCACCGAGATCGCCCCGCGGTACGAGAACCGCCCCGGTGGTTACACGCGTATCACCAAGATCGGCAACCGTCGCGGCGACAACGCCCCGATGGCGGTCATCGAGCTGGTCGAGGCCCTGACCGTGGCGCAGCAGGCCACCGGTGAGGCCGAGGCGGCGACGAAGCGCGCGGTCAAGGAAGACGCCCTCAAGAAGGACGAGGCTCCGGCCGAGACCGTCGAGGACGCCAAGCCGGCCGCCGAGGCCGAGTCGGAGTCCAAGGACGCCTGAGCGTTCTGACGACTGACGGACGGGTCCGCTCCCTGAGGGGGGCGGGCCCGTTCCGCGTGGAGAGGACGGACAGGTGGGTCAGGTGGGTGAGGTGGGCCAGGTGAGCGCCGGCAGCGCGGACGTCGAGGGCGCGGCGCCCGGACACGTACGGATACGGCTGGACCTGTCGTACGACGGCAAGGACTTCTCCGGCTGGGCGAGGCAGCGGACCCGGCGGACCGTCCAGGGCGAGATCGAGGACGCGCTGCGTACGGTGACGCGGTCCTCGCGTACGTACGAGCTGACCGTCGCGGGGCGTACGGACGCGGGCGTGCACGCGCGCGGGCAGGTCGCGCATGTCGATCTGCCGGACGACGTGTGGGCCGAGCACCGGGAGCGGCTGCTGAGGCGGCTCGCGGGGCGGCTGAGCCACGACGTACGGGTCTGGCGGGTCACCGAGGCGCCCCCGGGCTTCAACGCGCGGTTCTCGGCGGTCTGGCGGCGCTACGCGTACCGCGTGACCGATCATCCCGGGGGTGTGGATCCGCTGCTGCGCGGTCATGTGCTCTGGCACGACTGGCCGTTGGACGTGGCGGCGATGAACGCGGCGTCCGCCGGGCTGCTCGGCGAGCACGACTTCGCGGCGTACTGCAAGCGGCGCGAGGGCGCGACGACCATCCGTACGCTCCAGCGGCTGGAGTGGGAGCGCGACGCGCACGGAGTGATCACCGCGACCGTGCGGGCCGATGCCTTCTGCCACAACATGGTGCGCTCGCTGGTGGGCGCGCTGCTGTTCGTGGGCGACGGACACCGGCCCGTGGAGTGGCCGGCGAAGGTGCTCGCGACGGGGGTGCGGGACTCGGCGGTGCATGTCGTACGGCCGCACGGGCTCACCCTGGAGGAGGTCGGCTATCCGGCCGACGAACTGCTGGGCGAGCGGAACCGTGCGGCGCGCAACAAGCGGACGCTGGGCGCGAACCTGAACGGGTACGCGGACGGCGGCGGGGACGCGGGCTGCTGCTGAGGCCGGCCGCCGGACCGGCCGCCGGGGTCAGCTGCTCCGCAGCCGTCGGGCCAGGCGGCGCAGCGGTCCCGGTGTACGGGACTGCGGGGCCGGCGCGGGTGCGGGCTCCGGCGCGGGGACCGCGACGCGCAGGGACAGATCCTTCCGCGGATTCGTCCAGTACGGCGTGACGCGGCGGTCGGGCGCGGTGGGGTGCGGTACGGGCGTGAGGCGCTCGGGCACCTCGGGCCCGCGCCGCGAGCCGAGCCGCGCGGACTTCGTCCAGCCGAGCGCGGTGAGGCGCACGGACAGATCCCAGACGCCGTCGCCGAGCGGCGCGCCGTCCAGCGCCGTGGCGAGGTCGAGCCGGGCCGTCCCGGCGACGCTCAGCACGCCTTCGGGGCGGAAGACGGTGGTCTTCGTGGGCAGCCGGTACTCGGCGCCGCTGGCGCGCTCGCGCAGGACGAGCACGACGGACGCCTTGGCGGGGGAGGCGCCGCCGGTGAGCGGCTCCCGGGCGAGACGGTCCCGCAGGGCCGGGGAGAGACCGGCAGGGGCGAGGGCCTCCCGGTCCGTAGCGCCGCCGGTGCCGGTGCCCGTGCCGCCGCCCGTGCCCATGTCGGCGCCGGTGCCGGTGTCGGTGACGCCCAGAGGGCCGTCGGCGCCGTGCAGCTCGCCGGTGAAGGCGATCCGCAGACAGCCGCCGCCGTCCAGCCACGAGAGCGCGTCCAGCCGGGCGTGGCAGACGACCGAGGACTCCCACGCGGCGAGCGCCACCAGATCGTCGAGCCGGTCGTCGGTGATCAGCCCGACCGCCACCCGGCGCGCGGCGGGCAGACCTGCCACCGACGTCTCGGAGATCCCGTCCACGACGACCCCGCGGATCGCCCGGAACAGCTCGCGCCGGGCGTCCTCGTCCAGGTCCAGCAGGCGTGAGCCGCTCAGCCGGTCCAGGATCTCCACGCGCAGCCAGCGCCGGTGCAGCCGGTCGCGCGCCGCCCCGGGGCCGACGAGCCCGTCGACGGTCTTCAGCAGGGCGCGCAGCCCGGTGTAGAACTCCCCGGGCGGTACGGCGGGGCCCGCGCCGCCCGGACCGTAGTGGTAGCAGACGTAGCCGCCGAGGACGGCGGTACGGCCCGCCCGGAGGGTGGCCTCGGCGGTGAACGCCTGCTCCGCCAGCTGAGATCCGCCCGCGGCGAAGCGCAGCCCGTGCCTGTCGAGGAAGGCGCGGTGGAACAGCTTGTCGGCGGTGAGGCTGTCGGCCAGCGGGTCCTTGGCGAGGGTGGCGCGCGGCCGGTCCCGTACGAACAGCTCGCGGGGGACGGGCCGGCCCTTGCCCGCGAGCTTGCCGGCGACGATGTCGGCGTCGTGCTCGATGCCGTACGCGTACATCCGCTCCAGGGCTTCCGTGCCGAGCCGGTCGCCGGGCTCCATGTACAGCACGTACTCGCCGGTCGCGCCGTCGGTCCCGGCGTTACGGGGATCGGTGCCCGGCGCCGCGTCCGCCACGGTGATCACCTCGACGGCGTCCGCCGGAAGGGTCTGGGCGGCCAGTGAGGCGAGGGTGGCCTCGACGGCCTCCGGCGTGGCTCCGGCGGTCGGTACGACGACGCTGACCTTCGGCGGCCGGGGGCCGGGCTCCGCGTCGGTCGCCCGTACGGTCAGGGTCAGCCCGTCGTCGGTGAGGGCGCCGGTGATCTCGTGCCCGCCGAGGATCCCGGGGGCGGGCAGGGACACCTCCCCGGGGGCCGTGCTCCCGCCGAGGCGTGTGTACCGGTCGAAGCCCGCGCCCGTCAGCCTGATCCGCACCTCCCACACGCCCTCGGCCAGGGGCGCGCCGCCCGCGCCGCGCAGCGGGTCGATGGCGACGGTGCCGTGGACGACGGGCCGTACGAGCACGGTGCCCTCGGGCGAGGGTCCTGCGGGTCCTGCGGGTCCTGCGGGGCCGTCCGGGGCGGGTTCCGGGGCGGGTTCCTCCTCCAGGACGAGCGAGGTCTCGCACGCGGGGAGCCACACATGCGCGGTCTCCGCGTGGCGCAGCAGCACATCGGCCTTGAAGGACTTCAACTCGTCGGTCACGTCGACGGGTTCGGACAGGACCCCGTCGGTCAGGGCGGGCGCGAGGACGTACCGGTCCCCTCGCCGGGCCAGCAGCAGACCGGACCCGTCGTGGGCGCCGCCGGGGCCGGGTTCGCCCGCGAACCGGGCGGTGAACGACGCCGTGAACCGGTCGCGGCTCCAGCCCGCCCGCTCGATCGCGCACCGGGCGCTCAGATCCGTCTGTCTGCGGGTGAACTCGGTCAGTTCCGCCGGTCTGTTCTCCCGGAGCAGGCCCGATCGGGTCCGCTGTACGGCGGCCAGCCCCGTGTGCACGCCGTCCGTCATGAACTCCTCGGCCAGCTCGCGCACCACCTCGAACGGGTCGTCCCGGAACGGCGGGTCGACCAGCAGGCCGCGCGGCGGCTCGCCCAGCCGGTGCAGCATCTCCACCCGGTAGAAGCGGCGCAGCAGCCGGTCGCGCTCGGGCCCCGGCTCGGTGCCCGCGACGACGGTCGCCATGACCTCGCGGAGGTTCCCGTAGTAACGGCGCGGGTCCATGGCGGCCGTACCGGCGTTCTCGGCGTCCTCACGGGCCCAGTACGCGTAGCAGACGTAGTCGCCCAGTACGGAGACCACGGACGCCTTGAGATAGGCGCGGACCATGAAGAGCTGGTCCTCCAGGATCCAGGGCCCCTCGGGGTGCGCGATGCCGTGCTCGCGCAGGAACGCGGTGCGGAACATCTTGTGCGGGGTGAGGCTGTCGATCAGCGGCGCGTTCCGTACGGTGCAGCTCTCCCGGGTCCGGGTCATCAGACCGTACGGGACGCCCCGGCTGCGGAAGTTGCTGGCGACCTTGCCGATGACGATGTCGGAGTCGTTGCGCGCGGCCATGGCGTACAGCCGCTCCAGCGCCTCGGGCGCCAGCCGGTCGTCGTGGTCGGCGAACTGCACATAGCGACCGTTCGCCCGCTCCACGCCGATGTTGCGCGGCTTCCCCGGCCAGCCCGAGTTGGGGATGCGTTCCATCCGGAAGTGGCGGTGCTCGGCGACCAGGGCCGCCAGCCGCTCCGGGGTCGCGTCGGTCGAGCCGTCGTCGACGAAGAGCACCTCGAACTCGTCGCGGGGCAGGGTCTGCCCCAGCAGCGAGCCGACCAGTGGCTCGATGTGGATTCCCGAGTTGTACGTCGGTACCACCACGGTGACTTTGACCGCCATCCACCCCACGCCCTCTGAACGTTCACCAGCGCCACACAATCCGCGCTGACTGTACCCAGCGCGGAGCGCCCGCGAGACCGAAGCCGGTGCGGGCGACGCGGCGTACGGGCGGCGGTTACGGGGCGACGGAGAGGGTGTCGGGGGTGGTCCAGGGGGGGGCGACGGGCCCGGTTACGGGGCGACGGGCGCGGTGGCCGCGGCCGATGCCTGGGCCCTGCCCCGGGCGAGGATCTGGCGGAAGGCGAACTCCGCGATGTCGTCCCCGGTGGTGAAGACGTCCTTGTCCGAGGGGGTGACGTTCTTGCCCGAGGTGAAGCCGCCGACCGTGAAGTAGACGTACCTGCCGTACGAGTTGGTGGTCTTGCGGCAGATCGAGGGGGCCCGGCAGAAGGTCGGGACACCGGCGCCGGAGAGCGAGGCGATGCCGCCCTTCGCCTGGTCCTTGGCCTTCAGCGCCAGCGCCTCCGTCTCGAAGACCGCGACGCCGACGGTCACGGCGACCCCGCCCTTGCTGTACGTGGCGCGGATGACCTGGTCGCAGCTGTTCGAGGCGAGGATCGAGCCGAGCGCGCCCTGTGCCGCCGCAGCGCAGTTGGTGGTGCGGGCCGTGGCGCCCTTCGCGTAGGCGCGGTCGCTCATCGTGACCTTGTCGCCGGGGAAGAGGGTGTCCGCGCTCAGCGGCGCCTTGTCCTTGTCGGCGCTGGAGACGTAGTCCTTCGGGTTCGGCGGCGGCAGCGGCTCGACCGAGGAGAAGGTGGGCTCGGCCTCGGGACTGCGGTCCGGCAGATCGGTGGGGGTGGGCAGTTCGTTGGCGGTGTTCTGCGTACCGCGGTCGTTCCCGCCGTTCATGGAGACGACGGCGGTCGCCACGATCGCGGCTATCGCGCCGGTCGCGAGCACGCCGCCACCGATCATCAGCCAGCGTTTGCGGCGGGTACGCGCGGCGGAGGCGTCCGCGAGAGCGGCCCAGTCCGGTGTCTGTGTGCCGTGCGGGTCATGGTCCGGTGAACCGGGGCCGCCCCAGGAGGGCCCCCCTTGCCCAAAGCTCATGACGGGAGTTTAGACCGCCCGGCGACCGGGAAACCGCGCGGGAATCGGAAAAGGATTGGGCTCCGGCGCGACCTGCACGGACAATGCGGGACATGGGACATGTCGAGGCCGCGCATCTGGAGTACTACCTTCCCGACGGGCGGGTGCTGCTCGCCGACGCCTCGTTCCGGGTCGCCGAAGGGTCCGTCGTCGCTCTCGTCGGGGCCAACGGCGCCGGCAAGACCACGCTGCTGAGACTGATCGCGGGGGAGCTCCAGCCGCACGGCGGCACGGTCACGGTCAGCGGCGGGCTCGGGGTGATGTCACAGTTCGTGGGGTCGGTACGGGACGAGCGTACGGTCCGTGACCTGCTGGTCTCGGTCGCACAGCCGCGCCTGCGGGAGGCCGCGGCGGCCGTGGACGCGGCCGAGCACGGCATCATGACGGTCGACGACGAGGCCGCGCAGATGCGGTACGCGCAGGCGCTCAGCGACTGGGCGGAGGCACACGGCTACGAGGCCGAGACGGTCTGGGACATGTGCACGACGGCGGCGCTCGGCGTCCCGTACGAGAAGGCGCAGTGGCGCGAGCTGCGCACCCTGAGCGGCGGCGAGCAGAAGCGGCTCGTCCTGGAGGCCCTGCTGCGCGGGCCCGATCAGGTGCTGCTCCTCGACGAGCCGGACAACTATCTGGACGTGCCGGGCAAGCGGTGGCTGGAGGAGCGCCTGAAGGAGACCCGTAAGACGGTCCTCTTCATCTCCCACGACCGGGAGCTGCTGGCCAGGGCCGCCGAGAAGATCGTGAGCGTGGAGCCGAGCCCGGCCGGTTCCGACGTGTGGGTGCACGGCGGCGGGTTCGGTACGTACCACGAGGCACGCAAGGAGCGCTTCGCGCGCTTCGAGGAGCTGAAGCGGCGCTGGGACGAGGAACACGCCCGGCTGAAGGCGCTGGTGCACCGGCTGCGGCAGCAGGCGGCGATCAGCCCCGACATGGCCTCGCGCTACCGGGCGATGCAGACGCGCTTCAAGAAGTTCGAGGACGCGGGAGCGCCGCCGGAGCCGCCGCGTGAGCAGGAGATCTCCATGCGGCTGCGCGGCGGCCGTACCGGCGTACGGGCCGTGACCTGCGAGAACCTGGAGCTGACCGGGCTGATGAAGCCGTTCTCGCTGGAGATCTACTACGGCGAGCGGGTCGCGGTCCTCGGGTCGAACGGCTCCGGCAAGTCCCACTTCCTGCGGCTGCTGGCAGGCGAGGACGTACGGCACACCGGCCAGTGGAAGCTGGGCGCGCGCGTCGTACCGGGCCACTTCGCGCAGACCCACGCCCACCCCGAGCTGCTGGGCCGCACGCTGGTCGACATCCTGTGGACGGAGCACGCGAAGGACCGCGGCGGCGCAATGAGCGTGCTGCGCCGGTACGAGCTGGAGCGCCAGGGCGACCAGCCCTTCGACAAGCTCTCGGGCGGCCAGCAGGCGCGCTTCCAGATCCTGCTGCTCGAACTGCGCGGCACGACCGCGCTGCTGCTGGACGAGCCGACGGACAACCTGGACCTGGAGTCGGCGGAGGCCCTCCAGGACGGTCTTGAGGTGTACGACGGGACAGTGCTCGCGGTCACCCACGACCGCTGGTTCGCCCGCTCCTTCGACCGGTATCTGGTATTCGGCTCGGACGGGGTCGTACGGGAGACGCCGGAGCCGGTGTGGGACGAGCGCCGGGTGGTACGGGCGCGGTAGGCGCGGGGGCCGACGGCCGCGGGCCTCGCGGGCGCGGGCCCCCGTTTTGACCCGTACGGGGCAGCGACGGTATTCTTCTGGTTCGTTATGCGTATTGGCTTGGTCGTTCTCACGCGAGGGGCCCTTACGCCGGTCCACCGGGCCGATGGACAGCGGTAGGTGCGCGGGTTGCGTCCCCGAAGCACCACCAGGGCTGTCGTGATCGTCCGGGTGGTCCCTGTACAGGACCCGTCTCCTCACCCCTGAGGGGCTGGGGGAGACCCCATCACTGAAGAAGCGAAGGCATACGACCGTGCGTACGTACAGCCCCAAGCCCGGCGATGTGACGCGCCAGTGGCACATCATCGACGCGCAGGACATCGTCCTGGGCCGTCTGGCGACCACCGCCGCCAACCTTCTGCGTGGTAAGCACAAGCCGATCTACGCGCCCCACGTCGACACCGGTGACTTCGTCATCATCATCAACGCCGACAAGGTGCACCTGTCCGGCAACAAGCGGACCCAGAAGCTGGCGTACCGCCACTCCGGTTACCCGGGTGGTCTGCGTTCCGTCCGCTATGACGAGCTGCTCGCCAAGAACCCCGAGAAGGCCGTCGAGAAGGCCATCAAGGGCATGATCCCCAAGAACTCCCTGGGCCGTCAGATGATCTCGAAGCTGAAGGTCTACTCGGGCGACCAGCACCCGCACGCTGCGCAGCAGCCGGTGCCGTTCGAGATCACCCAGGTCGCGCAGTAGTTCCGGCCACCCCCTAAGACGAAAAGAAATCTGAGGAGCATCGTGGCCGAGACCACTGCAGAGACCCCCGTCGAAGCGCCTGAGGCGGAAGAGACGTACGCCGAGGTGACGACCTTCGAGTCGGAGACCCCGGTCGAGGGTGAGTACACCTCCGAGTCGCTGGCGTCCCGCTTCGGCGACCCGCAGCCGGCGGCCGGCCTGGGCCGTCGCAAGAACGCCATCGCCCGCGTCCGGATCGTCCCGGGCACCGGCAAGTGGAAGATCAACGGTCGCACCCTTGAGGAGTACTTCCCCAACAAGGTGCACCAGCAGGCTGTCAACGAGCCCTTCAAGGTGCTTGAGCTCGACAACCGCTACGACGTCATCGCCCGTATCTCCGGTGGCGGCGTCTCCGGTCAGGCCGGCGCCCTGCGTCTCGGTGTGGCCCGTTCGCTGAACGAGGCGGACGTGGACAACAACCGCGCCCCGCTGAAGAAGGCCGGCTTCCTGAGCCGCGACGACCGCGCGGTCGAGCGCAAGAAGGCCGGTCTCAAGAAGGCCCGCAAGGCGCCGCAGTACAGCAAGCGCTAAATCGCTCGCTTGCCGGTACCGGCATTACGGCCTCTCCGGCCGGTCTGTACGGCATTCGAACGCCCCGGCGGCACTCCGTGCTGCCGGGGCGTTCGTTTTATTGGTTACTCGGGCGTATAAAAGCATCAGGCGCTCAAAACTTTGCATGGGTTTGCGTTTTCGAAATCTTTTCGCTCGGGGCGATGTCGGTGATTGCCGGCTCCGGGTGTTCTCGGAGGGAGAGCTGTGGGACGACTCTTCGGCACGGACGGCGTGCGCGGTGTCGCCAACGCCGATCTGACGGCTGAGCTGGCGCTCGGCCTTTCGGTCGCGGCGGCGCATGTGCTCGCCGAGGTGGGGACGTTCGAGGGGCATCGGCCCACGGCGGTGGTCGGACGCGATCCTCGGGCGTCCGGTGAATTCCTGGAGGCCGCCGTCGTGGCGGGACTCGCGAGCGCGGGCGTGGACGTCCTGCGTGTCGGTGTGCTGCCCACCCCCGCGGTGGCGTATCTGACCGGGGTGCTCGGCGCCGACCTGGGCGTGATGCTCTCGGCGAGCCACAACGCCATGCCCGACAACGGCATCAAGTTCTTCGCGCGCGGCGGGCACAAACTCGCCGACGAGCTGGAGGACCGTATCGAGGCCGCCTACTACGAGAACACCGTGCACCGCACCGGCGCCCCCTGGGAGCGGCCGACGGGTGGCGGAGTCGGCCGGGTCCGCTCGTACGACGAAGGTTTCGATCAGTACGTGGCACATCTGATCGCGGTGCTGCCGAACCGGCTCGACGGGCTGAAGGTCGTCCTGGACGAGGCGCACGGCGCGGCGGCCCGGGTGTCGCCCGAGGCGTTCACCCGCGCCGGCGCCGAGGTCATCACGATCGGCGCCGAGCCGGACGGGCTGAACATCAACGACGGATGCGGCTCCACGCATCTCGGCCAGCTCAAGGCCGCGGTCGTCGAGCACGGCGCCGACTTCGGCATCGCGCACGACGGCGACGCGGACCGCTGCCTGGCCGTGGACGGCGCGGGCGAAGAGGTCGACGGCGACCAGATCCTCGCCGTGCTGGCCCTCGCGATGCGCGAGGCGGGCACACTGCGCGGCGACGCCGTGGTCGGGACGGTCATGTCCAACCTCGGGTTCAAGATCGCGATGGAGCGCGAGGGCATCCATCTGGTCGAGACCGCGGTCGGTGACCGCTACGTACTGGAGTCGATGAAGGAGCACGGCTACGCCCTCGGCGGCGAGCAGTCGGGCCATGTCATCGTCCTAGACCACGCCACCACCGGCGACGGCACCCTCACCGGCCTGATGCTCGCGGCCCGGGTCGCCGCGACGGGCCGTACGCTGGCTGACCTCGCGGGCGTCATGCGACGGCTGCCGCAGGTGCTCATCAACGTGCCCGACGTCGACAAGTCGCGGGTGACGACCTCCGCCGAACTGGCGTCGGCGGTCGCCGAGGCCGAACACGAACTGGGCTCCACGGGCCGCGTCCTGCTGCGCCCCTCGGGCACGGAGCCGCTGGTACGGGTGATGGTCGAGGCGGCGGACATCGACCAGGCGCGGTCGGTGGCGAGCCGGCTGGCGGACGCGGTGAAGTCGGCGCTCGGCTGAAGGCGCTGAGCCGATGCGGTGAGGTGCTCCGGCGGCCCGGACCCACGGCGGGTGCGGGCCGCCCGGTTCCGGGCCGCCTCGGTCCGGGGCGGGTCAGGACCGTACGCGGTGGTCCGGGGCCGGGTCAGGAACGTACGCGGTGGTCCGTGGCCGTACGCGGAGGTCCAGGGCCGGTCAGGGGCGTACGCGGCGGACGCCCGTACGCCGTATGCGTCCCCGCTGTGTCGCCCACAGCGCCTTCTGGGTGAGCAGCGTGAGCGTACCGGCGGCCACGATGCCCGCCAGGTTCAGCAGGAGCTGGCTGGTCGAGCCCCACACCTGGGTGAAGTCGCCGTAGCCGAGGGCGACCGCCGCGTTGGCCGCCGCCGGGACCGTCGTCACCGAGATGGCGACCCCCACCAGCGCGCCCGACTTCGCGGAGGTCAGCGAGAGCATCCCGGCCACGCCCGCGAGCGCCGCGACCACCAGTGAGAACAGGTCCGGGTTCCAGATGAACGAGGTGTTCGGCCGGTCGGCCTCCAGCATGGATTCCGTGAAGAGCCCGAAGCCGTCCATCACCAGCCCGAAGACGGTCGTCAGCCCCATCGCCACCGCGAACCCGGCGATCAGCGCGACCAGCGAACGCCACGCCAGCAGCGGGGCGCGCTGCACCAGCGCCGTACAGATCCCGGCCAGCGGGCCGAACTCCGGACCCACCGCCATCGCGCCGACGATCAGGATCGCGTTGTCCAGCACCACACCGCACGCCGCGATCATCGTCGCGAGGGAGAGGAACGCCAGATAGGTGAGGGAGAGCGAGGACTCCTCGTGGGTCACGTCCTCCAGCTGCTCCCACAGCACGGCGTCGGCGCCCTCGCCGGGCGCCTCCTCCTCCGCCTCGTCCGCCCGTTTCGACAGCGACAGATCGATGTTCTCCACCGAGATCGAACCGGACTCGTCGATCCCGAGGGCGCGCAGGTCCACGAGCAGTTCGTCACACGCCTCGCGCGCCACATCGCACATGACCAGATCGCCCCGCGGATCGCGGGAGGCCCCGGGCACGACGACGAGATGCGCGGTGCCGACGGTCCGCTCCACGGCCTGTACGACCTCGTCGGTGCGGCCGGCCGGTACGAGCAGACGCAGATGCAGCACGCTGACCGCCCCTCAGCTCTTCGGATCCTTCAGAGTTTGCGCAGTGACAGCCGCTGGACCTTGTGGTCGGGCCCCTTGCGCAGGACCAGTGTGGCGCGCCCGCGCGTGGGCGCCACATTCTCCAGGAGATTGGGCTTGTTGATGGTCCGCCACATCGTCCTGGCGTAGTCGAGCGACTCCTCCTCGGAGACCTGCGTGTACTTCCTGAAGTACGAGGCGGGGTCCTGGAAGGCCGTCTCGCGCAGCTTGCGGAAGCGGTGGAGGTACCAGGTCTCGATGTCCTCGGCGCGGGCGTCGACATACACGCTGAAGTCGAAGTAGTCGGCGAGACCGACCCTGGTCCTGCCGTCCTTGCCCGGCAGCGCGGGCTGGAGGACGTTGATGCCCTCGACGATGAGGATGTCGGGCTGCCGTACGGTGAGCAGTTCGCCGGGCACGATGTCGTAGATCAGATGCGAGTAGACCGGGGCCGTGACCTCGTCCTTGCCCGCCTTGATGTCCGCGACGAACCGGGTGAGCGCCCGGCGGTCGTACGACTCCGGGAAGCCCTTGCGCGACATCAGTCCACGGGCCTTCAGCTCCTTCATCGGGAGCAGGAAGCCGTCGGTGGTGACGCGTTCGACCCGCGGGTGCTCCGGCCAGCGCGCGAGCAGTGCCTGCAACAGCCGGGCCACGGTGGACTTCCCGACGGCGACACTGCCCGCCACGCCTATGACGAACGGCGTACCGCGCTGGGCGCCGTGCCCGTTGCCCGCGTCCCCGAGGAAGGTGTTCAGCGCGCCGCGCAGCCCCGCCGTGGCCTGCACATAGAGATTGAGCAGCCGGGAGAGCGGCAGATAGACGTCCCGCACCTCGTCGAGATCGATGACGTCGCCGAGCCCGCGCAGCCGCTCGACCTCCTCGGCGGAGAGGGGCAGCGGCGTCTTGTCGCGCAGCGCGCTCCACTCGGCCCGGCTGAGGTCGACGTAGGGGGTCGGCCCGTGCTCGGCCCGTCGTGGGGCGCTCGGTGGCGGCGAAGTGATCACCCCGCCATTGTCGGGGGTGCGGGGACCCCGTGGGTGGTGTGCTAGGTCACGTGGTCCGGGGGAGTACGAGGCGCATACGCCCGCGCACTGTCCGGTCCACGAAGATCGACCGGACAGCACCTAGGCTGCCGACATGTGCGGAATCGTGGGTTACGTCGGCGGACAGTCGGCGCTTGATGTGGTCATCGCGGGCCTCAAGCGGCTTGAGTACCGGGGGTACGACTCCGCCGGAGTCGCGGTACTCGCCGACGGCGGGCTGGCCGCGGCGAAGAAGGCGGGCAAGCTCGTCAACCTGGAGAAGACGCTGGTGGAACGGCCGTTGCCGAGCGGCACCACCGGGATCGGGCATACCCGGTGGGCCACGCACGGCGGCCCGACCGACGTCAACGCCCACCCTCATCTGGACAACGCGGGACGTGTCGCCGTCGTACACAACGGCATCATCGAGAACTTCGCCGCGCTCCGCGCCGAACTGGCCGGGCGCGGCCACGACCTGGAATCGGAGACCGACACCGAGGCCGTGGCCCATCTGCTCGCCGAGGCGTTCTCGTCGTGCGGCGATCTCGCGGAGTCGATGCGGCAGGTGTGCCGGCGGCTGGAGGGCGCCTTCACGCTCGTCGCCGTACACGCGGACGAGCCGGACGTGGTGGTCGGCGCGCGCCGTAACTCCCCGCTGGTGGTGGGCGTCGGGGACGGCGAGTCGTTCCTCGCCTCGGACGTCGCCGCGTTCATCGCCCATACGCGCTCCGCCATCGAACTCGGCCAGGACCAGGTCGTCGAGCTGCGCCGTGACGGCGTGGTGGTGACGGACTTCGACGGCGCGCCGGCCGAGGTCCGTGCGTACCACGTGGACTGGGACGCGTCCGCCGCCGAGAAGGGCGGCTACGACTACTTCATGCTGAAGGAGATCGCCGAGCAGCCCAAGGCGGTCGCGGACACCCTCCTCGGACGGATCGACGCCGAGGGCTCGCTGACGCTCGATGAGGTACGTATCCCGGCGGCCGTGCTGCGCGAGGCGGACAAGGTCGTCATCGTGGCGTGCGGGACGGCTTTCCACGCCGGGCTGATCGCGAAGTACGCCATCGAGCACTGGACGAGGATGCCCTGCGAGGTGGAGCTGGCCAGTGAGTTCCGCTACCGGGACCCGATCCTGGACCGGCGCACGCTGGTGATCGCGATCTCGCAGTCCGGCGAGACCATGGACACGCTGATGGCGCTGCGGCATGCCCGGGAGCAGGGCGCGAAGGTGCTGGCCATCTGCAATACGAACGGTTCGACCATCCCGCGGGAGTCGGACGCGGTCCTCTACACGCACGCGGGCCCCGAGGTCGCCGTCGCGTCGACCAAGGCGTTCCTGACCCAGCTCGTGGCCTGCTATCTGGTCGCGTTGTATCTGGGGCAGCGGCGCGGTACGAAGTGGGGCGACGAGATCAGGGCCGTCATCCGGGACCTGTCGCGGATCTCCTGCGAGGTGGAGCGGGTCCTGGAGACGATGGAGCCGGTACGGGCCCTGGCGCGCTCGCTCAAGGACAAGCGGACGGTGCTGTTCCTGGGCCGGCACGTGGGCTATCCGGTGGCCCTGGAGGGCGCGCTCAAGCTCAAGGAGCTGGCGTACATGCACGCCGAGGGGTTCGCGGCCGGTGAGCTGAAGCACGGCCCCATCGCGCTGATCGAGGAGGATCTGCCGGTGGTGGTGGTCGTACCCTCGCCGCGTGGCCGCTCGGTGCTGCACGACAAGATCGTGTCGAACATCCAGGAGATCCGGGCCAGGGGCGCGCGCACGATCGTGATCGCGGAGGAGGGGGACGACGCGGTGGTGCCGTACGCGGATCATCTGATCCGTATCCCGGCGACGCCGACGCTCCTTCAGCCGCTGGTCGCGACCGTGCCGTTGCAGGTGTTCGCGTGCGAGCTGGCGACGGCGCGCGGCAACGAGGTGGACCAGCCGAGGAACCTGGCGAAGTCCGTGACCGTGGAGTGAGCGTGGAGTGCATACGGCCGACGGCCGGACAAGGAGGATGAGTTGATCATCGGGGTGGGGATCGACGTCGCGGAGATCGACCGGTTCGCGGAGTCCCTGCGGCGGACACCGCAACTGGCCGGCCGGCTCTTCTCGGAGGAGGAGCTGCTGCTGCCGAGCGGCGAGCGGCGTGGAGTGGCCTCCCTGGCGGCGCGGTTCGCCGCCAAGGAGGCCGTGGCCAAGGCGCTGGGCGCGCCGGTCGGGCTGCGCTGGACGGACGCCGAGGTGTGCGTGGAGGACAGCGGGCAACCGCGGCTGCGGGTACGGGGGACGGTCGCGGCGCGCGCCGCGGAGCTGGGCGTACGGAGCTGGCATGTGTCGCTCAGCCACGATGCGGGGGTGGCGTCGGCCGTGGTGATCGCGGAGGGTTGAGGGTAGGCGGGCGCACGCCGGCGGGCAGCGGTGGGCGGCGACAGCGGGCGAGGGTGGAAGGGCTGGTCGAATGCGTACTGCGTACAGCGTCGAGACGGTACGGAACGCCGAACGGGAGCTGATGGCACGGCTCCCGGACGGCGCGCTCATGCAGCGCGCCGCCGCGGGTCTCGCCGCCGCCTGCGCGGGCCTGCTGCGGGATCTGCTGGGGCGGGTGTACGGGGCGCGGGTCGTCCTGCTCGCCGGCAGCGGGGACAACGGGGGTGACGCCCTCTACGCCGGGGCCCGGCTGGCCCGCCGGGGCGCCGCCGTCACCGTCGTGGAGCTGGCCCCCGGCCGGACCCACGAGGGCGGGCTGACGGCGCTGCTCGGCGCGGGCGGACGCGTCGCCGACGACCCCTTCGACGTACTGGCCGCCGCCGATCTCGTGCTGGACGGCATCACCGGCATCGGCGGACACGGCGGGCTGCGCGCCGACGCGGTGCCGGTGGCTCGGGCGGCCCGCGGCTCCGGCGCGGTGATCGTCGCCGTCGATCTGCCGAGCGGGGTCGAGGCGGACAGCGGGGAGGTGACGGGGGAGGCGCTGCGCGCGGATGTGACGGTGACGTTCGGTACGTACAAGCCGGGCCTGTTGATCGACCCGGCCAAAGAACACGCGGGCGCGGTACGGCTCGTGGACATCGGCCTCGCGCCGCATCTGCCGTCCGTGCCCGGACTGGAGGCGCTCCAGCACGAGGACGTGGCGCGGCTGCTGCCGGTGCCGACGGGCGAGAGCGACAAGTACCGGCGCGGTGTGGTCGGTGTCGTGGCCGGATCCGCGCGGTATCCGGGCGCGGCGGTGCTCGCGGTGGGGGGCGCGCTGCGGGGCGGCGCGGGCGCGGTCCGCTATGCCGGCCCCCGCGGCGACGCGGTGATCGCGCGCTACCCGGAGACGCTGGTGCACGACGGACCGCCGTCGAAGGCGGGCCGGGTCCAGGCGTGGGCGGTCGGCCCGGGGCTCGGGGACGCGCTGGGCGACGCCTCGGGCCCCGAGGCCGCCGTCGCGGACGTCCTGGCCTCGGACGTGCCGGTGCTGGTGGACGCGGACGGGCTGCGGCTGCTGGACGCGGAGACCGTACGGCGGCGTACGGCCCCGACCCTCCTCACCCCGCACGCGGGCGAGGCGGCGGCGCTGCTCGGGGTGGCCAGGGCGGAGGTGGAGTCGGGCCGGCTGACGGCGGTACGGGAGCTGGCGGCGCGGTACGGCGCGACGGTGCTGCTGAAGGGCTCGACGACGCTGGTCGCCGACCCGGACCCGGCCGTCCCCGTCCGGGTCAACCCGACGGGCACGTCCTGGCTGGCCACGGCGGGCAGCGGGGACGTCCTCACGGGCCTGTCGGGCTCCCTGCTCGCCGCCGGCCTGCCGGCCCGCGACGCCGCGTCGGCGGCGGCCTATCTGCACGGCCTCTCGGCCCGGCTGGCGTCGAGGAGCGCGCCGGTGGCGGCGGACGACGTGGCGGCGAACCTGCCGGAGGCGTGGCGGAACGTCGTGGGCTGAGCGGCGACGCGCCGCGCGGTGATGGGCCCGGCGGTGATGGGCCCGGCGGTGGTGCCGGTGGCGCCGTGCCGGGCGGCGACGGGCTGTGCCGTCGTGCCGTGCCGGGCGGCGGGGCGACGGCCCCGGCCCCGGACATCGCTCTGAGAGACTGGGCACGATGACCGAAAACACGCACACTTCGGCCGGCGTGCGCGCGCGGGCCGAAGTCGATCTCGCCGCCCTGCGGGGCAATGTACGCGCGCTGCGCTCCCGTGTGGGACCCGACGTCGCGCTGATGGCCGTCGTGAAGTCGGACGGATACGGGCACGGCATGGTGCCCACCGCGCGGGCCGCCCTCGACGCGGGCGCCACCTGGCTGGGTACGGCCACCCCGCATGAAGCGCTCGCCCTGCGCGCGGCGGGCATCGAGAGCCGGGTCATGTGCTGGCTCTGGACGCCGGGCGACCCGTGGCGGGAGGGCATCGAGGCCGATCTCGACATGTCCGTCAGCGCGCTGTGGGCCCTGCGCGAGGTGACCGCGGCGGCGCGCGAGGCGGCGCGCCCCGCCCGTATCCAGCTCAAGGCGGACACCGGCCTCGGCCGGAACGGCTGCCAGCCCGCCGACTGGCCGGAACTCGTGGCCGCCGCGCTCGACGCCCAGGCCGCCGGTCTGGTCCGGGTCACCGGGCTGTGGTCCCACTTCGCGTGCGCCGACGAGCCGGGCCATCCCTCCATCGCCGCGCAGCTCGACGCGTTCCACGAGATGGTCGCGTACGCCGAGAAGGAAGGCGTCGAACCCGAGGTCCGGCATATCGCCAACTCGGCGGCCACGCTCACGCTCCCCGAGGCGTCCTTCGATCTCGTTCGGGCCGGCATCGCCCTGTACGGGATCTCGCCGAGCCCGGAGCTGGGCACCTCCCGGGACTTCGGCCTGCGGCCCGCGATGACGCTCTCCGCCTCCGTCGCCCTGGTCAAGCGGGTGCCGGAGGGCCACGGCGTCAGTTACGGCCACCACTACGTCACGTCCCGGGAGACGACCCTCGGGCTCGTACCCCTCGGTTACGCCGATGGCATCCCGCGCCACGCCTCCGGCCGCGGGCCCGTCCTCGTCGGCGGGGTGCGGCGGCGGGTGGCCGGGCGCGTCGCGATGGACCAGTTCGTCGTCGACCTCGGCGGCGACACCCCCGAGCCGGGCGCGACCGCCATCCTGTTCGGTCCCGGCGACCGCGGCGAGCCCTCCGCGGAGGACTGGGCCGAGGCGGCGGACACCATCGCCTACGAGATCGTCACGCGCATCGGTTCACGCGTCCCGCGCGTCTATGTCAATGAGCGGTCCGTATGACCGCCCATATGACCGCCCGTATGAGCCCCCGTATGAGCGCCCGTATGACGATCCGCGGGGCGGCCCGCGCGACGGCCGGAACGAGGGGAACGAGTGGCCTGAATCGCCGCGTTGCCCGCATGAGTATGTTGAAGGGGCAACGGCCCGTGTGACCGCAGCCGGGTGGAGCTCAGTACGACGGGGAAGAATCCGGCGGGAACGACGAGGAGCGCACGGTGGGCGAGAGCAGCGCGGCGGGTGACGTGGCGGCCAGGGCGGCCGCCTCGGTGGCGTCGGTCACGGGCAACTGGCGCAAGGCCGGCGTCGCCGGAGCCGCGATAGGCGTGATCGCCGCTGGTGCGGCGGCCGGAGTGGCGATCGAGAGAATGACCGTCGGCCGCGGGATGCGCAGAAGGGCCCGGCTCGCGCTCGACGCGTCGGGACCGTACGGCGCGCTGCGCGGCACCCCGGGCAAGGCGCTCTCCGACGACGGTACGGAGCTGTACTACGAGACCGACGAGGTCGATCCCGAGACCGCGTCCGGCGCGGATCCGGCGGTCGCCCCGCGCCGCCGCAGGCTCTTCGGCCGGAAGACCCCCGCGCCGGTCACGGTCGTTTTCAGCCATGGCTACTGCCTGAGCCAGGACTCCTGGCACTTCCAGCGCGCCGCCCTGCGCGGACTCGTCCGTACCGTCCACTGGGACCAGCGCAGCCACGGCCGCTCCGCGCGCGGCGCCGCCCAGCAGGGCCCCGACGCGGTCCCGGTCACCATCGACCAGCTCGGCCGCGATCTGAAGACCGTCATCGACGCGGCGGCGCCCGAGGGCCCGCTGGTGCTGGTCGGCCACTCCATGGGCGGAATGACGATCATGGCCCTCGCCGACCAGTATCCGGAGCTGGTACGGGAGAGAGTCGTCGGCGTCGCCTTCATCGGTACGTCCAGCGGGAAGCTCGGCGAGGTCAACTACGGTCTGCCGGTCGCGGGCGTGAACGCCGTACGCCGCGTCCTGCCCGGCGTGCTCAAGGCGCTCGGCTCCCAGGCCGAGCTGGTCGAGCGCGGCCGGCGGGCCACGGCGGATCTCTTCGCGGGCCTCATCAAGCGGTACTCGTTCAGCTCGAAGGACGTGGACCCGGCGGTCGTGCGGTTCGCCGAGCGGCTCATCGAGTCGACCCCGATCGATGTGGTCGCGGAGTTCTACCCGGCCTTCACCGATCACGACAAGGTGCAGGCGCTCTCGGTCTTCCTGGACGTCCCGGCGCTGGTCCTGGCCGGGGAGAGCGATCTGGTGACCCCCAGCACGCACAGCGAGGCCATCGGCGATCTGCTGCCGGACGCGGAGCTGGTGCTCGTACCGGACGCCGGGCATCTGGTGATCCTGGAGCATCCGGAGGCCGTCACGGACCGGCTCGCCGACCTGCTGGCACGGGTGGGCGCGATGCCGGCAGCGGCTAACGTTGGCACGCATGGAAGCACCGCACAGCCCGGCGGCTGACGCCGCACCCGGCACCCGCCCCGCCCGCCCCACCGGTCCTGCCGCCGACCGTCCCGCCGTCCGCCTCACCGTCGAGAGCCCGGAGCGGATGCGGGAGCTGGGCCGCGGACTCGCCGCCCTCCTGCGCCCCGGCGATCTGGTGATGCTGACCGGCGAACTCGGCGCGGGCAAGACCACCCTCACGCGCGGCCTCGGCGAGGGCCTCGGCGTCCGCGGCGCCGTCACCTCCCCGACGTTCGTGATCGCCCGGGTCCATCCGTCGCTGGTCGGCGGCCCGGCGCTGGTCCATGTCGACGCGTACCGGCTGGGCGGGGGTCTCGACGAGATGGAGGATCTCGATCTGGATGTCTCGCTGCCGGACTCCGTGGTGGTCGTGGAGTGGGGCGACGGCAAGGTCGAGGAGCTGTCGGACGACCGGCTGCATGTGGTGATCCACCGGACCGTGGGCGGGGACACGAGCGTGCACACGGACGCGGATACGGACATGGATACGGAAGGCGACCCGGCCGCCGACGGCACTGACGAACGGCGCACGGTCACGCTGACCGGCTACGGCAGCCGCTGGTCGGACGCGGATCTGGCCGCGCTGGCCCCCTGAGCCGTCCCCGCTCCACCGCACTGAGCCGCCGCCACCGAGCAGCCCCGTCACCCCGCCGGGCCGCCCGCCACCCCACTGATCCGGCCAGCCGCTCCGTACATTCCGACAAGACGTCGGCAAAATGTTGCGCGTGCCGTGCCGTACGTGGTGACATGGTACGGAGAAGTGGTTAGGTCTGCCTAACTAGCCTGCCCCCGAACACCAGGAGGCATCCATGCCGGCGCCAGCACATGACCCGCGTCCGCGCTCCACTTCGTATCCGACGCGATCGCTCTCACCGTCGTCCGTGTCCATGAAGGATCTGCTGGCGTCCTGCGCGTCGGCGGCGGCCGTGTCCACGCCGCCGGGCGCGCCGTCGGCCGTGGCGGTCGCCGAAGCGGCGGCGGCCACGGAGGCCGAGGCCGGGGCTCTGGAATCGCTGCGCGAGCGGGAACGGAGACGCGACGCCGCACAGGAGCGCGACGCCGCGTAAGAGGCGCGAGAGGGCGGAGCGGCCGGGAAACCCCGGGGTGCGCGTCCCGGTCTACGGGACGACCACGACCTTGGAACCGACCGTCGCGAACGTCCACATCGCGTTTCCGTCCGCCACCTTCATCCTGACCCCGCCGGTCTTGAGCGTCGGGTCGGGGCTGGACAGCGTGCCGTCCACCGCCGCGCTGAAGCCGATCGCGACATCGCCGACGAGCGCGAACCGTACGACATGCTCGATCCGTACCCCGTCCGAGCCCGTGACCGATCCCGACCGCGAGGTCACCTGGTACGAGCCGGGTTCGGGGCTGACGGTGCTCGGCATGACCGCGAAGGTCCGCGTCACCCGCTCCTTCGCCTCCACCAGCCACACGCGCCGGTCGGCCAGCGCGTAGACGACCCGTACGCCCTCGCCCGACTCCGCGGGCAGGGCGTTCGGGTTCCTGGGCTTCTGCGCGGGGGCCCCGGCCGCGCCGGAGGGGGCGGTCCTGGGTGTCTTGGGCTTGGCGAGGGTGTCGGGGACATGCGCCGACGCCTGGTAGGCGAGGAAACCGACCACGGCGATGGCAGCCGCGGTGAGCCCGGCCACGATTCCCGAGCTGCTCCTGGACACCTTGATCCACCTCTCGTACGTATGACTCCGTGGTGACGTTAGCAGCAGGCGGCTGACGGGACGGGGCGCCGTGCCTTGGGGCCGGGAGCCGTAGGCTGTTTGCGTGCTTCTGCTCGCCGTTGATACCGCCACGCCCGCCGTCACCGTCGCCCTCCACGACGGCAGCTCCGTCCTGGCCGAGGAGAGTCAGGTCGACGCGCGCCGCCATGGGGAACTGCTGCTGCCCGCCGTCGACCGGGTCCTCGCCGTGGCCGGGCTGAAACCGGACGCGGTCACGGACGTGATCGTCGGCGTCGGCCCCGGACCGTACACAGGGCTGCGCGTCGGCCTGGTCACGGCGCTGACCCTCGGCTCGGCGCTCGGGGTGCCGGTGCGGGGGCTGTGCACGCTGGACGGGCTCGCGTACGCCTCCGGGGCCGAGAGCCCCTTCGTCGTCGCGACGGACGCGCGGCGCAAGGAGGTCTACTGGGCGCGCTACGCCGACGCCCGTACCCGGCTGACCGAACCGGCCGTCGACCGGCCCGCCGATATCGCGGAGGCGGTCGCGGGGCTGCCCGCCGTCGGCGCGGGGGCGCTGCTCTACCCCGGCACCTTCCCGGACGCCCGCGGCCCCGAGCACCAGTCGGCGGCGGCGCTCGCCTCGCTGGCGGCGGAGAGACTGGCCTCCGGCGGGGAGTTCCTGCCGGCGCTGCCGCTGTATCTGCGCCGGCCGGACGCGCAGGTGCCCAAGAACTACAAGGTGGTCACACCGAAGTGACGGACGCGACGGATGCGGCTGACGGGACCGCGGCCGACATGAACGCGGCTGACGTGAACGCGGCTGACGTGAACGCGGCGGGCGCGGCCGGGGCGGCCGGGGACGCGGATCGTGTCGTCGCCCTGCGCGAGATGCGCTGGTGGGACATCGAGCCGGTGCTCGCGCTCGAACGGGAACTCTTCCCCGAGGACGCCTGGTCCCCGGGCATGTTCTGGTCGGAACTGGCCCACGCGCGCGGCCCCCGGGCCACCCGCCGCTATGTGGTGGCCGAGACGGCGGAGCCCGGCGGCGCGCGGATCGTCGGCTACGCCGGCCTCGCCGCGGCCGGCGGACTCGGCGACGTACAGACCATCGCCGCCGCCCGTGACCAGTGGGGCACCGGCCTCGGCTCCCGGCTGCTCACCGATCTGCTTCAGCACGCCACCGCCTTCGAGTGCGAGGAGGTACTGCTCGAAGTGCGGGTGGACAACCTCCGCGCGCAGCGGCTGTACGAGCGGTTCGGCTTCGAGCCGATCGGGTTCCGGCGCGGCTACTACCAGCCGGGCAATGTCGACGCGCTCGTCATGCGCCACCACGTGAAGACCCATCAAGGAACTGAGACCCATGGCTGACGAACCCCTCGTCCTCGGTATCGAGACCTCCTGCGACGAGACCGGCGTCGGGATCGTACGCGGGACGACCCTGCTCGCCGACGCCATCGCGTCGAGCGTCGACGAGCACGCGCGCTACGGCGGTGTGGTGCCGGAGGTCGCCTCCCGCGCGCATCTGGAGGCGATGGTGCCGACGATCGAGCGCGCGCTGAAGGAGGCGGGGGTCTCCGCGCGCGATCTGGACGGGATCGCCGTGACCGCGGGGCCCGGTCTCGCGGGCGCGCTGCTGGTCGGGGTCTCGGCGGCGAAGACGTACGCGTACGCGCTGGGCAAGCCGCTGTACGGGGTGAACCACCTGGCCTCCCACATCTGCGTCGACCAGCTCGAACACGGCCGGCTGCCCGAGCCGACCATGGCGCTGCTGGTCAGCGGTGGCCACTCCTCGCTGCTGCTCGCGCCGGACATCACGGCCGATGTGCGGCCGATGGGCGCGACGATCGACGACGCGGCGGGCGAGGCGTTCGACAAGATCGCGCGGGTGCTCCAGCTCGGGTTCCCCGGCGGCCCGGTGATCGACCGGCTGGCGCGGGAGGGCGACCCGTCCGCGATCGCGTTCCCGCGCGGACTGACCGGACCGCGCGACGCGCCGTACGACTTCTCCTTCTCCGGCCTGAAGACCTCGGTGGCCCGCTGGATCGAGGCGAAGCGGAACGCGGGCGAGGAGGTGCCCGTACGGGATGTGGCGGCCTCGTTCCAGGAGGCGGTGGTCGACGTGCTGACCCGGAAGGCCGTCCGCGCCTGCAAGGACGAGGGCGTGGACCATCTGATGATCGGCGGCGGCGTCGCGGCCAACTCCCGGCTGCGCGCGCTCGCGCAGGAGCGCTGCGAGCGGGCGGGCATCCGGCTGCGGGTGCCGCGCCCGGGGCTGTGCACGGACAACGGCGCGATGGTGGCGGCGCTGGGCGCGGAGATGGTGGCGCGCAACCGGCCGGCGTCGGACTGGGAGCTGTCGGCGGACTCGTCGCTGCCGGTGACGGAACCGCATGTGCCGGGGGAGTCGCATGACCACCAGCACCAGCACCCGCACCGGCACGATCACGACCATGTGCATGAAGTGGCGAAGGACAACCTGTACTCATGACGGTCGCGCTGATGTGGGAGGCGAAAGCGGCACCCGGCCGGGGCGCGGAGCTGCTGGAGTGGGCGCGGTCGCGGTCGCGGGAGCTGCCGGACGCCCCCCTCCGCCGCGAACTCCTGCGCGCCCCCCAGGACCGTGTCCTGGTCATCACCTGGTGGGACGCCCCCTACGACGCGGATCTCCCGGAACTCCCGCCCCCGCCCCCTGACCTCCTCGCCCGTCCGCCCCACCGCTGGCGCTTCGAGTCGGTCGCGGCGGATTAGCGGTCCTGCGGGGGCGCGGGGCCGCCGCGGTCCGCGAGCAGGCGCTCCAGACGGTCGAAGCGTTCGTGGAGGGCGCGTGTCTCCTCCGAGACCCCCGCCCTCCCCTCGCGCTCCGCGTGTTCGACCGCCAGCGCCAGCTGACGCGCGTGCCGGGCGGCCCCGCCGACGAACCAGGTGGCGACGGACGCCGTCACGATGCTGAACACGGAGATCCCGGCCAGCATCACCACACTGGCGATGACGCGCCCCGGCGCGGTGACGGGATACAGGTCCCCGTACCCCACGGTGGTCGCCGTCTCGATCGACCACCACAGAGCGAGGGGGAAGGACGTGATGGTCGCGTGCGGCGCCGACACCTCGAACGGGACGATGATCCAGGAGCCGGCCAGCAGGATCACGACGACGGCCAGCGTGGCCCACGCCGCCGCTCTCACATGCAGCCGCTGCCAGCGCTCACTGCCCAGCAGCCGTCGCAGCAGGTACGCGAAGGACAGCGGTGGCATGGGCGGACCTCGTTCGGCTCGATCGCCCCGAAACTACCCGGCCGTGCCCTGCCCGGTCCGTCTGACACTCGCGGAAGCGTTCACGGGAACCGAAGGCGCGCCGAGGGAGCCGAGCAGCCGCAGCGACTGGGCCGAGGCCGAATCCGGCTCGGGGCTGAGGAGGTTGAGCAGCTGGTCGGGCTCGTCGGGGAAGGTCAGCGTCTCGCAGTGGAGGACCAGGTCACCGACCGCGGGGTGCCGTACATGCTTCGTCCTGTGCGTGGCGTACCGGACGTTGTAATCGGCCCACCAGCGCCGGAAGTCCGCGTCCTGGACGGACAACTCGCCGATCAGCGCGGCCAGTCGGGGATCGTGCGGGAAGAGGCCGCTGTAGCGGCGCAGATTGGCGACGCAGTCCTCCGCCATCTCCGCCCACTCCGCGTACCGCTCGCGCGCGGTGGGGTCGAGGAAGACATAGCGGGCGAAGTTGCGCTCACCGGCGGGCAGCGCGTCGAAATCGGTGAGCAGCGCGTGCGCCAGCTGGTTGGAGGCGAGGACGTCCATCCGGTGACCGATCAGGAACATCGGTACGTGGTCGAGGCTCGCCAGCAGGGCGAGCAGTCCTGGCCGGATCCGCTGCGTGGCGGGTGATCCGCGGCGGGAGTGACCCCGGGGCGGCCTGGCCAGCTCGATGAGATGGTCGCGCTCGATGGCGTTCAGCCGCAGGGCGCGCGCGACGGCGTCCAGGACGCTGTCGGAGATGTTGAGATGACGGCCCTGCTCCAGGCGTCCGTAGTAGTCGGCGCTGACGCCCGCCAGATAGGCCACTTCCTCGCGCCGCAGACCGGGCACCCGGCGCGGGCCCGGATGCGGTTGTACGCCGGCCTGCTCCGGGGTGATCCGGGCGCGCCTGGTGCGGAGGAAATCCCCCAGTTCCGCGTTGCGCTCCATTCGTACGACTGTAGCCGCACGAGGGGAACGGACAGCCGGGCGAAGGTGGGTCTGTCAGACCTGGTCGGGGAGTGCCCGGGTCCGGCCGTGTCCAGGTCCGGGCAGGGCGCGGCCGAGGTGGTGCGGGAGGCGATGCGCGGTGGTTGTGTGGAAGGAGCGGCGGCCGGCACCGTCCGGCCCTGCCGCCCCAGCCCGAGCCCCTCTTCGATCCTCAAGGAACACAGCGATGACGCACGTCCCCACCACCACACTCGGCGACGGGCTCGCGGTCAGCGCGCTCGGCTACGGAGCGATGGGCCTGTCCGATGTCTACGGCCCCGCCGAGCAGTCGGAGTCCCTGGCCACCCTGCACCACGCGCTCGACCGTGGCGTGACGTTCATCGACACGGCCGATGTGTACGGCGCGGGACAGAACGAACGCCTTGTCGGACGGCTCCTCGCCGAGCGGCGCGCGGAAGTGACCGTGGCCAGCAAGTTCGGCATCGTCCTCGGCGAGTCCGGCATGGGCACGGAGGGGATGACGACGCGCGGTGACGCCGCGTACGTACGGGCCGCCGCGGACGCGACGCTGGAGCGGCTGGGCGTCGGCGTCATCGACCTGTACTACCTGCACCGGCGCGATGTCTCCGTCCCCGTCGAGGAGACGGTCGGGGCCATGGCGGAGCTGGTCGCGCAGGGCAAGGTCCGGCATCTGGGACTGTCCGAGGTGACCGCCGGCGAACTGCGGCGGGCACACGCCACGCATCCGATCGCGGCCGTGCAGAGCGAGTGGTCGCTCTGGAGCCGCGATGTGGAGCGGGCGGTGGTGCCGACGGCGGCCGAGCTGGGCGTGGGGTTCGTCCCGTACTCCCCGCTGGGGCGCGGGTTCCTCACCGGCACGCTCACGGACCGGGCCGCGCTGGCCGGTGACTGGCGCGCGGGGCTGCCCCGCTTCTCGGAGGACGCCTTCGACCGTAACCAGGCCGTCGTCCGCGCGGTCCGGGGCCTCGCGGCCGAGCTGGGCGCCACCCCCGCGCAGGTGGCGCTGGCCTGGCTCCGTGCGCAGGGGGAGCGGTTCGGACTGCCGGTGGTGCCGATCCCGGGTACGCGGCGGGCCGCCCGGGTCGACGAGAACATCGGATCGCTGGACATCGTTCTCGACGGGGAGCAGCTGGGGCTGCTGAACGGGCTGGCCGAGGGCGTGGTGGGGCGCCGCTCGGACAACGACGACCCGAACTGGGTGTCGGACACCCGCGAATGACGACGACAGGCGCGCGACGACACGACCGGTACGACGGTCGCGGCGGGCGCGATGGACGCACGGACCGGCACGGGCCCAGAGGGAAAGAGAGCGGAACAGAACATGAGCGGACGCCTGGACGGAACGGTCGCGCTGGTCACCGGCGCGAGCAGCGGTATCGGTGAGGCGACGGCCCTGTCCCTGGCCGCCGAGGGCGCGTCGGTCGCCGTCGTGGCCCGCCGCGAGGACCGGCTCGACGCTCTCGTGGCCCGGATCCGGGACGCGGGCGGCAGCGCGCACGCGTTCGGCGCGGACATCACCGAGGCGGGCGAGGGCGAGGCGGTCGTCACCCGGGCCGTGGAGGAACTGGGCCGGCTGGACACCGTCGTGAACAACGCGGGCGTGATGCTGCTCGGGCCCGCGCTGGACACTCCGGTCACGGAGTGGCAGCGGATGGTCGACCTCAATCTGTCGGCGCTGCTCCGGGTGACGCACACCGCGCTGCCGCACCTGGTGTCGGCCGCGGCCGACGGGCCGCGCGGGGTCGCCGACCTGGTGAACATCAGCTCCGTCGCGGGACGGGTGGCCACCGCAGGAGCGGCGGTCTACAACCTGACGAAGTTCGGGGTGGCGGCGGTCAGCGAGGCGCTGCGCCAGGAGCTGGCGGGCAAGCACGTACGCGTGAGCGCGGTGGAGCCGGGCGCGGTGGTCACGGAGCTGACCCACCACCTCGGGGACGGGGTGCGCGACCACATCGAGGCCTGGTACGGCGGGATGGAGAGCCTGCGCCCTGAGGACATCGCGGAGGCGATCGAGTACATCGTGACCCGGCCGCGCCGGGTGGCGGTCAACGAGATGCTGATCAGGCCGACGGAACAGGTCTGACCTGACCGCCCGCGCGGGGGCAGCCGCGCGGGGCCCGGCCTCGCCGGGCTCCGCGTCCGACCCCGCTCCGTCGGCGCCGCTCCGCACCGCTAACCTCTGGCGAATGATCAGCCGCGCTCCGCTGCCGCCGCCCCCGCCCGAGGAGCCGGGCCCGTGGCCCGATCACGCCGCGTGGCTCGCCGAGCGGGCCGAGGCCATGGTGGAGCTGAGCAGACGCGGTCTCTCCCTCGCACGTCTGGTGGCGCTCTGGCTGACAGGGGCGCTCGCCGTGGTCGGCTGGGCGGCCGTCGGGGCGGCGATCCAGAGCTTCGAGGGCGGTGGGCTGGGCCTGATGACCGGAGTGGTCCTGCTGGGCCTCGCGGCGCTCCTCCTGGTCCCGGCGGCGGTCGCGGTCGGCTTCTGGCTGAGCCGGGGCCGTCTCATACGGGAGCGGCTGGCCGCCTGGGCGGAGTCCGTCCCGGAACGTGTGACGGACCTCCGTGTGGGCGCGCACCGGCGGTCCGTGATGTGGCTGCTGCCCTCGGTGCTGCTGTGTCTGGTGGGGGTGTGGGCGACGGGCCGGGCCCTGGCCGAGGCCGTGAGCGGGGGCGTGACAGGCCGCGAGCCGGTCACGCTGGGTGAGACGGCGTACGCGCTGGGGCTCGGCGGGACGCTCCTGATGACCGGTCTGCTCGGGCTGGTCCCGTCGGTCAGGCATCAGTACTGGTCAGAGCGGTTGATGAGGCCGACGCCGGTCCGCGGCGGCGGAGGCGCGCATCGCTGAGGCCGGTCTTACCGTGTCCGTCCTATCCTGAAGAGGGAACGCATGCGCCATTCAGGGTTAAGGGGCGGCGGATGGAATGGGTCTGGTGGATTTTCGTCTTCTTCCTCGTGGGCGGTTTCGGCTGGATGGCCGACACGGGTCGTACAGCGCTGCAGACCCGGCACGAACGAAGAATTGAGCGCCTCAAGCTCCAGGAGCACGAACGGCTGGCCATCGAGCAGGCCAACAAGCCCCCGGAGCCGGTGTGCGGCTGCTCGCACCATCTGGCGAAGCACGACCGGCAGGGCAAGTGCCACGAGGACGTGGAGGTGCCGATGGAGTGGGACGAGAACAAGAAGCCCCTGCGGTACGAGCGCCGGCAGTGCAACTGCCAGCAGTACATCGGCCCGCAGCCGCTGTCCCAGATCTACGCGGACGAGCTGACGGACCTGAACTGACGGACGCGAGCGGACCCGACGGGCCCGCGGGGCCGATGCGACCGGGCCCGGGGGGCCTATGCGACCGGGTGGCCGATGAGCATCGTCGGCGCGCCCGCGACCCTCGTGAGGAAGACGGTCGTCGCGTGCGGACCTCTGAGTTTGAGGCGGCGGCGCAACTCCTCGGGCTCCACCGCCGAGCCGCGCTTTTTCACGGTCAGCACGCCGACCTCGCGCTCGCGCAGCAGGGCCTTCAGCTTCTTGAGGCCGAAGGGGAGCTGGTCGGTGATCTCGTAGGCCGTGGCGAACGCGGTCGGGCGCGCTTCGTCGGCCGTGATGTACGCGATCGTCTCGTCGATCAGCCCGCCGTCCAGGTCCTCGGCGACCTCGGCGACCAGATGCGCGCGGATGACGGCGCCGTCCGGCTCGTACAGGAAACGGCCGACCGGCCGGACCGCCGGGTCGGGCAGACCGCGGCCGGTGAGGGTGGCGCCGGAGGGCAGGAGGGTGGCGCGGCGCGTACCGGGGACGATGCTCTCCTGGCCCCGGCTCCCGACTCCGGCTCCGTTCCCTTCATCCCTGTGGCCGTGCCCGTTCGCGTCCCCGCGCCCGCGTTCACCCTCGCGCCGGTGCCAGAGCACGGCTTCCTTCACGTCACCGCCGTCCGAGATCCACTCGGCCTCGAAGTCGTCCGGGATCAGTTCGTGCGGGATGCCGGGCGCGATCTTGACCGCGCCCGCGCCGGTCCCGCGTACCGCGTCGACCGCCCAGGACAGCGGCGGTGAGTACGCCTCCGGATCGAAGATCCTGCCCCGGCCGCCGCGCCGCGCGGGGTCGATGAAGAGGGCGTCGGCCCCGGTCGTGTCGTACTCCAGGACATCCGCCCGGGTCACCGCCACGGGCGGGCCGTCCGGCGCCAGGGTGCGCACGTTGGTGAGGGCGATCTCGCAGGTCAGCGGGTCGAGATCGACGCCGGTCACGGCGAGGCCCGCGCGGGCCAGCTCGATCGCGTCGCCGCCGATGCCGCAGCAGAGGTCCGTGACGCGTGCGTCGGGTGCGAGCGCGCGGAACCGGGCGGCCCGGTGGGCGGCGACGCTGCCGCGCGTGGCCTGCTCGACGCCGTTCGGCGTGAAGTACATGCGGTACGCGTCCTCCGCGCCGAACTTCGCCACCGCGCGCTGCCGCAGCCGCGCCTGCGCCAGCGCCGCCGACACCAGCTCGGCCGGGTGCTCACGGCGCAGCCGCGTGGCGAGGGCGAGTTCCTGGGCCGGGTCGTGGTCGCGCAGTTCGGCGAGCAGGGCCTGTCCCTCGGCGGAGAGGAGGGGCGCGAGGAGCGGCGTGGGAGGAGCCGGAACGGGAGGGGGCGAGGCGGCGGGAGAGGAGGCGCGGTCGGTCACCCGGTCCATTGTGGGCCAGCCGGGGGACGGTGCGCGCCGGGGCGGCGGTGTCGGGCGACCGGAGGCTCCGCGCGCTGACAGGATGCGACGCCATGCAGCTAGTACGACAAAAAGAAGAAACGATCATGCAAGCCGCATACCGTGCACCGGGATGCGGACGATGGCGCGGCCGTACGGTCCTGGTCACACTGCTGGTCGCCGCCCTCGGCTCGGGATGCGCCGCCGGATCCGGCGAACCTGCGAAGTCCTCGCACGGCGCGTCCGCCGCCGGGAAGCCGGGCCAGGCCGCCGGGGCGCCGCGCGAGCTGAAGGCGGCCGAACTGGACGCGCTCTACGCGCCCGAGAACGTACGCCGCACGCAGGCCGTGCGCGCGGTCGCGGCGAAGAAATGGGGGCTCGCGAGCACTCCCCTGCCCGCGCCCCGGCCGCCCGCCGTCAAGCCGGAGATCAGCACGCGCGAGGGCTTCGAGGTCGAGGGCGGCGAGGACCTGCCGCCGCTGTTCACCACCGTCCCGGTCGACGGCAAGAAGGTCGTCTTCCTGACGATGGACGACGGCTCGGAGAAGGACCCCGAACTGCTGCGGATGATGAGCGAGCTGAAGATCCCGTACACCGCTTTCCTCAGCGATTACGTCATCAATGACAACTACGGCTACTTCACGCAGATGCGGGACCGCGGGGTCGCCATCCAGAACCACACCCTCAACCACCCGTACATGCCCGGCCTGTCGTACGAGGAGCAGAAGCACGAGATCTGCGGCCAGCAGGACCTGCTGGAGAAGAACTACGGGAAGCGGCCCACGCTCTTCCGGCCGCCGTACGGCAATTACAACGCCGACACGCTGCGCGCCGCCAAGGAGTGCGGGATCAAGGCCGCGCCGATCTGGGCGTCCGAGGCGTATCCCGACCACATGGAGTGGCGCGAGTGGGACCGGGACATGCACCCCGGCGACATCATCCTGACCCACTTCCGCGGGCGGGACGAGTGGAAGGGCAGCATGCCCGACATGATCCGCCACGTGATGAAGGTCGTCACGGACAAGGGATACGCCGTCGGCAAGCTGGAGGACTACGTATGAGACCCGCGCACCGGCTGCTGGCCGGGGTGCTGGCCGCCGGTGCGCTCCTCGCGGCCGGCTGCGCGCAGTCGGCCGACGCGATGGACCCGATGGACCCGATCGAACGGCTCGGCCGCAAGGCGGCGCAGGGGGTGAGCCCGCACGACTCGGATCCGTCCCGGGTGCCCGTGCCGCTGCCGGGGCCGGGCCCGGGATCGATGACCCCGTCCACGGACCCGTCCTCGGACGCGCACATGGACCCGTCAGGGCCGGGCGCTCCCGTACGCCCCGTCTGCGGCCTGCACGAGATGTCGCCCCCGCCGCCGCCTGCACCGCCGCTCGCGCACCCGCTCGCGCCGCCGTCCCCGCTGCTGTCCACGTCCGAGCCGCCGTCGCCACCACTCCGGCACTGCCCCTCGGTCCTGCCGGGTTCGTACGGAACCCCTGCCCCCGGAGGTGCGTTTCCGTAGGTGGGAAAGATCCGCCACGACCGCGCTCATTGGCACTCCGCTTGACCGAGTGCTAATCGCAGTCATAGTCTCAGGTCTGGCACTCCCCACTGGAGAGTGCCAAAGCGCGACTGGCAGGTCCGGCACCCGCGACGACGGATCTATCTGGTCGCCACCCTCAGACAGTTAACCCCGTGAGATCTCCGAAGGGGGAGGTCGGATCGTGACGACCGCCAGCACCAAGGTTGCCATCAAGCCGCTCGAGGACCGCATTGTGGTCCAGCCGCTCGACGCCGAGCAGACCACGGCCTCTGGCCTGGTTATCCCGGACACCGCCAAGGAGAAGCCCCAGGAGGGCGTCGTCCTGGCTGTGGGACCGGGCCGATTCGAGAACGGCGAGCGGCTTCCGCTCGACGTCTCCGTCGGCGACGTCGTTCTGTACAGCAAGTACGGCGGCACCGAAGTGAAGTACAGCGGCGAGGAATACCTCGTCCTCTCGGCTCGCGACGTACTCGCGATCATCGAGAAGTAATTCACCTAATTGCTTTTGGACTGCGCCCCTGGCCCCCCTGCGATTGCCGGGCGGACAGGGGCGCAGTTCATTGAGAGGACAGAGAAGCTCCCATGGCGAAGATCCTGAAGTTCGACGAGGACGCCCGTCGCGCCCTCGAGCGCGGCGTCAACAAGCTTGCCGACACGGTGAAGGTGACGATCGGCCCCAAGGGCCGCAATGTCGTCATCGACAAGAAGTTCGGCGCCCCGACCATCACCAACGACGGTGTCACGATCGCCCGCGAGGTCGAGATCGACGACCCGTACGAGAACCTCGGCGCCCAGCTGGTGAAGGAGGTGGCGACCAAGACCAACGACATCGCGGGTGACGGCACCACCACCGCCACCGTGCTGGCCCAGGCGCTGGTCCGCGAGGGCCTGCGCAACGTCGCCGCGGGCGCTTCCCCGGCCGCCCTGAAGAAGGGCATCGACGCCGCGGTCAAGGCCGTGTCCGAGGAGCTCCTCGCGACCGCCCGCCCGATCGACGACAAGTCCGACATCGCCGCCGTCGCCGCGCTCTCCGCCCAGGACGAGCAGGTCGGCGAGCTGATCGCCGAGGCGATGGACAAGGTCGGCAAGGACGGTGTCATCACCGTCGAGGAGTCCAACACCTTCGGTCTGGAGCTGGACTTCACCGAGGGCATGGCCTTCGACAAGGGCTACCTGTCCCCGTACATGGTGACCGACCAGGAGCGGATGGAGGCCGTCCTCGACGACCCGTACATCCTGGTCCACCAGGGCAAGATCGCCAGCATCCAGGACCTGCTCCCGCTGCTGGAGAAGGTCATCCAGGCGGGTGGCTCCAAGCCGCTGCTGATCATCGCCGAGGATGTCGAGGGCGAGGCGCTCTCCACCCTCGTCGTCAACAAGATCCGCGGCACGTTCAACGCCGTCGCGGTGAAGGCCCCCGGCTTCGGTGACCGCCGCAAGGCCATGCTCGGCGACATCGCCACCCTCACCGGTGCGACCGTCATCGCCGAGGAGGTCGGCCTCAAGCTCGACCAGGCCGGTCTGGACGTGCTGGGCTCCGCCCGCCGCGTCACCATCTCCAAGGACGACACGACCATCGTCGACGGTGGCGGCAACTCCGCCGACGTCGCCGGGCGCGTCAACCAGATCAAGGCCGAGATCGAGTCCACGGACTCCGACTGGGACCGCGAGAAGCTCCAGGAGCGCCTCGCGAAGCTGGCCGGCGGCGTGTGCGTGATCAAGGTCGGCGCCGCCACCGAGGTGGAGCTGAAGGAGAAGAAGCACCGTCTGGAGGACGCCATCTCCGCGACCCGCGCCGCGGTCGAGGAGGGCATCGTCTCCGGTGGCGGCTCCGCTCTGGTGCACGCCGCCAAGGTGCTCGACGGCAACCTCGGCAAGGAGGGCGACGAGGCCACCGGTGTCGCGGTCGTCCGCCGCGCCGTGGTCGAGCCGCTGCGCTGGATCGCCGAGAACGCCGGCCTTGAGGGCTACGTCATCACCTCCAAGGTGTCGGAGCTGGACAAGGGCCACGGCTTCAACGCCGCGACCGGCGAGTACGTCGACCTGGTGAAGGCCGGCGTCATCGACCCGGTCAAGGTCACGCGCTCCGCCCTGGAGAACGCCGCGTCCATCGCCTCGCTGCTGCTCACGACCGAGACCCTGGTCGTCGAGAAGCCGGCCGAGGAAGAGGCCGACGCGGGTCACGGCGGCCACGGCCACAGCCACTGAGGCACAGAAGTCCTGCCGGACGAACGCACCGAGGCCCGGCACCCCTCCGCGGGGGTGCCGGGCCTCGGCGCGTTCCGCGCGCTCCGGCGGCGTCGACCGGCGGCGTCGACCGTCAGGCCGTCGACCGGCGGTGTCGACCGGCGGCGTCGACCCGGCGGTGTCGACCGGCGGAGCGAGCCGCTGGAGGCCGGCCGCGGTGGGGTCCGCCGGCGGCGCCTACGACGGGCCGTACTTGCGGCCCGTCTTCGAGCTGATCCCGCCCAGCAGCCCGCGCGGAGCCAGCTTCACCGCTCCCATCAGCGCCTTGTAGCGCGGATCCGGTACGGACACGGTCTTTCCGCGCGCCAGGTCCGCCAGCGCGGCGGCCACCAGCTTGTCCGCGTCCAGCCACATCCAGCCCGGGATGTTGTCCGTGCCCATCCCGGCCCGCTCGTGGAACTCGGTCCGCACGAAGCCGGGGCACAGCGCCATCAGCCGCACCCCCGTCCCGGCCAGATCCCGCGCCGCGCCCTGGGTGAACTGCACGACCCAGGCCTTCGAGGCGCCGTATGTCCCGCGCGGTACGAACGCCGCCACGGACGCCACATTGACGACTCCGCCCCGGCCGCGCGCCTTCATCCCCGGGACCGCCGCCGAGGTCAGCCGCAGCACGGCCTCGCAGTGCACCTTCAGCATGGTCAGTTCATCGGCCATCGAGACATCGAGGAACCGTCCCTTGTTGCCGAACCCCGCGTTGTTGACCAGCAGATCGACCGGCTGCTTCCGGTCCGAGAGCCTTCTCTCCACCGAGGCGATCCCGTCGTCGGTGGAGAGGTCGGCGGTCAGCACCTCGGCCTCGATGCCGTGCCGGTCGTGCAGTTCGGTGGCCTGGACACGCAAACGCTCGGTGTCGCGGGCCACGAGGACGAGATTGTGGCCGTCCGCGGCCAGCCGTCGAGCGAAGGCGGCGCCGATCCCCGCTGTCGCGCCGGTAATCAAAGCAGTCGTCATAGGCAGGCACGTTAGTGCCTGCGCGGGCGGACCCGGCGATGCCCGGGAAAGGGCTACTTCGCGGCGTTTCCCGCCGTGTCCCCCGCGCCGTACTTCTCGACGTACTCCCGCGCCGTCCTCAATTCCCCGGCGTGCAGGGCGTCACCGGCGGCGAGGACCAGGGGCAGCAGCTCCCGCTCGGTGGTGGCGGCGCGGAAGGCCAGGGCCACCGTCACGTCATGGTCCGGCCGGTGGACGATCTCGATCGGATCGCCCGCGCGGATCTCGCCAGGGGTGATGACCCGCAGATAGGCACCGGTCACGGCCTGCCCGGTGAACCGCCGCACCCAGCCCTTCTCGCCGAGCCAGCCCTGGAACGTACGGCACGGAATCCGCCCGCTCGTCGTCTCCAGCACCACATCGGCGCCGATCCGCCAGCGCTCGCCGATCCTGGCGCCCATGACGTCCAGACCGGACGTGGTGAGGTTCTCCCCGAAGGCACCGTTGGCCAGCGGTCGCCCCAACTCCCGCTCCCAGAAGTCCAGATCCTCCCGCGCGAACGCGTACACCGCCTGGTCGGAGCCGCCGTGGTGGCGCAGATCGCAGACCGTGTCACCGGCGACCCCGCTCGCGCCCTCGCCCCTGGGCCCGGGGTCCGCCACCCGTACGGGACCGTCCGTCGGACGCTTGTCGATGCCGGTGACCCCGCCCGGACTGTCCGTGTATTCCACGGCCGTCGGCCGCCCCACATTTACGGTCAGAAGCTTCATACGCGCCACGTTATCCGCCCCCATCCCAAACGTTCCACCCGTAATTGAGCATTACCCCAAAGCGTCGCTTATAGTCGAAGGGTGATCGAAGCCCGGCATCTCCGTGTCCTGCGCACCGTGGCCGCCACCGGCTCCTTCTCCGCGGCGGCGCGTGAGCTGGGCTGTACGCAGCCGGCCGTCAGCCAGCAGATGAAGGCGCTCGAATCGTCCGCGGGCACCCCCCTGATCGTGCGTACCGGCCGCGAGATGCGGTTGACGCAGGCCGGTGAGGCGCTCGTGCGGCACGCCACGGGCATCCTCGCCGGACTCACCGCGGCGGAGGAGGAGATCGCGGCCATCGCCGGGCTGCGGGCCGGCCGGGTCAGGCTGGTGTCCTTCCCCAGTGGCAGTTCCACGCTGGTGCCGACCGCCCTGGCCGCTCTGCGCGCGGCCCATCCGGGCACGCGGGTCTCGCTGGTCGAGGCCGAGCCGCCGAGTTCGGCGGCGATGCTGCGCGACGGCGAGTGCGATGTGGCGCTGGCGTTCCGCTACGGGGGCTCCGACGCCGAGTGGGACGACCTCGCCGTACGGCCGCTGCTCGTCGACCGGCTCGTCGGTCTGGTCCCCGAGGGGCACCGGCTCGCGGACGCGGGTACGGTCGCGATCGCCGAGCTGGCCGCCGAATCATGGATCGCGGGCTGTCCGCGCTGCCGTACCCAACTGGTCGACGCCTGCGAGGCGGCGGGATTCACGCCCCGGATCGACTTCGCGACGGATGACTATCCGGCCGTGATCGGCCTGGTCGCGGCGGGGCTGGGGGTGGCGGTGCTGCCGGAGCTGGCGATGGAGTCCGTACGCACCGAGGGCGTCCGTGTGCTGGCGGTCGAGCCGTGTGTCCACCGGGAGATCGTCGCGCTGACACTGCCCGATCTGGCGCGGGTCCCGGCCGTGGCGGCGACGCTGGATCAGCTGGTCCTGGCCGGCGCGCGGTGACGGAGCACGCGGGCGGGACGCGGGATGTGCGGTGTGGTGTTACCGGGATGTGCGAAGTGGCGTTACGCGGTGTGGTGTTACTTGGAGGAACGTTTCTTCTCTCAGGACGGAGGTCGCTCAGCCGTTCTCGTGGCCCCCGTGGCTGTGGCTGTGGCTGTGGCTCTGTCCGTGACCGTGGCCGTGGCCCGTTCCGGTGCCGCCGTGACCCGAGGTCGACGCTGTGATGAGCCGGGTCCGCGCCCGCCCCATCAGCTCCTCGCGCTCGTCCTCCGTCAGACCGCCCCACACGCCGTACGGCTCCCGCACCGCCAAGGCGTGGGCCGCGCACTCCGCGCGGACCGGGCACCTCATGCACACCTCTTTCGCCGAGTTCTCACGCGCGCTTCGCGCCGCGCCTCTTTCCCCCTCCGGGTGGAAGAAGAGCGAACTGTCGACACCCCGACATGCCGCGAGGAGCTGCCAGTCCCACAGGTCTGCGTTCGGTCCGGGAAGGCGGGAGAAATCTGCCATTGCTCATGTCCCCTTGAAACCGTGCTGAGGCGGATACGGGCCGCTTGGACGCCGGGTACGAGCCCGGCGCGTACTCACACCGGTGCTCACGACCGTACATCTACTATGTAAGTAGATGTAAATATGACTCATTGCGAATCTAGCCACAGACACCAGTAAAAGTGAAGAAAAGCCGCTAAATGGGGCATACCTCCGATTGGGTACCGGTCAACCCCATGCGCTCTGCTCTGTGTGCGACCCCTCACAGGGAGTGTCGAAGGGCCTCGTCGGACCCGTAACTCTTTCGAGTGACCGTCGTTGAATGTGCGAGGCGGTTGAAAGAATGAGCGCTCGGGCGCATGTCCGAGAGCGTCAATCGCACAGGTGACGATATGTACCCAGCCTGGAGGCTCAAGGTGACGCGCATCAGCTGCGGAGGACGGTCATGACATCCGTCCTCGTCTGCGACGACTCCCCGCTTGCCCGAGAGGCGCTCCGCCGCGCGGTCGCGACCGTGCCCGGTGTCGAGCGCGTGACGACCGCGGCCAACGGCGAGGAAGTCCTCCGCCGCTGGGGTGCCGACCGGTCCGATCTGATTCTGATGGATGTACGCATGCCGGGGCTGGGCGGTGTCGAGACCGTCCGCCGGCTGCTCTCGGCCGACCCCGGCGCCCGGATCATCATGCTCACGGTCGCCGAGGACCTGGACGGCGTCGCGCTCGCGGTCGCCGCCGGTGCCCGCGGCTATCTCCACAAGGACGCCTCGCGCGCCGAACTGCGCGCGACCGTCACCCAGGCGCTCGCCGACCCGACCTGGCGGCTCGCGCCGCGGCGGCTCCGCTCGGCCGAGATGGGCGCCGCGCCCACGCTCACCGCGCGCGAGATCCAGGTGCTCGAAGGCATGAGTCACGGCCGGTCGAACGCGGAGATCGGCCGTGAGCTGTTTCTCTCCGAGGACACGGTCAAGACGCACGCCCGGCGGCTCTTCAAGAAGCTCGGCGCCTCGGACCGTGCGCACGCGGTGGCGCTCGGTTTCCGCTGGGGCCTCGTCCGCTGACACGCCTCAGCGCTCCGCCCGTCGGCCGGTTCAGTCATTCCGGGGCCCGGCGGGCGGAGCAACGTACGCGCGTACACACCCGTTTCCCGCGCGATGCCGCATCCTTGAGATGTGGAGTTCCTCGGGGACGAGTCGGACGAGCGCGAGGGGAGAGCGCGGGAAATGAGTTCTGCCGCACCCGCTCATAACGCTTCGGTGCACAACTATGGACGCGGTGCCACCGATCAGCAGCCACCAAGGCACCATGGTCCGATGCGCGATGACGAGACCACGGTGATTGGTGCGCTCGTTCACCGTGCCGTCGACGGCGACGAACAGGCGACGCACGATCTGCTGGCCCGGGTCCATCCGCTCGCGCTGCGTTACTGCCGTACGCGGCTGAACCGGCTGCCCGGTGACGCGCGGCACTTCGTGGAGGATCTCGCCCAGGAAGTCTGTGTCGCGGTCCTCATGGCCCTGCCGCGCTACCGCGACACCGGCCGGCCCTTCGAGGCGTTCGTCTTCGCCATCGCCGGGCACAAGGTCGCCGATCTCCAGCGGGCCGCCATGCGGCACCCGGGATCCACGGCCGTACCGTCCGACGAGATGCCCGAGCGGCCGGACGATTCCCTGGGACCCGAGGAGCGCGCGCTGCTCAGCAGCGACGCGGAGTGGGCCAAGAAACTGCTCGCCAATCTGCCGGAGAACCAGCGCGAGCTGCTGGTACTGCGGGTCGCGGTCGGACTGACCGCCGAGGAGACCGGGCAGATGCTGGGGATGTCGCCGGGCGCCGTACGGGTCGCCCAGCACCGTGCGCTCAGCAGGCTGCGGGCGCTGGCCGAGCAGTGAGCCGGGGCGGTCGGACGGGTGTTTCCCGTCCGGTGGCTGCCCCGGGACCGGCCCCGCGGATGCCGTGAGCGGCATTCGGAGGCATCCAAACGTATGAACATACGAAGCCGATCGGTGATCTCGATCGTGGAATGAGCGGCCCGCGAAGCCCGTTAGCATGGACATCCGCACCGATCAAGGCCATTTGGGGAAGGTGTCATGACTGCAAACGTCGACGGAGTGCCCGAGAAATTCGCGACGCTCGGGCTGACATACGACGACGTACTGCTGCTTCCGGGGGCCTCGGAAGTGCTGCCGAACCAGGTGGACACCGCCTCTCTGGTCTCGCGGAACGTCAAGGTGAACATCCCGCTGCTGTCCGCGGCGATGGACAAGGTCACCGAGGCCCGGATGGCGATCGCCATGGCGCGGCAGGGCGGCGTCGGTGTGCTGCACCGCAATCTCTCCATCGCCGACCAGGCCAATCAGGTCGATCTGGTGAAGCGCTCCGAGTCCGGCATGGTCACCGATCCGATCACGGTGCACCCCGACGCGACGCTCGCCGAGGCCGACCAGCTCTGCGCCAAGTTCCGGATCAGCGGCGTCCCGGTCACCGACCGCGCGGGCAAGCTGCTCGGCATCGTCACCAACCGGGACATGGCCTTCGAGGCGGACCGTTCGCGCCAGGTGCGCGAGGTGATGACCCCGATGCCGCTGGTCACCGGCAAGGTAGGCATCTCCGGTGTGGACGCGATGGAGCTGCTGCGCCGTCACAAGATCGAGAAGCTTCCGCTGGTCGACGACGCGGGCATCCTCAAGGGCCTGATCACCGTCAAGGACTTCGTCAAGGCGGAGAAGTACCCGCACGCGGCGAAGGACGCGGAAGGCCGGCTGCTGGTCGGCGCCGCCGTGGGCGCCAGCCCGGAGGCGCTGGAGCGGGCCCAGGCGCTGGTCGCGGCGGGTGTGGACTTCCTCGTCGTGGACACCTCGCACGGCCACAACAGCAACGCGCTCAGCTGGATGTCCAAGATCAAGTCGAGTGTCGCGGTGGACATCATCGGCGGCAACGTCGCCACCCGCGACGGCGCCCAGGCGCTGATCGACGCGGGTGTGGACGGCGTCAAGGTCGGTGTGGGGCCCGGCTCGATCTGTACCACCCGCGTGGTCGCCGGTATCGGGGTCCCGCAGGTCACGGCGATCTACGAGGCGGCGGTGGCCTGTCAGGCGGCCGGTATCCCGGTGATCGGCGACGGCGGCCTCCAGTACTCCGGCGACATCGGCAAGGCGCTCGCCGCCGGAGCCAGCACGGTCATGCTGGGCAGCCTGCTCGCGGGGTGCGAGGAGTCGCCGGGCGAGCTCCAGTTCATCAACGGCAAGCAGTTCAAGTCGTACCGGGGCATGGGGTCGCTCGGCGCGATGCAGTCGCGCGGCCAGGGGCGTTCGTTCTCCAAGGACCGCTACTTCCAGGCCGAGGTCTCCTCGGACGACAAGCTGGTGCCCGAGGGCATCGAGGGCCAGGTCCCCTTCCGCGGTCCGCTCGCCGCCGTCCTGCACCAGCTGGTCGGCGGGCTGCGCCAGACCATGGGGTACGTGGGCGCCGCCTCCATCGACGAGATGGAGCGCAAGGGCCGGTTCGTACGGATCACGTCCGCGGGCCTCAAGGAGAGCCACCCGCACGACATCCAGATGACGGTCGAGGCACCGAACTACACCGCGAACTGAACGAGCGCTTCCGTGAGGGGCGGCCCCGGATTCCGGGACCGCCCCTCACGGGCGCGTCGGGGATACTGGACGGGCAGACGTAGAGGGAAAGGCCACACATCGTGACTGAGATCGAGATCGGGCGCGGCAAGCGCGGCCGCAGGGCGTACGCGTTCGACGACATCGCCGTCGTCCCGAGCCGGCGCACCCGGGACCCGAAGGAGGTCTCGATCGCCTGGCAGATCGACGCCTACCGGTTCGAGCTGCCGTTCCTGGCCGCCCCCATGGACTCCGTCGTCTCGCCGCGGACGGCGATCCGGATCGGTGAGATGGGCGGTCTGGGGGTGCTCAACCTGGAGGGTCTGTGGACCCGGTACGAGGACCCCGAGCCGCTGCTCGACGAGATCGCCGGTCTTGAGGAGGCGACCGCCAACCGCAGGCTCCAGGAGATCTACGCCGAGCCGATCAAGGAAGAGCTGATCGGGCAGCGGATCAAGGAGGTGCGGGACTCGGGCGTGGTCACGGCGGCCGCGCTCTCGCCGCAGCGCACCGCCCAGTTCTCCAAGGCCGTGGTGGACGCCGGGGTCGACATCTTCGTCATCCGGGGTACGACGGTCTCCGCCGAGCATGTGTCGGGTGCCGCCGAGCCGCTGAACCTGAAGCAGTTCATCTACGAGCTGGACGTGCCGGTCATCGTCGGCGGCTGCGCCACGTACACCGCGGCCCTGCATCTGATGCGTACGGGCGCGGCGGGCGTGCTCGTCGGCTTCGGCGGCGGCGCCGCGCACACCACCCGCAATGTGCTGGGCATCCAGGTCCCGATGGCGACCGCCGTCGCGGATGTGGCGGCGGCCCGCCGGGACTACATGGACGAGTCCGGCGGCCGGTACGTGCATGTCATCGCGGACGGCGGGGTCGGCTGGTCGGGCGATCTGCCCAAGGCGATCGCGTGCGGCGCGGACTCGGTGATGATCGGGTCGCCGCTGGCGCGGGCGACGGACGCGCCGGGCAAGGGGCGCCACTGGGGCATGGAGGCGGTCCACGAGGACGTGCCGCGCGGCAAGCTGGTGGATCTGGGCATCGTCGGGACGACGGAGGAGGTCCTCACGGGTCCCTCGTACATCCCGGACGGGTCGATGAACTTCTTCGGCGCGCTGCGGCGGGCCATGGCGACGACGGGCTACAGCGAGCTGAAGGAGTTCCAGCGCGTCGAGGTGACGGTGGCGGACTCGCAGCACCGCCGCTGAGGAGCGCCGGGCGCGTGAAGCGGAAGTGCCCCGGGCCGCGTCGCGCGGTCCGGGGCATCTCGCTGTCCCGTGCTGTGCCGTGAGGGGCCGGCCGGTCGTGGCCGACCGTCGTGGCCGACCGCCTTGTCCGGCTGCTTTGGCCGGCTGCCTTGTCCGGCTGCTTTGGCCGGCTGCCTTATTCGGCGGCCTTCTTGGCGCCCGAGAAGGCCGCGAAGGCGGCGAGCGCGAAGAACAGGAACGTCATCACGTCCTTGCCCTCGTTCCACGCCTCGGTCAGCAGACCGAAGTTGTCGAGGAAGACGTCCGTCGTGGACACGTTCAGTTCCTTGGCGACGATGATCGCGATGCCGAGGAGCTGGCCCAGGTAGACCGCGCCCAGGGACAGGACCGCGCCGACCACCGGCAGCACGGGGTGGGACCCGCCGGCCTTGCCCGCGGCGAACCCGGTCAGGAAGCCGACGCCGATGGCGGCGAACCCGATCTCGCGCTCGATGGCCCCGGCGATCCCGCCGTAGACCCCGCCGGCGACGAGTGCGGCGACCAGGGCCGCCACCAGACCGAGCGCGAGGTTGTCGCGCGCGGGTGCGGGCGGCGGGGGCGGGGTGTACGGGCCGGGCGGGACGGCGCCATTGGCGAAGGGATTGCCGGGTGGTGGAACGGACTGACTCATGCTGAAGATCCCCCCAGGGAAAGTGTCGTGCGCATGACCTGCGCTCGATGGCCCTGGACAGTAGCAGTCAGGTCGGACATTCCCGTACCGGATTCACAGGCGGTACGCGGCGCCCGCCGGGCTCGCTCCCCGGGTGTCCAGCAGCAACTGCGCCTTGACCGCCAGACCTTGGAGGTCGTAGGTGCGGTGGTGCTGGAGCAGCACCGTCAGGTCCGCGTCGGCCGCGGCCTCGTAGAGCGAGTCCGCGCGCGGCACGGGGAGGTCGCGTACCCGCCAGTCCGGGACGTACGGATCGTGGTAGCTGACGACGGCGCCCAGATCCATCAGCCGGCAGGCGATCTCGGTGGCCGGTGAACTCTCCTGGTCGGCGAGGTCGGGCTTGTAGGTGACACCGAGGAGCAGCACGCGGGCGCCGCGGGCGGACTTGCCGTGCTCGTTGAGGAGGGTGGCGCCGCGCTGGATGACGTACTGCGGCATCCGGGAGTTGATCTCCTGGGCGAGGCCGACCATCCGCAGCGGATGGCCCGGGGTGCGGCCCGCGTGCGGCAGATAGCTGGGGTCCAGCGGTACGCCGTGGCCGCCGACGCCGGGGCCCGGCCGGAAGGCCTGGAAGCCGAAGGGCTTGGTCTCGGCGCAGCGGATGACGTCCCAGAGGTCGACGCCGAGGTCGTGGCAGAGCACGGCCATCTCGTTGACCAGGGCGATGTTGACGTGCCGGAAGTTGGTTTCGAGGAGCTTGACGGTCTCGGCCTCGCGCGGGCCGCGCGCCCGCACGACCTTGTCGGTGAGGCGGCTGTAGAAGGCCGCCGCCGATTCGGTGCAGGCGGGGGTGAGACCGCCGATCACCTTGGGGGTGTTGGCGATGCCGTGGGTGCGGTTGCCGGGGTCGAGCCGGCCGGGGGAGTACGCGAGATGGAAGTCGCGTCCGGCGCGCAGTCCGGAGCCCTCTTCCAGGAGGGTGCGGAGGTAGCCCTCGGTGGTGCCGGGCGCGACGGGTGATTCCAGCAGGACGGTGGTGTGCGGGCGCAGCCGGGCGGCCAGCGCGCGGGCCGCGTCGCCGATCGCGGTCAGATCGGGCGTGCGGTCGGCGCCGAGTGGGGAGGGCGCGCAGATCACGGCGGTACGGACCCGGCCGAGCTCGGTCGAGTTGGTGGTCGGCCGGAAGCCCCCCGAGAGCATCCGGCGTACGTCCGAGGCGGTGAGCGGTCCGTCGACCGGGGAATGGCCGGCGGCCAGCTCCGCGACGGGCCGGGGGTCGGTGTCGTAGCCGATGGTGTCGATACCGGCGGCCACGGCGGCCTGGGCGAGGGGCAGGCCGAGATGACCGAGTCCGATGACGGCGAGATCTGCGGGCACGGCGATGACCGCCCTTCCCATAGCCGGAGTGGACAGAGAGCGCAAGCCCTGTGGACAGAATGGGCACGCGCAATGTCAGACTAGGCGTAAATATGACCGTTATGTGGCATGGCGTGGCCGGGGAAGTCCGTTTCGCGTGAGGGATGGCGCCATTCGTCGACAGCTGTGTGACCGGTGTTATCCACAGGCGGTGGCTGAAGTCGTGGAGTGCGGACAGAATCGATGGTGTGAGCCCGACCACACGGGGGACGACGGGAGGCAGCGGTGAGAACAGCGAGACTGGGACCTGCGGAGCGCGGCCAGGCGCTCGCGGCGATGGCCGAGCGTGAACTGGACGTACTGGTGGTGGGCGCCGGCGTGGTCGGCGCGGGGACCGCCCTCGATGCCGTGACCCGAGGTCTCGCGACGGGCCTCGTCGAGGCGCGGGACTGGGCGTCCGGCACCTCCAGCCGGTCGAGCAAGCTGATCCACGGCGGCTTGCGCTATCTGGAGATGCTCGACTTCGCGCTCGTACGCGAAGCCCTCAAGGAACGCGGGCTGCTGCTGGAGAAGCTGGCTCCCCATCTGGTGAAGCCGGTGCCGTTCCTCTACCCCTTGCGGCACAAGGGCTGGGAGCGGCTGTACGCCGGTTCGGGCGTCGCGCTGTACGACGCGATGTCCGTCTCGTCCGGGCATGGACGCGGGCTGCCGGTCCACCGCCATCTCTCCCGGCGCAACGCGCTGCGGGTGGCGCCCTGCCTCAAGAAGGACGCGCTGGTCGGGGCGTTGCAGTACTACGACGCACAGATGGACGACGCGCGCTATGTGGCGACGCTGGTGCGCACGGCCGCGACCTACGGCGCGCATGTGGCCGGCCGGGCGCGGGTCATAGGCTTCCTGCGCGAGGGGGAGCGGGTCGTCGGGGCGCGGGTGCGGGACGTGGAGAGCGCGCACGGGGAAGGGGCCGGGGAGTACGAGATCCGGGCCAAGCAGGTCGTCAACGCCACCGGGGTCTGGACGGACGACACCCAGGCCCTCATCGCCGAGCGCGGGCAGTTCCATGTCCGGGCCTCCAAGGGCATCCATCTGGTCGTGCCCAAGGACCGGATCCACTCGTCGACGGGGCTGATCCTGCGGACCGAGAAGTCGGTGCTGTTCGTCATCCCCTGGGGCCGGCACTGGATCGTGGGCACCACGGACACGGACTGGGATCTGGACAAGGCCCATCCGGCGGCCTCCAGCGCCGATATCGACTATCTGCTCGAACACGTGAACTCGGTGCTGCACACGCCGCTGAGCAGGGACGACGTACAGGGCGTCTACGCGGGGCTGCGCCCGCTGCTCGCCGGGGAGTCGGACGCCACGAGCAAGCTGTCCCGCGAGCACACGGTCGCCCATCCGGTGCCCGGCATGGTGGTCGTCGCCGGCGGCAAGTACACGACGTACCGGGTGATGGCCAAGGACGCGGTGGACGAGGCGGTGCACGGCCTCGACCAGCGGGTCGCGGAGTGCGTCACCGAGGATGTGCCGCTGCTCGGTGCCGAGGGCTACCACGCGCTGTGGAACGCGCGGGCGAGGATGGCCGCGCGGACCGGGATCCATGTCGCCCGTGTGGAGCATCTGCTGAACAGGTACGGGACGCTCGTCGAGGAACTGCTCGAACTGATCGCCGCGGACCCGGGCCTCGGCCGGCCGCTGGCCGCCGCCGAGGACTATCTGCGCGCCGAGATCGTCTACGCGGCCTCGCACGAAGGAGCGCGCCATCTCGACGACGTACTGACCCGGCGTACGCGGATCTCCATCGAGACGTTCGACCGGGGCACCCGCAGCGCCCGGGAGTGCGCGGAGCTGATGGCGCCGGTCCTCGGCTGGGACAAGGACCGGATCGAGCGGGAGGTCGAGCACTACGAGAAGCGGGTGGAGGCGGAGCGGGAGTCGCAGCGGCAGCCGGACGACCAGACGGCGGACGCGGCGCGGCTCGGCGCGCCGGACATCGTGCCGATCTGACGCGCCGTGGCCGGTGCGCGGCCGGAGGGGCCCTCAGGGGCGAGTGCGAGGGGCCTCTCCGGAACGGCAGAACTCCGCGTCCAGCAGGGTCTGTTCGATCGATTCGAGTGATGCGTCAGGGATCGCGTCCGTGTTGACGCGGAAGGTGAGGGTGTGTCGGCCGTCGGCGGTGGTGGCCGTACGGACGTAACTGCCGGGGATCCGGCCGTTGTGGCCCCAGACGGTGAGACCGCAGGAGAGCCGCCACGGGTAGATGCCGAGGCCGTAGGCGCCGTGCGCGGCGGTGGTGTCGAGCAGCTCGCGCGACTGGGGCCCGGCGAGCAGCCGGCCGCCGAGCAGGGCGGAGTAGAAGCGGTCGAGGTCGTCGAGCGTGGAGATCAGCTCACCGGCCGCGCCCGCCGGACGCGGGTCGAGTTCGGTGACATCGCGCCGGGGGCCGCCGGAGTCCGGATCCCAGGTGTACGCGCGGCCGTGCGGGGAGGGAAGCGCGGTGCGCTCGCCGGGGAAGGAGGTGCCGGTGAGACCGAGGGGAACGATGATGCGGTCCGTGGCCTCGTCCGCGTACGAACGGCCCGTCACCTTCTTGACGACGAGGCCGAGCAGGACGTAATCCGTATTGGAGTACCGATACGAGCCGAGCGGTGCCGGTGCGCGCGCGAGCGCGATACGGAGCGCCGCCCGGGGGGTGGTGGGAGCGGGCGCCGAGACGGCGGCGGTGTAGTCGTACAGCCCGCTGGTGTGGCTCAGCAGCATGCGCAGGGTGAGCAGCCGGCCGTTGTTGCCGTGGCCGCGGACCAGCCCCGGCAGATGGTGTTCGACGGTGTCGGACAGGCGCAGCCGCCCCTCGGCGGCGAGTTGGAGGACGACCGTCGCCACCAGCGTCTTGGTGATGCTGCCGGCCCGGAACCGGTCGGTGCGGCGGATTCCGGGGCCGGCGGACTCGAAGCGGGAGGAGGAGGGCGTGCGGGAGACCAGGGCGGCGCCGGGCGCGCGGGCGTCGGAGACCAGCAGGGAGAGGGCAGCGGAGGTACGTGAGGGCTGAGACGAAGCGGGCGGTCTCGCCGTAAGGGAGGGGGCGGGACGGGCTGCTTCGGTACGGGCCACATCCGCCCCGCCGGGCACATCCGTCACATCGGTGTCTGAGACACATGTGCCCAAACCGAACAGGCTCATGACCAGCAGGGTGGTCAACCGGGTCCGGAGTAGTGGCATGGTGGGGATCCCTTCCTCCGGCACCATCCTGGCGGACGCCGGACCCGGGAGCGGTGACGGTCCCGGAGTGAGGGACAATGAAGCCTCTGCCAGGGCGCGTTACGGCACCGTGCGGGCGGGTGGAGTCGCGGGCCAGGATCAGGGATCGCAGAGGGGACGCATGTCGCAGTCGGAGCAGTCGCGGGACACGGCGCAGGAGCCCCAGCAGGACGCGAGGAAGAGCGCCGACGGCACTCCGGAAGGGCGCCTGCTCGCGGGCAGGTACCGGCTCGACGGGGTGCTCGGGCGCGGTGGCATGGGCACGGTCTGGCGGGCGCTCGACGAGACGCTCGGCCGTACGGTCGCGGTGAAGGAACTGCGCTTTCCCTCCAGCATCGACGAGGACGAGAAGCGCAGGCTGATCACGCGCACGCTGCGCGAGGCCAAGGCGATCGCGCGGATCCGCAACAGCGGCGCGGTGACGGTCTATGACGTCGTGGACGAGGACGACCGGCCCTGGATCGTCATGGAACTGGTCGAGGGCAAGTCGCTCGCCGAGGCCGTCCGGGAGGACGGGCTGCTGACGCCCCGGCGGGCGGCCGAGGTCGGGCTGGCGGTCCTCGACGTGCTGCGCTCCGCGCACCGCGAGGGCATCCTGCACCGCGATGTGAAACCGTCCAATGTGCTGATCGCCGAGGACGGGCGCGTGGTCCTCACCGACTTCGGTATCGCCCAGGTCGAGGGCGACCCATCGGTCACCTCGACGGGCATGCTCGTCGGCGCCCCCTCGTACATCTCGCCGGAGCGCGCCCGCGGCCACAAGCCGGGACCCGCGGCCGACCTCTGGTCGCTCGGCGGGCTGCTGTACGCGTCGGTGGAGGGCTGCCCTCCGTACGACAAGGGCTCCGCCATCGCCACGCTGACCGCCGTGATGACCGAGCCGGTCGATCCGCCCAAGAACGCGGGCCCGCTGGAAGAGGTCATCTACGGGCTGCTCGCCAAGGACCCCGAGCAGCGGCTCGACGACGCGGGCGCGCGTGCGCTCCTCCAGGACATCATCGACGCGCCCGAGCAGCCCCGGCGCGCTCCGGAACCGGAGCCGGACGCGACCCGCGTCGTGCCGCTGCCGCCGGTACCGGGCGACGCTCCGGCGGCGCGGTCGGCGCGCGGTTCCGCCGGGGAGGCGGGCGCGGACCGGGTGCGCGGCGCGCTGCGCTCGGTAAGGAACGCGGCGGCCGGCGCGTCCGACACCCGGCCGGCCCCGGAGCCCGGGGTGCCGCCGCGGCCCGCGCCGCCGCGCGCCTCGCTCACCGATGTGGTGCCCCGGCGCACGCTGGTCATCATCGCGGTCGTCGCCGCGCTCGCGCTCATCTCCACGGTCCTGATCGTCGCGCTGAACGGGAACTCCGACGACGCGTCAGGGGACGGCCAGGGCAAGGACACCTCGGCCGCCGCGGCCGGGGCCACCGCCGGTCAGGACGGATCGGGCGACGGCAAGGGGCAGAGCCCGGCGCCGGGCACGAGCGCGGCGGGGAACGGCAAGGGCGACGGCAAGGGGGACCCCGCCGCCACGAACGGGCAGGGGACCGACCCCGGTTCCGGTTCCGATTCGTCCGGCACCTCGGACAAGGGCAAGGAGGGCGGCGGGCAGAAGGGCGGCGCGCTGCCCGACGGCTATGCCACGGTCACCGACGACCGGTTCCACTTCTCGATGGCGATGCCCGAGGGGTTCCACAGAACCGGCATAGCGGGAGCCAACTCCGGCGGTATCTACAGCGAGGACGGGGACTTCCCCAGGGTCCAGATCGACTTCAACGACAGCCCGACCGATGACGCGGTGGCCGCCTGGCAGGGGCTCCAGTCGGCGGTCAGGGGCAGCAGCGACAACTACAAGCTGCGCGGCATCAAGAAGGTCGACTACAACGGCTACAAGACCGTCGCCGACTGGGAGTTCGAGCGCGATCAGAGCGGCGAGCGGATCAGGGTCCTCAACCGGGGCTTCAAGATCGACTCCAAGCGCGGCTACTCGATCATGGTCAGCTGCGAGGCGGGCGAGTGGAGCGACGAGGAGTGCGTGACGCTGCGCGAGACGGCGTTCGCGACGTTCAAGCCGACGGCCTGAGCGGAATGCCTGATCGGAACGGTTGCCCGCCCGCTTGAACCGGCCGGCGATCCAGTGGGCGGAGGGATGAGTTCCGGCCGCTGTGGTGGGTAGTTCGGCGTACGAGAAGGGAACGTTACGCAGTGGGTTGCCGCGACCCGGCGGCATGTTGGCCCGCGGCCACGTATCGTGAGAGCTCGCGAACCGTACGCATCCACAATGAGCCGGTAAACGACCGGAATTGGCGGTTTCGCGAGTCTCCGGTACCGGGAGACGGCGTGTGGTGGGGAGGCGTTGTGGACGACTACGCGGGACGGGTGCTCGCCGACCGCTATCGCCTGCCGTTGCCACCCTCCGATGAGTACGAACTTGCCGAGACCCGGGCCTTCGATACGTACAGCGGGCAGGAAGTCCTCGTCAGGCAGGTGCCGTTGCCGGAGGTCGTGGACGCGGAGGTGGTGGACGCGGACGGCGCCGCGGCGCCGCGCCGGGCCCCGGGGCGTTCGGCACGCAGGCATACGGATCCGGCGGTGCGGCGGGCCATCGAGGCCGCGCAGAGCGCCGCCCAGATCCCCGATCACCCCCGGCTCGACCAGGTCTTCGACGTGTTCGCGGAGGCCGGTTCGCTGTGGATAGTGAGTGAACTGGTCGCGGCCAGACCGCTCGCCGCGCTGCTCGCCGAGCGCCCGCTGAACCCCTTCCGGGCCGCCGAGATCGCCTCCGACGTGCTCACCGCAGTGCGGGTGGTCCACGCGCACGGCTGGACCCACCGGAACATCACCATCCGTACGGTGCTCGTCTGCGACGACGGGCGCGTGGTGCTGACCGGGCTCGCCGCGGGCGCGGCGGAGGAGGCGCTGTGCGGATACGCGCCGGTGCCCGAACCGCCGGACCGGTTCGAGGAGCCGGACCACCAGGAAGCGCCGGAGCGGCACGGACTCCATGACCCCCACGCGCCGCACGAGGAACTGGGGGCGCGGGGACAGCAGGAGGCCTACGAGCAGCTCGGGCCGCCCGGACAGTACGCGCCCACGGAAGGGCTGTCCGGCTCGCCGACGACCGCCCTGCCGTACGACCCCGGGCCGACGGCGGGGGTGCCCGGTGCGCCGGGCCGCGCCGCGCTGGGGACGGGCCGGGGCGCGGACAGTCCGTACGACGACGGCACCTCGTCCGGTACGTCCGGCGCGATGCCGCGTCCGCACCACGGCACCCCCGGTATCCCGGCGCCGTACGGCGGCCGGCCGGCGCTGCCGGGCGGCAACGCCTCGGGCGACATCCGCGCCGCGCGCGCCGGAGCCATCGCCGCGTACCGCGCGGGAGCGCGCGCCGCAGCGCGCGCCAGCGAGGACCAGGGCTCCGGTACGGCCGGTACAACCGGTACGGGCACCACGAGCAGCACGGGCGTCCCGGCCGTCCCGGGAGCCCCGGGCGGTACGACGGGTACGGGCGGCCCGGCGGGTACGGGCGGCCCGACCACCGGGGCGGGCGCGCAGGAGCCGCCCCGGAGCGGTCCCGGCGGCGGCCCGCAGGGCGCGAGCCCCGACCCGGACTGGTGGGCACGGCCGCGCACCTTCGCGGAAGCGGAAGCCGACGCCGACATCGACGAGGACGACGACCCGCCGCCCTACCGCGCCCATCTGGCCGGTATCTGGCGCGACGGACCGGCGCCCTGGAACGACTCCTCGGGCTCCGTACCGGCGGGCGGCAGCCCGTACGGCCCGGACTCGGCGGGCCCCTTCGGCGGCGGCTCCGGCGGCGGCTCCGGCGCGAGCGGCGGCGGGACATCCGCCGGTGGTACGTCCGCCGGTGGCACGGCGGGCATTCCCGCGCTGCCCTCCGGCCGTTCGGATTCCGGTTCAGGTGCCGGTTCCGGTTCAGGTTCCACGGCTGGTTCCGGGACTGGGGCCGGTTCCGGTTCGGGGTTCGGGTTCGGATCCGACGCCGATTCCGGTGCCCTCGTCGCCCGTGGCGGCGACACCCCGTACTCCGGGCCCGGCAGCGGCAGCGCCGGAGGAAGCGGCAACTGGCAGGCCGGCGGCGCGCGCGACGCGTTCCGCGCCGACTCGCAGCGCCAGTCCGCCCAGCTGCCCGCCGTCACCGGGCAGGGCGCGGGCGCCGGGCGCTGGGACGAGATAGTCGCGAGCGGCGCCCTGCCCGCGTACCGAGGCCCCGCCACCCCGCTCGCCGCCGAGCGCGCCCGGCAGGCCCGTATCGCGGTCGTCGGCGCCGTCACCGAGCGCTGGGCGCCCGAACAGGCCGGTCCCGTCCACGAGAACTGGCAGCTGGCGCCGCCCATCGGGCCCGCCACCGACCTCTGGGCCCTCGGGGCGCTGCTGTACCGCGCGGTACAGGGCCATGCCCCGTACCCCGAGGACAGCGCCATCGAGCTGGTGCAGCTCGTCTGCGCCGAGCCGCCCGCCTTCGCCGAGGAGTGCGGACCGCTGCGCCCCGTCGTGGAGTCGCTGCTGCGTCAGGACCCCACCGAGCGGCCGGACTTCGAGGAGCTGCGCGGCTGGCTGCGCTCGCTCGTACGGTCCGCGCCCGAGCCCGAGGCCGGTCTGGACGTCGTACCGCTCCCGGCGGACGAGACCCGGCTGCCGATCGTGCGCCGCCGGGGCGAGCTGGTGCGCAGGCGCCGCTGGCGTGGCCGCGACCTGGGCGGACGCCACCGCCACAAGAAGGGCAAGGAGCGCAAGGAGAAGGGCGGCCGGGCCGGTCTCGACGAGCGACGGCAGTACGAGCAGGAGCGGGAGCACGAGCGCGAGAACGAGAACGAGTACGCGCTCCGGGCCGACGCGCCCCACGAGCGTACGGAACGCCTGGACCGGCTGCTGGACGGCCCCGAACGGGCGGCCGGGCCGGAGCGGTTCGACAGGCGGGACAGGCCGGACAGGTCCGACGAGTTCGATGGGTTCGACGGCCCGGACAGGTTCGACAGGGGCGGGCAGCGGGGGAAGGGCGGGAAGAGCGGGAAGGGTGCCGGCCGCGGCCCCCGTTCCCTCGGCCGCAACCTGCTGATCCTGATACTGCTGCTGCTCGTGGCGGCCATCGTCTACGCCGTGATGTTCCTGCCCAAGGCGACGACGCAGCAGGGCCAGAGTGTCGGTGAGGCGAGCCCCAGCGCGACCGGGGCGCCGGAATCACCGGCTCCGGACAACTCCGGATCGGCGCCGCCCCATGCCTCGGCGCCCCAGACCTCGGGATCCGACGTCGATCTCGCCGAGGGCTATGCCCTGCGCACGGACCCCGAGGGCTTCCGGATCGCGGTCGACAAGAGCTGGCAGCGCCGCCCCATCAACGACAGCGGCCAAGTCCGCTACGCCGGGGGCGACTTCACGCTGATCGCCGTTCCCGGACGGGACAGTGTGGCGGAGAACGGCGGCGACCCGGTCGCCTACCAGCGCGACAAGGAGCGGGAACTCCAGCCGTTCCGCGACTCGTCCTGGTCCAGCGCCTCCGGCGTACGCCGGATCGACGTGGGCCGCCAGGCCATGGCGGAGGGTCAGTACACCTGGACGGACAGCAGCGAGCGCCCGGTCTTCGTACGGAACCTCGCGATGATCATCGACGGCCGCTACCACGTCATCCAGGTCATCGGCCCGGACGGACAGCGGGACAAGGTCGACGAGATCTACCAGCAGGCGATCAAGGCCTACCGGGTCACCGACTGAGGCATGAGTCCCAACTTGTGCCCCGCGCAACGCTGGTCACGCATCACAGTGCGGTTTCCGTGACCGACCCGAGGTTCCGTGTCCCCAGGTCCCCTCCGTAATCTGTGACCCCAAGGAAGCGGGGCTGGGACGTGGAGCAGACACAGGGCACGGGAACGAGCACGGGCGCGGGCAGGGACACGGTGGCCGCGGGGCCCCTGCTCGCCGGGCGTTACCGGCTGGCCGAATCCATCGGCAGCGGCGGCATGGGCAAGGTGTGGCGGGCACATGACGAGGTGCTCCACCGGGTCGTCGCCATCAAGGAGTTGACCGCAGGGCGCTATGTTTCCGAGGCCGACCGGGCCGTACTGCACCAACGGACGCAGAAGGAGGCGCGGGCCGCCGCCCGGATCAGCCACCCGGGTGTCGTCACCGTCCACGATGTGCTGGAGCACGACGGCCGGCCGTGGATCGTCATGCAGTACGTCGACGGCCCCTCGCTCGCCGACGCCGCGAAGGAATCCGGCCGGATGGACTACCGCGAGGCCGCCAGAATCGGTCTCGCGGTCCTCGACGCGCTGCGCGCGGCACACGCGGCCGGGGTGCTGCACCGCGATGTGAAGCCCGGCAACGTCCTGCTCGCGCGCGACGGCCGGGTGCTGCTCACCGACTTCGGGATCGCGGCGATAGAGGGCGACTCGACCATCACCAGGACCGGCGAACTCGTCGGCTCCATCGACTATCTGGCTCCCGAACGGGTACGGGGCGGCGATCCCGGCCCCGCCTCCGACCTCTGGTCGCTCGGGGTGACGCTGTACCTGGCGGTGCAGGGGGTCTCGCCGTTCCGCCGCGGTTCGCCGCTGTCCACCATGCAGGCCGTGGTGACGGACGAGCCGGACCACCCCGACCAGGCGGGTCCCCTCGCGCCCGTCATCGCCGCGCTGCTGCGCAAGGACCCGGACGGACGGCCCGACGCGGAGCAGAGCGAACGCATGCTGCGCGAGGTGGCGCGGGGCCGGACGTCGGACGGGGCCGAGGAGCACACGCCGACGCGTCAGCTGCCGTACGGGGAGCGGCAGTCGACCGCCTCGCAGCCCCAGCCGCTGCCGTCGGCTTCCCAGCCGATGCCGCTTGCCTCCCAGCCGCAGCCGCAGCCGCAGCCGCAGCCGCAGCCGCAGCAACAGCAGCAGCCGCAGCCGCAGCCGCAGCAACAGCAGCCCGCGGGGCCGCCCTTCGCGTCGGCGGGCCCCGCGACCGCCGCCACCGGTCCGGTACCGGCCACCGGCCCGCCGTTCGTCGGCGGGCCCGCGACCCTTCCCGGGGCGGGCTCCCCGACCGTTCCGGCAGCGCAGGGCACCACGGCGGGCCGCGCCCGCCGGGGCCGGTGGCGTACGACGCTCATCGCCGTGGTCGCCGCGGCGGTCCTCGGCGGCGGCGCGGGCTTCGCCGCCCTGAAGTACGCCGACGACGGTGCCTCCGCCGACAACACGGGCAGCCCCTCCGTGAGCGGCGGCCCGGCAGAGGGCAGCGGCGGCGCGCCGGGTGACGGTACGGCGGATGACACCACGACAGGCGACGGCACGACGGACGACGGCGCGGCGGACGGCGCCACGACCGACGGCGCGGCGGACGGGGAGGACGCCGGCAGCGGGACCGCGCCCGAGGGCTGGACGCGTGTCGAGGCCGAGGAGGGCTTCAGCCTCAACGTCCCCGAGGGCTGGGAACGCCAGATGGACGGCAACCAGATCGACTTCACGCCGGACAACGGCCGTCATCTCATACGGATCAGCGTCGGCACCCCCGATTTCGAGAATCCGTACATGCACATGCTGAGCATGGAGAAGTCCGTCCAGAAGTTCCCGGAGTACGCCAGGGTGAAGCTGGCCCCGAACAACTACCGCGATCAGGCGAAGGCCGCGCTCTGGGAGTTCACCTGGACCGAGAACACCGGAAACCCCGGCAAGCGGCACGCGATCGACCAGATCTACTACTCCGAGGACAGCGGTACGGAGTACGCGATCTACATGGCCGGTCCCGAGGAGACCTGGGCGACGACACGCAAGCAGTTCGACGCCGTGCTGCGCAGCTGGCAGGCGCCACCGATCGAGAACAGCCGGTGAAACGGCCGCGCGCCCGCGCTCGCGGGCGCGCCCGCGCTTCGTGAGGACGCGCGGAGGACACGTACATGAGCAATGACGGGGGACGGGTGGACGAGCCCACTAGTTATGAACTCAGGCCGCCGGACGCACCGCGGGTGCCGCCGCCGCACGCGGGGCCGGGGGACGCGGCCGGATATCCGCCCACGCAGGCCGTCCGGGCCCCGCAATCACCCGGACCCGGACCCGGACCCGTACCCGGAGCCGCGCCCATACCCGCGCCGGTACCCGGCCCCGCGTCCCCCGTGGCGCCCGCGCCCGCCGCCGACCCGGTCGCCAGGCGCGCGCTCGGTGGCCGCTACCGGCTGGTCTCCCGGCTCGGGCACGGCGGGATGGGCACGGTCTGGCTGGCACACGACGAGGTCGTGGACCGCGACGTGGCGATCAAGGAGCCGCGGGTTCCGGACAACGTGGGCGAGCGCGACCGGGAGCGCGTGTATCTGCGGATGCAGCGAGAGGCCCGCGCCGCCGCCAGGATCGACCACCCCGCCGTCGTCACCATGCACGACGTGGTGATCGAGGACGCCAAGCCGTGGATCGTGATGGAGCTGGTGCGCGGTCAGTCGCTCGCCGACCGGCTCCAGGAGGGCACGCTCGACCCGCGCGAGGCGGCCCGTATCGGCCTTGCCGTACTGGACGCGCTCACGGCCGCCCACGAGAAGGGCGTACTGCACCGTGACGTCAAGCCGGACAACGTGCTCCTCGGGCGCGGCGACCGGGTCGTCCTCAGCGACTTCGGGATCGCCCAGGTGGAGGGCGAGCAGGGGCTGACCGAGACCGGCGCGTTCGTCGGCTCGCCCGAGTTCATCGCGCCCGAGCGGGTGCTCGGCCGGCAGCCGGGGCCCGAGTCGGACCTGTGGTCGCTCGGCGTGGTGCTGTACGCGGCGGTCGAGGGCATGTCGCCGTACCGCCGCTCCAACGTTCCCGCCACGCTCCAGGCCGTACTGTCCGCCGAGCCGCAGATGCCCGCGCGCGGCTCGGGGGCGTTCGGCACGCTCGTGATGCGGCTGCTGGGCAAGGATCCGGCGGCCCGGCCGGACGCGGCGGAGATCCGGGCGGTCCTGGAGTCGGTGGCGCGCCCGCCGGCCACCACCCGGCCGTACTCCGACGCCGGTCCCGAGCCCGCTGCCACGGGCCTGGGCGGCTGGGTGCCGCCGGTGCTCCGGCGGAGCCGTCCCGCGCGGTACGGGCTGGGCGCGGGTGTGCTGGCCGTGGCCGTCGCCCTCGTCCTGCTTCTCGCCAACCCGTTCGGCGGCGGCGGGCTCCCCGAGGGCTGGGGGATCCGCCCGGAGAACGAGATCCTCCGCGCCAAGGTCGGGGTCCCCGACGACTACCGGCGTGAGCAGCTGACCGATGACACCGGTGTCACCTACAACGACCCCAGCGGCGTCTTCCGCATCTTCTTCGAGCGGAAACAGAAGCTGCCGGACGACGATCTCCTGGAGCCGAAGGCGGACGCCTGGACGACGTACTACGAGGGCGGGGGCGACAACGGTACGGAGATCAAGGACGCGAAGGTCACCAGCAAGGACGTCGAGCACCAGGGCAGGCGCGGCTTCGAGCTGGTCGTCGACCACACCGACTACAGCGATTCGGACGACTTTCCCGTCCGCTACCGCTGGCACGAACTCATCATCCCCGGTGCGAACGACACCTATCTGCGGCTGAGGGTGTCCATGCCCGCGCAGGGTGCGGCGGTGAAGGACGGCGAGGAGCTGTACGCGACGGTCGCCGGCCATCTCGACCTCGGAGGGGAGTCGTAGCCGCCTCCCGCGGTCGGTCGTAGCCGCCCCTGGAAGCCTGTCGTGGCCGCCGTGAACCCCTGATCAGGGGTTATGTGCCAGTGATCGCTGGCGCGGTGAGGGTGCCCGGCGAAAAGCTGTTACCGACGGGTACCCAAAGCCGGGATCGCCGCATACGCTCGGCCTCATGACGGACTCGCAGGCCCCCGCCGCCACCCCCACCACCGGCCACGACACCACCGGGACCAACGGGACCGCCGGGAGTCCCGGGACCAACCCGGTGGCCGCCTCCCCGGCCGGCGCGCGCACCGCGGCCGACGTGGTCACCCCCGAGGTGGTCGCCCGGCTCATCCGCGGCGTCGTCGGCTCGGGCCGTACCGCCAACCACACCCCCTTCACCGGGGAACGGCTGGCGGAGCTGCCCGAGTCCACGCCCGAGGACGTGGCGACGGCCTTCGAGCGCGCCCGCGCGGCCCAGCCCCTCTGGGCGGCGCTGCCCGTCCGGCAGCGGGCCGCGGTGCTGCTCCGCTTCCACGATCTCCTGCTGGAGCGCCAGGCCGAGGTGCTCGACCTGATCCAGCTGGAGACCGGCAAGGCCAGGCTGCACGCGCACGAGGAGGTGCAGGGGCTGGCCGTCGAGGCCCGGCACTACGGCCGCGCCGCCGCGTCGTATCTGCGGCCGAAGCGCCACACCGGCGTCGTACCGGCCCTGACGAAGGTCACCGAGCTGCGTCAGCCGCGCGGGGTCATCGGCCAGATCGCGCCCTGGAACTACCCCCTGGAGCTGTCCGCGGGCGACGCGCTGCCCGCGTTCGTGGCGGGCAACGCCGTCGTGATGAAGCCCGACACCGAGACCGCTCTCACCGCGCTGTGGGCCCGCGATCTGCTGATCGAGGCCGGGCTGCCGCCCGAGGTCTTCCTCGTCGTCCTCGGCGAGGGACCGGTCGTCGGCCCGGAGGTCGTCAGGCACGCCGACTACGTGTCCTTCACCGGCTCGACCCGTACCGGCCGCGAGGTCGCCAGGGGAGCCGCCGACCGGCTCGTCGGCGTCTCGCTCGAACTCGGCGGCAAGAACGCCATGCTGGTCCTCGCGGACGCCGATGTGGAGAAGGCGGCGGCGGGCGCGGTGCGCGCCTGCTTCTCCTCCGCCGGACAGCTCTGCATCTCCATCGAGCGGCTGTACGTCCACGACTCGGTCGCCGACGCGTTCCTGGAGCGGTTCGCCGCCCGTACGAAGGCGATGCGGCTCGGCAACTCCCTCGCGTACGGCGCCGACATGGGCTGCCTGGTGGGCGCACGCCAGCTGGAGACGGTCACCCGCCATGTCGAGGAGGCCGTCGCCAAGGGCGCCACGGTCATCGCGGGCGGGGTCGCACGCCCCGACATCGGGCCGCTCTTCTACGAGCCGACCATCCTGGACGGGGTCGAGGCGCCAATGGCGGTGTGCGCGGAGGAGACGTTCGGCCCGGTCGTCTCCGTCTACCGGTTCAGCGACGAGGACGAGGTGATCGGCCTCGCCAACGCCACTCCGTACGGCCTCAACGCGAGCGTGTGGACGAAGGACTCCCGGCGCGGCCACGCGGTCGCGGCCCGGCTGCGCACCGGCACGGTCAACATCAACGAGGGATACGCGCCGACGTACGGCAGCGTGCGGTCGCCTATGGGCGGCATGAAGGACTCCGGTCTCGGCAGGAGGCACGGCTCCGAGGGGATCCTCAAGTTCACCGAGGCCCAGACGGTCGCGCAGCAGCGGATCCTGCCCATGGCGCCGTTCCTGGGGATGGACGACGAGAAGTACGCGACGTTGATGAGCCACAGTCTGCGGGTCATGAAGGCGCTGCGGCTGCGGTAGTCCATGACACGCCTGTTCGCGACGCGGTGGTTCAGCACACGGTCTCAATGAGGAGAGCCAGTGGCACAGGACAGCCATGCCCAGCATCAGGACGCGGTGCGCGACGGCCGCGACGGACCGCGCGACGACGCAACGTACGACGCCGCAACGTACGACGACGCAACGTACGACGACGCCGCCTACGACTATGACGTGATCGTCGTCGGCTCCGGCTTCGGCGGCTCGGTCTCCGCGCTGCGGCTGACCGAGAAGGGGTACCGCGTCGGCGTCCTGGAGGCGGGCCGCCGCTTCACCCGCGCCACCCTCCCCAAGAACTCCTGGGACCTCAAGAACTACCTGTGGGCCCCCGCCCTCGGGCTGTACGGCATCCAGCGCGTCCATCTCCTCGGCAATGTGATGGTGCTGGCGGGCGCCGGGGTCGGCGGCGGCTCCCTCAACTACGCCAACACGCTGTACGTGCCGCCCGCCGCGTTCTTCGAGGACCCGCAGTGGGCGGCCATCACCGACTGGCGGCGGGAGCTGAAACCGTACTACGACCAGGCGCGCCGCATGCTCGGCGTACGGCTCAACCCGACCATGACCCCCTCGGACGTCCATCTGAAGGCGGCGGCCGAGGCGATGGGCGTCGGCGACAGCTTCCATCTCGCGCCGGTCGGGGTCTTCTTCGGGGACGGCGAGGACGCGGACGGTACGGCGAGGACCCGGCCCGGGGCGGCCGTGGACGACCCGTACTTCGGCGGGGCGGGCCCCGCGCGCACCGCCTGCAAGCAGTGCGGCGAGTGCATGACGGGCTGCCGGCACGGCGCCAAGAACACCCTCAACGAGAACTACCTGTATCTGGCCGAGCGCGCCGGGGCGGTCGTCCACCCGATGACCTCGGTGGTCGCGGTGACGGAGGACGGGGAGGGCGGCTTCCGCGTCACGACGGTGCCCACGCGCGTGCGCGGGAAGGGCCGCCAGAAGGGCCGGGCGCGCGTCCTGCGCGCCCGCCGGGTCGTGATCGCGGCCGGTACGTACGGCACCCAGACCCTGCTGCACACCATGCGGGACCGCGGACTGCTGCCGCGCCTCTCGGCCCGGCTCGGCGAGCTGACCCGCACCAACTCCGAGGCCCTGGTGGGCGCGCAGACCGACGACCGGCGCTACCGCGCGCGGCACGGGGCGCCGAAGGTGGACTTCACCCGGGGCGTCGCCATCACCTCCTCGATCCACCCGGACGACACCACCCATATCGAGCCGGTGCGCTACGGCAAGCGCTCCAACGCGATGGGCGTGCTGACGCTCCTTCAGGTGCCGTACGGCGAGCGGCGGGTGCGGGGCTGGCTCGGGAACGCGGCCAGGCATCCCATGCTGGTGCTCCGTTCGCTCTCCAACCGCCGCTGGTCGGAGCGGACCATCATCGGTCTCGTCATGCAGTCGCTGGACAACTCCCTGACGACCTACCGGAAACCGGGCGGCGTGGGAAAGGGGCTGCTCACCGCGCGCCAGGGGCACGGCGCCCCCAACCCGAAGCAGATACCCGAGGCGACCCGGGCCGCGACGCTGATCGCGGAGGAGATCAACGGCTTCGCGGGCAGCAATGTGGGCGAGCTGATGGGTACGCCGCTGACCGCGCACTTCCTGGGCGGCTGCGTCATCGGGGCCTCCGCGGAGGAGGGCGTGATCGATCCGTACCACCGGCTGTACGGACATCCCGGCATCTCGGTGGTCGACGGCTCCGCGGTCTCGGCGAACCTGGGGGTGAACCCGTCCCTGACGATCACGGCCCAGGCCGAACGCGCGATGTCGCTCTGGCCGAACAAGGGCGAGCCCGACCCGCGCCCCGGGCAGGGGGCCGCGTACGTCAGGCAGGATCCGGTCGCGCCGGTGTCCCCGGCCGTGCCGGAGGAGGCGTTCGGGGCGCTGAGGCTGCCGTTCGTGGCGATGCCGGAGGTCCCGCCGAAGCGGGCGTAGAGGGCGGGCGTAGCGGAGCGGGCGTAGGGGAGGCGCGGAGGGGGCATGGAGCCGGGCCGGCGGGAGCGGCACGAAGGACGGCCGGTTCCGGGCGTCCCCGGAACCGGCCGCCCCTGGGGTGACCGGGCTGCTGTCCCCTGCCGACCGGTCACGAACGCCGGGGCGAGGTCCCACGGCGCACCTGCGGTACGCCGCACGCCCCGGGCGGAGCCACGCGTGGCTTTCCTCTGCTTTTCCTCTGTTCTTTCTGCACGCTCACCGCCCCTGGCTGGGCGCGGACGCACGGTCCAACGAAGCCTCGCCGGACCCGGTCACGCGCCGTACGGGTGAGAGCGGCATCCGAACTCAGATGCGGCCCCGGCTCAGCTCCAGCAGGGTCATCGCCAGCGCCGTACCCGGTTTGCCGAGGGCTTCCCGGTAGCGGCCGAGGATCTCCATCTCACGGGAGAGATGGACCCGGCGGCCACCGGAGGCCAGCCGCGCGTCCTGGACGACGGCCGAGACCGCCATCCGTTCCTGGACCAGACCGATGATCCGGTCGTCCAGCGCGTCGATGCGCTCGCGCGCGTCTCCGATGAGCGCGGCGGCCCCTTCGGTACGGGCGCCGGTGTTCTCCGTGACAGTCATTCGGGGTTCCTTCTCGGGAGGCTCGGGGGATGAACGGCCCCGGCGGCCACACGGCCCCGAACGCGACAGACGCCCCGGGCCTTGTCGGCCCGGGGCGCCTGGGAAGTCGCTTGTCAGCTCAAGCAGCACGACCATGGCAGCCGGACGGGCCGGTGCCATAGGTAAAGACGAAGGTCAGCTGCGTGTGCATACGGACAGTATGCACCCCGCCCACCCGCACGGGGCACAGCGGGTTCGGATGGTGAGACGAGCGGCCGTCCCCGGCCGGTGTCCGCCCGCCGTTAGAATTGGCACCGCGACATCCCACGTTCCATCACCGCCGGAAGGCCGCCCCCGTGCCAGCAGCACCCCCCGCCGCCGCTCCCGACGTCGTACTCGTCGTCGACTTCGGCGCGCAGTACGCCCAGCTCATCGCCCGCCGCGTCCGTGAGGCACGGGTCTACAGCGAGATCGTGCCGTCCTCCATGCCGGTGGCCGAGATGCTGGCCAAGAACCCCCGGGCGATCATCCTCTCCGGCGGCCCGTCCTCCGTGTACGCGGAGAGCGCCCCGAGCGTCGACCGCGCGCTCTTCGAGGCCGGCGTCCCCGTCTTCGGCATGTGCTACGGCTTCCAGCTGATGGCGACCTCGCTCGGCGGCACCGTCGACAACACGGGAGCGCGGGAGTACGGCCGTACGGAACTGCGGGTCTCCAAGACCGGCTCCACCCTCTTCGAGGGCACCCCGGCCGAGCAGTCCGTCTGGATGTCGCACGGCGACGCCTGCTCCGCCGCGCCCGCCGGGTTCACCGTCACGGCCTCCACCGATGTCGTACCCGTCGCCGCGTTCGAGAACGACGAGAAGAAGCTGTACGGGGTGCAGCACCACCCCGAGGTCATGCACTCCACCTACGGCCAGCAGGTCCTGGAGCACTTCCTCTACCGGGGCGCCGGGATCGAGCCGACCTGGACCACCGCCAATGTGGTGGACGAGCAGGTCGCCCTCATCCGTGAGCAGGTCGGCACCAAGCGCGCGATCTGCGGGCTGTCGGGCGGGGTGGACTCGGCCGTGGCCGCCGCCCTTGTCCAGAAGGCCATCGGATCCCAGCTGACCTGCGTGTATGTCGACCACGGGCTGATGCGCAAGGGCGAGACCGAGCAGGTCGAGAAGGACTTCGTCGCCGCCACCGGAGTGCAGCTCAGGGTCGTCGACGCGGAGGAGCGTTTCCTCACCGCGCTGGCCGGGGTCTCCGACCCCGAGCAGAAGCGGAAGATCATCGGCCGGGAGTTCATCCGGGTCTTCGAGCAGGCGCAGGCCGAGATCGTCGCGGAGGCGGGCGCGGAGGGCGAGGACGTCGCGTTCCTCGTCCAGGGCACGCTGTACCCGGACGTGGTCGAGTCCGGCGGCGGCACCGGCACCGCCAACATCAAGTCCCACCACAATGTCGGCGGGCTCCCCGACGACATCGAGTTCGAGCTCGTCGAGCCGCTGCGCAAGCTGTTCAAGGACGAGGTCAGGATGGTCGGCCAGGAGCTGGGGCTGCCGGACGAGATCGTCCAGCGCCAGCCCTTCCCCGGACCGGGCCTCGGCATTCGGATCGTCGGCGAGGTCACGCGCGAGCGGCTCGACCTGCTGCGCGAGGCCGACGCGATCGCCCGCGAGGAGCTGACCGCGGCCGGGCTCGACCGGGACATCTGGCAGTGCCCGGTGGTCCTCCTCGCCGATGTGCGGTCCGTGGGTGTGCAGGGTGACGGGCGTACGTACGGCCATCCGATCGTGCTCAGGCCCGTCTCGTCCGAGGACGCGATGACCGCCGACTGGACGCGGATGCCGTACGACGTGCTGGCGCGGATCTCCACGCGGATCACCAACGAGGTCGCGGAGGTCAACCGCGTGGTCCTCGATGTGACGAGCAAGCCGCCGGGCACCATCGAGTGGGAGTGACGCGCGGCGCGCCTCCGGCGTCAACACCGTAACGCTGTTGTCACCCGTTCCGACCGCCTCTACGGCGCGCGGGTTGCCCTCCGTACGGCAGAATTTTCCTTGCGTTGCAAGGAAGTTCGGTGGGCGGGGCGGGAAAGGCGGCGTTCGGCGTGGCGGTGCAAGAGGCGAGGCAGGGCGCGCACGGCGGAGGCTGTATGTGCGGGGACTGCCCGCACGGGGCGCGGGAGGGGCACCGGCGAGCGGTGGCCGCGTTCCTGGTGAAGCGGGACGAACTGGCCGCGGGACAGGGGCTGCCCGCCGCGGTGGCGTACTCGGCGGCGGCCTCCCGCCAGTGGGTCTCCGACGAGCTCACCCAGTCCGCCAACGTGGTGGCCGACCGCAGCCGTGAGGCGGGCGACGCCTGGCTGTACGCCGTCCGGCGGCGGACGCTGCTGGTGGTGTGGGGCGGGGTCGTCCTGCTCGCGCTGGTCCAGTCCGTGACCGCGATAGGGGCCGGCTGGACGCTCGCGCGTACGGCCGGACTGCTCGCCGCGCTCGTCGTCGCGGGGCTGCTGACCGCCGCCGCCTGGCTGCACCGGAGCCGCGGCGGCCTGCTCGCGCCCATGATCGGCGAGGACAACCGGCTGTCGACCTCACGGACCGTCGCCTCCGCCTGGGTCCTGCTCGCCGTCTTCTCCGTGCTCGTCCTCGCCCTCCAGCTCGCGGGCGCCTCCGGGCCCGGCCGGCGCGACGAGCTGATCGCCGGGCTCGAACTGGCCCGGGGCGCGGGCCTGGTGACCGTCCTGGCCGTGGCGTGCGCCATCGCCGTCGTCGTACGCCGGGTGGTGGCCGTACGGGTCCTGGGCCAGCGGCTCCAGAAGGTCCGGGCGGACCGGCCGCGGCTGGCCGATCTGCTCTGCGACGACGCCGGGCGCGGCAGCTTCACGGATGTGCAGTACACGCTGGTGAGCGCCGTCGCGGTGGTCTTCTCCGCGGTCCGGCTGGCCCGCAGGCCCGAGCAACTGCCCGATCTGCCCTGGGCGCTGGCGCTGCTGGTCGCGGTCTCCGCCGCCACCTACTTCGCGGGCAAGTACGCGGAGGGCGGCCGGCCCGTCGTCCTGTCGGTGGTACGGGCCAGGGAGGCGGGCGATCTCGACGCCCCGATCCGTACCGGCGACGACATCGAGATCCGCGGGGCCGGATTCGTGCCGCCGGGGGCGGGCACCCCGGACCGGCTGGCCCGGATGGTCGTCAGGATCGGCGCGGTCCATGTCCATGTCCCGCTGGTGCCGGTCCCCGGCGGCTTCGCCAATCCGTCGGACACCTCGCTCACCGTGCCCGTACCGGTGGACGTGGAGCCGGGCCCCGTCGAGGTGCAGGTCGTGACGGCGGCCGGAATCGAGACCAATCGGGTGATCGTCGAGGTCATGGATTAGGACGGTCACGTCGGACGTCGGACGTCGGACGTCGGGAGGCGGGAGGCGGACGTCGGGCCGGCGGGCGGGGCCCGTTCATGTCTGAGGTCGGACCTGACGTCAGGTGTGAACGGTCGGGTCAGGTGGTGAACGTATCCGGCCGCTTACCGTTCAGAGTCTGTTGATGACTGTCCGATTCCGACAGGCTGTTGGCTGGTTCACTGAGTGCCGGACGTGTCCTGATGCGTATGCATGGACAAGGCACGCGGGGACAGTCGCCCCCGCGGCAGCGGCGTGGGACAGGAGAGGCGGACCAGCGATGACGCATGGCTACCGGACGGACACCTACGGGCGGCTCGGTGACGAGCGGACGGGGTGGCGCGAGAACGCCTCGCGCTACGCGCTCCTGCCGCTGCGGATCTTCCTCGGCGTCACCTTCATCTACGCGGGGATCGACAAACTCACCCAGAACGGCTTCTTCTCGGCGACCGGCACGGGGTCCGTCGGCGAGATGATGCGGGCCGTCCGGGACAGCTCGGCCATCCCCGCGCTGGTGGATCTGGCGCTCAAGAGCCCCTCGGGGTTCGGATACGCCATCGCCCTCGGCGAACTCGCCGTGGGGCTGGGCACGCTGTTCGGGGTGCTCGCCCGGCTCGCCGCGTTCGGCGGCGCCCTGATCTCGCTGAGCCTGTGGCTGACGGTCAGCTGGCAGAGCACCCCGTACTACTACGGCAACGACCTCGCCTATCTCATGGCCTGGCTGCCGCTCGTGCTGGCCGGTGCGCCGGTGTTCTCGCTGGATGCCGTCCTGGCCGGCCGGCGGCGGCGTATCCGGTAGTGCGTCCAGGCGACGACGGACGCCAGGAAGAGGCCGCAGAAGACCAGCGGGAAGGCCACGAACCACGGCGTGTGCCAGGTGCCCGCGCCGTCGCCCGCGTACAGCACGGCCGTGCCGAGCATCGTCAGCCCCACGAACAGCCGGCCCGGTCTGAAGTCATGACGCAGCACGGGTCACCTCCACCTGGCCGACGCCGATTTCGAGCCGCAGCTCCAGCGCCCCCGCCGGGGCGGACCCGGCGCGCGGCGACAGTGTGCGCTGCCGCGACTGGTCCGGGGAGATGTTCACCTCGTCGGGCGGCTCCCCGGGGAGGCTGATGTCCCCGAAGCCGGCCGTGGCCCGCACCTTCACCGTCACTCCTTCCGGTACGACGACCTTGAGCTGCCCGGCGCCCACCTCGGCGGACGTACGGACCGTCTGCCCCCTGGGGACGGCGAGGCCGGTCAGATCGAGGGTGGCGATGCCCGAACCCAGCTCGTACCGGGGCTCCACGGACGCGACGGCGGCCGGGGTCCACTGCCGGCGGCCCCACTCCGTCGTGATGTCCTTGGGCACCGCCGCGCTCGCCGCCAGCAGCCCGGCCGTGACCATCGCCAGAAAGATCGTGCCCAGGCCCGTACGGCCCAGGAAGCTGCTGACCACCAGCCCCAGCCCGAGAACCGCGAGCGCGGCGGCCAGACCGATCTCCAGGCTCGTGCCGAACGGCCGGCTGTCCCACGTCAGGCCCATGCCGAGTCCGCCCGCCAGCAGCGCGAACAGGAACACGGTGCCGCTGATCCCGCGCGGGCCCCGGGGGCGTGGCGTCCGTATCGACAGCGGGGTCGCGCCGTCGCGCCGCTCCCGGCGCCCCTCGGCGACTTCCGGCGGACCCCACAGGTAGTCCGCCTCGGCCGGGCGGCCCGGCACCCGGCCCGTGGTGCCGTCCTTGACGATCGGGTCACGCCACCAGGAGGGGGCGCCGCCCGGCGTCGGCGGCGCCTGGGTCTCGGGAGGCGCCTCCGCCGTGGCGTGCGCCGTCGCCGAGTCGGGGGACATACCGGCGGGCGCGGTGAGGCGGCGGCGCTGCGACCAGACGGCCGAGCCCACGACCGCGATCGACAGCATCGTGGCGAAGTACAGCGTGCCGTCGTCGCCCAGCATGGACAGAAGCAGTCCGCAGCCGACCAGCGCGAGCAGGACGGCGATCAGCGACGAGCCGTCGACCCGGCCCGACAGCAGCCTGCGCAGCTCGTTCTCGTCCTCGCCGTCCAGCGGGATCAGCAGCCAGGCGAAGCCGTAGAAGATCAGCCCGATGCCGCCGGTGACCGTGAGCACCCCGATCACGATCCGGAAGATCACCGGATCGATGTCGCAGTACCGCCCGAGACCGCCGCACACCCCGGCGACCATCTTCTGCCGGTGGCTGCGCCGCAGGTCCGGGGTAGGAGGACGGGACGGCGCGGTGCCCGTACCGGCGCCGGGGGCCGGTGCCGGGGGCGGCGCGGCGGGCGGCGCGGGGGACGGCTGGGTCATACGTCCATGGTGACGGCGCGCGGGCGTGGGCTCCAGCGCCGCCGACCCCGGTCTGTCCCTGATATTGCCCCAGGCCACGCCCCTAGGTATCCGCCTCAGCCCGCCCCAGGAGCGGCCTGAGAGCGCCTGGGAGCACTCCCCGGGCATCTCCCCGCACCCTCAGTGACCCCTCAGGTATCCCCAGGTCTCAGGGTCGCCTCAGGGGTCCGACCCTGATGTCCCCCACACCGCGCCATGTGACCATCAATGACATGCCAGCCGCCCCGCCACGCGCCGCGACCTCAGCCTCCCGCGCCCCCCTGTCCGAGGAACCGGCTCCGCGCAAGCTCTACCGCAGCGTGGACGGGCGGATGCTCGGCGGGGTCGCGCGCGGGCTGGCCGGGCATCTCGGGCTGCCGATCGTCTGGGTACGGCTGGTCTTCCTCGGTCTCCTCTTCGCGCAGGGCCTCGGCGCGCTGCTCTACGCCGTCTTCTGGATCGTCGTACCGCTCGGTGTCGGCGGTACGACGGCCGAACCGCGCACCCTCTTCGAGACCCGCCCGGACGGCCGGCGGCGGCTCCGCACACCCGACGCGGGCCAGATCTTCGCGCTCGTCGCGCTGCTGATCGGCGCGTCCGTCTTCGTCGGCAACGTCAATCTGGGCGGCAACAACGCCGACCGCTACATATGGCCCACCCTGCTGATCGGCGCGGGCGTCGTCCTGGTCTGGCGGCAGGCGGACAACGCGCGCCGCGCCCGCTGGACCGAGGTCGGCAGGCGCCCCCGGATCTTCCAGCTCGCCCGCGGTCTCGCGGGCGTCGCGCTGGTCGGCCTCGGCCTGACCGTCTTCATGGTGGTGCGCGGCGCGGCGGCCCAGTTCGGCAACATCCTGACCGGGGCGATCGCCGTCATGGCCGGGGTCGCCCTGCTCGCCGGTCCCTGGCTCGTACGGATGACGCAGGACCTCTCCGAGGAACGGCTGATGCGTATCCGCGCGCAAGAACGGGCCGAGGTCGCCGCGCACGTCCATGACTCCGTGCTGCACACCCTCACGCTCATCCAGCGCAACGCCGACGACGGGGGCGAGGTCCGCCGGCTCGCCCGCGCCCAGGAGCGGGAGCTGCGCGCCTGGCTCTACAAACCCGAGGGCACGGGCAAGGACGAGGAGGACGAACCCACCACCCTCGCCGAGGCGGTGAAGCGCACGGCGGCGGAGGTCGAGGACTATCACGGGGTCCCGATCGAGGTCGTGGTCGTGGGCGACTGCCCGCTCGACGAGCGGCTGGCCGCGCAGATGCAGGCCGCGCGCGAGGCGATGGTCAACGCCGCCAAGTACGGTGGCGAGGGCGGTGCCGTACAGGTCTTCGCGGAGGTGGAGGGCCGTACGGTCTTCCTCTCCGTACGGGACCGGGGCCCCGGCTTCGACCCGGACGCGGTCCCGGCCGACCGGATGGGCGTACGGGAATCGATCATCGGCCGGATGCAGCGCAACGGCGGCACGGCGCGGCTGCGTTCGGTGCCCGGCGGCGGCACGGAGGTCGAGTTGGAGATGGAACGGGCAGACTGAGGGCGGGTGCCGGGGCCCGGCCCGTGCGAGCGGCCCGCACCACCGGTGTGTATCAGCGGCGAACGACTAGGGCGAGGGACAGAGAGCATGAGCGAGGGCGCACAGGCCGGGGCCACCGGTGCGGAGAGCGGCGGCCGGGCGGCGGACGGCCGGCGCGTACGGGTCGTGCTCGTCGACGACCACCGGATGTTCCGTACCGGAGTGCAGGCCGAGATCGGCCGTACGGAGGAGACGGGCGTCGAGGTCGTCGGCGAGGCCGCCGATGTCGACCAGGCGGTCACCGTCATCACGGCGACCCGGCCCGAGGTCGTGCTCCTCGATGTCCATCTCCCGGGCGGCGGCGGTGTGGAGGTGCTGCGCCGCTGCGCGCCGATGATGGGCGCCGTCGAGCGTCCCGTGCGCTTCCTGGCGCTGTCGGTCTCGGACGCGGCCGAGGACGTGATCGGGGTCATCAGGGGCGGCGCCCGTGGTTATGTCACCAAGACGATCACCGGCACGGACCTGGTCGACTCGATCTTCCGGGTGCAGGAGGGCGACGCGGTCTTCTCGCCCCGGCTGGCCGGCTTCGTCCTGGACGCCTTCGCCTCGACGGACGCGCCGCCGGTGGACGAGGACCTGGACCGGCTGACGCAGCGCGAGCGCGAGGTGCTGCGGCTCATCGCGCGCGGGTACGCGTACAAGGAGATCGCGAAGCAGCTCTTCATCTCGGTGAAGACCGTCGAGTCCCATGTCTCGGCGGTGCTGAGGAAGCTCCAGCTCTCCAACCGGCACGAGCTGACGCGCTGGGCGACGGCGCGCAGGCTGGTCTGAGCCTCCGCGCCGTCCGGTCCGGGACCGCGTGCTGTCCGGTCCGCGTGCTGTCGGGTGTACGTGCTGTCGGTGTGCGTGCCGTCCGGTGTACGTGCTGTCGGGTGTACGCGCCGTCCGGTGTGCGTGCTGTCCGGGCCACGCGGTCTACGAGCAGTGCCACTCGGTGACGTATGTCCGGTCCCGGTACTCCATCACGCCGCGGATGCACTCGCCCGGCGCGGTGTTGAGCCTGCCGGTCCGTTCGGCGCGGCCGTGCCAGGTCTGCTGGGTGCCCAGCCAGCCGGGGAACGCGGTGATCCGGTCGTCCTTGCGCTGGTAGCCGAGGCGTACGGCGACACCGGGCCGGCCCTGGTACTGCTCGTAGCGCACGGTGAACGGTCCCACGCCGCCCACCGGGCCCTCGATACAGAGCCGGCCGCCGGAGAGATCGCCGCACCCCCGCGGAGTGAGGCCGACCGGCGCCAGGACGAAAAGTGCGCCGACGGCGAGAACCGTTCCTCTGACGGCGTTGGCTCGTCTCACGGCTCCCCCTTCAGGGCAGACGGGATGCTGCGCCCATCGTGACCCGGGGAGGGGCAACCGGCACTCCGGTGTGGGCCGTTCGGCGACTCCGGAGTTGCGGGACTCTGAGGACAGGGCCTAGGTCCTGTCCGGTCGATCTTCGTGGATCAGCCCGGGACGTCTGGCGCGGTGGATCGCAAGGCGGAGGATCGGCCTCGTACTGGACGTACTTGGCCGACTCCGACAACGCGGCGAGGCGCCGTGCCAGGCGTTCCGGGCCCACGAAGATCGGCCGGACAGGGCCTAGGCCGGCCTGCTGGCGCCGGCGAACGGCATCTGGTCGAGCGGCGCCAGCCGGACCGCCGAGCCCGGCCGGGGGGCGTGGATCATCTGCCCGCCGCCGACATAGATCCCGACATGGCTGATGCCGGAGAAGAAGAACACCAGGTCACCGGGGGCGAGATCGCCGCGTGAGACCCGCTGGCCCGTGCTGATCTGGGTGTAGCTGGTGCGGGGGAGGGAGACACCCGCGGAGCGCCAGGCGGCCTGGGTGAGCCCGGAGCAGTCGAAGGCACCGGGTCCGGTCGCGCCCCAGACGTACGGCTTGCCGATCGCCCCGTAGGCGTAGGCGACGGCCGCGGCGGCACGGGGGTTCGGCGCCCGCACCGCGCCGGGTGCGAGGGACGCGGCGTCCTGCCGGCCCTGGCCGCCCCGCTGGTCGTACTGGGCGCGCTGCGGCGCGGTGAGGCGGTCGAGCAGCCGCTGGGCGGAGCCGATCTTCTCCTGGACGGCGGACTTGTGCCGGGCCAGCTCGGACTGGGAGGCCCTCAGCTCCGTGAGCCGGCCGTCGGCGCGGGCGCGCAGTTCGGCGATGCGGGCGAGTTCCCTGCGGATCGCGGCGATCCTGGCGGCCTGCCGGGAACCGGCCCGTTCGGCGAGCGAGGCCCCTTCCAGGTACTCCTCGGGGGAGGAGCTGAGCGCGAGCTGTACGGCGGGGTCGAGGCCGCCGGCCCGGTACTGCGCGGAGGCGATCGAACCGAGCGCGTTGCGCGCGTTGTTGAGCCGTTCCGTCCTGCGCGTGGCCTCGTCCCGCAGATGCGTGAGCGCGGTACGGGCCTTGTCCGCCTTCACCTTCGTCCCGTTGTACCGCTCGGTGGCGGTCTCGGCCTGCTCGTACAGCGCGTCGACCTTGGCCTTGACCTGGGCCGGGGTGAGCTGGGGCTCGGCGTGTGCGGGGCCGTCGAAGGCGGTGACGGTCGCGGCCCCGGCGAGTGCGAGAGTGGCGGCGGTACGGCCGGCGGGGCCGGTGAGCGTGCGCTGTCTGGGCTTTCGGTGCGCTGCCACGGGGGTGGATCCTCTTCCCTAGTCGGTCACGGTGGGTCATGGCCGGTCGCCAGGAGAAGGACGCTAGGGCGCAAGGTCACAGTCCGGCCTCGGCATGGCCGGTATTGGCGAGAGGTGGCAGAACAGGGCCGGGTTGTGACCGGCATGATCGCGGTCTCGGAAGCCCTTTCCGTCCGGACCCGACCGATATCGGAACAGAGCCCCACCTCGCCGCTCGGTGGTGCTATGGCCCTCGATAGGGTCCGGACATGGACGTACTCATCAATGTCTTCGTCGCGCTTCACATCATCGGCATAGCCTCGCTGCTCGGCGGCTTCCTCACTCAGATGAAGTCGATGAGCACGGGGACGGCCCGCTTCAACAAGGCGATGCTGCACGGCGCGCTGACGATGCTCGTCACGGGCGTGGCCCTGGTGGGCCTCAACCAGGCCGACGACCAGACGGTGAACAACATCAAGGTCGGCATCAAGCTCGCGGTGCTGGTCGTGATCCTGGCCGTGGTGTACGTGAAGCGCGACGACGAGACCGCCCCGAAGCCGCTGTTCGGCGCGGTGGGCGGGCTGACGATGGTCAACATCTTCATCGCCACGCTCTGGACCTGACAGGGCCCCGGGGCCCTGTCAGGCGGGGCGGACGCTTCCGTAGATCGGCATGTAGTAGATCGACTCCTCGCGGACGTTCGCGCCCGGCTTGGGGGCGTGGATCATCATGCCGTCGCCGATGTAGATCCCGACGTGGCTGATGTCGTCGTAGAAGAAGACCAGGTCACCGGGGAGCAGATCCTCGGTCGCGACGCGCGTGCCGGCCTTCACCTGGTCCCAGGTGGTGCGCGGCAGCTCCACGCCCGCCTCCTTCCAGGCGGCCTGGGTCAGGCCCGAGCAGTCGTACGAGCTGGGTCCCGTGGCGCCCCAGACGTACGGCTTGCCTTTCTGGGCGCGGGCGAAGGAGAGGACCTTGGCGGCCTTGGTGGCGTAGCTGCCGTCCGAGGCTCCGGTGCCGCCGCTCGTGCCGGTACCGGTCCCGGTGCCCGTACTGCCCGAGCCCGTACCTGTACCCGAGCCGCTGCCCGTACCCGTGCCCGAGCCGCTGCCCGAGCCCGTACCGGCCGCCGGGGCCTGAGCCTGCCGCTCCTCGCGCTTGCGCTCGGCCTCCTGCTTCGCGCGGGCCTCCTGCTTCGCCCGTGCCTCCGCCTTGCGGCGGGCCTCCTCTTCCTTCTTGCGCTCCAGCGCGGCCAGCCGCGCCTTCTCCTCCGTGGTCAGCTTCGACAGCAGCGCACGCGCCGCGCCGAGCTTCTGCTGCACGTTCTGCTTGCTGGTTCGCAGCGCGGCCTGCGAGGCGGTGAGCGACTCCAGGTCCTTCGACGCCTGCTGCCGCTTCTTCGCGGCGTCGGCCTGCTGCGTCTGGTAGTCGGTGAGGACGCCGCGCTGGCGCTCCGTCAGCCGGTCCGTCACCTGCTTCTGCTCGAAGAACGACTGCGGGCTGTCCGCGAACAGCAGGGCGGCGGTCGGGGTGACCGCGCCTTCCCGGTACTGCGCGGCCGCGAACGAGCCGAGCGTACGCCGGGCCTCGTTCAGCTTGTCCGCGCGCTTGGCGACCTCGTCGAGCACCCGGTCGACCGCGCGCTTCTGCTTCTGCGTGGCCTCTTTCGCCCGGTTGTACTTCTGCGTCTCACTGCCGGCCTGGCGGTACAGATCGTCGACCTTCTTCTGTACCTCTTCCATGGACGGCTTCGGATCGACGGGCGCGGCACTCGCGCTCTGCGCCGAGAGCAACGTGACCGAGGCGAGCGCGGCTGTCGTGATCCCGACGGCGGGAGAAGCGGTACGTACTCCGCTGAGACTGCGCGGCTTGCGATGCGACGCCAAGGTCGGCATCTCCTTCCGTGGACCGCCTACCGGGTTAGCTGTCGGGTTCGGGCGGAACGGAAGGCTGCCCTACGGACCTTGAGCGAAAGGCCCGATTCACCCCGGTTGTGCACTGTGGGTCCCCGGTTCCGAACTTCCTTCAGGAAAGTCCGAATTCGACGTGGGCCGCCCGCTTGGCGTGGATCGCCGTTGGGGGTACGGGCTGCCTGATCGAGCACGCTAGCCAAAGTGTGGCGCTGGTGTGAAGGTCGATGGCCGATATGCCCGATACATTTTCGTGACTATTTGCGGGTGCGATGAGTGAAACCGGCCGGTGACGTCCGTTCGTCACGATGGGTGAGCGCGGGGCCGCCTGTGGTGATGGCGACGGCGGCCGGGGAATTCCGAAGGCGGGCGCGGGGTGTCAGTGCGGCGGCCTAGACTCGGATAGCGATGAGCAGCCTCTTTGACGACAGTTTCCTGGCGGACCTCCAGCCCTCCGGCGACGAGCATCCTCCGCCGCCCGAGGACGACGCCGAGCACGCGGCGGAGCAGGTGCCCGACGACCTCTTCCAGGGTGCCTACGACGCGCCCCCGGCGCGGGACCAGTACCACCGCGACGGCGCCCCGCGCACGGTCGTGGACCCCGCCGCGCTGCTCGAAGGGCTGAACGAGGAGCAGCGCGCGGCCGTCGTGCACACCGGCTCGCCCCTGCTCATCGTGGCCGGGGCCGGGTCGGGCAAGACCAGGGTGCTGACCCACCGGATCGCGCATCTGCTGGGCACCCGCAGCGTCCACCCCGGTCAGATACTGGCGATCACGTTCACCAACAAGGCCGCGGGCGAGATGAAGGAGCGCGTCGGCCAGCTCGTCGGCCCGCGCGCCAACGCCATGTGGGTCATGACGTTCCACAGCGCCTGCGTGCGGATCCTGCGGCGCGAGTCGAAGCGGCTCGGCTTCACCTCGTCGTTCTCCATCTACGACGCCGCCGACTCGAAGCGTCTGATGGCCCTGGTCTGCCGCGATCTGGACCTCGACCCCAAGCGGTACCCGCCCAAGTCCTTCAGCGCCAAGATCTCGAATCTGAAGAACGAGCTGATCGACGAGGAGACCTTCGCCGGCCAGGCCGCCGACGGCTTCGAGAAGACACTCGCCGAGGCGTACCGGATGTACCAGGCGCGGCTGCGCGAGGCCAACGCGCTGGACTTCGACGACATCATCATGACCACCGTCCATCTGCTCCAGGCGTTCCCCGATGTCGCCGAGCACTACCGGCGGCGCTTCCGGCACGTCCTGGTGGATGAGTACCAGGACACCAACCACGCGCAGTACACACTCGTACGCGAGCTGGTGGGCCCCTCGGGCGAGGAGAACGACCCGGCCGAGCTGTGCGTCGTCGGTGACGCCGACCAGTCGATCTACGCCTTCCGGGGCGCCACGATCCGTAACATCCTCCAGTTCGAGGAGGACTACCCGGACGCGACGACCATTTTGCTGGAGCAGAACTACCGCTCCACGCAGACGATCCTCAGCGCCGCCAACGCGGTCATCGAGCGGAACGAGAGCCGCCGGCCGAAGAACCTGTGGACGAAGGCCGGCGCGGGCGCCCAGATCACCGGCTACGTCGCGGACACGGAGCACGACGAGGCGCAGTTCGTCGCCGACGAGATCGACCGGCTGACGGACGCGGGCGAGGCCAAGGCGGGCGATGTCGCGGTCTTCTACCGTACGAACGCGCAGTCCCGTGTCTTCGAGGAGATCTTCATCCGGGTCGGCCTGCCCTACAAGGTCGTCGGCGGAGTGCGCTTCTACGAGCGCAAGGAGGTCCGGGACGTGCTGGCCTATCTGCGCGTGCTGGCCAACCCGGAGGACAACGTCCCGTTGCGCCGGATCCTGAACGTGCCCAAGCGCGGCATCGGGGACCGCGCGGAGGCGATGATCGACGCGCTCGCGCTGCGCGAGAGGATCACCTTCCCGCAGGCGCTGCGGCGGGTGGACGAGGCGTACGGAATGGCCGCCCGGTCGGCCAACGCCGTCAAGCGGTTCAACACGCTGATGGAAGAGCTGCGTACGGTCGTCGAGTCCGGCGCCGGGCCCGCGACGGTCCTGGAGGCCGTGCTCGAACGGACCGGCTATCTGGCGGAGTTGCAGGCCTCGACCGACCCGCAGGACGAGACGCGGATCGAGAACCTCCAGGAACTGGCCGCGGTGGCGCTGGAGTTCGAGCAGGAGCGCGGCCAGGCCGCCGCGGAGGCGGCGGGCGACGGCGGGGCCGCTGCCGCTGCCGAAGGCACGGGCGCTGCCGACGCCACCGCCGGTGCGGCCGGTGCGGTCGCCACGACCGGTACGCTCGCCGAATTCCTGGAGAAGGTGGCGCTCGTCGCCGACTCCGACCAGATCCCCGACGAGGACGAGGACGGCTCCGGTGTCATCACGCTGATGACGCTGCACACCGCCAAGGGCCTCGAATTCCCCGTCGTGTTCCTGTCGGGCATGGAGGACGGCGTCTTCCCGCACATGCGCGCCCTCGGCCAGACGAAGGAGCTGGAGGAGGAACGGCGGCTGGCGTACGTCGGCATCACCCGTGCCCGCGAGCGCCTCTATCTGACCCGGTCGTCGATGCGGAGCGCGTGGGGCCAGCCCTCGTACAACCCGCCGTCGAGGTTCCTGGAGGAGATCCCCGGACACCACCTGGAGTGGAAGCGGACCGGCGCGCAGATCCCCGCGGGGCCCACGTCCGGGATCGCGTCCTCGCTGTCCTCGTCCTCCGCGCGGTCGAGGGCGGGCGGCGGCCCTTCGGGCTTCGCCACGCGGCGCACCACCGACAAGCCGGTGATCGCACTGGCGGTCGGGGACCGCGTCACGCACGACCAGTTCGGCCTCGGCACGGTCATGGCGGTGACGGGTACGGGCGCGGACACGCAGGCGACGGTCGACTTCGGGGACACGAAGCCCAAGCGGCTGCTGCTGCGGTACGCGCCGGTCGAGAAGCTGTAGGGGGACGGGACGACGTAACGGGCCCCGGTGGGGCGCCCGTTACGTCGGACGTCGGTTCGTACTCGGCCGGACGCGGACCTCGGCCCGATCCGGTCGGCGCGGGGCAGCCGCTACGTCGGGTCGACGCCGTGGCTGCGGAGCCAGGCGAGCGGGTCGATCGCGGCGCCGCCGCCGGGCCGTACCTCGAAGTGCAGGTGCGGTCCCGTGGAGTTGCCCGAGTTCCCCGAATACGCGATCACGTCACCGGCCTTGACCGAACCGGAGCGGATCTTCGTGGTGCTGAGATGGCAGTACCAGGTCTCGGTGCCGTCGGGCGCGGTCACGATCGCCATGTTCCCGTAGGCGCTGTTGTACTGCGTGCGTACGGTGCCGTCGGTCGCGGCCATCACCGGCGTGCCGTACGACACGGGGAAGTCGATCCCGGTGTGGATGGACATCCAGTTGACGCCGGCCTGGCCGTAGCGCGCGCTGAGTCCGTGCTGCGAGACGGGGAGGACGAACTTGGGGCGCTCGGCCTCCTTGCGGGCCGCCTCCGCGGCGCGCCTCTTCTTCTCCGCTTCCTGCCGGGCCTGGAGGTCGATGCGCTCCTGCGTACGGCTGGCTCGGTCACCGAAGTCGCGGGCGTCGGCGTTGAGTGCGGCGAGCTGGGTGTCCAGCTTGTTGTTCGCGGCCACGGGCTTCACGGAGCCGGGATCGGCGGCCGAGGCGGTCGTGGTCTTGTCGGCCTGGGGCTCCTCGCCCGCGCCGAGGCCGCTGACCGAGGCGGCGGCGACACCCGCGACGCCCATCACGCAGGCGGAGGGGACGGCGACCGTGAGGAGCGCGGAGCGCTTGGCGGGGGTGCGGCGACGGCCCCGGCCGCCCGCCGGGCCGCTCCCGGCCCGGCGCTCACCGCGGGGCGGGAGGCTCACGGCGGGAGCGGTCATCGTCTCCGCCATGTGCAGCGGCTCGGCCTCGGGCGCGGCGTCCGTCTCCGTGTCGCCGCCGAGTCCGGCCTCGCCGGTCCCGGACCCCGCGGGCTCTCCGGTCCCTGGGGCCTCGGCGTGCGCGTCGGTTCCCGTGCCCGTCCCGGTCCCGTAGCCGGGCTCCGCGTCGAAGGCGTGTTCAGGCTCCGGCCCGGGGGCGCCGTACTCCGCGCCCGGGGCGGGGTCGTACTGCTCGTACGCGCCGCTGTCCTGGCCGTACTGCTCATGCGCGCTGTCGTACGGGGCGTCGGCCGTCGTGCCGGGCGAGTTCCAGGCGGTGGCGTCGTACGCGCCGGTGTCGAACGCGGGCGCCGCCCACTGCGCGGTCGCCTCGTACCCGAACTGCCCCGCGTCGAACCGCGTCTCCTCGAACGGTGCGGTCTCGAACTGCGCCGCGTCGAACCGCGCGGTCTCGAACTGTGCGCCTGCGAACGGAACGGCAGGGTCGAACGGTGCGGCGATGGTGTGGTCCGAGACGCCGTACGCGAACTGCGTGGCGTCGAACTGACCTGTTCCGTCAGTCCCGTTCAGCGGGTCACCCTGGTGCGCCTGATGCGACAGGTTCGCCTGATTCGCCTGGTTCCAGGCATCCGCGTCCCACTGGCCCGTGACGTCCGGCTCCGCCGACTGGCCCGGGATGCCCGGGGTCTGCTGATAGCCGTTGTCGGGCGCGGTGGTGACGGTGGCCCACTGGCCGCTGGTGTCGTACTGCTCGTACTGCGGCGCGGCGTAGGTGTCGTACGCGGTCGCGGTCGTCTGATGGGCGCCGGTGTCCCACTGTGCGCCGTCGTACTGGCCGGACGTGGCCTGGGGGCTGTCATAGCCGGCCGAGCCGTCCGGGAGGGAGCCGAAGAGTGGGTCGGTCTCGAAGCTGCCGTTCTGGTAGCCGTCATATGCGGCGTACCCGGCGTGGGCGTGCTGGTCGTTCACCAACTTCTCTCTCGCCTCGGCAGCAGAACCAGGGTTTCCTCCGGGAGCCTGTCCGATGGACCGGTCCCCTGAGTGAAAGCAGTGGCCGCGACTGTACCCGGCGGTATAGGACGGCGACAATCTTCGGCAGGTTTTGCGTTCCGTTGAAACGGGCATTCGGCCGTGTTTCGGCGGACGACGGGCGCAGACTTGGCCGTACGTTCGATAAATGTTCGAGACGGGAGAGGGATTTCGAAGAGTCTCGCGCGTCAGGCGACGGACGCCGGCCCGTCGAAACGGGGGTCGTCCTCCGCGGATTCCTCGGGCGCGAGGCCGGAGTTGACGGCGTCCAGGCTGGACTCGCCTATGAGTCCGGGGGATTCGAGCGCGTGCCGGATACCGGCGGCGACTCCGGGGTGCACCGTCATGGCGAGATGTCCGACCCCGCTCACCAGCACGTTCTCCGCCTGAAGGTCCGGATGTGTGATGCGCGCGGTGAGGGCCGGCGCCATCAGCTGGTCGAGATCGCTCCAGAAGCTCACGAACCGCGTACGGCAGCCGGGCGCGGGCAGCCGCAACTCCTCGATGAGATCCGACCCCGGCCGCATCTGCCGCACGACGGGGTGGGCGTCCGCCAGCGGGACGACGGCCGTGCCCTCGTGCGGCGTGGCGATCGTGACCAGCGTACGTACCTGTGAGTCACCGCCCAGACGCTGTACGTAGTACCGCGCGATCAGCCCGCCCAGGCTGTGTCCGATCACATCGACCCGGCGGTGGCCGGTGCGGGCGCGGATCTCCTCGATATGGCGGCCCAGCTCCTCGGCGGCCGTACGGATGTCGCAGGTCAGCGGCGAGTAGTTGAGCGATACGAGACGGGTCCAGCCGTGCCGGGCCAGGGAGCGGCGCAGCAGGACGAAGACGGACCGGTTGTCGACGAGGCCGTGGAGCAGGACGACGGGGGGATGGGCGCGGCCCTCGGTGGGCAACTGGGCGGTCTCCGGCGGCAGGGGCTCGGCACGGCGCTCCTGGATGATTCCGGCCGGGTAGAGGACGAGATGGCCGGTGAGCACCGCCAGGTCGAGCGCGTTGGCCCGGAGCGCGTCGAGCGCGTCGTCGGGAAGCGTGGCGTGCCACACACGGCCGGCCTGGCGCAGGAGCGGCGGAACGAAGGGAAAAAGCGGCAAGAACGGCGAAACCTTCATGGCCGACCTCCGAACGGCACCCGGGGGGCGGCTCTGGCCCCCGCGTGCCCTCACGGGGCGCCGCCCGGCGGGCCGGATGGCTTCCGGCGCGCCGAAGTGCCCGGGGCCGCTGCACGCGAGCCGTGCCACCGCGCCGCGCGGCTGGCGGCACGGTGGAACGGCGCCCGTGTGGCGGCTCCTCTTGCGGCTCCCCTCGCGGTCGTCCCCTGCCCGGCCGGGTGGGCCGAGTCATGCCGGAACGACGCAAAGCGAACATGTCCCACGTGTGATTTCCCCCTCGCGGGCCTCCGCGAAACGGCCATGTGCGGGATGCTGTGGATAACGTTCGTTCACTTCCGTGCGCCCGGTCCCGACCGGACCGGGGCGCGGGGACCCGTGCCAATGACAGTGCGGTCGGTATGTGGAGGCAGTAATGGGTGTGGCTTGGCATCCGGAGAACCAGGATCCGGGGAATCAGTCGCGGAGCCAGGACGGGACGACGAGCGGAGCGCGGGCGGCCGGCGGCCCGATCCGGGTGGTGGTGGCGAAGCCGGGACTCGACGGGCACGACCGCGGAGCCAAGGTGATCGCGCGTGCGCTGCGGGACGCGGGGATGGAGGTCATCTACACGGGGCTCCATCAGACACCCGAGCAGATCGTGGACACCGCGATCCAGGAGGACGCCGAGGCGATCGGCCTCTCGATCCTCTCCGGGGCGCACAACACGCTCTTCGCGAAGGTCATCGCGCTGCTCAAGGAGCGGGACGCGGCGGACATCAAGGTCTTCGGCGGCGGCATCATCCCGGAGGCGGACATCGCCCCGCTCAAGGAGCTGGGCGTGGCCGAGATCTTCACCCCGGGGGCGACGACGACCTCCATCGTCGCGTGGATCAACGCCCACGTCCGCCAGCCCGCGGGCGCGTGAGGCGCGGCGCCGCTCACGGCGCCGTCGGTCCGGTGGACTGGTCGGGGTCGTCGGGATCGTCGGGGTGGCCGAGGCCGGTGAGCGCGGTGCGCCCGTCGAGTTCGGCCAGCATCGACGCGCGCAGACGCAGCGTGGAGACCAGCCGCCGGAAGGCCTCCGACCAGTAGCCGCCCGCGCCCGGTGACGCGTCTTCCGGCTCGTCCCGGGTCGCGGTGAGCAGCTCCAGCCGGCCCGCCTCCACGGGGTCGAGGCATCGCTCGGCGAGCCCCATGACCCCGCTGAAGCTCCAGGGGTAGCTTCCCGCGTCCCGGGCGATGTCCAGCGCGTCCACGACCGCCCGGCCGAGCGGCTCCGCCCAGGGCACCGCGCAGACGCCGAGCAGCTGGAACGCCTCGGAGAGACCATGGGCGGCGATGAACGAGGCCACCCAGGAGGCCCGTTCGGCGGGCGGCAGCGTGGCGAGAAGCTTCGCCCGTTCCGCCAGCGAGGAGGTGCCGGAGGTGCCGGGACCGGCGGCCGGGGAGGCGGCGGGGGCGCCCAGCAGGGCGGCGGACCACCGCGCGTCCCGCTGCCGTACGGCCGCCCGGCACCACGCGGCGTGCAGTTCGTCGGCCCAGTCGTCCAGGACGGGCAGCGCGACGATCTCCTCCGGGGTACGGCCGCCGAGCCTGGCGGGCCACGTGGCCAGCGGGGCCGCCTCGACCAACTGGCCCAGCCACCAGGACCGTTCGCCCCGGCCGGCGGGCGGGGCCGGGACCACGCCGTCACGCTGCATGTCCGCGTCGCATTCGTGCGGCGCCTCGACCGTGATGACCTGCCCGCCGCCCGTACGGTCCATGCTCACGCATGTCGCCGCGCGGGCCGCCATCCTTCCGGCCAGGGCCGAGCCGGGCAGCGCGGAGAGCAACTCGGCGGCGGTGTGGCGGACATTGCGGCTGCGGTCCGACAGGGCCCGCTCCAGAAACGGCTCGTCCGTCCCGGACAGCCCCGTACGCAGCGAGTCGAGGAACATCAGCCGGTCCTCGGCCCGCTCCGTGGACCAGGTCGAGGCGAGCAGCGCCCGGGAAGCCTCCGCGTCCTGGGCGCGTACGGAGGCGAGCAGCGCCACCCGCTCGGCGAACAGGCCCTCCTCCCAGAGCAGTCGGACAGCGTCGCCGTCCTCTGGGTCGGGCAGCAGGGCGCCGCCGGACGCGCCCCGCAGCGCGAACTTCCACTCCGGGTTGAACCGCGCGAGCCAGAGCCCGCGCGGCCCCGCGAACGTCAGCGCCTGCGGTCGCAGATCGGTACGCGCGCGGGCCGCGTCGAGCAGCGCGGGCAGTACGGCGGCGGGCGCGCGATAGCCGTGCTCATTGGCGGCGGCGAGCCACTGCGGGAGCAGTTCGGTGAGGTCGGGGGCCGCGCCGCGCCGTCCTCCGCCGCCCGAGGACGTCGTCCGGTCGGCCAGCAACTGGCCGAGCCGTCTTCCGGCCGCTTCCGGCAACGGTGCGCGGCCGTCGTGGGGCGCGGGCTCCGGGCGGGCCGCGGCGTGCGCCGGAAGGAGCCCCGCCCTGCGCCGTACGGTGTGCAGCGCGGCGGCGTCCAGCAGGGCCACCGGCGCCTCCTTGCCCGGGGTCAGGATCTCCGCGGGCGGGGTGCGGCGCTCCGTTCCGAGCAGTGCGGAGGTGACGAGCCCTTCCCAGGGCGTCGTGACGCGGGTCGTGCCGGTGGGGCCGGCCGGGTCGATGGTGCGAGTCGTGTCCGTCATGAAGCCCTCCGTTGTCGGCGCGGGTCGGCCAGGTCCTGTCGAGACCGTCGGGTGAGCGGGATCTCCGGGTGAGCGGGGCCGGTGAGCGGGGCCGTCGGGTGAGCGGCCGGTGGGTGAGCGGCCGGCGGGTGAGCGGCCGGTGGGACCGTCAGGTGAGCGGGACCGGTCCGCGTATGTCCTCGGACCAGGCCGCGAGCGGCAGGAAGCCGCGATGGCCGCACTCGCCGAACACCGTCACAGGACCGCCGCCGGACAGCGCGGCCAGCTTCCACAGACCGGGCCGGGCGAGAGCCGAGCCCGTGATCGGCAGCGCGGATTCCCCGTCCGCGTCGGCCAGTTGCCAGCCGCCGCCCGGCGTCGGCACGGGTATGACGTCCGTCAGCGTCACCGGCCACGCGTCCAGCCAGGGATCCGCGCGCAGTGCCGCGCCGTACGCCTCGATCGCCGCCGTCGTGGAGCCGCCGGGCGGCGGTCCCGGTATCGGGGCCGGGGTGCCGAACTGCTGTCCCCAGTCGGCCCGTAGCTGCCCCCCGCCCCCGTGCGGGGTGATCTCCGCCTCCATCATCAGGCCCACCGGCAGCCCCAGCTGCGGGGAGCGCCCCGCCGCGCCGAAGGCGAGCACCAGCGCGGAACGCCCCGAGTCCCGTCCGTACAGCCGGATCCGGCGGGTGACGAGCTTGCCGTCCGAGGAGTCGTACTGGGCGAGGACCAGCCAGTGGTCCCTGACCGGCGGGCCGTCGGCCGGTGACGGGAGGCCGATCCTCGTACGGACCGTCGTCGCCAGCGGCTCCGGCAGCCGGTCGCGGCCGAGCCACGCCGTGGTCAGCAGATGCACCAGCGCGGACTCCTCCAGCAGCCGCACCGGCCAGCCGGGCCCCGAGCCGGGGATCGCCCCCAGCTCCCGCACCCGGCCCGCGAGGCCCGGTGCCTGAGCGTCGACCATCCGGGCCGCCGTCTCCTCCCACAGCCCGTATCCCGACTGCTCCGCCGAGGCCAGCCCGCCGCGCAGCAGATCCGTCAGCCGCTGTTCTAGCTCCGTGGCGCCCGCGCTGATCCTGGTGGCCCTGCGCTCCGCCCTGCGCCGCGCGGCCTCGGGATCGGCCGGTTTCCCGGATCCGGCCGCGCCGGCTTCCCCCGCGGGCCGCTCCTCGGCCCGATTCCGGCGCCCCGCGAGCCAATCCGCGGTCCAGCCCGGCTCCTCCGCCGTCTCCGGCACGCTCCGCTCGTCCACCGCCCAGAGCAGCAGCAGCCCCAGCGCGTGCTTGCACGGAAACTTCCTGCTCGGGCAACTGCACTTGTAAGCGGGGCCCGTTGTGTCCACAATGGTCTGATACGGCTTACTGCCGCTGCCCTTGCACAGGCCCCACACGGCCCCCGCGGAGCCGCAGCCCGCCTCCGACCACGGCCCGGCCGTGCCCAGTTTGTTGCCCGCTTTCCGTGACGCGTCGTCAGGAGCCAGAGCGAGCACCTGTTCCGTCGTCCAGCGCACCCCCGTTTGATTCATGTCCACGACGTTAGAACGCCCCACTGACAATCGCTCTGACCTGCGTATTCAACGAGCGGCAGGCAGAATGACTTTGCCTTGCCTTTGCTATATCGTGCGAGCTTCCTATGCCACGAACCGGGGGATCACTCATGAACCGCACCGTCCGCGCCGCCCTCACCACCCTCGCCGTCACCGGCCTCGCACTGGGCCTCGGCGCCTGCTCCGAGGCCGCGGAGCGGGTCGACAAGGCCGTGACCGACGAGGTCGACAAGGCCGTCAACGAGACCTACGAGGTCACCTACGAGGTCACGGGCAAGAACATCGACACGATCGACTACCACGGCGGGGGCGGCGAGGCCATGGAGCCCAAGATCGAGACGGTCGAGAAGCCCACGCTGCCCTGGAAGAAGACGGTCACGCTGCGCGGCATCATGCCGCCCGGCGTCATGCCGACCGCCCTGGACGCGTCCGGCGCCGAGGTCACCTGCAAGATCATCTACAAGGGCGAGGTCATCAAGGAGGAGACCGACGCGGGCAAGGCCGCGGCGGGCGGCTGCATCGCGGTCTCCCCGATCGCCGGCTGACGGTCGCGGGGTCGCGGGCGCCGGGCAGCGACCGCCGGGCAGCCGGCGCCGGGTAGCGATCGCCGGGCGTCGTGGGCCGGGCAACTCCCCTCGTACGCGGGCGCGTCCGCGTAGGCGCCCCGCCCCCGCCCCCGACCGGCCCGCGACGCCCGCCCGGCCCCCGCGACGACGGCCGATTGTCAGTGGCGTGGTGCACCGTGGATCTCACATCCGGTCGACCGATCTGGAGGGGGATCCATGACCATGCCCGAAACCACCGCGCCCGCCGGGACCGAGGAGGCGCTGCGCCCGCACGCCGAGGACGCGTTCGCGGACGAGCTGAAGGCGCTGGCCGCGGCCGACGACCGGCAGCGGCCCGTCAGGTGGCGGCTGTCGCCGTGGGCCGTGGCCACGTATCTGCTCGGTGGCACGCTCCCCGACGGGACGGTGATCACACCGAAGTACGTGGGGCCGCGCCGGATCGTCGAAGTCGCGGTCACCACGCTCGCCACCGACCGGGCGCTGCTGCTCCTCGGCGTGCCGGGCACCGCCAAGACCTGGGTCTCGGAGCATCTGGCGGCGGCCGTCAGCGGTGACTCGACCCTGCTCGTGCAGGGCACGGCCGGCACGCCCGAGGAGGCGATCCGCTACGGCTGGAACTACGCGCAGCTGCTCGCCCACGGCCCCAGCCGCGACGCGCTGGTGCCCAGCCCGGTGATGCGGGCCATGTCGGAGGGCATGACCGCGCGCGTCGAGGAACTGACCCGTATCCCCGCCGATGTGCAGGACTCGCTGATCACGATCCTGTCCGAGAAGACCCTGCCGGTCCCCGAGCTGGGCCAAGAGGTGCAGGCCGTCCGGGGGTTCAATCTGATCGCCACGGCCAACGACCGCGACCGGGGGGTCAACGACCTCTCCAGCGCGCTGCGCCGCCGCTTCAACACCGTCGTCCTGCCGCTGCCCGCCACCCCGGAGGCCGAGGTCGACATCGTCTCCCGGCGCGTCGACCAGATGGGGCGTTCGCTCGATCTGCCGACCGGACCCGAGGGCATCGACGAGATCCGCCGGGTCGTCACGGTCTTCCGGGAACTGCGCGACGGCGTCACGACCGACGGCCGGACGAAACTCAAGTCCCCCTCGGGGACGCTCTCCACGGCCGAGGCGATCTCCGTGGTCACCAACGGCCTCGCACTCGCCGCCCACTTCGGGGACGGCGTGCTGCGGCCGGGCGATGTCGCGGCGGGCATTCTCGGCGCCGTCGTCCGCGACCCGGCGGCGGACCGGGTGATCTGGCAGGAGTACGTCGAGACGGTGGTCCGCGAGCGCGACGGCTGGAAGGACTTCTACCGTGCCTGCCGCGAGGTGAGCGCGTGACCACGACGCGCGCGCCGGGCGCGGCGAGCGGGGGCGCGGGCGCGGGTACGGGTACGGCGGTCAGGAGCGGATCCGGCGCGGGCGGACCGCTGTTGCTCGGGGTCCGGCATCACGGGCCGGGGTCCGCGCGCGCGGTACGGGCGGCGCTCGACGCGGCGGCGCCCCGCGTCGTCCTGATCGAAGGCCCGCCCGAGGGGGACGCGCTGCTGGCGCTCGCCGCCGACGAGGCGATGCGACCGCCCGTCGCGCTCCTGGCGCACGCGGTGGACGATCCGGGGCGCGCGGCCTTCTGGCCGCTGGCCGAGTTCTCCCCGGAGTGGGTCGCGATCCGCTGGGCGCTGGCGCATGACGTACCGGCCCGGTTCATCGACCTGCCGGCGGCGCACTCCCTGGCGCTCGCCGCCGCGGACGACGGACCCGTCGATGTCGGCGTCCATGCCGACGAGGCCGAGTCCGAGTCCGAGGCCGGGTCCGTGCCCGCATCCGGGCGCGGGGGCGAGGGCGACGGATCCCGGGACGACGAGAGCGTGCGGATCGATCCGCTCGCCGTCCTCGCCGAGGCCGCCGGGTACGACGACCCCGAGCGGTGGTGGGAGGACGTCATCGAGCACCGGGGGCCCGACCGCGCGGACGACCCCTTCGCACCGTTCGCGGCGGTCGCCGAGGCCATGGGCGCGCTGCGCGAGGAGTACGGCGACGGCGGACCCCGGCGCGATCTCGTCCGCGAAGCCCATATGCGGCTCCAGTTCAGGGCCGCCCGCAAGGAGTTCGGGGACGACGGCGTCGCCGTGGTCTGCGGCGCCTGGCATGTGCCCGCGCTCGGCCGGAAGACCACCGTCGCCGCGGACCGCGCGCTGCTGAAGGGGCTGCCCAAGGTCAAAACCGGCATGACGTGGGTGCCCTGGACCCACCGCAGGCTCGCCCGGGACAGCGGCTACGGCGCGGGCATCGACTCGCCCGGCTGGTACGGACATCTCTTCGGCGTGCCCGACCGTCCCGTGGAGCGCTGGCTCACCAAGGTCGCCGGCCTGCTCCGGGAGGAGGACAGGACCGTCTCCTCCGCTCATGTCATCGAGGCGGTACGGCTCGCCGGGACGCTGGCCGCCATGCGCGGGCGTCCGCTCGCCGGTCTGACCGAGACCACCGACGCGGTCCGTGCGGTGATGTGCGAGGGATCGGATGTGCCGCTCGGCCTCATCCACGACCGGCTCATCGTCGGCGAGGTGCTCGGCGAGGTCCCCGACACGGCCCCCGCCGTGCCGCTCCAGCGCGATCTCACCGCGCTCCAGCGCACACTGCGGCTCAAGCCGGAGGCGCTGGAGCGCGAGCTGGATCTGGACCTCCGCAAGGAGCTGGACGCCGAGCGCGGCAGGCTCCTGCACCGGCTGCGGCTGCTCGGTATCGACTGGGGCGAACCGCTCGTCGCGCGGCCGAGCACCGGCACGTTCCGGGAGAGCTGGCGGCTGCGCTGGGAGCCCGAGCTGTACGTACGGGTCGCCGAGGCCGGCGTATGGGGCACGACCGTCCTCTCCGCCGCCACCGCCAAGGCCGAGTCACGGGCCCTCGCGGCGACCGCCCTCGCCGAGATCACGGCGCTGGCCGAGCGCTGTCTGCTGGCCGCGCTTCCCGACGCCCTGCCCGTGGTGATGCGGGCCCTCGCCGACCGCGCCGCGCTCGACGCGGATGTCGGCCGGCTCGCCCAGGCGCTGCCCGCGCTGGCCCGCTCGCTGCGCTACGGCGACGTGCGCTCCACCGACACCGGGGCGCTCGGCGATGTGGCGGCGGGGCTCGCCGAGCGGATCTGCGTCGGGCTGCCGCCCGCCTGCGCCGGGCTCGACGCGGACGGAGCGGCCGAGATGCGCGGCCATCTCGACGGCGTCCACACGGCGATCGGCCTCCTCCCGGACGGTCACGGCCGGGATCTGGCCGGGCGCTGGGGGGCGGTCCTCCGCACGCTCGCGGGACGGGACACCGTCCCCGGAGTGATCAGGGGCCGGGCCGCCCGGCTGCTGCTGGACGACGGACGGCTCGCCGAGGACGAGGCCGCGCGCCTCATGGGCCTCGCGCTGTCGCCCGGCACCCCGCCGACCGACGCCGCGGCCTGGATCGAGGGCTTCGTCGGCGGAGCGTCCGGGGCCGGGCGGCAGCAGGCGGCGAGCAGCGCGGGAGGCATGCTCCTGGTCCATGACGAACGCCTCCTCGGCCTGGTGGACGCCTGGCTGACCGGGGTGTCGGCCGAGGCGTTCACGGACGTGCTGCCGCTGCTGCGCCGCACGTTCTCCGCGTACGAGCCGGGCGTCCGGCGCACGCTGGGCGAGCTGGTCGCACGCGGGCCCGCGAACGGCGGCCCGGCGGCGCCCGAGGCCACCGCGCCCGGCTTCGGCCCCGGGCTCGACGAGGCGCGCGCGGACGCCGTACTGCCGGTGCTCCGTCTGCTGCTGGGAGCCGAGGGCAGCGGCGGCGCCAACAGCGACGATCTTCTGGAGGCGACGGGATGAGCGGCGGTATCGGCATCGACGGCATCGACATCGGCACCGCGGCCGACAGCACCGCCCCCGACGAGCGGCTGCGCCGCTGGCGGATGGTGCTCGGCGGGGAGAGCGCCGACGGGACGGGATGCGCGCTCGGCGGCCGGGACGCGGCGATGGACGGCGCGCTGTCCGCCCTCTACGGCACGGGCAAGGAGAAGGGCGGCGCGGGCGGCACCAACCGCTCCGCCGGCCTCGGCGCCTCCGCGCCCTCCGTCGCCCGCTGGCTGGGGGACATCCGTACGTACTTCCCCAGCTCCGTCGTCCAGATCATGCAGCGCGACGCGATCGACCGGCTCGGGCTCGCCGCGCTGCTCCTGGAGCCGGAGATGCTGGAGGCCGTCGAGGCCGACGTCCATCTCGTCGGCACACTGCTGTCGCTCAACAAGGCGATGCCCGAGACGACCAAGGAAACAGCGCGTGCCGTCGTGCGCAAGGTGGTCGCGGACATAGAGAAGCGGCTCGCCACCCGCACCCGCGCGACACTGACCGGCGCGCTCGACCGCTCCGCGCGCCTGAGCCGGCCGCGCCACCGGGACATCGACTGGGACCGTACGATCCGCGCCAACCTCAAGAACTACCTGCCGGAACACGGCACGGTCGTCCCGGAGCGGCTCATCGGTTACGGCCGCGCCGCGCAGTCCGTGAAGAAGGAGGTCATCCTCTGTATCGACCAGTCCGGTTCGATGGCGGCCTCCGTCGTCTACGCCTCCGTCTTCGGCGCGGTTCTGGCCTCCATGCGCTCCCTCGCCACCCGGCTCGTGGTCTTCGACACCGCCGTCGTCGATCTCACCGACCAGCTCGACGACCCCGTCGATGTCCTGTTCGGCACCCAGCTCGGCGGCGGCACCGACATCAACCGCGCGCTCAGTTACTGCCAGTCGCGGATCACCCGGCCCGCCGACACCGTGGTCGTACTGATCAGCGACCTCTACGAGGGCGGGATACGCGACGGGATGCTCAAGCGGGTCGCGGCGATGAAGGCGTCGGGCGTGCAGTTCGTGACGCTGCTCGCCCTGTCCGACGAGGGAGCGCCCGCGTACGACCGCGAGCACGCGGCGGCCCTCGCCGCGCTCGGTGCGCCCGCCTTCGCCTGCACCCCCGATCTCTTCCCCGAGGTGATGGCGGCGGCGATCGAGAAGCGCCCCCTTCCCATACCGGACAAGGAGCTGCCGAACGGGGCGATCTCCCGGTGACGCGGAAGGCTTCCGGGGTGGGTGTGACGGGTATCACCGCTCTGTGACAGGTATCACCGCTCATCTGTGATCTGCGATTTAGGGACCTACCGCCCACGGGGATAACCTGCGAGACGGACATGCCGCGTACCGGACAGCGAGTACGCCTCCCTCTGTGACAGCGCAGTCACGTTGCCCTTCGCGGCACGCCCACGCAGACAACGAACCCGCGATCACCAGGCTGCGGTTTAAAAGACAAAGGGACGGACACGCGTGGACCTGTTCGAGTATCAGGCGAGGGACCTCTTCGCCAAGCACGGTGTACCGGTGCTGGCCGGTGAAGTCATCACGACGCCTGACGCGGCTCGCGAGGTGACCGAGCGGCTGGGCGGCAAGGCCGTCGTCAAGGCGCAGGTCAAGGTCGGCGGGCGCGGCAAGGCGGGCGGCGTGAAGCTGGCCGCCGACCCGGCGGACGCCGTCGAGAAGGCTGGTCAGATCCTGGGCATGGACATCAAGGGCCACACGGTCCACAAGGTGATGCTGGCCCAGACCGCGGACATCGCGGAGGAGTACTACGTCTCCTTCCTGCTGGACCGCACCAACCGCACCTTCCTGGCCATGGCCTCCGTCGAGGGCGGCGTGGAGATCGAGGTCGTCGCGGAGGAGAACCCCGACGCGCTCGCCAAGATCCCGGTCGACGCCAACGAGGGCTGTACGCCCGAGAAGGCCGCCGAGATCGTCGCCGCCGCGAAGTTCCCGGCCGAGATCGCCGACCAGGTCGCCGATGTCCTGCAGAAGCTGTGGACCGTCTTCATCAAGGAAGACGCCCTCCTCGTCGAGGTCAACCCGCTGATCAAGTCCGGTGACGGCAAGATCATCGCGCTCGACGGCAAGGTCTCGCTCGACGAGAACGCCGACTTCCGCCAGCCCGAGCACGAGGCGCTGGAGGACAAGGCCGCCGCCAACCCGCTGGAGGCCGCGGCCAAGGCCAAGAACCTCAACTACGTCAAGCTCGACGGCGAGGTCGGGATCATCGGCAACGGCGCGGGTCTGGTCATGTCGACCCTCGACGTCGTCGCGTACGCCGGTGAGAACCACGGCGGCGTGAAGCCCGCCAACTTCCTCGACATCGGCGGCGGCGCCTCCGCCGAGGTCATGGCGAACGGACTGGAGATCATCCTCGGCGACCCGGACGTCAAGTCCGTGTTCGTCAATGTCTTCGGTGGCATCACCGCGTGCGACGAGGTCGCCAACGGCATCGTCCAGGCCCTCGAACTGCTCAGGACCAAGGGCGAGGACGTCACGAAGCCGCTGGTCGTGCGTCTGGACGGCAACAACGCGGAGCTGGGTCGCAAGATCCTGTCCGACGCCAACCACCCGCTCGTGCAGCGCGTGGACACCATGGACGGCGCGGCCGACAAGGCCGCCGAGCTCGCGGCTGCGAAGTAAGGGACAGGGACTCCAACACCATGGCTATTTTCCTGACCAAGGAAAGCAAGGTCATCGTCCAGGGGATGACCGGCGCCACCGGCATGAAGCACACCAAGCTCATGCTCGCTGACGGCACCAACATCGTCGGCGGTGTGAACCCGCGCAAGGCCGGCACGTCCGTCGACTTCGACGGCACGGCCGTACCGGTCTTCGGCTCCGTCGCCGAGGCCATCGAGAAGACCGGCGCCGACGTGTCCGTCGTCTTCGTGCCGCCGGCCTTCGCCAAGGCCGCCGTCGTCGAGGCGATCGACGCCGAGATCGGTCTGGCCGTCGTGATCACCGAGGGCATCGCGGTGCACGACTCCGCCGCCTTCTGGGCGTACGCGGGCAGCAAGGGCAACAAGACCCGAATCATCGGCCCGAACTGTCCCGGTCTGATCACCCCCGGCCAGTCCAACGCGGGCATCATCCCGGGCGACATCACCAAGCCCGGCCGGATCGGTCTCGTGTCCAAGTCCGGCACGCTGACCTACCAGATGATGTACGAGCTCCGTGACATCGGCTTCTCCTCGGCCGTCGGCATCGGTGGCGACCCGGTCATCGGTACGACGCACATCGACGCGCTCGCCGCGTTCGAGGCCGACCCCGAGACCGACCTGATCGTGATGATCGGCGAGATCGGCGGCGACGCCGAGGAGCGCGCGGCGGACTTCATCGCCAAGAACGTCTCCAAGCCGGTCGTCGGCTACGTCGCGGGCTTCACCGCGCCCGAGGGCAAGACCATGGGCCACGCCGGCGCCATCGTCTCCGGCTCCTCCGGCACCGCCCAGGCGAAGAAGGAGGCCCTGGAGGCCGCCGGCGTGAAGGTCGGCAAGACGCCCACCGAGACGGCCGGGCTCGCCCGCGCCATCCTCGCGGGCTGAGGATCCGCCTCCCGTAGGGCGGTCCGCCGAGGCCGGTCTCCCGCAGGCCCGCTTCCGTAGGCCGTCCTCCGCAGGCGTCTTCCGCAGGCTGTACGGCACCACGCGCGTGGGCCCGCACCCTCTCCCGGGTGCGGGCCCACGCGCGTTCCCGGCCGGCCGCCGGTCAGAGCGGCTGCGGTACGAGCCGGTGGGGGCCGGTCGCCGGTGCGCGGCGGAGCTTGTCGCGCAGCATCATGTCCTGCTTGCTCAGCCGGGGCGGACCGCCGGTCACCGGAACACCGCCGACCCGCTCGCCCGGCGACGGCTTCGGCTCGTACCGCGTCGGCGCGGTGGCCAGGGTGAACCCCGTCGCCCCGACGATCAGCACGGTGAACGCGATGGCGGCCCGCGTCCAGAACCGGGCCCGCCGCTCGCAGCCGGACCTCATGGCGGGCGCCTCCCCGAGCGGCGGTGGCGTCGTCACCCGGACGAGTGTGCCGAGCCGCTCCTGAAGCAGCCGCGTGTCGGCCAGTTCGGGCAACCGCACGGCGACCGCCTTGCGCGCGTTCAGCAGCCGGTTGGCGGTGGCCGGGGTGCTCGCCTCGGTCTCGGCCGCCGTCTCCGGCAGATCGAGGCCGAGCCCGTCGTAGAGGAGCAGCGTGCGGCGGTACGACGCGGGAAGACTCAGCAGCGTCTCGCGCAGCGCCCGCTCATCGGGCTCCTCCTGCGCGCGCGCGACCGGATCGGGGCGCTCCCGGGGGCTGCGCAGCCGGTGCCAGGGCGACATCGCGTACTCGTACGCGGCGGCCCGCAGCCAGCCCGCCGGGTCCCGGTCGACCGCGACCTCGGGCCAGCGCGCCCACGCGAGATGGAAGGCGCGCTCGACGGACCTCTGGGACAGGACCCGCCGCCCGGTGAGCAGATACGCCTGGCGTACGAGGACGGGCGCGGTGAACGCGTACAGGGCGTCGAAGGCCTCGTCGGGCGTGCGGGGCTCGATCCCGATGGCGGGTGGGTTGGGCCAGTCGGTGTTGCGCACATCAGGGGCGGGCGCACCCGATCCGGTCATATTCGCTGTCGCGGCGCCCGTCGGCACCGGGTTCGCCGTCGCCGCGTTCGTGTTCGTGTTCGCGTTCGTGGTCGTGGTCGTCTTCGCCCTGCGGCCGCGCCCGGCGGCTGTGCCGGGCGAGAGCGGCGGTGCGACACCGGCCGCGGGCGCCGGGGCGGCCCTTGCCGTACCCGCGATTCTCGACGCACCCGCGGCCCTCGCCGCCCCGGCGGTTCTCGCCGTCCCGGCGGCCCGCGCCGCACCCGTGGTCCTCCGGGGCGTGGAGGGACTCCTGCTCCGCGCCGCGGACCGCTGCGCGGCGGCTCTCGCGGCCTCCCTCCTGGCCCGTTCCTCCTGCTCCGCGTTCTCCCGGAGCTCCGCCGCGATCCCGGCCAGCAGCCTCGCGTACCGCTCCCCTTTGCGTCCGCGCGGAGCAGTGCGCCCGGTTTCCCAGGACCTGAGCGTCGACCGTGTGACGCCCACCGCGGCGGCGGCCTGTTTCTCGGTCATCGGCTTCGACTCGCGCAGTCTTCGCCGCTCTTCGGGGGCGGGCAGCGACGGGGCGCCGGCCCTGGTGCCTCGTGCGGTGCTCTGCGTGGTCTTCTGCGTCATGTGGGACTCCCCGCAGCACGGTTCTGGGCAATAAAGCGCATAAACGTATATTGGGCGACACGGCGACTATTCGCCTGTTGCGCGAATTAGATGCGCGTCATGGGCAGCATGACGTCGTGACCCAATTGACCGAACACAGTGCGCCGTTGTCCTCGGCCGCGGCCCTTGAGCGTGGTAGGGCCGCGACGCTCACCTCCGCCGTTCTCCGTGGAGCCTTCGCCGCGGGCCTGGGGCTCGGCGCGATCGCCGTGCTGGTGATGGCGATGTGGATCACTTCACCGTTCCCCGACAGCGGTGCGGGCGGCGCTCTGCGGATCGCGGCCGGGCTCTGGCTGCTGGGCCATGGCGTCGAGCTGGTGCGCCCGGACACCCTCTCCGGGACCCCCGCGCCCATCGGAGTCGTACCGCTGCTCCTAATGGGTCTGCCGGCCTGGCTGGCGTACCGCGCCGCGCGGGACGCCCTCGAACCCGACGAGGGACGGCCCCAGCTCACCGGGCTCGGCGCCGTGTGCACCGTGTCGGGGGGATATCTGCTGGTCGGCGCCTCGGCCGTGCTCTACGTCGGGGACGGCGCGCTCACCGCGCATCCGCTGCGCGCGGCGCTCACGCTGCCCGTGCTGACGGTGCTCTCGGCGGCGGCCGGGGCATGGACGGCGCACGGATGCCCGCGCCTCCCCCTGCCACAGGGGCTGCCCGGGGCGGTACGAAGAGCGCTGGCCCGCACGTTCTGGGCGCCGGCCGGACGGCGCCGGGTCGCCGTCGCGGGGCGCTCGGGCGCGGCGGCCTGCCTGCTGCTGGTGGGTGGCGGCGCGCTCCTGGTCGGGGCCTCGCTGGTTTGGCACGGCGATCCGGCACACACCTCGTTCGTCCAGCTCGCGGGGGACTGGTCGGGGCGGGTCGCCGTACTGCTGCTGGGGCTGGCGCTGGTGCCGAACGCGGCGGTCTGGGGCGCCGCGTACGGCCTGGGGCCCGGCTTCGCGCTCGGTACGACGGCGACGGCCACGCCCCTCGGGGTCGTGGGCACCCCCGCGCTGCCGTCCTTCCCGTTGCTCGCCGCCGTGCCGGACGGTCCCGGCACTCCGCTGAACTGGGCCGCGGCCGGGGTCCCGGCCGTCGCGGGGCTGGCTGTCGCCTGGTTCACGGTACGGGTGGCCGCGCCGCCGTTCGCCCTGCGGGAAGAGGCGTGGAGCGCGCGGGGGACGGCGCTCACGGCGGCGCTCGGGGGCGTGGTGTGCGCGGGGCTGACGGCGGTCCTGGCGGGGCTCGCGGGCGGACCGCTGGGGAGCGGCAGGCTGGCGGCCTTCGGCCCCGTGTGGTGGCTGACGGGCGCCGCGGCGCTGGCGTGGACGGTGGCGCTCGGCGTACCGGCGGCGCTGCTGCTGCGGCTCTGGCGGCTCCGGGAGCGGCGCCCGAAGGACCTGCCGGCGGCCGAACCGCTCCCCGCGACCGGGGCGGGTGAGCGGGGCGCGACCGCGACTGCGACCGGGGCGGGGTCCGGGGGCGCGGAATCCGGTGCTCCGGAGGGGGCGTGGTGGCGGGCGCTCTGGCGGCGACCGGTGGGACGGCGTGGTGCGGGCGCGGCGCCGGGTCCACGCGCCGCGTCGGAGGGGGGAGAGGCGATCGGCGGCCTGGACATCCTGGACGCGCTGGACGTGGCGGAGGCCGGGGCGGGCGCGGGCGCGGGAGGTACGACAGGTGCGGGCGCGGGCGGTACGAGCGGCACCGGCGGTACAAGTGGCGCGGGCGGTACGGGCGGTACGGGCGGTACGGGGGCCGGCGCGAAGGAAGCGTTCGATCCCGGCTTCGAGCCGTACGACTTCCTGCCGGCCGAGTCCTGGCACGAGCGCGGTGCGCGGGAGGCGCGATGGGCGGCGTTCAAGGAGGCGTCGGGTGGTCTGATGGCCGACTTCCCGGCCACGCCGGGGCCGCTCGCGCCGGAGCCGCCCTCCCTCAGGAAAGGCGGCTCCGATACGGACGAGAATCCGGGAGGGACTACTCCTTGACGCCGAAGACCGGCACCAGCGAGTCGGGCAGCAGATCGTTGCAGGAGAGCTGGCCCGTCGTCGTCAGGGCGTCGTTCACGCACGTGTAGTAGTCGCGGTAGACCAGCTGCACGGTGAAGGTCGTGGCCACGATCGCCAGTGCGATCACGGCCGTCACCAGCCCGCTCACCGCCGCGGAGGTCTGCGGCCTGCTCGACGTCGCGACGGGCGCCCCGGCCTGTCCCGTCTGTGCCGCCTGTCCCGGCTGCGTCAGCTGTCCCTGCTGTCCCGTCGTGGTCCCGCCCGCCCGCGGCGCCGCCGGGGACGAGCCGTCGGCCGCCGTGCCGTCGGTGTCCGACGACGGCCGCCTGGTCTTGTTGCGCAGCGAGCTGATGCCCCAGTACAGCGCCAGCGCCCCGAGCAGCAGCGCGATCTCCGGGAAGTCGAAGAGCGCGAAGAAGAAGGCCCACATCCCGGCGAGCAGCGCGTAGCGGGCGCGGCGCTGGGCCGGGTCCGTCGGGTCCCAGCGCAGTCCGCCCCGGCCTCCGTCGGGCCCGTCCTTGCCGGAGCCCTGGCCGTTCTGCCCGTTCTGGCTGCCCGGCCGGCTGCCGAAGCCGCCCTGGGAGCGACCGGGCTGACGGCTGCTCCACTGGCTGCCCCAGCCGCCTCGCCCCGAGCCGGAGCCGTCGTTCGACGCGTCACCGCCGTGCTCGGGACGGCGGGGCTGCCACGGCTGGTCGGGCCTGCCCTCGGGCGGCGGCGCGAACGGATTGTCCTCGCCAGAGCCCGGCGCGGACGAGCCCGGCGCGGACGAGCCCGGCGCGGACGAGCCCGGCGCGGACGAGCCCGGTGAGGAGGACCCGGGGGAGGACGAGCCCGGCGAACCGGCGCCCGAGGACTCCGGCCCCGCCGTCCCGGAGGTCCCAGGGGCGTCCGTCCCGGAGTGCCCGGAGGTACCAGAAGGGCCGGTGGAAGAGGACTGGCGTTCCCGCGGCAGCAGCACCGGCCCAGAAGGCTGCGGGAGGTGGAGTGCCGTGCGGCGGCGTCGGTCCGGCATCAGGTGAACGTCTTCCCCTCAGACCCAGTGCGCGGGGGTCTTGTCTCGTATGGTCCGTCCCGGAGACGAACCCTGTCCCCAGACGCTACCTCCCGGCCAAGCCCCCGTCCCGTGGGGGCCGCTCGGTGTGCCGGTATCGTTGCTGACGGTCGGCTTCTTCGTAGAGTTCCCCGTATCGGGGGACGTGATTCGTTTGTACGACCACACAAAACCGTACGACGACTCAAGCAGCCGCTCGCACAGGCTGTGCTCGCTCCAGAAAGGCGCCCCGCCGTGGCCTCCCCGCCCTCCTCCGCCCGCCCGGCCCGGCTCGTGGTCCTGGTCTCCGGATCCGGTACGAATCTTCAGGCCCTGCTCGACGCGATCGGTGACGACCCGGTGGCCTTCGGCGCGCGGATCGTGGCCGTGGGCGCGGACCGCGGTTCCATCGCGGGTCTGGAGCGTGCCGAGCGCGCCGGGCTTCCCACGTTCGTGTGCCGGGTGAAGGACCACCCGAGCCGTGACGACTGGGACGCGGCGCTCGCCGAGGCGACCGCGGCGTACGAACCGGATCTGGTGGTCTCGGCCGGCTTCATGAAGATCGTGGGCAAGGAGTTCCTCGCGCGCTTCGGCGGGCGGTTCGTCAACACCCACCCCGCCCTGCTCCCCAGCTTTCCCGGTGCCCACGGCGTGCGCGAGGCGCTCGCCTACGGAGCGAAGGTCACCGGCTGCACAGTCCACTTCGTCGACGACGGTGTCGACACCGGCCCGATCATCGCGCAGGGCGTGGTCGAGGTACGGGACGAGGACGATGAAGACGCTCTCCATGAGCGCATCAAGGAAGTCGAGCGACGCCTGCTCGTCGAGGTCGTGGGGCGTCTCGCCCGGCACGGCTATCGCATTGAGGGACGAAAGGTAACGATCCAGTGAGCGCCGAAGGTACGAAGCGCCCCATTCGCAGAGCGCTGGTCAGCGTCTACGACAAGACGGGTCTGGAAGAGCTGGCCCGCGGGCTGCACGAGGCGGGCGTCACCCTGGTCTCGACCGGTTCCACCGCCGCGAAGATCGCCGCCGCAGGGGTGCCGGTCACGAAGGTCGAGGAGCTGACCGGCTTCCCCGAGTGCCTGGACGGCCGGGTCAAGACGCTGCACCCGCGCGTCCACGCCGGCATCCTCGCCGACCTGCGGCTCGACTCGCACCGCGAGCAGCTCGCCGAGCTGGACATCGAGCCGTTCGACCTGGTCGTGGTGAACCTCTACCCGTTCCGCGCGACCGTCGCCTCCGGCGCCACCCCCGACGAGTGCGTGGAGCAGATCGACATCGGCGGGCCCTCGATGGTCCGCGCCGCGGCCAAGAACCACCCCTCGGTCGCGGTCGTCACCAGCCCGGAGCGGTACGGGGACGTCCTCGGCGCCGTACGGGACGGCGGGTTCGACCTGACGACCCGCAAGCGGCTCGCGGGTGAGGCGTTCCAGCACACGGCCGCGTACGACGTGGCCGTGGCCTCCTGGTTCGCCGACGGCTACGCGGCGGCGGACACCGGGTCCGGCAGCGGCTCCGCCGCGGGGGGCCTCCCGGAGTTCCTGGGCGCCACGTACGCGCGCAAGAACGTGCTGCGCTACGGCGAGAACCCGCACCAGCCCGCCGCGCTCTACACCAGCGCCGAGGGCGGCCTCGCCGAGGCCGAGCAGCTGCACGGCAAGGAGATGTCGTACAACAACTACACGGACACGGACGCCGCGCGCCGTGCCGCGTACGACCACGCCGAGCCCTGTGTCGCGATCATCAAGCACGCCAATCCGTGCGGCATCGCGATCGGCGACGATGTCGCCGAGGCGCACCGCAAGGCGCACGCCTGCGACCCGCTGTCCGCGTTCGGCGGGGTGATCGCCGTCAACCGGCCGGTCTCCGTGGCGCTGGCCGAGCAGGTCGCCGAGATCTTCACCGAGGTCATCGTGGCGCCCGGCTACGAGGACGGCGCGGTCGAGGTGCTCGCCCGCAAGAAGAACATCCGCGTGCTGCGCTGTCCCGAGGCCCCGTCCGCGCCCGTCGAGGTCAAGCCGATCGACGGCGGCGCGCTGCTCCAGGTCACCGACCGGCTCCAGGCCGACGGCGACGACCCGGCGAACTGGACCCTCGCGACCGGCGAGGCGCTGTCCGAGGCCGAGCTGCGTGAACTGGCCTTCGCCTGGAAGGCGTCCCGCGCGGTCAAGTCCAACGCGATCCTGCTCGCCAAGGACGGGGCGTCGGTGGGGGTCGGTATGGGCCAGGTCAACCGCGTCGACTCCGCGAAGCTCGCGGTGGAGCGGGCGGGCGAGGAGCGGGCGCGCGGTTCGTACGCCGCGTCCGACGCGTTCTTCCCGTTCCCCGACGGGCTGGAGATCCTGCTGAACGCGGGCGTCAAGGCGGTGGTGCAGCCGGGCGGTTCGGTCCGTGACGAAATGGTCGTTGAGGCGGCGCGGAAGGCGGGCGCGACGATGTACTTCACGGGGACGCGCCACTTCTTCCACTGAGCCCTTCACTGAGCCCTGCACTGAGCCCTTCCGCCGGGCCGTTCCGCTGAGCCGTTTCGGCGGCGGACGGACAGGCAGGTCACGGGCAAGCAGGCAAGCAGGCAAGCAGGCAAGCAGGTCGGCGGAAACGCAGGAAGGCCGTAAAACCCGCTGGGGGACGGGTATTACGGCCTTCATTCCTGCCGGTGCGCTGCTCGGTGCGGCGAGCCAGGAGCCGCACGGGCGTGGCGTCAGTAACGCGGGCGGTTGAACCACGCGGCGCCGTCGGACTTCCCGGCGAAGACGGCGATCAGGATGGCGAGCACGAGGTGCACGATCCCGAACACCGTGAACGGGTAGATGGCGATCAGCGCGGTCACGACGCCGTAGACGATGAGGGCGGTACGGAAGCCGCTCCCGCCGGTCTTGACCTTGATGGCGAGGAAGGCCGACAGAACGAGCCACACCAGCGCCAGCGCGCCGAGGCCGTAGAGGAAGCCGCTCGAACCATCCACGAGGTCCTGGAACTGCGAGTCGTTCTGGAGCGTCGTGCTGTCCTTCGCCGCGTTGAGCGACGCGGCGGAGCCGAAGAAGATGAACGTGCCGATCAGGCAGAGACCGGAGATCACCCACAGCATCACGCGGGCCGCCTTGACGCCGCCCGGCATCTCCTGCGGGCCGCCGGGACCGCCCGGGAAGCCACCGCCGTACGGCTGGACCGGCGGCGCCTGCGGATAGCCGTAGCCGGGCTGCTGCGGCTGGCCCTGCGGGTAGCCGTAGCCCGGCTGACCCTGGGGCTGGCCGGATCCGGGCTGAGGCTGCTGGCCGTACGGGTTGTTGGGGTCGCCGAAGCTCATGGCGGGGTTCCTCCGTTGGTAATGCGGGGACGGTGCGACCCACGTGGAGGAGGAACTTCTCAGAAGTGAGCGGTCTGCCCCCCGTCGACGGCCGCGTACTGCGCCCGCAATCGTGTTATCTACCTCTTATTTTGTCCAGTCGCCATGGGCGGGCGTTGTGCAAGCGCAACCTCGCCCGGCGCCCGCGACAGGGCGGGCGAACTCCCAGGTCGTCTCAGGATGGGCAGCGAATTGGAACCGGGGAGGGGTCATCCGCGAGGATGGGGGTATGAGCGCCCAGATTCTCGATGGCAAGGCCACCGCAGCCGCGATCAAGTCCGATCTGACCGCCCGCGTGGCGGCCCTCAAGGAGCGGGGTGTCACACCCGGCCTCGGCACGCTGCTGGTCGGTGACGACCCCGGCAGCCGCTGGTACGTGAACGGCAAGCACCGCGACTGCGCCCAGGTCGGTATCGCCTCGATCCAGCGCGAACTGCCCGACACCGCGTCCCAGGCGGAGATCGAGGCCGTGGTCGCGGAGCTGAACGCCAACCCCGAGTGCACCGGCTACATCGTGCAGCTGCCGCTGCCCAAGGGCATCGACACCAACCGGGTGCTCGAGCTGATGGATCCGCTCAAGGACGCCGACGGGCTGCACCCCATGAGCCTCGGCCGGCTGGTGCTCAACGAGACGGGTCCGCTGCCCTGCACCCCGTACGGCATCATCCAGCTGCTCCGTCACCACGGCGTCGAGATCAAGGGCGCGCATGTCGTGGTCGTGGGCCGCGGGATCACCGTCGGGCGTTCGATCCCGCTGCTGCTGACCCGCAAGTCCGAGAACGCGACGGTCACGCAGTGCCACACCGGCACGCGCGATCTGTCGGCGCACCTCAAGCAGGCCGACATCATCGTGGCCGCCGCCGGGGTGCCGCACATCATCAAGCCCGAGGACGTGAAGCCGGGCGCGGCCGTCCTCGATGTCGGGGTCAGCCGGGACGGTGACGGCAAGATCGTCGGCGATGTCCACCCGGATGTCGCGGAGGTGGCGGGCTGGATCTCGCCGAACCCGGGCGGCGTCGGTCCGATGACGCGAGCCCAGCTGCTCGTCAATGTGGTCGAGGCGGCCGAACGCGCCGTCGCGGACGCGGGCTGAACGCGAGCCGAACCGGAAAGGGGCGCCACTGATGGGTGCTGGTACGAGCGCGGGCGACGCGGCCCGGTCGCGGCGCGGGACACGGCAGGCGCCGGAGACCGACGGGCAGGCGGTCGGGGACCCGGGGCCGGTGGTGGCCGCGAGCGCTCTTGGCGCCGACACCGTGACGAAGAGCACGGTGGCGGCGGAGGGTAACGGGGCCGCCGAGAGGGCGACGGGCGCGGAGCGCACGGACGCCTCGGCCCCGGACGTGACCGGTGCCCGGGACACGGCCGACGCCCCGGACGTGACCGTTGACCCCGGCACGGCCGGCGCCCCGGGCACGGCAGACGCCCCGGGTGCTTCGGACGGGACCGGGGCCTCGGAGCAGCACGACCGGCGGTTCTCGCTCACCCGGGACACCGCACGGCCCGAGGGCGGCGGCCGGGCCGCGCCCTCGGACGCCCCGGCACCCGCCCGGCAGTGGCCCCTGCTCAGCGTCCTCGGGACGACCGGTCTGGGACTGCTGATCGTCGGTACGCACCCCTTCGCGGAGGCGTTCCGGATCGGCACCATCCTGATCGGCGTGGCCCTGATCGGTGGCGCTGTCCTGCGGCGCGTGCTGCCCTCCGTGGGCATGCTGGCCGTACGGTCACGCTTCACCGACATGCTCACGTACGGCCTGCTGGGTCTCGCGATCGTGCTGCTCAGCCTGATGACGCAGCCCAAGCCGTGGCTGGAGATCCCGTTCCTTGAGGATGTCGTCCACTCGACGGTTCCGTAGCGCGTCCACGGCCCGTGGCGTCGGCCTGTGACGTCGGTCCGTGACGGCGGCCCGTGGCGTCGGTCGGTCCGTGGCGCCGGTCCGTGACAGCCGCCCGTGACGGCGGCCCGTCCTCTCCCCCGAGGAGGACGGACCACCGTCCGTGTGCGCGCCCGTTCCGTGACCACGTAAGGGCGGCGCGGGGTGGACCGCGCCGCCCGGTGTGCACCACAGACTGTTCCGCGTCACCTCGTACCGCCGCCAGGCAAGCTCGTCGAACCGGGCATCTGTGGGACGCGGGCGACCCTGACCAGCGGGAACGCCACACCCCGTGGGACGTCGTGGGACGCCGCCGACCCGGTGCGGCGGCGTGGCGGCCTGGCCGGATGGCGGCGGGTCGGTGCCGCCCGCGGAACCGGGTGTTGCGGGGCCGTCGTTCGCGGGGAGTAAAGGGGACGTGGAACCCGAAGGGGCCCGATCACGCATGAGGTGGACATGCCGCGTTGGAAATCGCTCCCGTCAGAACTGCCCGAGAGAGACCGCCAACTGATCGTTCAGTTGAGACGGTTGAAGGATCACTCCGGCCTCGGACTCGCCGCGCTCGCGGCGAAGACGGGATACAGCCGCTCCTCCTGGGAGCGCTATCTCAACGGAAAACAGCCGGTGCCCCGGAAGGCCGTCGAGGAACTGGCCAAGGTCTGCGGAACGGATCCGACGAAGCTGCTCGTCCTGCACGAAGTGGCCGAACGGCAACCGCCCGAGCCCGCTGCCGAGCCCGTCACCGAGCCCGTCACCGAGCCCGTCGCCGGGACGGGTGCGGTGGGCGAGAGCGAGAGCGAGGGGCAGGGGGAGGAGGCGGGCGCGGCGGCGGTCGCGGACGAGCCGTCCGGGACACGAACCTCCGTTGTCCCGGAGCCCGGTGTCCCGGAGCCGGGGTCGCGTCCGTCCGGTCGGCGGGTGCCGTTACGGTACGCGCTCGCCGGTGCGCTCGTGGCCGCGGCCGTGGCCTTCGCGGCGGGGCTGCTGGTGGCCGGCGGCGACGGGGGCGGGAGCGACGAGACCGCGCAGCAGGTGACGTACGGTCCCGGGCGTACGTACGACTGCGACCACGAGGGACGCAAGGACGGCGCGGCCTACGCCGGGCACAGCACCACCGTCGAAGCGCTGGTCGGCATCAACGGCAGTGGACCCGATGTGGTCGAGGTGCAGTGCCATTTGCAGCGCCACGGTTTCGACCCGGGGGAGATCGACGGGCTGTACGGTCCGGGCGTGGAGTCCGCCGTACAGGAGTTCCAGAAGGCGCGGAGGCTGGTCAGCGACGGCATCGTGGGGCCTGACACCTGGGCGGAGTTGCGCCGGTGAGCGGCGCGTTGGAGAACGCGGCGGAGAAGCCGGGGGCGGAGAAGCGGACGGCGGAGAAGCCGTCGGTCGAGAAAACGGCGGTCGAGAAGCCAGTGGTCGAGAAGCCGGTGGTCGAGAAGCCGGTGGTCGAGAAGCCGGCGGCGGAGTGCGAGCGGCTCGCGGGCGAGCTGAGCGCGCTCCGCGCCCGTACGGGGCTGAGCCTGGTCGCGCTCGCCGGGCGTACGCCGTACAGCAAGTCGTCCTGGCAGCGCTATCTCAACGGTACGAAGCCCCTGCCGCGGCAGGCGGTGACGGCCCTGTGCGCGCTGGCGGGCGAGCCACCGGGGCGGCTGCTCGCGCTCTGGGAGCTGGCGGACGCGGCGTGGAGCGGCCGGGCCGCCGCGGACACCAAAGCCGGGGCGAAAGCCGGAGCCGGGGCCGGAGTCGGGGCTGCGCGAGGGCCCTCCCCGCCGCCACCCGTACCCGCGCGGACGGGCCAAGGGGGACCGGCGGAATCGGCGGGACCGGCGGCACTGGCAGGACAGGCGGGCTCGGCGACGCCGAAGACGCCGTCCGCATCACCGGCATCGTCCGCATCACTGGCATCACTGGCATCACCCGCATCACCGACGTCACCGCCGCCGGGAGGGCCGCGCGGCAGACGCCGTACCGCGGTGCTCGCCGCGACGGCCGTGGTGGCTGTCGTCACCGTGGCGACGATGCTCGCGGCCTGGCTGTCGGGCGACGACGGACTACGGCGGGACGTCCCCGAGGACGTGGTGTGGAGCACGGCCGGCCCGCTGCGGCCCGGCTGCACCGGTCCGGCGTGCGAAGGCGAGGCTCCGGCGCCCATGGAGTGCGGCGTCGAAGGCGCGATGACCACGCTCGGCTCACTCACCGCAACGGGCGGCCAGCGGCTGCAACTGCGGTACGGCGAAACGTGCCGCACGGTGTGGGTGCGGGCGACCGGGCTGCGCGTGGGGGACCGGGTCGTGCTGACCGTACCGGGCCGGCGGGAACAGCAGATCGCGGCGGTCGCCCGGCGGGACACCGGACGTTATCTCGTGACGCCGATGGTGCCGGCCGACGATCCGTCCGAGGCGCGGGCCTGTCTCCTGCCCGAAGGCGGCGGCGAACAGGAGTGTCTGGGCCTGGCGCCCCGGGTGCCCGCGCCGTGAACACCCGCCGTCCGCTTGCGCGTCGACCGTCGTACGGGTGGCACGGAAGTGACCATTCCGCCGTGGTGTGATCAACCGACAACGGATGCGAGACTGTGCGGGGTTCGGTACGGGGGCGCGCAACGGGGCGCGAGGACCGTCCCGAATGCTCCTGCGCGCTGTCGACTGCCGGGGAGGGCAGCGGCGGCGGGGGATGACAGCGCGGGGCACATCCAGCACGTGCGGGGGGACAAGGGGGAGGCACAGATGCCTCGTTGGAAGGCGCTACCGGAGGAGCTCGATCCGGAGGTCAGCGAGTTCACGAGCCAGTTGCGCGGGCTTGTCGACCGCAGTGGTCTGAGCATCGCCGCCGTGTCCGACAGGACCGGCTACAGCAAGACGTCGTGGGAGCGCTATCTGAACGGGCGGCTGCTCGCGCCCAAGGGCGCGATCGTCGCGCTGGCCGAGGTGACCGGCACGCATCAGGGGCATCTGACCACGATGTGGGAGCTGGCGGAGCGCGCCTGGAGCCGGTCCGAGATGCGCCACGACATGACGATGGAGGCGATACGGATCTCCCAGGCGCGTTCGGCGCTCGGGGAGTTCGGCCAGAATCCGGTCGGCGGGTCCGGCAAGTCGGCCCGGTCGGCGGGGTCGGCCGGGCCGGGCGGACCCGGCGGACCCGGCGGACCCGGCGGATCGGGCAGGTCGGGCAGGTCGGGCGGGGCCGTCGGCACCAGTGGCCCGGGAGGTCCCGGGGGCCACTCCGCCGGTGCGACCATCGACTTCGGCGTCATGCGCGGGCCCGGCGCGCCCTCCGTACCGCAGCAGCGGGGTCCCGGCGGTCCGCCGCGACCGGGAGGCCCGTCTCCCGCCGGACCGCCGTCGGCGGGCCCGAAGCGCGGCCGGCGGAAGATGACGGTCGTCGTCGCGAGTGCCGTGGGCGCGGCGCTGGTGACAGCCGCCGCGGTGCTGCTGACCGGCATCGGCGGTGACAGCGGTGAGCGGACCGTCGCCGAGTCCCCGTCGCCCTCGCCCTCGCCGTCCAGCAGCGCCCCCGTACTGCCGGCCGGGGTGAAGTGCGGCGGCGACGCCTGCACCGGGAAGGACCCCGAAGAGATGGGCTGCGGCGGCGAGTTCGTCGAGACCGTCTCCCGCGCGACCGTCGGTACGACCCTGATCGAGGTCCGCTACAGCAAGACGTGCTCGGCGGCCTGGGCCCGGATCACCCAGGCGGTCACGGGCGACGAGGTGCGGATCACCGCGGGCGGGGAGACGAGCGGTCAGACCGGCGAGGTCGAGACGGCCACGAACGCCTACACCCCGATGGTCGCCGCACCGGAGGCCAAGGGCGCCAAGGCATGCGCGACGCTCGCCTCGGGCGAGACGGGCTGTACCCCGGTACGGTGACCGGCGCCCGGCCCGCGCCCGGCGCCCGCCCCGTTCCTCTGGGCGCCCGCACCCCCCGGGCGCTCGCCCCCCAGCGCCCGCCCCTCCCTCGTACGTCCCGCGTGCCACGGCGCCGCCGCGCCGCGCCACGCCGTCCCGCCCCCTTCGTGAGCCGCGCCACAAGGGTGCGTGGGTGTGGGGTCTCCCGGGTCGGATAGCCTGACCGCTGGATATCTCTTCACGTCAAGATTCAGTTCAGCGATGGGGAGATGTCCCGCACCAGGGGCAGGGACCCCCACCGCCAGCTGTCTTACGGAGATCGCCATGACCCGCACTCCCGTGAATGTCACCGTCACCGGCGCGGCCGGCCAGATCGGCTACGCGCTGCTCTTCCGCATCGCCTCCGGTCATCTGCTCGGCTCGGACGTGCCGGTCAAGCTGCGTCTTCTTGAGATCCCGCAGGGCCTCAAGGCCGCCGAGGGCACCGCGATGGAACTGGATGACTGCGCCTTCCCGCTGCTCAGCGGCATCGAGATCACGGACGACCCGAACGTCGCCTTCGACGGTGCCAACGTGGCGCTGCTGGTCGGCGCCCGTCCCCGTACCAAGGGCATGGAGCGCGGCGACCTGCTCGCGGCCAACGGCGGCATCTTCAAGCCGCAGGGCAAGGCCATCAACGACCACGCCGCTGACGACATCAAGGTCCTCGTCGTCGGCAACCCGGCCAACACCAACGCGCTGATCGCACGCGCCGCCGCGCCCGACGTACCGGCCGAGCGCTTCACCGCGATGACCCGCCTCGACCACAACCGCGCCATCTCGCAGCTCGCCGCGAAGACCGGCGCCGCCGTCTCCGACATCAAGCGGCTGACGATCTGGGGCAACCACTCCGCCACGCAGTACCCGGACATCTTCCACGCGGAGATCGCCGGCAAGAACGCCGCGGAGACCGTCAACGACGAGGCGTGGCTGGCCGACACCTTCATCCCGACCGTCGCCAAGCGCGGCGCGGCGATCATCGAGGCCCGTGGCGCCTCCTCGGCCGCCTCCGCCGCCAACGCCGCCATCGACCACATCCACACCTGGGTCAACGGCACGGCCGAGGGCGACTGGACCTCCATGGGTATCCCGTCGGACGGTTCCTACGGTGTCGAGGAGGGGCTCATCTCCTCCTTCCCCGTCACCACCAAGAACGGTGTGTACGAGATCGTCCAGGGCCTGGAGATCAACGACTTCTCGCGGACCCGGATCGACGCGTCGGTGCGGGAACTGGCCGAGGAGCGCGACGCGGTGCGCGAGCTGGGTCTCATCTGACCCCACCCGCCCCTCTCCGATCTTCCGAAAGGCCCTGGACCGCGTACACCGCGGTCCAGGGCCTTTCGCAACTCCGCAACTCCGCAACTCCGCAACTCCGCAACTCCTCGACTCCTCAACTTCTCAGCCCCCGCGTGCGAGTTGTTGCGCACCTGCCCTCGAATGTAGTACTTCTTATACATGAGCGAGCAGGTGCACAACAGGCTGGCAGTCGTCAGGGCCGAACGGAAAGTGTCCAGGCAGCAGTTGGCCGAGGCGGTAGGGGCCCACTACCAGACCGTGGGCTATATCGAACGGGGTCAGTACAACCCCAGCCTCGACCTGGCGCTGAGGATCGCGGAGTTCTTCCGCCTCCCCGTGGAGGCGTTGTTCTCCCTCGAACCCTTCAGCCCGCTCACGGACGAGGTCTACGGGAGGAAACAGTGATGACCACAGGACTGACGAAGCGCGACCAGCGGATGTACGCGCTGATGAACAGGCGTGACGGGCGGCCGTTCTACGCGACGCCCGCGCGCAGGCGCGCCGTCGTCTGCGCGCATATCGCCCTGACCGCGGTGGGTGTCTCGGGCTGGACCCTCATGGTCTTCTCCGAGCGGATGTGGCCCGTGTTCGTCCTCCTCGGAGTGCTGCTGCCGTGGTGCCTCGCGACCGGCGTGATCAATGGCGCCACGCGCGGACTGCTGGAGCTGCGCGGCCGTGCGCTGGACGAGCGTCAGCTCAGGGAGCGTGACCGCGTCCTCGCGCGCGCCCACCGGCTGACCTCGGTCCTGCTGCTGATTGCCGCCGTCGGCATCGGTTTCCTCGGCTGGCTCGGGGACGTACGGGTCGAGGCGCTGGTCAGTCCCGTACTGATCGGGGTCCTGGTCCCGCACTGGCTGATGCCGCTGTGGGTGGCCGGACTGACCGTACGGGACGAGCCCGACGAGGAGTGACCCGGCGGATCGCCGGTCCGGCGCGGGGGTGCGGACCGGCGGACATGCCCCGGCCGGGTGACCCGGAGCACTTTCGGTCACCCGGCACGCATGCTTTCCGCGCCGTGGGGCAGGCGCCCGGATCGCCAGTTCTTGCTGGTGGTGAATGCTCCGGGATGGAAGGCGATACGCGACGTGTCGGCACAACAGACGATTCATGTGGACGGAAAGTGGCGTGAAGCCGCCTCCGGTGCCACACGGGACATCCTCGACCCCGCCGACGGGACGGTCCTCGCCGTCGTGTCCGAGGGCGGCGCCCAGGATGCCGACGCCGCGATCGCCGCCGCGCGTACGGCCTTCGACGAGGGCCCGTGGCCCCGTACCCCGGTCGCCGAGCGGGCCCGGCTGCTGCGGACGACCGCCGACCTGCTGATCCGCAACCGCGAGAAGATAGCCCTGCTGGAGAGCAGGGACGCGGGCAAGACGCTGGAGGAGGGGCGCGTCGACGTCGACTGCGTCGCCGACGCCTTCCGCTACTTCGCGGATCTCGTGATGAACGAGAGCGGCGGCCGGGTCGTCGACGCCGGCTCGGACACCGTCCACAGCGTGGTCGTCCACGAACCGGTCGGCGTCTGCGCGCTGATCACCCCCTGGAACTACCCGCTGTTGCAGGCGAGTTGGAAGATCGCCCCGGCCCTCGCCGCGGGCAACACCTTCGTCGTCAAACCGAGCGAGCTGACCCCGCTCACCACGGTCGACCTCATCGACCTGCTCGCCGAGGCGGGCCTGCCGCCCGGCGTCGCCAATCTGGTGACCGGCGCGGGCGATCCGGTGGGCGCCCGGATGTCCGAACACCCGGACGTCGACCTCGTCTCGTTCACCGGCGGGCTCAGCAGCGGTACGCGGGTCATGCGCGCCGCCGCGCCCGGCGTGAAGAAGGTCGCCCTCGAACTCGGCGGCAAGAACCCGAACGTCGTCTTCGCGGACGCCTGCGCCACCGACGAGGGCTTCGACACCGCCGTCGACCAGGCGCTGAACGCCGCGTTCATCCACAGCGGCCAGGTCTGCTCCGCCGGTGCGCGGCTGATCATCGAGGAGTCCGTACGCGAGCGCTTCGTCGGTGAACTCGCCCGCCGCGCCACGCGGATCCGGCTCGGACGCGGTACGGAGCAGGGCGTGGAGTGCGGACCGCTCGTCTCCGCGCGGCAGCTGGCGAAGACCGAGGAGTACGTCGCCTCCGCGCTGGCCGAGGGAGCCGTGCTGCGCTCCGGCGGCAAGCGGCCCGAGCCGTCGGACGTCCGGCCCGCCGAGGGCTACTTCTACGAGCCGACCGTGCTCGACCAGTGCCACCGGGAGATGCGGGTCGTACGGGAAGAGGTCTTCGGACCCGTGCTGACGGTGGAGACCTTCCGTACGGAGGACGAAGCCGTGGCCCTCGCCAACGACACCGAGTACGGGCTCGCGGGCGGCGTCTGGAGCGCGGACCCGGGGCGCGCGCGGCGCGTGGCGGGACGACTGCGGCACGGCACGGTCTGGATCAACGACTTCCACCCGTATCTGCCGCAGGCGGAGTGGGGCGGCTTCGGCAAGTCCGGCATCGGACGGGAGCTGGGGCCGGCGGGGCTCGCCGAGTACCGCGAGGCCAAGCACATCTACCAGAACTTGGCGCCGCACCCGGTCCGCTGGTTCTCGGGCTGACAGCCGGACAGCCGGACCATCTCGCGCCCCGCACCCCCGCACCACCGCAAGCAGAGGAGCAGATCCAGCCATGGGATCAACGGTCGCCCCTGACCCGAAGCCCGAGTCCGAGTCCGAGTCCGTGCGCGATGTCGTGAACGACGAGGCGCGCGACGACGCGCACGATGACGCGCACGATGACGTGTACGACTACGTCGTCGTCGGCGGCGGCACCGCCGGATCGGTGATCGCCTCCCGCCTCACCGAGGACCCGGACATCACCGTCGCCGTCATCGAGGGCGGCCCCTCCGACGTCGACCGCCAGGACGTGCTGACGCTGCGGCGCTGGATGGGACTGCTCGGCGGTGAGCTGGACTACGACTACCCGACGACCGAACAGCCGCGCGGCAACTCGCACATCCGGCACAGCAGGGCCCGGGTACTGGGCGGCTGCTCCTCGCACAACACGCTCATCGCCTTCAAGCCGCTGCCGTCCGACTGGGACGAGTGGGCGGCGGCCGGGGCCGAGGGCTGGGACTCCGCCGCGATGGACCCGTACTTCGGCCGACTGCGGAACAACATCGTGCCGGTGGACGAGCGGGACCGTAACCCCATCGCCCGTGACTTCGTGGACGCGGCGCGCGCGGCGCTGGACGTTCCGCGCGTCGAGGGCTTCAACAAGAAGCCCTTCCATGAGGGCGCCGGCTTCTTCGACCTCGCGTACCACCCGGAGAACAACAAGCGGTCGTCCGCGTCCGTCGCGTATCTGCACCCCTTCCTCGACCGGCCGAACCTCCGTCTGCTGCTGGAGACCTGGGCGTTCCGGCTGGAGCTGGCGGGCACGCGGGCGCGGGGTGTGCGCGTACGGACGGCGGACGGCGCGGAGCGGCTGATCGAGGCCCGGCGTGAGGTCCTCGTCTGCGCGGGGGCCGTGGACACCCCCCGGCTGCTGCTGCACTCCGGCATCGGGCCGCGCGCCGACCTGGAGAAGCTCGGCATCCCCGTCGTCCACGATCTGCCGGGCGTCGGGGAGAACCTCCTCGACCACCCCGAGTCGGTGATCGTCTGGGAGACCGACGGGCCGATCCCGGAGAACTCGGCGATGGACTCCGACGCGGGGCTGTTCGTCCGGCGCGATCCGGCGGCCGAGGGGCCCGACCTGATGTTCCACTTCTACCAGATCCCGTTCACGGACAATCCGGAGCGGCTCGGGTACGAGCGCCCCGCGCACGGCGTGTCGATGACCCCGAACATCCCCAAGCCGCGCAGCCGCGGCCGGCTCTACCTCACGAGCGCGGATCCGGAGGTCAAACCGGCCCTGGACTTCCGTTACTTCACCGACGAGGACGACTACGACGGCCGGACCCTCGTCGACGGCATCAGGATCGCGCGCCGGGTCGCCGCCGCCGAGCCGCTGGCGGGCTGGCTGAAACGGGAGGTCTGTCCGGGACCCGAGGTCACCTCGGACGAGGAGCTGAGCGAGTACGCCCGTAAGTGCGCGCACACGGTGTACCACCCGGCGGGCACCTGCCGGATGGGCGCCGTCGGCGATGAACAGGCCGTGGTGGCACCCGACTTGAGGATCCGGGGGCTGGAGGCCATCCGTATCGCCGACGCCTCCGTCTTCCCGACGATGCCGGCGGTGAATCCCATGATCGGGGTCCTGATGGTCGGCGAGAAGTGCGCCCAGCTGCTGACCGAGGGCCGTGACGAGGCTCATGACGACCAGAAGGGCCCGAAGCGATGAGCGACGCGCAGCCGACGAACGACGCGCAACCGACGAACGACACGCAACCGACGAACGACACGCAGCCGACGAACGACACGCAGCCGATGAGTGACACGCAGCCGATGAGTGACGTGCAACCGATGAGCGACGCGGCGGCAGCGGCGGAGACGGCACACGGAGACGACCCGGCGGGCATGGACCTCACGCCGCCCGGCACGGAGAGCGAGGTGTCGGAACGGCCGCCGGTCTTCGCCGTCCGCGGCCTCTGGAAGGTCTTCGGCCCCAAGGCCGAGCGAGTGCCCGGCGACCCGGAACTCGCCTCACTCACCGCCGCCGAGCTGCGCGAACGTACCGGCTGCACCGCCGCCGTACGCGACGTCTCCTTCGACGTCCGCAAGGGCGAGGTGTTCGTCGTCATGGGGCTGTCGGGCTCCGGCAAGTCCACGCTCGTCCGCTGTCTGACGCGGCTCATCGAGCCGACGGCCGGCGCGGTCGCCATCGACGGCGAGGATGTCCTGTCGATGGACAGGGCCCGGCTGCGCGAACTGCGGCGCCACCGGGCCGCGATGGTCTTCCAGCACTTCGGGCTGCTGCCGCACCGCTCGGTCCTCGACAACGTCGCCTACGGCCTGGAGATCCAGGGCATGGGCAAGGCCCAGCGCCGCGAGAAGGCCGCCGAGGTCATCGGCAAGGTCGGCCTCGACGGGATGGAGGACCGCCGTCCCGGCCAGCTCTCCGGTGGTCAGCAGCAGCGCGTCGGGCTGGCCCGCGCGCTCGCCGTGGATCCCCAGGTGCTGCTGTTCGACGAGCCGTTCAGCGCGCTGGACCCGCTGATCCGCCGTGACATGCAGGAGGAGGTCATCCGGCTGCACCACGAGGAGCACCGCACGATGGTCTTCATCACGCACGATCTGACCGAGGCGCTGCGGCTCGGCGACCGGATCGCGCTGATGCGTGACGGCCGTGTCGTGCAGCTGGGCACGCCGGAGGAGATCGTGGGCCGGCCGGCCGACGCGTACGTACGGGACTTCGTCCGTGACGTACCGCGCGAGCAGGTCATCACCGTCGGGGCCGCCATGCGGCGCCCGCTGGCGGGCGACGCCGACTCCGGGCCCGCGCTGGCGCCGACCGCGACCGTTTCCGAGGCGATCGAGGCCGTGGCGCGTTCCGGGGACGCGGCGGCGCGTGTGGTCGACGGGGGCAGGCTGCTCGGTGTCGTGGACCGCGAGCGTCTGCTGAACGTGGTGGCGGGTACGACGGAAGAGGGGGGAAGCGCGGGCCCGGCGGGTCCAGGGGCGTCAGGGGAGCGACCCGGAGCCCATGGATCACCTGGAGCCCACGGATCCCCCGGAGCCCATGGATCACCTGGAGCCCATGGATCACCCGGATCTCCCGGAGCGAGGGCGGAGGCCGGGAAGGCGGCGCTCCGATGACCGCCGCGACCACCGTGCCCGTCGAGCGCGGGGGCCCGTCCGCCGTGCTCTCCTCGCCCCTCGGCCGCACGCTCACCAGACTGCTGCCGCTCGCCGTGTTCGCGGCGGTCCTCGTACCCCTGGCCCTCACCCGCTGGCCGGGCACCGCCTGGCCCGCCGCGCTGACCGTGGATCTGTCGGCCCCGCTCGGCGGCGCCAGCGACTGGATCATCGACAACCGCGACAGCCACCCGCTCTTCCTCTACTTCTTCGGGCACATCAGCAACGCGGTCGTGCTCGCCGTGCGCGGCGTGTATCTGCTGCTGCTCGCGGCCGGCTGGGCCGGGGTCACCGCGGCGGCCGGGCTGATCGCCTGGCGGGTCGCGGGCGTACGGCTCGCCCTCACCGCCGCCGTGTCGTTCGCCGTCTGCGGCGTGCTCGGTATGTGGGTGCCCACCATGCAGACGCTTGCTCTCATGGTGGTCGCCGTCACCGCGTCCGTGGTGCTGGGCGCCCTGCTCGGCCTCGCCGCCGGGCTCTCCGACCGGCTGTACCGGGCGCTGCGCCCGCTGCTCGACACGATGCAGGTCCTGCCCGCCTTCGCGTATCTGCTGCCCGTGGTGCTGGTCTTCGGCATCGGCGTCCCGGCGGCGGTCCTCGCGACCGTCGTCTACGCGGCTCCGCCGATGGCCAGGCTGACCGCGCTCGGGCTGCGCGAGGCTGACCGCGGGGTGATGGAGGCCGTCGCCTCGCTCGGTGCGACCGCCCGGCAGCGGCTGCTGACCGCACGGCTGCCGCTCGCCCGCAAGCAACTGCTGCTCGGCCTCAACCAGACGATCATGATGGCGCTCTCGATGGCCGTGATCGCGTCCGTGATCGGCGCCGGGGGACTCGGCGACCGCGTGTACCAGGCGCTGGCCTCGGTCGATGTGGGCGCGGCGCTGGCGGCGGGGCTGCCGATCGTCCTGCTGGCGGTGGTCCTGGACCGTACGACGGCGGCGGCGGGTTCCGGTACGGCGAGTTCCGGTACGGCCGGTTCCCGTACGGCCGGCTCCGGTGCGGGTGCCGGTCCGGGTGCCGGTCCGGGCGCCGGGCACCGCGGTGGGCGCGGCCGGCTCGGCTGGGCCGTCGCGGCCCTGGCGACCGTCCTCGTGGCGATCGCCGGACGTCTCACGGACCGGCTCGACTGGCCCGGGACCTGGACCGTCCACATCGCCGAGCCCGTCAACCGGGCCGTCGACTGGATGACCGCCCATCTCTACTCCGGCGTCCCCGTCATCGGCGGCACCGCCGACTGGGCAGGTCACTTCACCACCTGGGTGCTCGACCCGCTGCGCGGCGGCCTCCAGGCCCTGCCCTGGTGGGCGGTGCTGCTGCTCGTCGCCGCGCTCGCGCTGCTGATCGGCACCTGGCAGACCGCGCTGACCGCCGTACTCGCCATGGCCGCGATCGGTGTCCTCGGGGTGTGGAAGCCGTCGCTGGACACGCTCTCGCAGGTGCTGGCGGCCGTCGCCGTCACACTCGTCATCGGTTTCGCCGCGGGTATCACGGCCGCCCGCAGCTCACGGGTGGAAGCGCTGCTCAGGCCCGTACTGGACGTCTTCCAGACCCTGCCGCAGTTCGTGTATCTGATCCCGGTGGTCGCGCTCTTCGGCGTCGGGCGCGCGCCCGCGGTCGCCGCCGCCGTCGTGTACGCGCTGCCGGCCGTCGTCCGTATCACCACCCAGGGCCTGCGCCAGGTCGACCCCGCCGCCATGGAGTCGGCGCGCTCGCTCGGCGCGACCGGCGGTCAGCAGCTGCGCCAGGTCCAACTGCCGCTCGCGGGGCCCGCGCTGCGTCTCGCGCTCAACCAGGGCGTCGTCCTCGTCCTCGCCGTCGTCATCATCGGCGGTCTGGTGGGCGGCGGGGCGCTCGGGTACGACGTCGTGTTCGGCCTCGCCCAGGGCGACTTGGCGACCGGGCTGGTCGCGGGCGCGGCCATCGTCTGTCTCGGTCTGATGCTCGACCGGGTGACCCAGCCCACGGAGCGCCGTGCGCGAGGCGGTGCGCAACGCCGTACGCAACGCCGTACCGGCCGGACCAGGAAGGCGGCCTGACATGGCTCGTACCCGTACACACGCCGCTCTGGCCCTCGTCTCGGCGGGCGCCCTGCTCGCCGTCACCGGCTGCGGCGCGGCCGACATGACCAAGCAGGCGTCCCCGTACGCCAACGCGCAGGGCGCGAAGACCGTCACGCTCTCCGTGCAGTCCTGGGTCGGCGCGCAGGCCAATGTGGCCGTGGCCTCGTATCTGCTCGAACACGAACTGGGCTACCGCGTGGACACCGTCCAGATCGACGAGGTCCCCGCCTGGGACGCCCTCAGCCAGGGCCGCGTCGACGCCATCCTGGAGGACTGGGGCCACCCGGATCAGGAAGCCCGGTACGTCGACGAGAAGAAGACGATCGCGCCGGGCGGCGGCCTCGGGGTCACCGGCCACATCGGCTGGTTCGTACCGACGTACTTCGCCGAGCGGCACCCGGACGTCACGGACTGGCGCAACCTCGACACCTACGCCTCCCAGCTCCGCACCGCGGAGAGCGGCGGCAAGGGGCAACTGCTCGACGGCTCACCGTCGTACGTCACCAACGACAAGGCGCTGGTGAACAATCTGGATCTGGACTACCAGGTCGTCTTCGCGGGCTCGGAGGCGGCGCAGATCACCCAGATCAAGCAGTTCGCCAAGGAGAAGAAGCCCTTCCTCACCTACTGGTACAAGCCGCAGTGGCTGTTCCAGAAGGTGCCGATGACGGAGGTGAAGCTCCCGGCGTACAAGGAGGGCTGCGACGCCGACCCCGAGAAGGTCGCCTGCGCCTACCCGCACACCCCGCTCCAGAAGTTCCTCAACGCGGACTTCGCGAAGAAGGGCGGAAGCGCGGCACGGTTCCTGGAGAACTTCACCTGGACGACCGAGCAGCAGAACGAGGTCGCCCTGATGATCGCGGAGCAGAAGCTGTCGCCGGAGGAAGCGGCCGCGAAGTGGGTCGCGACGAATGGCCCGACCTGGAAGAAGTGGCTCACGAAGAAGTAGCGGGACTGGCGGCCCGACGACGGACCGGCACGTCGTCGGGCGCGCCCCGCCCAATACCGGCAACCCGGTCCGGCTGTCGGGGGCGGGCGCCGGGGCTCAGTCCGGCGTCTCAGTCCAGCGTCTCAGTCCGGCGTTTCAGCCGGCCGGGCGCGGGAGGTGGTCCGTGATCTCCCTGAGCGCCGTCATCGCGCGTCGTTGCAGGAGCGGGCCGAAGGTGACGCGGGTCGCGCCCAGTCGGCCCAGCTCGTCCGGGGGCGGGCCCGTCGGGAGGGCGAGCGTGTTGAGCGGGCCCTCGATGCCCGTCCGGAGCGCGGGGAGTGTCCCGGGCGGCGCGGCGATCGGGTAGACGCAGTCCGCGCCCGCCGCCACATAGAGCCGGGCCCGCGCCACCGCCTCCGCCGGGTCGTCGACGCCCCGGATGAAGGTGTCCACGCGCGCGTTGATGAACAGGGCGTCGCCCGCCGCGGCCCGTACCTCCGCCAGCCAGTCCGCGTGCCGGTGCGGGTCCTTGAGGGCGCCGTCCGAGGAGTCCTCCAGATTGCAGCCGACCGCGCCCGCGTCCAGCAGGCGGCCGGTCAGTTCGCGGGGGGAGAGGCCGTAGCCGTCCTCCACGTCCGCCGATACGGGTACGGAGACGGCGCGGGCGATGCGCGCGATCGCGGCGAACATCTCGTCGGGCGGGGTCGCGCCGTCCTCGTAACCGAGCGAGGCCGCGACCCCCGCGCTCGGCGTGGCGAGGGCGGGGAAGCCCGCGTCGGCGAAGACGCGGGCGCTGGCCGCGTCCCACGGGCCCGGCAGGACCAGCGGGTCGGCGGCGGCGCGGCCGTGGTGCAGGGCGCGGAAGGCCGGGGCCGTCATCAGTGCTTGAACTGGCCGGGCGTGTAGTGGCCCGGGGCCATCCGGGTGGTCACCCCGAACCGGTTCCAGGCGTTGATCACCGTGATCGCGGAGATCAGATGGGCCAGCTCGGTCTCGTCGAAGTGGGCCGCGGCCTTCGCGTACACCTCGTCCGGCACGAAACCGTCGGTCAGCACGGTGACCGCCTCGGTCAGCTCGATCGCCGCGATCTCCTTCGGCGTGTAGAAGTGCCGCGACTCCTCCCACGCGCTGAGCTGAATGATCCGCTCCACCGACTCGCCGGCCGCCAGCGCGTCCTTCGAGTGCATGTCGAGGCAGAACGCGCAGTGGTTGAGCTGGGAGGCGCGGATCTTGACCAGTTCGAGCAGGGTCGGATCCACGCCCCGCCGCGCCGCCGCGTCCAGCCGGACCATGGCCTTGTAGACCTCGGGGGCGAGCTTGGCCATGTCCAGACGGGGGCTGTGCTCCGGGGCGTACCCCTTGGCCCCGTCGGCTCCCGTGGCCCCGTTCGCCGTGTCCGTCGCCGTGTCCGTCGTCGCCGTGTCCGTCGTGGTCGTGTCCGTCGTCGTCTCTGTCGTCGTCATGAGTACGACGCTACGCGCCCAGTGGCACACCGGTATGGTCCACTTCCATGACGGATTCCTGGGCCAATACGCGGATCGCCGGTGTCGATCTGCATCTGGAGCTGCACGGTTCCGGACCGCGGTCCGGATCACGCTCCGGACCGCGGTCCGGACCGGGCTCCGGGCTGCGCGCAGGGCTCATGGACGCCCTGCGCGACGCCGTCCGCACGGGCCGTCTCGCGCCCGGCACCCGCCTGCCGTCCTCCCGCTCGCTCGCCGCCGACCTGGGCATCGCACGCAACACCGTCGCCGACGCGTACGCCGAGCTGGTCGCCGAGGGCTGGCTCACCGCGCGGCAGGGCTCCGGGACCCTGGTGGCCAGGCGCGCCGCGCCCCGCAGACCCGCGCCCGCCGCGCCCAGAACGCGGCCGGTCCGCCGTGGGCCCGCGTACAGCCTGCTGCCGGGCACCCCCGACCTCGCCTCGTTCCCCCGGGCGCAGTGGCTCACGGCCGCCCGCCGCGCGCTGACGGCCGCGCCGCACGAAGCCTTCGGGTACGGCGACCCGCGGGGCCGGACCGAACTGCGTACCGTCCTCGCCGACTACCTGGCGCGGGCGCGCGGTGTGTACGCCGACCCCGGGCGGATCGTGGTCTGCGCGGGCTTCCTCCACGGGCTGACGCTCCTCGGGAAGGTCCTGACCGCGCGCCGGGTGCGGGCGGTGGCCACCGAGTCGTACGGCCTCGACATACACCGGGACCTGCTGACCGGAGCCGGGCTGCGGACCCCCGCCCTCGCCCTGGACGCGCTCGGCACGCGCACCGAGGACCTGGCCGACCCGCCGGACCCGGCGGGCGCCCGTGGCGTCGGCGCGGTGCTGCTGACGCCCGCGCACCAGTTCCCGACCGGCGTGGCGCTCCACCCCGACCGGCGCGCGGCGGCCGTCGACTGGGCGCGCGGTACGGGCGGGCTGATCCTGGAGGACGACTACGACGGGGAGTTCCGGTTCGACCGCCAGCCCGTCGGCGCCCTTCAAGGGCTCGACCCCGAGCGGGTCGTGTACTGCGGCACGGCGAGCAAGTCCCTGGCGCCGGGGTTGCGGCTCGGCTGGCTGGTGCTGCCGGACGAACTGGTCGGCGAGGTGGCGGCGGCGAAGGGCGAGGCCGAGTGGGCGACGAGCGCGCTGGACCAGCTCACGCTCGCGGAGTTCATCGCCTCGGGCGCGTACGACCGTCATGTCCGCTCCATGCGGCTGCGCTACCGGCGCCGCCGCGACCAGCTCGTGGCGGCGCTGGCGGACCGGGCGCCCGGTATCAGCGTGACCGGCATCGCGGCCGGCCTGCACGCCGTCCTCGAACTGCCGCCCGGCACCGAGCGCTCGGTGGTCGAGGCCGCGGCCTGGCAGGGGCTCGCGGTGGAGGGCCTGTCCCGCTTCGCCCACCCCTCGGCGCCGCCGGGGCGCGACGCCCTGGTGGTCGGCTACGCCACCCCGCCGGACAGCGCGTGGACGGGCGCGCTGGACGCACTGTGCCGGGTGCTGCCGTGAGCCGGACGGCGCCGTCACTCCCGTACCTCTCGTAACTCGCGTATCGGACGTGACAGTTCCCCGAAAGCGGCCCGCGAGGACCGGAGTTATACAATCCCACTGCGAAATCTTGATCGCGGCACCGCAAACCGGGGGGTTACGGATGGCATTCGAGCAGGGCTGGGCTCCGGCACAGGGCGGTACCGCCGCCTCCATGCAGCTCAACAGAGTCCCCGACGCGGACCGTCCCGCCGCACCGCTGCCGGGTCTCGGCGCCCCCAACCTCGCCTCGACGCCCGCCCAGAAGCGCGCGGCGGCGAACACCATCGAGACGGAACTCCAGCCGAACACCAAGAAGGCCGGCGACTGGGCCGATACCTCGATGACCTCCGCGGTCAGCGCCTTCTCCGGCTGGGCCACCGCCACCGGGCTGAAGACGGTGCAGACCACCTGGGAGAGCCAGGTGAAGACTCTCGTGGGACGGCTGAACACGGAGAAGGGCGCCCTGCGGTCGACGGTGACCATCCTCACCCAGACCGATGTCGACCGCCGCGGCACCATCAGCGGCATCCCGTCGAACTTCGAGAAGTACTGATTGACGTTCTGATGTACCGACGTACCGTCACGCCGTGCCCCGACGCCCGGACTCCTGACGTCCGGACTCCTGAGGCCCGGACCGCGTGACGCGTCCGCGTCGTCTCACGGGGGAAATCCAGCATGCTGACGTATCACGATGTCATGACCACCGACTTCGGTGGGCTGAGCACGGCCGCCGACAAGTGGCAGGAGATGGCCGACGAGTTCCACAAGGTCGAGAAGCGCTACCGCGACAGCGTGCAGAAGATCACGATGGACGGCACCTGGCTCGGCGACAGCTCCGTCCGGGCGGAGACCAACTTCGCCGCGACCCGCTACGAGTACCAGGCCGCGCAGACCCAGGCGAAGGCGACCGCGACCCTGCTGCGCAACGCGCACCAGCAGTTCACCGAGCTGAAGAAACAGCTGGAGAACGCCCGCGCGGACGCGGTCAAGGCCGGTATGAAGGTCTCGGAACAGGGCAACGTCGCGTTCGACTACGCGTCGCTCACCGAGGCCGAGCGCGCGGCGACCCGGCACGACCCCGACTACGCCACGAGCATCCGGGCGAGCGAGCAGTCCTGGGCGGAGTACATCAAGGGGTGCGTCAAGGCGGTCGACGACGCCGACGCGGACCTGAAGAAGGACCTGGAGGCCGTGGTCAAGGACGGCCAGGGCAACAAGAACGACGCGACGGCCGGTACCGGCTTCAACGGCGACGCCGGCAAGGTGGCGGCGTCCGACGACCAGCAGAAGCAGGACCGCCTCGACCTCGCGTGGCTCGAGAAGCGCGACAACGAGACCCTCGACGACTACATCAAGCGCCTCCAGCGCGACGGCATGACCCGTCTCACCGGCAATCCCGAGCTGGCGAAGCTGGTGTCGCAGGTGTCGAACGGCGCGATCACGGTGGGCGCGTTCACCGGTGCCCTCACCGCGGCCGGCCTGTACTCGTACAAGCTGGTCAAGGTGTTGAAGGGGGACATACCCAACGCCCCGGGCACCTTCCTCAGCCGCATGGTCAACACCCGGCTCGCGGGCGCGGCTCCCGGCAGTCTGCTCACCCGTGTCCCGCCCGGCATGATCACGGCCCTGACCGGATCGGACGAGGCCGCCATGTTCGGCGGCTTCATGCGCAACGGCGCCTACTTCATGCCGACCGCCTCCGAGGCCAACCTGGCCCGGGTGGCCTCGCAGGGCGGCCTGGCGAACGCCGCGAAGGCGGCCGGCTGGATGCGCGGGGCGGGCGTGGTGGGCGGTGTCGCGTCGACGGCGTACGGCGTCGCGAACCTCGCGACGTACGACACCGACATGATCAAGGCCGACCCGTCGAAGTTCGCGACCGACCTCACCGGGACCGCGTTCAGCGCCTCGATGACGGCTCTGACCGTCGCGCCCAACCCGGTGACGCTCGGCCTGGCCGTCGGCACCGGCGCGGCCTACGCGGGCGCCCTGATCTGGGACAACCACGAGGCCATCGGCAAGGGAATCGAGAAGGCCGGGGACTGGGTCGGCGACAAGGCGTCCGACATCGGGGACGGTATCGCCGGCGGGGCGAAGAAGCTCGGCAGCGCCCTCAACCCGTTCGACTGAAGGAGACCGAAGACCGATGCATACCGCCACCGCCCCGATCACGCTGGAGTTCTGGAAGGAGGGCCGCACGCACGAGCGGCGCGCGGGCTACCGGGGCTCCTCCCCGGAGTTCGGCGAGATCGTGCTGACCTGCCCGCTGCCCAGGAAGACGACCCCGGGCAGCGTGGTCTCGGAGGTGCGCGGCACGCTCATCCCCACCGCGACGTTCGAGACCCGCGGCATCCACACCGAGGCGGCGGACCTGCCGACGCTCAACCGGTCCACCCTCAGGGTCGGCGACGCGATGGTGTACCTGCGGCGCAACCGGTTCGGGCTCACGCACAAGGCCCGTGCCCTGCACTTCCGTTACGGCGGGGACCACTACCGGCTGTGGGCGGTCAACCGGAAGCAGTACGTCCTGCGCCGGGAGGCCGACAACGAGGACCCGGGCGTCTCCCTCACGGCCAAGCAGTCCGGCATCGGCGCGAGCAAGAAGCTGGTGGTGCGGGTGACGGGCCGGGCCGTCGCCGCGGACATCGCGATCGTCTCGCTCTTCGCCGGTGTGGACCGGGCCCCGCTGACCAGGGGCGGTGCCGTACGGGCCTCCTTCGCGCGGTCCACCCGGCTCTTCGCGGAGAGCCAGTCCTGAGCGTGTTCCGGCCGGCACACGGCACCTGACGACCCATCCGCCCTTCCCGCCCTGTCCGCCCTGTCCGCCCTTCTCGCCCTGACCGACCACCGGCGCCCAGTAGTGAAGCGAGTGTTCCGCCATGCCTTCGTACGACATCACCCGGCCCCGTTTCCGGCTGAGCGACGAGCACGTCATCGTCCTCACCGAACTGGCGACCGACCGGCCCGTGCCCGACGAGTACACCGCGGCCAGGGACGAACTGCGGCGGTGCGGCCTGCTCGGCCAGGATGGTGAGCTGTCCGTTCTGCTGCTGCCCGTGCTGAAGACGCTCGTCAACCCCGTCGTGGTCGTCTCACTGGAGGCCACGGGCCGTCAGGGCACCCTGAACCACGGGCTGATCATCGGGGAGGACCATGTGGTCGCCCACCAGTCCTGGCCCGGGGAGCGCGAGGCCGAGTACACGACGGTCGAGCCGAAAACGCTGGTCTGGGCGATGGCGGGCATGGTGAACCTCCAGCAGTCCGCCGCCGTGCGCGACGCGGGGCTCGCCGTCGTCGAGACCACCGTCGCGACGCTCGAAGCGGGGGTCGGGAGCGTGGCGGACGTCCCCGCCGCCGCGTCCGGCAGCGCGGAACGGGACCACATCCGCGCCGCCCTGGAATCGGCCGCCGCCGCCCTGGAGCCGTCCGGCACGATGGAGCCGTCCGGAACCCTGGACGAGCCCGCGCTCACGCTCCTCGCCGACATGATCGGTGAGCTGCGGTCCAGCTGGCGCATGACCGCGGCCTGGCGGGGCCGCGACGGCGGCCAGGACGGCGTGGCGGTCCGTGGCTTCGGCGTCTGGGACTGCGGCCCGCTGGGCTACTGGCACCGTGAACTGCCCGCGGAACCGGTCGCCCCGGGGCAGGTCGGCCCCGACAGCGCGGTACGGCTGGTGCGGACGGACGCGAAGCGGGTCTGGGAGATGATCACGGATCTGCTGCCCGAGGAGGGCGAGATCCGGCGCGTCGCGGGACGGTAGCGGCCCCGGGCGGAGTTCGGCATCGAGCAGAGGCCGGCCCCCAGCCCCGGACAGAGGCCGGCCCCGGACAGAGGCCGACGCCAGACAGAGGTCGGCCCCGGGCAGCGGCCGGTCCCGGGCAGCGGCCAGGAAAGACCGCCCGGCCGCCTTTACGGCAGGGCGGTGGGGCCGCCTATGGTGGTTGACAACAACGGGGGAAGGGGCGGGCACATGGCCGCTACGCGTCAACGGAGGCTGAGGTCGAGCACAGTCGTGCTCGGGAGCATGGGGGTCCTCGCCGTCACGATCACCTCCTGCGGTTCGGACCCGGACAAACGGTGCGCCGACCGGACGACCCGGCAGACCCTGCCCAGCTCCGAATGCAAGAGCGGCGGCAGCGGCTCGTACTACTACGGCGGCAAGAGCAGCAAGGGCAAGGTCGACGGCGGCAGCTTCGACAAGTCGGCCGTCGACCGGGGCGGTTTCGGCTGCTCCTCCTCCGGCTCCGGCGGCGGCTGAGTGATGCCCCGGACCGACAGAGTGATGCCCCGGACCGGCAGAGTGCTCCGCTGATGAAACGTCACACCATGGAGCCCCGTCCCGACTGGCAGCGGATCGTCGAGGAGCAGGGCGTCATCTACCCGCTCACCCGCTACCCGGACGACTCGCTGCGGCCGTACTGGGACGAGAGCGCCTACTACTCCTTCACGCTGCCCGAGGTCGAGGCACTCGAAGAGGTCGTCGAAGAGCTGCACGCGCTGTGTCTGGGCGCCGCCGCGCATATCGTCGAGCACGACCGCTTCGCCGACCTCGGCATCACCGACCCCCGGCTCGCCGCCCTGATCGCCGAGTCCTGGCGGCGCCGCGCCGAACTGCCCTCCATCTACGGACGGTTCGACCTGCACTACGACGGCACGGGCCCGGCCAAGATGCTGGAGTACAACGCCGACACCCCCACCTCACTGGTCGAGGCCGCGAGCGCCCAGTGGTTCTGGATGGAGGACCGGTTCCCCCACGCCGACCAGTGGAACTCCCTGCACGAACGCCTGGTCGCCGCCTGGAAACGGCAGTCCGGCCTCCTGCCGCCCGGCCCGGTGCACTTCGCGCACTCCGACGGCGACGAACTGGGCGAGGACCTGATGACGGTCGCGTATCTGCGCGAGACCGCCCAGCAGGCGGGCCTGGACACGGAGGCGCTCTCCGTCGAACAGATCGGCTGGGACCGGTTGTCGGGCCGCTTCGTCGACGACCGGCTGCGCTTCATCCGCAGCTGCTTCAAGCTCTACCCCTGGGAGTGGCTGACCACCGACCGCTTCGGCCCGCATGTCCAGGACACCCTGGACAACGGCGGCGGTACGGGCACCACCTGCTGGATCGAACCCGCCTGGAAGATGCTCCTCTCCAACAAGGCACTCCTGGCGATCCTCTGGGAACTCCACCCCGGCCACCCCAACCTGCTGCCCTCCCACCTCGACGGCCCCCGCGAACTGGCCGCGTCCCGCGGCTATGTGGCCAAGCCGCTCCTCGGCAGGGAAGGCGCCGGAGTCACCGTCCACGAGCCGGGGGCGCCCCCGGTGCTACGGGACGAGCCGTGCTGCTACCAGGAGCTGGCGCCGCTGCCCGACTTCGACGGCAACCGCGTGGTGCTCGGCGCGTGGGTCGTCGAGGACGAGGCGGCGGGCCTCGGCATCCGTGAGTCCGCGGGCCTGATCACCGACGAGTACGCCCGCTTCCTGCCGCACGTGATCCTCTAGGGCACGTGATCCTCTCGGGCGTGTTGCGAAAGTAGCGTCGTCCGCCCGGGGGACGCCCCCGGGCGGACACCACATACCGGACAGGACCTACTCGGCCAGCACCGCCCTGAGCTGGTCCAGCCCCCAGTCCAGGTCCTCCTTGCTGATCACCAGCGGCGGGGCGAGCCGGATCGTGGAGCCGTGCGTGTCCTTCACCAGCACGCCGCGGTCCATCAGCCGCTCCGAGATCTCCCGGCCCGTTCCGTGCGAGGGCACGATGTCCAGCCCCGCCCACAGACCCCGGCCACGTACCGTCTCCACGGCGCCACCGCCCGCCAGCACGCCCAGTTCATGGTGGAGATGGTCGCCCAGCTCCGCCGCGCGCTGCTGGAACTCGCCCGTCCGCAGCATCGCGATGACCTCCAGCGCCACCGCGCAGGCGAGCGGATTGCCGCCGAAGGTCGAGCCGTGCTCGCCGGGGCGGTACACGCCGAGGATCCCGGCCGAGGACACCACCGCCGACACCGGCACCACCCCGCCGCCCAGCGCCTTGCCCAGGACGTACATGTCGGGCACCACGCCCTCGTGCTCACAGGCGAAGGTCTTCCCCGTCCGGCCCAGACCCGACTGGATCTCGTCCGCGATGAAGAGCACGTTCCGCTGCCGGGTCAGCTCCCGCACCCCGGCGAGATAGCCCGCCGGCGGCATCAGCACCCCGGCCTCGCCCTGGATCGGCTCCAGCAGCACGGCCACGGTGTTCTCGGTCATCGCCGCGTCCATCGCGGTGAGGTCCCCGAACGGAACGATCTCGAAGCCGGGCGTGTACGGGCCGAAGTCCGCCCGCGCCTCCGCGTCCGTCGAGAAGCTGACGATCGTGGTCGTACGGCCGTGGAAGTTGTTGGCCGCGACGATGATCTTCGCCATGCCGTCCGGCACGCCCTTGACCTGGTAGCCCCACTTCCTGGCGGTCTTCACGGCGGTCTCCACCGCCTCCGCGCCGGTGTTCATGGGCAGCACCATCTCCATGCCGCACAGCTCGGCCAGCCGCGTACAGAAGTCGGCGAACCGGTCGTGGTGGAACGCCCGGGAGGTGAGCGTCACCCTCTCCAGCTGCGCCTTCGCGGCGTCGATGAGCCTCCTGTTGGCATGGCCGAAGTTGAGCGCCGAGTACCCGGCGAGCATGTCGAGGTAGCGCCGCCCCTCGACATCGGTCATCCACGCGCCGTCCGCGGAGGCGACCACGATGGGCAGCGGGTGGTAGTTGTGCGCACTGTGCGCCTCCGCCGAGGCGATGGCACTCTCCGTTGTCGACACGGGTTTCTCCGATCGGTCAGGACCAGCTGTGCGGGACAAGCCGTGCGGGCTGCGCGGGACAAGCTGTGCGGTACGGGCGGGGTGCAGCCCCACTTTCTATCGTCGCTCGCGGCGAGGACGAGGAAACCTTGCCCGGCCGTGTCTCCGTCCCGTCCCCGGTCCGTATCCGCTCCGTATCCGTTCCGGCTCCCCTCCCGTCTCCGTTCCCGACCTGTCGGTCATACCTGAGAGAATGGTGAGCATGGCCTCTGATCGTCCCCGCGCGCTCTCCGGAATCCAGCCCACCGCAGGCTCGTTCCATCTCGGGAACTACCTCGGTGCGGTGCGCCAGTACGTCGCGCTGCAAGAAACCCACGACGCCTTCTACATGGTCGTGGACCTGCACGCGATCACTGTTCCCCAGGACCCCGCCGAGCTGCGCGCCAATACCCGTCTCGCCGCGGCGCAGCTGCTCGCCGCCGGTCTCGACCCGCGGCGGTGCACGCTCTTCATCCAGAGTCATGTGCCCGAGCACGCCCAGCTCGCCTGGGTCATGAACTGCATCACCGGCTTCGGCGAGGCCTCCCGGATGACGCAGTTCAAGGACAAGTCCGCGAAGCAGGGCGCGGACCGCGCCACGGTCGGTCTCTTCACGTACCCGATCCTCCAGGTCGCCGACATCCTGCTGTACCAGGCGAACGCGGTCCCGGTCGGTGAGGACCAGCGGCAGCACGTCGAGCTGACCCGCGATCTCGCCGAGCGCTTCAACAGCCGCTTCGGCCAGACGTTCACGGTCCCGGCGCCGCACATCGTCAAGGAGGTCGCGAAGATCTACGACCTCCAGGAGCCGGCGGCCAAGATGAGCAAGTCGGCGTCCACGCCCAAGGGCCTGATCAATCTGCTCGACGAGCCGAAGGCCACCGCGAAGAAGATCAAGAGCGCGGTCACCGACACCGGCACGGAGATCCGGTTCGACACCGCGGACAAGCCGGGGGTGAGCAACCTCCTCACGATCTACTCCACGCTCACGGGCACCACCGTCGCGGAGCTGGAGGACAAATACACTGGTAAGGGCTACGGTGCGCTGAAGACGGACCTGGCGGACGCGATGGTCGAGTTCGTCACCCCGTTCAGGTCACGCACCCAGGAATATCTGGACGATCCGGAGACGCTGGACTCGATCCTGGCCGAGGGCGCGGAGAAGGCCCGTGCGGTCGCGGCCGAGACCCTGGCGCAGACCTACGACAGAGTCGGCTTCCTCCCCGCCAAGCACTGACGGCGCGGGCCACGCACCGACGGAGTACGGGCCGCGCACCGACGGAGTACTGGCGCGGTACGGAGGAGTACCGGCGGCGCACCGGCGCGGAAGTGGCGCCGGGCGCCGTCGCGGAGCGAAGACACCGGAGGTCAGTGGGGTGCACCGGTACGGAAGACCGCCGCGCCGGACGGCTCGGGCCGCCGCTGGCGGGCCGGGCGGTGCGACCGTCACACTGGCGGGCGGCGGCGAAGACGCAGACCATCGACACATGGACCACGGGACTGAGGAGATCGATGTGGGGACCGTAACGCTCGGCGTTTCGATCGCGGTCCCGGAGCCGTACGGGAGCCTGATCCAGGACCGGCGTGCGGGCTTCGGTGACCCCGCCGCACACGGCATTCCCACGCATGTCACGCTGCTGCCGCCCACCGAGGTCGACGCGTCGGCGCTGCCCGCGATCGAGGCGCATCTCGCCGCGGTCGCGTCGGCCGGCAGGCCGTTCCCGATGCGGCTGTCCGGCACCGGTACGTTCCGCCCGCTCTCGCCCGTGGTCTTCATCCAGGTGGTCGAGGGCGCGTCGGCCTGCACCTGGCTTCAGAAGCGGGTCAGGGACTCGTCGGGACCGCTCGTACGCGAGCTCCAGTTCCCGTACCACCCCCATGTGACGGTGGCGCACGGTATCGCCGAGGAGGCGATGGACCGGGCCTACGAGGAGCTGTCCGAGTACGGCGCGGCCTGGAGCTGCACGTCCTTCGCGCTGTACGAGCAGGGCGCGGACGCCGTATGGCGCAAGCTGCACGAGTACGCGTTCGGCGGTGGCGGAGAGGTCTCGGGGGTGCCCTCGCAGAGCACCCCCGTCGACACACCCCCGGCGGGCGGCCAGCCTCCCTGCGCGGAGTCACGGCTCCTGCGCTGAGTCCCGGCTCCGGAGTCCTTACTCCGCTGACCCCCCCTGCCTCAGCCCGGCAGCCTGCGGAACAGCGGGCGCGGCAGATGACGCACCGCCGCCATCACCACCCGTAGCGCCCCCGGCACCCAGACGGTCTCCGAGCGCCGCCGCAGCCCCAGCTCGATGGCCGCCGCCACCGCCTCCGGTGTGGTGGCCAGCGCCGTCTCCGGCCGGCCGGTCGTCACCCTCGACCGTACGAATCCGGGCCGTACGACCATGACCTGCACCCCCGTGCCGTACATGGCGTCCCCGAGCCCCTGCGCGAACGCGTCCAGGCCCGCCTTGCTCGACCCGTAGATGAAGTCCGCGCGGCGGGCCCGCTCGCCGGCCACGGACGACAGCACCACCAGCGAACCGTGCCCCTGCGTCTGCATCGCGCCCGCGCACACCAGACCCGCCGAGACCGCGCCGGTGTAGTTGGTCTGCGCCACCCGGACCGCCGCGAGCGGCTCCGCCTCGTCGTTCGCCTGGTCGCCGAGGACTCCGAAGGCGAGCAGCACCATATCGATGTCGCCCTCCGCGAAGACCTTGCCGAGGATCTCCTCGTGTGAGCCCGGGTCCAGGGCGTCGAAGGCGACGGTACGGACGTCCGCGCCCAGGGCCCGCAGCCGGGCGGCGGCGGTGTCCAGGTCGGCGGAGGGGCGGCCGGCCAGCCAGACCGTACGGGTCCGGCGGGCGATCAGCCGGCGCGCGGTGGCGAGCCCGATCTCCGACGTACCGCCGAGGATGAGCAGGGACTGCGGGGTGCCGAAGGCGTCCTTCATCGTGAATCGCTCCTCAGGGGGCAGCAGGGCAGACAAGGGAAGTGGGGGGGAAGGGGGAGAGGCGGGCCGGAGAGGGCCTAGAGCGACAGCCGGCGTGACAGGTCCGAGGTGAAGACCGCGCGCGGATCCAGCTCGGCGCGCAGCGCGCGGAACTCGTCCAGCCGCGGATACATCGCGGCCAGCAGGTCCGGCCGCAGCCGGGCGTCCTTCGCGAGACAGACCCGGCCCCCGGCCGCCGCGACGTCCTGGTCCAGCTCGTCCAGGAACGGGCCGAGCCCGGTCAGCCCCGCGGGCAGGTCCAGGGCCAGCGCCCACCCGGCCATCGGGAACGACAGCCACCCCGGATCCGCCTCTCCGAAACGTCTGAGCTCGGCGTGGAAGGACGGGCAGCCCCGGCGCGCCATCCGCTCCACGATCCGCCGCAGGGCCTCCTCCTGCCCGTGCCCGATGACGAACTGGTACCGGACGAAGCCGTCGCGCCCGTAGATCCGGTTCCGGTGCGGCACGCGGTCCAGCGGATGGAAGAACGCCGCGAGCCGCCGCAGCTCCCCGGTCCTGCGCGGCGGCGCCGCGCGGTAGCCGAGCGCGTTGACGAGCCCGGCCGCGGTCCGTCCGAGCAGCCCCGGCGGTACGGGCAGCCCCGGCGGTACGAGCGCGGGCGCGGCCGTGAGATCTCCCGGCCGGAAGGGGAGCGGGCGCCGAGCCAGTGGGCGCCGCCGGGCGCGCGCGGGGAGGGCGTCCAGCGGCGCGTGCTCCCCGCGGATCAGCACCGCGCGCCCCAGAGCCGCCCCCCGGGCCAGCAGATCGATCCGGGCGACCGCGTACCGGTGGCGAGGGCGGGAGGTGGCGAGCCGGGCGAGCAGATCGTCCAGATCCCCGGCCCGTTCGGTGTCGACGGACATCAGGGAGGTCGCCACGCGGTGCAGCCGTACGGTCGCCGAGAGGATCACGCCCGTCAGGCCGAGCCCGCCCGTCGTCGCGTCGAAGAGCGGGGTGCCGCGGGGGACCGTACGCACTTCACCGTCGGCGGTCAGCAGCTCCACCGACAGCACATGGCGGGCGAAGGAACCGGCCACGGGGTGGTTCATGCCGTGGATGTCGGCGGCGATGGCCCCGCCGACCGTCACATAGCGCGTCCCGGGCATCACCGGCACGAACCATCCCAGCGGCAGCAGCACCTCGACCAGCCGGTGCAGACTCACGCCCGCGCCGCACACGACGACGCCCGTGTCCGCGTCGATGGCGTGGATCCCGTCCAGCGCGGTCGTGTCGAGGATCGCGCCGCCCGCGTTCCGTGCCGCGTCGCCATGGGCCCGGCCGAGGCCGCGGGCGATGGCGCCACGGCTTCCGGTCGCGCGTACGGCGGCGACCGCCTCCTCGTACGAACGGGGGCGGACCAGCAGGGCGGTCGTCGGGGCGGTACGGCCCCAGCCGGTGAGGGAGACGAACGGGTCGACGTCGTCGTCCACGAGGGCGGCGTCAAGGGCGGAGGCCTCAAGAGCGGCGGAGTCAAGAGCGGCGTCAAGGGCGGAGGCGTCAAGACCGGTGGCGGCGTCGGTGTCGAGGGTGGTGTCGGCAGACATGGTGGTGACCGTATCGCCCCCTACAGCATTCTTTGCGGCCTTTGTCGTGCCGCTCGCGCTTGTTTTCCGATCAGCGGGTACACGTCATTCATGGACTGGCTGAAGAAACTGCCCCTTGTCGGCCCGTTCGTGGCCAGGCTGATGCGAACGCACGCCTGGCGTTCCTACGAGACGCTCGACCGCGTCCACTGGACCAGGCTGGCCGCCGCCATCACCTTCATCAGCTTCATCGCGCTCTTCCCGCTGATCACCGTCGGCGCCGCGATCGGCGCCGCGCTGCTCAGCCGGAGTCAGCTCGACAAGGTGCAGGACACCATCGCCGAGCAGGTCCCCGGCATCTCCCAACAGCTGGACATCAACGGACTGGTGGCCAACGCGGGCACGGTCGGGGTGGTGGCCGGCGCGCTGCTGCTCCTCACCGGGATCGGCTGGGTCGGCTCCATGCGGGAGTGCCTGCGCGCCGTCTGGGAACTGGACGAAGCGGAAGAGGGAAATCCGTTCCTGCTCAAGGGCAAGGACGCGGTGGCGCTCCTCGGTCTGGGAGCGGTCGGGCTGGCCTCACTGGGCGCCTCGGGCTTCGGCTCCACCGCCGTCGGCTGGACCGCCGACCGGCTGGGCATCCCCGGGAACGGCGCGGGCGGGGTGCTGCTCCAGACCGCCGCCCTCGTCGTGGCGGTCCTCGCCGACTTCCTCCTGCTGCTGTACGTACTGACGCTGCTGCCGCGCGTCCACCCGCCGCGCCGCCGCCTCATCGTCGCCGCGCTCATCGGCGCCGTCGGCTTCGAACTGCTCAAGCTGCTGCTCGGCGGCTATATGAGCGGCGTGGCGGCGAAGAGCATGTACGGCGCGTTCGGGGTGCCGGTGGCGCTGCTGCTGTGGATCAACTTCACGGCGAAGCTGCTGCTGTTCTGCGCCGCCTGGACGGCGACGCGCAGCAAGAAGGACCTGGCGGACGAGGGGGACACCGGACAGGACACCGGGCCGGGGGCCGCCCCGGGGGCCGACGCGGAATCCGGCCCGCAGTCCGGCCCGCAGTCCGGCCCGCAGTCCGGCCCGGAGACCGAGCAGCGGCGGGGCGACGGCAACCGCGCGGGCGGGTCTACTCGCGCGGACGGCGCCGGACCAGGTCGGGCAGCGGCCAGCGCCGGTTGACGAGGAACACCGCGCCTCCCAGCACGACCAGCACCCCGCCCGCGACCGCGAGAGCCGTTCCGACACCGCCCGTGCCCTCGCCGTTCGCGGCCGCGAACTTGGCGGGCTCGGTGGCCTTACCGGCCCCGGCCGAGTCCGCTCCCACGGCGGTGGGGTTCGGCGAGGCCTTCGTACGGGCGGACTTGGGCGGCACCAGCTCACCGACCGGCTTCACCTTCCCGGCAGCCGAGAAGCCCCAGTCCAGCAGCCGCGCCGTCTCCTGGTAGACCGCCTGGCCCTCCGTGGAGGACGGGTTCATGACCGTGACGAGCAGCACCCGGCCGTTGCGCTCCGCGACCCCGGTGAAGGTCGCGCCCGCGTGGGTGGTGTTGCCGTTCTTCACTCCGGCGATGCCCTTGTACGTGGTGACGCCGGGGGCGCCGGTCAGCAGCCGGTTGGTGTTCTGGATCTCGAACGAGTCGCGCTTCGGGTCCCCGTTCTTGTCCTTCTCGGCCTTCTCGCCCTCCTTCGGCTTCTGCACGTCGCCGGGGAACTTGGCCGACACCGTCGAGCAGTACTCCCGGAAGTCCTTCTTCTGGAGTCCGGAGCGGGCGATCAGCGTGAGGTCGTACGCGCTGGAGACCTGGTTCTTCTCGTCGTAGCCGTCGGGCGTCACGACATGCGTGTCCAGCGCCTGGAGCTCTTCGGCGTGCTTCTGCATGTCCTTGACGGTCTTGGGGATCCCGCCGTTCATCTTGGAGAGCACGTGGACGGCGTCGTTGCCGGAGCGCAGGAAGACCCCCAGCCACAGATCGTGGACGGAGTAGGTGAGGTTCTCCTTGACGCCGACCAGGCTGCTGCCCGCGCCCACCTCCGCGAGGTCGGTGGGCGCCACCTTGTACACCTCGTTCTTGGACAGCTTGGGCAGCACCGTGTCCGCGAAGAGCATCTTGAGGGTGGACGCCGGCGGCAGCCGCCAGTGGGCGTTGTGCGAGGCCAGCACCGCACCCGACTCGGCGTCCGCGACGATCCAGGACCGGCCGCTCAGCTGCTTGGGCAGGACCGGCGCGCCGGCCCCGAGGTTGACCTGCGTACCCGCCCGGCCGAGCTTGGCACCGCCGACCGTGGACATGGAGACGGGCGGCTTCGGCCCGTTGGTGTCGGGCCCGTCGATCTTGCCGTCGGCCGACGCGGGCACGGCGGTCATCACGGGAAGCACTGCGGCGGCGGCGACCGTCAACACGGTCTTTTTCAGAGCGGACACGATCGAAAACGTACATGGCGTGGACACCGACGCCGACCCGGGTGGGCTGATCGGCCCCGTACGCGGCGCGTACAGCCCCACTGGCTCTACCGCGTACGACCGTACCGCGTTCCGATCCGGCCGCCTGCCCTCCGGACCCGGATTCACCGGCCCCGGATTCACCGGACCCGGCTGCCGTTGTGCGGACGGCGCCGGTGATACTGAAGTCATGAAGCTCAACCGCCCCGTGTCCTGGTTCCTGCTCGCCTTCGGGGTGTGGAGCTGGTTCATCTGGATCACTTTCGTCAAGAACCTGTGGCAGGACGGCAGTGGACTCGCGTTTGACGACGCCGGTGATCCGACGGGGTACTTCTGGGTGCACCTGACGCTCGCCATCGTGTCCTTTCTTCTGGGGACGGCCGTTGGCGTCATCGGGTTCCGGTCGGTGCGCGCGCTCCGGCGCGAGCAGAGCGAACAGCACCTGACGCCGTGAACAACTGGGACAAAGGGATAGGGGCCTGTTCGTGGTCGTCGTGACCGTTCTGGCGGCGCTCGCCGCCATATCGCTGGTGGCAGCGGCGCACTGGTACCTGTGGCGGCGCCTGGTGCGCGACACGACCAGCCCCGGCGGCCTCGCCCGCAGGCTGGGCACCGTCGCCGTGATCGTGCTGCCGTTACTGTCGGTCGGCGCCGTGGCCTCTGGGCGCTCGGGGATGCCCTTCTGGGCGCAGCAGACGCTGGCCTGGCCGGGCTTCCTGTGGCTGGCGGCGCTGCTCTACCTGCTGCTGGCGCTGCTGGTGGGCGAGGCCGTACGGCCGCTGCTGCGGCGGCTGCTGGAGCGCCGGGACGCGTCGGGCGTCGCGGACGCGCCGGCCGGGGCCGAGGCCCCGGCGGGGGCTGAGGTCCCGGCGGAGGCCGTCGCGCGTACGCCGGTGGGTACGGGGTCGGGCACGGGCCCTGGTGCTCGTCCTGATGCGGACATATCCGACGGACGTCCGGACCTGCCGGAACCGTCCGCTCCGGCCACCTCACCCGCTTCCGCTCCCGCCCCTGCCGTCGCTCCCGGCCCCGGGCCCTCCCGCCGCCTGTTCGTCTCGCGTGTCGTCGGCGGCGCTGCCGCCACCGCCGCGCTCGCCACCGTCGGATACGGCACGTACGGCGTCCTGCGCGGCCCCCGCGTCAAGCGCGTCACCGTCCCGCTCGCCAAGCTGGCGCGCGGCGCCCATGGCTTCCGTATCGCCGTGGTCAGCGACATCCACCTCGGACCGATCCTGGGCCGCGCTCACACCCAGCGCATCGTGGACACCATCAACTCCACCCAGCCCGATCTGATCGCCGTCGTCGGTGACCTGGTGGATGGCAGCGTCGAGGACCTGGGTCCGGCGGCCGAGCCCCTCGCGGGTCTCAAGGCCCGGCACGGTTCCTTCTTCGTGACCGGGAACCACGAGTACTTCTCGGGCGCCGACGCCTGGGTCGACCACGTCCGTGAACTGGGCCTCCGGCCCCTGGAGAACGAGCGCGTGGAGATCCCCGGCTTCGACCTCGCCGGGGTCAACGATGTCGCGGGCGAGAGCGAGGGCGCGGGCCCCGACTTCGCGAAGGCGCTCGACGACCGCGACCGGACCAGAGCGTCCGTACTCCTCGCCCACCAGCCCGTCGTCATCGACGACGCCGTGCGCTACGGCGTCGACCTCCAGCTCTCGGGACACACCCACGGCGGTCAGCTGTGGCCGGGCAATCTCCTCGCGGGCCTGGCCAATCCGACCGTGGCCGGCCTGGAGCGGTACGGCGACACCCAGCTGTACGTATCGCGCGGCGCGGGCGCCTGGGGCCCGCCGGTCCGGGTCGGCGCCCCCTCCGACATCACGCTCGTGGAGCTGGCCTCGCGGCAGGCGTAGGGGCCTGTCCGGCAGACCTTCGCCGGGACCTTCGCCGGGACGTGCGCCGGGACGTGCGCCGGGACCTTCGCCGGGCAGGGTCCAGACCCTGTCCGGCACGGTTAACACGACCGTTTCCTGTATGTCCCGGCATTCCTCTTCCGCCCATGAACCCCTTGTGGTTGGGTGAGCGCCATCACGGTCAGGGGTGGGCGTGATAGAGGGGCACAGCACATGCGGCCGATCCGTCTGCGGATACTCATCACATCTCTTGTGCTGGTGGTCGCGGGGGTGGGCGGCTGGCAGCTGCTCCCGTCCCGCGACGCCGACCAGAAAGCGATCACCGTCGGTACGACCGACGTGGTCACCTCGCTCGATCCGGCCGGTGCGTACGACGCCGGATCCTGGGCGTTGTTCGGGAACATCTACCAGTCATTGCTGACGTTCAAACCCAGTTCGGTCACACCGGTTCCGGACGCCGCCCGCACCTGCGGCTTCATCGGCGGCGAACTGCGCACCTACCGCTGCGAGTTGCGGGACGATCTCCATTTCTCCAACGGCAACAGCATCACGGCGGAAGACGTCAAGTACTCCTTCGACCGCGTGCTCGCCATCAAGGCGGACGTCGGCCCGCAGTCGCTCTTCGCCACGCTCAAGTCGGTCGAGGCGGACGGCCTGACCGTCACCTTCCGGCTCGCCTCGCGCGACGCGACGTTCCCGCTGAAGGTCGCCACCGGGGCCGGTTCGATCGTCGACCACACCCGCTACCCGGCGAACGGGCTGCGCACGGGCCCGGAGACCGACGGATCGGGGCCGTACGTCCTCAAGACGTACACCCCCGGCTCCACGGCGCGTCTGGAGCCCAATCCGCGGTACCGGGGCGCGATCGGCGAGGTCGGCGGGCCCGTGGACATCAGCTACTTCAAGAAGTCCGCCGACCTGGCCGCCGCCTGGAAGGCCCGTACGGTCGATGTCACCCACCGCCAGCTGCCGCCGTCGCTGATCGCCGGACTGGACGCGAGCAAGGACGACATCCGGATGAACGAGGCCGACAGCGCCGAGATCCGGAATCTCGTCTTCAATGTGCGCAAGGGGTCGGCGATGGCCGACACGGCGGTACGCCAGGCGGTCGCCGCGATCGTCGACCGGTCCAAGATCGCCTTCAATGTCTACGCCTCGACGGTCGATCCGCTCTACTCGCCCATCCCGCAGGGCATCACCTCGCACACCACACCGTTCTTCGACACCTATCCGGAGCCGGATCCGGAGCGGGCCGCGGAACTGCTGGCGGACGCGGGCGTGGAGACCCCGGTGACGTTCACGCTCGCGCACGCGGAGGGCGGTTCGGCCGCGCCGGAGGCGGCGGAGCTGCGCAAGCAGCTGGAGGCCACCGGACTGTTCAAGGTGAAGATCGTCGAGCGGGAATGGACGGCGTTCCAGAAGGGCTACAGCAGCGGTCAGTTCGACGCGTACACCGTCGGCTGGCTGCCGGACTTCCCGGATCCGGACAACTTCGTCCAGCCCCTGGTCGGCCGGGACTCCACGCTGCACACGGGGTACGCGAGCGACCGCGTCGACCGGCTGATCGAGTCCACCCAGCAGTACGGCGAACGCGCCCGTGCCTCGCAGGACTTCAGGTCCATCCAGAAGGTGGTGGCCGAGGACGTGCCGCTGCTGCCGCTGTGGCAGAAGAAGGACTACGTGCTGAGCAGTGACGATGTCACGGGGGCGCAGTATCTGTCGGACGGGACCGGGATCTGGCGGCTGTGGCAGCTGGGCCGGCTCTGAGGGCGGTGCCGGTGGGTGGTGCCTGTGGGGACGGTACCTGTGGACGGTGCTTGTGGGCTGACGGCGGGCTGTTCGGGCCGGCGGTGGCCTGATGGCGGGCGCGGTTCAGAAGGCGGCCGGCTCGGCGGGGCCGGTTCGGGGCCGGGCCGGGTCAGCTCTCGCCGTCCGGCCTCCGCGAGGCGCGGGTCGCGGCCACCTCCGCCATCCCCGGCAGGAAGTCCGCGAACAGCTCGTGCACTTCCCGTACGAGCGGTCGCAGCACCCGGAACCGCGAGAGGGCGATGCCCCTGCTGGTCAGCCGGGAGCCGCGCTCCGCGAGCCGGCGCGACCGCTCGCTGCTGTCGGAGCGGTCGAACACCCAGTACAGGACCAGCCCCATCTGAGCGAGCCACATCAACTCCGGCAGCAGGTCGGCCAGTTCGTCAGGAACCTTCGCCTTGGAACCGGCCAGTACCTCGCGGTGGACGGCGATGGCCGCGTCCCGCGCGTGCTCCGATTCGGGGGAGAAGGGGCTCAGCGGGCTCTCGGGGTCGGCGGCGTTCTTGAAGAACTGGGCGGCGAACTCGTGGTACGGCGCGGCGACATCGATCCAGACGGTCAGCACGCCGGCCATGCGCGCCTCCAGGTCGGTCTCCCGGTCGAGCACGGCCCGCGCCGCCAGCCGGTGTTCGGCGCCGATCCGGTCGTAGAAGCCCTGGACCAGGTGTTCCTTGGACGAGAAGTAGTAGTACGCGTTCCCGACGGAGACCCCGGCCTCCGCGGCGATGGCCCGCATGGTCGTCTTGTCGAAACCGCGCTCCTGGAAGAGCCGGAGCGCGGTTTCGAGGATGAGCGTGCGGGTCTGCTCGCTCTTGGGGACCGGGGCCTTGGGCGCCTTCGGCGCCGTTGGTGCCGTTGGTGCCTTGGAGCGCCGCACTGCGCCCGCGTCCTTCGGGTCCCGCTGGTCTTTCTCGTCCTTCACGTCCCTCTGGTCCTTCACACCGACCGAGCCTAATGCGAAGAAGCGGGTGCTTCGCACACTCCTTCGCAGGGCGCCGCGAAGACGGGAGCCGACGGCCGAGGGCCGTAACCGGCCTTGCCTGCGGGCCTGTTCCGGCCAATGCCCCCGTGTGGCCGGAGCGTGTGATGGGGTGCGAGGGACGCATCCCATTCCTCGGAAGGACGTTCGTCATGCGACATTCCTTCGCACGCCGGAGTTTGTTCGGAGCCGCGGCGGCCATCGGCGGCGCGGCGCTCCTGGCCCCGCTCGGCGGCACGGCAGCCGCCATGGAAACCACCGGAAGGCGCTGGCCCGCCGGCTTCCCCCTGCCCGCCGGCTTCCGGCCCGAGGGGATCGCCATCGGCTCGGAGCCGTACGCCTACATCGGATCGATCGCGCGCGGCGACGTGTACCGCGCGAGTCTCGCGACGGGCAGCGGCCGGGTCGTCGTCCAGGGGCTGGGCCCCGACCATCCCGTCATCGGGCTCAAGACCGACGGTCGGGGCCGGCTGTTCCTGTGCGGCGGGGTGAGCGGCGAGATCCGGATCGCCGATCTCCGTACGGGCGGGATCACCAAGACCTTCACCGTGGGCACGGACGCCACGATGGTCAACGACGTCATCCTGACCCCCGACGCCGCCTGGTTCACCGACTCGTACGAGCCGCAGCTCTACAAACTCCCGCTCGGCCGGCACGGTGAGCCGGCGGACCGGATCGTGACCGTCCCGCTGTCCGGCGACTGGGTCCAGGGGACGGCCATCACCGCCAACGGCATCACCACGACCCCGGACGGCCGTGCGCTGCTGGTGGTCAACAGCTTCGCCAACGGCGGCGGTCTGATGCGGGTCGACCCCCGCACGGGAGTGGCGCGCGCCGTGGACCTCGGCCCGACCCGGCTCCCGAACGGCGACGGCCTGCTCCTCCTCGGCCACACGCTCTACGCCGTTCAGCAGCGGCAGAACGCCATCGATGTGCTGAGGATCAACGACGCGGGTACGAAGGGCACGGCGATCACCCGGCTCACCGACCCCGACAACTTCCGGGTCCCGACGACCGCGGCCGTCTACGGGGACCGCATCTATCTGCCCAACGCCCGCTTCGACGTGGTGGAGCCGACGCCGGAGACGGACTACGACGTGGTCTCGGTGGCACGCGTACGGACTTGAGCGGCGCGGGCCTGAGGGGTACGGGCCCGAGAGGCACGCGACGGCCGCCGGACGGGCAGAGGGGGAGCCGGTTCGGCGGCCGGGTCAGACGGTGGCGGCCTTGGCGAAGGCGACGAAGGCGGTCCACGAGGTGGGGGATGCGATGAGGATGGGGCCGGTGGGGTTCTTGGAGTCGCGGATGGGGACGGTGTCGGCGATGCCGTCGGCCACCTCGATGCACTCGCCGCCGTTGCTGCCGCTATAGCTGGACTTCCGCCACGCCTGTTCCGGTACGCGGATCGGCTCGGTCATGAATAGCATTCCTTCAAGATGGAGCCGATCTTAGAAGCCGACTCGTCTGGCGGCAGAGCTGTTGCCTTAAGCAGATCATAGGCATCGGAGGCCGTAGCCACATCGTCTGGATCGGCCAGAACGTAGCCCTTTGGGAAGCCGTCCACATGCACCACGTCCGAGCCTTCGCTGAAGGACAAAAGACCGAACGGAGAACCCGATCCGGGATACGCCGCGATGGTCTTGGGGATGATCTGGATGACATGGCGCGGTGTCTCCGCCAGAGTCCGCAGCTGTTCGAGCTGTTCTCTCATGACGCGCTTCCCGCCGGTAGCGCGCCGGAGAACGCCCTCGTCCAGAATGATCCACAGCCTGGTCGGATTCTCACGTGCGAGGATGCGCTGCCGCTCCATGCGAGCAGTCACCAGGTCATCTAGGTTGCTTGGGCGTCCGGTTCGTAGCACAGCTCGCGCGTACTCCTCGGTCTGTACGAGCCCAGGCACCAGCTGGGGGTGAAACATGGAGATCGCGGTGGCCGTCCACTCCAGTTCGACATACCTGCGGAACCACGGTGGGAAAGCCCACCGCAGGGCAAGCGGCCAGAGCCGCGCAAAGCGTCCGTTGGAGTGGGGGAACATCCGGTCGCACGCCTCGGCGAAGTCCAGCGGTGGTACCCGCTTCCCGGCTTCGATCTTTGCCACGAGCGAGTAGCTACAGCACGCCGCGTTGCCCAACTCCGCGCGTGAGATGTCCAGTCGCTCACGCTCCAGTCGTACCTCGGCTCCGAAGTGAGCGAGGGGCGAGACAGCGGGGTCGGTTGTTTCCGTGGTCTCGTTTTCGACAGTCACTCAAACCCCCGAATGGTCATTGGACACCTTCCAGAGTCCAAGTCGCCTACCTGTTGGGCGCGCTCGGCTGCGCCGAAGCTTGAGCACACAAAGCAAGCGCGCGATAACGGAAGGTACATCTCTCATGACCGAACAAGCCACCGATCCGAGGTTGGACGACCCGGACGAGTTGGCCGCGAGGGCGGAGGCGGGGGGCTTCTGGCGGTTGGTGCCGGGGTGGGTGCCACGGGACTTTACCGAACCGACGCCCGCACTGCTGGAGCATGTGGAGAGCGGGCTCAGGCGGTTGGTCGTATGACGGGGAGTGAGGCGCGGCGGCGACTGTCCGTGTTGATCGCCACGTTCGGGACGGATGGCGTCCTCGTCGTACGGAAGGGCGTGCCCGGTGCGGAAGGTGCGGACCTGGCCCCGGCGTCGGCGCTCACGTGGCCGCCGTGCGAGTGCGGCCATCCCATGTGCCCGGACTACGAGCCGCCGCCGTCGGGGCCGCCGTCCGACGGTGACGGTGGTGGGCTGTGAGGCGAAGGTCGCGCTGGTGGTCCGGCGCTGTCGCGCGGCTGGTGGAACGACGGAGGCAGCGCCGCGCGTACCGGCGACTCCATCGTGCGCTGCTCAGTGCGTTCCAGGAACAGGATGAGGCCGTCCTGTTCGAGAGGATCTTCGGCCACCCGCCGCCGGAGCAGAAGCGCATGCCGTGAGGTCGGGTGCGGGTGAGGGCCGAGGGTAGTCGGGGTGGGCCGGGGAGTTCCGTGGCGGGTGGGGGCCGCCCCTGGGGTTTAGTTTCGCGGCTCCGGGTTGGGCGTCAAGGGCGCTCCTTCGTCGCGTCGGCAAGCCGATGACCTTCGGTCACCCTTGACTCCCAACCCTCCACCGCAAGTGCGGCTTCGTGGCGGGGCGGCCCCGGGGGAGGGGGCCCCGGAGGGGATCCGTGGACGGGGGCCGGTCCGTTGCCGACCGCAGGGCGGTGGGTGGTCCGCGCGGCGGTGGAGTGGGGCGGCCCGGCACCGGCCCGGCGTCTTACCCCCGTGGAGGGCCAGGATTCATGCCCCGCTGGTGGGGGTGCGTGGGTGGTGGGGTGGGTGTGACTCAGGGGGCGGCAAGTGGGCCGGTCGGAGGTCTCGGTGAAGCAGCGAGAGCAGCGTGAGCAGCCGCGGGGGCGTTTTATGCGGGTCGGTTGTTCCTTGGCAGTAGAGGACACACCCTGTCCTCTCCTACCGGCATCGTGGCCTACGAGCCGTTCGGGAAGCTCGCCCCCGGATCGTGGGCGGCCGGCGGCGTATGCGTCACATGGAGCAAGGAGCAGGTCATGTCTGTCAGGACCACCACTCACCTGAACTTCCGGGGCACCGCGCGGGAGGCGCTGGACTTCTACCAGTCGGTCTTCGGCGGACGTACGGTCGCGGTCACCTACAAGGACGCGGGCGCCGTGCAGGACGAGAGCGAGGCGGACTGGGTGATGTGGGGCGAGGTGGCCGGTGACAACGGGTTCCACGTCATGGCCTACGACGTGCCCTCGCAACTGCCCTGGAACCAGGGCGAGAACCCGTTCTTCGTCTCCGTGCGTGGAGACGAAGCCGAGGAGATCAGCGCCCTGTGGGGCAAGCTCGCCGAGGGATCGGCCATCGTGCGCCCGCTGGAGGCCGCGCAGTGGGCGCCGCTGTACGGCATGCTCACCGACCGCTTCGGCGTCACCTGGGTCCTGGACGTCACCGCTCCGTACAGCGGCTGAACCCGAGCGACCGGCCGCACAGTCACCAGAATCAGTTCGGAACACTCCGAGGATGTCCATGAAACTGCTGTTCAGCGCGACCCCTGCCTTTGGCCACATATTGCCCCTGGTTCCGCTCATGCGGGCGGCGGTCAATGCCGGCCATACCGTGGGGCTGCTGTCGAGTGCGGGATTCCGGGACGCGGTCGCCGAGGAGTTTCCTCCGGAGGTGGAGTTCCTCGCCGCGGGCGTGATGCCGGAGGTGTTCTCCGCGGAGGCGGGCCGCCGCACCGGTGCCGACGTGTTCCGTCCGACGCCCTCGACCATCGGTGAGATCTTCGGCGGCGCCCGTGTCGACCTCGCTGTCGAGGAGAGCGTCGGGCAGGCCACCGAATGGGCTCCGGACCTGGTCGTCGCCGAACCGTTCGACGCGGTCGGTCCGCTCGTGGCCGCCCGGCTCGGCGTCGGATGGCACAGAGCCGGCATCGGACCGTCGTTGCCCGCTGTGATCACCGATGAGATCGAGCGCGTGGCCGAGGCGAGGTACGAGCGGCCGCACCTTCGCCCGGTCGCCGCCTTGAGCTACATCGACCCGTGTCCGCGGCAACTCCAGGAACCGGACTGGTCCCCCGGCATCCCGGTGCGGGCCGTCCGGCCCCAGGCCCACCGCCGGCCGAAGGAGGTCGCACTCGACCTGCCCGGCTTCGACGATCGCGGCAAGCCGACGGTGCTCGTCACCCTGGGCACGATCTTCTCCGACCCGGACACCCTTTCCGCGGCGGTGGCGGCGGTCGCGGGGACCGGGGTCAACGTGATCGCCACGCTGGGCTCGTCCCTGAGGCACTCCGCCGCGGGCCGGACGGTCCGAGCCGACTCGGCGAATGTGCGGTACGTGCCTTTTGTCCCGCTGGACCAGTTGCTCGAAAGGGCCGATCTGGTGGTGGGCGCCGGAGGCGTCGGCACAGTTGTCGGCACCCTCGCGCACGGTCTCCCGATGGTGCTCTGGCCCCAAGGTGCCGACCAGCCCATCAACGCCGCCCGCGCCGCCGCGTCAGGGGCCTCGATCACGGTCGACTCGGCAGCTGGTATTGCTCCGGCCGTGGCGGCGGTGCTCGGGCAGGACGCGTACCGCCACCGCGCCCAGGAAATCGCGGCCGATATCGCCGGGCGTCCCCCGGCGGCCACCGTGATCGCGGAGATCACGCATCCGTAGCCGGTAGCCCGTAGCCGGTAGCCCGTAGCCGTAGTGGTCACTCGGCCGGACCGCCTGGGGTCGCGCGCGGCCCTGGCCCCTCCACGAAGCCGCTCAGGGGCTGCCGCGCACCGCGTGCTCTCTCACATCGCGCTGAGCGACCGCGCGTAGCTGATCTGGCCCATGACCATCTGGAACGTGCCCGCGTGGTTCGCCGGGATCATCGTCGAGTGGTGCCTGCCGCCGCTGGTGACCGTGACCTGGATGAAGCCCGTCGTCGTCTTCTCCTTCATCAGGAGGAAGAGCAGCCCGAGCAGACAGAAGATGAAGAAGACGACGGCCAGGATGATGGCGTGCGTCGGGATCTTCTCCTCCGTACGGGACATGTCCGTCGCGTTCCAGACCGCGCCCCTCAGCGGCAGCGTGCCCGACGGGGTGATGATCGAGTCGCCCACGACCGTGATGTCACCGATCGACACCAGCGGCGCTCCGGGACCGCCGGTCGGTACCGGGTACGGGGCGCCGGACTGCGGATAGCCGTAGCCCGGGGCGGGGTGGGCGCCGGGGTAGCCGTACCCGGCGGTGGCGCCCGGTGCTCCGTCGGCCGGCGTCGGGTTGGGGAAGTCGTACTCCGGGGCCCCCGGCGCACCGGTCGGCGGAGTGCCCGGTGTCGGCCCCCATGTGTACTCCCCGTCCGCGTACGGATTGGGCTCAGTCATCTCGTCATCTCCCCGTTCCCCTGGGCCTGTCGACAGGATCGATCCTGACACAGGAAGGGCCCGTTTCCGTATGACGTACCTACAGAAACGAGCCCTTCGGAACCCAGCGCTCAGAAGCGGCGCGTGATCAGCGCGCGCTTGACTTCCTGGATCGCCTTCGTGACCTCGATACCGCGCGGGCAGGCGTCCGTGCAGTTGAACGTGGTGCGGCAACGCCACACGCCGTCCTTGTCGTTGAGGATCTCCAGCCGCTGCTCCCCGGCCTCGTCACGCGAGTCGAAGATGAAGCGGTGCGCGTTCACGATCGCGGCGGGGCCGAAGTACTGCCCGTCGTTCCAGAAGACCGGGCAGGACGACGTGCACGCCGCGCACAGGATGCACTTGGTGGTGTCGTCGAAGCGCTCGCGGTCCTCGGCGGACTGGAGCCGCTCACGTGTCGGCTCGTTGCCGCTGGTGACGAGGAAGGGCATCACATCGCGGTACGCCTGGAAGAACGGGTCCATGTCCACGATCAGGTCCTTGAGGACCGTGAGCCCTTTTATGGCCTCGATCGTGACCGGCTTGCTGACGGCCCCGGTCTTGTCCGTGGAGATGATGTCCTTGATCAGCGTCTTGCACGCCAGCCGGTTGCGGCCGTTGATGCGCATCGCGTCGGAGCCGCAGATGCCGTGCGCGCAGGAGCGCCGGAAGGTGAGCGTGCCGTCGACATCCCACTTGATCTTGTGGAGGGCGTCGAGCACACGCTCCTTCGGATCGATGTCGATCCGGAAGTCCTCCCACACGGCGTCGGCGGAGACCTCCGGGTTGAACCGGCGGATCCGGAACGTGACCGCGATGAGGTGCGAGGAGGTGGAGTCCGCCTCCAGCGCCTCCAGCTTGTCCATGGTCGGGGTAGCCATCAGTACTTACGCTCCATCGGCTGGTAGCGGGTCTGGACGACCGGCTTGTAGTCGAGCCTGATCGACTCGGTGCCGTCGTCGCCCACCTCGCGGTACGCCATGGTGTGGCGCATGAAGTTGACGTCGTCGCGGTTCGGGTAGTCCTCGCGGTAGTGACCGCCGCGCGATTCCTTGCGCGCCAGGGCCGAGGTCGCCATCACCTCGGCGAGGTCGAGCAGGTTGCCCAGCTCGATGGCCTCCAGGAGGTCCGTGTTGAACCGCTTGCCCTTGTCCTGGACGGACACGTTCAGGTAGCGCTCGCGCAGCTCGGCGATCTTGGCGACCGCCGTCTTGATCGTCTGCTCGGTGCGGAACACCATCACATTGGCGTCCATGCACTCCTGGAGCTCCAGGCGCAGGGTGGCGACCCGCTCCTTGCCCGTGGAGTTCCGCAGCCGCTCGACCTGGGCCTCGACCAGCGACGCCGGGTCCTCGGGAAGCTCGACGTAGTCGTTCTTCGCCGCGTACTCGGCGGCGGCGATGCCCGAACGGCGTCCGAAGACGTTGATGTCGAGCAGCGAGTTGGTGCCCAGCCGGTTGGCGCCGTGCACCGAGACGCAGGCGACCTCGCCGGCCGCGTACAGCCCCGGAACGACCGTGGTGTTGTCCGCGAGGACCTCACCCTGGACGTTGGTGGGGATGCCGCCCATGGCGTAGTGCGCGGTCGGCTGGATCGGGATCGGGTCCGTGTACGGCTCGATGCCCAGGTACGTACGGGCGAACTCGGTGATGTCGGGCAGCTTGGCGTCCAGCTGCTCCGGCGGGAGGTGCGTCAGGTCCAGGTAGACGTGGTCGCCCTCGGGACCGCAGCCGCGGCCCTCGCGGATCTCCGTGTAGATGGAGCGCGAGACGACGTCGCGCGAGGCGAGGTCCTTCATGACGGGCGCGTACTTCTCCATGAAGCGCTCGCCGTCCTTGTTGCGCAGGATGCCGCCCTCACCGCGGGCGCCCTCCGTGAGCAGGATGCCCATGCGCCAGATGCCCGTCGGGTGGAACTGGAAGAACTCCATGTCCTCCAGCGGCAGTCCGCGCCGGTAGCAGGCGGCCTGGCCGTCACCGGTCAGGGTGTGCGCGTTGGAGGTCACCTTGAAGAACTTGCCGGTGCCGCCGGACGCGTAGATGACCGACTTCGCCTGGAAGACATGGATCTCGCCGGTGGCCAGCTCGTACGCCACGACTCCGGCGGACACCTTGACGCCGTCGACCTCGGTCAGCAGCTGGTCCAGGACGTAGAACTCGTTGAAGAACTCCACGCCCTCCTTGACGCAGTTCTGGTACAGCGTCTGGAGGATCATGTGGCCCGTACGGTCCGCGGCGTAGCAGGACCGGCGGACCGGCGCCTCGCCGTGGTTACGGGAGTGGCCGCCGAAGCGGCGCTGGTCGATCGTGCCGTCCGGGGTCCGGTTGAACGGCAGGCCCATCTTCTCCAGGTCGAGGACCGCGTCGATGGCCTCCTTCGCCAGGATCTCGGCGGCGTCCTGGTCGACCAGGTAGTCGCCGCCCTTGATCGTGTCGAAGGTGTGCCACTCCCAGTTGTCCTCCTCCACATTGGCGAGCGCGGCGGCCATGCCGCCCTGCGCGGCGCCCGTGTGGGACCGGGTCGGGTACAGCTTCGTCAGCACGGCGGTACGGCTGCGCTTGGTCGACTCGATGGCCGCGCGCATACCGGCGCCACCGGCGCCGACGATGACGGTGTCGTACTTATGGATCTTCATTGTCTCGTCAGCCCCGGCTTTAGCGGATGTTCGGGTCGAAGGTGAAGATCACCAGCGAGCCCAGAAGGATGGTGAACACCGTGGCGGTGTACAGCAGGCCCTTGAGCCACAGGCGCGTGTTCGCGCGCTCCGCGTAGTCGTTGATGATCGTACGGAGGCCATTCGCCCCGTGAAGCATCGCCAGCCACAGCATCAGCAGGTCCCAGACCTGCCAGAACGGGGAGGCCCAGCGGCCGGCCACGAAGGCGAAGCCGATCTTGGACACGCCGCCGTCCAGCACCAGCTGGATCAACAGGTGGCCGATGACCAGCACGACCAGCACGACGCCGGACAGCCGCATGAAGAGCCACGCGGCCATCTCGAAGTTGCCGCGGGTCGCCTTCGGGGTCTTGTTGGTCCGCTGGCGCGGCGCCTCGATGACGGGCGCCGGGTGGTCGACGTCGTACAGGCTCTCGCCCTCGACGACGCCGATCGCGGAAGAGGTCTCGGTGACTGCGTTGTTGGAAGACATCGGCGGACTCTCAGCTCCCGAAGACTTCGCGCACGGCGTGGCCGAGCACGGGGTAGAGGGCGCCGACCATCAGGATGAACCAGATGCCCACGGCGGTCCACAGCATCTGCTTCTGGTAGCGCGGGCCCTTGGACCAGAAGTCCACGGCGATGACGCGCAGGCCGTTGAGCGCGTGGAAGAGGATGGCGGCCACAAGGCCGTACTCGAGCAGCGCCACGACCGGCGTCTTGTAGATGGCGACGGTGTCGTCGTATGCCTCGGGCGAGACACGGACGAGAGCGGTGTCCAGCACGTGTACGAACAGGAAGAAGAAGATGAGCACGCCGGTGACTCGATGAGCCACCCACGACCACATTCCTTCCCGGCCGCGGTACAGCGTTCCAGCCGGCACGGAAAAGCCCTCCGGGAGCGGGGATCGGGGCCGGCCGCCATCTTCTACTCAATCAAGCACAGTGGTGTCGGTCGCGCCCGGCCGGGTACGGTCCACCGGCCCCGGCCATCGTAGCGACGACTTGTCGGTTCGTTCGCCCGGGGGCCCATAGGTGTGATCAAACAGGCAATCAAACAGCCACGGACGGGCTATCGGGGCGGTCTGAATGCCCGTCTCGGGCTAGGGCGTGTTGCGAAAGTAGCGCCGTCCGCCCGCAGGGCGGGGCCTGCGGCGTCCGGTGCACTACGTTCGCTGCGCTCTCTCCGTCTCGGCGCCTGGTTCCTCCTTCGGATGCCGAGCGGCGATCGCAAGGCGGAGGATCGTCCTCGTACTGGACGTACTTGGACGACTCCGACAACGCGGCGAGTGTGCGTGCCGGGCGTCGCGGGCCAGGCGGGACTTTCGCAACACGCCCTAGGCGGCGGAGCCGGCGGCGGGGGAGCCGGGCGCTCCGGTGGTGAGGCCGGTCGCCCCCGGGGTGAGGTCGGCCACTCCCGCGGTGGGGCCCGTCGGCCCGGCGGCGGCGCGGTGGGCCGCTCCGTCCGGCCCGGAAGTGAGCAGCCGGGCCAGCCGGCCCCGGGCGAGTCGGCGCAGCTCGTCGGCGGAGACGGATCTCTCGTGGTCCGGTTCGTGGGCGAGCCGGGCGCGGATACCGGCGAGGACCTGGTCGAGGTACTCCTCCGGGCGGTGCTCGTCGAGGCTGATCACGAAGGCGTGTCCGAAGCTGCTCTCGTACGCGGCGTGCGCGGCGCGCAGCGCCGTCCTGGCCGCGGCCGGCGCGCTGTGGGGCGGCCCCGAGGACGCCTCGGCGGCGAGCGCCTCGGCGAGGTCGGCGTGGGAGAGGTCGTAGCTCGCCTCGTCGGAGGCCGCGAGCAGCGAGTCGACATCGTGGTACGGGCGGTGCGCGGCCATCCGCTGGGCCCACCGGCGGCTGCCGCAGCAGACGAGCAGCGCGGCCTCCGCGATGTCCGGCGGGAGGGCGTTGAAACGGCGGAGGCCGTTCGTGCGGCCGTCCACGACCGCGCCGGGGCCGTTCGCGCGGGCGTCGGTACCGTGAACGGTCCCGTTCGCGCGGGCGTCGGCGGGGTCATGTGCAGGGGCGGTCATAGGGTCGTTCGTCGGGCAGGTCATGTGGCCGGTCGTATGACCGGTCGTATGGCCGGTGTGGGACGCGCGGGACAGCGTGGGCTCCTCGAACGCGGCGGGACGGCTGCGGTGTGACGGCTGCGGTGCGACAGAAGTGATGCGACATGCGCAGTGCGTGAGGCACGCGATGGGCGGACGAGACGACAGACGTACGGGCACAGGCGTACTGGCAGACGTGCTCACGCACGGTGCGGTTGAGCACGGAGTGGCAAATGCGTCGTAAACGTTATCGACACCCCGCGGAAGACGTCCGACGGATGCGCGATTTTCACCCGGATGGGAGAGTTTCGACGCGCGAGATGGACGTCGCCGTGCGACCTTCGCCGTAATCATGTCGCACTTTCGCTGGACAGCCGCACACAGGAGGTTTGAGTGATGTCGCCATCAAAGGGTGCCCGAGCCGCCGGAGCGGTCGTCGCGCTGGCCGCCGCCGTCTCGGTGTCGGCGTGTGGCTCCACGGGCACGGGTTCCGGTTCACCGGGGGACGCGCGGTCGCGCTCGGCGGCCGCCTCGGGCCAGGCGGACCGTTCCGCCGCGAGCGCCACGCCGTCACCCACACGGTCGTATCCGCTCTCCTCCTCGCCGCGCGGAATACCCTCCGTACGGAAGCACGAGGCGGCGCGCGGTCCCGGCTGGAGACCCGCCTCGAACAGCGGGGTCGTCATAGCCAAGGGCAGTGAGGGCCTCGCCGACGAGGGCAAGCTGCTCGCCAAGGAGCTGAAGATCGGCTACCGGGGCGCGGTCGAGGCGCGGGCCGGCGATGTCGAGCTGGCGCTGAAGAGCGGCAGCGGCTCCGCCGAGTCGTACACGCTCACCACGAGCGGCGGCCGGGTGCGGATCACCGGACCCGGCCAGGCCGGGGTCTTCTACGGCACCCGCACGCTCAAGCAGTCCATACGCGCCGACGGCGTGATGCCGGAGGGCGTCGTCCAGGACAGTCCCGCCCGTGCGCAGCGCGGGCTGAACCTCGACATCGCCCGCAAGTACTACACGCCGGGCTGGATCGAGGCCCGGATGCGCGAGATGGCCGACCTCAAGCTCAACCAGTTGGGTCTGCACTTCTCCGACGACCAGGGCTTCCGCATCGAGTCCAGGACCCACCCGGAGATCGTCTCCGCGCAGCATCTCTCCCGGGCCGACGTCAAGAAGATCCTGGAGCTGGGCGAACAGCTGCACATCACCGTCGTCCCGGAGATCGACTCTCCGGGACATCTGGGAGCGGTCCTGCGCGCCTACCCCTCGCTCCAGCTGCGCAACGTGAACGGGGTGCCCACGAAGGGCGCGATCGACATCTCGCAGCCCGCGGCGGGGAAGCTCATCGACGAACTGGACCGCGAGTTCGCCCAGCTGTTCAACGGGCCGTACTGGAACCTCGGCGCGGACGAGTACCAGGCGCTGGTGGTGCCGAATCCCGAGGCGTCGTACCCGAAGCTGGCGAAGCTCGCCGTCCAGAAGTACGGGCCGAACGCCAAGGTCCAGGATCTGACGACCGCCTGGACGAACGACCGTGCCGCGGCGCTCGCTCCGTACAAGAAGACGCTCAAGGTCTGGAACGACGGCCTCTTCAGGGGCGGCGTCGTGAAGGCCGATCCCGCCCTGGAGGTCCAGTACTGGACGGGCCGGGAGATCGGGGCCCGGCCTCCCGTGGAGTACCTGAACGAGGGCCGCAAGGTCGTGAACTTCAACGACGAGTACCTGTACTACGTGCTCGGCCAGCCGAACAACTTCGTCTACCCGACCGGGAAGCGGATCTACGAGGAGTGGACCCCGCTGGTCCTGCGCGGGACGACGCCGGTGCCCGAGCGGTACTCGAAGCAGATCCAGGGCGGTCTGTTCGCGGTCTGGGGCGACTTCCCGAACGCGCAGACCCAGGACCAGGTGGCGAACGGGATCAGGCTGCCGCTGGCGGCCACGTCCCAGAAGCTGTGGAACCCGGCCAGACCGACGCTGAGCTGGAGCGCGTTCCAGTCGCTGGCGGCGAAGGTGTCCAGCGCCGGATGACCAGCCGGGACGGCGCCGGGGCGGGGCGCGGCAGGCGCGGGAGTGACGGCGCCTGCCGCGCCGCGTTGTGGACGAGAAGTGGCGGCCTTGTGGTGGATCCGTGCCGCCCGAGGCCGGTGCCTGATGGACCGGGTGAGGCTGTAGCCCACATATGCGTGGGTACGTACGGGGGAGCGGAACATGGGTTTCTGGGGCTATTTCGTGCTGGGCCGGAGCGAGCGTCCGCTCGCCGAGCAGCCGGCGCTGGCGGCCGTACGCCACAATCTGACGCTCCATCAGCAACGGTCGGACGGCTGGCAGGTGTGGCGGCACCCCAGCGAGCCCGACATCGGTGACATGGGCGGGCTGGCCAGGGCCATGGGATCGCCGGTGCTCTTCGGCTTCGTCATGGGCAGCGCATGCGTGGCGGTGGAGGCGGCGGCTCCCGAGAGCGGGTCCTGGTACGCCTGTCTGGCGCGGGAGCCGATGGCCCGCCATCTCGCCGTGAACGACATGCTTCTCGAAGAACTCTTCCTGTCGGCGGAGGACGCGACGCGCCGGGCCGTCGCCTGGTCCACGGAGGCGGGCAGCGCGGTGAGCGCCGCCGTGGAGCCCGGGACGCTCCTCGAAGTACTGCGCCTGGAGCGGCCGGAATCATTCGCCGAGGAGTTGTTCTTCCGCCTTCTCGACGGGCTCGGAATCCCGGGCTTACCGGAAAAACCGCGCGTTTAGCCCGGGTTCAGCCGGTCCGGAGCGAGCCGAGGGCGCGTTCCGGACGATCTACGAGTGACGTATTCCAGCCGTTCGACGCAGTAGGGGGCAAGGGGGCAGTACTGCGTCCGTGACGGGAGACGTGAATGAGCCTGGTGAAGCTGATCGCAGAGGCGGACGAGCGCGGCCTCGCCGCGAGCGGGCTCGCCTGCCTCGACCGGTGCCTGCCGCTGCTCGCCGAGGAGACCGAGGTCCTGCGACCGCTGTGGGCAGGGGTCGTCAGCGGCGAAGGGGACTGGACGGAGCGGCTGTCGGCGTCGAGGGACGCCCTGGACGCCGTGTGCGGCCCGGCCCCCGACGTCACCACCGCGCTCGTACGGACCATGCTCGGTGCCGCGCCCTCGGAATGGGCGGCCGGTCCGCTGAGGACCTGGGCGGACACCTGCTCCGTCGTCGCGCTGGAGATCCACCAGCAGTTCGACCCGGTGGGCGAGGACGGGCCCGCCGCCGCGGCGGAACGGCTCGCGCGGTGCCGCGAGGACAGCGGCGCGGTGACGGACGCGGCGGACGGCGCGGAGAGCACGGACGGGATCGGGCCGCTGGCCGCCGGTGAACTGCGGCGCCAGATCGCGATCCTGGAGATCCTCGCCGAGACGGCGGGGGCCGCCGGGGTGCGCCGGGCCCTGGACCTGTCGACCGAGGGGCAGCGGGTGCTGCGCGCGGTGGTCTCGCGCCGCGCACGGGCAGGGAGCTGAGCGGACGGCGGGGAGCCGTGAAAGCGGAGGGGCCGGAGCGCCCGGGGGGCCGGAGTGCCGGAGGGCACGGACCGCCGTCGGCAGGCCCGGCATGCGGGATGACCGGATCCATTCGCCCGCATGTGCGTGGTTCGTACGGGGCGAGGGGAGGACGACCGGGGCCGCCACCCCCCACAGGAGAGGCCCCGGTCGCCGTCCGGCGGAGCCGCGTTACGGCCCCGTACTCCTATCAGCGCCACCGATGCGTTTTCTGTCACACCGCAGAACGTCAGCGGGTTGTTGCAGGTTGTACAAGTCATGGACGCGGGCCCGGGAAGGCCGTAGCGTGCAGATTCGCGTGGGGCGGCGCGGCCAGTGACCAGCCGCGATTTCAGGACAGGTTGTGGGAGTGCTGGGGGACGACGCGGAGCTGACCGCCGCGGTGCTCGCGGCACAGGACGGGGACGAGGACGCGTTCCGTACTGTGTACCGCGCGGTGCACCCGCGGCTGTTGGGCTATCTACGGACTCTCGTCGGTGAGCCGGACGCCGAGGACGTGGCCTCCGAGGCCTGGTTGCAGATCGCCCGCGATCTCGACCGCTTCACCGGGGACGCCGACCGCTTCCGCGGCTGGGCCGCCCGGATCGCGCGGAACCGCGCCCTCGACCACATACGGATGCGCGGCAGGCGCCCCGCGATCGGCGCCGACGAGACCGAGCTGACCGGGAAAGCGGCCGACTCGGACACGGCGGACGAGGCGATGGAAGCACTCGCCACCGGCCGGACGATGGCGCTGATCGCGCGGTTGCCGCAGGACCAGGCCGAGGCCGTCGTCCTGCGGGTGGTGGTCGGACTCGACGCGAAGAGCGCGGCCAAGACGCTGGGCAAACGGCCCGGCGCGGTACGGACGGCCGCGCACCGCGGACTCAAACGTCTCGCCGAACTGCTCGACGCCGACGACGGCCCTGAGCACCCCGGCGCTTCCGGCACTTCTCCCGGCGCGTCCCCGGGTACCCCAGGTCGGGATGGCGGACTCGGCGGCGTACCGCCTCAGCGCACCGTGCGGCCCGGAGCCGGTGCCTCCGCGGGTGTGACGGATTCGCGCCTGCGGACGCAGAAGGACATGTGATGGCTGACGAGCGAGACCCGTGGCTCGACAGGGACGCGGCGGAGAGATTGCTGCGCGGTGAGCCTGTCGAGACGGGGGACGAACACGTCCGGGCACGGTCGGAACAGCTCGCCCAGGCCCTGCGGGACATGAGCGCCGTCACATACGCGAACGAAACATACGCGAACGAAACCTCCGAAGAGGAACTTCCCGGCGAAGCCGCCGCCTTGGCCGCTTTCCGTAAAGCGGTGGCCGAGGGCGGTGGCGCGCGCGAGGCCGTCCGGGGCGGCGAGACGGTCCGGGGCGGCGAGGCCGTCCGGGACCGCGGGGCCGTGAGCGCGGGCGCCGGGGATCTGCTCGGTACGGTGCGTATCGCGCTGGCGCCCCGGGCCGTCGGCGTGCCGCGGTTCGCCCGCCCCATGCGCAGGGGACTCGCGGCGGCGGTGGCCGGCTGTGCGCTCGGCGGCATCGTGGTCGCGGCGGGCGTCGGCGTACTGCCCCCGATCTTCGGCGACGGACACGACCCGGTCCCCGCCAACTCCGTTTCCTCGGTGGCCTCTCCGGATCCGCTCGTCTCCGGATCGTCCGACCGGAGCCGGGACCCGGCCACCCCCTCGGAGACCCCGGGCGGGACCGTGACGGAACGGTCCTCGCCGCCTCCGCCGCCCTCGCCCTCGCACACCTCCGGGGGCGGTGGCGCGCTCAAGGGCGACCACCGCGGTGAGACGGACGGAAACGGTACGGACGGAAACGGTGGCGACGGCGGCAAGAACGGGCCGGGCATGGACCAGTGGCCCGGTCGTACCTCGGATACCGCGTCCGGCGAGTGGTTCAGGAAGACCGTCAAGGCCTGCCGCGCCTACCGCGACGGCGTGCTGGACCCGCAGCGCAAGAAGGCCCTGGAGTCGGCGGCCAAGGGGCCGGAAGGGGCCGCGCGGTTCTGCGCACGGCTGCTGGACGGTGACCTGCGCGACCACCTCGACAACGACAAGGGTGGCAAGGGCGACAAGGGCGGGCAGCTCGGCAACGGAGGCCGGGGCGAGGACGACGGGGGCGACGACGGCGAGGGCGACAGCGGGAAGGGGGGCGGCGGAGGGTTCGTGGGATCGCCGGGCGTGCCCACGCACCAAGCACCCCCGCCGCCCCCCAACTGGACGCCCGCGCCGTTCGAGCCCCCGACGCAGACCCCGGTCCCGACTCCGACCCCGACCTCGGTCCCGACCCCGGTCCCGACTCCGACCCCGACGTCGGCTCCGAGCGGGACGCCGGTCCCGTCACCGAGCACCACCACCGCGCCGGACCAGGGGTAGCCCGACCGCGTGCCGGACCAGGGACCGGATCCGGCCATGATCGCGGTCCGTCCGGGCGTGGACACGAGATCTGACGAATAGCTCCCCACACGCTCCTGAACTGGAGCTTTACGGTTCCGGGAGATCTGGTGTGACGTTTTTGCGGGCCGCGGCGCAGTACAGAGTGAGCCGACTGGTCATCGGCCGCGCATAGAGCCGGGGTTCCCCCCGTACCTGCGGCTCAGCGCACTCGGCGCGGGCGGGACACGTTCCCCCGGTCCCGTCCGCGCCACCTCTCGTTCCGTACAGCGGGCCCGGTCACCAGTAGATGACCACTTTGTCGCCCGTACGGACCTGGTCGAAGAGCGCGGCGACCCTCTTCTCGTCCCGGACATTGACGCAGCCGTGCGAGGCACCCTCGTAACCGCGGGCCGCGAAGTCGGCGGAGAAGTGCACCGCTTGGCCGCCGCTGAAGAACATCGCGTACGGCATCGGGGTGTCGTACAGCGTCGAGACATGGTCCCGTGACTTCCAGCCCACCGAGAACGCGCCCTCACGGGTCGGGGTGTACTGCGAGCCGAAGCGCACGTCCATCGACGACTTGACCTTGCCGTCGATCATCCACGAGAGCGTGCGGCTGCTCTTGCTGATGCACATCACCCGGCCCTTCAGACACTCCGGATCGGGCTTGGCGACCGGCCTGCTGGTGGACGGGTGGAGTTCGGCACGGGTCGGATTCCTGGTCAGCCCGACCAGCCGCTGCCAGGTGAGCCCGTCCGTCGCGCCGGTGGCGGTCAGCCCGCGGTCCTCCTGGAAGGAGGAGACGGCGTCGACCGTGATGGAGCCGTAGTAGCCGGTCGGGTTGAGCTCGAAGTGACCGGTCTGCTGGAGCCTGGCCTGGAGCTCCCGTACCCGCTCGCTCTCCGAGCCGTTCGCCATCAGCGCCCTGGGCCGCGACGGGGTCCGGCTCGGCGTCGGGTCCGGGGCCGGCGTGAAGGTCCGGGGCGGCCGGGGAGTCGGCGTCGGGGCCGTCGTGGTCGCGTCGGCGGGGGGCGTCGGCGGTGTGGGCGACGGCCAGGGTGACGGTACGGGTGGGGGCGTGAACTCCGTCGTCAGGGGAAACGTGCCCGGCTTGCCGTCGGCGGCCCCTCCGCCGGCGACCGGCTGCACCGTACAGCCGACGCCCGCGGCCAGCACGGCGGCTGTGGCGAGCCCTCTGCGAAGGGCGGATGTGCTGAGCATCTTCGGCGTCCCCCGGTTTCTCCCGTGATCCATGGCATGTGTTCCTCAGTGTTCCCTCAGACGGTCCTCCGCAGGGGGCGATTGCCCAAGCGGGCGAGGAATCGTGCACCCGAGTCATCTTCCCTTGCCGGGAGATGAATTCCAGTAGGCGATTCCCCGAAATGAAAGTACTTCCGGCCATGCTGCCCGTTCGGACTGACATGATCCCGCGCATGGCTGCCCGGCGGTGATCCGTGTCTGCCGAAGTCCGCCAGTGCGTCTGTGCGCCGGCGGGTCAGTGCGCTGGTGTGTCAGTGCGCTCGCGCGTTCGTGTGCTTTTCGGTAATTCCCGATCATCCGTGATTCCTGATGATTCCTCGTGAAGGTTCTCTCATGACGACCCCGTACGAAGACAAGCCGCGCCCCAACGAACTCAACGATGTCCGGGGCTGGTTTCCCCCGCTCGACCAGGTGCTCTTCGAGAAACTGCTCACCCGGCAGGAGGAGCGGGACGAGCGCGGAGATCTGCTGGAACTCGGCGTCTTCATGGGCAAGAGCGCGATCTTCCTCGGCCACCATCTCCGGGACGGCGAGAAGTTCACCGTCTGTGACCTGTTCGAGTCCGAGGCGCCCGACCAGGCCAATGGCGCCGAGACCGCGAAGTCGTACGCGACGCTGACCCGGGAGGCGTTCGAGCGGAACTATCTCTCGTTCCACGACGATCTGCCGCGGGTGCTCCAGGCCCCCAGTTCGGTGATCTCCGACGAAGTCGAGCCGAAGTCGGCCCGGTTCGTCCATATCGACGCCTCGCACCTCTACGAGCATGTGTACGGCGACATCGGCGCGGCGCGGGACATCCTGCTGCCCGGCGGCATCGTCGTCCTCGACGACTTCCGCTCGGAGCACACCCCCGGCGTCTCCATCGCGGCCTGGGAGGCGGTGCTCAACCGCGGTCTGCGCCCGATCTGTCTGAGCACCCAGAAGCTGTACGCCACCTGGGACGACCCGGAGCCGATCCAGGACGAACTGATCGCCATGGCGCAGGAGCGCGCGGACTGCGATCTGAGCCTCCAGCAGGCGGCCGGGCACCGGATCGTGCGGCTCAGGTCGCGCGGTATGAAGGCTCCGGACTTCCCCTTCTCCAAGTACTACGTGGAGCCGAAGCCGGAGCCCGAGCCGGAGAAGCCGGCCGCGTCGGCGGCCCCGTCCACCCCGGCCCCCGCCGCGCCCCGGCGCAGGTCGACCAGGTCCAAGGTGCGGCGCGTCGCGATCGACGTGCTGCCGCCCGTGATCACCCGCGCGGTGCAGCGCAGCCGGGCCCGGAGCAGGGCCCGGCTCCAGGGCTGACAGCCGGTACGACGGTCCGTCCCGTACTGGTACGACCGGTACGGGACGCCGGGCCGCCGGGACGCCGGGTTCCCCGCGTGTGCCCCGTTCCCGCGTGTGCCCCCCGTCCCCGACTGGGTGTGCCCCGTTCCCGCGTGTGCCCCGTTCCCTCCGTACGCCCGCCGCTACAGTCCGTCATGACCGGCCCGGTCATGACGGACCGTCAGCGGAGGCAGGGAGCAGAGCAGATGGCACGCGAACCCGTCCGGCGGGAACGGCTGACCGAGAGCGGTCTGCCCATCGAACCGGTCTACGGCCCCGGCGCGCTGGCGGGATGGGACCCGGCGGAGAAGCTCGGCGAGCCCGGCGCGTACCCCTTCACCCGCGGGGTCCACCCGTCGATGTACACCGGCCGGCCGTGGACGATGCGCCAGTACGCCGGGTTCGGTACCGCCGCCGAGTCCAACGCCCGCTACCGGGAGTTGATCGCCCACGGCACGACGGGCCTGTCCGTCGCCTTCGATCTGCCGACCCAGATGGGGTACGACAGCGACGCGCCGCTCGCGAGCGGCGAGGTCGGCAAGGTCGGGGTCGCGATCGACTCGGTCGACGACATGCGCGTGCTGTTCGACGGGATCCCGCTCGACCAGGTCTCCACGTCGATGACGATCAACGCGCCCGCGGCGCTGCTGCTCCTGCTCCACCAGCTGGTGGCGGAGGAGCAGGGCGCGCCGGGCACCGCCCTGACCGGCACCGTCCAGAACGATGTGCTCAAGGAGTACATCGCCCGCGGCACGTACATCTTCCCGCCCCAGCCGTCGCTGCGGCTGACGGCGGACATCTTCCAGTACTGCCGCACGCGGCTGCCCCGCTGGAACACCATCTCGATCTCCGGTTACCACATGGCCGAGGCCGGGGCCACGCCCGCACAGGAGATCGCGTTCACGCTGGCCAACGGGATCGCGTACGTACGGACGGCCGTCGCCGCCGGCATGGACGTCGACGACTTCGCGCCCCGGCTCTCCTTCTTCTTCGTCTCCCGTACGACGCTGCTCGAAGAGGTCGCCAAGTTCCGCGCCGCGCGGCGTATCTGGGCCCGCGTCATGCGCGACGAGTTCGGCGCGCGCGACCCCAAGTCCCAGATGCTGCGCTTCCACACCCAGACCGCGGGCGTCCAGCTGACCGCGCAGCAGCCCGAGGTCAATCTCGTCCGGGTGGCGGTCCAGGGGCTGGCGGCGGTGCTGGGCGGTACGCAGTCGCTGCACACCAACTCCTTCGACGAGGCCATCGCCCTGCCGACGGCCACCTCGGCCCGGCTCGCGCTGCGGACGCAGCAGGTGCTGGCGTACGAGACGGACCTCACCGCCACCGTCGACCCGTTCGCCGGCTCCTACGCCGTCGAGCGCATGACGGACGACGTCGAGGACGCGGCGGTCGCGCTGATGGCGCGGGTCGAGGAGATGGGCGGCGCGGTCGACGCGATCGAGCGCGGCTTCCAGAAGAGCGAGATCGAGCGCAGCGCGTACGCCGTCACCCGCGAGACGGAGAGCGGGGAGCGGGTGGTCGTCGGCGTCAACCGCTTCACCATGGACGAGAAGGAACCGTACGAGCCGCTCCGCGTCGACCCGGCGATCGAGGCCCGGCAGGCGGCCGGGCTGGCGCGGCTGCGGTTGGAACGGGACCGGTCCGCGGTGGACCGTGCGCTGGCGGAACTGCGCGCGGCGGCGGAGGGGACCGCGAACGTGCTGCCTCCGATGAAGACGGCGCTGGCGGCGCGGGCGACGGTGGGGGAGGTCTGTGACGCGCTGCGGGAGGTGTGGGGGACGTACGTGCCGGCGGACGCGCGCTGACCTTTCGCCGCCGCAGTGTCTTCTCGCGCCGGGGAACGGGGACTACGCACCGTCGTTGCCGTCGCGCGGGGAACGGATCATGCTCCGCGGGCTCCGGAACGCGTCTGACCGCTCCTGCGGCTTCGGAACCCGACCGCACCCGCTTCCGCGATAAGCCACTTGACCTCGCGTGCGCCGGTGAAGAGTGTTCCTTCGATGAGACGAGTACTGGTCGCCGGGAGCACGGGTGCGGGCAAGACCACGCTGGCCCGCGCGATCGCCGAGCGCGCCGCGATCCCCTTTCACGAGATGGACGCGCTGGCCATCGCCGGCCCCCGCTGGGAGGAGAACCCACGCCTGTTCGAGGACGTGGCGCGGATCAGCTCCGGCCCCTCATGGATCTTCGACTCCTTCGGTTACCCGCAGGTCCGCGACCTGTTGTGGTCCCGAGCCGACACCATCGTCTGGCTCGACCACTCCCGCCCGGTGATCATGCGCCGCGTACTGCGCCGGTCAGTGGCCCGCACCCTGTTCCGCCGTCGGATCTTCGGTGGAAACGTCGAAACCGTGGGCGACTGGTTCAAGCCCGAGCACCCCGCCTGGTGGGCCTGGTCGCAGCACGCGAATCGCAGGGCCGATATCGCCACCCGCTGCGCCGACCCCCGGTTCGCCCCCCTCGACGTCATCCACCTCGCCACGCCGCGGGCGGCGCGGGAGTGGCTCAACGCCACCACGACGACCGGCGACACGACGAGGGCGGATCCCACGAGAGCGGGGAGACGATTGCCTCGCTGGTGACAGCCCGTCCTGGACGGTCGGTGACCCGGCGCGGCGCCAGGAGTCCATGGGATGGGACGCATGTGCGGGTGGTTGGTCCGTATGTGCGACACTCCGGTCATGCTGGGTGTGACTGATCTGCCGACCTATCTGGTGGGCCTCGTACTGATCGTTCTTCTGCCGGGACCGAACTCGCTCTATGTGCTCTCGGTCGCGGCCCGACGGGGGATACGCGCGGGCTATTCCGCGGCGGCGGGCGTCTGGTGCGGCGACACCATACTGATGGTGCTCTCCGCCGCCGGTGTCGCGTCGCTGCTCCAGGCCAATGAGCTGGCGTTCGGCATCGTGAAGTTCGCCGGTGCCGGCTATCTGACCTGGCTCGCGATCGGGATGATGCGCGCGGCCTGGTCGCTGTGGCGCGCCCGGCACGAGCGCGCGGATGCGGTGGCGGCCACGTCCGCCCCCTCTGCCTCTGCCTCTGCCTCGCCGACGCCGGCCGAGCGGCCGTATCGCCGGGCGTTGGTGATCAGCCTGTTCAACCCGAAGGCGATCCTGTTCTTCATCTCCTTCTTCGTGCAGTTCGTCGACCCGGGCTACGCGCACCCCGCGCTGTCCTTCGTCCTGCTGGGACTCCTCGCGAACGTGGCCAGCGCCCTCTATCTGTCGGCCCTGATCTTCGGCGGCACGCGCCTCGCCGCCGGCTTCCGCCGCCGTAAGCGCCTCTCGGCGGGGATGACCTCGGCGGCGGGCGCGCTGTTCCTGGGCTTCGCGGTGAAGCTGTCACTCAGCAGCGCCTGACGGCGGCGGGCCGCCGGGGGGCGGCGGGATGCGGGGGCCCACCGATCGGCGAGCGCGGCGACGAGCACGAGCCCCCTGCCGTCGCACGCGTCCAGGTCCGGCGTCCGCTGCGCGTCGTGGGGTGGCGCAAGTCCAGCTACAGCGGCGGCAGTCAGGGCGAGTGCCTCGAAGTAGCCGACGGCTGTGCGGATGTCCCCGTCCGTGACGCGAAGAACCCGCACGGCCCCGCGCTGTTCTTCCCGGCGGTCGGCTGGGCCGTGTTCGTCGCGGCGGTCAGGGACGGCGAGTTCCCCGTCTGAGCGGCTGGCTCCGCGGCGCCTGATGCCGGCGCTGCGCGGCGGTCAGTTCGGGGCCGGGGACGCCGTTTCGTCGGCCTTGATGTCGAAGTTGATCTGATCTCCCTCGACCGAGGTCACCTTGACCGTGACGCCCAGGGTGCTGCCGTCGTCCGCCGTGAGCGTGCACCGGGTGGTGGTGCCGACCTTTCCGGCGAGGTCCTCGGGGCAGGTGATGTCCGGCTTGGGCTGGCCCGTTGTGGCGGCGAGTTTCTCGGCGACCGTGGTGGCCAGCTTGTCCGTGGACATTTTCGGCGTGGACGATCCGACCTCGACTGAGGCCGAGCATCCGACGAGCAGCGCGCCGGCGGCTACGGCCGAGAGGATCGACGTCGCTGCGGACAGCCGGTTTGCGGGCATCGTGGACTCCGGTCTGGGGTTTTGGCAGGGAGCGGCAGGAAGCATACGTGGCGGGGGGCCGCGTCCGCTCTCGTGAGGCCGCGGCTCAGGGCTGACGGACGCCCGGTGGGCGCTCTCCGCGTGCGAGGCAAGGCTATCGCGCAACTCCCCTCGGTGAAGGATCGGTTCAGCGCGATGCGCGGCTCTCTCCGCGCTCCCTCGTTTCTCCCCGTCACCCCATCAAACGTCCTCATGTGTGCGCGCCTTGTGCCCGAGATGTTTCAAGCCACGGCCGGGGCGTCGGAGCTTCGGAAGCGGACGATAAGGTGCACGACAAGCTTCACAGCATGAACGCAACGGGGGTTGCCCATGGGATCCGGGAACGGTGGCGAGCCGACACTCGCCAGTTCGTCCAGCGACAAGAAACGCGCGACGAATTACATGGAACAGGACCTGATACCGGACACCCAGGTAGCCGCCCGCATGGCGGCGGGCGGTGGGGCGGTGCGACCGCTCTTCGTCGGCCCGGTGGCCCCCGCGAGTCCCCTGATGAAGGAGGACACCGGGCTGAAAGGTCTCTCCGGCTGGGCCTTGGACCAGGGTGTCTCCGACGCGCTGACCGCCTGGCAGGGGCAGGCGGCCCGGCTGATGGGCCGGTTGCAGGTGGAGTTGAACGGGCTGCACGGCACGAAGAACACCTTGCTGAACCAGGACACCGCCATAGGCGCGCAGGCTGACGCGATACGGCCCCCCAGCAGTTTCGACGGGATGTGACGGGGCCGGCCATGACGCTGACCTATCAGGACGTGATGACGGCCGACCTGTCTTCGCTCACGGACGTGTCCGCGGCGTGGAAGAAGATGGGCGAGCGCTTCGGTGAGCTGAAGACCGGCTACGAGACGAACGTGCAGGGCGTGCTCGGCAACGGGAACTGGCAGGGGCTCGCCTTCGGCGCGCAGCAGCAGTACGCCTCGGCCACGGCCTTCGAGTACGGGGCGGCCAAGAAGGAGGCGCTGGCCATCGCCAGCCTCCTCACGGACGCGCACACCGAGCTGACCCGCCTTCAGAAGGCGGTCAAGGACCTGGTCCGCGACGCGGAGAAGAAGGAATACAAGGTCGACAGCTCCGGCAAGGCGACCTACGTCGGGTACGACAACCTCTCCGAACAGGAGAAGTACGCCCTCCATCACGACCCCGACTACCCCCGGCTCCAGGCCGACGCCCGGGAGAAGGCGCAGGGCTGGACCGACGAGATCGCCAAGGCGGTCAAGGCCGTCGACGAGGCCGACCAGAGCGTGAAGCGGGCGCTGGCCCGCGCGACGAGCGACGGTTCGACGGACGGCATCGGGATCGGCGGGTTCAACGCGCAGGCCGAGGGCGACCTGGCGAAGGCGGGGAAACCGGAACCCAAGGCCACGAAGCCCGACGGATGGGTCGCCGAGGGCGAGTCCGACGCCTCCGGCCCCGGCACCGGGACATCCGCCACCGGGCCCGACGCGGCGGCCGGCAAGCTGGCGGAGGCCGAGGCGCACGCCGACCTCGGCCGCGCGAGCGCGGAGGGCTCACTCACCAACGGCCCGATGAAGCTCGCGGGCGAGGCCGAAGCCTATGTGGGCGCCAAGGCCTCCGCGGCCGGCGGCATCACCAACGAGGGCATCAGGGGCGAGGCCGGAGCCTTCGCGGGCGCCGAAGCCTCGGCCAAGGGCACCGCCGACGCGGGCCCCGTCGGGGTCTACGGACGGGCGGAGACCAAGGCGGGCGCCGAGGCCGGCATCAACGCCGGGGTCGGCCTCGAAGGTGTGCAGGCGGGTGCGGAAGCGTTCGCCGGCGCGAAGGCCGGCGCCGGAGGCGGCGCGGACATCGGCGGCATCGGGGCGGGCGCGACGGTCGAGGGCTGGGCCGGGATCGGCGCCGAGGCCGAGGCGACGTTCGGCAAGGGCGCGGACGGCAAGTGGCACATCGGCGCGAAGACGGGCGTCGCGGTCGGGCTCGGCGGCGAGGTGGGCTTCGAAGTCACCGTCGATCCGGGGAAGATCGCCGACACGGCGGGCGACGCGGCCAACGCCATCGGCGACGCGGCCGGTGCCGTGGGCGATGCGGCCGGGGCGTTCGGCAATGCGGTCGGTGGCCTGTTCTGATGTACGTTCGCACACCCGCTGCCGTAGTAAGGAGGCCCCGAGATGGCCACGACCCTGCCCGTACCGATCGAGTTCGAACTGCCGGAAGGCTGGCGCGCGGCACGGCCGGATGAAGCCGGCGCGCCCGGCGCGGCGTTCGTCGCGCTGCATCCGCGACCGGATGCCGGATTCAACGCGAACATCACGATCGACGGCGAGTACCGGCCGGACACCGCGACGCTGGCGGAGATCGCCGACGCGTCCGTGGAGCGCCTGGGCCAGGCCACCACGTCGGTCGTGGTCGCCGGACGGCGCGAGATCGGCTCCGCGGACGCACCCGGTTTCACGCAGACGCTTGCCCTCTCGACCGTCGTCGGCGGCGTACCCCGCGACCTCGTCCAGTCCCAGGTGTACCTGTCCATGCTGGACGTCGCCGATCCGCACAAGCGGGCGGTGGTACGCCTGGTCCTGACGGCCACCGCGTCCCAACACCCGTCCGTCGTGGCCGACTTCCAGGACTTCGTGCGCACGGTCCGCCCGGACACCGCGGCCTCGTAGCGCGGACGCACCCTCGTACCGGCAGACCTTGCACCGGCAAACCGACTCCTCATAGGTTGATTTCATGGGACTCTTCGACAAGCTGACCGGAACCAAGCGCCCCGCCGACGGTGTCGCCCCGCGCTCCGCCGCCGAGGTCCACGCGGCTCTGCTCGGCCTCAACCGCCCGGACGTCCCCTATGTCATCCGGGACGGCCGCGAGGAGGGTGCCGATCTGGTGGCCGAGTGGCGCATCCTGGACCCCGCCTGGCAGACCTTCTTCGTCCGCACACAGGTGAGCCGGGTCTTCCAGGTCCGTATGCGCCTGGTCCCGGAGAAGAACGAAGTCCGTTCGCTCGACCAGCAGTACGAGGTCTCGTGGGTCGGTGACACCCCCAGGCTGGCCCTCGCGGCCGATGCCCAGCGCGGCCAGGTGCAGACGGTCTCGAAGCGCTGGACGCTCGGCGGGGGCGAGGACGGCGACCGCGAGGCGACCGAGACGTTCAGCTTCGACAGCTCCGACCTGAAGGACCCTCTTCAGGACGCCGTTCTGGGCGCGGGATGGACCTGGCGCGGAGTCATCAGCGGCAAGCTGTGAGCTTGTCGGCCGGAGAGTGACGTCCGGGGAGTGACGGCCGGGGTGTCGGCCGGGGTCCTGTCCCGCTGACCGCATACCTCGGAACCTCGGAACCTCGGACACCTCGTATGCCTTGGCGCGAGGAGTCGGTCCTGCTCGTTCTCGTCCAGCAGGGCCCGGACGCGGAATCGACGCGGTAGCCGAGGTCCCGTGGCTTGGCGTGTCCCGGGCTCATGCGTACGGGGCCACCGATTCCCCCGCTCCGCCCACTCCCCGCAGCCATTCCTCCAGGCCCCGCGCGTCGTCGCCCGCCCATCCCACGTAACCGTCCGGGCGGACGAGGAACAGGCCCTTGCCGTACGGGGCGTACGCGTCCAGCTCGCGCACCCGGATCAGTTCCGGGTCCAGCGGCGGGAGTTCGGGGGCCGTGCCCACCGCGAGCAGGGTGAAGTGCGGGCCGCGCAGGACGTCGAAGACGGTGGTGCCGTCGGGCAGCGGGCCGTCGGGGGCTCGGTCGCCGGCGCGCAGGGCGCCCGCCGCGCCGGTGGACAGCGGGCCTTCGCGGTAGCCGAGGCCCAGTTGGCGGGTGGCCGCGCCACGGCGGGCCTCACCGCGGTGGATCCGGGTCGACAGGCCGAGCATGTCGGCGGCCACGGGCCGGCGCTCCTGTTCGTATGTGTCGAGCAGGCCCGCCGGGGCGCCGTGACGCAGCACCTGGCCGAGCTTCCAGCCCAGGTTGTAGGCGTCCTGGACGCTGGTGTTCAGGCCCTGGCCGCCCGCCGGGGAGTGGACATGGGCCGCGTCGCCCGCGAGGAAGATCCGGCCGTCCCGGAAGCGGTCGGCGAGCGCCGCGCGCGGGCGGAAGTCCGAGGACCAGAGCACGTCGGTGACCTCGGACGCGGCGAGATGCGTACGGGCGGCGACCAGCGCGCGTACGCCCGCCGCCGAGGTGTCGGGCGCGGAGCCGTCCTTGAACTGGGCGGTCAGCTGGAAGTCGGCCGTGCCGGGGAGCGGGCACGCGGCGAGGAACGAGCCGTCCTCGGCGGGGAAGATATGCCAGTTCAGCCGGTCCAGCGAGGGGATCCGGACGTCCGCGACCAGCATCGGCGCCGGGTCGACGGTCTCGCCGGTCATGCCGATGCCGAGCAGGCTCCGTACGGTACTGCGGCCTCCGTCGGCGGCCACGGCGTACCGCGCGCGGACGGTCCGGGACGGGGGCGCGCCGACTGCCGTCGCTTCGGCCGCCGTCGCGCCGACTGCCGTCGCCCCGCCGTCGGCCGCCGCCCCGCCGTCGGCCGACAGCTCCGCCGTCACCCCGTCCGCGTCCTGCGCGAGACCGGTCAGCGCCGTTCCGAAGGCGACGCCGCCACCCATTTCCCGCAGACGCGCGTACAGGATCTCCTGCGTACGCCACTGCGGCACCAGCCACGGGCCCGCGTACGGCTCCGCCGCCGTCGGCCGCGTCTCCTCGAACATCCGGTGCTCGCCCTGCCGCTCACCGTTCAGCCAGACCATGCCGACGGGCGCGGGGCCGCCGTGCGCGAGCATCCGCTCCACGACGCCCAGATCGTCCAGCACCTCCAGCGTGCGCGGCTGGACGCCCTTGCCGCGCGATCCGGGGAAGAGCCGCGCCTCCCGCTCCACGACCTGTACGGAGACCCCGCGCCGCCGCAGATCGCAGGCGAGGGCGAGGCCGGTCGGTCCGGCGCCGACGATCAGTACGTCGACCACCGGGGCAGGACCGGCTCCGGTGTCGGCGACCGCTTCCTTAACGTTGTTAAGTTCCATGCGGCCGAGGATGCGCTTAACGCTGTTAGATTGTCAAGGTGGCTACGACACGACTGGACCGCACGCTGGTCGCCCGCACCGCGCTGCGGCTGCTGAACGAGGTGGGCCTCGAAGGGCTGACCCTGCGCGCCATCGCCGCGGAACTCGGCGTCAAGGCGCCCGCGCTCTACTGGCACTTCAAGGACAAGCAGGCGCTGCTCGACGAGATGGCGACCGAGATGTTCCGGCGGATGGCGGCCGACCTGCCCGCCGTCGCCGCCCCCGACTGGCGGGACGGTCTCACCGCGGCGATGCGCGGGCTGCGCGGCCATCTGCTGCGGTACCGCGACGGCGCCAAGGTCTACAGCGGTACGCACTTCACGGACACCGGTTACGCGGCCACCATGGACGCCCATCTGCGCGGGCTCACCGAGTCCGGATTCACCCCGCGGACGGCGGCGCGCGCCTGGTTCACCGCGTACAGCTACACCATCGGTTACGTCATCGAGGAGCAGTCGATGTTCCCGGTCGCGGCCACGGACACCGGCACGGCCAGTGGGGCGACCGGCGCGGAGGGGATCGACCTGGCCGCCCGCGCCGAACGGCTGGCGGCGTATCCGCTGGCCGCCGGCGCGGGCGACGAGATCTTCGGCAATCACGAGGAGGGCTTCGAGAGCGGCCTCGCGGCGGTCGTGGCGGGGATCGCCCTCACGGTCCGCCCGACGGACACGGCCTAGGTGGCGCCCCGGTCACCCTCCGTCGCGCGGTCACTCTCCGTCGCGGCGGCCACGGAGAGTCGCCCTACCAGCCCCCGATGTCCGAAGCGTTTCGTTCCCCTTACCGATGGTGTGAGTTCACCTCCGGGGCGGAGAGATTTCCTACCCTGTCACCCACTCACCATCTGTCCGTGGGGCAGTAGACGCCGGGAGCAGCATGACGAAGGCCCGCAGACTGTGGCCGAGATGGCGCGGCGGTAAGAACGCCGAGAACGCAAGGATCGGGAAGAGCGGACGGAGCGGACGGAGCGGAAACGCCGGAAGCACCGCCACCGCGCCGCCGGACGGTACGCCTCCCAGGGACTCGAAGGAGCTGGAGGAGTGCCTGCGCGCCTGCGCGCTGCACAGCGACAGGCTCGCGGCCGCCGGTACCGAGAACAACCGCAAGCGCGCCGATCTCGCCGCGAAGCTGCGCCACCTCCGGACCGTCCACGCCGCGGCCCATGCCTCCGCGGCCTCCGCGGTCTCCGAGCCCGCCGGGAACGAGCTGTTCGACGCGCTGCTCGCCGCCGGGACCGCCGCCCTGGAGTGTGGTGACGGCGGCGGAGGAAACGGCGGCGACGGCGACGAGCCGGCGCTCGCCCTGCTCATCAGCGCCACCGTCCTGGCCGAGCGCGGCAGCTCCCGGGCCGGCTGGCGGCTGCGGGCCAGGACCCTGGAGGCAGCAGGCGACGAACTCGCGGCCGTCGAGGCGTACGAGCGCTACCTCGCGCTCACCGACGACGACTGGTACGGCGTCGCCCCCCGCCTCGCCGGGCTGCGGACAGCCGCCCGGCAGCAGGAGGACATGCTGCGGCTGCTCGCCCGCGAGTGCCCCCGCGCCGAGGAGTTCGCGACCGCGCCCGCCTCCGCCACCGAGGTGCGGGCCGTGTGGGAGGAGGGCCTGCGGCTGCACGACAAGGGCGACCGCGAGCAGGCCGAGCCGCGGCTCGTCGGCGCGCTGCTCGCCATGGGCCGCGACCGGCACCCGGTCGGGGAACTCCAGAACGCCGTCGGCCAGTACCTCGACCTGCGTATCGCCGCCGCCGACGGCGACGCCTCACGGCTGCGCGAACTCATCGGCCACTACGCGGAACAGCGCAGGAACCGGATGCGCCCGCCCCTCGCCGATCCCACCCTCGGCGGGGCCGACTGGATCGGCGTCGGCGAGCTGCGCAATCTGATCGCGGGCAAGTCCGTCTGTCTGGTGGCCAACTCCGAGAGTCTCGGGCGCGGTTCGCTGGGGCCGGAGATCGACGCGTACGACCTGGTCGTACGGTTCAGCTCGTACCGTATCGACGCGCCGGCCACCGGTACGCGCACCGATCTCCACGCCACCGCCCACGAGCACGGCTTCAACTGGGACCGGCCGGTGACCACGCGCATGGTGTTCGGCGGGTCCGCGGAGAAGTGGAGCTACTCGCTGCGCGAGCGGCTGGTGCCCGGCGCCCAGCGGTATGTGACCGACGAGTCGGTGCGCTGGCCGCTGCGCCATCTCGGCGGGGTCGACTGGGACGCCTGGCCGTCCGTCCCGACCAGCGGGTTCAACACCCTCTGGCTCCTCGATTTCCTGGATGTCAGCCCCACGCTCGATCTGTTCGGCTTCGACTTCTACGAGAGCGGCGTCCACCGCCTGCCCGGAGCGATGCGCGTACCCGTCACCTCCGAGCGCGAGCGGACCAGCGAGAAGGCATGGGTCATGGAACGCGCCCAGAGCGTCAACGACATGAGGATTTCCCTGAGATGACCCCCAGCCCCGCGCCCCCCAGCCCAGCGACTCCCGACCCAGCGACCTCCAGCCCCGCGACCCCCAGCCCCGCGACTCCCAGCCCCAGGGCCGCGGACTCGCTCACCGGCAAGCGCCGTGTCGCCTTCGCCGCGCTCGTCGGCGGCGACGACGATGTGCCCGGCCTCCTGACCCTGCTGCGCAGCCTCGCCCTGTCCAACCCGGGCGTGTGCGAGGACTTCGTCGTCCTGCACGGCGGGCCCGGTCTGCCGGCCGCCTCCGCCGCCCGTATCCACGCGCTCCACCCGCGCGTCGAGCTGCGCCCGTCCGGGACCGGCTCGCGCGGCGACGTTCCCCGTATCCGCGACCACGACACCGTGATCCGCGACGTCGACGCCGTCATCCGGGACTACGACACCGTGATCGTCCTCGATCCGCGCACGGTCGTACGGGGCGATCTCGGCGCGCTCCTGCGGCTGCGCGACGGGGCGGTCGCCTTCACCCCCGGCGACACCTTCGTCATCCAGCGCGACCACGCGCAGACGGACCCGGAACCCGGCGGCGAGGCCCCGATCGGCGACTCCGAGGACGACCGGAGCGCGTACGAACTCTCCGACGCCGAGCTGCACGCCGCCTACCTCGCGCTGAACGGCACCCCCCACCACGATCTGATCGTGCACTACGGGACCCCGCACGTCGCCCGCACCGGAGACGTCGAGACCGCCCGCCGCGTCGCGCTCGCCCATATCGGCGCCGGCGAGTTCCAGGAGGCCGCCGACCTGCTGGGATCGGTCCGTATCCCGGTGAACGAGGCATGGCCGCACGAGGTGTTCGGGCACGCCCTGATGAGCCTGTCCCGCTACGAGGAGGCCGAGGCCCAGCTGCTGCTGGCCACCGCCGCCCCCAAGCGCGCCGCCACCGCCTTCGCGCGGCTGGCCCAGATCGCCTGGATCCACGGCGACGACGCCACGGCACAGCGCCACGCCATGAACGGGCTCTCCGCGGACCCCACCCACCGGGGCGCGCGGCAGATGCAGCGCCGTACGGCGGGTGCGCCCGCCGGGCTGCCGCACCCGCGCGAGGGCGCCGCGGAGGACCAGCTCGCCCATGTCGCGTACTACATGCCGCAGCAGGGCAACGCCGGGGACAAGCTGCTGCCCGAGTCCGTACGGCTCACCTTCGGCCCCGACACCGGACCCCGCCGCTGGCACTCGATCCACGCGCACCGGCTCTTCGACGAAGCCGCGCTGGAGCGGGTCAACGCCCGGCGCGGGCTGGTGATCGGGGGCGGCGGGCTGTTCATCCCCGACACCGCGCCGAACGGGAACAGCGCCTGGCAGTGGAACGTCCCCGACGCGCTGCTCGACCGGATCGACGTGCCCGTGATGGTGTACGCGGTCGGCTTCAACGCCTTCGACGGACAGTCCTACCGGCGCGAACGCTTCCACGAGAGTCTGCGCAGGCTCGTGGAACGGTCCGCCTTCTTCGGGCTCCGCAACCACGGCTCGATCGAGAAGGTCCGCGCGCTGCTCCCCGCCGCACTGCACGAGAAGGTGCGCTTCCAGCCCTGCCCGACCACCGTCACCCGGCAGCTGGTCGAGGGCTGGACGGACCCGGCGCACCGGGAGAACACCGTCCTGGTCAATGCCGCCTACGACCGGGCCGGGCTGCGCTTCGGCCATGACTACGGGCACTTCCTCGCCGAACTGGCCAAGGCGATAAGGGCGCTGGGCGGCCACGCCGAGGTGAAGTGCGTGGCGCACTCGGTGGACGACGAGCGGATCGCCTTCGACCTACGGCGCGAGCACGGCATCTCGCTGCCGGTGATCCCGATGTACGACTCCGGGAACGACGAGATCCGGGACCTCTACGCCCGTACGAAGCTGGTGATCGGGATGCGGGGGCACGCGGGAATGATCCCGTTCGGCTGCGGGACGCCGATCATCAGCCTGATCTCGCACCCCAAGATGGCGTACTTCCTGTCCGACATCGAGCGCCCGGAGTGGGGCGTCTCCGTCCATGACAAGAACCTCGGGGCGGTGCTGACGGAACGGGCGCTCGGGCTGCTGGACGATCACGCCGCGTCCGTCGCCGACGTACACGGCAGACAGCGGGAGCTGTGGAAGGTCACGCAGGCGAACGCGGCGGAGCTGCGGGCGATCCTGGGGACCACCGCGCAGACCCCTGAAGGTCTCACGGCCTGATCCCCGGCCCTCGCCGGAGACCCTCGCCGGACGGGCGACTTCGCGTCCCGTCCGGCGACCAGGGTCCTCGCCGTCCTGCCGCGGCGGTGCTACCGCAGCACGGCGCGCCGCAGCTTCCGCGCCCGCCGCACCATCCGCCGGGCCGTCGCGTTGCGCGGGATACGGGCCAGCTGCGCCGGGACCGCGCCGGGCAGCGCCAGCGCCGTGAGCCGGCGCCGCTTGAAGTAGCGCCAGGTGTGCGTGTCGAGATGCTCCGACAGGTACTTCTCCGCCGTCGGGCGCAGCCCCGGGTAGATCTGGTGCTGCATCGCGTAGCCGACGGTCGCGACCAGCTCCGCGATCAGCGGGTCCGGCCGGTGGGTGACGGAGTCACCGTCGTCCAGCGACGGCAGCAGCGCGTCGACGATCGTCACGGGCACGCGGTTGCTGTTCTGGTACGGGGCGAGCCGTTCCAGCAGCAGTTCCGTGCCCGTGTGCGCCACCGGGATGCCGTAGAACGCGGACGCCGTGAACAGCGCCGTCGAGAAGCAGCCGACCACCAGCGCGGGCTTCAGCCGCCGGAAGAGCACCTCGGCGAGCACCGGGCTGTCCAGGATGGTCAGATCGGCGCCGAGCTTCTTCGCCTCCTGCTCCAGCTGCCGCGACCAGGCGGCCGGGGCCGTGGGATGCGGCTTGAAGACCACCTGGGTGTGGCCCTTGGCGACCGCGCCCCGCACCATCCGGATGTGCAGCTCCTCCTCCTCGCGCTCGGAGAGGATCCCGAGCGCGGAGAGGTACTGGCCGAGGAGCAGCGCCGGGGGCTCCGACGGAGTGTCGAAGTTCCGCTCGGCGTCGGTGAGTTCGTCCAGCACGCGCAGGAAGGCGTCCGTCGGCACCAGCTCCGGGCCGACGCCGAACTCGGTGAGGAGCAGCGGCTTGAGCCCCGGTACGAGATCGAGGTGCAGCAGTCTGCGCACCCGCTCGCCGACCAGCGGTTCTATCTTCGAGCGGGTGGGCCCGTAGCTCATCAGCCCGTCCGCGTACACCTCGATGGGCGCGCCGGTGAAGATCTGCGCGATCGCGAGCGCCGGATTGACCTGGATGGACTCGACGACCAGCCGTACGTCGTCGTCCCCGAGCCGCCAGGCCAGGCGCAGATGGCGTTCCCAGAGGGGGACGTCGTCGGCGCGCGGGGACCAGCTGCCCGGGTGGAACGGCGCGATCGTCTCGTTCCACGACACGAGGTCGTCGAACCGGTCGCGCAGCTGCTCGAAGCCCGGCATCTCGTCGACCGAGGGCGTCAGTTCGGGCGAGCCCGCGTTGTTGCAGATGACCAGGAGCCGGCGGTGGACCGCGGGGAAGAGCCCGGCGTCGATCGCGGCGGCCAGCGTGGCCGCTCCGTAGAGCGTGGAGGCGCAGAAGACCTGCGTCGTACGCCCGGCCGCGGACGCACTCGGAAAGAGGGACGACGACGCCATCACGCTGCCGCCTTCCCGGCGGCCAGGGGCCGCCTTCGCAGGCGGCGCAGCCGGGCCGAGCGGTCCAGGTCCATCGAATCCAGCGCTTCCTTCAAGACGTCCTGAGGCAGTCGTTTCAGAGCGGCGGCGCTCATCGCGCGCAATTGCCGCGCCACGGCCGGTTCGAATCGCTCTTTCGACGCCAGATGGTGGGAAATGATCGCGCAGTAGGTGCGCACGGCCTTCAGCAGGAAACGGTCCGCTTCCGCGTCTTTCGCGGTCTCCTCGATGACCTGGTCGAAGGCGCGGATGAAATCGAGCTGCCGTACGTCGCCGATCTGGGTGAGCGACGAGGCGACCCCGCGCCGGTAGAAGGTCCCGAGCAGTCCGAGCACGGCGAAGGACTCCGCCTCGCGGTGCAGCCGCCAGATCCAGGGCCGGTCCTCGGCGGTCCGCAGCCCGTCCGTGAAGTGCACCAGGCCGCGGTCGACGAGCCTGCGGTGGTACATGCCCGCCCAGGCGTACGGATAGTCGACCGAGGTCGAGCGGTCGGCGGGCAGGATCGCGTCCCGGGGCGACAGCACCTCGTCGCGCCGGCCGACCGGGACGCGGTGGATCGTCCGGGCCCTGGCCGTGAACTGGACGTGGTCGGTACGGACGAAGTCGCAGCCCAGCCTCTCCATGGAGGCGAGCACCTGCTCGTAGTAGCCGGGCGCCACCCAGTCGTCACCGTCGAGGAAGGTGACGTACTCCCCGTCCGCGGCGTCCAGACCCGTATTGCGCGCGGTGGCCAGCCCCCCGTTCTGTTCGTGTCTGAGGAGGACCGCCCCCGGAAGGTCGCGCGCCGCCTGTTCGAGGATCTCCGGGGTCCCGTCGGTCGAACAGTCGTCGACAAGAAGGAACTGGAAGTCCTCGCGGCTGTTCGCGCGCAGGCTTCTAAGGGTTTCGAGGGCGTATGTCTGCACGTTGTAGAACGGCACGACAACAGAGAGCTTGACCACCTGCGTGACGCTAGGCGGAGCCGAGTCATGCCGCCTGACATCCGGACGCATGGAAGGTGAACGAAGAATGGCGGAATGGTGAAGCCGCCCGCATCCCGGCAGTTTTTTGTCCGTTCCGGGCCCGCGTCGCCATTCGTAGATGTGCTGTTAACCCTTTATTGCCATTGAGTTGGGGCGACAAACGGAATGGCTTTCTAACGTCCACGTCGTGCCATCACGTATCAGCGGTCAAGCGGTCCGGGTCGCCGTGCTCGCCGACTCCGACACCCGGTGGAAGTGGGGCGCGCTCACCGCGCGCCGCATCGCGCCGGACGACCGCTCCATAGAGCTCAGCGGCTTTCTCCTGCGCGGACGAGCCACGCCCACCGCGAGACAGCTCGCCGAGGTCGGCGCGGAGGCGGACGCCCTGCGTGAGGTGACCGGCACCGACTTCCTGCGCACGCTCCGCGAGGAGTCGTACGACATGGTCGTCCTCGCCCTCGTCGGCGGCGCCGTACAGGCGATGCTGCACGGGATATCCGCCCTCAAGATGGCCCACCGGCCCGTGATCGTCACCGGCTACGTCGGGGTCGTCTACGAGAAGCTCTCGGACGGGCTGCTGCTGCGGCACGGCGCGGATGTCGTCCTCGCCAACTCGCGCTACGACGCGCAGCGCTTCCGCGCCGTCTACGAGGGCGTGGGCGCCGACGCCTCCTCGGTCACCGAGGCCGCGCTGCCCTTCCTCGGCGGTGAGCGGTACGTCCCCGAGGAGGGCCGCGACACCGTCGTCTTCGCCGCCCAGCCCTCCGTGCCCGCGAGCCGCGCCGACCGTACGTATCTGCTGCGGCGCCTCGTCGAGCACGCCAGGCTCCACCCGCGCCGCGAGGTGCTGCTGAAGCTGCGCAGCAAGCCGGGCGAGCACACCACGCACGTGGAGGAGTTCCCGTACCAGCGGCTCGCCGAGAAGGTGCCCGGCGGTCTGCCGCCCAACTTCCGCATGGTGTACGGGAACATGGGCGAGGTCCTCGACCGTACGGACCTGCTGGTCACCGTCTCCTCGACGGCCGCCCTCGAATCCCTGCACCGGCGCATCCCGACCGCGATCCTCACCGACTTCGGGGTCCGCGAGCCGCTCGGCAACCACCACTTCATCGGCTCGGGCTGCCTGGCGTCCTGGGACCAGCTGGACGGCGGCGGGCGCCCGCGCCCCGACGCGGTCTGGTGCGACCGGCAGGGCGTCGCCGCCGACGGATCGTACGCGTCGGCCTTCGACGGCGCCCGGCAGCGGGTGGCGGAGCTGCTCGACGGGCCGGACCTGCCCGAGATCAGCCCGTACTACACGGCCACCACCGCGCCCGGCTACCTGCCGCCGCTGCTGGCCCGCTACCACCTGGCCGTGGACGGGACTCCACTGCCGTCCCGGGCCTCCGAGGGCGATGTCCGCGGGGTCAGGCGCGTGGTGCGCGAGGCCGTACGGGGCGCCGCGCGCGGTGCCTACCGCCACGGCGTGCAGCGCGTGGCGCCCGTCATCCGCCGCATGGGCGAGCTGTGACCGGGCCGTCGCCGGCACAGGACCCGGCCACACCACACACCGCGGACGAACGGGCCGCGCATGACCGAGCCGCAGATGAACGACCCGCGGAGGACCGAGCCGCGGACCAAGGAGAACAGATGACCGTCCTCGCGGTGATCCCCGCACGCGGCGGATCCAAGGGCGTACCCGCCAAGAACCTCGCCCCCGTCGGCGGCGTACCGCTCGTCGTCCGCGCCGTCCGCGCCTGCCTGGCGGCCCGGCGCGTGACCGATGTCGTCGTCTCGACCGACGACGCGGCCATCGCCGACGCGGCACGCTCCGCCGGCGCCGAGGTCGTCCTGCGCCCCGCCGCGATCGCGGGGGACACCGCGACCAGCGAGGCCGCCGTCCTGCACGCGATGGACGCCTACGGCGCGATGCGCGGCAAGACCGCCGAGGTCGTCCTGCTCGTACAGTGCACCAGCCCGTTCATCACGGCCGAGGACCTGGACGGCGTCGCCGGAGCGGTCACCGAGGACGGCGCGGACAGCGCGCTGACCGTCGCGCCGACCCACGGCTTCATCTGGCGCCGCGACAGCGCGGGCAGCGCCGACGCCGGGGCCTCGGGCGGCTACGGCGTCAACCACGACAAGTCGAACCGGCCGCGCCGCCAGGACCGCCCCCAGGAGTACCTGGAGACCGGCGCCGCCTACGCGATGCGCGCCGAGGGCTTCCGCGAGGCCAACCACCGCTTCTTCGGCCACACCGCGCTCGTCACCACCGACCCCGCCCGGGTCCTGGAGATCGACGACCCGCACGACCTGGCCCGCGCCCGCGCGCTCGCCCCGCTCCTCGACCCGGCCGTCCTGCCGACGTACGACGACATCGACGCGGTCGTGCTCGACTTCGACGGCACCCAGACCGACGACAAGGTCTTCGTCGACTCGGACGGCCGCGAGATGGTCGCCGTGCACCGCGGCGACGGGCTCGGCATCGCCGCGCTGCGCCGCAGCGAACTGAAGCTGCTCATCCTCTCCACCGAACAGAACCCGGTCGTCGCCGCCCGCGCCCGCAAGCTCCAGGTGCCGGTGCTGCACGGCATCGACCGCAAGGACGTCGCGCTCAAGCAGTGGTGCGACGAGCACGGAATCGCGCCCGAGCGGGTTCTCTACGTCGGCAACGACGTCAACGACCTCCCGTGCTTCGGACTCGTCGGCTGGCCGGTGGCCGTCGCGAGTGCCCATGACGCCGTACGCGCCGCCGCGCGTGCCGTCACCACGACACCCGGAGGCGAGGGGGCGATCCGCGAGATCGCCGCCTGGATCCTCGGGCCGGGGCTCCAGACCCCCCACACCCCCACCCTCAACAAGTAAGGACGCTCCATGAGCACCAACTCCACCTCGCGCCTGCGCACCCTCGGCACGCGGACCGCGGGACCCGGCCGCCCGGTCTACGTGACGGGTGAGATCGGCATCAACCACAACGGCGAGCTGGACAACGCCCTGGCCCTGATCGACGCCGCCGCCGACGCCGGCTGCGACGCGGTCAAGTTCCAGAAGCGCACCCCGGAGATCTGCACGCCCCGCGACCAGTGGGACATCGAGCGGGACACCCCCTGGGGCCGGATGACGTACATCGACTACCGCCACCGCGTCGAGTTCGGCGAGGACGAGTACCGCTCCATCGACGAGCACTGCAAGAAGCGGGGCATCGACTGGTTCGCCTCCCCGTGGGACACCGAGGCCGTCGCCTTCCTGGAGAAGTTCGACGTGCCCGCCCACAAGGTGGCCTCCGCGTCCCTCACCGACGACGAGCTGCTGCGCGCCCTGCGCGCCACCGGCCGTACGGTCATCCTCTCCACCGGCATGTCGACGCCGAAGCAGATCCGGCACGCGGTCGAGGTCCTGGGCAGCGACAACATCCTGCTCTGCCACGCCACGTCCACGTACCCGGCCAAGGCCGAGGAGCTGAACCTGCGCGTGATCAACACGCTCCAGGCCGAGTTCCCGAACGTCCCGATCGGCTACAGCGGCCACGAGACCGGTCTCCAGACCACCCTCGCCGCCGTCGCCCTCGGCGCCGTCTTCGTCGAGCGTCACATCACCCTCGACCGCGCCATGTGGGGCTCGGACCAGGCCGCCTCCGTCGAGCCGCAGGGTCTCCAGCGCCTCGTCCGCGACATCCGCACCATCGAGGCGTCCCTCGGTGACGGCGTCAAGAAGGTCTACGAGTCGGAGCTGGGCCCGATGAAGAAGCTCCGCCGCGTCGCGGGCGTCGTCGCCGAGGCCACCGAGCCGGTGGCGGTCTGACGCCATGACCGGTGCCGGCGGGGGCCGCTCCCCGCACCCTCGTGCGACCGTCGGCGGTAACGCCGCCGACGGGAACGCCGACGCGATCGCATTCGTGGAGAGCCCGGTCCAGCTGCTCAATGTGCTGGAGTGGGCGCGAGCCAGCGCGACCGGTGACGCCCTCACCGTCGTCGTGCTGTCGCCCACCGATCCCATGTCGCGCGGCCAGCTCCGCCGGATGGCGGAGCTGGCCCGTGACGAGGGTTTCACCGTGCGCTGGCAAGAGGCGCGCGGTGGTGCGGGGGCGCCCCTGCGGACGCTGCGGGAACTGACCCCGCTGCTCCGCAAGGCCGGCCGGATAGTCATCGGAGACCCGTTCTCCCGCTATGTACAACTGCTGCTGACCCTGGTCAGCGGCAAGGCGCTGACGGTGGTGGACGACGGCACGGCCACGCTGGAGTTCATCGGGCAGATCGCCCGCGGCGAACGGCTGGTGCGCTGGCACCGGCGCGGCAGCCGCGGGCCGCGGGAACTGGTCCTCGCGCCCGTCACCGCGGCCGCGCGGCGCCGGCTCTCCCCGTCGGACGGCCGCACGGTCGAGGTCTTCACCTCGATGCCCGTCGAGGAGATCCCGGCCGGCATCACGGTGACCGCCAACCGCTTCGAGTGGACCCGGGCGACCTTCGGGCCGCCCCGGATAGCCGCGGGCGCGGACATGGTCGGTACGTCGCTGGTCGAGACGGGCGTGGTCGACGCGGACCAGTACCTCGACGCGGTCACGGCCCTCGCCCGCACCCACGGCGCCACCCGCTACTTCGCGCACCGCCGCGAGGACGTGGACAAGCTGCACCGCCTCCACACGGTCACGGGCCTGGAGATCGTCCGCCCGGACCTCCCCCTGGAAGTGATCGCCCGTCGCGGCCCGATCGGCAGCACGGTCCTGAGCTTCCCCTCCACGGTGGTCCACACCCTGCCCCTGGCCCTGGCGGGCACGGGCGTACGCGTCGCGGTCTGCGACATCGCCCCGGAATGGCTGAAGGAAACGGCGAGCCCACGCGCCCAGGGCTTCCTGTCGGGGGTGACGGGCACGGCCCGCGACATCCACCGCCTCCCGAGACTGCCCTCCCCGGCCTGACCCAGGGCCCGCCGCTCCGGCCCGGACCGCGTCCACGGACGCGGCCCGAGTCGGCACGCAGCGGTGGCCCGGCCGCTCGGCGGCCGGTACACCCATTTCCGGATCCTGCCCGATGACCTGTGACCGTCCATGGCGACCCGGCGCCCCGGCGATCCACACCCGCTCCAGCGCCTCTCGGCGCCGCTCCGGAACGCGAGGATGGCGCGGTATACCCGCTCTGTCCGAACCTCACACACGCCGGAACTCGGTTTCTTGGCCTGTGTGGCTGAAATTTTCTTGATCCAGGGCTGGTTGATCACTGAAGGGGCCTACCCTTCAACAGGTGAGCCAGTTGATGTCCTGCGAATCCGAGAACGACCTGCCCGCGGAAGCGGAAGCCGCACTCCCCGGCACGTTGCCCGAAACCTTGCGTGCCGAGCTGATCGCCTTCCGCCGGGACATGCATATGCATCCCGAGCTGGGCAACCAGGAATTCCGTACCACCGCCGCGCTCAAGCACAGACTGGAGCAGGCCGGGCTCGTGCCGCGGGTGCTCAACAGCGGTACCGGGCTCATGTGTGACATCGGGACGCCCGACCCCGCCCGCCCCATGCTGGCCCTGCGCGCCGACATCGACGCGCTGCCCATCCCGGACACCAAGACCGGCGTCCCGTACCGCTCCACCGTGCCCGACCGGGCGCACGCCTGCGGGCATGACGTCCATACCACCGCCGTGCTCGGCGCGGGGCTGGTTCTGGCCGAACTCGACCGGCAGGGGCAACTGCCCAATGCCGTACGGCTGATCTTCCAGCCCGCCGAGGAAGTACTGCCGGGCGGTGCCGTCGACGCCATCGCGTCCGGCGTGCTCGACGGCGTCGGCGGCATCATCGCCGTGCACTGCGACCCCAAGGTCGACGCCGGGCTGATCGGACTGCGTTCCGGCCCCATCACCTCCGCCTGCGACCGGCTGGAGATCAGCCTCGACGGCCCCGGCGGCCACACCGCGCGCCCCCACCTCACCACCGACATGGTCACCGCCGCCGCCAGGGTGGCCACCGACGTTCCCGCGCTGCTCGCCCGCCGGGTCGACGCCCGCTCCGGGCTCTCCGTCACCTGGGGACGGATCGCTTCCGGCCACACCTGCAATGTCATCCCGCAGCACGCCGAGCTCTCCGGCACCGTCCGCTGTCTGGACCTGGCCGCCTGGCGCGACGCACCGGACCTGGTGCACGCCGCGATCGACGAGATCGCCACGCTCCACCGCGCCAAGTCGCAGATCGAGTACGTCCGCGGCGTGCCGCCCGTGGTCAACGACCCGGTCGTCGCGGAGCTGCTGCGTGCCGCGCAGACCGCCCGCCGGGGATCGTATGCAGTCGAGGACACCGAACAGAGCCTCGGCGGAGAGGACTTCTCCTGGTATCTGGAACAGGTGCCCGGCGCGATGGCGCGGCTCGGCGTACGGACGCCCGGCAGCCAGGCCCGGTACGACCTGCATCGTGGCGATTTCGACGTCGACGAGCAGGCGATCCAGGTCGGCGTGGAGCTTTTCACCGCCGCCGCGTTGATCGACGGCAACCGTTTGTAACCGGCCTTGACACCTTCGGCTCGCTCTCCGTTCGCGACGATCCGATAACGGCTTCCGTACAGGTCTTTATCTGACATCTACGCGCGTTACGATCGCCGCGAAACCAGCGCCAGCCGAGGCGCTTCGGTCAGGTTGAAGGAGCCTCCCTTGCGCCGGATCACCAGGATCGCCACCGTGGGTGTCGCGTCAGCGGCACTCGCGCTCACCGCCACCGCGTGTGGCAACAAGTCGTCGTCGGACGCCGGTTCCGACTCCAAGGAAGCCGGCGCCGCCATCGCGTACGACATCGGTGGCCGAGGTGACCAGTCGTTCAACGACGCCGCCTTCGCCGGTCTGTCCAAGGCCGAGACCGAGCTGAAGATAAAGGGCAACGCCGCCGAGCCCTCCCAGGGCGAGTCGGACGCCGACAAGGTCCAGCGGCTGACCGAGCTGGCCCGCGCCGGCAACAACCCCGTGATCGGCATCGGTTTCGCGTACGCGCCGGCCCTCAAGAAGGTCGCGCCGAAGTTCCCGAAGACCACCTTCGGCATCATCGACGACTCCTCGGTGACCGGCAAGAACATCGCCAACATGGTCTTCAACGAGGAGCAGGGCTCGTACCTCGCCGGCGTCGCCGCCGCCAAGGTCACCAAGTCCAAGACGGTCGGCTTCATCGGCGGTGTCGAGACCCCGCTGATCAAGAAGTTCGAGGCCGGCTTCACGCAGGGCGTCAAGGAGACCGACCCCTCGGTCAAGGTCCTGTCGCAGTACCTGACCCAGCCCCCGAACTTCGAGGGCTTCTCCAAGCCCGACCTGGGCAAGGCCGCCGCGCAGGGACAGCTCGACAAGAAGGCCGACGTGGTCTACGCCGCCGCCGGTCTGGCCGGCACCGGCTCGATCGAGGCCACCGCGCAGGCCGGCAAGTGGGCCATCGGCGTCGACTCCGACCAGTACGTCCAGAAGGGCCTGGCCGCCTACAAGGACCAGATCCTGACCTCGGTCACCAAGGGTGTCGACGACGCGGTGTTCAACCTGATCAAGTCGGTCAAGGACGGCTCGCCGCAGTCCGGTGAGGTCCGCTACGGCCTGGACAAGGACGGCGTCGGCCTGGCCGACTCCAACCCGGCCTACGCCAAGCTGACCGATGTGGTCGCCGCGGTGGACAAGGCGAAGAAGGACATCGTGGACGGCAAGATCACCGTCAAGTCCGCGCCGTAACGACCCTGTCCGGTCGCGCGCGGTACCTCCCGCGGGCCCGGAGCGACGGTGCACGCCGTCGCCTCGGGCCCCGGGCACACCGGCCCCCGCGGACGACCCGGCACGGGACCGCCCGGCGTACGACCCGGCGCACCGCCCGGCGTACGAACACCCCGTCACCGCCCGGTCACGCCCAGGTCGCCCCCGGCCTCCCGCCTTACGATTCGGCAGCGCTACGCGTGTAGACGACCCTCCGGCGCGATAACTTCACCCCGCCTGCCACTCACCCCCGCCTTCACTCCTTTCCCGCCAAGGAGAGTGCGTCATCAACGCGTCCAGCAGCCCGCCCAGCGGTGCGCCCAGCAGTCCCCCCGCAGTCGAACTGCGGGGCATCACCAAGAGATTCCCCGGCGTTGTCGCCAACCACGACATCGACATCACGATCCGCAAGGGCACGGTCCACGCCCTGGTCGGTGAGAACGGCGCGGGCAAGTCGACCCTGATGAAGATCCTCTACGGCATGCAGAAGCCGGACGAGGGCACCATCACCGTCGACGGAGCGGAGGCCGTGTTCGCCAGCCCCGCCGACGCCATCGCGCGCGGCATCGGCATGGTGCACCAGCACTTCATGCTCGCCGACAACTTCACCGTCCTGGAGAACGTCGTCCTCGGCGGCGAGCGCCTGTACGGGATCGGCGCGAAGGCCCGTAAGAAGATCAAGGAGATCTCCGACGCGTACGGCCTCGGCGTACGCCCCGACGCGCTCGTCGAGGACCTCGGGGTCGCCGACCGCCAGCGCGTGGAGATCCTCAAGGTCCTCTACCGCGGCGCCCGCATCCTGATCCTGGACGAGCCCACCGCCGTGCTGGTGCCGCAGGAGGTCGAGGCGCTCTTCGGCAATCTGCGCGAGCTCAAGGCGGAGGGCCTGACCGTCATCTTCATCTCGCACAAGCTGGGCGAGGTGCTGTCGGTCGCCGACGACATCACCGTCATACGCCGCGGCACGACCGTGGGCACCGCCGACCCCGCGCGCACCACCCCCAAGCAGCTCGCCGAGCTGATGGTCGGCAGCGAGCTGCCCTCGCCGGAGACCCGCGAGTCGACGGTGACGGACATACCGATGCTGACGGTGGACGGACTGCGGCTGACCGCGACCGACCCCGACGGCGTGGTACGCGAGGTGCTCGACGGGATCACCTTCACCATCCACCAGGGCGAGGTCCTGGGCATCGCGGGCGTCGAGGGCAACGGGCAGACCGAGCTGATCGAGGCGCTGATGGGGCTGCGCGACCCCGACGGCGGGGTGATAACCCTCGACACCGCCGACATCTCGCACGCGCCCACCCGCAAGCGCCGCGAGGACGGCATCGGCTACATCCCCGAGGACCGGCACCGGCACGGCCTGCTGCTGGAGGCCCCGCTCTGGGAGAACCGCATCCTCGGCCATGTCACCGAGAGGCCCAACAGCCGCGGCGGACTGCTCGACCTGAAGGCCGCCCGCGCCGACACCACCCGGATCGTGCGCGAGTACGACGTCCGTACCCCCGGTATCGAGGTCACCGCGGCCTCGCTCTCCGGCGGCAATCAGCAGAAGCTGATCGTCGGCCGCGAGATGAGCCACAGCCCCAAGCTGCTGATCGCCGCCCACCCGACCCGCGGTGTGGACGTCGGCGCGCAGGCGCAGATCTGGGACCAGATCCGGGAGGCCCGCCGTGAAGGGCTCGCCGTCCTGCTGGTCTCCGCGGACCTGGACGAACTGATCGGGCTCTCCGACACCCTGCGCGTGATGTACCGCGGCCGGCTCGTCGCCGACGCGGACCCCGCCACCATCACTCCGGAGGAACTGGGCTCGGCCATGACCGGCGCCGCCACCGGTCACCTGGAGGCAGAGCCCGAGCCGGCGGCGGAGTCCGCGCCCGCGGCAGAGGCACCACAGGCCGCAGCGGCACCACCGGAGGACGACGCCCGATGAAGAAGTTCGACAAGGACCGGCTGATCCTGGGCTTCGCGGGCCCGGTGCTCGCGCTGGTCGTGGCCGTGGTCCTCACCACCGTGGTGCTGCTCGCCTCGGGCAGCGACCCCTTCGAGCCGTACCGCATCATGTTCGAGTCCGCCTCGTACGTGGATGTCCAGGTACTGATCGTCAACCAGGCCGGCACGTACTATCTGGCCGCGCTCGCGGTCGCCGTCGGCTTCCGCATGAACCTCTTCAACATCGGTGTCGACGGGCAGTACCGGCTCGCCGCGATGATGGCGGCGCTCGTCGGCGCCAGCGTCGATCTGCCGGGACCGCTCCAGATCGCGCTGATCGTGATCGTCGCGATGCTGGTCGGCGCCTTCTGGTCCGGTATCGCGGGCATCCTCAAGACCACCCGCGGGGTGAGCGAGGTCGTCTCCACGATCATGCTCAACTCGATCGCCACCAGCCTCGTCGCCTGGCTGATCCTGCCCAAGAACTTCGGTGTCCAGCCGGCCGGTTCCAACAACCTGACCACCGGCGAGATCCCGGAGTCCGGCTGGTTCCCCGGTCTCTCCATGGGCGCCGAGGCCGGCGAGATCTACGGCTTCACCTTCGTCGCCGCCGCCTGCGGCCTCATCTACTGGTTCGTCCTCGGCCGCACCCGCTTCGGCTTCGACCTGCGCGCCACCGGCGCCAGCGAGACCGCGGCCCAGGCCTCCGGCGTCGACGCCAAGAAGATGATCCTCACCTCGATGCTGATCTCGGGCGCGGTCGCCGGCCTCGCCGGGATGCCGACGCTCCTCGGCGACACCCACACGTACAGCCTCGACTTCCCGACCGGCATCGGCTTCACCGGCATCACCATCGCCCTGCTCGGCCGGAACAACCCGCTCGGCATCGCCTTCAGCGCCCTGCTCATCGCCTTCCTGGACAAGGCGTCGGCCTCCCTCGACCAGTACGGGTACGAGAAGGAGATCGCCACGATCATGCAGGGCCTGATCGTGATCTCGGTCGTCGTCAGCTACGAGCTCGTCCGCCGCTACGGAATCCGCCGCCAGCAGCAGAAGGTCGGCGCGGAACTCGCCGCCGGAGGGGCCCTCACGACCGAGGCCCGCCCCAAGAACGACCAGACCGAGAAGACCGAGAAGGAGGGGGCCGCGCTGTGAGTACGAGCACGAGCACCGTCTCAGCCACCAGCGCCGCCCCCAAGAAGGGCGGTGGCCGCCGCACACTCTCCCTGCCCGTCATCCTGCTGATCATCGCGGGCGGGCTGGCCCTCATCTCGCTCGTACGGCTGATCAGCGGCGCCGACGACATCACCTCCGTCGGCCAGGTCGCCGGGGCCCTCGAACTCGCCATCCCCATCGGTCTGGCCGGACTCGGCGGACTGTGGGCCGAGCGCGCGGGCGTCGTCAACATCGGCCTCGAAGGCATGATGGTCCTCGGCACCTGGTTCGGTGCCTGGGCCGGCTTCCAGTGGGGTCCGTGGGCCGGCGTCCTGTTCGGCATACTCGGCGGCTGCCTCGGCGGTCTGCTGCACGCCGTCGTCACCGTCACCTTCGGCGTGAACCACATCGTCTCCGGTGTGGCCATCAACATCCTCGCCGTCGGCGCCACGCGCTATCTCTCCAGCTTCGCCTTCGACGGGGTCGACGGCGGCTCCTCCAGGCAGTCCCCGCGCATCGACTCCATCACCGAGATCACCGTCCCCGGGCTCGCCGACTGGATGCAGGACCTCCAGGCCAGACACTGGTTCCTGGTCTCCGACATCGCGGGCGTCGTCGGCGGTCTGGTGACCAATCTGTCGCTGCTCACCGTCGTCGCGCTGCTGCTGATCCCCGGCACCTGGTGGGTGCTGTGGCGTACGGCGTTCGGCCTGCGGCTGCGCTCCTGCGGCGAGAACCCGGTCGCCGCGGAGTCGCTGGGCGTCAACGTCTACAAGTACAAGTACATCGCCGTCACCGTCTCCGGCGGTCTCGCCGGTCTCGCCGGTGCCTTCCTCGCGATCGTCGCCACCGGCATCTACCAGGAGGGCCAGACCGGCGGCCGCGGCTATATCGGTCTCGCCGCGATGATCTTCGGCAACTGGATGCCGGGCGGCATGGCCCTCGGCGCCGGGCTCTTCGGCTTCACCGACAGCCTCAAGCTGCGCGGCGGCGCCGAGAACGTCCACGCCATGCTGCTGCTTCTCGCGATCCTGCTCGTGCTGGTCGTAGCGTGGCAGCTGTACAAGAAGAAATACGTCTCCGCGGTGATCTCGGCGGCCGTCTCGGCGGGGCTCTTCGCCTGGTACGGGCTGACCGACCAGGTGCCGAGCCAGTTCGTGGACGCCGCCCCGTACGTCACGACGCTGCTGGTCCTCGCGCTCTCCGCGCAACGGCTCAGGATGCCCAAGGCGGACGGTATGCCGTACCGGAAGGGGCAAGGAAAATGACCGCACCGGCCGGACCGGCGGTGGACTGGGACGCGCTGCGGGCCTCCGCACGTGCCGCCATGACCCACGCGTACGCCCCGTACTCGAAGTATCCGGTCGGGGTCGCGGCCCTGGTGGACGACGGCCGTACGATCACCGGCTGCAACGTCGAGAACGCCTCGTACGGCATCGGACTCTGCGCCGAATGCGGTCTGGTCTCGGCGCTCCAGCTCAGCGGCGGCGGCCGGCTCACCCACTTCACCTGCGTCGACGGCGCGGGCGAGGTGCTGGTGCCGTGCGGGCGCTGCCGCCAGCTGCTGTACGAGTTCGGCGGTCCCGAGCTGGTCCTGGAGACCCCGGACGGCTTCCGCACGATGGCCGAGATGCTGCCGCAGGCGTTCGGTCCCGGCCATCTGAACTGACCACGGCCCACCGGGCGTACGCGGGCCCCTGGACCCGCGCGCCCCTCTGAACCCGGCCCCTCCGCCGCCGCGACCGACCCGGCGGCGGAGGGGCCGTACAAGCTCCTCGCAACCACGAGGCGTATCCATAGGCGTATCTATGCGCGTAGAGACTCCGGGATACTCTCGCCTACGTACGGCAGTCATCGAAAGGATCACCATGGACGTCATCTCCGTCATCCGCACCAAGCGGGACCGGGGCGAGCTGAGCCCCGAGCAGATCGACTGGGTGATCGACGCCTATACGCGCGGCGAGGTCGCCGACGAGCAGATGTCGGCGCTGGCGATGGCGATCCTGCTCAACGGCATGAACCGTACGGAGATCGCGCGCTGGACCGCGGCCATGATCGCCTCCGGCGAGCGCATGGACTTCTCCGCGCTGTCCCGCCCCACGGCCGACAAGCACTCCACGGGCGGCGTCGGCGACAAGATCACGCTGCCGCTCGCCCCGCTGGTCGCCGCGTGCGGCGCCGCCGTACCGCAGCTCAGCGGCCGGGGCCTCGGCCACACCGGCGGCACGCTCGACAAGCTGGAGTCCATCCCCGGCTGGCGGGCGCTGCTCTCCAACGACGAGATGCTGCACGTCCTGGACACCACGGGCGCCGTCATCTGCGCGGCGGGCGACGGACTGGCCCCCGCCGACAAGAAGCTGTACGCGCTGCGCGATGTGACCGGCACCGTCGAGGCCATCCCCCTGATCGCCTCCTCGATCATGTCGAAGAAGATCGCCGAGGGCACCGGCTCGCTGGTCCTGGACGTCAAGGTCGGCTCCGGCGCCTTCATGAAGACGATCGAGGACGCGCGCGAACTCGCCTCCACCATGGTGGGCCTGGGCACCGACCACGGCGTACGGACCGTCGCCCTGCTCACCGACATGGACACCCCGCTCGGCCTCACCGCGGGCAACGCCCTGGAGGTACGCGAGTCCGTCGAGGTCCTGGCGGGCGGCGGCCCGGCCGATGTCGTCGAACTGACCCTCGCCCTGGCGCGCGAGATGCTCGACGCGGCGGGCCTGAAGGACGCGGACCCGGCGAAGGCGCTGGCGGACGGCTCGGCGATGGACGTCTGGCGCCGCATGATCGCCGCGCAGGGCGGCGACCCGGACGCGACGCTCCCGGTCGCCCGCGAGACCCAGGTGGTGACGGCCCCCGCCACCGGCGTCCTGACCCGCCTGGACGCGTACGGCGTGGGCGTCGCCGCCTGGCGCCTGGGCGCGGGCCGCGCCCGCAAGGAGGACCCGGTCCAGGCGGGCGCGGGCGTCGAACTCCACGCCAAGCCGGGCGACCGGGTCACGGCGGGCCAGCCCCTGCTGACGCTGCACACGGACACCCCGGAGAAGTTCGACTACGCGCTGGACGCGCTGACGGGCACGTACGACATCGAGGCGTCCGACACGGCGTTCAAGGTGGCGCCGGTGGTGCGGGAACGTATCGCCTGACCTGCGCGCCCGCGGCCGGAGGCCGCTGAGGTACACGCCTCGTTCGGGTGAACGGGATCGGTGGACGGCCGCCGGTCCCGTTCGGCATCCTGGGATCGATGGTGAAACGAATGGAGACCGCCATGAGCGCACTCACTGTCGACCACGAGCCCCATCAGGGCTGGGACGACCTCGTCCGTGCCTGGGAGCAGACGGACGCGCCCGAGGGCTGCAAGGTGGAGATCATTGAGGGGATCGTCACCGTGTCACCGTCGCCGTCCTGGGACCACAATTCCACCGCTTCCATCATTCAGCGGCGTCTGTTCGCCGTGATCCCGGAGGAATGGCACATTTTCCAGACGCAAGAGGCGGCTGTACCAGGCCGTATGGGGCTGTACATCCCCGACCTGATGGTGGCGGCGGAGGAGGACAGGCCCGCGCCCGGGGATCTGTTCCCGGCGAGCCGGGCGAAGCTCGTCGTCGAGATCACCTCGCGCGGCAACGCGAACCATGACCGCGTCGCCAAGCTCCACGGCTACGCCCAGGCCGGCGTTCCGCTCTATCTGCTGCTCGACGCCTGGCATTCGGGTCAGCCTACGGCGACGCTCTACGGCGAGCCCGAAGGCGGTACGTACCGCATGCTTCAGTCGGTCGAGTACGGCGGCAAGCTGACGCTGCCGCCCCCGTTCGATCTCACCATCGACACAGCGGAGTTCCCCGTCAGCTGACGGGGATCAGCTGACCGACCGCCCCGCCAGCAGCCCCGGCAGATCCCGCATGTCGTCGAAGACGACCGTGCCGGGGCCGGTCAGCCGGTGCGGGGCCGTCAGGCCGCCCGCGTAGCCGAAGGCGCGCATTCCGGCGGCCCGTGCCGCCTCGACGCCGTACGGGCTGTCCTCCACCACCGCGCAGCGCGCCGGGTCCACGCCCAGCGTGCGGGCCGCGTGCAGGAAGAGGTCCGGGGCGGGTTTGCCGCGGGCGACGTCGGCCGCGCTGAAGACACGGCCCGTGAAGTAGTCATGGAGGCCGGTGGTCGTCAGATTGCGGCGGATGCCGTCATGACCGCCGTTCGACGCGAGGCAGAAGGGGATGGGCAGGGCCTCCAGCACCTCCGCGATCCCGTCGACGGCCGTCAACTCGGCGTCGAACGCCTCCTGGTAGAGATGCTCGTACGCGCGGTACCACCCCGGCTCCAGCGGGCGCCCGAGCCGCTCCTCGACCGCCGCGTCGAAGACCTCTCCGGAGGAGCCGACGAACGTCGCGACGATCTCCTCCTCCGTGAAGTGACAGCCCAGCGCGGCGAAGACCTGGGCGTCGATCCGTACGGATATCCGCTCGCTGTCCACCAGGACGCCGTCGCAGTCGAAGATCACCAATTCGAAAGGATCACGGGTCATGCCCGCAGCGTACGGGGTGTGCCCGGACCGCTCCGATGAGTTCCGGCCGCCGGACCGGTCTCCCCAGTGTGGATGCCACGAAACCGATCGTCCTCGTCATCGCCGGCCACCTCACGCCGGCCGATGTGCCCCGGTTCCACGAGGAGCTGTACGCGCGGCTGTACGAGGAACTGGCCGCGCGGCCGGACGACTTCGGCGCGGCCGAGGTGATCTGTGAGGTCGACGGTCTCGTCCGGCCGAACCTGGCGGCGGTCGAGGTGCTCGCCAGGCTCCGGCTCGACGCCCGCAGACGGGGCTGCCGGCTCCGCTTGCGGGGCGCCGGGCGGGAGTTGCGGCTGCTGCTGGATCTCGTGGGTCTGGGCGACATGGCGGTGTAGGGAGGCCGGGGAGGCAGAGGACCACGAGGCTCTAGATGCGCGGCGCACCGGTCGATCAGGTGGTTCGCGCTGCGGTCCGTGGGGAGACGCGCGGCGGCGGGAAGGGCATCATCCCGGGGCGCGGGTCATGTGCCCCACGAAGGAAAGGTGCTCGACATGCGAGCGTTCACGCGTGCCGCGCTGGTCGCCGTCTGTGTGGTCGGGGCCGCCCTCGCCGTTGTCTCCGCGGCCCAGGCCGCGCCCAACGCGGCGGCGCACAAATGCCGTTACTACTACTCCAGCTGGGGCCAGGGCCCGAACGGCGAGATCGAGGGCTTCGGGGACTACGCCGAGGGAGCCACCGACCCCCAGGGCCGGGTCTGCCAGAACGGCTGGTGGGCGGACGCGCGGGAGAACGAGAAAGAGGGGACCCGGGCCGACGGCTCCGGGCTGATGGCCCGGCGCTGACGGGCCAGGGCTTACGGTCGTCCGCCCCGACCCCGGGCGTACGGTCGTCCGCCCCGACCCCGGGCGCACCGCCGTCCGTCCCCGCCCCGGGCGCACTGCCGCACATCCGGGCCGCCCGGCACCGCGGCGTCTGTCACGGCCTCGGGCGCACCGCCGCCCGCCCGCGCCCGCCGACGCGGGACAGCCGCGTCGGCGGGCCGGCTCCGGCGGTACGGACCTATGCCTTCTCCAGCCCCGCCGGCAGACCGAACAGCGGGAACCACCGCTCCGTGTCGAGGAAGCAGTGCATCGTGACGATCTTGCCGTCCTCGATCTCGATGACCTGAAGCGCCCAGGGGGTGAAGCCGTCGCCCGACTCGGCCGGTTTGTAGTGCGCGAAGGCCGGGGTGCCGTTGGCCACCGTCGGCAGGAGCCGTGAACCCCGGCAGCCCGCGCCGATGGTGAGCATGAAGCCGGTGATGTCGTCGTGGCCCTGGAGCCACAGGTCGAACGGCGGCATGGTGAACTTCGCGTCATCATGGAGCAGCGCGGTCAGCGCCTTCATGTCGTAGCCCTCGAAGGCCGTCACATACCGTTCGAGCAGTTCCTTCTGCTCCTCGTCGAGCGGATCTGCCGCATCCGTCGCGGCCGGCTCCGACTCGGCGATCGTCGCGCGCGCCCGCTGGAGCGCGCTGTTGACGGAGGCGACCGTCGTGTCGAGCAGCTCGGCGACCTCGCTCGCCTTCCACGCCAGCACCTCGCGCAGGATCAGCACGGCCCGCTGCTTCGGCGGCAGATGCTGGAGCGCCGCGACGAACGCCAGCCGGATCGTCTCCCGCGACACCGCCGTCTCGGCCGGGTCGGCCACCGAAGGCAGCACCCGGCCGTCCGGCACGGGTTCCAGCCATACGTTCTCCGGAAGCGAGGTGAGCTGCGCCTGGGCCACCGGCGTCGGGCCCGACAGATCCATCGGCCGGGCCCGGCGGCTGCCCGCGTTGAGCATGTCCAGGCAGACGTTCGTCGCGATGCGGTAGAGCCACGACCGGAGCGAGGAGCGACCCTCGAACTTCTCGAAACTCTTCCACGCGCGCACCATCGTGTCCTGTACGGCGTCCTCGGCCTCGAAGGCCGATCCCAGCATCCGGTAGCAGTAGCCGGTCAGCTCCGTACGGTGCTTCTCCAGCCGGGTATCCAGGTCGTGTGTTGCTGCAAGATCACTCATCGCGTCACCCCAGTCGCCCCCTTGAGACCAGTCTGTGAGACCGGTCTCACGGAAGCTACCGCAGGGCACTGACAATGCGCTCAGGTTCCGGGTTTACGGCCGTAAACGTAGACATCGTCGCCGTTCTTCAGCAGCGACCAGTACGTCGCGGCGACCGTCTTGGTCATGTTCACGCAGCCGTGCGAACCGGGCGGGTTCCACATGCTCAGGTTCGCCTGGTGGAAGGCCTGCCCGCCGTCGAAGAACTGGGCGTAGGGCATGGGTACGTCGTAGATCGTGGAGACGTGGTTCTTGTTCCGCCAGTAGACCTTCTTGAGCCCGGTCCTGGTCTCGTAGCCGTCCCGCCCGGTACGCACCGGCACCGGTCCGTACACCAGCTTCCTGCCGTCCTGGATCCAGCTCAGCTGGCGCGAGAGGTCGACACAGGCGATGCGGCCCTTGTTGGTCGGGCACTTGCCCGCTTTGTTGGGGTTCTTGCCCGCGGCCTTCTGCTTGTTCATCAGATCCATCACGCCCCAGGTGATGGGTCCCGCGTAGCCGATGGTCGGGGTGATGCCGTGCTTCGACTGGAAGGCGCGGATGGCCTTGCAGTCCGTGGCCGATTGCTTTCCGTCCACCGGCCGGCCGAGGAACTTCTCGACCTGCTTCTGGTGCGTGCCCGTGCTGGTGGTGCACGACGCCGCCTGTGCGGGCGAGGCCCCGCCCAGCACCACGGTCAGTGGGACCACCAGCGCGGTGATCCCCGCCGCCACAGCGCCGTTACGGCCTATGTGTGCGTGTCTCATCCCGTTCCGCCCATCTGTTTTCCCTCAACCGCGCCATCCGGAAGGCGCGTTCTGTGGGCTAGACGGGTGAAACGCGGGCTTAGTTGCGCGGAGGGGACAGAATGGCGCGACTCAGTCGCTGACGAGCTCCCGGGCACGCGCCCCGGCGGCTTGGGGCCCGGCGGCCCGCGTCCCGGCGGCTTGGGGCCCGGCGGCCCGCGTCCCGGCGGCACGCGCCTCGGCGAGCGACCGCCGCCGCTCCGTGCGCGCCGCGAGCGAGCCGTACAGCGTGAGGGAGACGACGCCGAGGACCGCGAGCAGACCCAGCGCGACCGTCGCCGCCCAGCCGCCCGCGTGGAACGCGATCGCGCCCAGCGTGCCGCCCGCGCTGCTGCCCAGGTAGTACGCAGACTGGTAGAGCGCCGACGCCTGCGCGCGGCCGGACTTCGCCGTACGGCTCACCGCCGACGAGGCGACCGCGTGGCCCGCGAAGAAGCCCGCCGTGATCAGCACCAGTCCGAGCAGGACCGCGGCCAGCGAGTCGGCCAGCGACAGCAGCAGACCCGCCGCCGTCGTGCCCACCGCCAGATACAGCGCCCCGCGCCGGCCGAGCCGCTCGACCAGCCGTCCGGCCGCCGCCGAGGAGACCGTACCGACCAGATAGACCAGGAAGACCGACCCGATGACGCCCTGCGCGAGCTGGAACGGCGCCTCCACCAGCCGGTAGCCGATCACGGTGTAGACCGCGCCGAACACCGTCATGAAGAGCGCGCCTATCGCGTACAGCCGGCGCAGCAGCGGATCGGCCAGATGCCCGCCCACGGTCTTCGCCAGCGCGCGCGGACTCAGCGACCGCGACGTGAAGTTCCGTGCCTTCGGGAGCAGGGCGCGGAACACCACCGCGCACACCAGCGCGAGCAGCCCGACCGCGCCGAGCGCCGCCCGCCAGCCCCACAGCTGGGCGACCCAGCCGGTGAGGATACGGCCGCTCATACCGCCGACGCTGTTGCCCGCGACGAACAGCCCGATCGCGGCGACCAGCGCCTTCGGCCGTACCTCCTCCGCCAGGAACGCCATCGCCGAGGCGGGCAGACCGGCCAGCGCCGCGCCCTGTACGGCGCGCAGCGCCACCAGCCACTCCACGTTCGGCGCGAACGGCACCAGCAGCCCCACGGCCACCGCGACCGCCAGCGAGACGCTCATCAGCGTGCGCCGGCCGAACCGCTCGGACAGCGCGCTCAGCGGCAGGACGAACAGCGCCAGCGCGCCCGTCGCGGCCGAGACCGTCCAACTGGCCTGGCTCGCCGTGACACCGAGACCGGCGGAGATGGCGGGCAGCAGGGCCTGGGTGGAGTAGAGGAGGGCGAAGGTCGCGATCCCGGCGGCGAAGAGCGCGAAGCTCATCCGGCGGTAGCCGGGGCGGCCGGGGGAGAGCAGCGAGTCGGTGGTGTCGGCGGCGGCGGACGGCGCGGCGGAGGCACCCGCGGTGACGGGTGCCTCGGTACTGACAGAAGGCATGCTTCGAACGTAGGCACCGCACCTTCATGCGTCCAATGCATGGAATGGCGATAATCGTTCCCATGGTGCATGAACCCAGCTCACAGCGGCGGCTGTCACGGAACAGTTACGAACACGACATGGATCACACGGGCCCGGATCGCACGGCGCCCGTGGCCGGGCTGGACCCCGACTCCTGGTCCGCGGTCCTCGCCCCCCGGCTCGCCCACTTCGCGGGAGTGGCCCGCCACGAGCATGTGACCCGCGCCGCCCAGGACATGGCCGTCCCGCAGTCCACGCTCTCCCGGGCGATGGTCAGGCTCGAACGGGACCTGGGCGTCGCCCTGTTCGCCCGTAAGGGCCGTACGGTCTCCCTCACCCCCGCGGGCCGTACGTTCCTGACCTCCGTCGAACGGGCCCTCGCGGAGGTCGAGCGGGCCGCCGAGTCCGTACGCGCCGACGCCGATCCGGCGTCCGGCAAGGTCGCCTTCGGCTTCCTGCACACCATGGGCTCGGAGACCGTACCGGCACTGATCAGGGCGTTCCGCGCCGACCATCCGCGGGTCCGGTTCCAGCTCGTCCAGAACTACGGCGAGGCGATGCTGGAGCGGCTGCGCGCGGGCGAGCTGGACCTCTGTCTCACCTCACCCGTGCCGGACGCCCCCGATCTGGTCGCCCGCAGACTGGACGAACAGCGGCTGCGGCTGGTCGTGCCCGACGACCACCGGCTGGCGGGACGCCGCCGCGTGCGCCTCGCCGAGGCCGCCGACGAAACGTTCGTCACCCTCGAACCGGGGTACGGGCTGCGCCGGATCACCGACGACCTGTGCGCCGAGGCGGGCTTCCGGCCGCGCGTCGCGTTCGAGGGCGAGGAGGCCGAGACGCTGCGCGGTCTGGTGGCGGCGGGCCTGGGCGTCGCGCTGCTGCCCCCGCCCGCCGTGGCCCGCCCCGGGGTGGCCGAGCTGACCGTCACGACGCCCCGCGCGGCCCGCGAGATCGGCGTCGCCTGGCTCGACGGCCACCCGGACACCCCGCCGGTCGCGGCCTTCAAACGCTTCCTGCTCTCCCGGCGCGGCCAACTGCTCCCGGACTGAGGGGGGTTGGGCGTCACGTACCGAGAGGGACGGGCCGGCCGGGACCGCGTGTCTATCCGGTCCCGGGTTTCGTGTGCAGGACTTCGCGAACCTGCTCCGCCGCGCGGAGAATGCTCTCGCTGATGAAGTCGCTGAACCGGGCGATGTTCTCCAGACGGGCGGCGGCCGGGGTGTCGACGCCGAGGACGCCGACGCCCTGCCGCGCGATCTCGGCGACCCGGGCGATCCCCTGGGCGCTGGCGATCGTCGACTGGTACCAGACGTTGTCGTCGACGAAGTAGCGCTCGCGGCGGCGTTCGTCGCGTTCCCTGCGGATGAGGCCCTGTTCTTCGAGGAACGCGATCGCCTTGGAGACGGACGCCGGGCTGACCTGGAGGTGCCGGACGAGTTCGGACGCGGTGAGGCTGCCCGCGTCGGCGATGAAGAGGCAGGTCAGCACCCGGGCCATCATCCTGGGCAGGCCCTGCTGCATCAGGAGGACGGTGAACGCCTCCTCGTACTCGCGCAGGGCCTCGTCGTCGCGCCCGTGGCCGTGCACCGGCGCTCCCTGTTCGCGGGGCGGGGTGCTCTTGCGCCGGCGGGCGCGGCGTTCGGTGGCGCGGTGGGCCACGTCGGCGCGGTAGGCGGTGGGGCCGCCGTTGCGCATCACCTCACGTGTGACCGTCGAGGTGGGGCGGTCGAGACGCCGGGCGACCTCCGCGTAGGCGAGGCCGTCGGCCAGCCCCAGCGCGATCTGCTGACGTTCCTGCTGGGTGAGTCTGCCTCCCGGCACCGCGCTCTCCCTTCGTTCTTTCCTGACTTCGTTCTTCCCTGACCCTGCCAGCGTAGCGTTCGTCCACATCCCAATGCAACGCCAAGGGTAATCGTCATTGCGTTAGATCGCTCTTCGTTGCAACGAAAACGCGGCCTTCACCTGCAAGGATTCACTTTGTGTGCAACGAAGTCGTTGCGTGATATTCAAACGCAACGTAGCGTTTCCGTTGTAAGAAACAACGAGCGCACAAGGAGAGCATGATGCAGAAGTTCGACACCCCCGCCGCGATCTCCGCCGTCCTGGACATCCCCGCCGGGCGCGTCCAGGTCATCGCCGCCGACCGGACCGACACCACCGTCGAGGTCCTGCCCGCCAACGCCGCCAAGGGCCGCGACGTGACCGCGGCCGAGCGGACCACGGTCGAATTCGGCGACGGCGTCCTGCGGATCACGGCCCCGGCGGAGAAGAACCAGGTACTCGGCGCGTCCGGATCCATCGAGGTGACGGTCCAACTGCCCGCCGGCTCCCACATCGAGGCGAAGGCGGCCGGCGCCGAGTTCCGGGGCGTCGGACGGCTCGGCGCCGTCGTCGGCGAGGGCATGCACGGTGCGGGCACGCACGGCGCGGTCAAGATCGACGAGGCCGCGAGCGTGCGCGTGACCGCCCACGCCGGTGACGTCACGGTCGGCCGCCTCACGGGCCCCGCGGAGATCAGCACCCAGAAGGGCGACATCCACATCGGCGAGGCCACCTCCGGCGCGGTCGTGCTGCGCACCCGGAGCGGCGACGTGACGGTCGGCGCCGCCCACGGTGTCTCCGCCTCCCTGGACGCCGGCACCGGATACGGCCGGATCCACAACACGCTGAAGAACACGGATGGCGCCGCGGCCGGCCTGAACATCCGGGCCACCACCGACCACGGCGACATCACCGCCCGCGGCCTGTGACGAGGGAACCATCCGCCGCGGCCAAGACCCCCCAGTCACCCGGAACACCGAAAGCGATCAGGTGGAACACATGACGAAGAACAGCACGCCCCCGGCCGGCTCGACGTGGACCGGCATGGTGCCGGTCGACGACACGGCCCTCGCCGTCACCGACACCGGCGGCCCCGGCATCCCCGTGGTCTACCTCAACGGCCAGTTCGCCACTCAGGGGTACTGGCGGCGGACCATCGCCCACCTGGGCACGGGATGGCGGCACATCACCTACGACGAGCGGGCCCGCGGCAGGAGATCGAAGCGTTCCGCGGACTACTCCTTCGAGGCTGCCGTCCGGGACGTCGACGCCGTTCTCGCGGCCAGGGGCGTGGACCGGGCGCTGGTGGTGGGCTGGTCCTACGGGGCGGTCGTCGCGGCGCACTGGGCCGGCCGGAATCCGGACCGTACGGTGGGCGCGGTCCTGGTCGACGGCGCGTTCCCGTCCGACTGGCTGGACGAGGCCATGGAGGAGCGGATCCGGAAGCTGTTCCGGCGGATGGGCTGGTTCACGCCGCTGCTGCGCCCGACGGGCCTGGTCCCGCGGATGACCGCCGGACAGCAGGCCGACAGCAACATCGAACTCGGCAGGCTCTCCCGCGAGCGCGAACTGGGCCCCGTGCTGGACGACATCACCGTCCCGGTGCGGTACGTCGTCGCCTCGGGAACGTCCCTCGGAAGCCGCGGTGACGAGCAGGAACGGATACGCACCAGCCTCGACGCGGTGACCGCCCGCAACGCGCACATCCGGATCGGTGCGAAGGTCACGAGCAACCACGGTGCGATCCTGCGCAAGGACTTCCCGGCCATCGCCGACGCCGTACGCGAGGTCGCCGCCCTCGACGGCGGGGGGCGCTGAGGCCCGGCCACCGGAGCGACGGTGGCCGGGCACGGCTCAGCGCCGCAGCGACCGCCCGAACCCGGCCGCGAGCGGCATCCGCAGCCCCAGCGGCGGCGGCGCCGCCAGCGCGTCCGCGACCGGCCGGGAGTACGTACGCGGCAGCAGCGCGCCCAGTACGAAGTCCGCGGCCAGCGCCAGGACTTCCTGGTGGTGCTGGCGCAGCGCGTGCCCGTCGGAGTGGACCTCGAAGCGGCAGGTGTCCCGGTTGACCTTCTTGGCGCGCTCGGCCAGCCGGTAGGACAGCTCGGGGTCGGTGCGCGCGTCGGTGGTGCCGTGCATGATGAGGACCTGACGGTCAGCCAGCTGCCGTACCGGCTCCGGCTCGGCGGCCCGGTCGTCCTCCGGCAGCCAAGGGGCCAGCGCCAGAACGGAGTTGACGGCGCGGTGCCCCGCCGCGTGCAGCGCGGCCCGGCCGCCCATCCCGTGTCCCGCCAGGCACACCGGCACATCGCCGTAGCGCCGTACGACCTCGTCCGCCGCCCACTCGGCGTCCGAGGCCAGCCGCGCCTGCGCGCCGTTCCAGCCGCGTCCGCCGTAGTGCACCGCGTGCGCGACCAGCCCCTCGGCGGCGCCCGCTCTGGCGAGGTGGCGGAGAAGCGGCAGCATCCGCGCGTACGCGACGGGGGAGGGGCGCCGGTCGGACACGGGCTCGCCCTCGGGAAGCACCAGGATCACACCCCCCACCGACGCCCCCGCGACGCATGCGCCGAACGCCCGGCCCAACCGTGCCCGTGGCTCCGCGCGACGCGCGCGCGCCGAACCGTCCCGGCCTGCCGTACGTCCCCCCGGCCCGGGAACCGCTTGCTGTCCCATAGCAGAACAGTCTCAGAAGGAGAGGTGTACTCCACCCGTCCGCCCGGTCACTGTTACATATCGACCCCGTACGCTCTACGCGCGTAGGCGTTAGAGTGCGGAGATGACGAGCCAGACCTCCCGGCCGCCCAGTGCCGACCAGATCCGCCGCGCCCCGAAAGCCCTCCTCCACGACCACCTGGACGGCGGACTCCGTCCCGGCACGATCATCGATCTCGCACGTGAGATCGGCTACGAGAACCTGCCCGAGCAGGAGTCCGACAAACTCGGCCTCTGGTTCCGCGAGGCCGCCGACTCCGGTTCGCTGGAACGCTATCTGGAGACCTTCGACCACACCTGCGCCGTCATGCAGACCCGTGAGGCGCTCTTCCGGGTCGCGGCGGAGTGCGCGGAGGACCTGGCGCAGGACGGCGTCGTCTACGCCGAGGTGCGGTACGCGCCCGAGCAGCACCTGGAGCGCGGACTCACCCTCGAAGAGGTCGTGGAGGCCGTCAACGAAGGCTTCAGGGAAGGCGAGCGGCGCGCGCAGGCCGACGGCCACCGCATCCGCGTCGGCGCCCTGCTCACTGCCATGCGGCACGCGGCCCGCGCCCTGGAGATCGCCGAACTCGCCAACCGCTACCGCGACTCGGGGGTCGTCGGCTTCGACATCGCGGGCGCCGAGGCGGGCTTCCCGCCCACCCGTCACCTCGACGCCTTCGAGTATCTGAAGCGCGAGAACAACCACTTCACCATCCACGCGGGCGAGGCCTTCGGACTGCCCTCGATCTGGCAGGCGCTCCAGTGGTGCGGCGCCGACCGGCTCGGCCACGGCGTGCGCATCATCGACGACATCGAGGTCGCCGAGGACGCCTCGGTGAAGCTGGGCCGGCTCGCCGCGTACGTACGCGACAAGCGCGTCCCGCTGGAGCTGTGCCCCAGCTCCAACCTCCAGACCGGCGCCGCCGCCTCGATCGCGGAGCACCCCATCGGGCTGCTCCGCCGGCTGCACTTCAGGGCGACGGTGAACACCGACAACCGGCTGATGAGCGGCACGAGCATGAGCCGTGAATTCGAGCTGCTGGTCGACGCCTTCGACTACACACTCGACGACATGCAGTGGTTCACGGTCAATGCGATGAAATCAGCATTCATTCCTTTCGATGAACGACTCGCCATGATCAATGACGTGATCAAGCCGGGATATGCCGAGCTGAAGTCCGAATGGCTGTTCAGGCAGACCGCTGTGACCAGCTAGTTCTTGCTGCCGGTGAGGAGATCGCCGGGATGGGGAAGCGGCCGGGAACACGGAATCCCGGCCGCTGTCGGGTGTTTGCGGGGCGGGTGCGCGGCTGGCTAGTTTGGAGAGCCGCTCGCAATTCCCCCCATTTTCACCATCGCCCTTCCCTTCCTTCCCCCTCTTTATCCCGTCACCTCACCTTCCGCTCACCTTCCGCAAGGACGAAATTCCAGATGAAGCAGTCCGCCATCAAGACTCTCGGCACTGTCGCCCTCGGTGCCGCCTTCGCCGCCACCGCCGCGGGCAGCGCCGCCGCCGCGCCCGCCGCCCCCGAGGCCGGCGCCGCGCTGGACCTCGTCACCAGGACGCTGCCGGTGGGGGACCTCGCCGGCCAGCTCCCCGCGCCCCTCCCCGACGTGCTGACGGCGACCGGGCTGGCCCTGAGCACCATCCAGACGACCGCGCCGTACGCGATCGACGCCGCGAAGACGGCCGGCCCCGTCCAGCAGCTGGTGGGCGGGCTGCCGGTGAACGGCCTGGGCAAGGGACTGCCCGTCAACGGGATCCCGCTCGGCGGCTGAGCACACGCGCACACAGCGGTGGGGCGTACACCCGGATCCGGGTGTACGCCCCACTGTCATCTGTCCGGGCGCCTGTCGGCTGTCGACCGCCCGCTGTCGGCTACCAGGCGGCCGTGGAGGTCTTCCCGCCAGGCAGCAGCAGCCACAGCGCCAGATAGAGCAGGAACTGCGGACCGGGCAGCAGACACGAGACGAGGAAGATCACCCGCATCGTCTGCGCGGACGTACCGAAGCGCTGGGCCAGCGCCGCGCACACTCCACCGAGCATCCGTCCGTGTCGAGGGCGGACCAGACCAGCCATGATGGGCTCCTTCACGAGACCGTTCGGGAGCCTCTCTCGTCGTGCTCCCCGATGTCTCCATGGTGCGCCCGGAGCCGGGGCCGGAGCGTCGCTCTACGGAGCGATGCCGACCCTGGGAATCGTCGGGGTCGTTCCCTGAAGCGCCTCATCCCGCGCGACGGTGTCCGTCTCGTTCTCACGGCTGCCCGGGTGCGACCCGCGGGGGATGCGGAAGACACGTGGGAAGCGGGGCATACGGCGGGGGACCGTACGGGAACGACGCGCGCGGCGCAGCCGCGCCCGCCCGGCCGGAACCACCACCAGATGCGCCAGGGCGACGCCCGTCGTATTGAGCAGCAGCGCGTCCACGTCCACCACCCGGCCCGGCACCCCGGTCTGGAGCAGCTCGATCCCGAGCGAGATCATCGCGCCCGCCGTGACCGTACGGGCCATCGAGGCCCACCCGGAGACGAAGAGACGGCCGTCGACCATCGGCAGCAGCACACCCAGCGGGGCCAGCAGCAGAAGCCCCTCGCCGATGCGCCGGGCGCCCTGGACGGGCCCCAGCGCCAGATCGGCCTTGATCCCCGCGAAGGGCGTCAGATTGGCCGCGTTCACCCACATGACGTCCAACGGGCGGAGCGTCACCCATCCCACCAGCATCAGATGCAGCAGGAGGAGAGCGAACCCCGCCATACGGAAGTGGATGACGGCACTGCCGCCCGGACCTTGACGCACGCAGCCCAAGACGCGGTGGCCGGCGGGAACGGTTCCGCCCGCGGTGGAAGAAGAGCGCCGTGAGACGGGTATCACCCGCCCGGCCCGCCTGCCCCGGCCCATCCGCCCGGCCCGCCGCGAGCCGAACGGGAGGCCCTAGGGTCTGTCTTCAAAGTAGCGCCGTCCGCCCGGAGGGCGGGCCCGGCGGCGTCCGGTGCGTGCGATCGCAAGGCGGAGGGTCGCCCCCGTACTGGACGTACTGGGGTGATCCCGACAACGCCGCGAGCGTGCGTGCCGGGCGTCGCCGAGCAGGCGGGACTTTGAAGACAGGCCCTAGCGACCCGACGGTGAGGCGGACGCCGTCGAGGGCGCCGACGAGACCGGGCCGAGCGTCGGTACCGGCGCGTCCGGCTGGGCCTTCGTCGCCCGGGTGCAGCCATAGGCGCGCGCCGGATAGTCGCCGGGTCCGCCCAGCACGACCTGCCCGTCCGTCGCCTCGCTCTCCGCGAACGTACAGACGATCTGCGCCAGCGCCGTCGCGGGCAGATCCTCCGGCTGGCGGCTGAGCCGCAGCGCCCCGGCGGGGTCGCCCTCACGCGAGGACGAGACGACCAGCGGCCCCCGTACGGTCGTGCCGAACCCCGCCTCCCGCTCATCGGCGGACGGCTCGGCCTGAAGCTCGTCCAGCAGGCCCTGCGCGATCACCACCCGGTCGTCGGAGCCCCTGCCCTGCTGGATCCGCGCCGCGCGCTCCACCGGCGCGAGCCCGGAGGAACAGACCAGATAGATCCGCACGGGAACGCCCGGCCGCGCCTGGGTGATGACGTCCTTCCCGGAGATCTCGCACGGCTTCCGGGAGGGCGCGGGTCCCGCGTCCACCGGTACCGAGGTGGTCCTGATGCCGCACCCCGCGGCGAGCGCGGCGAGCGCGACCACACCCGCGAGCCGCCCGAAGGCGGCCACCCCGGCCCGCCGCCCACGGCCCGCGCGCCGCGTCCGGCCCGCTCGCGGCGTCCCGTCCACCGCCCGCGTCCGGCTCGGGCCGCTCCCCGTCATCCCGCCCCAGCGCGTCACGGGGTGCCGCCTTCCTCTCCCGGATCCCGGTCGCGGTCACGCTCCGCGGCCTCCGTGCCGTCCGCGCCGTCCCGGGGCAGCCGCAGTACGAACATCGCGCCGCCGTCCGGCACATTGGCCGCGGTGATGTCACCGCCGTGGATATGCGCGTTCTCCTGGGCGATCGACAGCCCGAGCCCGCTGCCCTCGGAGCGCGGCCGGGAGGCGCTCGCCTTGTAGAAGCGGTCGAACACATGCGGCAGGACGTCCTCGGGGATACCGGGACCGTGGTCCCGTACCTCGATGACCAGCCAGCCGTCCTCCGTACGCACCGCCACCCGGACCGGCGAGCCACCGTGCTTGAGCGCGTTGCCGATCAGATTCGCCATGATCACGTCGAGCCGGCGCGGATCGAGCCGCGCCATGATGCCGCGCTCGGCGTCCAGATCCACCGCGTCCAGCCAGGCCCGCGCGTCGATACAGGCCGTGACCTGGTCGGCGACATCGACATCGTCCAGGACGAGCCGGGCCGTACCCGCGTCGAAGCGGGTGACCTCCATCAGATTCTCCACCAGCACATTGAGCCTGCGGGTCTCGCTCACCACCAGCGTCACGGCGGGCGCGATCATCGGGTCGAGGCTGTCGGCCTCTTCCTCCAGGACCTCCGTCACCGCGGTCAGCGCGGTCAGCGGGGTGCGCAGCTCATGGGACATGTCGGCGACGAAACGGCGGCTGGACTCCTCCCGCGCGCTCATGTCCGCGACCTTCTTCTGGAGCGACTCCGCCGCCTTGTTGAACGTACGGGAGAGATCGGCCAGTTCGTCCCCGCCCGACACCCGCAGCCGGGTGCCGAACCTGCCCTCGCCGAGCTGCCGCGCCGCCTCGCCCAGCCGCTGCACGGGCTTCAGTACGGTCGTCGCCGCGGCGTGCGCCAGCAGGGCGGAGCCGACGAGCGCGAGGGCCGTGGCGATCCCCAGCGACCAGGCGAGCGAGTTGAGATCGGTACGTTCCTGGTCGAGCGACTTGAACAGATACCCGGTCGGCCCGCCGCCGATGATCCGCGTACCGCCCACCAGATAGGGCGTGCCGCCGCGCTCCACGCGCTGCCAGAAGACGTGGTACGGGTATTTGTTCCCGGCTGTGAGCTTCTGCTTGTCGTTCACCGCGTCCTGGAGAGACTTCGGTACGTCGTCCATCGTGAAGGTGTCCGGATCGGAGACGCCCACGATCGGCTTGCCGCCGTCGCGCGTGCCTATCAGCAGCACGCTGTACCCGGGGCTCTCGCCCGCCATCAGCACGGCCGTGCTCTGCAACTCCGTCTGACTCGGCCGCAGGGGCAGTTCCGCGGCGCGGTTCTGCATCTCCTGCTGGAAGTCCTCCAGCGCCGAGTCCTGGGTCCTGGTCAGGACGGCCTCGCGGTTGAGCCAGTACGCGATGCCCGAGGCGGAGACGGCGGCGGTCAGCGCGACGGCCGCGAAGACGACCACGAGCCGCAGCCGCAGACTGGTCCAGCGGAGCCCCGCCAGAACCGCCCTCTTCGCCGCGCCGGCCCTCGCCTCACCGCCGCCGAGGCCGCGGCGCGGGCGGCGGTACGGGTCGATGCCCTCACCGAGGTGCACGCCGTACACGTCCTGCGCGCCGTACACGTCCTGCGCGCCGTACACGTCCTGCCCGGCGGACACCTCGTGCGTGCCGCGCGGGCCGTGCGCGTCGTCCTCCGGCGGGCCGCCGGCCGGCCGGTGCCGCCTGGGTGCGTCACTCACGAAGGCGTGTCCAGCCGGTATCCCACGCCGCGCACCGTACGGATCAGGGTCGGCGAGGACGGCACGTCCTCCACCTTCGCGCGCAGCCGCTGCACACACGCGTCCACCAGCCGCGAGTCACCGAGGTAGTCGTGCTCCCACACCAGCCGCAGCAACTGCTGCCGGGACAGCGCCTGGCCGGGCCGCCGGCTCAGTTCGAGCAGCAGCCGCAGCTCGGTCGGCGTGAGCTGGAGGTCCTCGCCGTTCTTGGTGACCGTCATCGCGGAACGGTCGATCACCAGGCTGCCGAACGTCGCGGAGTCCGTGGACTCGCGCTCGCCGCGGCGCAGCACCGCGCGGATCCGGGCGTCGAGCACCCGGCCCTGGACAGGCTTCACCACATAGTCGTCGGCACCGGACTCCAGACCGACCACTACATCGATGTCATCACTGCGCGCGGTCAGCAGGATGATCGGCAACTGGTCGGTGCGCCTGATGCGCCGGCACACCTCGAACCCGTCGATCCCGGGCAGCATCACGTCCAGCACGATCAGATCCGGCCGCTGCTCCCGCAGCAGTTTCAGGCCGTCCTCTCCCGTCGCCGCGGTGGCCACTCGGTGGCCCTGGCGTGACAGCGAGAGTTCGAGGGCCGTGCGGATGGCGTCGTCGTCCTCGATCAGCAACAGGAAAGGCACGGAGGTCATTCTGTCCCATGGGGGGACCGGAGTTCGACCGCCGGTGCGCTCCCCACTCATTCCCCACGCGTTTCACAAGCCACGAAGTCCCCTGTGACAGGGCTGTGACAGACGGCGGACAGGGCCATGAAACTGCCCCGGCAAGCTCATTGGCACACGGAACGAAACCAGACTCCAACGACGGGGGGCGCGGGATGAACGCACTGCACGGAACGACCTCAAGCGCAGTGGTCACGCGTCTTCACGACGTCACGCGGAGCAGCGAGAAGTCCGGCGGCGTGAACGGGCGGGGGTGCGTTCGCGGCGCCGGGCGTCAGCACAAGCCGTCGTACATGACGGTCGTTGACGCGGACCGCACGGAGCGCTCGGACCGGGCGGGCAACGGGGGAATTCCGGGCAACGGGGGTAACAGGGCAGCCGCGTACGGGGAGGTCACGGGGGAACGGACGGTCCTGACGGAGCGGACGGACGCCGAAGCGGCGTTCACCGCGTACGTCCAGGAGCGCCGCGCCTCCCTGTACGCGACGGCCTACCACCTGACCGGCGACCGGTTCGAGGCCGAGGATCTGTTGCAGAGCGCCCTCTTCTCGACCTACCGGGCGTGGGACAGGATCAGCGACAAGGCCGCGGTCGGCGGCTATCTGCGCCGCACCATGACCAATCTGCACATCAGCGCCTGGCGCAGGCGCAAGCTCAATGAGTATCCGACGGAGGAGCTGCCGGAGACGGCGGGCGACACCGACGCGATGCGCGGTACGGAACTGCGCGCGGTGCTCTGGCAGGCGCTCTCCCGCCTGCCGGAACTCCAGCGCACGATGCTCGTACTGCGCTACTACGAGGGCCGCACCGACCCGGAGATCGCGGAGATCCTCGACATCAGTGTCGGCACGGTGAAGTCGAGCATCTGGCGGTCGCTCCGCCGGCTGCGCGAGGACGAGGTCCTCAGCTTCGGCCGTGACGAGGAAGAGTCCTTCGGGGAGCTTGTCGCCTGAAGGCTGTGGGGGGAAGCACGGGGGAAGTACGGGGGGAGCGGGACTCGCCGTCTCGGGGGAGGCGGCGGGAGCACCACAGGGGGACGGACGGACCGGGGGCTGGGGGGTTCTCGGACGGCCGGGGGATCACGGGGGATACCGGGGGGACACGGGGCAGGAAGCGGGATCGCACGGGCCTGGGGGGCTCGTGCGGTCCCGCTTCCATGTCCGCGTGTGCGCGTGGCGCGTATGCGCGTATGTGCGCGGCGCGGTGGCGGTGGCGGTGGCGGTGGCGGTGGCCGTGACCTACGGGTGACTGGTCGCGGTCGGCGACGATTCGGTGTGCGCGGATCTCGTGACGCGCGCGGCCTTCCCGGTACGCGGCCTGACGTATTGCCCGGCCGCCGCCGCCGCGATCCGGCCCAGCGCCTCCGCCTTCGCGCACGGATACGCGCCCAGCGCCGTCTGCCGCCCCACGATCGCGCGCTCCGCCCGCATCAGCCGCCAGCCCCGCCGCAGCAGGAACGTCACCGACTTCCGCCCTTCGCGCAGATCACGCATCAGCCGCCGCCGGAACGTCGTCGACGGACGGCCGCGCAGACAGAGCGCGTCCGCCAGCACGCCCAGCTCCCGACAGCGCGCCACGATATCGGCGGCGAAGATGCCCTCAGCGAGGAACACCGGCGTGCGCCGGATGTCGAGGGCTTCGGAGTCCACGCGCGAACTGGTCGCGATCGAGTAGACGGGAACGGTCGTACGTCCCGTACGGCACAGCTCGGCGACCGCCGCGACCGCGGCGTCCGCGTCCCAGGACCGCACCGAGTCCCAGTCGATGTCCGAACTGCCCGCCACCAGCGGCAGCGTGGGGTCGTCGCCCTCTTTGTAGAAGTCGTCCAGGCGCAGCACGGGCAGGCCGGTGCGGGCGGCGAGGGACGATTTTCCCGAGCCGGAGGGGCCCGTGAGCAGCACGACTCGGGTCGGAAGGGTTGCGGAGTTCACGGGACACCAGTGTGAGGCATGTACCTGCTCAGGAAACCCCCCGGGGACCGATCGGGCGGGATCGGCGGGTCGGGTTCGGCTGGTTTGGCGGGTTTATTGGTATCGGCACCCCCGCCTCAACTACTCTGCGTGTCAGTCCGATTACTCCTCGATCAGGCCAGGCGGAAAAATCCATGGCACGTCACGCAGCTTCCCTCTCCCCCCGGCGCACTCTGCTCCGCGCCGGTCTGACCGTCACCGCCGCGAGTGCGGCCCTCGGCCTCGGCGGTACGGCGGCCCAGGCGGCGGATCCCGCCGCACCCGCATCCGCGACGGACACCAGCGAGCAGCTCTCCGAGTCCTCCATGGCGGCGGGCCAGGCCCTGACCGGCTCCGTCGGGTATGTGCTGGGCCCGCTCACGGACCTGAAGCTCTACCCGCTGGCCCACACGGGCGTGGATCCCCTGGACAACGCGGTGGGCACACAGATCGCCGACTTCAAGCCGGTGTCCACCGCCCCGCTGACCGCCCCGGTGACCGAGGGCGCGGCGCTCAAGGACGTGCCGGTGCTCGGCCCGGTGCTGGGCACGGCGACGGGCATGCTGACGGGGTGATCGGTGTCGATGGCTCGATGGCCCCGTTCTCCCCCGGAGTGAGGGAAAACGGGGCCTCCGTGTGACGGTTCGGGAGGACAGGCCTCGGCGAGACGAGCGTCAGCAGGACACGCGTCAGCAGGACGAGCGTCAGTAGGACGAGCCCGACGCGCCCAGGCTGCCCGTGGGGTGCCAGACCGTCTTCGTCTCCAGGAAGGCCGTCAGCCGGCGGATGCCGGGGTCCGCCGACCAGTCGGTACGGCCCGCGCCCTCCGGGCGCAGCACCCGCTTCAGATTGTCCGCCGCCGCGATCTCCAGCTCCTTGGCGAGGGCCTCGTCCGCGCCGGTCAGGTCGATCCCGTTGACGTCCTGGTGCGCGGCGAGCGGGGCCGCGATCTCGGCGGTCCTGCCGGAGAGGACGTTGACCACGCCGCCCGGGAGGTCGGAGGTGGCCAGCACCTCACCGAGCGAGAGCGCCGGGAGCGGGGACTTCTCGCTCGCGACGACGACCGCGGTGTTGCCCGTGGCGATCACCGGCGCGATGACCGAGACCAGGCCCAGGAACGACGACTCCCGCGGCGCCAGTACGGCCACGACCCCGGCCGGCTCGGGGGTGGAGAGGTTGAAGAACGGTCCCGCGACCGGGTTCGCCCCGCCCACCACCTGGCCGATCTTGTCGGTCCAGCCCGCGTACCAGACCCACCGGTCGATCGCCGCGTCGACGGACACGGCCGCCTTCGACTTCGACAGGCCCTCGGCGTCCGCGACTTCCCGTACGAACTGGCCCTTGCGGCCCTCCAGCATCTCGGCGACGCGGTAGAGGATCTGGCCCCGGTTGTACGCCGTCGCGCCCGACCAGCCGCCGAACGCCTTGCGCGCCGCGACGACCGCGTCACGGGCGTCCTTGCGGGACGCCAGCGGGGCGTTGGCCAGCCAGGTGCCCTTGCCCGCCGCGTCAGAGGCCGATCGCGCTGCCGTCACTTCGTACACCCGGCCGCTCTCGCTGCGGGGGAACTTGCCCCCGACGTACAGCTTGTAGGTCTTGAGGACACTCAGTCGCGTCACATCGGACTTCGAGTCAGACATTGAGGTACGCCTCCAGGCCGTGGCGACCGCCCTCGCGGCCGTACCCCGATTCCTTGTAGCCGCCGAACGGCGAGGTCGGGTCGAACTTGTTGAACGTATTGGCCCAGACGACACCCGCCCGGAGCTTGCCGGCGACCGCCAGGATGCGGGAGCCCTTCTCCGTCCAGATACCGGCCGACAGCCCGTACTGGGTGTTGTTGGCCTTGGCCACGGCTTCCTCGGGCGTACGGAACGTCAGCACGGACAGCACCGGGCCGAAGATCTCGTCGCGGGCGATGGTGTGCGCCTGCGTGACGTTCGTGAAGACCGTGGGGGCGAACCAGTAGCCGGAGGAGGGCAGTTCGCACGCGGGCGACCAGCGCTCGGCGCCTTCCGCCTCGCCCGCGTCGGCCAGCGCCGTGATCCGGGCCAGCTGTTCGGCCGAGTTGATCGCGCCGAGGTCGGTGTTCTTGTCCAGCGGATCGCCGACGCGCAGCGTGGCCAGCCGTCGCTTGAGCGAGTCCAGCAGCTCGTCCTGGACGGACTCCTGGACGAGCAGCCGCGAGCCCGCGCAGCAGACCTGGCCCTGGTTGAAGAAGATGCCGGTGACGATGCCCTCGACGGCCTGGTCGATGGGGGCGTCGTCGAAGACGATGTTGGCGCCCTTGCCGCCCAGTTCGAGCGTGGCCCTCTTCCCCGTACCGGCGATCTCGCGCGCGATGGCCTTGCCGACGGCGGTCGAGCCGGTGAAGGCGACCTTGTCGATGCCCGGGTGCGAGACGAGCGCGGCGCCCGTGCCGCCGTCACCGGTCACGATGTTCACGACGCCCTTGGGGAGCCCGGCCTGACGGCAGATGTCCGCGAAGAAGAGCGCGGAGAGCGGGGTCGTCTCGGCGGGCTTCAGAACGACCGTATTGCCGGTCGCCAGCGCCGGGGCGATCTTCCACGCGAGCATGAGCAGCGGGAAGTTCCACGGGATGATCTGGCCGGCGACACCGAGCGGGCGGGGGGTGGCCCCGCCTCCTCCGTCTGTCGTCCTCCGGCCGAACCCCGCATGGTCGAGCTTGTCGGCCCAGCCCGCGTAGTAGAAGAAGTGCGCGGCGACCAGCGGGAGGTCCGCGTCGCGGGTCTCCCTGATCGGCTTCCCGTTGTCGAGCGTCTCCAGGACGGCCAGCTCGCGCGAGCGCTCCTGGATGATCCGCGCGATACGGAACAGATACTTGGCCCGCTCGGCGCCGGGCAGCGCGGACCACTTCTCGAACGCCTTGCGGGCGGCCCTGACCGCGCGGTCGATGTCGTCGGCGCCGGCCTGGGCGACCTCGGAGAGGACCTCCTCGGTGGACGGGCTGACGGTCTTGAAGACCTTGCCGTCGGACGCCTCGGTGAACTCGCCGTCGATGAAGAGCCCGTAGGACGGCGCGATGTCGACGATCGCACGGGATTCCGGCGCGGGGGCGTACGCGAACGCGGAACCGAGTGCGGAACCGGACGCGGATGTGGATGCGGGTGTGGATGCGGATGCGGATGCCATGGTGATCAGTCCACCGTCACGTAGTCGGGGCCGGAGTAGCGGCCGGTGCTGAGCTTCTGACGCTGCATCAGCAGATCGTTCAGCAGGCTGGAGGCGCCGAACCGGAACCAGTGGTTGTCCAGCCAGTCCTCGCCCACGGTCTCATTCACCAGCACCAGGAACTTGACCGCGTCCTTGCTGGTACGGATGCCGCCCGCCGGCTTCACGCCGATCTGCACCCCGGTCTGCGCGCGGAAGTCGCGTACGGCCTCCAGCATCAGCAGGGTGTTGGCCGGGGTGGCGTTGACCCCGACCTTGCCCGTCGACGTCTTGATGAAGTCCGCGCCCGCGATCATGCCGAGCCAGGAGGCGCGGCGGATGTTGTCGTACGTGGACAGCTCACCGGTCTCGAAGATCACCTTGAGCCGGGCGGCCCCCGCGGCCTCCTTCACGGCGCGGATCTCCTCGTACACCTTGAGGTAGTGACCCGCGAGGAACGCGCCGCGATCGATGACCATGTCGATCTCGTCGGCGCCCGCGGCCACGGCGTCGCGGGTGTCCGCGAGCTTGACGGCCAGCGAGGCGCGGCCGGCCGGGAAGGCGGTGGCGACGGAGGCGACCTTGACGTCCGAGCCGGCCAGCGCGGCGACCGCCGTCTCCGCCATGTCCGGATAGACGCAGACCGCGGCGGTGGCGGGCGTCGTACGGTCGGTCGGATCGGGCCGGAGGGCCTTGGCGGCGAGCGCCCGGACCTTGCCCGGGGTGTCCGCGCCCTCGAGCGTCGTCAGGTCGATCATGGAGATGGCCAGATCGATGGCGTACGCCTTGGCGGTGGTCTTGATCGAGCGCGTACCGAGCGACGCGGCGCGTGCCTCCAGGCCGACGGCGTCGACGCCGGGGAGCCCGTGGAGGAAGCGGCGCAGTGTGCTGTCGGACGCGGTCACGTCAGCGAATGCGGGGGTAATGGTGGGCATGGTCACCAGATGAGCATATCTACGCGCGTAGCAGCCTGTACAGGGGGTGAGGGCCGCGAGGGGGAGCCGTTCCCGAGATGTGACCGTCGCGGGTGGTGCTCGTCGTTGACCGCCGGGGGCGTGGAGGCACGTTCCGGCCATGCGGCAGAATCGGACGTATGACGAGCCCCGAGCAGCCCACCGAGCCGACCCACGCCGACCGCGTCTTCCGGTCGTCCGGCGGGATGGTCGGCGGCGGCCTGCTGCTCGCGCTCACCCTCTGGATCGGCGGCGACGCGCTCTTCCGCGGGACGGGCGGCACGCCCTGGCTGGCGCTCGCCGCGATGCTGTTCCTCGTACCGCTCGTGATCGCGTTCAGCCTGCGCCCGGCGGTCTACGCGAACGCCGACCGGCTGCGGATCAGGAACCCGTTCCGGACGATCACGCTGCCGTGGGGGGCGGTCTCGACCGTACGGGCCCAGTTCTCCTGCGAGGCGCTGACGGAGGACGGCAGGAAGTTCCAGCTGTGGGCGGTCCCGGTCTCGCTGCGCCAGCGCAAGCGCGCGAACAGGGCGCAGCTGCGGGGTGCCTCCGGCAGGGCGTCGGGGGGTGCGGGCGGCGGTGCGTCCGGCGGTGCGGGCTCGGGTGCGGGTGCGGCCGAGGTCCGGATGGCTCAGGCGGACCGTACGGTCGCGGATCTGCGCGAACTGTCGGACGGCGCGGAGTCGCGGCCGTCGGCGCAGGGGGAGCCGACGGTGCGGTGGGCGTACGAGGTGCTGGCGCCGGCGGCGGCGGGGCTGATCGTCCTGATTGTTCTGCTGCTGATCGGCTGACGCGGTGCGCCGTCCGGCGGGCGGTCGTGGCGCGGTGCGCCTGCGGCGGGCGTGGTGCGCCTGCGGGGCGGGGCCCGGACGCACCCTGACCGTGTGCCGACTGGACGTGTTCGGCGTACGAGAAGGCCGGTCCAAGCTCATCGCGGCCGGCCGGCAGACGCTGATCCGCGTGGACGGCGCGGTCAGGGGCGGCGGCCGGTGACGCGCTCGCCCCAGATGAGGTAGGCCGTCCGGCCGGTGAGCCAGGCTTCGTGGGCGGAATGGATGCGGTCGCGCTCCGGGCCGAGGCAGAGGGTGTCCGTCTCCTTGAGTGTTGCCCACCGGTACGCGGTGGCCGTGTGGGGTTCCGGGCCGTACGGGACGACGTCCGCGCCCTTGAAGACGACATCGAGCCCCTCGGCCTCGGTGACGCCTCTGGGTACGTGGTCCACGACGAGGATTTCCTCGGGTGCGGCGGGAGAGAGGCCGGTCTTCGCCGCGATCTCGCGCACGTACGCCTCGTGCATGAACTCGTCGGTCTGGGCGTCGCCGCCCGGCAGTTGCCAGGATCCGGCGGTGGCGGTGGGCATGAGGAGGACGTTCAGTTCGTCGTCGATGCGCCGGGTGAAGAAACCGGCGACGCCGGTCCGGCGGCGGGGCGGTTCGGACCGGCCGAGTTCGAAGTACATGTCCTCACCTCTCGTTGATCATCGCGGGGTACGGGGCCGTCGCTCTCACCGTGAAGATGAGCCCCTTCCCGGTCATCGTTCTGACGACGGACCACCCGGGCGCGAGGAGATCCAGTAACTCCAGCCCCCTGCCGTGCTGGTCCCATGCGTCGTGCGCGCGGCGGGAGGGGCGGTGTCGTGCGCTCCGGTCGTGCAACTCGATCTGGACCGCGCCGTCGTACGGCGCATGGCAGATCAGATCGAACCCGCCACCGCCGGCGTGCAGCACGGCGTTGGTGGCGGTCTCGCTGACCAGCAGCTTGACGGTGTCGTGGTCCACCCAGGGATACGGCGCGTAGGCGCGGGCGGCTATGGCGCGGGCCTCGGGCACGGCAACGGCCGTACAGGGATAGCGCCCTACTGCCAGGACGTAACCACGCTGATCCATAACCCCCGCCTTTCAGGCGCGCGGATGTAGGGCGAGCCCGCTGCGGTTACGTGTGTCCGCAGCGTGCGCGCCCAGTTTGAGTCACGTGACTTGCCCTGCGCAACCCAGCGTGTGGATCTCAGCTCGGAGAGTCATAAGGTGGTCAACTGACCGATACTCTGACGGCGTCGGGAGAGCACGCCACTGGAAGGGGACTCGTGGCTGTAAGCGTCAATGCGAACGCGATCTTCGCCATGCGCCGCGTGGGCGAGGAACTACAGCGTCTCCGCGTCGAAGCCGGTCTCCAGCAGGAAGCGGTGGGGCAGGCGCTCGGCGTCTCGCGGTACACCGTGGGCAAGATCGAGCGCGGCAGAGCGTTCCCCACGGACGAACAACTCCCCAAGCTGCTCAAGCTCTTGAAGGTGACGCCGGAGGAACGAGCCGGGATCGTCGCGACGATCGAGCAGGGCAGGTCGTACGGTCGCACGTGGTACGAACGGCCCGAGATCCAGGCCCTGTTCAGCGGCGACTCGTACCGATACCTCTCGCTCGAAGATGCCGCGGAACGCATCTCGCTCCACTCGGGAACGTACGTTCCGGGGCTCCTCCAGACTCGTGAATACGTCGAGGCGATCGTCGCCTTCGGTCAGAAACACGAGAGCACGGAGCGCCGTGAGACATTCGTCGATGCGAGGCTGAGGCGACAGGAAGTCCTCACCCGCAGAAACCCGCTTACGGTGGACGCGCTGTGTCTGGAGTCCGCGCTGCGGGCTGTTGTCGGCGGACCGGAGGTCATGCGTGCGCAACTCCGGCATCTGGTGGCGTGTGCTCAGCAGCAGAGCGTCACTCTGCGAGTGATCCCTTTCGCAGCCGGAGCCGCGAGTGCTTCAGGTGCGACGTTCACCATCCTCGACTTCCCCGGGGCTGACCATCGCAGCGTCGTGTCGCAGGAGCGAGCACGAGGTGAAACCCTTCAGGACGATCCTGCGGAGGTGCGTCGCAGCCGCCGGAAGTTCGCCGACCTGGCAGATCAAGCACTGGGTGAGGAAGCAACCATCCGGTGCATTGAAGAGATCGAGAAGGGACTCCAATGAACAGCCCGAAGGATGACCTCTACGTGGCACCGCTCGACGGCGAGTGGGAGAAGTCCTCGTTCAGCGCCGGCTCGGGTAACGACTGCGTTCAGATCATGCCGATCGACGGCGGCGTCGCCTTCGGCGACACCAAGCGCCGCGACCTGGACGGTGCGTTGCGGTTCACCGACAAGGAGATGCTGGCCCACATCCTGGCCGTCAAGGCGGGCCAGTACGACCACCTCATCCCCGACGGCACCGAACTCTGAGCGGCACGGCACGCCGGCGGTCGAGGCGTGAACGCGCTTCCATAGCAGCCACGTTGGGTACGGACGGTCCGGGGTAATCCGTAACTTGGCGGCGGAGGCGCATCAGCACCGGTGACCGACCCACCGCCCTGAAAGGCTGTTGATGGACACCCGCACAATCCGCCGCACGAGCGTCACACTGCCTGCCCTGAACGAGCCGGGCCGCTACCTCTCCCACGTCACCTCGTTGGAGGGCGGCCGTGGCCGGGTGGCGGAGTTCCACTACGCCGACGCCGATCTGCGGGACCTCGACCTGGCCGACACCCACCTGATGGACGGGAGGATCACCGGTCTCAAGGCCCGGCGCACCCTACTGGAGAAGCTCCGCGTCGACTCCGTGGAGTTCACCGGCTGTGACCTGTCCTCCCTGCGGTGGACCGACAGCAGGATCTCCCGAGCCGTCTTCCGCGGCTGCAAGCTCATGGGCGCCGCGCTCGAAGACGTCACGCTGGACAACGTGCTGTTCGAGAACTGCACGTTGGACTACAGCACCCTCACTCGCGTCCGGGCCGTCGGGCCCGTGATCTTCGCCAGGTGTTCGCTGCGGGAGGCCATTTTCAGTGCCGTCGATCTGGGCGCCGCCCTGATCGACGACAGCGATCTGCGGCTGACCGAGTTCGACGGCGGGAAGTACCGCGGCCTCGACCTTCGGGGCAGCGACCTGTCCCAGCTCCGTGGCGTCGCCTCGCTCAAGCAGATCGTCATCGACCGGGCCCAGACACTCCAGCTGGCCGAGGCTCTCGCCGTCGAGCTGGATGTCACCTTCGGCGAAGACCTCGACGACACGTAGCCCCGCATCTGCCCTCGGGAGGCACAGCCATGGGCCCGCGACTCGTATTCGACACGTTCGACGACATACGCGGCCGGTGCGACATCACACCGGTCCGGCTGCTTGGCAGCGAGCCCGGCTACGACGACGACGCCATCGTCCCCGGCGACGACTGGACGCCCCTGACTGCCGACGAGGCCGAGCAGCACCGAGCCGACGACTCGACGCCGGACAGCGTCCGGATCGAGCTCGTACGCCACCCGCTACCGGATCTCGATCCGGACGATGTGGCCGGCCGCCTCGAAACCGCCGCCCGCCTGGATCCGCTCAAGGGCCACCGGCCCCCTGCCCTCCTGGGCTGTACGGCCAGCCCCGCCAACTGGGCCACCACCACGGAGGACACCGCCACCGGCCGGCGCATCGGCCTGCGTGGCGGCCGGCCACCGAGCGCGAGCAGCGTGATCGCTCCGGCGCCCGCGCGCCCCGTGGTCAACGAGGGGAGCCCGGGGCGGCGGGGGCCTACGCCGTGATCGCGTAGAGCGTGCCCGAGGCGCCCGTCGCGTAGGCCGTGGAGCCGGAGAGCAGGGGGCCCGTGCGGAGTTGTTCGCCGGCGGGGAAGTCCCACTTCTTCTTGCCGGTGGCCGCGTGGAGCGCGTGCAGGGTGGTGCCGGCCGCCACGCAGACCGTGCCGTTGTCGGCGCTCGGGGCGGGGTGGATCTCGGTGGTGAAGGGGGTGTTCCACCTCGGGGCACCGGTCTTCGCGTCCCAGGCGTACAGGGTGGTCTTGCCGCAGACGTAGACCGTGTCGCCGGACACGACCGGGGGGCCCTGGAACGAGCCGCCGTCCTCGGCGGCGGTCAGCCACTTCTCCTGGCCGCTCGTGGACACCGCCGACACGGACGTGCCGTTCTCGCCGAAGACGGTGAAGAAGACGGAGTCACCGGCCACGGCCACGTCCGAGATCCGGACGGCCGAGGTCAGGTGCTTCCATTTCCGCTTCCCGGTGGCCGGGTCGTACGCGTACAGGGCGCCGCCGCTGCTGGTGTAGACCGTGCCGTCGGCTATGCGCGCGGATTCGGCGTATTCGAGGTCGGCCGAGGTCTCCAGCAGGATCTTCCCGGTCGACGTGGACACCGCGTACAGCACGGCGGAGGTGCCGCTGCCGCCCAGGAAGCAGACGGTGTCGTCGGACGCCGACGGGGCCGCGTCGGCGACGTCCAGTTCGGAGGAGGCCCACTTCCGCTCGCCGGTGGCCGCGTGCAGCGCGCGCAGGACATCGCCGACCACGACGCAGACGGTGTCGTCGGTCACGGCCGGGGCGGGCACGAGCGGGCCGTCCGTGGCGCCGGTGGTATGGGTCCACTGATCGCCGCCCTGGTCGGCCGAGACCGCGTACAGGCCCTTCCGGCCGGGGAAGTAGACCATGCCGTTGGCCACCGTCAGCGCCCCGTCGGCGTCGTCGCGGCCGTCGCCTGCGGCGACCGTGGACTTCCAGCGTGGGGTGCCGGGCCGCTGCGGGACCGTCGGGGTCTCCTCGGGCGCGGGGGTGCCGGCATCCGTGTCGTCGTCGGTGCCGGAGGACTGCCAGACGCCGTAACCGATCCCCGCCGCGGCGGTGACCCCCACGAGGCCGAGCAGCGCCCTGCGGCGGGTCATACCGGACGAGGGGAGTGCCGTGGGCGGTGGCGCGTCGGTGAACTGGGCCGTGGAAGCGTTGAGTTGTACGGTCCTGGCGACCGGTTCGGGGAGCCAGCCGTGGGCCGGGGGAGGCGCGGCGTACGCCCCGGCCCCGGACAGGTGGTGCATCAGCTCGGCCACGGTGGGGCGTTGGCCGGGGTCCTTGGCCAGGCAGTGCTCCACCAAGGGCCGCAGGCCGGGCGGAAGGTGCTCCAGGCCGGGCCTCTCGTGCACCGTTCGGTAGTGGAGCCCGTGCGCCGACCCCGTGCCGAACGGCCCGGCTCCCGTCGCCGCGTACGCGAGGACCGCTCCGAGGGAGAACACATCGCTGGCCGGGCTGACCCGGTCGTCCGTCAGCTGCTCGGGGGACATGAAACCGGGGGTGCCCACCATCACCCCGGTCTGGGTCAGGGCGCTGGCGTCGCTGACGACGGAGATGCCGAAGTCGATCACGCGCGGGCCGTCGTGGGCGAGCAGGATGTTCGAGGGCTTCAGGTCACGGTGGACCACCCCCGCCGCGTGGATCGCCCCCAGCGCCTCGGCCAGCCCCGAACCGAGCGTCAGGACACGCTCCGGCGGCCATGGACCGTGCGCGGCGACGGCCTCGCTCAGCGCCATTCCCGGTACGTAGACCGTCGCCAGCCAGGGGGGAGTGGCGTCGGGATCGGCGTCGACCACACCCGCGGTGAAGGCGCCGTTCACGCGCCGGATCGCGGTGACCTCCCGGACGAACCGGCGGCGGAACTGCGGGTCCTCCGCCAGGTCCGGGCGGACCACCTTGACGGCCGCCATGCGCCCGCCCCGCGAACGCCCCAGGAACACGCTGCCCATGCCGCCGGAGCCGAGCCGGCCCACGAGACGATAGGGCCCCACCTGCTCGGGGTCCCCGGCACGCAACGCCTTCAACGCCTCCACCACGTACCCCCGCCGAACCTGGTGCCGGTCGCGGCACCGCGGCTGTCTGTCGGATCCCTGCGAAGTCAGCCACATTACTGGGAGTACGCGCCCACGCGGGGCAGGGGGTTGGGATCCGCCGCCGGACAAGTGGCCTGTGGCGGGCCCGCGTACGACAACCGCGTACGACAGCCGGATACGACGGCCGCGTACGACAGTCGGATACGACGGCCGGGTACGACAGTCGGATTCGACGGCCGGGTACGACAGTCGGATACGACGGCCCGGTACGACGGAACGGTCAGATGCCGGCGACCGCCGCCAGGTCACGCTTCATCGCCGCCAGCGTCGCCGTCGCCGTGTCCCGTGCCGCCGTCAGGGCCGTCGCGTCCGCGACCGGGATCACGACCTCCAGGTAGCACTTCAGCTTGGGCTCGGTGCCGCTCGGCCTGACGATGACGCGGGCACGGTACGCGCCCTCCAGGTGGTAGCGGAGGCCGTCCGTCGGGGGCAGCGCGTCCGTACCGCGTGTGAGGTCCTCGGCGGAGGCGACGCTCAGGCCGGCCAGCTCCGTCGGCGGCGTCTCGCGCAGGCGGCGCATCGCGGCGGCGATCAGGGACAGGTCCCGGACACGGACCGACAACTGGTCCGTGGCGTGCAGGCCATGGGTGACGGCCAGATCGTCCAGCAGGTCGGTGAGCGTGCGGTCCTTGGCCTTGAGTTCGGAGGCCAGCTCGGCCACCAGCAGCGCGGCCGTGATGCCGTCCTTGTCGCGGACGCCGTCGGGATCGACGCAGTAGCCGAGCGCCTCCTCGTATCCGTACCGCAGGCCCTCGACGCGGGCGATCCACTTGAAGCCCGTCAGCGTCTCCTCGTAACCCAGCTCCGCCGCCCCGGCGATCCGGCCGAGCAGCGACGACGAGACGATCGACTCGGCGAAGGTGCCCGTCGCGCCCTTGTGGACGAGATGGGCCGCGAGGAGCGCGCCGACCTCGTCGCCGGTCAGCATCCGCCAGCCGCTGACGGCCGTGTCGTCGGGGACGGCGACGGCGCAGCGGTCCGCGTCCGGGTCGTTCGCGATGATCAGGTCGGGCCGTACGCGCCGGGCGGTGGCGAAGGCCAGGTCCATCGCGCCCGGCTCCTCCGGGTTCGGGAACGCCACGGTCGGGAAGGCCGGATCGGGCACGGCCTGCTCCGCCACGAGCGCGGGCTCGGGGAAGCCCGCGCGGGCGAAGGCCGCCAGGAGGGTTTCCGTACCGACGCCGTGCAGCGCCGTGTGGACCACGCGGGCGGTGCGGGGCGTGCCGGGGGTCAGGACCGCGTCCGTACGTGCCAGGTACGCGGCCAGGACGTCGTCGCCGAGGATCTCCCAGCCGTCGTCGGGCCGGGCCACGCCGGCCAGCGGGCCGACCGCGGCGATCCTGGCCGCGATCTCGCCGTCGGCGGGCGGCACGATCTGCGAGCCACCGCCGAGATAGACCTTGTAGCCGTTGTCCTGGGGCGGGTTGTGGCTGGCGGTGACCTCCACACCGGCGACGGCGCCGAGATGCCGTACGGCGAAGGCCAGTACGGGCGTCGGCAGCGGCCGGGGCAGTACGGCGGCGCGCAGCCCGGCGCCGGTCATCACGGCCGCGGTGTCCCTGGCGAAGTCGGCGGACTTGTAGCGGGCGTCGTATCCGATGACGACCAGCCCGTCACCATGACCCTGGGCCCTGAGATACGCGGCGAGACCTGCCGCGGCGCGGATGACCACCGCGCGGTTCATCCGCATGGGCCCGGCGCCCAGCTCGCCGCGCAGCCCGGCGGTGCCGAACTGGAGCGTGCCGGCGAACCGTTCCGCCAGGGTGGCGGTGTCCCCGGCGTCGATGATCTTGCCGAGCTCCTCGCGGGTGTCGCTGTCGGGATCCTCGGCCTGCCAGGCCTTGGCCCGTGCGACGAGGTCCTGATACGTGGCGTCCTGCACGGTGGGGGGCACCTCCTGGTAGCTGTGACGCCGGGGCCGACGGCATGGCCCCGGCGGGATGTCATTCCCGGCTCGGACGTGACCTAGTGCCGCGACCGGGCAAACATTGCCGGAGAGGGTCTAGACGCGCTGGAGCACCTGGGCGAGCAGGGCGCCCATCTGCGTCGCCGAGTCGCGGCCCGCCTGGAGGACCTCTTCGTGGTTGAGGGGCTCGCCCGAGATGCCCGCGGCCAGATTCGTGACCAGGGAGATGCCGAGCACCTCGGCGCCCGCCTCACGGGCCGCGATGGCCTCCAGGACGGTGGACATGCCGACGAGGTCGCCGCCCAGGACGCGGACCATGTTGATCTCGGCCGGCGTCTCGTAGTGCGGGCCGGGGAACTGCACGTACACCCCCTCTTCGAGGGCCGGGTCGATCTCCTTGCACAGCGCGCGCAGCCGCGGCGAGTACAGGTCCGTGAGGTCGACGAAGTTGGCGCCGACGATGGGGGAGACGGCCGTCAGATTGATGTGGTCGCTGATCAGCACGGGCTGGCCGGGGCGCATGCCCTCGCGCAGTCCGCCGCAGCCGTTGGTCAGCACGATGGTCTTGCAGCCCGCGGCGACCGCGGTACGCACGCCGTGCGCGACGGCGGCGACCCCGCGGCCCTCGTAGTAGTGCGTGCGGCCCAGGAAGACCAGCGCGCGCTTCTCGGCGATCCGGTACGAGCGGATTCTGCCGCCGTGACCGGCCACGGCCGGCGGCGGAAAGCCGGGGAGATCGGTGACGGGGAACTCCGCCTCGGGCGTGCCGAGCGCGTCGACCGCCGGTGCCCAGCCGGAGCCCATCACCAGGGCGACGTCATGGGTCTCGGCGCCGGTCAGCTCGCGCAGGCGGGTGGCGGCGGCGTCGGCGGCGGCCAGGGGGTCGGATCCGTCGGCGTTGGCCGGGATAACAGATGCGTTCACGCGGATGAGGGTAGCCGGTCATGCCCTACGCGCGTAGATGGTCGTCGCACGGTCATGACATCGTTGTGTTGTCGTTTCCAACGAAAACAGCGGCCATGCGCCGCTTCCCCGGTTCCCGCCCGGTTCTTCCCCGGTTCCCCCGGAGGTCCCGCGCGGTTCGCCCGCCCGTCCGGCCCCCGTCAACAGGGGCGCTTGCGCAGCTCCATCACATAGTCGTGCGGGGCGCCCGCAGACTCCGCCGCGTCGGCCAGCTCGCCCAGATAGCGCGCCGAGGGGAGACCGCCCTCGTAGCCGTTCAGGACGTACATCCAGGTCGGCTCCTCGCCGTCCAGGGTGTGCACCCGTACCCGCATACGGCGGTAGATGTCGAGCCCCACGCCCTCCCAGCGGTCCATGGAGTCCTCGTCCATCGGGGCGATGTCGTACAGCGCGACGAAGACCTGGGAACGCGGCGCCTCCACGACCGTGGCCAGCGCGCCCTCCCAGCCCATCTGCTCGCCGCCGAAGGTGAGCCGCCAGCCGTTGAGCCAGCCGGTGCCGCGCAGCGGGGAGTGCGGGGCGCGGCGCGTCATCAGCCGCGCGTCGAGGTTGCCGGCGTACGCGGCGTAGAGCGACATGGGGTCGAGGGTACGGGAGGTACGGGCGTGGGCTGTTTTTTTGAGGGCTCGGTTCGCCTCCGGGGCGCTTCAAGTCTGCGTCGACGGTCGACCGTGCTCGATTCGCTCGTTCCTCACGAACCTCCGCGCGCTCTCCCTTTCGACGCCGACGCGCCCCTTCGGCTCACTCGCCGCCGGGAGGACAGCAGCCGGAACGTATCGGCGCCCCTGCCCCTTGCGGTGACCTGAGGGCCGGGTTTGGCGCGGCCGGAGGCGAACCGAGCCCTAGAGAAGAAGGCCGCCGGGCACCCCGGGGGGAAGGTACTTGAAGCGTGCGGGACAATGGAGTACGACTGCATCCCCCGGGGCTCCCCCCGGAACCCCGGCCGGGGTGGCAGACGGGCCGGGTTGACAACGCGAGGCGGACTTTTTCGTGACCCGGATCGTGATCATCGGTGGCGGCCCCGGCGGCTACGAGGCGGCTCTCGTCGGGGCCCAGCTCGGCGCGGAAGTGACCGTCGTCGACTGCGACGGACTCGGCGGCGCGTCGGTGCTGACCGACTGCGTACCGTCGAAGACCCTCATCGCGACGGCCGAGGTGATGACCACCTTCGACTCCTCGTACGAGGAACTGGGCATCATCGTCGCGGACGACACCCCTCCCCTTGAGCAGAAGGCCCGCGTCGTCGGGGTCGATCTCGGCAAGGTCAACCGGCGTGTGAAGCGGCTCGCGCTCGCCCAGTCGCACGACATCACGGCCTCCGTCACCCGGGCCGGCGCGCGGGTCATGCGCGGGCGCGGGCGGCTCGACGGACGGCAGGCCGTGGACGGCTCGCGCCAGGTGATCGTGACCGCGGCGGACGGCACGGAGGAGTCGCTCACCGCCGACGCCGTGCTGATCGCGACCGGCGCGCACCCCCGCGAGATCCCGGACGCGAAGCCCGACGGCGAGCGCATCCTCAACTGGACGCAGGTCTACGACCTCGACGAGCTGCCCGAGGAACTGATCGTGGTCGGCTCCGGTGTCACCGGCGCCGAGTTCGCCGGTGCCTACCAGGCGCTCGGCTCGCGCGTCACGCTCGTCTCGTCCCGTGACCGCGTCCTGCCCGGCGAGGACCCGGACGCCGCCGGTGTGCTGGAGGACGTCTTCCGGCGCCGCGGCATGAACGTGATGTCCCGCTCCCGCGCCGAGGCCGCCAAGCGCGTGGGCGACCGGGTCGAGGTGGCCCTCTCCGACGGCCGGGTCATCTCCGGTACGCACTGCCTGATGGCCGTCGGCGCCATCCCGAACACGGCGGGCATGGGACTGGAGGAGGCCGGCGTCCTGGTCAAGGAGTCCGGCCACATCAAGACCGACCGGGTCTCCCGTACCTCCGCGCCGGGCGTCTACGCCGCCGGTGACGTCACCGGGATCTTCGCCCTCGCCTCCGTCGCGGCCATGCAGGGCCGGATCGCGATGTACCACTTCCTGGGCGACGCGGTCGCCCCGCTCAACCTCAAGACCGTCTCGTCGAACGTCTTCACCGACCCGGAGATCGCTACCGTCGGTTACAGCCAGGCGGACGTCGACGCCGGCAAGATCGACGCGCGCGTCGTCAAACTGCCGCTGCTGCGCAACCCGCGCGCCAAGATGCAGGGCATCCGGGACGGCTTCGTCAAGATCTTCGCCCGCCCCGGCACCGGGATCGTCGTCGGCGGGGTCGTCGTCTCGCCGCGCGCCAGCGAGCTGATCCATCCCATCGCGCTCGCCGTCGACAACAACCTGACCGTGGAACAGATCGCGAACGCCTTCACCGTCTACCCGTCCCTGTCGGGCTCGATCGCCGAGGTGGCACGGCAGTTGCACACCCGGAAGACCGGCGAGGAGGGCTGACGGACGGGCGCTCCGCGGGACGCTCCGCGGGGCGCTCCGCGGGGCGCTCCGCGGGGCGCTCCGCGGGGCGCGAAGGCACCGCGGTTCGCCTGCGTGAAGGCGTCGTTCGTGAGCGCGTCGCCCTGGCCGGTACGGGCTTCGCCGCTGCTGACGCGGCCTTATACCACTGTGCGTACCCGTCTGTGTACAACTTCTGTTATTCGGCGCAAACTGCTGAAAGTAGACGGCGGTTGGGGTTACTGTCAGTTTCGTGTTCGCTGCAGAACGTCGCCAATTGATCCTCGAAATGGTGCGCGCCAACGGGGCCGTGTCGCTCCGTGAGCTCGCCCGCGTCGTCCAGACCTCCGAAGTGACCGTACGGCGGGACGTGCGGGCGCTGGAGGCCGAAGGACTCCTCGACCGCCGGCACGGCGGTGCGGTATTGCCGGGCGGATTCACGCGAGAATCCGGCTTTCCGCAAAAGTCCCATCTCGCAACGGCGGAGAAGACGGCCATCGCCGATCTCGCCGCGAGTCTCGTCGAAGAGGGCGAGGCCGTGGTCGTCGGCGCCGGTACGACCACGCAGGAGCTGGCCCGTCGGCTCGCGCGGATCCCCGGCCTGACCGTCGTCACCAACTCGCTGCTCGTCGCGCAGGCGCTCGCGCACGCCAACCGGGTCGAAGTCGTCATGACCGGCGGCACGTTACGCGGCTCGAACTACGCGCTGGTCGGCAGCGGGGCGGAGCAGTCCCTCCAGGGTCTCCGGGTCACCCGCGCGTTCCTGTCCGGGAGCGGACTGACCGCCGAGCGCGGGCTGTCCACGTCCAACATGCTCTCGGCGAGCGTGGACCGGGCGCTGGTGCAGGCCGCGGCGGAGGTCGTGGTGCTCGCCGACCATACGAAGCTGGGCACCGACACGATGTTCCAGACGGTGCCGACGGATCTCATCAGCAGGCTGGTGACCGACGAGCCGCCGGCGCATGACGACCGCGCGGCGACGGAGCTTCAGGCGCTGGCGGACCAAGGAGTGCAGATCGCGGTGGCCGGCGCGGTGGCCGGCGGAGCCGGCGGTTCGGCGGGCGGGGTGTCCGGGGGCGCGGCCGGTACGGGGTCCGGGTCCGTCGCGGGGACCGGCGGCTCGGGCGGTGAGGTGCATCCGGCGGGGCGGCAGTCGCGTCGTGACGTACCGCTTCCGGGGCAGCGCCGCACGCATGCGGCGGGTCCGGGACAGGGGCCGGGGAACGGGGGGCCGGGTCCGCAACTGCGGAGCGCGGCGGCGTCGCTGGCGGCGCAGGAGCCGGGGGAGAGGGCGCGGGTAGCGGACTTGCGGCGCCGGTAACGCCTCCGGCTGGGGGGCGTGGTCGTGGGTTCGTTTCGCTGGGGCCGGTGGCCCGGGTCCGGGGTGCCGCCGGGTGGCCGTCCGGCCATGTACCACCGGAGACGCCGGACCCCGGCACCACCCACCGGCCCCGCGCCGCAGGCGCACACCGCACCCCGCGCCGCAGGCGCACCGCGCACCCCGGCGACAACCCGCACACGACCAACCCGCACACGACCACCGGCCTCAGCCGAAACGCACCCCGGACCACGGCCCCCAGCCGGCAGGCTCACCTCAGGGCCGTAGGCCCGTCAGCGTCAGCTTGAGCAGGCGTTCGCCCAGGCTCGGGTCCGACGATTGTTCCGCCGCCAGCGCGATCGCGTTCGTGAGTTGCAACAGGTCATCGATCGCGACCTCCTGCCGTACGTGCCCGGCCCGTTGCGCCCGTTCCAGGAGGCGTCCGCCCGCCTCTCGCATCGGCACGCTGCACTGCGACAGCGCCGAACTCTTGTCGTGCGACGCCGACATGAGCGCCTGCGAGAGCCCGCGGTACTCACCCGCATGAGTGATGAGCGCACCCAGCCATTCGACCAGGGCGCCGCACGGCTGGTCCGACTCGGCGAGTTCGCGGGAGCGGTCGATGAGGGAGGCGAGCGCTTCCTGGAAGACCGCGTTCATCAGCGCGTGGCGGTTCGGGAAGTGCCGGTAGAGCGTGCCGATGCCGACGCCCGCGCGGCGCGCGATGTCCTCCAGGGAGGCATCCGTGCCGTGTTCCGCGAAGCTGCGGCGGGCCTCCGTGAGCAGGCGTTCGTAGTTGCGGCGCGCGTCGGCGCGCATGGGACGGGGCAGTGCGTGTGCCGTACTGCTCGCCATTGGGGGTCCTCTCTGTCTCCGCCCGTGGCGTCAAGGATGCCACCGCATACGCCGGAGCCCCGCCCGATGTGCTCGGGCGGGGCCCAGGTCCTGTCCGGTCGGTCAGTCCTTGATTTCGCAGATGGTCGCGCCGGACGTGAGGGACGCGCCGACTTCCGCGGCGAGGCCCTTGATCGTGCCGGAGCGGTGCGCGTTGAGGGGCTGCTCCATCTTCATGGCTTCGAGGACGACGACGAGATCGCCTTCCTTGACCTCCTGGCCCTCCTCGACGGCGACCTTGACGATGGTGCCCTGCATCGGGGAGGCCAGGGTGTCGCCCGAGGCCGCCGAGGCGGACTTCTTGGCGGCGCGGCGCTTGGGCTTGGCGCCGGCGGCCAGGCCGGTGCGGGCCAGGGTCATGCCCAGGCTGGACGGCAGGGAGACTTCGAGGCGCTTGCCGCCGACCTCGACGACGACGGTCTCGCGGCCCGGCTCGTCGTCGGTCTCGGCGTCGGTGGGGGCCGCGAAGGGCGGGATGTCGTTGGTGAACTCCGTTTCCATCCAGCGGGTGTGGACGGTGAACGGGTCGGAGGTGAAGGCCGGGTCGGTGACGACCTTGCGGTGGAAGGGGATCGCCGTGGCCATGCCCTCGACCGTGAACTCGTTCAGGGCGCGGGAGGCGCGCTGGAGGGCCTGTTCGCGGGTGGCGCCGGTGACGATCAGCTTGGCGAGCAGGGAGTCCCAGGCGGGGCCGATGACCGAGCCGGACTCGACGCCCGCGTCCAGGCGGACCCCGGGGCCGGAGGGCGGGGCGAAGGTGGTGACGGTGCCGGGGGCGGGCAGGAAGCCGCGGCCCGGGTCCTCGCCGTTGATGCGGAACTCGAAGGAGTGCCCGCGCACGGCCGGGTCGCCGTAGCCGAGGGCCTCGCCGTCGGCGATGCGGAACATCTCGCGGACCAGGTCGATGCCGGTGACCTCTTCGGTGACCGGGTGTTCCACCTGGAGGCGGGTGTTGACCTCCAGGAAGGAGATCGTGCCGTCGGTGCCGACGAGGAACTCGACGGTGCCCGCGCCGACGTAGCCGGCCTCCTTGAGGATCGCCTTGGACGCCGCGTACAGCTCGGCGTTCTGGGCGTCGGAGAGGAAGGGCGCCGGGGCCTCCTCGACCAGCTTCTGGTGGCGGCGCTGGAGGGAGCAGTCGCGGGTCGAGACGACGACGACGTTGCCGTGCGAGTCCGCCAGGCACTGGGTCTCGACGTGGCGGGGCTTGTCGAGGTAGCGCTCGACGAAGCACTCGCCGCGGCCGAAGGCGGCGACGGCCTCGCGGACGGCCGACTCGTACAGTTCCGGGACCTCTTCGAGCGTACGGGCGACCTTGAGGCCCCGTCCGCCGCCGCCGAAGGCCGCCTTGATGGCGATCGGCAGGCCGTTCTCCTTGGCGAACGCGACGACCTCGTCGGCGCCGGAGACCGGGTCGGGGGTGCCGGCGACCAGCGGGGCGCCGGCGCGCTGGGCGATATGGCGGGCGGCGACCTTGTCGCCGAGGTCGCGGATGGCCTGCGGAGGCGGGCCGATCCAGGTGAGCCCGGCGTCCAGCACGGCCTGAGCGAACTCGGCGTTCTCGGAAAGGAATCCGTAGCCGGGGTGGATCGCGTCCGCACCGGAGTCCTTGGCCGCCTGAAGCACCTTGGCCATGTCGAGATAGCTGGCTGCCGGGGTGTCACCGCCCAGGGCGAACGCCTCGTCTGCCGCGCGGACGTGCAGGGCGTCCCGGTCCGGGTCCGCGTAGACGGCTACGCTCTGGATCCCGGCATCCCGGCAGGCACGGGCAACGCGGACAGCGATTTCGCCACGGTTGGCGATGAGCACCTTGCGCACGATGGCTCCCTCCTTGAAAACAAGCTGAGTTTAGGGACTGCCGACACGCCCCATGGATCCGTCCCCCATGGTGACCTTGCCCACACGGCGCGTGGTTCGAGGCTCGTTCAGAAGGCGAAATCCCTTGTGGCACCACGGTACGCCGGGATCCCCCGTCGCACAGTAGCGCTCGGATGTGGTCCACCTCTCTGTCCGAGTACCCCTCGGCGGATCGCGATTCTTTGTGGAGTCCCTACGAATGGCCGAATGATTCTCTGCACCCGCCGGGGCCCTTGTCCGGAGGTTTACCGGTTAGTAGCGTTCGCGATGTCCTACGTACTACCGGTAACAGGGGAAGAGGGTGGCGCCGTGGCGCGCAGACCGGTGGCCTGGGTGGCCGCGGTGGTACTGCTGTTCGAGGCGGTCGGCGTCGTGTTCGTCAACGGCGTGCTGGCGACGGTTGTCGACAATCAGCGCATGTCCCTGGCCGGACTCGACCCGTCCGCCATGTCCCTCGGCGCGTGGGTGATGGGCGGCGTCCTCGGCTGCTTTCTCGTGCTCATCGCGGCGATTCTGGTACGTACCGGCATCAAGGACCGCGTTCCGGGCCGGTTCGGCAGGGTCGCGCTCATCACCTGCGCGGTCGTGCACGGGGTGCTCGGCGCGGTGACGATGGGGCTGGTGGGGTGGAGCGCCTTCGCGCTCATGATGGTCGTGCTGGGGCTGATCGTGCTGGTGCTGGTGGGGTACGAGCCCGAGCGGGCCGCCGCGGACGACGGGCCGGCCGCCGCCTGAGTCCGGCCGCCGCCTGAGTCCGGCCGCGGCCCGCGCCTGCCCGGTCAGGAGTCGAAGCGGCTGCGGGAGGACTCGATGTGGCCGAGGTACTGATGGGTCCAGTCGCACATCCGGCCGACCGTCTCCCGCAGCGCCCGGCCCGGTTCGGTGAGGGTGTACTCGACCCGCGGCGGCACGGTGGGGTGCACGGTCCGGTCGACCAGACCGTTGCGCTCCAGCATGCGCAGGTTCTGGGTGAGCATCTTGTGGCTGATGCCCTCGATCCCGTTCCGCACCTCACCGAAGCGCAGGGTGCCGTCGCCGAGCGCCTCGATGATCAGGAGCGCCCACTTGTTGGCGACGTCCGAGAAGATCTCCCGGGCCAGCGAGTCCGCGCGCGTCAGGTCGGCTTCGTCGGGCGAGCCGTCGTACTTCGTGGTCACCATCAGGTTCCCCAGTCACCGAAAAGTGCGTTCTTCCACGTCGGCGCTCACTCTCCTACGGTTCTTCAGTAACCACAAGAGACCACGAGGAGCGGAGAAGCATGGCCATCACTCTGGTGAACCCCGGCGGACTGCCGGAAATCGATGTCTACCGGCAGGTGTCGGTCGCGACCGGATCGAAGCTGGTCTTCATCGCCGGACAGGTCGCCTGGGACGCCGAGGGGAGCACGGTCGGCGAAGGTGACCTCGCGGCGCAGGTCGAACAGTGCTACCTGAACGTCGGCACCGCCCTGGCCGAGGTCGGCGGCTCCTTCGAGGACGTGGCGAAACTGACCGTCCACGTCGTCGACTGGACCCCCGACAAGATGCCCCTGTTCCTGGAAGGACTGGCCCGTGCCGCCGCGAAGCTGGGGATCACGCCGCTGGCGCCGGGCACGCTGATCGGCGTCGCGGCGCTGGACGTGCCCGAGCATCTGGTGGAGGTCGAAGCCACCGCGGTCCTCGACTGAAGGGGACCGCACAGGCGCCGGTGGGGCCGGTTCAGGCCCACAGATCGGTGATCGTGACGCCGTGTTCGCCGAGCAGCCGGCGCAGCAGCGGCAGCGACAGGCCGATGACATTGCCGTGGCTGCCGTCGATCGCGTCGACGAAGGGCGCGGACCGGCCGTCCAGGGTGAAGGCGCCCGCGACGTGGAGGGGTTCGCCGGAGGCGACGTACGCGGCGATCTCGGCGTCCGTCGGATTCCCGAAGCGGACGGTGGTCGAGGCGGTCTCGGCGGCACGGCGGCCGGTCGTCGTGTCGATCACGCAGTGACCGGTCCGCAGGATTCCGTCCCGCCCGCGCATCGACTTCCAGCGGGCGGTGGCCTCTTCGGCGTCGGCGGGCTTGCCGAACGCCTCGCCGTCGAGTTCGAGGACGGAGTCGCAGCCGACGACCAGCGCGCCGGCCGTCGCGGGGAGCGCGGCCACGGCGGTGGCCTTGGCCTCGGCCAGAACGAGCGCCAGTTCGGCGGGGGTCGGGGCGGAGAGGGCGTCCTCGTCGACGCCGCTGACGATCACCTCGGGGGCGAGCCCGGCCTGCCGGAGCAGTCCGAGACGGGCGGGGGAGGCGGAGGCGAGAACGAGCCGGCGGCGCTGATCGGTCATGCGGGCCATCGTAGGTCGCGGCGTCCGGCCGCTACGGGGGAGGTCCGCCGGGGGCGATCGGCGGGAAGTCCGCCGGAGGCGGTCAGCGGAGGCCGAGCACGAGCATTGCCAGCACCACCGCCAGCGCGAGCAGCACACCGGCGCGGCGCAGCATGAGCTGCGCGTCGCGCATCTCCCTGGGGGGCTCGTTCTCCGGATCGGACCACAGCATGGGACCGATACTCCGGCCGCCGGGTCCGTAGCGCCTGAGTACGTGTACTCAGGCGCTACCGTGCCGACGGCCTGTCCTCGCGCCCGGCCCGGGGGGTGGTGGTCAGCCGGGCCAGTACGTGCGCGCCCACGCCCGCGGCCCCGGCTCCGGGAGCCGGCGGCGGGCGATCCGCGTCGGGGCGGACCACTCGGCGGGGGGCGGGGCCGCGTCCGACGGCGAGTCCGCCATCGCCGCGGCACGGGCCCGCACCACCGCGAGTGCGGCGGCCAGCTCTTCCCGGGTCGGATTTCCTCGTACAACCTTGATCACTGTTCGGCGCCCTTCCCGGTGTCCTAGAGGGGGATGTTGCCGTGCTTCTTCGGAGGCAGGCTTTCCCGCTTCGTCCGCAGTTGACGCAGGCCCTTGACGATGTGTGCCCGGGTGTCCGAGGGCATGATGACCGCGTCGACATAGCCGCGCTCGGCCGCCACGTACGGATTGAGCAGAGCGTCCTCGTACTCCTGGATCAGTTCGGCGCGTGTCTCCTCCTGCGCCGTCGCGTCACCGGCCGCGGCGATCGTGCGGCGGTGCAGGATGTTGACGGCGCCCTGCGCGCCCATCACCGCGATCTGCGCCGTCGGCCAGGCCAGGTTGAGGTCCGCGCCCAGATGCTTGGAGCCCATGACGTCGTAGGCGCCGCCGAAGGCCTTGCGGGTGATCACCGTGATCAGCGGGACCGTGGCCTCGGCGTACGCGTAGATCAGCTTGGCGCCGCGCCGGATGATGCCGCCGTACTCCTGGTCGACCCCCGGCAGGAACCCCGGGACGTCGACGAACGTCAGCACCGGCACATTGAAGGCGTCGCACGTACGGACGAAACGCGCGGCCTTCTCGGAGGCGTTGATGTCCAGACAGCCCGCGTACTGCATCGGCTGGTTCGCGACGATCCCGACCGGGAAGCCCTCGACCCGGCCGAAGCCCGTGATGATGTTCGGCGCGAACAGCGCCTGGGTCTCCAGGAATTCGGCGTCGTCCAGTACGTGCTCGATGGCCGCGTGCATGTCGTACGGCTGGTTCGCGGAGTCCGGGATCAGCGTGTCCAGCTCGCGGTCCTCGTCCGTCGGCTCCAGCGAGGCTTCCTCGGGGAAGGCGGGCGGCTCGGACAGATTGTTCGAGGGGAGGTACGACAGCAGGGACTTGACGTAGTCGATGGCGTCCTTCTCGTCGCCCGCCATGTGGTGCGCGACGCCGGAGGTCGTGTTGTGCGTACGGGCGCCGCCCAGCTCCTCGAAGCCCACGTCCTCGCCGGTCACCGTCTTGATGACGTCGGGGCCCGTGATGAACATGTGCGAGGTCTGGTCGACCATCACCGTGAAGTCGGTGATCGCGGGCGAGTAGACCGCGCCGCCCGCGCACGGGCCGACGATCAGGCTGATCTGCGGGACGACACCCGAGGCGTGCACATTGCGGCGGAAGATCTCGGCGAAGAGACCGAGGGCGGCCACGCCCTCCTGGATCCGGGCGCCGCCGCCGTCGTTGATGCCGATGACCGGACAGCCGGTCTTCAGCGCGAAGTCCATGACCTTCACGATCTTCTCGCCGTAGACCTCGCCGAGCGAGCCGCCGAAGATCGTGAAGTCCTGCGAGTAGACACAGACAGGACGGCCGTCGACCGTGCCGTAACCGGTGACGACCCCGTCCCCGTACGGGCGGTTCTTCTCGATGCCGAAATTGGTGGAGCGGTGCCGGGCGAACTCGTCCAGCTCGACGAAGGAGCCCTCGTCCAGCAGCAGATCGACCCGCTCGCGGGCCGTCAGCTTGCCTTTGGCGTGCTGCTTCTCCACGGCGCGCGCGGAACCCGCGTGCGTGGCTTCCTCGATACGGCGCTGGAGGTCCGCGATCTTTCCCGCGGTGGTGTGGGCGGCGGTTCCGTCGGGGATTCCTCGGGCGTTTTCCGGCTCGGACATCGGGATGCGGCTCCCTGCGGGGTCACGGATGCGGGTGTTCCGGGTGCTACTGATCCGTAGGGTATCGGCGCCCATACCGTTCGGCAGTGCGGTGTTGGCCACACCTAGGGTGGCTTGCATGACGGATCCCCATGCACCAGAGAGCCGCTGGTCCGACCTCGAACGCCCCCCGCTGAACGAGCGCGCGCTGCGCCGCGGGCTGATCCGGCCCGGCGGGCTGTGGAGCTCGCTCGACGTGGTCGCCGCCACCGGATCCACCAACTCCGATCTGGCCGCGCGGGCCATGGCGGGGGCGGACGGCACACCGGGAGCCGCGGAGGGCACCGTACTGATCGCCGAGGAGCAGACGGCGGGCCGCGGCCGGCTGGACCGCCGCTGGTCGGCGCCCGCGCGCTCCGGGCTCTTCTTCTCCGTACTGCTCAGACCCGGCCCCGGCGTACCGGTCCACCGCTACGGCTGGCTGCCGCTGCTGACCGGAGTGGCCGTGGCGACCGGGCTGGCGCGGGCCGCGGGCGTGGACACGGCACTCAAATGGCCCAATGACCTGCTGGTGACCGTGGACGGGGAGGAGCGGAAGGCCGGCGGGATCCTCGCGGAGCGCGCGGGGGACGACGCGGTCGTGGTGGGTGTGGGCGTGAACGTCTCGCTGCACACGGCGGAACTGCCCGTACCGGCGGCCGGCTCGCTGGCCCTGGCGAACGCGGTGTCCCTCGACCGCGACACCCTGCTGCGCGGGGTCCTGCGGGCCCTGGAGCGGTGGTACGGGGAGTGGCGCGAGGCGGGCGGCGACCCGGCGCTCTGCCGGCTCCAGGAGGCGTACGCGGCGGGGTGCGCGACGCTGGGCCGCACGGTACGGGCGGTCCTGCCGGGCGACCGTGAGCTGCTGGGCGAGGCGGTGGCCGTGGACGGCGACGGACGGCTGGTGGTCGCGACCGAGGACGGCGCCAGACATCCGGTCGGGGCGGGCGACATCGTCCATCTGCGGCCGGCCTCCTGAGGCGCGCGTCGTCCGTACGAGGACGTCTTCCGGCGTCCGCGTTGTCCGTACGAGGACGTCTTCCGGCGTAGGCATATGCACGACGCACATGGCGCGGTCGCCGGGGCGGTCACCGGCGACGCCCCGTGACCGGACCGTCGCACCCGGATCCAGGTTGCTCACGCGATACGTGAGCCAGCGCACATCTGCCGTATCGTTGAGGCGGTCCACGACAGATCGGCAGGGCAGTGCGCAGGGAACGGGCAGGAGGCGGCTGGTGACCGTCGACGATTCGACTTCCGGCGAGGACGCGCAGCCGCCGTCGGAGTCTTCGGTACACCCCAACCCCCACCATGTCGTCGACCACACGGCCGAGCCGTCCGACGACCCGCTGGCCATCCGCCTCGAACAGCTGATCCTCGGCGCGGACCGCCGTTACACCGCCTTCCAGGCGGCCCGTACCGCCGGGGTCTCGATGGACCTCGCCTCCCGCTTCTGGCGCGCCATGGGCTTCGCCGACATCGGCCAGGCCAAGGCGCTCACCGAAGCGGACGTACTGGCCCTGCGGCGGCTCGCCGGTCTGGTGGAGGCGGGGCTGCTGAGCGAGCCGATGGCGATCCAGGTCGCCCGCTCGACCGGACAGACCACCGCCCGGCTGGCGGAGTGGCAGATCGATTCCTTCCTGGAGGGCCTGACCGAGCCGCCCGAGCCCGGCATGACCCGTACGGAAGTCACGTACCCCCTGGTGGAGCTGCTCCTGCCGGAGCTGGAGGAGTTCCTCGTCTACGTGTGGCGGCGCCAGCTCGCCGCCGCCACGGGCCGTGTCGTCCAGGCCGCGGACGACGACGAGATGGTCGACCGCCGCCTCGCCGTCGGCTTCGCCGACCTCGTCGGGTTCACCCGGCTGACCCGTCGGCTGGAGGAGGAGGAACTCGGCGAGCTGGTCGAGGCGTTCGAGACGACCGCGGCCGACCTCGTCGCCGCGCACGGCGGCCGGCTGATCAAGACCCTCGGCGACGAGGTCCTGTTCGCGGCGGACGACGCGGGAACGGCCGCGGAGATAGCGCTGCGCCTGATAGAGACCATGACCCACGACGACTCGATGCCGGCGCTGCGCGTCGGGATCGCGTTCGGGACGGTCACGACGCGGATGGGCGACGTGTTCGGCACGACCGTGAACCTCGCGAGCCGGCTGACCTCCATAGCGCCGAAGGACACGGTGCTGGTCGACGGCGCGTTCGCGGAGGAGCTGATCCGCACGGGCGACGCCCCGGCCTCCGAGGCGCAGGCGGCGGAGGCCGCGGCGAAGGCCGAGCACGAGGGCGCGGCGCTGCCCTCGTACCGCTTCGGGCTCCAGCCGATGTGGCAGCGGCCGGTGCGGGGACTGGGTGTGGTGGAGCCGTGGCTGATGGGGCGGCGGAACACCTAGGGCGGTCCCAGCTCTTCCAGGCCCGGTGCGGCTCCCCGCCGAGCCGCCCCCCTAGGATCGGTCCGGCCAAGGTGAACTGTCGTTAACCGGGAGGGTGCGGTCGTGACGGAGACTGAGCAGAGGTTCGGGGAGTTCGTCGTCGTACGGCGGCACGGTCATGTCGCCGAACTGGCCCTGGACCGGCCCAAGGCCATGAACGCCGTCTCCAGCGAGCTGGCCCGGTCCCTCGGGGCCGCGTGCGCCGCGCTCGGCGCCGACCGGGACGTCCGGGTCACGGTGCTGACCTCCACCCACGCGCGGGCCTTCTGTGTCGGCGCGGACCTCAAGGAGCGCAACTCCCTCAGCGACGCCGAACTCGTGCGCCAGCGCCCGACCGCGCGGGCCGCGTACACCGGCGTACTGGAACTGCCGATGCCGACGATCGCGGCGGTGCACGGCTACGCGCTGGGCGGCGGCTTCGAGCTGGCGCTCGCCTGCGATCTGATCGTCGCCGACCCCACGGCGGTCGTGGGGCTGCCCGAGGTGTCGGTCGGGGTGATCCCCGGCGGCGGCGGTACGCAGCTGCTCCCGCGCCGCGTCGGCGCCGCGCGCGCCGCGGAACTGGTCTTCACGGCACGGCGGGTGGCCGCGGCCGAGGCGGCGGCGCTGGGGCTGGTCGACCAGCTCGTGGACGAGGGCGCCGACCGGGACGAGGCCCTGGCCCTGGCCGGCCGTATCGCCGCCAACTCGCCCGTCGGCCTGCGCGCCGCCAAGCGCGCGCTGCGGCTCGGGCACGGGCTCGACCTGCGAGCGGGGCTGGAGGTCGAGGACGCCGCGTGGCGGTCCGTCGCGTTCTCCGGAGACCGGGCGGAAGGGGTCGCCGCGTTCAACGAGAAGCGCGCGCCGCGGTGGCCCGGTGAGTGAGCACGCGCCGCGGCGCGCGGTACGGGTGAACGCGTCATGATCACCCATCGATCCGGATGATCAAATCCCGTCAAACCGTCTTAAGGTGGGGCGATGGGAGTGGATGGGCGACTGCGCGCCATAGTGCGACTGTCTCAGGCGATGGCGGCGGCCCCAACAGCGATCGAGTCCTGGCGGGCCGCGGCGTGCGGCGCGCTGGAGGCGCTCGGGGGGAGCTTCGGGGCGCTGTCGGTGTGGGAGCGGGATCTCGGTCGCCTCAAGGTGCTCGTGAACGCGGGAGCACGGGTGGACGGGGAGGAGGAGTTCCCCGAGGACGAGACGTATCCCGTGCATGAGTTTCCGGAGATCGCGGAATTCCTGCACGGGCGGTGGGCGGGCGGCGGCGGGCCGCAGGCCTGGGTCGAGACCGCGGCGGGGCCGGCGGTCGCGCCGGCGTCGGACGGCCCGGGTGGCCCGGGTGGCTCGGGCGGGCCCGGCTACAACCACCAGCGCATGGCCGCGCTGCGCAGGCGGGGCCGCGGCTGCTGCGTCGTCGCGCCGATCGTGCTGCACGGGCGGGCGTGGGGCGAGCTGTATGTGGCCAGGCCCCCGGAGGCGCCGCTGTTCGACGCGGCCGACGCGGATTTCGCCACCGTCATCGCGTCGGTGGTGGCGGCGGGGATCGCCCAGACGGAACGGCTCGAAGAGGTCCGCCGGCTCGCCTTCACCGACCCCCTGACCGGACTCGCGAACCGGCGCGCGGTCGACGTACGGCTCGACGAGGCGATCGTCCGGTACCAGGAGGAGGGGGCCGTCGTCAGCCTCGTCGTCTGCGATCTCAACGGCCTCAAGAAGGTCAACGACACCCAGGGCCATGCGGCCGGTGACCGTCTGCTGGAACGGTTCGCCACGCTCCTGTCCGTATGCGGCGCACGGCTTCCCGGCGCGCTGGTGGCGCGGCTGGGCGGGGACGAGTTCTGTCTGCTGACGGTGGGCCCGACCTCGGACGAGGTGCTGGCGGTGGCCGCCGAGGTGTGCGAGCGGGCGGCCGGGCTGGATCTGGGGGAGGGCGTGGCGTGCGGGATCGCGTCGACGGGGGACCCGATCGGGGAGGTGGGGTCGGCGCGACGGCTGTTCCGGCTGGCGGACGCGGCGCAGTACCGGGCGAAGGCGGCGCGGGCGGGCGGGCCGGTGGTCGCGGGGCGGGACGGGGCGGTACTGAGACTGGCGGACGCGCCGGCGCCGGCGCGGGGGGAGAGACGGCGCTTCCGCGACGCCCCGGGGTCGGCGTAGCCGACGGGGGCGTTGGCCGGGCGCGTTTCGGCTGGGGCCGGTGGTCGCGGGTGCGGGTTGTCGCCGGGGCGAGCGTGCCCACCGGACCCCGACCCCTGGCACCCCAACGGCGCACCCGTACCCCGCCCCCCGCCGGAGGCACGCCGCCCCCTAGTGACACCCTGCGATTCAGTCCGTACGCTCCTGAATATGGATATGCACACTGTTGTGGTGGGGACGTCCGGGACCACCGCCGAGGATGTGGTCGCCGTGGCCAGGGGCCGCGCCCGGGTCGAGCTTTCCGTCGAGGCCCTCGACGCGCTCGCCGTCGCGCGCGAGGTCGTGGACGCGCTGGCCGCCAAGCCCGAGCCGGTGTACGGGGTGTCCACCGGGTTCGGGGCGCTCGCCACCCGGTGGATCAGTCCGGAGCTGCGGGCGCAGCTCCAGCGCAATATCGTGCGGTCGCACGCCGCCGGGATGGGGCCCCTCGTCGAGCGGGACGTGGTGCGGGCGCTGATGTTCCTGCGGCTCAAGACCGTGGCCTCCGGGCGCACCGGCGTGCGCCCGCTCGTGGCACGGGCCATGGCCGACGTGCTGAACGCCGGGATCACGCCCGTCGTGCACGAGTTCGGCTCGCTGGGCTGCTCCGGGGACCTCGCGCCGCTCTCCCACTGCGCGCTGACCTTGATGGGCGAGGGCGACGCGGAGGGCCCCGACGGTGTCGTACGGCCCGCGGGGGAGCTGCTCGCCGCGCACGGGATCGAGCCGGTGGAGCTGCGGGAGAAGGAAGGGCTCGCCCTGCTCAACGGGACCGACGGCATGCTCGGCATGCTGGTCATGGCGATCGCCGATCTGCGGCGGCTCTACACCTCCGCCGACATCACCGCCGCGCTGAGCCTGGAGGCCCTTCTCGGTACCGCCAAGGTCCTCGCCCCCGAGCTGCACGCCATCCGCCCGCACCCGGGCCAGGGCGCCAGCGCCGCCAATATGCTGCGGGTGCTCGCGGGGTCCGGGCTGACCGGCCACTTCCAGCAGGACGCGGCCCCCCGCGTCCAGGACGCCTACTCCGTGCGCTGTGCCCCGCAGGTCGCCGGCGCGGGCCGGGACACGCTGGCGTACGCGAGCGTCGTGGCCGACCGGGAGCTGGCGTCGGCGGTCGACAACCCCGTCGTCCTCCCGGACGGCCGGGTGGAGTCCAACGGCAACTTCCACGGCGCCCCTGTGGCGTATGCGTTGGACTTCCTGGCGATCGCCGCCGCCGACCTCGCTTCCATCGCGGAGCGCCGTACGGACCGGCTGCTGGACAAGAACCGCTCGCACGGTCTGCCGCCCTTCCTCGCCGATGACGCGGGGGTCGACTCGGGGCTGATGATCGCCCAGTACACCCAGGCCGCCCTGGTCAGTGAGATGAAGCGGCTCGCGGTGCCGGCCTCGGTCGACTCGATCCCGTCCTCCGCGATGCAGGAGGACCATGTCTCCATGGGCTGGTCGGCCGCGCGCAAGCTCCGTACCGCCGTCGACAGCCTGTCCCGCGTGATCGCCGTCGAGCTGTACGCCGCGACGCGTGCGATCGAGCTGCGTACGGGCCTGACGCCCGCGCCCGCTTCCCAGGCGGCCATCGACGGCCTGCGCGCCGCGGGCGTCCAGGGGCCGGGGCCCGACCGCTTCCTCGCGCCCGATCTGGCCGGGGCCGACGCGTTCGTGCGCGGGGGCGGGCTCGTCGCCGCGGTCGAGCCGGTGACCGGGCCGCTGGCCTGAGACGCGGAGGGGCCGCCGGGTTCCGGCCCGGCGGCCCCTCCGTGCGTACGACGCTCAGAGCGACGCGCGGACACTTCTGCGTATGGAGTACGCGACGAACCCCGCGCCGATCCCGAGACAGAGGCTCCCGCCGACCAGATACGGCGTGGTGTCCACGCCGCCCGTGTCGGCGAGGGTCAGCGGCTCGGATTCCCCGGCGGTGAGGCTGTGAGCGGATGCGGCTGACTGCTCCCGCGGACCGTTCTGCTCCTCGGTGGCCTTCGCTGAGGGCACGAACCACAGGGCGCAGAGCAGGGTGCCGGCGGCGGTAGCTGTCAGGAGCGGTCGGCGTGCGACGGACACGTGATCGATCCCCCTTGTGACAACGCCGAATTGGCTGGGTGCGGTGATGTTAGTGATAGCAGCGGGTCGCGGGAAAGTCGTGGGGTCGGGAGCTTACCCTCCGTCGTATGAGCGATTCTGAGACATCACGGTATGTTCGGGTACAGGTGGAATTGGTGCTGGAGGTCGATGACCCTCAGCGACTGAGCGCCGCCGCCCTCGACCGCATCGGCGCGGACGAGTCCATGCCGGACGACGAGCGGGCGCATGCCCGGTCCGCGGTCCGGGAAGATGAGGCGGAGGCCCTCGCGTATCTGGTGGAGCCCTTCGACCTCGTCAAAGAGGTCCCGGGGATCGAGCTGGCCCAGGCCTCCTGGACCAGCGAACTGATCGACTACGACCCCGACGCGGTCGAGTGGGCCCTCGACGAGGACGACGAGGACGGCGAGGACGACGGCGAAGAGGCCGGGGTCGAGGGTGAGGTCGGAGCTGGTCGGATGTAGACCGGAGGCGTGTCACTCTGGTAAGCCCCGGTCCGCCGTAACCGACGGGCCGGGGCTCGCGCATTTCCCCGGGGCGAGTGGCGTTCACCACATCCTCGGTGGATGTGGAACCGGACGAACCGGTACAGGTGTTCTTAAGTGTTATCGGCAGGGTAAGCGGCGATGATGGAGAAGCGTGTGATGAGGGACAGCAAGCGGCGCAAGGGCCTCGCGGCCGCGTCCGCGGTGCTCGGCGGCCTACTGGTGCTTTCGGCCTGTAGCGAGGGGACCGACAAGGCCCCCTCGGAGAGCGGGGCGTCGGCTCAGGCCAAGGCGGACGAGGTGGCCGCCAAGGAGACCTCGCAGGCCCAGATATCCATCGCGCCCAAGAACGGCGCGACGAATGTGGGCATCAACAACGACGCCAAGGTCACCGTCACTAAGGGCACCCTCACCAGCGTGACCATGACCACCGCGGACGGCACCGCCGTCAAGGGCACCCTGGCCGCCGACGCCAAGAGCTGGAAGCCGGACGCGCAGCTGGAGCGCTCCACCGCGTACAAGATCACCGCGACGGCGAAGGACGCCAAGGGCCGCGAGGCCCATGAGAACTCCTCCTTCACCACCGTCTCGCCGAGCAACAGCTTCATCGGGAACTTCACCCCCGAGGACGGCTCCACGGTCGGCGTCGGGATGCCGGTCTCGATCAACTTCGACAAGGCGATCACCGACAAGAAGGCCGTCCAGGACGGCATCACCGTCACGTCGAGCAGCGGCCAGCAGGTCGTCGGCCACTGGTTCAACCAGCAGCGCCTCGACTTCCGCCCCGAGCAGTACTGGACGGGCGGCTCCACGGTCACCCTCAAGCTGAACCTGGACGGGATCGAGGGCGCCGACGGCGTCTTCGGCGTCCAGCAGAAGACGGTCACCTTCCAGATCGGCCGCAGCCAGGTCAGCACGGTCGACGTCAAGAGCAAGACGATGACCGTCGTGCGCGACGGCAAGACGCTCAAGACCATCCCGATCTCGGCCGGCTCGCCCGAGAACACGACCTACAACGGCCAGATGGTGATCTCCGAGAAGTTCAAGGAGACCCGGATGAACGGTGCCACGGTCGGCTTCACGGACGACGACGGCAAGGGCGAGTACGACATCAAGGACGTCCCGCACGCCATGCGGCTGTCCACGTCCGGGACCTTCATCCACGGCAGCTACTGGGGCGGCAACGCGTTCGGCAACGTCAACACCAGCCACGGCTGTGTGGGCCTGAAGGACGTGAAGGGCGCCGGTGACCCCAACCAGCCGGCCGCCTGGTTCTACGACAACTCGCTCATCGGTGACGTGGTCGTCGTCAAGAACTCCGCCGACAAGACCATCGCCCCGGACAACGGCCTCAACGGCTGGAACATGAACTGGTCCGACTGGCAGGCCGGTTCGGCCGCCTGACCGACGCGGGTCGGCAGGCCCCGGCCCGAACCGACTCGCCCGGCCGGTCCGAGTCCGCGGGCGAACGGCGGCGGCACCTCCTCCAGGTGCCGCCGCCGTTCGCGTTCTCATGCCGCTCTCACCCGGCCCTTAACTCTTCATCACACCGGGCTCCTAGCTTCGGCGCATGTTCTTCACCTACCTCAGGCGCGAGCTGCGCCGTCGCAGAAAGGCGGCGCTCGTCGTCGCCTCGGGGCTCGCCCTGGGCATCGCACTGGTGATCGTCGTCAGCTCCGTCTCCTCGGGCATGAGCCAGGCCCAGGACAAGGTCCTGCAATCGCTGTACGGCCTCGGCACCGACATGACCGTCACCAAAGCCGCGGCCCCGCCCGGCGAGGGCGACACCAACCGGCGGCGCTTCGAATTCGACGCCGACGGCGACACCGACGCCGAACAGAGCAGCGACCGGGTGATGGTCCAGGGCTTCCAGACCCTGTCCTCCTCGACCGTCACCGAGGTCGGCGGCCAGAACGGGGTGGACGCGGCCGTCGGCGGGCTCAGCCTGACCGTGCTCAAGGTCAACGGGGAGTTCAAGCCCGGCGAGATCGCCCCGCCGCAGGGCGGCGACCGGACAGGCCAGGGCGGAGCGGGCGGCTCCGGCGGCGGACAGGTCCGGGGCGGCGGCGCCGCGTTCGACGTCAACTCCTACTCCGTGTTCGGCACCGACGTCGCCGCGCCCGCGCTCGGCCCGCTGACCTCGTCCAAGATCACCGCAGGCCGTACGTTCAAGAGCACCGAGACGGACACGGCGGTCGCGGTCGTCGACAGCGCGTACGCCAAGGAGAAGAGCCTCGCGGTCGGCAAGACCGTCACCATCTCCGGTACGACGTTCTCCATCGTCGGCGTCGCCACCGCGGACAGCGGGGACTCCGCCGCCAACCTCTACATCCCGCTGAAGAAGGCCCAGACCCTGGCCGACTCCAAGGACAAGGTCACCACGGTCTACGTGAAGGCCGCCGACTCGCAGCAGATCGACAGCGTCAAGTCCGCCATCCAGAAGAACATCCCGGACACGACGGTCACCACCTCCGCCGATCTCGCCGGCACCGTGTCCGGCTCCCTGTCCACCGCCTCCGACCTCGCCACGACGGTCGGCACGTGGCTCTCCGTCGCCGTGCTGATCGCGGCCTTCCTGGTGGCGGGGCTGCTCACCTCCTCGGCCGTCAGCCGCCGCGTACGGGAGTTCGGCACGCTCAAGGCGCTCGGCTGGAAGAGCGGCCGGGTCACCCGCCAGGTGGTCGGCGAGGCGCTCGTCAACGGACTGCTCGGCGGGGCGCTCGGTATCGCCCTCGGTCTCGGCGGCGCCTATCTCGTCACCGCCATCAGCCCGACCCTCACGGCGCAGCTCGGCGCCACGGGCGGCCAAGGAGGCGGCGGCTTCGCCGGCGGCGGTCCCGGGGGCGGGGGCGGCCCCGTGCGGCAGACCGCGTCCAAGGCGCTCGACATCGCCCTGACCGCGCCCGTCTCCGTCTCCACCATCGGTATCGCCGTGGGGCTGGCGGTCGCGGGCGGTCTCATCGCCGGCGGCTTCGGCGGCTGGCGGGCCTCCCGGCTGCGGCCCGCGGACGCTCTGCGCCGCGTCGAGTAGCCCGTTCCCCTTCCCGCGGGATTCCGCAGGTCCCGCGGCATTCCGCGGGTCCCGCAGGTCCCGCTGGATTTCGCAGGTCTCGCAGGTCTCGCAGGATTTCGCAGATTCCGCAGCAACAGGATTTCGCACAGCAGGAGTTGCACCGTGTACCAGCTCAGAGGCGTCACCAAGCGCTACTCGCGCGGCAAGAAGACCGTCGACGCGCTCGCCGGCGTCGATCTGACGATCGAGGACGGCGGCCGGCTCGTCATCCAGGGCCCGACCGGAGGGGGGAAGTCCACGCTCCTCCAGATGCTCGGCGGCCTCGACCGCCCGACGGAGGGGAGTGTCGAATTCGACGGGGTGGATCTGGCCCGGCTGCCCGAGGCCAGACTCACCAAGGTACGGGCGGAGAGCATCGGCTTCGTCTTCCAGAGCTTCAACCTGATCCCCACGCTGACCGCGCAGGAGAACGTCGAGACGGCCCTGGTGCCGCTCGGCCTCAAGGGCGCGGCCCGGCGCGAACGCGCGGCGGAGGCGCTCGGCTCCGTCGGCCTCGGCGAGCGGCTCGGCCATGTGCCCGGCGAACTCTCCGGCGGCCAGCAGCAGCGGGTCGCGATCGCCCGCGCGCTCGTCAAGCGGCCGAAGGTGCTGCTCGCCGATGAACCCACGGGAAATCTCGACGAGTCGATGCGTGACGAGATCATGGAACTGCTGGAGGGCCTCTGGAAAGAGTACGGTCTGACCTTCATCATGGTCACTCACGACAGCTCGATCGCCCGCCGCGCTCCACGGCTCGCCACGATCCGCAAGGGACGGGTCACGATCACCGAGAACGCCGCGGCCTGACGCCGCCAGGTCCTGGCGGCGCACGCGCCGGGCCGTACGGGCCCGGACGTGAGGGCCTGGCCGTACGGCCCCGGAAGTACGGCCCCGGACGTACGGCCAGGTTCCGCCCGGACGTCTCCTTAAGTCGGGGGCGTCACCCTCCTCGTACGCGTAGGTTCGACCCATGCTGATCACTCTGGGAAGCCCGCCCTCGGACGCCGAGACCGACGCCTGGCACGCGGTGATCAGCGCGGCCCATGTCCGCGATCTGCCGGCCTCCGCGCCGGAGCCGAGCAGGACGGAGACCGCCGGAAAGCTGCGGGTCCCGCCGGTGAGCGGGCGAAACGTTCATCTCGCGGCGGTGGGGGAGGACGGCTCGTACGAGGGCGTCGCCTCGCTGCTGCTGTTCACCGACGAGACCAACCGGCACACCGCCTTCCTGGACGCCCTGGTGGTACGCCCCGACGCCCGGCGGCGCGGCATCGGGGCGACGCTCTGGACGGCGATACGCGCCGAACTCGCCGACCAGGGGCGCTCCTCCGTCTCGACCGTCCTCGAACTCGGCGGCGCGGGCGAGGCGTTCGTCGACAGCCTCGGGTTCACGAACGTCCTGCGGCTCGGCTGGTACGTGCAGCGCGTCGCCCAGGCGCTGGAGGAGGTACCGCAGCCCGCTCTGCCGGAGGGCCTGCGCTTCGCGGGCTGGTCGGGCGTCGTGCCCGACGGGACGGCCGAGGCGTTCGCCCGCGCGCACGACGCGAGACGTGACGTATCGGGGCCCAGCAGACAGCTGGACGAACGGACACCGAGCTGGGACGTGGAGCGGGTACGGACCGCGGCCCGGCTGATCGAACAGCGCGGCGGCGTCGTCCTCACCTCGGCAGTCCTCGACACCGAGCGGGACGACGCCGTCGTCGCTTACACCGAGCTGGTCCTGACCGCCCCCTCGGACACCCGCGCGCTCCAGTACGACACGGTGGTCGTCCCCACCCACCGGGGCCGGGGCCTGGGCCTCGCCGTCAAACGCCATCTGCTGGGCCGGCTGAGCGAACTGCACCCGGGCGTACGGGAGATCCGTACCACCGTCGCCGACGACAACACGTCGATACTCGCGATGAACGAGGCGCTCGGCTACCGGCGGGAGCGGCCGGCGGGAATCTTCCAGGCGAAGCTCTGACGCTCCTCCCGGCCCGATGCCCGCCCGCCGGCTCGCCGGGCGGATCAGCTCACGACACGGCCCGCCCGCAGTTCCAGCCGGCCGCCCGTGAACCGGGCGCGGAAGCCGCGGTCGTGTGAGACCACCACCACCGCCCCTTCGTACGCCGTCAGCGCCTCCTCCAGCTCCTCCACCAGGCTGAGCGCCACGTGGTTCGTCGGTTCGTCGAGGATGAGCAGATCGGCGGGGCGGGTCACCAGCCGGGCCAGTTCCAGTCTGCGCCGCTGGCCGACCGAGAGCGCCGCGACCGGTACGCCGAGGTCGTCCGGCCGGAACAGCCCGAGGCCCAGCAGTTCGCCGGCGTGCTCCTCCGGGAGCCCGGGGCGGCCCGTGGCGAAGGCGTGCAGCAGCGGGAGCCCGGACGGTACGGCGGGCAGGTCCTGGGGCAGATAGCCGATCCGGCCCGTGTGGCGCACCGTGCCGCTGTCCGGGCGCAGTTCACCGGCGAGGATCCGGAGCAGCGTGGTCTTGCCCGCGCCGTTGGGGCCGGTCACCAGCAGCCGTTCGCCCGCCTTCACCCGGAGGCCGGCCACCGTCAGCCGGCCGCCGACCACCACATCGTCCAGCTCGGCGACCGTTCCCTCGGCGGCCGCTCCACCGACGGCCGGTCCCTCGGTGGGCGCTGCCCCGACGGCCGTTCCCTTGGCGACCGCTCCCCCGACGGCCAGTCCCTCGGTGGGTGCTGCCCCGGCGAGCGGCTCTTCCGCTCTCCGGGTGCCGCCGGACGCGACGAGCGTGGCCGTGAACCGCAGCGGCTCGGGTGGCGCGGGCACCGGGCTCTCCTTGAGCCGCCACAACCGCTCCCGCGCCGCCCTGACCTGCCCGGACAGCTTCGCCTCGTGCGAGCGGCGGTGCTTGCCGAAGCCCTGGCGCGGGTCCTTGCCGGTGGCCGCGAGCCGCCGGCCGGACGCCTCGACCAGCTCCTCCGTACGCGCCAGCTCGTCCAGATACTCCAGATGGTCCTGCTCCCGGCGGCGCCGGGCCGCCGCCTTCGCCGTCCGGTAGCCGTGCCAGCCGTCGCCGTACCGGGTCACCGTACGGGTGTCCCGGTCGACCTCCAGGATCGTCGTCGCGATCCGCTCCAGGAACGCCCGGTCATGGGTGACGGCGAGCACCGTCCCGCGATGCGCCCTGAGCTGGTCCTCCAGCCAGGTGCTCGCGCGGAGGTCGAGATGGTTGGTGGGCTCGTCGAGCAGCAGCAGTTCGGGCGCCGACGCCAGGACGCAGGCCAGCGCCAGCCGGGACTGCTCGCCGCCGGAGAGCGAGCCGAGGGTGCGGTCCCGGGTCACCCGGGCGAGTCCGAGGCCGTGGAGCGCGGCGTCGACGCGGGCATCCGCGCGGTAGCCGTCACGTTCCTCGAAGGCCGCCAACAGCTCCCCGTAGGCGGCCAGTTCGTCAGGTCCGGCCTCGCCGAGGGCCGCTTCGGCCGCCGCGATCCGGCGCTCCAGGGCGCGCAGCTCGGCCAGGGCCGCGTCGACGGCGTCCTGGACGGTGTGGCCGGGATCGAGGGCGAGGGTCTGGGCGAGATGGCCGACGCCGCCGGGGAAGCGGACGGTGATCTCGCCGTCGTCGGGCCGTTCGGCCCCGGCGAGCAGCCGCAGCAGTGTCGACTTGCCGGAGCCGTTCTCCCCGATGACTCCGGCCTTCTCGCCGGGACGTACGGTCAGTGACACCTGGTCGAGAACCGACCGGTCGCCGTACGCCTTGGACACGTCTTTCATCGCCAATTGGGCGCGTTCGCGCATGCTTCTTCCTGGATTGTCACGCCCTTGTGCAGGGCTGAGCAGTGTCGGACCTGGGGAGCGGGTCCGGAATCACAGGAAGTAGTAGTGCTTGAACATGCCGCCCACTGTAGCCGCGCCTTTCGGCGCGGCCCAGGGGATTTACGCGTGCCTACGGGGCGCCCGTGTTGTTACGGGTTGCCGACCAGTTGCACCGGGCCGTTCAGGGTGTTCGGAGTGCAGCCGGGTCCCGACAGGGTCAGCTGCCGCTTGGTGTCGACCACGGAGAGGGGACCGGTCAGCGAGGTGCCGCAGAACTGGACCGTGTGGGCTCCGGCCGCCTGGACGGGACCGGTGATGTCCGCGCCCGTCGCCACCAGGCTCGCGCCCGAGGTGACCACGACGGGGCCGGTCTGCCGTGTGCCGTTCAGACAGAGGACGCCCGAGGAGACGACCAGCGGGCCGGTGTGCTTGCCGGTCAGCGTCTTCGTACAGGCGGGCGTGGCCGCGATCCGGCCGCGGAAGTCCAGCGCGTACGCGAGCTTGCCGGGCTTGTCGTCCGAGATCGGGGCGCTCAGCTTGCCGAACTCGCCGCCGGTCGGCTTCTTCCCGGCGTTCCACTCCGGCATCCGGCCCAGCTCGTCGGCGGTGCGGCCGTCGGCGATGACGGTGTCACCGGCCGTGCCCGACATCGCCTCGGAGGCGGCGCGGATCGCGGTCAGGTAGGAGGCGGGGGAGTCGAGGTCGTACGAGTCGAGGTCCACGCGGTCGCGCAGCCAGGTGCCCCACAGGAACTCCAGGTACTCCGCGGCGGCCTCGGGGGCCTGGTAGCCGATGTCGCGCGTGAAGTAGACGAGGCTGCGGTAGCGGTCGTCATGGAAGCGGGCCAGACCGAGGCGCTGGGGGAGCTGGTCGGTGGTGATGGGGTCGTTGTTCTCGTCGCGCAGCCAGACCCACTTCTTCTCCCGCATGGTCTGCCAGAAGGCGGCGGTCGACAGGCCGCTCAGATTGGCGGCGACGCGCAGCCGGATGTGCGTCTTCGCGCCGCCGTCGGGCGTTTCGAGGAAGGACGTCAGGGAGTGGTGTCCGTCGGTGAGATACAGCTCGCCGCCGGGGCCGACGACGACCGTCTTCATCGCGGCGCGCGTCTCGTCCGTCTCCTGGCCGACCGGGACGGTGCAGGTGAAGCTGGTGGGGTCGGAGAGCGTGGCGCCCGACGGCACCGTCGCCGCCTCCTCCTGGCCGTTGGTCTCGCACCAGTCGTCGAAGCGCTTGTTGACGTCGCCGTTCTGCTCGTCCTTGGTGCTGCCGTAGCGGCCGAGCTTGTAGTAGATCTGGTCGAAGCCCACGGAGGGCTGGGTGGGGCGCAGTTGGTCGAGCGTGACATCGAGGAGATCGCCGGCCTCGGCCTTGAGAGCGGCGCTCTTCGTTCCCGTTCCCGCCGGGTCCGCCGGGGCCGCGCCGACGGGGGAGCCGCCCGCGACGACACCGCCCAACGCGAGCGCGCCCGCGGCCAGTCCGGCGGCCAGACCGCGCGCCGCGCCGCCGGGGCGCCCGCCGGCCCGTGCGGGGCGGTGGCTGTCAGGCCGGTGCTGCGTACGGGCTGAGGCGGTCATTCGGGCTCCAGTTGGTGTGGTCACGGGACCGCGCCCCTGCGTGAGGCGTGGTGGGTCAGCGCATATCCACTCACCTCTCGGGGTACCGTCCGGCGGCTTTCGGCCATCGGGAAGGTGTCGGGCGGGTGAACGGTGGCGTCGGGGTTGGGTGTTCGGGCGGGATGTTCGGGCGGGGCGTTTGTCCGGTCGGCGCCGGTTCAGCGCCTGGGCCCGGCCAGCGCGTAGAACAGCCCACCGCCCACCGCGAGTACGACCGCCGTCCAGTCGGCCGCGGCCGTACCGGACGGCTGGATCAGCCACGTCGTGACCTGGGACGTGATCGAGCCCGTGGACGGTACGAACAACGACGCCGCGCACCAGCCGAAGGGCAGCGTCCAGGCGTACTGGCCGCCCCACAGCGCCGCTCCGATCGCGGCGAGCCCCGCCGACCCGGCGCTGTTCCGCAGGAGGGTCCCGGCCCGCACCGGCTCGTCACCGGCGGTCAGGAAGGCGAGCAGCAGCGCTCCGGCGAGCACCCCGATGAGCAGGACATGGGCCGCGCGCCGGGGCGCCCAGCGGATCGCCGCCGTACGGTCGAGCGCGCGGTCCTGCCCGCTCAGACCGACCGTGGCCGCCGCCACCACGGAGGTCAGGAGCAGAATCCCGGTCCTCGGATCATCGGATCCGGCACCCCGGGTGAGCGACCAGGTGGCGACGGTGGCGATCAGAGCGGCGGCGAGGGACGCGGGGACCTGGCGGGAGCGCGCGTACAGCGTCAGCCAGCGGGTGGACGGCCGGCGGGTGGACGGCCTACGGGTGGACGGCCGGCGGGTAGTCGGCTGCCGGCCGGAAGGCCCACGCGTGGACGCCTGCCCGGTGGAAGGCCCACGCGTGGACGACCGGTGGGCAGGGGCCGCCGCCTGTCGTTCCGGCTGTCGCTGTTTCACCGAGGACCGCCGTTCTTCAGTACGTCCAGCAGGTCACCGTCGCAGGAGAGCGCGGCGGTCCGCAGCGCCGTGATCCGCGCGCGCTGCGCTTCGGGCGGCAGGGCGCGCAGCGCGTCCCAGGCGGGCCCCGCCAGCGCGTCGATGTCGGCGCGCGGCCAGCCTGTGCCGCGCAGGGGCTTCAGATCACCGGTGAACCAGGCGGCGGCCACCGTCCGCGCGGCCAGCTCGCGTACGACCTCGGTCTCGTAGGACGCCTGCCGTTGCTCCTCGGTCGGGTCGCTCGTGTCCGCGTCGAGACACGGCGCCGTGCCGGCGCCCGCCAGCAGGGCGCGGGTGTACTCGTCCTCCGGCGCGCCGTCGAGAGCCTGCGCCTCGAAGTCGACGGGTACGACATCGGCCGGTACCGCGTTGGCCGGTACCGCGTTGGCGGGTACGGCGTTCGCGGGCGGGGACGCCTCCTTGTCCACGGGCCACGGATCGACGCTCTCGCGGACCGCCGACGGCGGGTCGGGCAGCCGCCCCAGCAGTCGCAGGGCCTCCTCGCCGGGGCCCTTGAGCGCGGCCAGCCGGGGTTCGTGCAGCTTCGTCACGCAGACGCGGCCCTCGCACACCAGCGCCGTCGCCGCCTTGTCGAGTGCGTAGTTGCGCGCGTTGTCGGCGGGCAGGAGCGGTACGGCGACGGCCGCGCCCAGCACCACCGGCAGCAGCGCGAGCAGCCGGGCGCGCGGCTTCCGGGCCACGAGCAGGAGGAACCCGGTGGCCGCCAGCCCGAGCAGCCAGAGGGCCTGGCCCGCGTGGACGCGCCACGTGACGGTCAGGAACGCGCTGTACACCTGGGAGAGCGCGGGGGAGAGGAGCACGATCCGGTTCGGGACGAGGTCGCCGGTGACCGTGTCGTGCACGATCAGCACCGCCATCAGGGATCCCAGCGCGAGCACCGGCGGGGTCAGCGCGGACGGTACGGTCCTGGCGACCCCCATGCCCAGCAGAGCGCCCGCGACCAGGGCCAGCACCCCGACCGCCAGGATCGGCAGCCAGCCGAGATGGGCGTAGCCGTCGTTGGCGAGCACCCGCACCCCGCCGTAGAGGAACACCAGCACGTACGCGGCGGTCAGGGTGAGCGCGAACGCGCCCGCGGTCGTGGTGGCGCGGTGCCATCGGGGGCGCGGTGTGGCCGCGAGGAGTTCGGACGTACCGGAGCGCCGGTCCCGTATCCCCTGCACCGCCCCCGCGGTCACCGCCAGCGGCCACATGAGCACCATCGTGAACCGTTCCCACCAGGCGGTGGAGGTCCACTGCTGCGTCCAGCTCTCGGCGCCCTTCCACCACGGCCCGCTGACCAGCTGGAGGAGGGCGAGTGCGAGGATCAGGAGCAGGACGCCGGCCAACGGGGCGGCCGAGCGCCGGAGTTCGATGCGCAGGATCCGGCCTGTACCGCTGCGGCGTGCGCGCGTCTGCCGCGCGGGGGCATCGGACCGTGCGGGGGCGTTGGACCGTGCGGGGGTCTCGGGACTGACGGGGGTCTCGGACCGTGCGGGGGCCTCGGACCGTGCGGGGGGCTTGGGGCCCACGGGGGTTTCCGGGCTCACCACGTACCTCTTCCCGGCTCGGAGCGCATGAGCAGCGCCGCGTAGCCACGCTCGATGGGGCTGTCGCCCGGGTGATCGGTGCCGCCCGCGTCGGCGAGCTGTTCCGGGGTGCCCCGGAACACCAGCGCGCCGTCCGCGATGAGCACCACGTCCGTACAGGCCGCCGCGACGTCCTCGACCAGATGCGTGGAGACGACCACACAGCTGTCCGTGCCGAGTTGGTGCAGCAGCTCGCGGAAGCGCAGCCGCTGCGCCGGGTCGAGCCCGGCCGTCGGCTCGTCGAGCAGCAGGATCCGCGGGTCGTTGACGATCGCCTGCGCGATTCCCGCGCGCCGCACCATGCCGCCGGAGAGGGTCTTCATCCGGTCGTCGGCGCGGTCCGCGAGGCCCACGCGCTCGATGGCGCGCTGGACCGCCCCGGGGATCTCCTCGTGGGGCACTTCCTTCAGCCACGCCATGTACTCGACGAACTCGCGGACGGTGAAGCGCCGGTAGTACCCGAACTCCTGTGGCAGATAACCGATACGGCGGCGCAGCTCGCGCCGGCCGGTCTGCGCGTGAGCGGGTGTGCCCAGCAGTTCGAGGGTGCCTCCGGCGGGCCGGAGGACGGTGGCGAGTGCGCGGATGAGGGTGGTCTTTCCGGCGCCGTTGGGGCCGAGCAGACCGTGGACGCCGGTACCGAGGTCCAGATCGAGGCCGTCGACGGCCATTTTGCGGCCGCCGGCCCGTACCCGCAGTCCTTCGGCCCGGATCTCCCAGGCGTAGGTCCGCGGTGCCACTTCGGCGGCGGTCACGCCGCGCGTCATGTCGTCACCATTTCGGTCATGAGCAAAGGCCCTTTCGCGTGTGTGTCGCACGTTGAGGTGAGCGTGTGTGCGGGGCGGTGGCGCGGCTGTCTTGTAAGTACGGCTGTGTCAGCGGTGGATGCCGAGGAGGGTGTACGCGCCTCTGCGGGCGATCACGACCACCAGACCGAGCGCGAAGACGGCGCCCCACACGGGCAGGGCGTCCGCGTGGAGGACCACGGGCGTACGGCTCACGGCCACCGTCGGCGCCACGATCACCGCCGCCCAGACCGCCACCAGCCCGATCGCGGCCCGGGTCACCCCGATCAGCCCGCCGAGCGCGAGCGCGCCGGTGGTGAACGCCAGACAGGGCAGCAGCCACTGCGCGACGCCGGCGCCGGTCACCCAACCGGCCACCAGCAGCGCGGAGATCACCACGACGAGTACGGATGTCGTGCGCCGGAGCACCAGTTGGAGCCCGGCGCGCGGGGTGCCCGCGATCAGTTCGTACGCCGGGTCGAGGCCGCGCGCCCAGGAGGCGGCGACCCCCAGCACGGGCAGTACGGGGGCCAGCAGCAGCACGAAGGAGACGCCCTGGCCGCTGAGGTCGTTCAGGCTGTCGAGGATCACGGCGGTCAGGGTGACGAGGACGGTCATGAACAGCCACGGCACCATCACGGGGGAGGCCCAGGCCGAGAGCGGCAGGGCCCACCGGCGGCGTTGTGGCATCGGCGCGATCGCCGGGAGCTGTGGTGTCAGCTCGGCCCAGACTCCGTCGACGAGCGCGGTCACGGCCGGGGTGGCGTCGCGGGTGACCGCGGCGAGGCGCGCACGGCATCGCGCACAGGACTCCAGATGGGCTTCGAGCGCCCACACCTCGTCGTGCGCGAGGCCGGCGCCGCCCGTCCCGCCCGTCCCGCCCGTATCCTCCGTGTCGCCGCGCGCGTACCGGCCGATGAGCCGCTCCGACGGGTGTTCCACCTGGTCCTCCGCGCTCATGACAGCGCCTCCCGCATCGCTCTCCGTGCCCGCCGGGCGCGGGTCTTGACGGTTCCTTCCGGCACCCCGAGCAGTACGGAGGTCTCCCGTACGGTCATCCCGTCGAGCACCATGGCCCGCAGTACGTCGCGCAGTTCGGGCGCGAGCCGCCGCAGCGCGTCGCCGACCTCCCCGCCGACCGCCGCCGCCAGCACCTCGTCCTCGGCGGCGGGCGCGACGGCCGGCCTGGTGGCGTCGGCGGTCACGGCGGCGGGCAGCCGGGCCTGGTGCGCGCGCCTGCGGAAGGCGTCGACGAGCCGGCGCGCCGCGATCGTCCACAGCCACCCGACGGCGGTGCCGCCGACCGCGGCCCCCGCGAACGCGCTCGCGGCGCGCCATACCGCCAGATACGTCTCCTGCATGACCTCGGCGACGATCTGCTCATCGGCGCACCGCCGCCGCAACCGCACCGCCAGCCACGGCGCCGTACGCCGGTACAGCTCCTCGAACGCGGCGCGGTCGCCTTTGGCGACGAGCTTGACGAGTCTCTCCTCGTCAAGCTCCGCTGGTGTCTTCCCGCTGAATCCCACACCGGCTAGACGTACGCGGCGCGCGTGGGGTTTTCCATCCGGTGTGCCCTGTGTCACATTCCGGCGGGGGCCGGGGACTTCGGGGGCGGGGGACTTCGGAGGCGGGGACTCAGGGAACGGGGACTCAGGCGTGGGGCCGGAGCCGTTGTATGCGGTCCAGGTCGCCCGCGAGCAGATCGTCGTGGGTGATGGCGAAGTCGCCGTTGGGGAGGGAACGCCCGCCGAAGTAGGACCCCATGACGGTGTCCGGCAGATACTGCCGCAACTGGTGGCGCATCCCTGGCGGATAATCGACGGCTTCCCCCCAGCCCTCCGGCGCCTCATCGGTGGCCAGCAGCACCCAGTGGTCCACGGGAACATCGGCGTCGAGGTCGGGCGGCTCGCCCGTATGACAGTCCAGCGCGGGCAGCGTCAGCCGGTCGGGGGCCGTCGGCCGGTACCACATCAGCAGCGGCTTCGCCCGCTCCGCCTCGGCGTTGTCGAAGCAGCACACGGCGATGGAGTGGCCGGGGTAGTGGGCCGCGTAGAACTCCATCAGGAGCGGATTGAGGCGCGGCCGTCTGCGTAACGGCACCTGTATCAGGGCGGATTCGAGGAGCGTCGGATCGGCGGCGAGCAGCACGGTATAGATGTCGTGGTCGAACACCTCGACCCGCCCGGGGTCCCACCCCATCCCCGCCATCCCGCCCCACCCCACGGCGGGAACCGGCCGGACGGCGTCGACCATCCGGCTGAGCACGTCCGGAGTGCGCCCCGCCGAGATGAAGTTCTCCCGCGACATGTGCCGCGCGGGCAGGTGCAGCAGCATGGCGTTGGGCCCGACGGCGAGACTGGCCGCGGTGTTCTGATACCCGAGGACATGAATCAGTCCGTGCGCCGCGTGATGCAGCCGCCCGGCGTACAGGGTGGTGCCTGAGAACTCCGCCTGGTCCGTCGAGACGCACATGGGCTCAAGTTATCCGCCGCGGCGGGGGGCGTGAAGTGGGCGTGAACCCACGCCGGGTGGCATGGCACGCGCCGGTTGGCGTGGCACGCGCCGGTTGGCCGGATGAGATGTGCGCGCGGTCATACGGGCTCGGCCACGCGTGCTTCGCCGCGGAACACCTGGGCTGTGTGCCACTGGATGTACTCGGACGCGACCCGGGGACTGCCGTTCTGCGGGCCGATGAGCCCCCGGCCGGTGAGGTCGAGCACATGGGTCCGGGCCGCGGCGCTACGGCCGACGAACTCGCGGGAGACCGTGATCCGTCGGCCGGCGTCCAGGCCCAGCACGCCTCTGTCGAAGAGCTTGTGGTGCAGGGAGCACAGGCACAGTGCGTTGGAGAGCGTGTCCGGGCCCAGGAAGGCCCACCACCGGACATGGGCGGCCTCCAGCCCGACCGGCAGGCGGCCGAGCGCCCCGTCGAAGCCGCAGAACGCGCACTGGTACTCGTACGCCACCAGCACCTTCCCCCTCAGCTCGACCGCACGCCGTCGCGCGTCGGCGGGACCGGTGGCACGCGGCGCGCCGTCCGCCAGATCGAGGTCGAGTCCGACGGAGGCGGCGATGTCCGAGTGCAGGGACGGCGGGAAGTGGACGTCCAGCAGCAGGCGCGCGAGCCGCCCGAGCAGCGCCAGATCCGAGCCGAGCGCGTCCCGCAGCCCCGGAACCAGCCGCCCTTCCGCACCGCTCTCCCGCAGCACACGGACCCCCGTACCGGGGCTGTCCGCGCCTTGCTCGGTCCGTACCTCCCAGACGCCGTCGCTGACGAGATGGTGGAACGGGTAGGCGGGCGAGGTCCGGTGGGTGGGACCGTAGTCCTGCAACAGCTCCCGGAGGTCGTGCTCGATGTCCGAGTAGCGCAGCGACTGTTCGGGCTGCCGCTGGAACCGCCCCAGCGCGTACAGCATCAACAGGGGTTTGTGCGGGGCGCGTTCTCCGTTCTGCGTCCACTGACGCAGGTTTCCGACTCGTTCGATCCAGTCCATGACAGGGGACTGTATTGCGGGGTACACGGAGGGATGACACCGCCCGGTCGCCGGTCGGAGACGACGGCGCCGGACGGAACGCGTGGCCGGTATAGTCCGAAGATCAGGTAATTTCCATGTATGGGGGTCCAGTTATGGCACTGTTCGGCAACGCGCACACGGTCGACCCGGCGGCGGCGCAGCAGGACTACGCGCGCCTCCTGGGCCAGGGCGAACAGGTACACGCCGCGTACACGCTGATCCGCGACACCATGCTCTTCACCGACCGCCGGCTCATCCTCGTCGACAAGCAGGGGATCACCGGCAAGAAGGTGGAGTACCACTCCATCCCCTACAGGAGCATCACGCACTTCGCGGTGGAGACGGCCGGCACGTTCGACCTCGACGCGGAGCTGAAGATCTGGATCTCCAGCAACCCCGCGCCGATCACGAAGACGTTCACGAAGGGCGTCGACATCTACGAGGTACAGGCCATCCTGACCCAGTTCGTGGCCCGCTAGACCCGGTCTCGCGGACCGCGTGTGGGCGGTCGGCTCAGGCGGCGTGTGGCACGAAGGAGAGGCGGGTCTCCTCCGTGTCGATGGATACGTCCAGCTTCGCGTCCAGTGCCACCGCGAGAGCACGCAGCAACGGGAGCGTGGGGGTCGTTCCGCCGCCCTCGATCCGTTCGATGTCCTTCACGGACAGGTCCGTCCGTTCGGCGAGCGCGGCTTGATCGATCCCCAACGCCGTGCGGCGGTCGTGGACCGCCTGTCCCAGAGCGATGGCGGCCCCGGCCTCGACGTAGGCCGGGTCGGCCCGATGCTCCTCGGGAATTGTCCACGAGGTGTGGTATCCCGCACTCACGCCTGCTCCTCGAACGTCCGGTGGTACGCGGTGGTCGCGGTCGGATGCGACCCGTCACATTCCTTCTGCGCCCACAGCGACCGCTGGACCTCTCGCTCTTCGCGCATCCGGGTCTTCTTGAAGACCGTCAGAAGCACGATACGTCGCCCTGGTGCCAGCCAGTAGGTGAGACGGACGGCATCCGGGCCCAAGTGGAAGCGCAGCTCTCTGACGGGGCCGCTCAGATGCCGCGAGTGCGGTTCGCCAAGCGTCGTGGGTGCGTCGGCGAGCCGGTCGGCATGGCGTTCCACCGCGCGATAGTGCTCGCGCGGCAGCCCGTCCAGCCAAGCCTTCACCTCGGGTTCGATCTCGATGTCGTAGCGGTGCTCCACTGGGTGAAGCGTAGGCAGACCCCGGTCGGCGCCGGTTGATTCCGCCAGTGATCACCCGATCGTGTGCGGAGCCCGACGTCGTCGGATTACTCGCCGGACGAGACCGGGGCCACGCCGATCGGGCAGGAGACGCCCGTGCCGCCGAGGCCGCAGTAGCCTGCCGGGTTCTTGTCCAGGTACTGCTGGTGCTCGGCCTCCGCCGGGTAGAAGGTGCGGCCTTCCGCCGGGAGGATCTCCGTGGTGATCGTGCCGTAGCCGTTGCCCGTCAGGACCTTCTGGTAGGCCGCGCGGGAGGACTCCGCCGCCTCGGACTGGGCCGGGGAGTGCGGGTAGACCGCCGAGCGGTACTGCGTGCCGACGTCGTTGCCCTGGCGGAAGCCCTGGGTCGGGTTGTGGGACTCCCAGAAGAGCTTCAGCAGGTCGGCGTACGAGACGACCTTGGGGTCATAGACCACGCGGACCGCTTCGGTGTGGCCCGTCAGGCCCGAGCAGACCTCTTCGTAGGTGGGGTTCGGCGTGGAACCGCCCTGGTACCCGACCAGCGTGGTCCAGACGCCTTCCTTCTGCCAGAACGTGCGCTCCGCGCCCCAGAAACAGCCCAGGCCGAAGTCGGCGATCTCCAGACCCTGCGGATACGGGCCCAGCAAGGGGTTGCCGAGGACCGTGTGGCGGGAGGGGACCGCGAACGTCGGCTCCGGGCGGCCGCGCAGGGCCTGCTCGGGGGTGGGGAGCTCGGGGGTGCGGCGCAGGAACATGGCTCTCCTCAGATGTGGTGTCCTGCTCAGAGGAACGTACGACGGCCCCCGGACATTCCGGGGGGCCACCTCACTGCGGCAGCGTCGCCGGGCTGCCGCCGTTCGCCTCGTACCCCGCCACCGCCAGCGCCCGGTACACCGTGTACTCCGCCGCCGGGTCCCCGTCGTGCGTCCACGGCAGCGCCCCGACATGGCCGTCCACCCGGACCAGCTGGTTCATCGCCTCGGCCCAGCGCTCGGACCGTACGAGGAACAGGATCAGCAGATGCCGTACGTGCGGCAGCATCGGGTCGTCCTGCCGGGCGGCGTGGACCGCGAAGAGCGCTCCCTCCACCGCCTTCTTGACCACCGCGCTCTGGTAGAAGCCCTGCACGAGATTGACCTCGGGGAGGTGCTCGTACACCGCGAACAGCGGCAGCGCCGCCAGCAGCGAGCCCTGCGGTGCGCGCGCGGCCGCCGCCGTCGCGAACCGGTCGGCCTCCTCGCGGGAGCCGTGCCACTTCTCGCACCAGTAGTGCAGCGCCGCCAGATGCGCCCCCATGTGCGCCGGAGCGCGGTCGATCACCTTCGCCCACAGCTGGTCGAACCGCTCGGGGGAGTAGCCGAGCCCACGGGCCACGGCCAGTTCGATGATGTACGGCACGGGGTCGCCGGGCGCCAGCAGGGCGGCCTCGCCGCACACCGTACGGGCCTCCTCCAGGATGATCCGGAACTCATCGGTCCCGGCGGCCGAGGACCGCCACGCCTGCTGCGCCAGGAACTCCGCGTGCACCGCCGCGCCGCCCGCGTCCTTCGGCGACTCGGCACGCCAGGCCCGGAGCCACGCGCCGCCCGCCGGGCGCTGCCCTTCCTGTACCGGCGCGCCCGCCGACGCCGCCTGAAGCTCCAGCGAGGCCGCCCCGGCGAACGCCTGCACGCGCTGCCAGCGCACCTCGCCCTCCTTCGCGGTGCCCGCGAGCAGTTGCGCGGCGGCCCGCCAGTCCTGCGTGTGCTGCACGACGTCGAGTACGTCCAGGAGGTCCTGATCGGGGCCCGGCAGCCGCACGTCCAGCGCCTCCTGCCGTACGAAGCCGTACGCGGCCGGGTCGGCGGCATCGGGCGATCCCGGGGCGACCTGGCGGATACCGCCCCTGCCGCGCCGGACGAACGGAACGATGACCGCGGCCAGCAGGCCCATCGCGATCAGGAACCAGAGAATCTCCATGGCCCCATTGTCCCGGATGCCGAATGCCCGCCCCCGCCCCTACCCCCACGGAGCGACCACCTGCCCGCACTCACCCCCGGCCCCCGGCACCAGCCCACCGGCCCCGGCGCCGCACCCGCACCCGCGCCCGCCACCCCGCGCCGGAGGCCGAAGGCGCCCCGCCGCGAGGCGAACCGGCGATACCCTCAGGACCCATGACCCACCAGCACACCAGCGAGCCGCATCACTTCGAGACTCGCGCCATCCACGCGGGCAACACCGCCGATCCCCGCACCGGCGCCGTCGTCCCCCCGATCTACCAGGTGTCCACCTATAAGCAGGACGGCGTCGGCGGCCTGCGCGGCGGTTACGAGTACAGCCGCAGCGCCAACCCCACCCGTACCGCGCTGGAGGAGAACCTCGCGGCCCTGGAAGGCGGCCGGCGCGGGCTCGCCTTCGCGTCCGGGCTCGCCGCCGAGGACTGCCTGCTGCGTACGCTGCTGGCGCCCGGCGACCATGTCGTGATCCCGAACGACGCCTACGGCGGCACCTTCCGGCTCTTCGCCAAGGTCGTCTCCCGCTGGGGCGTGGACTTCTCGGTCGCGGACACCTCGGACCCGGCGGCGGTACAGGCCGCGCTCACCCCCCGTACGAAGGCGATCTGGGTCGAGACTCCCTCGAACCCGCTCCTCAACATCACCGACATCGCCCAGCTCGCCGGGATCGCGCGCTCGGCCGGGGTGAAGCTCGTCGTCGACAACACCTTCGCCAGCCCCTACCTCCAGCAGCCGCTGGCGCTGGGCGCCGATGTCGTCGTCCACTCGACGACGAAGTACATGGGCGGGCACTCCGATGTCGTCGGCGGCGCGCTGATCGTCGACGACGCGGAGCTCGCGGACGAGCTGGCCTACCACCAGAACGCGATGGGTGCCGTCGCCGGGCCCTTCGACGCATGGCTGGTGCTGCGCGGCATCAAGACCCTCGCCGTACGGATGGACCGGCACAGCGAGAACGCCACGCGCATCACCGAGATGCTCACCGCGCACCCGCGCGTCTCCAAGGTCCTCTACCCGGGGCTGCCCGAGCACCCGGGGCACGAGGTGGCCGCCAAGCAGATGAAGGCGTTCGGCGGGATGATCTCCTTCCAGGTCGAGGACGGCGAGGAGGCGGCGGTCGCGGTCTGCGACCGCGCGAAGCTGTTCACGCTCGGGGAGTCCCTCGGCGGCGTCGAGTCCCTGATCGAGCACCCCGGCCGGATGACGCACGCCTCGGCGGCGGGCTCGGCGCTGGAGGTGCCCTCCGACCTGGTCAGGCTCTCCGTCGGGATCGAGTCCGCCGACGATCTGCTCGCCGATCTCCAGCAGGCGCTGGGCTGAGCGGCCGTTCCACCGCGGGCTGCTGCCGGCAGTCGGCAGTCGGCAGCTGACAGCCGGTAGCCGACAGCCGCCGACCGTCGCCGGCCGGGCTTCACGGGCTTCACCAGCCGTACCAGTCCTCCAGCGGCGGTGTCGTCTCCGTCGGCGGCGCCGACCACGGATGCGCGGTCGACGCCCAGACGCCGAACACGATCAGCGCCACGATCAGCAGCGTCCAGAACGCCCGCCGCGCCGCCCGGCGCCTGCGCAGCACCCGGGCGCCGCGGTGGGCGGCGCGGCGGGCGATGTCGGCCGGTACGTCGGGGCGTGCCGCGTCCAGCATCATCCGCAGCACCTCGGCCCGCTTGCGGTCGGTGCTCCTCATGGGCCCGCCTCCCGCGGCCCGGACGGGCCCGGCTGCGTCCCGCTCCGCCGCGACGGCTCCCGTATCGTCGCGATCGCCCGTGCGCAGAGCACGCGGACCCGCTCCTCCGGGAGCCCGATCAGCGCCGCCGTCTGTTCCTCGGCCAGCCCTTCGTACAGGCGCAGCACCAGCACGACACGTTCCTGCGGGCCGAGCACCCCGAGCACACCGCTCGCCCGGCGGCCACGCCGGGCCGGGTCGCGCCAGGCGGCCTCGCGGGCGAAGCGCAGCACCAGCTCCTGGCGGGCGCGGTCGTACGGATCCTCGCCGTCGTCGCCGCTGAGCCGGTCCCACTCCGCGTACGTCCGGGACAGCGCGGCGACCAGCAGGCGCTGGGCCCGTGGGGTGGCGTCGGGCGGCTCGCCGGTGAGCAGTACGGCCGCATGCAGAAGCCGGCCGGCCGCGCCCGCTGCGAACGCCTCGAACTCCCGGGCGCGGCGGCGATCCAGGACCGCCCGACGCTCTCGCACGACCTCATATGAGGCCAGTCAGGGGCCCAGGGTCAAGAGGGCGTATCCGCACCCCGGTGCACACCCTGCCCCGCGCCCTGCCCCGCGCTCTGCCGCGCGTCCTGGGCGACCTCCGCCGCCGGGCGGTCGCCCGCGTCCGGTTCGTCCGTGCCGTCCGTACCGCCCTCACCGGAGGGCAGCCCGGCCGCGCGCGCCGACAGCGCGCCGTTGAACCGGGTCAGCAGGGTGGTGAAGGAGTTCCGTTCCTCCTCCGTCCAGCCGCCCGTGACCTGTGCCATCAGCTCGCGCCGTGACGAGCGGACCTCTTCGAGCCGGGCCAGTCCGCGCGCCGACAGTTCGAGCACGACCGCGCGCCCGTCCTCCGGATGCGAGGTGCGCTTGACCAGGCCGGTGTCGACCAGCGGGGCGACCTGCCGGGTGACGGTCGAGGAGTCGATGCCCATCCCGGCGGCCAGCGCCTTGACGCCCATCGGACCTTCCCGGTCGAGCCGGTTGAGCAGCAGATACGCGGCACGGTCCATCGAGTTGCGGACCTGGCCCACACCACCGAGCCGGGTCTGTTCGGCCCGCCGGGCGAAGACGGCCACCTGGTGCTGGAGGGCATCGAGGAGGCCGGCGTCGTCCGAGGGTTCGGAGGCCGTCTCCCTGGAGACCGACGCAGCGGAAGTCATGTCCTGAATGGGGGGCATGGCTGGGGCTCTCTCGTACGGGGGTCGGTTGGTGGGGGACAGAGTACGCGGCGACGGCTTGGACCGTACCTGCCCTGCGAAAACCCGACGCCGTACCTGCCCCGGCCAACCCCAGGCCGTACATGACCCGGGCCCGCCCGGGTCCCGCGGCGGACGCGGCCGGCCGTGGACGCCGATGGCCGACAGTGGACACCGACCGTGGACGCCGACCGCCGGCCGTGGACACCGACGGCCCTCCGGCCGGTGAGCTGCGAGACTGGCTCTCATGAGCTTCGGTACGTCCCGCCCGGTGCCTCGCCCCGCGCACCACCCCTCCCACCCCCTGATGCTCGATGACATCCGAGGGGCCCAGAAGATGCTGTCCGACGTCGCGCGGACGACCGCGATGGAGGGGAGCCGCTATCTGACGCAGCTGGTCGGCGCACCCGTTCTCCTCAAGTGCGAGAACCTCCAGCGGACCGGCTCGTTCAAGCTGCGCGGCGCGTACGTACGGATCGCCTGCCTCTCCCCGGAGGAGCGCGCGGCGGGCGTCGTCGCGGCCAGCGCCGGCAACCACGCGCAGGGCGTCGCGCTCGCCTCCACCCTCCTCGGCGTCCGCTCGACGGTGTTCATGCCGGTCGGAGCGCCCCTGCCGAAGGTCGCGGCGACCCGCGACTACGGCGCGGAGGTACGGCTGCACGGACAGGTCGTGGACGAGACGCTGGCCGCCGCCCAGGAGTACGCCAGGAACACCGGCGCGGTCTTCATCCACCCCTTCGACCACCCGGACATCATCGCCGGACAGGGCACGGTCGGCCTGGAGATCCTGGAGCAGTGCCCGGAGGTACGGACGATCGTCGTCGGGATCGGCGGCGGCGGGCTGGCCGCGGGCATCGCCCTCGCGGTGAAGTCGCTGCGCCCTGATGTCCGGGTGATCGGGGTCCAGGCGGCGGGCGCCGCCGCGTATCCGCCCTCACTCGCCGCGGGCCGGCCGATGGCGGTCGAGTCACCCCAGACGATGGCGGACGGCATCAAGGTGGGGCGGCCCGGCGACATCCCGTTCCAGCTGGTCCAGGAGCTGGTCGACGAGGTGCGCACGGTCTCCGAGGACGAGCTGTCCAGCGCCCTGCTGCTCTGCCTGGAGCGGGCGAAGCTGGTGGTGGAACCGGCGGGGGCGAGCCCGGTGGCCGCGCTCCTCAGCGACCCGGGCTCCTTCCACGGCCCCGTGGTCGCGGTGCTCTCGGGCGGCAACGTCGACCCTGTCCTGATGCAGCGGATCCTGCGTCACGGCATGGCGGCGGCCGGGCGCTATCTGAGTCTGCGGCTGCGGGTGACGGACAGGCCGGGCGCGCTGGCGACGATGCTCGGGGTGCTGTCGGTCGCCGACGCCAATGTGCTCGATGTGAGCCACGTACGGACCGATCCGCGGCTCGGGCTGACGGAGGCGGACGTGGAAGTGCATCTGGAGACCAAGGGGCCCGCGCACTGCACGGCGGTGGCGGCGGCGCTGCGGGAGGCGGGTTACACGATCCTGGGCTGAGGCCCACGGCGTCGTCATGCCTGAGGGCCGGTACACCCGTGGGTGTACCGGCCCGGACTCAGCCCCGGTAGGGCTTGGCGTCGAGGATCTTCACGGAGGCGGTCCTGCCGTTCGGCAGCTCGTACTCCGCGTCCTCGCCGACCCTCTTGCCGTTCACACCGCTGCCCAGCGGGGACTGCGGCGAGTAGGTCTCGATGTCCGAGCTGGCGTACTCACGCGAGGCCAGCAGGAATTCCAGGGTGTCGTCGGGATCTCCGTCGAAGGCGATCGTCACGACCATGCCGGGCTCGACGACCCCGTCGTCCGCCGGGGCCTCGCCGACCTTCGCGTTCTGAAGGAGCTGGGTCAGCTGGCGCAAGCGGAGCTCCTGCTTGCCCTGCTCCTCCTTGGCCGCGTGGTACCCGCCGTTCTCCCGCAGATCGCCCTCTTCACGGGCCGCCGCGATCTTCATGGAGATCTCCGCGCGCGCGGGACCAGACAGGTACTCCAGCTCGGTCTTCAGCTGGTTGTACGCCTCCTGGGTGAGCCAGGTGACGTTCTCACTGGTCTGGGTCACAGGTGCTCCTCGTAGGTACCGGGAATACAAAGCAACGCCCTACCCAGAAGAATGTGCCTTCTCGGGTGGGCGAAACCACGAGCCTAACAATTTCGAGGCGCGAGGGGGAGGACGAATGCCATCAGAATTACATCAACGCAGGTCAGCGATGTCCATCCGGGGTGCAGGCGGCGGGTCACCGCGCTCGTGTCGCCCGCTTCCGTCCGTCCGGAGGCCGGGCCGTCGGGGCAGGACCCGGGCGGGGCTCAGTCCGACGTGCAGCCCAGCAGCTCGGTACTGGTGGCACTGTCGGTGGTACGCACCGTGACGACCCGGTCGATCCGCGTCTCGCCCGCGCCGAAGCGCACGTCCAGCCGGCCGACCTCCGCGCCGCTCTCCGCGAGGGAGCGCAACGTACAGCTGCCGGTGGCGTCCCGGTCCTTGCGGACCTCCAGATGCGCCTCGACCGCGGTGGCGGAAACCCTCTTGAACTTGATGAGCTCGCCGGAGACACTCCGTTCGACCACGTAGTGATAGCCGAACCAGCCGATCAGCCCGATCAGCGCGACGCCGAGCACCGCGCCGACGACCTTCAGTCCGCGGTCCGCGCGCTGGTCCGCCGAGCGGCCGTAACGGCCTCGGGGAGGCTCCTCGCGCACCACGGCCATGATCGTTCCTTTCGGACTCGGGCAAGCCGGAATTTCCGCCGCCCGATATCCGTCACTATAGAAGCCGTCCGATGCGACACATCACTGAGGATCGAGTCTTGACTGAGCAGCTGCGGCTGATGGCCGTTCACGCCCACCCCGACGACGAGTCGAGCAAGGGCGCGGCCACCATGGCCAAGTACGTGTCCGAGGGGGTGGACGTGCTGGTCGTGACCTGCACGGGAGGCGAGCGCGGCTCCATCCTCAACCCCAAGCTCCAGGGCGACGCCTACATCCAGGAGCACATCCACGAGGTACGCAAGAAGGAGATGGACGAGGCGCGCGAGATCCTCGGCGTCGAGCAGGAGTGGCTGGGGTACGTCGACTCGGGGCTGCCCGAGGGCGACCCGCTGCCGCCGCTGCCCGAGGGCTGCTTCGCGCTGGAGGACGTGGACGAGGCGGCGGGCCGTCTCGTACGCCTGATCCGGTCGTTCCGGCCGCAGGTCATCACCACGTACGACGAGAACGGCGGGTATCCGCACCCGGACCACATCATGACCCACAAGATCTCGATGGTGGCGTTCGAGTCCGCGGCGGACAAGGAGAAGTACCCGGAGGACGACTTCGGTCCCGTCTGGCAGCCGGAGAAGCTCTACTACAACCAGGGCTTCAACCGGCCGCGCACGGTCGCGCTCCACGAGGCGCTGCTCGCCCGGGGCCTGGAGTCCCCGTACGGCGAGTGGCTGGAGCGGTGGAAGGAGATCGAGCGGGTGGAGCGGACGCTGACCACGCACGTTCCGTGCGCCGACTTCTTCGAGATCCGGGACAAGGCGCTGATCGCGCACGCCACCCAGATCGACCCCGACGGCGGCTGGTTCCGTATCCCGATGGACATCCAGCGGGAGGTCTGGCCGACCGAGGAGTACGAGCTCGCGAAGTCGCTCGTCGATACATCCCTCCCCGAGAGCGACCTGTTCGCGGGCATCCGCGACAATGACTGATATGTATGCGACTCAGGCGATGGCGTTCGTGGCTCCTCTCGCCAAGGAGCTCGACGAGAACAAGGTGACGCCCGGTGTGCTCGGGTTCATCGTGTTCGCGGTGATGGCGGGGGGCGTGTGGCTGCTGATGAAGTCGATGAACCGCCACATGGGCAAGGTCAACTTCGAGGAGGCCCCCGCGCAGACGCCCGCCGCGTCCGCGGGGTCCGCGAAGAGCGAGCCGGCGTCCGCCGCCCCGCGCGGCGAGTAGCGCGGCACCGGCCGGCTTCACGCCCCGCCCCTTCACGCCCCGCCCCTTGACGCCGCCCGCAGGCGTCAAGGGGCCGGACGCGACGGCTACCCGGGCGATGTCACCGGTACGCCCATCACCTCGCGCGCGTGGCGGTTCGGCACCATTCCCAGCTGCCATGCCTGCCAGCCGTCCTCCAGCCGCAGGCCCCGGCCCAGCATGACCCCGAGCGTCGCCGCGGACTCCGCGAGCTTGCCGTCGCGGGCCGGGTGGGCGGCGGCGGTGAGGTCGGACAGTTCCTGTTCGGCGACCACCGAGCCCACGTCGATACCGCCCGCCGAGGCGTACGGCAGCAGCGTGCAGCGCAGGAAGCGGGACCAGTCGGCGCCGCGGTGGTCGTCGTACGAGGAGAAGAGCGCCGTCGCCTCGTCGCAGAGCTGGAGCGCCTGGCCGGGGCGGTTGTTGCCGGCGTCGATGATGGCCAGCTCCAGACAGGTCCACGCCTCGCCGTGGGCGACGCCGATGCGGCGGAAGTCCGCGCGGGCGTCGGTCAGCAGCTGGCGGGCGAAGCCGGAGTTGCGGAGGTTGCCGGTCTGGGCGGCGCGCTGGTCGCGGGTGACCCGGCCGGAGTGGTGCCGGGCGCAGGCCAGCCCGTACACGTCGCGCATCCGGGAGAACATCGTGCGCGCCCGCTCCAGCTCCCGTACCGCCTGGTCGCGGTCGCCGGTCTCCTCCAGCGCCTGGCCCAGGTAGTAGAGCGTCCACGCCTCGCCGCGCGCGTCCTCGTTCTCGCGGTGGCGGGCGAGGGCTTCGCGCAGTTCGCCGACCGCCGGGGCCGGGTCGCCGTCCACCAGCCGGGTGCGGGCGAGCTGGGTCATCGCCCAGGCCTCGCCGCGGCCGTCGCGGGTCCTGCCGTACAGATCGAGGGCCGCGCGCAGCTCCGCCTCCGCCCGCGCCACATCGCCCAGCCGCAGATACAACTGGCCGAGCTGGAAGTGCGTCCACGCCTCGCCGTGCAGGGACTCGTTCTCGCGGTGCAGTACGAGCGCGCCGGAGAGCAGCGTGAGCGCCTCGGCCACCGAGCCCCGGTCGCGCTCGACGGCCGCCAGGGCGTGCAGCGTCCAGCCGCGGTCGCCGGCCAGCGGCTCCGGGGACTGGAGCGCGAGCGCCTCGCGCAGCTTCGCCGACGCCTCGGCCAGATTGCCCTGGTGGTGCAGGGTGATGCCGAGCGAGCACAGCGCGCGGGCGGCGCCCGCGTCGTGGTCCGCCTCCCGGTAGAGACCGACGACGGTGGTCAGGGTGGTGCGCGCCTTGTCCAGCTCGCCGAGCTGGCGGGCCGCGATGCCCGTACGCCACTGGACCGAGCGGAGCAGCAGCCCCTGGCCCACCGCCTGGGTCAGCTCGTTGATCTCGCCCAGCCGGTAGAGGTCGCCGCGCAGCAGGCAGTAGTCGCAGAGCGCGCCCAGCAGGTTCAGTACGGCCTGCTGGTCGACGCCCTCGGCGTGCCGCAGCGCGGCCGTGATGAAGCTCGACTCGTCGTCCAGCCAGCGCAGCGCGGACTCCAGCGAGGAGAAGCCGTGCGCTCCGGCCGCCGTCTTGAAGAGGTCCGCGCGGGTGGAGGTCTTGCCGTCGACCAGCCGGATCACGGAGTCGGCCAGCTCGCCGTAGTTCCGGATCAGCCGCTCCTGGGCGGCCGTACGGTCCTCGGCGCTCTCCTCGTCCCGCAGGCGTGAGTGCGCGAAGATCCTGACGACATCGTGCAGCCGGTAGCGGCCGGCCCGTACGTGGTCGATCAGCCCTGCCCGGGACAGCTCGGCCAGCGGCCGGCCGGCCTCCTGCTCGTCCGTCGCCAGCAGCGCCGCCGCCGCTGCCACGCCCAGGGACGCGCGGCCGGCCAGCGCGAGGCGGCGCAGCAGCATGCGGGCCTGGTCGCCCTGGTCGGTGTAGCGCACCCACAGGGCACGTTCGGCCGGTTCGACCGGGCCGTACGCGTCGAGGTCCGTGGCCAGCCGCTGCGCCGTGCGCTCCCCGAGCGAGGACCCGGCGATCCGCAGCGCGAGCGGCAGGCCGCCGCACAACTCGGCGACGCGGTCGGTGGACTGCGCGTCGTACGGTCCCTCCGCCGACGCGGCGGGGGGTGCGGCCACGGCCCGCAGCAGCTCTTCCGCGCCCGCCGTGTCCAGCGGCTCGACGGGCAGCTGGTGCACCCAGGCCGGTACGTCGTCCGGCAGATCGAGCCGCTCGCGCGCCGTCACCAGCACCAGGCTCTCGGACCGTTCCGGCACCAGCGTCCGCACCTGCTCGGGATCGGAGGCGTCGTCCAGGACGACCGTCACCGGCAGGCCCGTCAGATGCTGGTGGTACAGCTCGCTCAGCCGCCGCACCTGCTGCTCCGGGGAGGACCCCTCACGGAACAGCAGCTGTTCGCGGGGCGCGCCCAGCCGGTTGAGCAGATGCAGCAGCGCGTCGCGGGTCGACAGCGGCGCCTCGAAGGAGCCGCCGCCGCGCAGGTCGACCACGCACGCGCCCCTGAACTGGTCCTTGAGCTGATGCGCGGCCCGTACGGCCAGCTCGGTACGGCCGGAGCCCGGCGCGCCGTACAGCACCACGACCGTCGGCTTCGTCTCCGTCGACACGCGGGCCGCGTGCACCCACTGAGCGATCTGCGCCATCGCCGCGCGCCGCCCGGCGAACGGCCCGTCCGGCTCGGGCAGATGACCGAAGGACCGTTCGAGCACACTGCGCCTGCGGGCGGCGGCGCTGCGGTCCCCGCCGCGCAACTGCGGCACGACGGTGGGCTTCTTGGTGGTGCGCCGGGTCGCGGAGGTCAGCACCCGCTGCTGGTCGAGGAACGGGCGGATGCCCCGTACCTCCAGCGCCGTCAGCCACTGGAGCCGCAACTGTTCGGTGCCGCCCGGCTGGCCCGCGGCCCCGGCCCTGCGGTGCGCGGCCGGCCAGTGCGAGGCGGTCACCTTGGCGACGGTGGTCGCGGCCCCGGCGACCGCCACGACGGCCCCGGCGCCGAACGCGATGCCCGTGGCGGTGCCCAGCGCGACGTCCGCGCCGACGGCGGCGACCGCGGCGACGGAGGTGACCAGCACGGGCGTGCCGAGGGACTGCCTGCTGAACCGCTCCGACAGCGCCGGGCGTTCGGCCCGCTCCGCGTCCAGCGCCCGCACGTACGCGGTGTACTCCTCGTCCGCGCCCGCCGCCATGGCATCCAGGGCGCCGCGCCCGCGTGCCAGCAGTGTGTTCCCTTCGGTCCGCCCGCCGGAGCGCCGTACCTCTTCCTCCACGGCACGTACCAACAGCCTCTCGGCTTCGGCCCGGTGGCTTTCCCGCATATGCGTCCCCCTCCGAGAGCATGGGTGAGAGAGGACATTGTCCTGTGCGGGCGGCGCGAGCGCGAGGGGAGCCCGCGGGCGCGTGTGTCTTCCGCGGTCTCTCGCGGGCTGGGGCGCAATACCGTTCTTGGCTGGGAAGCTGATTGTGCGTCGTCGGCTGTTCCAGCCTTGTCCCCGTAGATCAAGAGGGGGCGGGATGCCGAAGGTGCCTGAGAGTCGGCGCGTTGGGCGTATGGCCCTGAATGAGGTGCGTGCGCTTCTGGAGCGGCACGGGCACATCGTGCAGGAGGTCGACGGCGGTAACGACCACGGTGAGGACCTGCACGTCACCTTCGTGCAGAACGGCGAGCGAACAGCAGACTCCATGGCCGTGCAGGTCAAGGGTGGAGTCTCGTCGCGAACCAGAAGGGGCCGTCGCATCCGAGTCGGGGATCACGGGGGCAACTGGCGCGACGGTAGCCTGCCAGTGCTCTGTGTCGTCCATGATCCTGAGCGGGGCGGCCTCTTCTGGGCTAACGCGACCCGTCAGCTCCGCCGAGCCGAAGCGCTGCGCACGATGCTGAAGTCTGTTGTCGTCTCACGGGAGTCCGTGCTGAACGACGATACGATCGGGACTTTCGTGCAGAGCATGAGAAACGTCCTGGTTTGGGAACGTCAAGGGGTTGGTCGTTGGGCTGACCTGGGCGGACGTTGAGTTCACTCCGCATGATGTCGTTAAGCCTTTCGAGAACGAGTATGGCGAACCCATGATCTTTTGGCAGCAGCGTGGGAGGCCATTCGCGGTTTTGCTTCATCATGATCTTGACTGGGATCCCGTGCGCGTTCAGGAGGGGATGCTCCGCTTTGATCCCATTCCGATGATCAGCAGCGTCATCCTCAACGATGCGCAAGCGCACTGGCTCATGGGGTGCTTTAAATCCACGGAGTGGTGGCGCCGACCGATCGAGCAGAGCGACCTTTCCTGACCTCTGAGGTTCCTTGGAACTGCCTGCATCTGACATTGCGCTGCTCACTTCTATGCCCTTTCAATGCAGGTGAGCTGAAGGAGAATGCTGGTCCGATCGTGCGGAACCGCGCGGGGGGTGGTTACTAACGTCCGCAACTGCTCGGGCAAAGGCGCGGAAGGCCAAGACGCGCTCGGGGGCACTCAGGCCGCGCAGCGCTGACAAGAAGCCGACCAGGAGGGCCAGCGGATAGATGGCGCGCTGGAGGGTGAGTGCACCAGCGCAGATCACGGTAGACAGCAGTGCCACGGTCACGATGAGAGAGCCCCTTCGGAGAGACGTCGCACCGTTTTGGTGCGCTGACGCTCATAGAAGGCCGTGCGGTACTGGAGCTCCGAGCCGCCTTGTGCGCCAGGATGCTCGAAGTGCCTGGTCGGGCAGATAATGTCCGGACTTCCGGTCCGGATACGTGCTGGAAGTTGTCGTCACATGTCACGCCCACACCAGGCCCGAAGCGAGGGTGATGGCTGCTTGGTAGGAGTCGACTCTCCTGTCGCGGCGGGCTGCGATGCCACGCCATGCTTGAGGCGGTTGCAGCATCGCACCACGACGTTGCGTCGTTTGTGGACTCCTTGTCGAAGGGGTCGCGGCTGGCCGCCCTGCTGCCGCACGGGAGTCGGTTGCTGATATGGCTGGCCGCTCGGGAATGGTGTGTGGGATGCCTCGGCGTCGCAGCCAGGTCAGGATGATCGCGGAGGTGCAGCCTTGCCGCCAAGGACGTGGCGAGTCGTATCCAGGAGCGTTCCGGCACGATCCATGGGGGGCTGTATCACCACCATCACCGTGGTGAACTGCGCGCAGCCGTCGGTGTCCCTGCCCGTGACGGCGAAGAGGGCGGACGTCCAGCGCAGTGCAGACCACGTGGGATCCTGGAGCTCAGTCCGCCATGGAGTGGCCGAGCACCGCGTCGCGAAGCCTCTTTTCCGAGCCCTGGTGGCACGCTGGTGAGCGTCTGCGACGGTGAATTCCACCGGACGCCAGCCAGTCGATGTAACCGGCCCCGTCCGCTCTCCGCTTGCGCCGCCCGAAGTGGCTCGAGGGTGCCGTCCTTCAGCTACTGGCGGAAACGGGTGGACAGACTGGTTCATGCTCCGTGTCGCTCGGCCACGTCCCGCCAGGCCAAGATCAGCATGTGACGACATGGTTCAGCCGGGTCGGCTCAATGCATAAACCCTCGGGTCGGATCGCGAGGCGGCACGTTGCCGAACTCCTCGAACCATCCTTCAGGGCGCAGATCTCCGATGCCCATGCGTTGATTGAGGGGGCTGTCAGGGTGCTCCAACCCCTGCAGCGTGGGGTCATACAGAAAGAGCACATCGTGGTCTTGGAAGAGCAAATCCGAGCAGTCGGACCAGTCGTAGTCCCCCCGCTGCTCGGGGAGCCCTTCGGTGAACTTGGCGACCAGATCCGGTTCATCACATGTCATTGCCGAAGCACTCTGCAGGGCAAAGTGGAGCGCCAGTTCCTCTGCCGCGCAGCGTGGTTCAGGGGAACGGCCAAGGGTGATGTCTTCGTTGAGATCGTCCAGGGCTCTCAGCATCCTGCGCCGCCAAGGCCGTGGCTGGCCCCATGTCGATGCTGGCAAGTATGCGAAGAAGATCCCAAAGCTGTTCGCGAGGATCGGCTGGTCACCCAACTCTTCCAACTCGTCATGAGCCATATCGGCGAGGATCTCCAGGTTGCAGCTGAGGATGCGCGATGTGCGGGGCGTCATCCGCCATGGCTCTTCGTCTTCCTCGTCCCAGACGACGTCTGGGTCCCAGGTTTCCGAACCTAGCCCGTGGCCCTCTTGAGGTAGGTAGATGCTAGGAGCATTGAAGGATGCGATCGCTACCGCATCTCCACCCTCTGCAGCCTGGACGTACCACTCATGGGCTTCGGCGTTCTGTCGGCGCCGCTGGGCGATAACACCCCGGAGCCGCATGGCAAGGGCATCCCTCTGGGCTGCGGCCCTCTCGTAGCAGGCCGCTGCTTCGTCCCATCGTCCTTCAATCTCGTGCAGGGCACCAAGGGCTCGGGCCTGCAAGGGAGTTCCTGTCTCAGATACCGTCCGGTACCACGATGACCAGGTGTGTTCTGGACGTTGCTCGCGCTGTACGAACCCAAGGTCGTGCATGGCGGCATGGTCACCTCTGGCTGCCAGTGGAGAGAAGCAGCGCTTGGCGAGCACGAGGCGACCGAAGCGGAAGGCAGACCGCCCGACAGGCAGCAGCTCGCTACCGCCACTCGCGTGCGCGACTGCTGCCTCCCATACCTCGTCAGGGATGTCCGCCGCTTCGGCGGCGCTGGCTGTGGCGTCCACGAGGTAGTCGAATGGGCGCCAGGCATCTGCGGTATCTGTGGCAACCAGCATTCCTGCTACACCGAATTGGGTCTCGGTCGCCCACATCAGAGCCTGCTCGGGACTCTCGGCTCGGAGACGGGAGGCATCCCCAGCAGTGAGATAACACGTGGACAATGTCAGCAGGGTCTCAGCGGGCAGCGGAGTGGAGATGCCTGCTCGCGTAAGGTCGATGGCTGCTTGGACCAGGGCCGCGCCACGGGGATGGCCTTTCGGCTGACGTTTGGTCGTCAGGAACTCTTCGAGCAGCTTCGGCCCGGCTGCGAGGTATTCTGCGATGCCGTGAACGCCGTGGTGGCGGGCTGCTTCAGCAAGACGAATATCGCGGTTCGGGTTTTCAAGGTGCGCGTGGAGCCTGCCCATTTCCGCCTCGGACCACTGTCGGTCCAGTACGAGGGGCTCGATGAGGTTCAAGACCCGGGATCCCAGGCGGCGCACAGACGCCACGCCAGCTCCCGTGCCTCTCAACGCGCGCTCACTGTAATTGCCGTACACCTCGGAACGCATGGTGGCCATGACCACAACTCGTTGGTCCAAGAGTGCGGACAACATGCCTTGATCGAGACTGCCTGGGAGGAGGAAGCGGTCGAGGTCGTCCAGCCAGAGCACCCACTTCCGACGGCCGTGCCTCCGTAGCGATATATGCGATAGCACGGGGCCCAGGTCGCTTGCCGCAGGTGGTGCAATGATCCAATGATCAGAAAGTTCGCGTTGTACGGCCTCGAAGGCGCACCGTGATTTTCCGGCCGTGGACTCGCCGACCAATAGGATGAGGCCGCCGTTCTCCCTGGCTTCAAGCAGTTGAGTCGAGACTGTGCTGTCCGCGTCCCGTGGCACATAGGTCGGTAGTGGGGGAACACCCTCGAGGCGACTCGTTCGGTGTACGCCCAGTTCCAGCGGCTTGGCGTCAGCCACCGGGCGGATCGGGATCCGGACTGGGCCTACCGTGATGTGACGCGATTCTTCCTGTGTCGGAGTGGGAGTCTTGGCTCGCGCCGCGCGCAGGAGGCGATCCCAAACTGCCGGGTCGGCGAGCGCGGCAGGGAGGACGGTGTTTCGCTGCCGAGCCATGGCGTCGACTGCACGGAGAAACTCTCGAAAGAGTTTATCTCTCGGTATGTGCTTTCCGCTTCGCCAATCGCTGATGCGCTGCACGGACAGGGAAGTTCGTCCAAGGCGATCCCTGCTCGCAGAGCAGATCGCGGCTGGCTTAGGGGAGCCGACTGCAGCGAAAAGAGCCTCCAGGTGGTCCCTGAATTTCCGCTTTCCCTTGTGCTCAGTCATGAGGAAATGATCTTCCAGCGCTATCAGATGGCTCCCAGGTCCACGGTGACGGAGAAGGGCGCGGCAGCCTTGATCACGCCGGTGAACATCTCGCCGTCCCTGTAGACCTTGGTGGCAGGGTCGAGAACGTAGGTGTAGATGATGGGGACACCGGTCGTGGCCTGTTCGATCCGCCAGTAGAAGGGGATGCCGGCCTTGGCGTACTGGTCCACCTTCACGATCCGGTCGGTGGTCTCCGAGCCGGGGGACACGACCTCGACGACCAGGAGCACATGCTCTGGGCGGGTGGGCGTGATGTCGATGGTCTCCGTCTGGTAGACGACGACGTCCGGACGGCGGTTCGTGAGAGGAACGTCCTGCAGGCGGACGTCGAAGTCCGTGTCGGCGTTCCAGTCCGGGCCCGCCGCGGCGTCCAGGGCATTGGCCAGGATTCGGGCCAGCCGGTTGTGCCGTTTGGACGCGCTCGGGCTCACAACGACCATCCCGTCCACGATCTCGATGCCGGCACACTGCTCCTCTGACCAGGAGTCGTACTGCTCCGCGCTGATCTGCGTATGCATCCACGCGGGCGCCACCATCTCGGCGGTCATGGTGTACCTCCTTCGAGGGGCCTCGACAGTTCCAGCGCTGCTGGCCTCAGCCTACTGTCCTGTGATGCCGGGGCGCCCAAGGCCGCTAGGCGCTGTCCGGCGGATCATGTGACCTTCTGACCGGTCGCTCGTTAATTCGGTTATGGGTCGGGGGGATCTGACGAATCGTGAGTGGTCGCTTCTGGAGCGGCACCTGCCACTCCCGGGCGGCTGGGGCGGGCGGTGGAATGACCACCGCACTGTGGTCAACGGAATCCTCTTCCGGGTCCGCACCGGTGTCCCGTGGCGTGACCTGCCGGAACGCTACGGCTCCTGGAAAACGATCTATGAGAGGCATCGCCGCTGGTCGGCGGACGGCACCTGGGACCGACTCCTGCATGCAGTCCAGGCCCACGCCGACCTTGCAGGGCGGATCGACTGGTCAATGGTCGGTGTCGACTCGACCTCCTGCCGGGCCCACCAGCACGCGGCCGGCGCGCGAAAGACCCGGCCACGGGTCCCGAAAAAAGGACGACGCCCCGGCACCACCGCCCCGACGAGGGACTCGGACGGTCTCGGGGCGGCCTGACCTGCAAGATTCACCTTGCCGGGGAAGGCGGCTGCCGCCCCATGGCCCTGCTGGTCACTCCGGGCCAGTGGGGCGATGCTCCGCAACTGGCGGAGGTCCTGGACCGGATCCGAGTTCCCCGGCCGCTGGGCGGACGGCCCCGGACCCGGCCCGACCACATCAGCGGCGACAAGGCATACAGCTCCCGCCGCAACCGCCGCTACCTGCGACGACGACGGATCCGGCACACGATCCCGGAGCCGAAGGACCAGCGGGCCAACCGTCGCCGCCGAGGCAGCGCGGGCGGCAGGCCCACCGGGTTCGACCGCGAACGCTACCGGCGACGCAACGAGGTCGAGCGGACCATCAACCGGCTCAAGAACTCCCGAGCGGTCGCAACCCGATATGACAAGCGGGCCTACGTCTTCCACGGCACGGTCACCGCAGCGGCGGTCCGCTTATGGCTCCGCCCATGATCCGCCGGACAGGCCCTAGGTGCGGCATGCGGGGGAGGCCGCTGCGAACCGCTTGATGGCATGACTTCGCCTTGCCTGCTTCCGCACGCTGAGCACCCCGTCGGGTGGTGGCCGGCGGGATGACTTTGCCGAAGTCACACACTGTGATGTGCCGGTTCCAGCACGAGTACCGCAGCGTGTCTGAGGTGCGACCGCTCGGTGATCAGCCGCTCATCACTGACGCTTCGGCTTCGTGTCGAGAACTCCGTGCCTGCGGCGGGCGTGCGGGGAGGCTGGGGCAGGATGGGGCGCATGGCGAACCGACTGGCCCATGAGACCTCCCCGTACCTCCTCCAGCACGCCGACAACCCCGTCGACTGGTGGCCCTGGTCGCCCGCGGCGTTCGAGGAGGCGCGGCGGCGGGATGTGCCGGTGCTGCTGAGCGTCGGGTACAGCAGCTGCCACTGGTGCCATGTGATGGCGGGCGAGAGCTTCGAGGACGAGACGACCGCCCGGTACATGAACGCCCACTTCGTCAGCGTCAAGGTCGACCGCGAGGAGCGGCCCGATGTGGACGCCGTGTACATGGAGGCGGTTCAGGCGGCCACCGGGCAGGGCGGGTGGCCCATGACGGTGTTTCTGACGGCGGACGGGGAGCCGTTCTACTTCGGTACGTACTTCCCGCCCGCGCCCCGGCACGGCATGGCGTCCTTCCCGCAGGTCCTGGAGGGGGTCAGTGCCGCGTGGAAGGACCGGCGCGGGGAGGTCACCGAGGTCGCGGCGCGGATCGTGGGGGAGCTGGCGGGGCGGTCGCTCGCGTACCGGGGGGACGGGGTGCCGGGTGAGGAGGAGCTGGCGCAGGCGCTGCTGGGGCTGACGCGGGAGTACGACGCGGTGCGGGGCGGGTTCGGCGGGGCGCCCAAGTTCCCGCCGTCCATGGCGGTGGAGTTCCTGCTGCGCCACCACGCCCGTACCGGCGCGGAGGGCGCGCTCCAGATGGCGGCCGATACGTGCGAGGCGATGGCCAGGGGCGGGATCTACGACCAGCTCGGCGGCGGGTTCGCCCGGTACTCGGTGGACCGCGAGTGGACCGTGCCCCACTTCGAGAAGATGCTGTACGACAACGCGCTGCTGTGCCGGGTGTACGCGCATCTGTGGCGGGCCACGGGCTCCGATCTGGCCCGGCGGGTGGCGCTGGAGACGGCCGACTTCATGGTGCGCGAACTGCGCACGGCGGAGGGCGGGTTCGCCTCGGCCCTGGACGCGGACAGTGACGACGGCAGCGGCGCGCATGTCGAGGGCGCGTTCTATGTGTGGACGCCGGACCAGCTGCGCGAGGTGCTGGGGGAGTCGGACGCCGCGTTCGCCGCGCGGTACTTCGGGGTGACGGAGGAGGGCACCTTCGAGGAGGGCGCGTCCGTGCTGCAACTGCCGCTGGACGGCGGGGTGGCGGACGCCGAGCGGGTCGCCTCCGTACGGCGGCGGCTGCTCGCGGCGCGTGACGGGCGGCCGAAACCGGGGCGGGACGACAAGATCGTGGCCGCCTGGAACGGGCTCGCGATCGCCGCCCTGGCCGAGACCGGCGCCTACTTCGACCGGCCGGATCTGGTGGAACGCGCCACGGAGGCCGCCGATCTGCTGGTGCGGGTGCATCTGGACGACGCGGCGCGGCTCGCCCGTACATCGAAGGACGGCCGCACCGGCGCCAACGCGGGGGTGCTGGAGGACTACGGCGATGTCGCCGAGGGCTTCCTGGCGCTCGCGGGGGTCACCGGTGAGGGGACATGGCTGGAATTCGCCGGGTTCTTGCTGGACATTGTGCTCGACCGGTTCGTGGCCGGGAGCGGGACGCTGTACGACACGGCGAACGACGCCGAACAGTTGATCAGGCGCCCGCAGGACCCCACGGACAACGCCACGCCGTCCGGCTGGACGGCCGCCGCCGGAGCGCTTCTCTCGTATGCCGCGCACACCGGCTCCGAGGCCCATCGCACCGCCGCCGAAGGGGCGTTGGGGGTGGTGAAGGCGCTCGGGCCGAGGGCGCCGCGCTTCATCGGCTGGGGGCTCGCGGTGGCCGAGGCGCTGCTCGACGGGCCGCGCGAGATCGCGGTCGTGGAGAAGCCGGGGGCGGCGGGAGCCGGGACCGGGCCGGAGCGGAGCGCGCTGCACCGTACGGCGCTGCTGGGCACCGCGCCCGGCGCCGTCGTCGCGGCGGGAGTGGCCGGAAGTGATGAGTTCCCGCTGCTGACGGACCGTCCGCTGGTCGGCGGGGAGGCCGCCGCCTATGTCTGCCGGAGGTTCGTCTGTGCCGCGCCGATGACGGAAGTAAGCGCACTAAAGGGAGAGTTGGGCGTTTTCGAGTAACGTATGGCTGATTTCCGACGCGTGGTGAATCGGACTGAAACGCAGTATTCACCCAATCGGCCCTCCGGCTGTCACAGGTCCCCCTTATTGTCTCCACAAGAGTCACAACAGGTGCGCACGGGGGGACTGTGCGCACGAGGGGGATGCAGGGGTCAGCCGACGGCCAGGGGGGCCTGCCGCGGCCTGCCCTGGCCGAGGGGGGCCATGTGTTCACGTCCGTATTCATCGCTGCCATTTCACTGGCGCTGTTCTGGATGGCCGCGTTCACGCTCTGGTGGCAGATGCATGCCTGGCGTACGCCGGAAACGCTCGCCGCGACCAGATTCGACCGGCCCGACGGCGGACGCGAGGGCTCGTTCTCGCTGCTGCTGCCGGCCCGTCACGAACAGGCCGTGCTGGAGCACACCGTCGAGCGGCTGCTGGAGTCCGGCCACAGCAGGTTCGAGATCATCGTCATCGTCGGGCACGACGACCCGGAGACGGCGGCGGTCGCCGAACGGGCCGCCGCCCGCGACCCGCACCGGGTCAGGGTCGTCGTCGACACCCATGAGGCCAAGAACAAACCCAAGGCGCTCAACACGGCGCTGCCGTACTGCACCGGCGAGGTCGTCGGGGTCTTCGACGCCGAGGACCAGGTCCACCCGGAGCTGCTGACCCACGTCGACCACGCCTTCCGCACCACCGGCGCCGATGTCGTCCAGGGCGGCGTCCAGCTGATCAACTTCCACTCCAGCTGGTACAGCCTGCGCAACTGCCTGGAGTACTTCTTCTGGTTCCGCAGCAGGCTCCATCTGCACGCCCAGAAGGGCTTCATCCCGCTCGGCGGCAACACCGTCTTCGTCCGTACCGACGTCCTGCGCGAGGCGGGCGGCTGGGACCCGAACTGCCTGGCCGAGGACTGCGATCTGGGCGTACGCCTCTCCAGCGTCGGCAAGAAGGTCGTCGTCGCGTACGACTCCGACATGGTGACCCGCGAGGAGACCCCGGGCTCGCTCGTCTCCCTGCTCAAACAGCGCACCCGCTGGAACCAGGGCTTCCTTCAGGTGTACCGCAAGAAGGACTGGCGCCAACTGCCCACGCGCGGACAGCGGATGCTCGCCCGCTACACGCTGATGACACCGTTCCTCCAGGCGTTCACCGGCCTGATCATCCCGCTCAACGTGGCGGTCGCGCTCCTGCTCGACGTACCGGTCACGGTCGCGTTCGTGACGTTCCTGCCGCTGGTCACCGCCATGGTGACCTTCGTCTTCGAGGTCGTCGGGCTCCATGACTTCGGCAAGCAGTACGGACTGCGCGTCCGCCTCTCGCACTATCTGAAGCTCATCGTCGGCGGCCCCATCTACCAGGTGCTCCTCGCGGGCGCGGCGATCCGCGCCGTCTGGCGCGAGCACCGGGGGCGCAGCGACTGGGAGCTGACCAGTCATGTCGGCGCGCATCTCATCCGAGAGGACGTCCACGCGTGACCTCCACCCTCCCCACGGTGACGACCGGGCAGCCGACCGCCGTCACCGCGCGGCCCGGCCATGCCCGCCGCGTCAGCAGGACGCGGCTCACCGTCCGGCCGGTCATACGCTTCCGCCGCTCCCGCGCCGATCTGCTCCTGTGCGGGGCGCTCCTCGTCGCGATCCTGCTGGTCCAGGGCTGGAACATCCAGCACTATCCGACGCTCAGCGACGACGAGGGCACCTATCTCGCGCAGGCCTGGGCCGTCCAGGAGGGCAAGGGCCTCGCCCACTACACCTACTGGTACGACCATCCGCCGCTCGGCTGGATGCAGATCGCCTTCCTGACCTGGCTGCCCGCGCTCCTCTCGCCCGAGACGATGACGGTCGCCCCGATGCGCTTCGCGATGCTGCTGGTCAGCGCGGCGAGCGCGGTCTTCCTGTACGTACTGGCCAGGCGGCTCTGGCTGCCGCGCTGGGCCGCCGGGCTGGCGATGGCCCTGTTCGGGCTCTCCCCGCTCTCCGTGGTGCTCCAGCGGGAGATCTTCCTCGACAACATCGCCGTGATGTGGATGCTGCTCGCGTTCTGCCTCGCGGCCTCGCCCAGCCGGCATCTCTGGCACCACTTCGCGGCCGGAATCGCCGCCGCCGTCGGGGTGCTCACGAAGGAGACCATGCTGGTCATCCTGCCCGCGCTGCTGGTGACCCTGTGGCGGCACAGCCATCGCGACACCCGGAAGTTCGCGGTGACCGGCGCGATCACCGCCTGCGCCCTGGTCGGCCTCAGCTATCCGCTGATGGCCCTGCTCAAGGGGGAACTGCTGCCCGGCGGCGGCCATGTCTCGCTCTGGGACGGCATCGCGTTCCAGATGAGCAGGCCCGGATCCGGCTTCGTACTCGACCCGGGCAGCGGCTCGTACGGGGTGCTCCAGTCCTGGCTGTACTACGACCGGGTGCTGCCGCTCGGCGGCATCGCGGGCGCCGTCCTGCTGGTGGTCACCCTGCGCTGGTCGGTCACCGCGCGGGCGCTCGCGGGGCCCGCGCTGGCCGTGGTGATCCTCACCCTGGTCGCCCTGCGCCCGTCCGGCTATCTGCCCGCGATGTACGTCATCCAGGCGCTGCCGTTCCTGGCGCTGGTGCTGGCGGGCGGCGCCGCGTCCGTCACCCACGCGATCCTGCGCAGACGGCGCGGCCCGCGGGAGGGCCGTACGCTCACCACCGTCCGCTGGACGGCGCTGGCCGCGCTCGCCGCGAGCGCGCTGGCCGTCGTCGTCCCCCGGTGGTACGAGGGCGATCGCACCGCGCTGACGGCCGACGCCAACGCCCCCTACCGGCAGGCCGCTTCCTGGATGGCGACCGAGGTGCCCGACCCGTCCCGGGCCCGGGTGCTGGTCGACGACGCGCTCTGGCTCGACCTCGTGCACGCCGGGTACGAACCGGGGCTCGGCGCGATCTGGTTCTACAAGGCCGACCTCGACCCGGCCGTCACGAAGACCATGCCCGACGGCTGGCGCGATCTGGACTATGTGGTCGCGTCCCCGACCGTACGGCGCGACGCGCGCGATCTGCCCAAGGTGCGGGACGCGCTGGAGCACTCGACCGCCGTCGCCGTCTTCGGGGACGGCGAGGACCGGATCGAGATCCGGCGGATCACGGGAGGCGCGGGAGGCGCGGGGCGCACGGGAAGTACGGGAAGCGCCGCACGCACGGCAAGCACGGATGGCGACCGGATCGCGGGAGGCGACGAGCGATGAGCATTCTTCCCCCCATCGGTGCCGGGGAGCGCGGTGAACCGGAGCTGGAGGCGACCGTCGTCGCCGAGCCCGGCGCCGTCACCGTCATCATCCCGACCTTCAACGAGTCCGGGAACGTACGGGAGTTGCTGCGGCAGCTCACCGGCGCCGTACCGGCCAGGCTGCCCTGCGAGGTGATCTTCGTCGACGACTCGACCGATGACACCCCCGACGTCATCGAATCCGCCGCGCAGGACTGCCCGTTCCCGGTGAGCGTGATCCACCGGGAGAAGCCCGAGGGCGGTCTCGGCGGTGCGGTCGTCGAAGGGCTCAGGGCCGCGGGGTCCGACTGGATCGTCGTCATGGACGCCGACCTCCAGCATCCGCCCGCGCTCGTCCCCGAGCTGGTCGCGGCCGGGGAGCGGACCTCCGCGGATCTCGTCGTCGCGAGCCGCTATATCGAGGGCGGCAGCCGGGCCGGGCTGGCCGGCGGCTACCGCGTCGCCGTGTCCCGCGCGGCGACCTGGCTGACCAAGGGGCTGTTCCCGGCCGGGCTGCGCGGGATCAGCGACCCGATGAGCGGGTTCTTCGCGATCCGGCGCTCCGCCGTCACCGCGGAGGCGCTGCGGCCGCTCGGCTACAAGATCCTGCTGGAGCTGGCCGTACGCTGCCGGCCCGAGCAGCCGGCCGAGGTGCCGTTCGTCTTCCGCGACCGGTTCGCGGGCGAGTCGAAGTCGACGGCGAAGGAAGGACTGCGCTTCCTGCGCCACCTCGTGGAGCTGCGGACGGCCGCCCCGCTCGCCCGGATGATCGCCTTCGGACTGATCGGGCTCACCGGCTTCGTACCGAACCTGCTCGCGCTGCACGGGCTGACGGCGGCCGGGGTGCACTATCTGCCGGCCGAGGTGGTGGCCAACCAGTTCGGGGTCCTGTGGAACTTCCTCCTGATCGAGGTGCTGCTCTTCCGCGACCGGCGGGCGCACCGGCACTGGGCGGACCGGGTGGGCCGGTTCGCGCTGCTCGCCAACGCCGACCTGCTGCTCCGTATCCCGCTGATCGCGCTGTTCGTCGCACAGCTCGGGATGGGGGTGCTGACGGCGACCGCGTGCGCGCTGCTGGCGACGTTCGTGCTGCGGTTCGTGGGCACGGAGGCGCTGGTGTATCTGCCCAAGCGGGAGCCGAGGCGGGAGCGGGCGGGGCGCGGCGCGGGGCGCGGCGCGGGCCGTGCGGCCCGCCGCGCGTCGGACCGTGCGGCGGTGGCCGCCCGTACCGAGGGGAGCGTGCGCCGATGAGCCCCGTCCCGCCGCGTGTCCCGCCACGCCGGTTCCGTACGCCGCGCGGATCCCGTACCTCGCGCCCCTTCCGTTTCCGTACGTCGCGCGGATCCCGTACGCCGCGCCCCTTCCGTTTCCGTACGTCGCGTCGTACCGCCTTCCTCACGTTCCTCGCGCTGACCGGCAGCATGCTGTACGCCACCCAGCAGCCCGCCGCGGCCGGGGCGAACCTCGTCAAGAACCCCGGGTTCGAGACACCGGGCCCGCCCGGCACGGACGCCCTGCCGTACTGCTGGGAGCGGTCCGGCTGGGGGGACAACGACTTCTCCTTCGATACCGTCGCCGACGCCCACTCCGGCACCGCGGCGCTGAGAGTCGCGCTGACCCGCCGGACCGAGGGCGACCGCAAGGCGCTGATCACGGAGTCCGCGGAGTGCGCGCCCGCGGTCGTGCCCGAGCGGCAGTACGACCTGTCCCTCTGGTACAAATCCACGACACCCGACGCCGCGATCACGCTCTTCCGCCATGACGCCACGGCGGGCTGGCAGTACTGGACCGATCTCAAGACCCTGGACCTCAGCGCCGGTTACCAGCGGGCCGAGGTCCGTACGCCCGTCATCCCGCCCGGCACCGACCGGATCACCTGGGGCGTGTCGGTGTACGGCACGGGCAGTGTGACCACCGATGACTATGTGATGGAGGAGGTCGCCCCGCCGCCCGTCGAACCGGAGTGCACCGGGACCGCCGAGGAGTGCGCCAACGGCCGCTGGCAGGTGCTGCCGACGGAGAACCCGGTGCGCTCGATGCACTCGGTGGTGCTGCACAACGGCAAGGTGCTGCTGATCGCGGGCTCCGGCAACGACCCGGAGATGTTCGAGGCCGGTACGTTCACCTCGGCGGTGTACGACCCGGCGGACGGCTCGTACCGTACGGTCCCCACCCCCGACGACATGTTCTGCTCCGGTCATGTCCAGCTCTCCGACGGCCGGGTGCTGGTGATGAGCGGCAACAAGGGCTATCCGTCGGCGGACGGCACGGTCGGCTACCAGGGCTACAAGGACTCGTACGTCTTCGACCCCGCCACCGAGACGTACACCAGGACCAACGACATGAACGACGGGCACTGGTATCCGTCGGCCACGATCATGGGCAATGGCGATGTGATGTCCTTCGGCGGGCTGCGCGAGGACTCCAGCGGTTCGGTGACGGCCGAGCGCTGGTCGGCCGCGCAGGACAAGTGGCTGCCGATGGGACAGGTCAACCAGACCTGGTCGTACTGGGGCCTGTACCCGTCGATGATCCTGATGCAGGACGGGCGGCTCTTCTACTCCGGCAGCCATGTCTTCGGCAACGGCACGCCCGGCACCGGCTCGTCGGTCTACGACTACGACGCCAACACGGTGACCGAGATCGCGGGTCTCCAGAACAAGGACGAGCGCGACCAGTCGGCGAGCGTGCTGCTGCCGCCCGCGCAGGACCAGCGGGTGCTGACGATCGGCGGCGGCAATATCGACTCCAATCCGGAGGCCAACCGGCTGACGGATCTCATCGACCTCAAGCAGCCCAACCCCCGCTACACCCCGGGCCCGTTGCTGCCGCAGGGCACGGTCGACCTCGGCAACGGACCGCAGCCGCAGACCGGGGCGCAGGGCAAGATGTACGGCTCCGCCGTGCTGCTGCCCGACGGCAAGGTCCTGGAGACGGGCGGCGCGCTGCACAACCGCGCCAACCCCGTCTACGAGTCCTCGCTGTTCGACCCGGCGACGGACACCTTCGATCCGGTCGCGGTGGACCCGGAGGCGCGCGGCTACCACTCCTCGGCGTTCCTGCTGCCGGACGGCCGGGTGATGACGACCGGCGACAACCCGGGCAACGGCTCCTGGAACCACCGGGTGTCGCTCTACACCCCGCCGTATCTCCTCAAGGGACCACGCCCGCGGATCACGTCACTGATCGACAACCAGTGGCTGTACGGCGATACGCAGCGGATCACGGTCGACCGGCCGATCGCCAAGGCCGAGCTGATCCGGCCGGCCGCGGTCACCCACTCCTCCGACCCCAACCAGCGGTTCGTGGATCTGCCGCTGTCGGTGGACGGGAACAATGTCGACCTCAATGTCACGAGCAACCCGAATCTGGCGCCGCCGGGCTGGTACATGCTCTTCGCGGTCGACGCCAACGGCGTTCCTTCGGTGGCCGAGTGGGTGCGTCTGGGCGGTCCGCCGGCGCTCGCCGACAAGGCGGCGGAGTCGGCGCACGTCCACGACTTCGCGGGGGATCTCGCGAAGAGCCCCGGGAAACCGCGGAAGAAGCGGACCTCGGCGCCGGTGAGCCCGCAGGTCGCGGGATGCGACCGGCACTACGGCTCGGCGAACGTCTGCGTACCGACGGTCTTCCCCGAGACGGTGCGGGGGAGCCAGGGGAGCCAGGGGAGCCAGGGGAGCCCGGGGAGTACGAAGGCGGCGACGACGAGGGCACGCTGCGACTGGCTCGCGGCGAACGACTACGGGCGGCTGAAGGTCAACGGCGGGGACGATCCGCTCCGGCTCGACCCGGACGGCGACGGAGTGGCGTGCGGGAAGGGGGACGTGAGGCGCCGCTGACTCTGGGGTGAGGTGTCGCGTACGCGGACCGGGCCCCGGGCTTTCGCCACCGCGTACGCGGCCCCCCGGGACGGTCGCCGCGTACGCGGCCCGCCGGACCGTCATCGCGTACGCGGCCCCCGGGCTCTCGCCACCGCGTATGCGGCGCATCGGCCCCAACAGCGGGCGCGGAGCACGCACTTCATCGCGATGTCAGTGCTCCGCCATATCATCTGCTCCAGGTATTCCCGGTCACGGTTCTACGATGCGATCGTGGTCCACGACGCGAGGGGGGCGTTGATGTCCGACGTGGAAACCGGTTCCGGCACACCCGGGCTGCGGGGTATGGAGCGGCTCTCGCGCGACCTGCCCCACGGAGTGGAGCTGTTCCATCTCAAGCCCGGGGGCAGCGTGCTGTTCGCCGACCGGAACGGGGCGCGCGAGCTGGGCCCGAGCGAGGAGTTCCTGCGTTTCCTCGACGACGGGCAGTTCGCCCACTACCTCGTCGGTGACGCGCACACCTCGCCCGAGCGCCCGTCCAACGCCACGTTCAAGCTCGGGGTCGTCGGCCCGCGCAGCGCCGTCACCCCGCACGCGCACGGCGGCGAGCACGTCGTGCTCAGCCTCGGTCACGCCGCCTGCGGTCTCTACGACGCGGCGCGGGGCCGGGTCACCGAGATCCGGCTCTCTCCCGGGGCCATGATCCGGATCCCCGGGATGATGCCCCACTCCTTCGCCAACCGCGGCGCGAAGCCGTTGAACATGCTCGCCGCCCAGGCCGGTTTCGGTATCGACCACGAGGACTACGCGATCACCGCGGACGAAGCCGAGCGCCGCGCCACCGCAGGCGACCGGCGCGTGGCACACGGCCGCGGCGGGCTCGGCACCGTCACGCGCGTGGGCACCGACTACGGGCTGCTGGCCGCCGCGCTGCGCGACATCGAACGTATCCAGCGCGTCCGGGGCATCGGCGCCACCACCGTGCGAGAGCGTCTCGCCGCCGGACTCCGGCGCGCCGCGTCCGTGCTGGAGGGCCCACGATGATCTGCCCGTTCTGCAACAAGAACCTTCTCCTGAAGGAGCGGCCCAACCGCACCTGCTCCCACTGCAAGCGGCGCTTCGCCCTGGACCCCAGGACCAACTCGCTGAGGATGAGCGACGCACGGGTCCGCCGTCTCCTCCCCAAGCTCACCGACGGCGGACGGCTGAAGATCTCCGTCCACCAGCTTGGGGCCGCGGCGCTGCCCAGGACGGCGCCGGCCAAGAGCCAGAGCCCGGTCGTGGAGGCCCTTGGCTGCCTGTGGGTGCCCCTGCTGGTGGGCGTCATCATGGTCGTCGTCGGAGTGAGCACCGGTGACATGGTCGGGTTCACCATCTTCGGCTCGATCCTGGTCGGCATCTTCATCCTCGGCGTGACCATCGCCCTGGCGAGCAAGAGGAAACCGACGCCGAATCCGCTCAGCGGCTTCCGCGCGATGCTGCTGAGCGACTGGGTGGACGTCTACGGCGCGCTCCCGGCCGGGATCGTGGACGACTTCCCGTACCGCCGCGTCTATATACCGGAGGGGGCACGCCTCGCGGTGCTCTGCCCTGACCGGGCCATCGCCGCCTTCCTGGTCGCCAACGGGATACCGGAGCGGCACGGAGCCGTCATCGCCACAGAGGTCGAGCAGGTGCCGGACGCGCTGCCCGTCCTCGTCCTGCACGACGCGAGCGCCCCGGGCTGCCGGCTGGTCATGCGGACGCGTGAGGCGCTGCCGGGCCGCACAGTGATCGACGCGGGGCTGCCGCCGCGCGCCGTCATGCGGACGCCGGGCGCGCCGGCGAGGCGCGGCGACAAGCCGGCGAAGGATCTCGTCGAGTGGCTGGGCGAGAGCGGGACGCTCACCAAGGACGAGCTGGAGTGGCTGGCCAAGGGCTGGACCGTCTCCCTCGTGGCCATACGGCCCGCCAAGCTCCTCGCGGCCGTCAGCAGGACCGTCGCACGCGTCGGCGCCGCGACCGGTCCGGATCCCGAGCGGCGGAAGGCGGAGTCCGTCGGGTTCCTCACCTGGCCGGGCGAGGACGGCCGATGACCCCACGCGTCGCCGCGAGCATCGGCGACCGGTTGCTCGACCGTGCCCTCGCCACCGCCGTCGCGCGTGCGGGCGCGCCCGGCCGGATCCGGTTCACCGAGCGTCAGTTGTACTACGAGATGTGCCGCGTCCTGCGCCCGTCGCACGCGGTCCCGCGCAGGCTTCCGCTGACGCCCGCGCCGCCCGTACGGTACGAGCGGTTCGAGGAGGCGCTGCGGCGGCACGGCGCGGTGCCGGGACTGCTGGCCCCGGCTCCGGCTTCAGCCGATGACTTTCGGGAACCGTCCGCGCCCTCCGCGCCCGATCTCTACGACTATGGACTGCCCCGGCTGCTCATCTGCCAGAGCCGCCAGGTGGCCCGGATGCTCCTCGCCAACGATGTGCATCTGGAGGCCGCCTGCCCGGTGTTCGCCGCCGACGATCTGCCGCTCGACCCCCGGCTGGTGACCGGGCTCGGCAGGGTCGACGGCGCGACCGTGCACGTCCTGCACGACGCGAGCGTGGACGGCATCGCGCTCACCGGCCGGGTGCGTGACGCGGTCCCCGGCGTACGGGTCTCCTCGATGGGCCTCGTACCCCGGCACGCCACGGCGCTCCACCTGATCTCGCCGCGCGGCCCGGCACAGGTACTGGCACAGGGACCCGGCCCGCTGACGCTGCCCGCCGCGCTCGGACCCCGCGAGCGGGACTGGCTCGCCGACGGGCGCTTCGCGGAGGTGGAGTCCGTCTCACCGGCCCGGCTGCTGCGCACCGTACTGCGGCTCGTGCGCGGACCGAGGACGCCCGGCCACTCGGTGTGGACCGGGCTGCGTGAGCTGCGTACGGCGGGATTCATGACATGGCCGACGAACCGACCAGGGGATACGAGGACTCAAGGTGATCAACCGGCCACGCGAAACCCCGTACAGGGATGAGCTGCTCGCCGACGGCAGCGTCCACCGCCGCTATGAGGACGGACGCGAGGAATGGCGGCGGCGCGAAGGCGGCACGCACGTGCGCTGGCACGACAACCAGGGCGCGTCCGGCACCGACGAACAGCTCGGCGGACGCATCATCAAGCGCCGGTACTCCGACGGCAGGGTGACCTACGGCCGGGACATCGGCTACGGCCGCACGGTCTGGGACCGGGGCGAGACGTTGCTGGTCAACAAGACCTCGTTCGGCGGGCGCATGGGGACGCTGCTGGGCGGGCTCGGGCTCGTCGCCCTCGCCGTCACGGCCGCCCAGCTCCCGCCCGAGGAACTCACGCCCGAAGAGGAGGAGGAACTGCGGCAGCAACAGCAGCAGGCGGCGGCCCAGAACTCCTCAGGCGGCGGGGACGCGGGCGGTGGCGACGGCGGCGGCGACTGGGACTCCAGTGACGGATGGAACTCCGACGACGACGGCGGCTGGAGCGACGACGACTTCGGATAGCCCGGCCGGCCGACCGGTCCGGCCACCCGCGAAGGATCGCGAAGGACCGCGAAGGACCGAGTACGACTGAGAAGGACCGAGAAGGAACCGAGAGGAGGGGGCGGCCATGGCGCGTTTCTGCGCCTGCCTGGCGGCGACACCCGAACGGGCGGCGGAACATCTCGCGGCGATGGGCGCCGCCGTGGGCGCCGGTCTGCCGGGCGCGGCGCTGGTCCGGGACGAACCGGGCCATGCCACCGGCCCGTTCACCGCGTACGGCCGTACCGCCGTCGGCGAGGTCACCCTCCACAACCGGCCCGAGCTGTTCGCGGCGCTCGTCGGCGCCGGGGCCCCCGCCCCGCCGGGCTGCCCGGACGGTGAGCTGCTGCTGCGCTGCTGGGTACGGCTCGGCGCCGCCGGGATCCGGGCGGCGGAAGGCATGTTCGCGCTCGCCGTGCACGACACCGGGGAACTGGTCCTGATCCGCGACCACATGGGCGCCCGCACGCTGTTCTACGCCCGCGCCGACGGCTGCTGGGCCGCGTCCACCTCGCTGCGCGCCCTGCGCCGCTGGCCCGCGCTCGGCACCGGTCTCGAACTGGCCGCCGTACGCTCCTTCCTGACCTTCGCCTACCTCCCCGGCGAGGAGACGCTGCTGCGCGGCGTACGCGAAGTGCTCCCCGGGCGCTGTCTGCGGCTCGCGGTGGACGGGGCCGTCACGGAGGAGCACTACTGGGAGCCCCAGGAGCTGATCGAGGACGACGGCGCGGCGCCCGAGAGCCACGCCCTGCGCCTGCGCGCGCTGCTGGAGGAGGCGACGGCACGCCGGCTGCCGGAGGCCGAGGCCGTGGGCGTGCTGCTCTCCGGCGGGGTCGACAGCTCGCTGGTGACCGCGCTCGCCGCCAAACTCCACGCCCATCCCGTGCACACGTACTCCATCAGCTTCGGCGACGAACTCCCCCATGAGCTGGGCTACTCCGGCCTGGTCGCCCAGCACTGCCACACCCGCCACCGCGTCCTCACCGTGTCAGGCGACGCCGTGGCCGCGCGGCTCGCGGAGGCCGCCGCGCTGCTCGACAGCCCCGTCGGCGATCCGCTGACCGTGCCCAATCTGATGCTCGCCGAGGCCGTGGCGGGCGACGGGCCCCGGGTCGTGCTCAACGGGGAGGGCGGCGACCCGGTGTTCGGCGGGCCGAAGAACCTGCCCATGCTGGTGTACGAGATGCACCGCGGCGAGGTGGCGGGCGGCGACGCCGAGGACGCGCGCGAGACGGCGTACCTGCGCTCGTACCGCAAATGCTTCACCGACCTGCCCGAGCTGCTCACCGCCGACGCGCTGGACGCCCTGGCCGCCGCGCCGGCCCCGGAGCGGTTCGTCGCCCCGTATCTGCGGCCCGCGGCCCGGGACGGCAGGATGGACCACCTGCTCAACCAGCTGCTGCACTGCAATCTGCGCACCAAGGGCGCGCATCACATCCTCACCAAGGTCGAACGGCTCACCGCCTCCCAGGGGATCCAGGGCCGCGCCCCGCTGTTCGACCGCCGGGTGGTGGACCACGCCTTCGCCACGCCGCCCCGGTGGAAGCTGCACGGGGCGGCCGAGAAGTGGGTGCTGAAGGAGGCCGTACGGGATCTGCTGCCGGACACGGTCGTGGACCGGCCGAAGAGCGGTATGCGGGTGCCGGTGCAGCAGTGGCTCGGCGGACCGCTGCGGGAGCTGGCGGGCGATCTGCTGCTGGGCCGCGAGGCGCGCGCCCGCGGGCTGTTCCGGCCGGACACGGTGCGCGCGTGGATGCGGGGAGAGGGCACGCTGCTGCCCAGGCAGGGCGGCAAACTCTGGCTCGTGCTCACCCTTGAACTGTGGCTGCGCGCCTACGACGTCAGCTGATGGAGGACTCCTTGACCGCCGAGCGGAACACCGAGCCGAACACCGAGCCGTTCACCGAGCCGAACGCCGATGCGTACCTCTGGGCGGAGGCGTCGGACGCCACCGAGCCGGACGCCACCGAGCCGGACGCCACCGTGCCGCTCATCGACCCGCGTACCGGACGGATACGCGGCAGCTCGCCCGTCGCCCGTGGCCCGCGGGTCGCCGCCGCGGTCCGCGCGGCCCGCCGTGCCTTCGACGGCTGGCGGGCGCGCACCCCGAGGGAGCGATCCCGGGCGCTCGACCGGCTCGCCGGGCTGATCGAGGAGCACGCCGACGCGTACGCAGCTCTGGAGCGTGCGGGCACCGGCAAGCCGGCGCACGAGGCGGCGGGCGAGGTGGCGAACGCCGCGGACCTCTTCCGCTTCTACGCCTGGGCGGCGCGCACCCAGCCCGCCCCCGCCGCCGGAGGCTTCGTCGCCGGGCACGAGAGCTGGGTCCGCTGGGAGCCGCTCGGTGTGGCCGGGGTCGTCGTCCCCTGGAACTACCCGCTGATGATGGCCACCTGGCGCTGCGCGCCCGCGCTCGCCGCCGGGAACAGCGTCGTCGTCAAGCCCGCCGAGACCACCCCCGACTCACTGCTGCTGCTCGCCGAGCACGCCGCGGAGGCACTGGGCGAGGCGGTCCTCCAGACCCTGCCCGGCGACCGGGAGACCGGACGGCTGCTCGTGGCGAGCGCGGTCGACATGGTCGCCTTCACCGGGAGCGCGGAGGCCGGGGCCGATGTGGCGGCGCGCGCGGGCACCCGGCGCGTCAGCCTGGAGCTGGGTGGCAACAGCCCGGTCGTCGTCCTGCCGGACGCCCCCGAGGACACCTGGTCGGAGCTGGCGCTCGCGACCACGTACAACGCGGGCCAGAGCTGCGCCGTCCCGGCGCGGGTGATCACGCTCCGCGAGAACTACGAGTCGGCCGTGTCCCTGCTCGCCGACGCGATGGGGGAACGCCGGGCGGGCCGGGACTTCGGTCCGCTCAACAACCCGGACCAGATGGGGCGTTACGACCTGCTCATGGCCTCCTCGACGGCGGTGGTGATGGCGACGGGCGAGAGCGCGCCCGGCACCGGCGAGGAGGACGGCTTCTGGCGGCCCACGTGTGTGCTCGCGGATCTGCCGGACGACGATCCGGCGGTGCTGGACGAGGTGTTCGGCCCGCTGCTGACGGTGCAGGCGGCGGACAGCGTGGAGGAGGCCGTGGCGCTGGCGAACGAGGTGCCGCAGGCCCTGGCCGCCAGCGTATGGACCCGGGACGTGGCGGCGGGCCTGGACCTCGCGGCCCGGCTGAACGCGGGCGAGGCGTGGCTCAACTGCCATCTCGTCCAGACGGCGGAGCTGCCGCACGGCGGCCGGGGTTCGTCGGGCCACGGCACGGACCTCAGCACGCTGGCCCTGCACGCGTACCAGCGCCCGAAGACGATCACGGCGCGTCTGACGCTGACGCCCCGCTTCCGCTGAGGAAGGCCGCGGAAGGACGTCAACGTCCGTAACTCCCTGCCGGTCAGACCGTGCTGATCGGCCACGGGCGAGGACCGAGTCCTCCCGCTCGTGCGCGGCGTCGATCGCGCAGACCGCGTCCTGGAGCGGTGGGATCGGTCGGCGGGTCCGTCCGGGGCGGACCCCGTACCGGACCCCGTACCGGACCCCGTACCGGTCAGAGACGCAGTCCGTCGGCGACGCTGTCCAGGGCGTGGCCCACCAGGACGCGCAGATCGTCCTGGTTGCCGTGCTCGCCCCAGTAGAGGGTGACCTCGCGCACCACGCTCAGCATGGCCGCGATGAAGAGCCGCAGCTCCAGGTCGTCGGGGGCGCGGCCGGTGCGCTCCGCGAGGACATCGCCGAGGAGCTTCGCCGACTCCGCCATCGTCTCGGTCATCCTGGCGCGGACGGCCGGGACCTCGACCATCAGCTTCGTACGCTGTATCGCCTCGTCGTACTCGGTGGCCAGGATGGACTGGAGCGTCTGGTCGAGGAGGAACCGGATGGATTCGAGCGGGGGTTCACCGGCCGGCCGGGAGCGCAGTACGGACGCCACGACCGCGTCGTAGTCGTCGGTGAGGACGATGTCCTCCTTGGTCGGGAAGTACCGGAAGACGGTGGACGGGGAGACCTCCGACGCCTCCGCGATCTGCTCGATGGTCGTCGCCTCGTACCCCTGCTCGGCGATCAGCCCGAAGGCGGCCCTGCGGATCGCGGTCCTGGTCCTGAGCTTCTTGCGTTCACGCAGGCCGAGCTGGGGCTGCTGCGCCGTGAGGGGGGTGTGAGAGAGGGCGGCCATGCTTCTCATTGTCGGGCATCCCGGGGCTCCCGGACCCTGTGCGGTCCGGGATCCGCGTCCGTCAGGAGTGCTGGTACGCCACCAGTGAGATGCCGACGAAGTGCGTGGCGAACGCGGCGAGGGTGAAGGAGTGGAACACCTCGTGGAAGCCGAACCAGCGCGGTGACGGGTTGGGGCGCTTCAGTCCGTAGATCACGCCGCCCGCGCTGTAGAGCAGCCCGCCGACGACCACGAGCACGAGCACGGCGATCCCGCCGGCGCGCATGAAGTCGGGCAGGAAGAAGACGGCGGCCCAGCCCATCGCGATATAGCACGGGGTGTAGAGCCAGCGCGGCGCGCCGACCCAGAAGACCCGGAAGGCGATGCCCGCGGCGGCGGCGGCCCACACGGCCCAGAGCAGGGTCCGGCCGGTCGAGTCGGGCAGCAGCAGCATGGTCAGCGGGGTGTACGTGCCCGCGATGATCAGGAAGATATTGGCGTGGTCGAGCCGGCGCAGGACGGCCTCGCCGCGTGGGCCCCAGGTGCCGCGGTGATATATCGCGCTGACGCCGAAGAGCAGGCACGCTGTGAAGACGTAGATACCGCACGCGACACGCGCGCGGGTCGAGTCGGTCAGGACGATCAGGGCCAGCCCCGCGATCAGCACGGCGGGGAACATCCCCGCGTGCAGCCAGCCGCGCAGTTTCGGTTTGACCGGACTCGGCAGCTGGATCTCGACCGGCCCCCCTTCCGAGTGCGGGAGGTCTGTCCGCGGGGAGCTGTCGAGCGGATCGGGAGCGGCGTTAGTCATGAGCTCATGCTACCTACGGGGCCGTAAGTTACGCCCTGGTACGAAAGATCCGGGGTGCCCAGTGCGTGCCGTCGAGATGACGTAAGCGTGCCCTGCGAGTGGCGATGCTCACGTGTGAGGCCCTCTGGACAGATGGGCGGATCAGTCGGATGATCAAATGAGTGCGGTCGGCACCGGATGAGCGGCTACGAAGCATCCGGGTCGCAGCCCCCAAGGGGCACAACCTCAAAGAACCCTCATCAAGGAGCGATCGTGGCGCGCGACATCGCGGCTCCCAGCACCAGCACCAGCACCGTCCCCACCAACCACCAGGAGCTGATCTCCTGGGTCGACGAGATCGCAGGAATCACGCAGCCGGACAGGGTGGTCTGGTGCGACGGGTCCGAAAGCGAGTACGAGCGCCTGTGCGGGGAGCTCGTCGCCAAGGGCACCTTCACGAAACTCGACCCGGTCAAGCGGCCGAACTCCTACTACGCCGCTTCGGACCCGTCCGACGTGGCACGCGTCGAGGACCGCACCTTCATCTGCTCCGAGAAGGAGGAGGACGCGGGCCCGACCAACCACTGGAAGGCGCCGGCGGAGATGCGCGAGATCTTCACGGGGGACGACGGCGTCTTCCGCGGCTCGATGCGCGGCCGGACGATGTACGTCGTGCCGTTCTGCATGGGACCGCTGGGCTCACCGCTCTCCGCGATCGGCGTCGAGATCACCGACTCCGCGTATGTCGCGGCCTCCATGCGCACCATGACCCGCATGGGGCGGCCGGTGCTCGACGAGCTGGGCTCCGACGGCTTCTTCGTGAAGGCGGTCCACACGCTGGGCGCGCCGCTCGCCGAGGGCGAGGCCGATGTGCCGTGGCCGTGCAACTCCACCAAGTACATCTCGCACTTCCCCGAGTCCCGCGAGATCTGGTCGTACGGCTCCGGCTACGGCGGCAACGCCCTGCTGGGCAAGAAGTGCTACGCGCTCCGTATCGCCTCCGTCATGGCGCGTGACGAGGGCTGGCTCGCCGAGCACATGCTGATCCTCAAGCTCACGCCCCCGCAGGGCGAGTCGAAGTACGTCGCCGCGGCCTTCCCCTCCGCGTGCGGCAAGACCAACCTCGCCATGCTGGAGCCCACCATCTCCGGCTGGACCGTGGAGACCATAGGCGACGACATCGCCTGGATGCGGTTCGGCGAGGACGGGCGGCTCTACGCGATCAACCCCGAGGCGGGCTTCTTCGGTGTCGCGCCCGGCACCGGCGAGCACACCAACGCCAACGCCATGAAGACCATGTGGGGCAACTCGGTCTTCACCAACGTGGCGCTCACCGACGACGGCGACATCTGGTGGGAGGGCATGACGGAGGAGCCGCCCGCGCACCTCACCGACTGGAAGGGCAACGACTGGACACCGGAGTCCGGCACGCCCGCCGCCCACCCCAACGCCCGCTTCACCGTCCCGGCCGGGCAGTGCCCGATCATCGCGCCCGAGTGGGAGGACCCCAAGGGGGTCCCGATCTCGGCGATCCTCTTCGGCGGCCGTCGCGCCTCCGCCGTACCGCTGGTCACCGAGTCCTTCGACTGGCAGCACGGCGTCTTCCTCGGAGCCAACGTCGCCTCCGAGAAGACGGCGGCCGCCGAGGGCAAGGTCGGCGAGCTGCGCCGCGACCCGTTCGCCATGCTGCCGTTCTGCGGCTACAACATGGGCGACTACATGGGCCATTGGGTCAAGGTCGGCTCGGACGCCGCGCGGGAGGGCCGCGAGTCGAAGCTGCCGAAGATCTACTACGTGAACTGGTTCCGCAAGAACGACGCGGGCCGGTTCGTGTGGCCCGGCTTCGGTGAGAACAGCCGCGTCCTGAAGTGGATCGTGGAGCGGCTGGAGGGCACGGCGGAGGGCGTCGAGACCCCGATCGGCATCCTGCCGACCAAGGAGGCCCTGGACACCGACGGCCTGGCGCTGTCGGAACCCGAGCTGGACTTCCTGCTCTCGGTCGACAAGGAGGTCTGGCGCGAGGAGGCGGCTCTCGTCCCCGAGCACCTCAACACCTTCGGCGACCACGCGCCCAAGGAACTGTGGGACGAGTACCACGCCCTGGTCGAGCGCCTGGGCTGACGGCGGCCCCGCCGGTATCCGTGGCGACGCGTATACCGGCACCCGTCGACCCGTACCCGTACCCATCGACCCGTACCCGTCGACCCGTACCCCCGGAGCCCCCGCACGGCTCCGGGGGTACGTCAGTGCTTGCCCCGGTCCTCCAAGTACCGCGTGTGCGTTTCCTGCCTGCGCGACTCCGCCTCACGCAGTGCCGTCGCCAGCGCGTGTGCCTCGTCGTGCAGCACCGTCAGCTGGCGCTCCAGGTGGCGTTCCGGCGGCTCGGTGCCCGGCTGGAGGCGGGTCCACCAGCGGGTGCGGACGAAGGTGTCCACCGACTCCGGGATGTCCTGGCGGACCGCCCTGGACAGGGTGTGGACCGCTTCCGGGTCCACGGCCAGGGCGTCCGTGACCCAGCCGGGCTCCAGCAGGGCGGCCAGCGTCTCGGTCAGCTCCGTCAGCCGGCCCGCCGCCGCGGGAGGCAGGTCCACCTCGCCCAGATAGGCCATGAGCTGCTCGAAGTCGCCGCGCAGCTCGTCCAGTTGCTCGGAAGGGTCGGTGAAGGGCGGCGCGTCGGGGCGTTCGGGCGGGGCGAGCAGCGCACCCGCGCCGTACAGTCCGGCGACGACCACCGGCCAGTACGCGCCCGCGAGTCCGGTGAAGGTGAGGGCCAGTCCCGCCAGCCCCGCCGCGCTGCCGGTGAGGTTCTTCCGGGACTCCACGTACCTGAGGAATCTACTGGTAGCCACGGATCTCCTCGAAGGCCCCGTCGAGCGAGCCGCGCGTCGCGTCGAACAGCCGCCCGCCCGTCAGTTCGGCGATATGCCCCAGCTCCGCGCGGTCCGAGTCGCCGAAGAGGATCGGGAAGACGGGCGTGGCCCGCCGGTCCTCCGGCAGCCCCGCGTAGAAGGCGTCGAAGTCGCCGGGACCGCTGCCCGCGGTGTTCTCGCCGTCCGTCATCAGCACGATCGAGGTGAAGGCGTCGGCGCCGCCCGCGCCCAGCCGCGCGTACGCCTCCCGCAGGCTGCTGTAGATCGCCGTGTCGCCGGACGCGGTCAGCGAACCGGCGTCCGCACGGATCCCGTCCAGCGCGGTGGCCGGGTCGCCCGGGTCCACCGTATGCGTACGGATCCGCTTCACCGACGAGCCGAACGGCATCAGCGTCACCTCCTCCCGGTCCCGGAAGCGCTCCCCGGTCGCGGAGTCGTCCGTGCCCGTGAGCCCGGCCAGCGCCGCCTTGAGCCGGGACAGCCGCTCGCCCTCCATCGAGCCCGAGGTGTCCAGTACGTACACGGTGCGCGAGGGCCGGCGCAGCTGGTTCTCGTACGCGTCGAGCAGCCCGTCCGCGACCGAACGCGAGCCGGGGAAGGGCAGTTCGCGCCGCTTCTCGGTGCCGAGACCCGCCGCGGGCTTCACCGACGGGACGACCGGGCGGCGGAACGTCTCCTCGGTCAGCGCCCGCTGTGCTTCGGGGCCGCGCAGATACGAGGTGAGCGCCTGGCCGGATTCCCGCGCCTCCTGGGGCGCCGACGTCAGCAGCGTCAGCGGGTAGTCGGCGGTCACCACGCCGTCCTTCGGGCGGATCACGGTGAGTCCGGTGTGGCTGTCGCGGTTCATGGAGAGCAGCACCGACTCGTAGTTGACCAGTGCGTCCACGCTGCCGCGCCGGGTGTACGCGGTCGCCAGCCAGCCGGAGGAACCGGAGGTCAGCTTCTGCCCGGTGAAGAACTCCTCCAGCTTGGGCGCTGCCCGGCGCACATCCGCGTCCGTCAGCGCGGACTGCGCGCCCGACAGCCCGGAGGCCACCGAGATCAGCGCGGAGAAACCGGAGTTGGAGCGTACGGGGTCGGTCATCCCGTACGTCAGCTTCCCCGCCCGCACCGCCTGGTGCACCTGTGACCAGGTGACCTCGTCCGGCCGCCAGCCGAGCCGCGCGACCGTGGCCGCCTTGACGCCGAGGGCGACGGGGGAGGACATGACCGAGGTCTCGTTGGTGAGGCGCTCGGCCGTGCCCGGGTGCAGCCGCAGATAGTCGTTGGACGACAGCCACACCGCGTCGTACTTCCCGTCCGCCTTGCCGGACGCGATCAGCTCGGCGGCGTCCAGCGTGCCGGTCCAGGTGGGCCGTACCTTCACCCCGGTCTTCCGCTCCGCCTCGTCCAGCACGCCCCGCATGTCGGCGAGTTCGCTGGAGGCGAGCACCCGCAGGGTGCCGGGGTGGTACGCGGTGTCCGCGCCGTCGTTCCGGGGATCCTTCGCACCGCCGCCCGGCGAGCAGGCGGTGACGGTGGCGGTCGCGGTGAGCAGCGCCGCGATCAGCGCGGCCGTCAGCCTCGGCCGCCGTCTCCCCGAAGGCCGTCTTCCCGTCACTGCGGACCGCCTTCCAGCGCGCCCGCGGACCGGGTCCGCTCCAGATGCGTGCTCGCGGTCCGCAGCTCCGCCGTCAGTGATTCCACGGTCGTCGCCATCGACTCCGTCGCCTGGATCTTGTACGTGTCGATCGCGTCCAGCGTCCGGTAGATCTGCTGGAACGCCGACCGCAGCGTCTCCGCCCCGACCGCCGGGTCCGCCGCGATGCGCTGGATCTCCCCGCTCTGGGTGGCGAGCATCTCCGCGTTGCCCCGGATCAAGTCCTCGGTGGTCGAGCGCAACACGTTCACCTGCTCGGTCACCTTGCGCTGGTTGTCGAGGGCCGAGGCCAGCATCACGGCGATCCGCAGCGCCGAGACGGTGGTGGTCGCGGCCCGGTCGACGCCCTTGATCAGCTCTTCGTTGTTGCGCCGTACGACGTCCATCGCCAGATAGCCCTGCGCGCACACCGCGAGCTGGGTCAGCAGGTCCTGGTGCTTCTGCCGGACGGGGAAGAGGACATCGGCGCGCAGCGCGTCGGCCTGCGCCGGGTCCGTCAGGTCGGCCGCCGCGACGCGCTCCTCGACCGCGGTGTCGAGCGCGTCGGTGAGGACCGCGTACTCCTGGAGCTTGCCCATGGTCTCCCACAGGCGGGTGCGCTCGGTGTGCAGCGCGGCGTTGTCGCGCCGCAGTTCGTCCTGGCCGCCCCTGAGCGAGCTGACGATCCGGTTCAAGGTGGCCTGCGAGGAGGCGTACTTGGCGGCGTGGTCGCGCAGCCTGTTGCCGCCGGGGAGCCTGGAGAGGAGCTTGCGGGCGCCCTTGCCCGGGGTGTCGCGCGGGTCCAGGTCCTCGACCGTACGGCGCAGTTCGACGAGCGAGGACGACACCCGGGACTGCGCGTCCTCGCCGCCGGACGCGAGCGAGCGGACCGTACGGTCCAGCATGCGGTTGGACTGCTGGGCGGCGCCGCGGATCTCACCGGAGCCGAGGGCCGCGATCTCCCCAACGCGCGTGGTGAATTCCGGCGAGCGCGCGTCGAGACCGGCGAGCGAGCCGACGTAGTCCGTGGCGCGCCGGGTCATCTCGTCGCGTACGGAGGCGTCGATCGGTACCAGCCCCGCCGCCTGTTCGGTGCGTACCGGGGCGACGGGCTCGGGCGGCGTGAGAATCAGCTCGCTCGGCGCGCCCGCCGTGTTGTCTGTGGTCATCTGGTCCCCCTGGATATGAGCCGAGCCTGAGCTTGTGCCGGTGCCGGTGCCGGTGCCGGTGCCGGCGCCTGAGCTTGTGCCGGTGCCGGTGCCGGTGCCGGTGCCTGAGCATGTGCGGGTGCCGGGTAGGGCGGCATCACGACCGGCTCCGCCGCGCCATCGCCTGGAGCCACTCGGTGGTGGGCACGGGCGCCTGGTGGACGCCGGCCAGCGTCTGGTTGAGATAGTCCGTGTGGGCCGCGGTCGCCGCGGTGAACTCGGCCGCCGCTCCCTGCGGGCGGAAGCCATGGCGTACCGCCAGCTCGCGCAGCCGTGTGTCGGTGGTGAGCAGCTCGCCGAGCGCGCGGCCTTCGCCGGTGAGCGGGACGAGCGTGTGGGCGCTGTTGACCGTGGTGTCCGGATAGAGCACCACCAGGTCCCCGACGTCCTGCTTCTGGAGCAGCAGCGAGGCGACCTGCGACTCGTACACCAGCACCAGCGGATTGCCGGCGCCGCTGATGAAGTCACGGAACGGCGCGTCGGAGCTGGTCTGCTGGGCGCCCTGCGGCGCGATCAGCTTTCTGAGCAGCGGCGCCGTACGGTCGACCCCGGCGGCGTCGGTGACGAGTCCGCCGTTGGCGACGAAGGACGCGGCGGCGAGATAGAGCGCGCCGGAGTTGGAGGTCTCGGGGTCGGTGCTGCTGATGAACACCGTCCCGTTCAGCTCGGCGTGCGCCGAGGCGCCCTTGAGCCGCTGCCAGGTGCGGTCCGCGCGGACCGCGTCGAGGAACGGGCCCATCCGGAGCGTGCCGCGCGCTGCCGCGCCCGGCTTCCCGCCGAGGGCGGCCAGCCCGTTGCGCGCCAGGACCTGGGCGACCGGGCGGTGCGCGACGACGACCAGCGGCGAGTAGAAGGGCCGCAGCGGGCTGCCCGGCACCTTGTACTTCGTGTCCAGCGCCGTGGCCGGGGCCTCGGAGGCGGGAAAGGCGAAGTCGTAGCCTTCGAGGGGCAGTTCCTCCATGGCCCAGGAGCCCGAGGTCTCCGTCCTGACGGTGAGGCCCTTGTCCGCCAGGGCCTTCACCACCTCGGGATCGGCGAAGAACTCGCTCTTCTCCGAACCGATCACACCCCGCACGGTCTTCGTTGCCGTGCCCGTTCCTGTGCGCGTTCCCGCGTCTTCCCGGCCTGCCACGACGGCCGCTGCCACGCCGCCGATCAGCAGCACCGCCAGAACGATTCCCACGATGCGTTTCACGAGGGAAGCGTGCTCCCAGAAGCCTATGTTCTGGGGTGAGTTGGATGTACGTAAGGTGAAGGGCCCATCCCGGTGCGGAACCGGAGGGATCCGTTCATCCCCGGCGGATGTGGCGCCCGGTCCGCGCGCCTCCGCGGCCCGTGGACCGGGGCCGTCAGAGGGCGGCGACGAGCCGCGGCTCGCGCAGCGCGGCGGTGTGCGCGTCCATGCGCTCGGCGGAGAGGATCGCCGCGGCGGTGTCGGCGCGCGAGGCGGCGACGACCAGGGCGCGGCCCGCGAGGGCGAGCGCGCGGCGGTGCAGCGCGGCCGGATCGGCGCCGGTGAGCGCCGCGTGCCGGGCCGGCGGGGCCCCGCGCAGCCTGGCGATCTGCGCGGCGATGGACTCGGCGGCCTCGTCGAGACCCAGCTCGTCCGTGACGGCGAGCAGCGCGGAGAGATGCCCGGCGAGCTGGATGTTCAGCTCTTCCTCGCGGGTGCGGTGGGGAAAGTCGGCGGTGTCGGCCAGCGCGTGGACCGACTTGGTACGGATCGGCTCGTACATAGGAGGGCCTCCTGGCATGGTCAGGAGACCATCCTACCTTGGATTCAGTCTAAAGTTGAGTGCAGTCCGGCGAATACCGTCGGTGATCGCCGGAGCCGATGAGCCCGGACGCGGGCCATGGCCGGGCTATGGCTGCGAGTACCCCTCCAGGAACGTGCCGATCCTGGTCACCGCGTCGGCCAGATCCTGGGCCGCGGGCAGTGTCACGATCCGGAAGTGGTCCGGCTCCGGCCAGTTGAACCCCGTACCGTGCACGACCATGATCTTCTCGGCGCGCAGCAGATCGAGCACCATCTCCCGGTCGTCCTTGATCTTGTAGACCTTGGGGTCGAGGCGGGGGAAGAGATAGAGCGCGCCCTTGGGCTTGACGCAGGTCACGCCCGGGATCGAGGTGAGCAGTTCGTACGCGGTGTTCCGCTGCTCCAGGATCCGGCCGCCCGGCAGCACCAGATCCTGGATCGACTGCCGGCCGTTCAGCGCCGTGGCCACCGCGTGCTGCGACGGCATATTGGCGCACAGCCGCATATTGGCCAGGATCGTCAGCCCCTCGATATACGACGCGGCGTGCGCCTTGGGCCCGCAGACCGCCAGCCAGCCGGAGCGGAACCCGGCCACCCGGTAGTTCTTGGAGAGCCCGTTGAAGGTGAGGGTGAGCAGATCGGGCGCGACGGCGGCGGTCGGGGTGTGCGTGGTGCCGTCGTAGAGGATCCGGTCGTAGATCTCGTCGGAGCAGACGATCAGGTTGTGGCGGCGGGCGATCTCGGTGAGCGCGCCGAGCATCTCCTCGCCGTACACGGCGCCGGTCGGATTGTTCGGATTGATGATCACGATCGCTTTGGTCCGATCGGTGATCTTCCGCTCGATGTCGGCGAGGTCCGGCATCCAGTCGGCCTGCTCGTCGCAGCGGTAGTGCACGGCCGTACCGCCCGCGAGCGAGACCGACGCGGTCCACAGCGGATAGTCCGGCGCGGGTACGAGCACCTCGTCGCCGTCGTCCAGCAGCGCCTGCATCGACATCTGGATCAGCTCGGAGACGCCGTTGCCGAGGTAGATGTCCTCGACGCCCAGCTCGATGCCCTTGGTCTGGTAGTGCTGCATCACCGCGCGCCGCGCGGACAGCAGCCCCTTCGCGTCGCCGTAGCCGTGGGCGCCGGACAGATTGCGGAGCATGTCCTCGAGGATCTCCGGCGGGCACTCGAAGCCGAAGGCCGCGGGGTTGCCGGTGTTCAGCTTGAGGATGCGGTGGCCCGCTGCTTCCAGCGCCATCGCCTCATCGAGGACCGGGCCCCGGATTTCGTAACAGACGTTGGCGAGCTTCGTCGACTGGATGACCTGCATGGCGGCCACCTTACGGCGCCGGGGGCGGGGGTGCTCGGTGGTTTTGGCCACGTCCGAACCACTTCGCCCCCCTCACCGCACCGCGAACGGCGCGCGGAAGAAGCAGAGGCCCCGGATGTCAGGAGCCGGGACCTCTGCGCTCATGGGGTGGGACGGGGCCGGGCCGGGAGAGCGTGCCGCTCACGATCGCGGCCCGGCGGCGTCCCGCTGGGCGAGGGTCTCCCTCAGCCGGGCGGGGGTGGTGAAGAGGTGGCCGTGCATGCCGATGGTCCGGGCGGCCCTGATGTTCTCGTCGCGGTCGTCGACGAAGAGGACGCGGTCGGGTTCGAGGCCCAGGGCGCTGAGGCACCATGCGTAGGCCCCCGGCTCCGGCTTGGCGCGGCCGATGCGGCAGGAGAAGGCGCGTACCTCGAAGTGCTTCAGCCAGCGGTGGTGTTCCTCGTAGTGAACGGCGAGCTCTTCGGGGATGTTGGACAGCAGCGCGATCCGCCGGCCGGCCGCCGCCAACCCGCCGACCAGGGCCACCATGTCGTCGTCGACGGCGTTCCAACTCGCGATGTCGGCCTCGACGAGAGCGGCGATCCGGCGGTCGTCGAAGCGGGTGCCGAGGAGACCGGACGCTCGGCGCCAGTAGTCGGGACCGGTCAGCTCGCCGCGGTCGTAGGGGGGACGGAGCGCCCAGTAGGTCTCCCAGAACGCCGGGGCGGGCACGCCCGCCGTCGCGGTCAGCCGGTCCCGCCCCGCCGGGGACTGCTGCCGCGCGATGACGCCGAACAGGTCGAAGAGGACCGTGTCGGTCACGCGGTCGCACCTTCCGCACGGTGACACCGGCCGTGGCCGGTGCGTCGGTCTGCACTCATGCCCCATATTGAACATCACGTGTGTTTGAAACGCAATCTTGCGAACGTGTGTGGTGTTCGATCGCGCGCATTCGCGCTGACGTCCCGGTGCCCGCCGTGGTGGGTGCAGGGTGGTGCGAGGGTCTGGTCATCCTCACTTACTTAAAGTAAGGTACTGAAGGAATCGGCCGGGTCCCGGCCGGTGGCAGCTCTGCCCTGCCCGCCCCGCCCGGCCGGTCCTCATGAGCCCGCGCCCCGCGGTCGGCGGTTGCCGCCTACGTCTTCCGAGAGGTCATCGTGTTCATCGCCTATGCCGTCGTCGGCATCCTGCTCGCCGTCGCCCTGACCGGCTCCGCCGTCGGTACCTTCACCCGGCAGGAGAAGATCGTCGGCTCGATGCTCGGCCTCGGCGTGCCCGAGAGCTGGCTGCCGCGCCTCGCCACGCTGAAGGCGGCGGGCGCCGTCGGCCTGGTCGCCGGGCTCTGGGTGCCGCTGCTCGGCGCCGCCGCCGCGATCGGCGTGGCCCTCTACTTCATCGGCGCCGCCGTCACGCACCTGCGGGCCAAGGACTACGCGATCGCGCCGGTCGTCGTCCTCTTCCTGCTCGCCGTCGCCGCGCTGGTGCTGCGCCTGGCCTCGGCCTGAGCGCGATCCCGGCGCGCCGGGAAGGGCTCCGCGCCGCGACGGCCGCGTGCGGGGTCGTGGAGACCGGGCCCTTTAAGAAACCGTTTGTTGAACGCGCCCTCATGGATGAGCGAACGGGACCGGGAATCGGTGAAGGGCCGGCGAAGGCCATCAGCGTGTCGCTGCCCGAGGGCACTGTGCGGGCACTGCGCGACAGCGCGGGTGGTCGTGGTGTGTCCGCCATCGTGGCCGCGGCCGTTGAGGAACATCTGCGCAATCAGGCCACGTTGGCGTATCTGGACGAGTACGAGCGCGAGCGTGGCGCCTTCACCCCCGTGGAGAAGCAGGAAGCCGCGGACGTCTGGGCGCGGGCCGAGCACCGGGAGGGGGAGTGGCGCGAGGCCGTCTGACGGGTGGGGGCAGTCTGGTGCTCGACAGCCAAGGGCTCTCGCTCTACCTGGAGCAGGACCGGGCTGTGATGAATCTGGTGCGGTCCGCGGTTGACCGTGGCGCGGACCGTGTTGTCAGCGGTGCGACGCTCATCGAGGTCCAGCATGGGCGTATCAAGCACGCTCGCTGGAACTACGTGCTCTCTCAAGTGCGCCTGGAGCCGCTGAGCGTGGGGTGGTCCAAGGAAGCCGCTCAGCTGCTCCGGGCGACCGGGTTGCACGGACGCACGTACGCCATCGACGCGATGGTCGCCGTCACCGCGATGTATCAGCCCGGTCCGGTGGTGCTGCTCACCTCGGATGTGGATGACATGTCGAAGCTCTGTGGGGCGCGCGTGACGCTCGTGGCCGTCTGAGGCGCGGCCGGGCCGGGCCGCGGCGCGCGTGGGCGGCTCATCGCTTCGAACGGCGTACCGCGCGGCCCGCCAGGACGTTGGTGCGGCGGCCGTCCTCGATCACGAACCGGCCGTCGATCAGTACGTGCGGGATGCCCACCGGCGGCGTGCGCGGTTTCTCGAAGGTGGAGCCCGCGGCGACGGTGTCCGGGTCGAAGAGGACCAGGTCCGCGCGGTAGCCCTCGCGGACCAGGCCCCGGTCGGGGAGCCGGAGCCGGGCGGCCGGGCGGGCGGTGAGGTGGGCCACGCACTCCTCCAGGGTCAGGACGCCCAACTCCCGTGCGTACCGGCCCAGATACTGCGGGAACGTGCCATAGGCGCGCGGATGCGGCTTCGCGCCCTGGAGGATGCCGTCACTGCCGCCCGTGTGGACGCGGTGGCGCATGATCTGCCGGACGTTCTCCTCGTGTCCCACGTGCTGGAGGATCGTCGAGCCGAGCCGGTCCTCGATCAGCAGCCGCCGGGCCGTGGTCCACGGGGCCTCGCCCGCCCGCGCCGCCGAGTCCGCGACCGTCCTGCCGACATGGTCCGCGAGACCGGGCGCCGAGACACCGGAGATCTCGATGGTGTCCCACTCGATGGGCACGCCATGGCAGCCGTCCGCGCCGATGACCTCCATGTGGTGGCGGATCCTCTCGGCGGTCGCCTCGTCGCGCAGCCGCTCCAGGATCGCGTCGGGGCCGCCCTCGCTCGCCCAGCTGGGCAGCATCGCGACGAGCGTCGTACACCCGGGGGTGTACGGGTACGTGTCGAGCGAGATGTCCGCGCCCGCGTCCAGGGCCTCGTCGAGCAGCGTGAGCAGCTCGGGCGCCCTGCCCTTGTTCACGCCGAAGTTCATGGTGGCGTGGGCGAGATGGAGGGCGCAGCCCGCGTCCCGGGTGAGCGTCACCATCTCCTCGTACGCCCGGAGCGCGCCGGCGCCGTACGAGCGGTGATGCGGGCAGTAGTAGCCGTCGTACCGCGCCACCACGCGGCACAGCTCGGCCAGCTCCGAGTCGTTCGCGTACATCCCGGGCGTGTAGGTCAGCCCCGAGGACATCCCGACCGCGCCCTGCTCCATCGACTCGGCCACCAGCCGCTTCATACGGGCGAGTTCGGCGTCCGTCGCGGGCCGGTCGTCCCAGCCGACCGCGTACATGCGGACCGTGCCCTGCGGGATCAGGTACGCGGCGTTGACGGCGATGCCCCCGCCGTCGAAGCCCTGGCCCTCGAAGGCGCGGTCGAGCCGGTCGAGATAGCCGCCGACCGTCCGCCAGTCGAAGTCGATGTCCGAACCGTCGCCGTTCCAGCCGGTGATCGCCTGCCGGACCTGCGCGAGGGTCGTGTCGTCCACGGGCGCGTACGACAGCCCGTCCTGGCCGATCACTTCGAGCGTGACGCCCTGCGCGGCCTTCGCGGAGTGGTCGGGGTCGCGCAGCAGGGCGAGATCGCTGTGGGCGTGCATGTCGATGAAGCCGGGGGAGAGGGCGAGCCCGGCGGCGTCCAGGACGCGGGCGCCGGACGGGCGCGGCTCGCCCTCGCGCCGTATCGCCGCGATACGGCCGCCCTCGACTCCGACATCGGCGCGGTACGAAGGGCCGCCCGTGCCGTCGACGACCCGTACGTCGCGAATGACGAGATCCATGTGCGAAGGCCCCTCGGAGTCGGTGATCGGAGGTCGGAGGTCCGTAGGCGGAGGTTGGCAGGCGGAGGTTGGCGGAGGGGCGGCGGTCAGAAGAACGTGCGGATGAGGTCCGTGACCGTGCCGTCCGCCTCCACCAGCGGGATCAGCTGCCACTTGTCGAACGACGTACAGGGATGGGACAGCCCCATCCCCACCCAGTCGCCGACCTCCAGGGCGGCTTCCGGCGTGGTGGTCAGCCAGCCGTGCTGGTCGGACAGACCCGTCACCGTGATCCCCGTCGCCGGACGGATCTCGCCGGTGCGGCCGTCCCGTACCACTCGCGCCACCGGCAGATCGAGGTCGTACGCCGCGTCCCGCTTCCCGGCGTTGACGAACGCCTGCCCGGCGGACGGACGGGAGACGACCTGCGCCCAGAGCCGGAAGGCGGGCTGGAGGGACCCCTCCTCGGGGACGCGGTTGAAGGGGGTGAGATGGCGGTAATGGCCGTCGTCGTGCGAGACGTACGCGCCGGAGCGCAGCAGCTTCAGCACGGGCCGGGAGAGGGCGGGGATCTCCGCGAAGACATCGGCGACCGCGTCGAACCAGGCGCTGCCGCCCGCGCTGACCACGATCTCGTCCGTGTCCCCGAACCGCCCCGCCGCGTCGAACTCCGCCGCCAGCGCGACCAGCCGGCGCAGCCAGGCGCGGACCGTTCCGCCGTCCGCTCCCGGCACCTCGCCCTCGTAGCCGGCGACCCCGGTCAGCCGCAGGGTCGGTACGGCCGCCACCGCGTCCGCGACCGCCGCGCACTCCGCCTCCGTACGCGCGCCGGTACGCGCCCCCTCGCCGGCGCCCAGCTCGACCACGACCTCCACCGGGCGGCCGGCCCCGGCGGCCCGCAGGGCCTCGTCCATCAGCTCGACACCGCGCACGGAGTCGACGTAGCAGACGAAGCGGAAGCCGGGGTCGCGGTCCAGCTCGGCGGCGAGCCAGCGCAGCGCCGCCGCGTCGACCACTTCATTGGCGAGGAAGATCCGCTGGATGCCGAACGCGCGGTAGACGCGGGCCTGGTGGGGCACGGCGGCGGTGATGCCCCAGGCGCCGCGCTCCAGCTGACGCGCGAAGAGCCGCGGCGCCATGGAGGTCTTGCCGTGCGGGGCGAAGGCGAGGCCGTGGCGCTCGGAGTAGGTCTCCAGGAGCGCGAGGTTGTGCTCGACCGACTCGGCGGAGAGGGCGAGGACCGGGGTGGTGAAGCCACCGGTGAACAGGGAGCGGCGCTCGGCGGCGAGCGCGCCGACGGTGAGGCCGTCGGCGTCCGGGGGGAGGGCCTTGAAGCGGTGGTCGACGCGCTCGTCGCTCAGCCCTTCGAGTCCCTTGAGGTCGCTGATCCCGCCGAGCCCGCCGAGCCCGCCGAGCCCGCCGAGCCCGCTGGACTCGTCCAGCCCGTCCGGCTCGTCCATCCCGTTCAGCCCGTCCGTTCGTCGGCCGGCGGCCATGGAGCCTCCCCTATGTCGATCTCATTGCAGCTCGTTGCAGTACACGCAATGGCCATTGCGCATATCGCTGAGGGCTGTCTAACATCCGAGCCGACAGCGGGTCAATGGTGACCCGTCACGGTGACCGGCCCAGGCCGGTCGAGCGGCGAGGAGCCCCAGAGTGACCGGAACCGTAGACACGGACCTCCACCCCGGCGTGGATGTCGTCTGCCTCGGTGAATCCATGGTCACCTTCCTGCCCTCGCTCCCGGGCCGCCTCGCCGACGTCCCCTCCTTCGCCCGTACGATCGGCGGCGCCGAGTCCAATGTCGCCTGCGCGCTGGCCGCCGCCGGGCACACCGTCAAGTGGGTCAGCAGGGTCGGCGCCGACGGCTTCGGCGATCATCTCGTGGACGCGATCGCCGCGTACGGGGTCGACACCTCGGGCGTACGCCGCGACCCGGACCGGCCCACCGGCATCTACTTCCGTACGGCGACGGACCGGGCCACCGACGCGCACGAGGTCGCCTACTACCGTGCGGGCTCCGCCGCCTCCGCGATGGCGCCGGGGACCTTGTCCTACGACGACCTGTGGGCCGGGCGCGTGCTGCACGTGTCGGGCATCACGGCCGCGCTCTCGGACGACTGCCTCGCCCTGATGCGTGAGCTGACCGCCCGCGCGCCGGGACGCCCGCTGCTCTCCTTCGACGTCAACCACCGGCCGGGGCTCTGGCGCGACGGCTCGGGCGCCCGCGTCCTGTTGGATCTCGCCCGGGGGGCCGATCTGGTCTTCGTCGGTGAGGACGAGGCGGCCGAGGCGTGGGGCCTGCACGGCGGGGACGCGATCCGGGCCGCGCTCCCGGAGCCGGCGACGCTGGTGGTGAAGCGGGGGAGCGCGGGGGCGACGGTGTACGAGCGGAACGCGGGCGGCGCCGGCGAGAGCGTGCACGGCGGTGCGGGCGAGAGCGTGCACGGCGGTGCGGGCGAGAGCGTGCACGGCGGTGCGGCCGGGGGCGTGGGGAGCGATGGCGTGGCCGGCGGCGTGGAGGGCGGTGGCGTGGCCGGGGGTGCGGTCCGGGGCGCCGACACCGTCACGTCCGTACCCGCGCTGCGCGTCGACGTCGTCGCGCCCGTCGGCGCCGGGGACGCCTTCGCCGCCGGATTCCTCTCCGCGACCCTCCGCGGTCTGCCCGCCGCCGCCCGGCTCCGGCACGGTCACCTGACGGCCGCGGCGACCCTCACCGTCCCCGGAGACCTCGGCACACCCCCCTCCCGGGCGGACGCCGACCGGCTCGTGGACCTCGACCCCGCCGCCTGGGGCACACTTCGTCTCGGCCCCGGGTGGACGGCGGCCACGGAGCAGGAGGTACGTACCCCATGAGCCAGACCGTCGACCGGGCACTGAGCATTCTGCCGCTGCTGGCCCAGGGCCCCGCCGACCTCGGGAGGGTCGCCGACCGGCTCGGCGTCCACAAGTCCACCGCGCTGCGGCTGCTCCGTACGCTCCATGAGCACGGGCTCGTCTACCGCCAGCAGGACAACCGCTACCGCCTCGGCGCACGCCTTTTCGCGCTCGCCCAGGAGGCCGTCGAGAATCTCGACATGCGCGACATCGCCCACTCCCATCTCGTCGCGCTCAACAGCCAGTGCGGCCACACCGTCCATCTCGCCGTGTACGAGGACGGCGAAGTCGTCTACATCGACAAGGTCGAGAGCCGCTACCCGGTCCGGATGTACTCGCGGATCGGCAAACCGGTGGCGATCACCGTGGCCGCCGTCGCCAAGCTGCTGCTCGCCGACCTCCCCGAGGCGGAGCGCCGCGCGCTCGCCGAACGCCTCGACTACCCCATGTACACGCCCCGTTCGAGCCCCAACGCGGTCGCCTTCCTCAAGGAGCTGGCGACCGTACGCGAACAGGGCTGGGCCACCGATCTCGGCGGCCACGAGGAGTCCATCAACTGTGTCGGCGCACCCATCCGCGGTGCGGACGGCCGGGTCGTCGCCGCCATGTCGGTCTCCGCGCCGAATGTCGTCGTCACCGCGGACGAACTCCTCACCCTGCTCCCGCTGGTGCGTCGTACCGCCGACGCGATCAGCGGGGAGTACTCCGGCACCACCTATCCCAGCAAGGACGCTTCATGACCGACAAGACCGGATCGACCGCCAAGACCGGCAAGACCGCGCTGACCCCGTCGACCCACACGACGCCGCCGGCGAAGTTCTCGCACGGCGTCCGCAAGGGCAACATCCTCCAGGTCGCGGGCCAGGTGGGCTTCCTCCCGGCCGTCGAGGGCCAGGCGCCCACCGTCGCGGGCCCGACCCTGCGCGAGCAGACCCTCCAGACCTTCGCCAACGTCAAGGCGATCCTGGAGGAGGGCGGCGCGAGCTGGGACGACGTCATGATGGTGCGCGTCTACCTCACCGACGTCGACCACTTCGCCGAGATGAACGAGATCTACAACACCTACTTCGGCGAGCAGGGTCTGAAGGAAGCGCCCGCCGCCCGTACGACGGTGTATGTGGGCCTGCCCAAGGGGCTGTTGATCGAGATCGACGCGCTGGCCGTCCTCGGCTGAGCCGTCGCCCCGGCCCGTCCCCCTCGTCCCCGTACCGGGAACCCACACCGCTGAACGACTTACGCGTACCCGCGCCGCCCTACGTCACGGCGCCCGCCGACCGGGCGCCGTGTCGTGATCCCCCCATGCCCACGACCAGAGGCTCCCCATGCTGCTCGCCGCTGACGCGCCACCGGAGACCCCGCCCCACACAGGCGGTCTGCTGCTCCTGATCGACGGCACCGCCGGTCTGCTGACCGTCGCCGCCCTCGGCATCGTCCTGCTCCTCTTCCTGATCATCAAGGTCAGGCTCCAGCCCTTCGTGGCGCTGCTCGGCGTCTCCATAGCCGTCGGCCTCGCGGCGGGCCTCTCCGTCACCGAACTCTTCGGTACGGTCCAGAAGTCCGCCGCCGTCTCGATGATCGAGACCGGGATGGGCGGCATCCTCGGCCATGTCGCGATCATCATCGGACTCGGCACCATGCTCGGCGCGATCCTCGAAGTGTCCGGCGGCGCCGAGGTGCTGAGCGCCCGGCTGCTGAACCTCTTCGGCGAGAAGCGCGCCCCGCTCGCCATGGGCGTCACCGGCGTCGTCTTCGGTATCCCGGTCTTCTTCGACGTCGGCATCTTCGTGCTCGCGCCGATCGTCTACGCCGCCGCCAAGCGGTCCGGCAAATCGATCCTGCTGTACGCGATGCCGCTGCTCGCCGGCCTCTCGATGACCCACGCCTTCCTGCCGCCGCACCCCGGCCCGGTCGCCGCGGCCGGACTCTTCAAGGTGGATCTCGGCTGGGTCATCCTGATGGGTGTCGTCGTCGGCGTCCCGGCCGTCCTCGCCGCGTGGGCCTACGCGGCCTGGATCGGGAAGCGCATCTTCGTCGACGTCCCGCAGGACATGGTGGAGGCCGCGGAGGAGGCCAAGGCCGCGGTCGCCGCCGAGCAGCGCGCCTCGGGGGTCACCCCCAGGGAGACACCGGTCGCGCTCGGCACGGTCCTCGCCATCATCGGCACCCCGCTGATCCTGATCCTCCTCGCGACCTTCTCGTCGATCGCCCTCGACCCGTCGACGGGCCGCTCGGTCATCGAGTTCTTCGGCCACCCCTTCGTGGCGCTGACGATCGCGCTGCTGCTCGCGTACTACCTGCTGGGCATCAGGCGGGGCTGGTCCCGCAAATCCCTGGAGACGGTCTCCACCGCCTCGCTCAAGCCGGTCGGCAACATCCTGCTCGTCGTCGGCGCCGGCGGTGTGTTCGGCGCGGTCCTCAAGGGCAGCGGGATCGCGGACGCCCTCGCCGACACCTTCAACGACGTCGGTCTGCCCGTCATCCTGCTGGCCTGGCTGATCTCGGTCGTCCTGCGCGTCGCCCAGGGCTCGGCGACGGTCGCGATCGTCACCACGGCCGGTATCGTCGTGCCGCTCGTCGAGGGCCAGGACCTCTCGCAGGCGCATCTCGCCCTGATCATCATGGCGATCTCGGCGGGCTCGATCTTCGCCTCGCACGTCAACGACGGCGGGTTCTGGATGGTCGCGAAGTACTTCGGCATATCGGAGCGCGACACCCTGAAGTCCTGGACGGTCCTGGAGACCGTGCTGTCGGTGGCGGGCTTCGTGGTGGCGGCGCTGCTGAGCCTGGTCATCTAGGGCGTGTTGCGAAAGTGCGCCGTCCGCCGTGTGGGCGGACGGCGCCGCTTCCACGTAGCCGCCACGATCGCGACGTGCGACCCGTCAGGTGGGGATCGGCTTGGTCTGGGTGCAGTTCTTCCATTCGACCCAGGGCCGGGCGCCGCCGTTCTTGGGGCCGGTGGCGTAGGTGGGATCGCCGGTGATCGTCTGTCCCTTGGATTCGTGGGTGATCTCGATGCCGAAGAGCTTGAAGCCGAGGGAGACCTGTCCGGCGGAGAGCCCGAAACCGATGCCGAGCGAGGCGTTCCACCAGTCGGTGTTGGCCTTGTAGTCGAGTCTGCTCAGTTTTCCCTTGTCGTGGAGGAGCCGTTCGAGGGGGCTGGCGTCGTCGTCCGGTACTTCGGCGGCGTCGGAGGGGGAGGGCAGCGGATTGCTGGCCGGGTCACCGTTTCCGCGCAGCCAGTCCTCGACGGTGGTGCTGTCGGCGTCGTTGTCGAGGAGGAGTTCGGCGGACTCGGTGTGTATCCGCGACTCGGTGGAACCGCCGCCACCGCCGACATCGATGGTGACCGGACCGGCGTTGGCGCCCGCCTCGGCCTTGCCGCCGACGCCTTCCCCGGCCTCCTGGCTGGTGGTGATCAGCAGCTTCTCCGGGTGGTGTGCGGCGCCGTCCGCTTCCTCCTGGTCGTAGGCGGCCGCGTCGTAGGTGACGGAGACCTGCTGCATCTTCTCGCCCGTGGCGACCCCCAGCGCGCCGGCCGTGCCCTTGACGGTGAAGGTGTAGATGAAGGTGATCTTCCCGGCGTTCGGTCCGCTGTGGGAACGCATGACCACCACGTCCTCGGTCATCGTGCCGGAGGCCAGCTCGCCGGAGAACTTGCCGCCCTTGCCGCCCGTGAACTTTCCACCGAAGCTCACCGAGCCGGATGCCTCGGTGGAGGTCTTGGTGATGTCGACGTCCGGCGCCAGCTCCGGAGCGAGATCGGGTTTCTTGGTGGCCGCGTCCTGTTGGCACGCTCCCATCGCCGCCCCGGGGTTGTACCCGCTCTGGTACTTGCAGCCGTCGTTCGCCTTGAGGTACGCGGCGAACTTCTGCGCGTCCTGGAGGTTGGCCGCCAGGTCCGCCTGGGGGTCGCCGCTCTTGTGCCCGTTGAAGAGCCACTGGCCGCCGCTGCCGCTGCCCGCCAGGTAGGTGCCGCTGAGCTTGGCGCTGCCGCCCCAGTCCTTCAGACCCGGGATGCCGGCGGAGATGCTCGCCGTGACGCCGCCCGAGGTCTCGTTCACCCGCTCCAGGGTGACGGTGCCGTCCGACCACTGCTGGAGCTTGACCGTCTCCGAACTGCTGATCTTGATGAAGACCACCTGGATGACGACGGTGTCCTTGGTCTGGTCCTGGGACAGCAGACACCGCGCGGGCTCGAACGGGTCGCCGTTGGGGACGAACGGATCGCCGGGACCCCCGCCTCCGCCGTTGTCCCCGCCCCCGTCCCCGCCGTCGCTCCCGTCGCCCGCGTAGTCGCCGGAGGAGCACGCCTCGGCCCCGCTCAGCGGGTGAAGTATTCGGCACACCGCGCTCTTCAGCCCGGTCGCTTCGTCGGCGGGCACACTCAGCCCGACGATCCCCGCCACGACCAGGGACACCACCCCGACCATCGCCGCGTACTCGGCCCCGCTCTGACCCCGGTCGCCCCGTCCCCGGCCACGCCCCATCCCGTGCCCCTGGACAGCCCCGTGCCCCTGCGCGATCCCGCGCCCACGCCCGTACCAACTGTGCAGCCTGCCGGCGTCCTTCACCTGTTCTCCCAGCTCACGCCATCGTCGTGACCTCCCGAGCGGCAGCAGCCTAAGAACGGGCAAGGGCCCATACGCAGGTCCACGGACCCATTCGCGGGCCTAGTCACGGTCGTCCCGGTAGGAGTTCATTTGCCGGTTGGCCATTGGCCCCCTCGGAGACGCCCGCTGTCTCCCGTACCGCCGGGCAGGGGGCCGCGACCTGGACTCCCGGCACCGAACCCTCACCGCAGGCCCTCTTGCGCGATCATCGTCACCCCGCTTTGGTGACTCGGGTCACGTAGAGACAAGCGGGAGGCGACGACACGTATGGCAGACACCACGGACACCGGCATGGATGAGGCCGTCTCCCGTCCGCGCAAGTCGAGTTGGACGTACATCGGCCCCGGCATCGTCGTCGCGGCGACCGGTGTGGGCGCGGGCGATCTGGTCGCCACGCTCATCGCGGGCAGCAAGTTCGGCTACACCCTGATGTGGGCGGCGGTCATCGGCTGCGTCGTCAAGATCTCCCTGGCCGAGGCCACCGGCCGCTGGCATCTCGCCACCGGCCGCACCCTGTTCGAGGGCTGGCGCAGCCTGGGCCGCTGGACCACCGTGTATTTCGCGGTGTACGTCGTCGTCTGGGGCTTCGTCTACGGCGCCACGGCGATGTCCTCCAGCGCGCTCCCGATCGTCGCGCTCTTCCCCGACGGGCCGGGGCTCAAGACATGGGCGGTCATCACGGGCCTGATCGGGCTCGTCTTCGTCTGGTTCAACCAGTACGCCGTCTTCGAACGGGTCATGACGGTCCTGATCGGCGTGATGTTCGTGGTCGTCATGTACGTCGCGATCCGCGTCGTCCCCGATGTCGGCGCGAGCTTCGCGGGCCTGCTCCCGGTCCTGCCGGACGGCTCACTGCTCTACACACTCGGCCTGATCGGCGGGGTGGGCGGCACGATCACCATGGCCGCGTACGGCTACTGGGTCAACGCCAAGGGCTGGACCAACACCGGCTGGATGAAGGTGATGCGCCTCGACAACCGGGTCGCGTACATCACCACCGGCCTCTTCGTCGTCGCCATGCTGATCATCGGCGCCGAGCTGCTGCACTCCTCCCAGATCGCCCTGACCAAGGGCGACCGCGGCCTGATCGACCTCGGCACGATCCTGGAGGACCGCTTCGGCCCGACCACCGCCAAGCTGTTCCTGGTCGGCTTCTTCGCCACGTCGTTCTCGTCGCTCATCGGCGTCTGGCACGGAGTGAGCCTGATGTTCGCGGACTTCGTGGAGCGGATCCGCAAGGAACGCGTGGGGGCGGCGGCGGACGAGGCGGGGAAGACGACGGAGGAGGTCGCCTCCGGCGAGCGCGAACGCTCGGTGCCGTTCCGCGCGTATCTGCTCTGGCTGACCTTCCCGCCGATCTCGCTCCTCTTCCTGGACGAGCCGTTCGGCCTGGTCGTCGTCTACGGGGTGCTGGGCGCGTTCTTCATGCCGTTCCTGGCGCTGACGCTGGTGTGGCTGCTCAACTCGTCGCGCACGCCGAAGGAATGGCGGAACGGCATCCTGAGCAATGTGATGCTGACGGCGGCGGGGCTGCTGTTCGTGGTGCTGTGCGTGCAGCAGGTGCGGGACATTCCCTGGTAGGGCTCAGGGCTTGTCCCGGGCGGCGCTGATGATGTCGAGCCATCGCTGAACGGAGAGAGTGTCCGGGTGTTCGGGGCCGAGTACGCGCCGTCGTGCCGAGAGTACGGCGGCACCTCCACCGCCGCGCGGTCGTGATGTCCTTGGTGGTGCAGGACGACGGCGAGGCTGAGGTGGGTGGTGAGGGTGGAGGGGTGGTGCTCGCCGAGGGTGTCGCGTTCGATGTCGAGGATGTCCTCGTAGATGGCGCGTGCTCGGTCGTACTGGCCTTGGTCGTCCAGGACGGAGGCGAGGTTGTGGTGGGTGGTGAGGGTGGAGGGGTGGTGCTCGCCGAGGGTGTCGCGTTGGGTGGTGAGGATGTCTTCGTAGATGGCGCGTGCCTGGTCATGGTGGCCTTGGTCCTGTAGGACGGAGGCGAAGTTGTTGTGGGTGGTGAGAGTGCCGGGGTGGTGCTCGCCGAGGGTGACGCGTCGGGTGGTGAGGATGTCTTCGTAGATGGCGCGTGCTCGGTCGTGGTGCCCTTGGTCATGCAGGACGACGGCGAGGTTGTGGTGGGCGGTGAGGGTGTCGGAGTGGGTTTCGCCGAGGGTGCCGCCCAGCCGGGGCACCAGCTCGTCGAGCAGCTTTCTGGCCTGGCTCAGCTGTCCCTGGGCATGCAGGCTTCGGGCGGTCAGCATGGCCGCCGTCCAGATGTTCGGGAACACCTGGTCGTCGTCCGAGCCCTCCTCGAAGGTCAGTGCGTGCACGGCATGCGGTGTCAGCGCCGACCACAGTGGCCACCGCTCCACATCTTCTGGGAGGCCGGTCTCGTCGCTCTCGGCGGCCTTGTCCAGCAGTCGCACATTCAGCGTGTACCACCCCGGGTTCCTATGGGCGTCCCGTACCAGTGGGTGCAGCGCGACCGTGTCCACCCCGTTCGCGGCGGCCAGGTCCACCAGCCCCAGCCCCGCCAGCGCCTGCAACGCGGCCCAGATCTCGGCCCCGCTCACCCCCTCGAACGCCTCGTCCTCGCCCAGTACCGCCGGGTCGGCCAGGATCAACGGCACCGGCGCGTCCGCGAAGTTGGCCAGTACCTCCAGCAGCGGCCGTACGCAGCGGTGGCCGCGCTCGGTCAGCAGGTCCAGGGACATCCGCCAGATGCCCGCCAGCGCGGTGGCCGTGCCGGGGTGCGGGAATGCCCCGCCGTCGTCCAGTGACGCGCGGAACTCCGCGAAGGTCGCCGTCTCCCCGGCGTCCCGGAAGCGCGCCGGGCGTTGCCCCACAGCCGCCAGGTAGCGGCCCACGGTGTTGAGCGCGAGCGGCAGCCCGCCCAGCCGCCGGGCCAGTTCCGCCGCCTCCTCGCGTGAACCGGCCGACGGGCCCGCGAGGTCCAGCAGGACGTCCGCGCCGTCGCCGTCGCCGAGCGGCGTCAGCCGGTGCAGGACCGCGTGATCGCCCCACGTGCCCGGCTGGCCGTCGCGGCTCGTGACCAGGACCAGTCCGCGCGGCGACCGGTGCGGACGGACGAGACCCGTGCCCAGCGCCAGCCGCCCCGGGCCGTCGAGCAGCCGCGCGTCGTCCGCGTTGTCGACCACCAGCAGCCAGGGCTCCTCCAGCGCCGAGAGCCGGCGCCAGAGCTGGTCGGCCAGTCGCCCGACGGCGATCTCCTCGTCCGGTACGCCGAGTTGGCGGGCGAGCGCGGTCAGGCCGCCGGTGAACCGGGACGCGTCCTGGGCGCCGATCCACCAGACCTGGTCGGTCTCCCGCTGGAGGCGGTGGGCGACGGACACGGCGACGCTCGTCTTGCCGACCCCGCCGAGGCCCTGGACCACATGGACCGCCCCGGCGTCCTGCTTGTGGCCCTCGTCCCGTACGGCGGCGAGCAGTTCGTCGAGCAGCTCGTCCCGGCCCCACAGTGTGCGCCGGGAGGCCGTGCCGTGCGGGACCGCGAGAGTGATCTGGTCGCTCTCCCGCGTCGAGAAGCCGGAACCGGTCAGGCCTGGCCCGGCTCCGGCGCGGGAGGGTTTGCCGGGGCGGGTCCGTTCGTACCGTAGAAGTGCTGGTTGATGACGCCCGCCGTGCTGCCGCTGCCGCCGCCCGTGATGTCCACCTTCTCGGTGGAGACCCATGCGCCCGCGCCCGTACCCGTGATCGTCGTGCCGGCGCCGCGTGACGTCAGCTCGGCCCGCAGTTCGTCGCTGAACCTCTGGAGTTCCAGGGCGAGTTCGGACCTCAGCTCCTCGGGTGCGGCCTCCAGTACGTCCACGAAGCGGTCTTCCCACCTGTCAGCCTGGCGTGTCTGGCCCGCCTCGTCCGACCCGTCCAGCTCCGCCGTCGTACGGTCCAGCCGCTCCAGCGTCACCCGTTCCAGCTCCGCGTTCCCGGAGCCCCGCCCGAACCATCCCGCGACGCGCGTACGGAACGACTCCCACGCCTGCGTACCGGCGGCCGACGCCGCGCCCTCCACGACCGCGATCCCACCGGCCGCCGCTGCCGCCGTCACCGCCTCGGCCAACATGAATCCCCCCGGATCCCCGAATCCCTGAACCGCGTTGCATCTGAGGGTCCTTCTTACCGCAAGCACCCCGCCCCCGGACACACGGCAGCGCCGTCGGGTGGGGTTTCGACGGCGCTGCCGGCCCTGTGGGGGGCTCGGGGTGGTGGTGCGGTCTACGGTGTGACGGGCCTACGAGAGGCCGTGGACGTGCGGGCCGACGGCGTCGGACCAGGCGTTGCCGGCGGTCGCGTCCCAGTTGGTGGACCAGGTCATGGCGCCGCGCAGGCCGGGGTAGGTCTTGGAGGGTTTGAAGGAGCCGCAGTTCGTGCCTTTGGTCAGGCAGTCCAGGGCGTTGTTCACGATGGAGGGTGCTACGTAGCCGCTGCCGGCTCCGCGAGTGGAGGCGGGGACGCCGATGCCGACCTGGGAGGGGTCGAGGCCGCCCTCCAGTTGGATGCAGGCGAGGGCGGTGAGGAAGTCGACGGAGCCCTGTGAGTAGACCTTGCCGTCGCAGCCGAGCATGGAACCGCTGTTGTAGTACTGCATGTTGACGACGGTGAGGATGTCCTTCACGTTCAGGGCGGTCTTGAAGTACTCACCGGCCGTCGACTGCATGTCGATCGTCTGCGGCGCCATCGTGAGGACGAATCCGGGTCCGGCCTTCGCTCCCAGCGACTTCAACGCCTGTGTCATGTAGGTGGAGTTGAGGCCGTTCTCCAGATCGATGTCGACACCGTCGAAGCCGTACTCCCGCATCAGCGCGTACACCGAGTCGGCGAAGGCGGTGGCGGAGGCCGCGTCGTTGATGGCGACCGCGCCCTTCTCACCGCCGATGGAGATGATGACCGACTTTCCGGCCGCCTGCTTGGCCGCCACATCGGCCTTGAACTGCTCGACGGTGTAACCGCCGAGACCGGCCGAGTCGAGGTTGAAGGCGACCTGGCCCGGCGTGCCGGTGGCGTCGGCGAAGGCGACCGCGATGATGTCGTACTGGTCCGGGACCTGGGCGAGGGTCTGGACGGTCGCGCCGTTGTTGAAGTTCTGCCAGTAGCCGGTCACCGCGTGGGCGGGAACGGCGGCGGGCGCGGCGGGTGCGGCGACGGGTGCGGCAGGTGCGGCGGCGGGCGCGGTGGGGCGCGCCGTGCCGGACGACGACGCCGCCGTCGCCGAGGGGATCGCCAGTCCGGCGGTGGCGAGGACGGCCGTTGCCGTCAGCGCGGCTTTCAGGAGCGAGGTACGGGACGGTGATGGAGCTACGTTCCGGCGCACTGCATGGCCTCCGTGGGGGGAGTCGGTTGGAGGGGGGAAGTCGGGAGTCGGAACGGTGGCCACCGCTGGCCCTCCAAGTTGGTCCAGACCATTGCTCTTGTCAAGGGCCCCCGCAGCAGCGCCGCCGGGGGAGCGGCGGCGCTGCTGGTTCGCGGGGCCCGGTCCGTGAGGGGTGTCCCCTCCGGCCCGGACCTTCGGCCGGACCTGCTACGGCAGGCTGTGGACGTGCGGGCCGACGGCGTTGGACCAGGCGTTGCCGGCGGTCGCGTCCCAGTTGGTGGACCAGGTCATGGCGCCGCGCAGGCCGGGGTAGGTCTTGGAGGGTTTGAAGGAGCCGCAGTTCGTGCCCTTGGTCAGGCAGTCCAAGGCGTTGTTCACGATGGAGGGTGCTACGTAGCCGCTGCCGGCTCCGCGTGTGGAGGCGGGGACGCCGATGCCGACCTGGGAGGGGTCGAGGCCGCCTTCGAGCTGGATGCAGGCGAGGGCGGTGAGGAAGTCGACGGAGCCCTGTGAGTAGACCTTGCCGTCGCAGCCGAGCATGGAACCGCTGTTGTAGTACTGCATGTTGACGACGGTGAGGATGTCCTTCACGTTCAGGGCGGTCTTGAAGTACTCACCGGCCGTCGACTGCATGTCGATCGTCTGCGGCGCCATCGTCAGCACCATGCCCGCGCCCGCCTTCGCGGACAGCTGGCGCAGCGCCTTGGTCATGTAGGTGGAGTTGAGGCCGTTCTCCAGGTCGATGTCGACGCCGTTGAAGCCGTACTCCTGCATCAGCGCGTAGGCGCTGTTCGCGAAGGCGGTCGCGGAGGCGTCGCTGTTGACGGAGATGCTGCCCTTCTCGCCGCCGACCGAGATGATCACGGACTTGCCCGCGGCCTTCTTCGCGGCGATGTCCGCCTTGAAGTCGGCGACGGAGGCGTAGCCGACGGCCGGGTCGAGGTTGAAGGTGATCTGGCCGGGCGTGGTGGTCGCGTCGGCGAACGAGACGGCGATGATGTCGTACTGCGCCTGCACGTCACGGAGCTTCTGGACGGTCGCGCCGTTGTTGAAGTTCTGCCAGTAGCCGGTCACCGCGTGCTTCGGCACGCCGGGGCCCGGGTTGCCGCCGCCGCCCTGGGAGGTCCTGCCGGTCACGGTCGCGGACTTCGCGGACTCACCGGCCGCGTTGGTGGCGGTCACCTGGAAGTCGTACGAGGTGTTCGCGGCCAGCCCCGTCACGGTCGAGGACGTACCGCTCGCCGACTGGACCTTCGTACCGGCCCGGTACACGTTGTAGCCGGTCGCGCCGGACACGGCGGTCCAGTTGAGGGTCACGGACGACGACGTCACCGACCCGACCGCCAGCCCGGAGGGCGCGCCGGGCACCTGGGGCTCGGGGTCGCCGCCCCCGCCGCCGTCGGGGCCGAAGACGGACACGTCGTCCGCGTAGTAGGCGCTCTGGCCGTACCACCCGTGGGTGTAGACGGTCACGGACCTGGTCGAGGCGCCGGTCCTGAAGGTGGTGGTCAGCTGCTTCCAGCCGGAGCTGTCCGGAGTCCAGGCCGACACATCGGTGGTGCCCGTCCCCTCGGCCCCGAGATACGCGTATCCGCCCTGGACCCAGGCGCTCAGCGTGTACGTCGAGTTGGGCTGTACGGCGACCGCCTGGGCGCACTTGGCGTTGTCCTGGCCGCCCGGGGTGGCCCGGAGCGCGGCGGCGCCCCCGTGCACGGGAGATCCGACGGTGGCCCCACTGCCCGCCGAGCAGGTCCAGTTGGTGAGCCCGGACTCGAAGCCCGCGTTCTTGGCCACGTTGACGTCGGCGGCCTGCGCGGTTCCGGTGAGCCCGGTCAGGCTCAGCGCGCCGGCGGCCAGCACGGCCACCGTCCCGCCGATCCAGGTTCTGATACGTCGTCTGCCGCCTGGTGCACGTTCCACTTGCTGCCTCCGGCTGGGGTTCGGGGATGGAGGTACGTGAGAGGGGGAACGGTGGCCACCGTCGGGCGTAAAACTGGTCCAGACCAATCAAGTTGTCAAGACCTGTGGCAGCAGGTCGTACACGAAGGGGTGGGGCAGGGCCGGTCCGGAACCGTCCGGTCCGGGCGGGCGGGCTGCATCCGGGCAGGGCCGGTCCGGGCTGGGTGGGTCCGGGCAGGGCCGGTCCGGCCGGACGCGCGTTTACGGAGCGTCCCCCGGCGCTTCGCCGTTCGCGAAGGTCACCACGAGATCGGCCGCGGACCGGCCCGGGGCGACCAGGCGGGCGTTGGCCTCGTCGGACTCCAGGACGAAACGCTCCGCCTCGGCGGGCGGCTTGCCGAAGCGCTCGTGGCGGGCGATCAGCCTCCGTACCCGTTCCTCGTCCGCCAGATCGACCCACCAGGTCTCGTCGAGCAGCCCGCGCACCTCGCTCCACGGGCCGTCCGGCCCGTCGTCCAGCAGGAGGTAGTTCCCCTCCGTGATCACGAGAGGCACATCGGGCGGGACGGGGATGGTCCCCGCGACCGGCTGCTCCAGCTCCCGGTCGAAGCCGGGCGCGTACACCGTCTCGCCCGCCCGCGCGGTCCGCAGCCGCCGCAGCAGGGCGGTGTAGCCGTACGGGTCGAAGGTCTCCGGAGCGCCCTTCCGGCCGAGGAGGCCCAGCCGGCGCAGCTCGGTGTCGGCGAGGTGGAAGCCGTCCATCGGGACCAGGACCGCGCGGTCCCGGCCGAGCGCACCGGCGATGTGGGCGGCGAGCGTGGTCTTGCCCGCGCCGGGCGGCCCGGCGATTCCGAGGATCCGGCGGTGGCCGGGACCGGCCGTGCCGCCGGTGTCGTTCGCACCGTTCGCGGCCAGGCGCCGCGCGCGCTCAAGGAGGTTCCGGAGTTGCCGGGGTCGCTGGGGAGTCATGCGCCGAGCGTATTTCGGCAGCCGCGGCCGGAACGTTCAGTCCTCCTGGAGCCGTTCCACCGCGTAGCCCGTCACGCACCCGACCACCAGCACCGCGTTCGACATCAGCAGCCCCTCGGCCGCCAGGTCCTGCCACTGGAGCGACATGTTCAGTGCCTGCGCGGCCACCGGCACGGTGAGGACCGCCGCCAGATGCTGCACCGTGGCGTCGCGGAACGGCTCGTGGTGGAAGCGTCCCGCCGCCCACGCCGCGACGGCGATGCAGACGGCGTTCGGCAGATGGATCAGCAGCAGTCGGCCGGTGAACGTCTCCAGCTTCTCGTCCGAGGCCAGATGGTCGTAGACCAGCGTGGCCTGGAGATACTCCGTGATGAGCAGCATGACGATGCCGGCCGCCCAGGCGCGCATGAGCGCGAAGACGGGTGCTCCGCCTCCGCCGTCCCGGCGCGTGGGCGCCCTCGGATAGTCGTACCGCGTCATCGCCTCTCGCCTCCGAACGGATGGCTGAACAGATCGCCGTGCATCAAATCCTCGTACTTCAGGTCGTTCTTCAGATCGTTTCGCTGTCGATTCGTTTCCCGGGCCGGGGCGGTCGGGCCGGGCCCGTGCCCGGTGTCGGCCCGCCCCGGCCCGCGGCGCCGGCTCAGATCGCCGTGAACACCAGCACCGCCGCGAAGCAGGCCGCCGCCAGCCCGCACCCCGTCACCAGCAGGACGTACTGCGCCACCGGCGACCAGTTGCCGCGCCCCGCGACCGTCGCGGTGCGCTCGGGGGCCGCCGGGTCGTACGCCACCGTGACCTGCGAGCCGACCCGCACCGCGCCCGTCGCCAGATCCTCGAACTCGACGCTCCGCCCGTCCGGCGTGCGGAAGGAGAAGACGTACCGGCGCGCGTCCGAGCGGTTGTACGGCTCGCTCTCGATCCGTACGCACACACCGGCCGCCCGGCCGCCCGCCCGCAGCGCGCGTGTCACCGCCGCCAGCCGCCGGGCGTAGTGGGCCGCCAGCCAGCCGAACAGCAGGGTCATGCCCCCGAAGAAGACGTAGTCACCGCCCGGGATGTCCATGGTGGCCGCCTACGTGAGGGTGATCGAGTCGATGATCTTCGTCAGGTCGCCGTCGCCGAGTCTTCCCTTGGCCGCGTCGACCCGTACCGCGTACGACTTCTTCGCGGAGTCGAGCCCGGCGACGATCACGCCCTTGATCCGGGAGCCCTTCTCGGTGAACTCGAAGTCGATGCGCCGGGCCTCCGTCCTGCCCTCGGGGCCCGCGACCTCGACCTTGCGCTGCTTTCCCAGCGTCGAGCCGAGGGCGATGCCCGCCTCGGCGCCGATCGCCGCCTCGTCCACCGAGTCGGCGTTGGTGAAGTCGAGCTGGACGGTGATCATTCCGACGTCCTTGCCGTCCTTGGTGAGCGTCGCCGCCGCCGCGTTGTACGTGCTCCGCTCACCGGCGCTCTGGGGAGTGAAGGCGGGCGGGTGGGCGACCGTGACCGCGGACGTCTTCAGCGTGCCCCAGCCCTCGGGCACCACTCCGGCCGTCGTGTCCGTACCGCACCCGGCCACCAGCGCGACGACGGCGGCGCAGGCGGCGGTGACGGCGGCAGCGGCCGGCCGGCGCGGTGTCCTCCCGCTTCTCGGGCCGCTCCCGCTTCTCGGGCCGCCGCCGACGCCGCTTCCCGGGCCGCTCCCGGTGCTTCCGCCGTTCGCGCTGTTCGGCCTGGTCGGGGTGGTGATGGCGGGTGTCCTCATGGCTGGTGTGCTCCTGTCGCCGGCCGGGTCAGTTCGCACAGTAGCTGTACGGAAGATAGGTGCGGCTGTCCCCATGGGGTGCCCCCAGGAACCGCGCCTCGTCGAGGGTCTCCTCCTTCTTCTCGGTGGAGACCGAGAAGCCGAGGCTGAGTCCCAGGTTCAGCTCGAAGCCGTACTCCGCGGCCTCCGTGTTTCCGGTGTAGTTCGTCCGGCTGGAGAGCCCCTCGTCGAAGAGGAGCCGCCCGAACGGATCGTCCGCGCCGGGGCGCTTCGTCGGCGCGTGGTCGTCGAACATGTAGGTGAAGGGCGCGGCGTTGTCGCCGTGTCCGTCCAGCCACTCCTGCGCGATCCGGCGCTGCTCGTCGCCGTCGGAGCCGGGCGGGATGACCACGGAGTTGGTGACGACCTCGATACCGGTGGACCCGTCGGTGCCCTTCGCCCCGCCGCTGCCGCCGCGCTTGTCGTCGCCGTCCTTGCCGTTGTCCCCGCCGACCTTCACGCCGTCCTTCGTGGCGCCCTTCTCGACCGTGCGGGTCATGTCGATGCGCAGCAGCTCGCCGGTCTTCTTGTCGTGCGTGACGGTGATCGTGCCGGTCTGCGTGGTGGACGCGGAGGACTCGCCGCCGAGAGGCCCGGCCTCGTACCCGACCTTGCCGCCGTACTCGACGGCCGCGCTGTACGTGTACGCCTTGGTGCCCTTGAAGTCGTTGTCGGTCCAGGTCACCTCGGGCGAGAACTTGAAGGTGCCGCCGAGGGTGGCGCTCAGCTTCTTCTCGTCACCCGCCGACAGCTTGAGTCCGCCCGCCGCGCTGGCCTCCAGGCCGACCTTGCCGTAGCTGATGTGGCGGTTGCCGAGCTTCTCCTCGATCCGGTCGCGCAGCTCCTCCTCCTTGGCCATCGGGCCCTTGCCGAAGAGGTAGAGGATGCTGTTGCCGAGGCCGCCGCCGCGCGCGTTGGTGTTGCGGTTGGCCAGCTCGTACGTCTTGAGTTCCTCGATGTCGTCACGGAACGACGCGGCCTGCTCCTCGCTGTCGAAGACCCAGGTGTCGCCGTTGGTGACCTTGATCCCGGCGCCCAGCTCGACCTTGTCCGCGCCGAACTTGCCGATCTTCGCGCCCGGTTTCCAGTCCTTCTTGGCGGCGACGGAGGCGGCGTCGGTGAACGTCATCATGACCTGCTGGTCGTGCGCGTCAACCCTGCCGTCCTTGTTGAGGTCCTTGTTGGACTGGAACGTCGTCTGCTGGAAGCCGTACTCCTCGCCCCACTCGATGAAGAGGACCTTCGCCTTGGCGCCCGCCTTGTCGGTGACCGAGGAGATCTGGCACAGCGGCGGCTCGTAGTCGGCGTCGGTCCTGGGAGTGGCCCGGTCCTGGTCACCGCCGCCGCCCGCGTCGCAGGGGCCGCTGAAGGTGACCAGACAGCGCAGCCCGTCCGCGAGGGTCTGGTCGACTCCCGTACCGACCAGCGCCCCGACGACCGCCGCCACGACCACGATCACGCCCGCGTACTCGGTGGCCGTGGCCCCTCGGTCGCGAGCACCGTCGGGCGGCTTCTGTCGTTCCGTCCGGTGTGCCGTGCGGTGTGCCGCCTGGTGTGCTGCCTGGTGTGCCGTGCGGTGTGCCGTCCGGGGCGCCGCCCGGCGTCTCATCCGGCCTCTGATCCGGCTTCTCATCCGACCCGTCCCCCTCGGTGACCGAGTGCCTCTCGCACACGGAATCGGAAGGGGAGCGTACGGGCCCCGGTGATGCCCGTTCGTGGGCCCCTGGGCCCAACTCGGGCCCAAACCCGAGCGATTGGATGCGGAATTCGACCAAATGGAATATTAATTGAAACGGCAGTGAACAACTGACTGCTTCGCCCGCTTTGCCGGAGGCTGCCACCCGTATCCCTGGCATCGTCATCTGATAGGTGTTCTCTGCGCAGTACGAGGTGGATAAAGTGCTGAAGCAGAAGCACGGAGCAGGAGACAGAACTGCGGCCGTCGGGACTCCGGCGGCCGGAGCCGAACGGGGAACCAGCGTGCCGACCGCGATTGCTGTCACCAGTCCTGATCTGGTGCTACCACCGACGGACCAGCAGACGCCGACCGCGGCGCTGCTCCAGTCACCCGACGCCCAGCCACTGGACGCCGCGCTCGCCGACATGCAGGTTCTCGTGGAGCAGCACGGCTACGTCGTGGCGCTCTACCCCGCGTCGATCACGGCGGCTCACGAACGGCGCCTGCACACCGTCCGGTCGGTCCTGGAGACCGACCGGATCGCGCTGCTCAAGCTCGATCTGCCGCCGCTCGGCGTGGCCGTACTGGTGCGCCAGCTGCGGCAATTGTCCATCTGTGACTTCAGTGCCGGAATCGTCGCTTCAGCGGCCCGGCTGCTCTCGCACTACATCTACGCCGGGGCGCAGCTCAACTCCGTGACCAGGCTCGACCGGGTGCCCGTGAGCCTCAAGACCCATGCGAAGTCCTGGGTGCCCGGATCCCAGTTCGGAGTGCTCGCCAACCCGTCGCCCCAACTGATCAAGATCGGCGGAACCGGAAAACTCGCGGGCCCCGACTTCGGGACCCAACTCATCGTCGGAAAAGGGCAGTTGCAGTCCGACTGGGTGACCAAGACCCTCGCGCCCGCGTGGCGCGTCCAGGGGGTCCAGGAAAGCACTCTCCCGGCGGATTCGCCGCGCTGGTGGGGGACTTCCAAGATGGTCGAGTTCGCCGCGTTCCTGCCGGACATCTCCGTCCTCTATCAGCTGGTCTCCTCCGTACGAAGAGAGGTGTGTTCCTGGTGCGGCATCGAACTCATAGGTGATCGCTGTGGATTCTGTTCGGCTCCGCTGACGCCGCCGGAGAACCAAATGGGCGCCGCCGGTGTCCTGAACCACGGAACATCCACCTAGACGTACGCGCCGCACGTGCGGCACCGCTCACGACCCGTTCACGACCGGGGCGCTCTCCTCGCGCTCCTCCGGCCCCAGGGCCCGTTTCCTCCCCCGGCTCCCGATACCCCGATCCGCTCGTCAGACTCCCCCGCTCCCGCTTCGCACACCATTTCGACACACCGATTTCACACATCGGGCTCATTCTCAGTCCTGACACCCCGCCCTCACACTCACGTCACCGAACGAGGTTGCTCCGCCCATGAATTCACGGCAACGCCGCGGCGTCATACTCCTTCTTCTCTCGGTCCTCTGCGCCTTCGCCGCGTTCGCCGGTGTCCTCTCCGTGATCAGCGACGTGAATTCGAAGGTCGGACCCGAGGTGTCCGCGTACCGGCTGAAGGCGGACGTCGCGCCGTACACCCCGCTCACCGAGGGGCAGTTCGAGAAGATCAGCATGCCGAAGCGCTGGCTCTCCGAGAACGCGGTGACCGATCTGGCCGTCGTCAACGGAAAGATCGCCGTCACCCAGCTCAAGCAGGGCTCGCTGCTCCAGGACGACATGATCGTCAGCCGGCCCGCGCTCGCCAATGACGAGCAGGAGATCGCGATCATGATCGACGCGTCGACCGGTGTCGCCGGGAAGATCCTGCCGGGCGACCTGGTCAACATCTTCGCGACCTTCGCCGCCGAGAACAAGGACGCCCAGGCGCAGTCGCGGATCATCGTCCCCAACGCCAAGGTCCTCGAGGTCGGCAAGCTCACCGCACTCCAGCCCGACGAGAGCAACAGCAACCGCAGCGCGGCCACCAAGGCGGTGCCGATCACCTTCGCGCTGAAGACCAAGGACGCCCAGCGCGTCGCGTACGCCGAGTCCTTCGCGAAGCACGTACGCCTCGCGCTCCTCGCCGACGGCAGCCCCACCACGCTGCGCCCGGGGGAGAACACCTACACCCTCGAAGGGGACAAGTGAGGGACGTATGAGCACCAGAATCCTGCCGGTCGTCGGGGACGCCGACGCCGCCCGGTCCATCACGACTCTGCTCAGTCAGCTCCCTGACGCCGAGCCGGCCGCACCGGTCGGCGACTCCACCTCGCTGATCGACACCCTGGCCAGGCTGGCCGCCGAGTCGATCGACGAGCTGCCGGAAGTGGTCCTGGTCCATGAGCGGATCGGTCCCGTACCGGCGCTCGAACTGATCCGGGAAGTGGCCCTGCGCTTCCCGGCCGTCGGGGTCATCCTCGTCACCACGGACGCCGGTCCCGGCTTCTTCGCCGCCGCGATGGACTCCGGCGCCCGGGGTCTGGTCGGACTGCCGCTCTCGTACGAGGAACTCGCCCAGCGCGTACAGGCCGCGGCGGCCTGGTCGGTGGGCGTACGGCGCCATCTCGGCCAGGGCGCCGATGTGTTCACCGGCCCCGGCGGTACGGTCATCACCGTCAGCGGCGCGAAGGGCGGCGTCGGCACGACCATGGTCGCCGTCCAGCTGGCCCTGGCGGCACGGGCGTCCGGCATGAACACCGCGCTCGCGGATCTCGACCTCCAGGCCGGCGACGTCGCCTCGTACCTCGATGTGCAGTTCCGGCGGTCGATCGTGGACCTCGCCACCATCCAGGACATATCTCCCCGGGTGCTCCAGGACGCGGTCTACATCCACCCGAGCGGGATAGGGATGCTGCTGGCGCCGGGGGAGGGGGAGCGCGGCGAGGAGGTCAACGAACGGTCCGTACGGCAGATCGTCAGCGCGCTGCGCAACCGCTACGAGGTCGTCATCATCGACTGCGGCACCCAGATGAACAGCGCCAACGCCGCCGCGATCGAGATGGCCGACACCACCTTGCTGCTGACGACCCCCGATGTGGTGTCGGTCCGGGCGGCGAAGCGCATGGTGCGGCTGTGGGACCGGCTCCAGATCCGCAAGGCGGAGGAGACCGTGATCGTCGTCAACCGCCATACGCGCAACACCGAGATCCAGCCGCCGCTGATCGAGCGGATCACCAGCACCCGGGTCGCGCGCGTGACCATCCCGGCCAACTTCAAGGAACTGCAGTCCGCGGTCGACGCCGGCCGGATGCAGGACCTGGAGTCCAGGTCCACGGTGAAGCAGGCGATGTGGGGGCTGGCCGGGGAACTGGGCCTGGTGAAAACGCCCGAAGGCGGGGAGAAAAGCAGCAAGTTCAAGGGAGACCGCGGATCGGTCGGGGTCCTGCGCGGACGATCGAAGCAGCACGACTGATGAGGCCAGCCCACCCGCCGGAGGGGGAGCGTTGAAGCATGAGTGTCCCAAGAACAGACATACGACGATACGGAGAGGGCCCGGCCACGCGGCCGGGCGACGGCGGCTCGCACGCTGAGCGGCTGAGCGACGGCGACCGCTCGCGTGGCGACCGCCTGCGTAACGGCCGATCGCAGGGCGACCGCTTGCGTGGTGACCGGTCGCGTGGTGCGTGGCTGCGCTCTGTGCGGCTGCGCGGTGCACGGCTGCGCGGCGCGCGACTGCGTGACGCGCGGCTTCGCGACACGCGGCTTCGCGACGACCGGGGGCAGCTCGCCGTCGAGTTCGTCGGCATGGTGCCGATCATCCTGGGCACGGTGATCCTGCTCTGGCAGGCCGCCCTGGTCGGCTACACCTTCTCGCTCGCGGGCAACGCGGCGGACGAGGCGGTGCGGGCGGGCACGGTCGCCGAGACGGAGACGCTCGCGGCGGCCTGCGAGCGGGCCGGGACCGAGAACCTTCCCGGGGCCTGGAGCGCCACGATCCGGTGCAGCGACGACTCCGAAACCGGTCTGGTGGAGGCCGAGGTCGATCTCGAAGTGCCGGTGCTCTTCCCCGGCTTCAACATCCCGGTCACCGTCCCGGGCCAGGCCTCGGCCGTAAGGGAGAGCTGACCGATGGTGAAGCGCACAGCGCGCGGCGCGCGCGACCGGGGACAGATCGCCCTCGAATACGTCGGCGTCATCACCCTGCTGCTCGTCCTCGCCCTCGCCGCGATCCAGCTCGGGCTGGCCGGGTACGCCGTGACGCAGGCGAGCACGGCGGCGCGGACGGCGGCCCGAGCCGCCACGTACAACGATGTCAACCTGTCACCTCAAGCGGCCGGTGAGGCCGCGACGAGCGACTGGCTGACGGTCAACATCCCGGATCCGGCCATCAGCGGCGACGAGGTGACGGTCACCGCGGAGGTCACGATCCCGGCCATCCTGCCCGGCATGGACCTGCCCAAGGCCAAGAGGAGCGCCACCATGCCCCTCGACTGACCGGGGCGTCCGGCCGCACGCTGGTCATGGACGCGACCACGCACATCACCACCGCATCACCGCACCACCGCACCACCCGAGCACACCAGCAGAACCTGGGAGTTGAGGACATGAGCCTGCGGGCGCGCATCAACAGCCCCGAGCCGACGAACGGGCACAGCGAGGAGAGTCTCCTCGTCGGGGTCTACCGCGCCAAGCTCCTGGAGGAGATCGACCTCGCCGAGATGTCCGCGCTCGCCGCGGCCGAGCGCCGGGCCCGCCTCGAGCGGGTCCTGAGCCACATCATCAGCAGGGAGGGCCCGGTCCTCTCGACCGTCGAGCGGTCCCAGCTCATCCGCCGGGTCGTCGACGAGGCCCTCGGTCTCGGCATCCTGGAGCCCCTGCTCGAAGACGCCTCCATCAGCGAGATCATGGTGAACGGCGCGGATCAGGTCTTCGTCGAGCGCGGCGGCCGGCTGGAGCAGCTGCCGATGCGGTTCACCTCCAACGAGCAGCTGATGCAGACCATCGAACGCATCGTCTCCACGGTCAACCGCCGTGTGGACGAAGCGAATCCGATGGTCGACGCCCGGCTGCCGTCCGGCGAGCGTGTGAACGTGATCATCCCGCCGCTCTCGCTGACCGGGCCGATCCTCACCATCCGGCGCTTCCCGAGGGCCTTCACCCTTCAGGAGATGATCGGCCTCGGTTCGCTGGACGAGCAGATGATGGTCCTGCTGTCCGGTCTGGTGCGTGCCAAGTTCAACGTGATCGTGTCCGGCGCCACCGGCACCGGCAAGACGACGCTGCTCAACGCCCTCTCCGGACTCATCCCCGACGGTGAGCGCATCGTCACCATCGAGGACTCCGCCGAGCTCCAGCTCCAGCAGTCCCATGTGATCACGCTGGAGAGCCGCCCCTCGAACGTGGAGGGCAAGGGCCAGGTCACCATCCGCGACCTCGTGCGCAACTCCCTGCGCATGCGCCCCGACCGCATCATCGTCGGTGAGGTCCGTGGCGGCGAGACACTCGACATGCTCCAGGCGATGTCCACCGGTCACGACGGCTCGCTCGCCACCGTCCACGCCAACAGCGCCGAGGACGCGCTGATGCGACTCCAGACCCTGGCCTCCATGTCGGAGGTCGAGATCCCGTTCGTGGCGATCAAGGACCAGATCAACAGCGCCGTCGATGTCATCGTGCAGCTCACCCGGCACGCAGACGGCTCCCGCCGGGTGACCGAGATCGCCATCGTGGACTCGCACGGCCGCGAGGAGTACCGGATCGTCTCCGTCTGCCGCTATATCGCCCAGCCGGTGTCCGCGGACGGGCGGGTGCACGGGAAGTTCGAGTACTACCCGCTGCCGCGCCGGATCGCCGACCGTCTCTACCTCAAGAGCGAACCCGTCCCACCGGCCTTCGGGGTCGCTGCCGCGGAGGAGGAGCTGGCCGTACGCAAATCGGCGGCCTGAACCGATCCGACGTCCGCTCCCCGGCTCCCCGCCCCTCCCCGCCCGCCCCGCCCCAACATCGTCCACACTCCACCTCGTCCACCGAGAAGGTCCCGCACGACATGGATAATCTCCCGCTCCTGACGATCGGCGTCACGCTGCTCACCTGTGTGCTCGCCGTTATCGGCGTGCACATCTACGCGTCGGGGAAGGCCCAGCGGCAGGTACTCGTCGCGCGCATGTCCCAGACGGGACAGATCTCCACGGTGTCCGGCCGCCGCCGGCACTTCGTCGGTGTCGACCAGTGGCTCCGTACGACGAAGCTCGGCAAGCGCATCGAGCGCAAGATCGCGGTGACGGGCCTCGATCTGACCCCCGGCGAGTACTTCGTGTACGTCGTGGCCGGACTGCTCGCGCTGTACTTCAGCATCGGCGCGATCTTCGCCCAGTTCTTCGGCATCCTGGCGGCGCTGATCGGCGTGTGGGGCGCCAACGCCTTCCTCAACTGGCAGCGCACCAAGCGCACGGAAGCCTTCATCAACCAGCTGCCCGAGCTGACCCGCGTACTCGCCAACGCCACCCAGGCCGGACTGGCCCTGCGTACCGCCCTGGCGATGGCGGCCGAGGAACTCGACGACCCGGCGGGCGAGGAACTGCGCAAGGTCGCCGACCAGCTCGCCGTCGGCCAGTCCATGGACGACGCGCTCGGCGAGCTGTCCGACCGGCTGCCCTCACGTGAACTGGTCGTCCTCGTCACCACGCTGGTCCTCTCCAGCCGGGCCGGCGGCCAGGTGGTGAGTTCGCTGCGCAACCTCACCGAGACGCTGGACGAGCGCAAGGAAACCCGCCGAGAGGTCAAGACCATGCTCTCCCAGATCAAGGTCACCGCCGTGGCGGTGCCGATGCTCGGACTCGGCTTCCTGCTGGTGATCAACGCCATGTCGTCCGGAGCTCTGGACAAGATGACGGGAACGGTGCTCGGCCAGGCCGCGGTCGTGGTGGCCTTCGCGATGTACGGCGTGGGCTTCTTCCTGATCCAGCGCATGTCCCGCGTCCAGGTCTGAGTCCGGGTCCCAGGAAGGAGGAGAGAGAACATGATGGGTCTACTGCTCGCGGTCGTCGTCGGACTGTCCGTCTACGGAGCGTTCCAGGGCGTCCGTCTCTACCGCGCGGACGCCAAACTGCCCAGCGACCTCGCCATCGCGCTGGAGGTCGGCGCCACCCGCACCACCGCCGTCGGCTCCGGCATAGACCGGCTCGGGATGCGCTACGCCCCGTCCGTGCTCCGCATGATGGGACCCAAGCGCGTCGACGCGCTGCGCCGCCGCCTCGACATGGCGGGCAACCCCGGCGGTATAACGGTGGACCGCTATGCCGCCCGTCGCGCGGTCTACGGCATCCTGGGCGTGCTCGCGGCGCTGGCGCTCGTGATGCGCGGACAGCCGGTCATCGCTCTTATCGCGCTCGCGTACGGCCTGGTGTGGACGGACGTCATCATCCGCTCGCACATCGCCCGCAGGAAAGAGGACATCGAGCGCACCCTGCCCGACTTCCTCGACGTCCTCGCCGTCGTCGTCTCCGCCGGTCTCGGCTTCCGTCAGGCACTGGAGCGTGTCGCGGAGAAGTACAAGGGCCCCTGGTCCGACGAACTTCGCATCACGCTGCGCCAGATGGACATGGGCGTCAGCCGGCGCGAGGCGTTCGACCAGCTGCGCAAGCGCAACGCCTCCGAGCAGGTGTCGATGTTCGTCACCGCGCTCCAGCAGGGCGAGGAGCTGGGTGCCCCGATCGTGGACACCCTGATACAGATCGCCAACGACATGCGCCGCACCGACGCGCAGAACGCGCGGCGCCGGGCCGCCCAGGCCATCCCGAAGACCACGCTCGTCGTCACGATGGTCATGCTCCCGGCCACCATGCTGTTGATCGTCCTCAGCTTCTACTACGGTTCCGGCGTCGACTTCGGGGACATCCTCGGCTAGTGACTCCACGACGGCGACCCCGGCACGGCGGCCTCAGTATCAGCGACCGACGAAGCGTGAACCCGATCCCCAGTACGGGAGGTGACCCCCATCATGGCCCAGAAGACCCTCATCCTCGCGGGCGGCAACAGCAGTGAGGTGCCGCGTTCGGCCACCGCCGACCCGAAACACGTTCCGGCACTGCCGATCCAGGTGAACGCCCTCCAGGCGCTGTGCCGACAGGTCTTCGGGTTCCGTCTGGCGATGATCGCGCTCGCCGCTCCCTTCGCCCTCAGGAATACCGCACCCGGTCTCGGGACCTGGCTCGTCGGTGTGGCCGTTCTCGTCACCTTCATGGGCTCCTACGTCCTGCTGCGTGACTGGGAGCGCTTCGGTCCGTTCCTGCTGCGCCACCCCGTGCTCCTGGCGGCGGACATGTTCTTCGGCGCTCTGCTGCTTGTGACAGCGTCCCCGGACTCGACGCTCGCGTACGTCACCATCTGCACCCCGCTGCTCGCCGGGCTGGTGTACGGCTGGCGCGGCGCCGCGCTCTTCGCCGTACTCCAGTCGCTGATCGTCGCCGGGGCGTACGCCGTCAACAACGAGGCGGAGGCGGGCTTCAACGCCCTGCTGCTCCCGGGGCTGTGCGTCATGGCGGGCGCGGTCGGCAGCACTCTGCGCAATCTGATGCTCGGCTTCGGCACCGCGAGCCAGGCGCTGACCGAGGCCCGCGCCCGGCTCGCGGTCAGCGGCGCGGTCGAGGAGGAACGCGCCAGGCTCGCCCGTGAGATGCACGACTCCGTCGCCAAGACCCTGCACGGCCTGGCCATGGCGGCGGACGGCCTGGCGAGCTCGGCGGACCGGATGGAACCGCGCACCGTCAAGCACCAGGCCGAACTGGTGGCACGCTCGGCGCGCCGGGCCGCCGCCGAATCACGGGAGCTGCTCTCGGACCTGCGACGGGAGTCCGGGCTGGACGGCGGCATCGACGTCCTGGGGGAACTCCACTCCCGTACCGAGGACTTCGGCCGCCGCCACGGCATGTCCGCCACCTTCCGGCGGCTCGGTGACACCTCCGTACCGCCGATCCCGCATGCCGTGGCCCGGCACGCGCTGACCATCGCCACCGAGGCGATGGAGAACGCGCAGCGCCACGCGAAGGCCGAATCCGTCACCGTCTCGGCGGGCGTGGCCGGGGATGTGCTGCGTATCAGCGTCTACGACGACGGTCAGGGCCTGCCGCCCGGCACCACCCTCAACGATCTGCGGCGGGCGGGACACTTCGGACTGGTCGGCATGGTCGAGCGGGCCGCCTCCATCGGGGCGCGTATCCGCATCGGCAGGGGCCGGGCCGCGAAGGGTACGGAGGTACGGCTGGAACTGCCGCTCAACGCCCTGCGACCTACAGGAGAGGAACAGCGGCCACAGAGCCCTGTCCCGCAGCTGAACTGAACCTGATCCGACCCGATCCGACCTGATCCGACCCGAGCAGACCCGAACAGACCTGAAGCACCGCCCATTCGTCCCCACACTTGAGAGGAGGCCGCAGCCATGCCGGACGACATCTCCAGCACTTCCGGGCAACACTGGACGCAACAGGCTCATGCCTCGCAGCACACGTCCTCGCACGCCACACCGCTCAGCTCGGAACAGACCGCCGGAACCCCCGTATCCGCACCGCCGGCGGCATCCGGAGAACTCCCCGACTTCCCCCATACGATGCCGGCCGCGCCGGCCCTGCGCGTCGTGGTCGCCGACGACAACCCCGTGGTACGGGCGGGCCTCACCGTCCTGCTGTCCGGACGTGACGACATCGAGGTCGTCGCGGAGGCCCAGGATGGCCGCCAGGCGTATGAACAGGCCGTACAGCACCGGCCGGACGTGATCCTGCTCGATGTGCGTATGCCGGGGGTGGACGGGATCTCCGCCCTGCCTCATCTGGTGCGGCTGGCCCCGGTCCTGATGATGACGTACAGCCGTGAGAGCGAGATCGTCCACGAGGCGCTGCGGCTGGGCGCGGGCGGCTATCTCGTCCACGGCGAGTTCACGGCCGACCAACTGGTCGCGGCGGTCAGGGACATCAAGCAGGGCAGGGCCCACTTCACCTACTCCGCGTCCAGCGCGCTGCTGGCGACGGTACGGGGCGGCGCCGGCGGCCGGCCGGAGGGCGGGCAGCTGCCGGAGGGCCTGGGCACGGCGTTCACCGGCCCCGGTTATTTGCCGAGCGTTCCCGAGCAAACGTCTGCGTCTGCACATGCAATGCCTCCGGGGCACCCCCCGTACTTTCCGTCAACCAATGTCCAGGCTGGCGTGGTTGATCCGGAGTTGAACGCACAACAATTTGCTCAAGACTCTTCGCTTTCGCAAGCGAATGTGGGACATTCTCTTCAGGGGCGGCAACCGTCCGGGGCCTCGGCGGCCCTGTACTCCGAACTGAGCCAGCGGGAGGTGGAGATCATGGACCTGATCGGGTCGGGAATGACCAATCAGCAGATCGCCGCGGCCTGCTTCATCAGCCAGAAGACCGTCAAGAACCACATCAATCGCATCTTCGCCAAGCTCAACGCGGGCAGCCGCGGGGAGGCCATCGCCCTGTGGCACGGCATCACGCGCGGGGGGTCGGCGAGCCATGGCTGAACGCGCGCGAGACGAGCAGGCGACGGGGACGGCGGGCTCCGGCATGCCGGGCGCCGGGATACCGGATTCCGTGCGGCCGGGCTCCCCGCTGCCGGGCTCCGCGATACCCGGCGGGGCCCAATCCCCGCGTTGGGCCCTGGGTTGGGCCCTCAGGCCCATGCTGAGGGGTGCTTCCCCGGCGTACGTTTCTCATGTCGCCAGCGAGACCGGCCGGGAGGAAGCCGGAAACGCGAACGACACCAAAGACTCGTACGAGTCGGCCGGTACACGGCCGGCCGACACCGGAGGAGAACACCATGTCGAACATCACGCTGAAGGCCGCCACCAACGCCAAGCTCTACGTCGGCACCTGGGCGAACACGGCCGTCACGGCGATGAAGCGCCGCAGCGACAAGGGTCAGGGCGCCGTCGAGTACGTGGGCGTGATCGTTCTGGTGGCGCTGATCATCGTGGCCATCGTGGGCACCGGTGTGGCGGAGGACATCGCCACCGGCCTGTCGGACAAGGTCAGCGAGATCCTCGACGCCAGCTGATCATGAGCGATTCTCGCGAGTCAGGGCAGGCCGCCCCCATCTACATCACGATGGTGGCGGGCCTGCTCTTTCTCGCGCTCGCGCTCTTCGCGGTCGGTCAGGCCGGTGCGAAACACAGTGGTGCGCAGTCCGCGGCGGACGCCGCGGCCTTGGCGGCAGCCCAGGAGTCCCGCGACGACTTCGTCAGCGTGAACATCCTGGGGAATCTGGGGAATCTGCTGAACCCCGCATTTTTGGACGACATCTTCAACGGCAATCCCCTGGGCACCAATGTCGGGTGCCAGGCAGCGGCGCGTTTCGCCGACCGGAACGAGGCTGTTCTGGTGACGGACGACGAAGACGGCTGCCGTCCCGTGGACGACAGGTGGGGTTTCAAGGTCCGTGTCAGGACCCAGGAGCCGATGGGTGCCACCATCCTGCCGGGAATCGCGGACAAGAAGGCCGAAGCGTCGGCCACGGCGGTCGTGGAACCCCGGTGCACCTTCGAGCCCGCTGAAGATGAGGAGAATCCGCCCACAGAGGGCGACGAGTCGCCGCCGGACGAGGACAACCCGGACGACGCCGAGCCGGTGTCGCCCGGCTCGCTCAAGTGTGATGGCGGCACTATGTGGGAGATCGATCCGGAGGATCTCGATGACCTCGACCTGCTCCCGGACTCGGCCGATCTATTCTCCGTCCGACTGGCCCAGGACTGACCACCGCGAGTGAACGCAAAGGAACAGGATTAATGAGTCTGTGGCATGGGGCGAAGGCCCGTAGGGCGGCCGGGGCCGCTCTCGCTGTCGTGGCGTTGAGCATCTCCCTGACAGCCTGTGGGGGCGGCGACGCGGACAACAAGCAGAATACCGGGGCGTCGTCCTCCGCTCCTGGCGACGAGAAGCCCAAGGACGGTGCGGAGAGCGGTGGTACCACCGTCCCGGACACCAGCCAGACCTTGGCGACGATCAACGGCACCAACGGCTTTCAGGTCCTCATCCACACGGCTGTGCGGGACGAGGGCGGCTTCCTGACCGTCACCGGCACGCTCAAGAACACCTCAGGCTCCAACCAGTCCGTGCCGATCCACTGGAACGGTCTGGAGTCCCAGATCAAGGCCAAGGGCCGGTCGTTCGGCGGTATGACGCTCGTCGACAAGGCGGAGAAGAAGCGTTACTACGTCCTGCGGGACACCGACGGGAACCCCCTGACCACGACCGGCATCACCCGTGTGGACGGAGGGGCCAGCGTGACGTTCTTCGCCCAGTTCCCGGCCCCGCCGTCGTCCACGACCCAGGTCGACCTCCAACTGCCGCTGATGCCCTCCGCGACGATTGAGATCTCCTGATGCGTGCCACGACGCCCCGCGCGCGCAGGGCATCCAGGCGCCCGGCCGCGACGGCCCTCGCCGCCGTCGTGCTCTTCGCCGGTGTGCAGTTCACCATGGCACCCGGTGCGCACGCCGACGAGACCCCCAGTACGCCACCCGGCACCGAATCGACCTCGCCGCCCCCCCAGGTCGACGGCAACGCCTCCGGCCTCAAGCTCCGCGCGGGCGCCACCCTCGCGCCGGCCAAGGTGCTCGACATCATCTCGGTCATCGAGTCCGAGGGCGGTGAAGAGCGCCGTGAGGACACGAACGAGAACGTGAAGTTCGCGCTCCAGGCCGAGGTCCTCTTCGGCAAGGACAGCGCCAAGCTGTCGTCCGCCGCGAACTCCCGTATCGCCGCCATCGCCGAGGAGATCACGAAGCAGGGCGCGACGAAGGTCCGGGTCTTCGGCTTCACGGACAACCTCGGCTCCTCCGCGCACGGAGACGTGCTCTCCAAGCAGCGCGCCGAAGCCGTGCACGGTGTCCTGCAGCAGCAACTGACCTCCGCCGGGATCACCTTCGAGATCCGCGGCTACGGCGAGCAGTACCCGATCGCCGACAACAGCTCCGAAGAAGGCCGCAAGAAGAACCGTCGCGTGGAGGTCTCCTTCCCGCGCGGGGAGAGCTGACGGCTTTCCGGCTCGTCCGCTGATGAGGGGGCGGGTCCGCGACTGGTTCGCGGACCCGCCCCCTCACCACGTACGGGGTCAGAGCAGGTGGTCGGCCTTGCCGGCCTTGATCTCGCGGATCAGATTGCGCAGGGCGTCGCGGCTGTCGGTGAGGTAATGGTCCTCCTGGCCGCGTACGGAGATATAGCCATTGCCGTCGTCGTCCGTGCCTATGCGGAAGCAGTTGTTTCCCTCGCCGCAGAAGGCGTCTTCCCAGTGGATCTCTGACATGTCGACCTCTCAGAGCTCGTGTGCGATCCCGTGGATGAAGTCACGTGACTGTGCGGTGCTCAGAGCGTGCGTCTCCATCCAAGCGAAGTGAGCGCGGTATTTTACGAGTTCGCCCTCGGCGTGGCTGAACACGGGGCCATGGGCCGAGTCGAGCTGAACGGTGTCCAACTGCGACACAGGTCCCTCGGCATAGAGGACCGCGTGACCCGCGCCCGGGAAGGCCCCTGCCTGAACCGGCAGTATGCGCAGTTCGATGTTCTCGCGCTCGGACATGGCGCACAGATGCCGAAGCTGCTCGCGGGTGGCCCGGCGGCCCCCGAACTGCATACGGAGCGCCGCTTCGTGTACGTACCCGGCGTACCGCACCGGGTCGGGCCGGTCGAGCACCCGCTGACGTTCGAGCCGGTGGGCGACGCGCAGTTCGACGTCGGAGGCGGGGAGCGGAGGGAGCACCGCGGTGAAGACGGCGCGTGCGTATTCGCTCAGGTGCAGCAGCCCCGGAAGGTGAACTGTCTGGAGCGTACTCAGGCGCGTGGCGTGCCATTCCAACTCGGCGATGTCCAGGAGCCCTTCGGGTAGCGCGCCCCGGTACGCCTCCCACCACCCCTTGCCTCTGGCCATCGCCATTGCGGCCAGGGCGTCGACCAGGGCCTTGTCCTCGCACCCGTAGTTGCCGGAGAGCGTACGTACGCGTTCGACGCTGAGTCCGGATCGGCCGGACTCCATGTTGGGCACGTTGGTGCGCGGAATCTCCAGCAACCCGGCGGCGAACTCCGTGGTCATACCCGCGGCCAGGCGCATCTTCCGCAGCTCGGCGCCGAGCCGGCGTTGACGCTCCGTGGGTGAACTCCTCGGCGGCATTCCGCCCCTTCCGCCCATTCCTGCCTGAGTGATCCCAGTCTGCCGGTGGGTGCTTACCCGCTCAACCGCGGCACGACGACGTTCATCAAAGAGTAGTACACGTACTCCCGCATGCCCTACAGTCGGTAACGCACCACTCACGCAGACGAGTGGGAAGTGCGTCGCGCGGTCCTGCCCGCAGCTCCTTCCCTGGGAGGGGCGGTCCCGCGTCAGGGAGACGAAGCCACTGCTCAGCCGCGTCGCGGAGAACACCCAACTCGCCCCGCCCGAGGGAGACATCCATGCCGCTCACGCGCGCCACGCACTGCCCGGTGGCCCAACCCGTCCTCGCCAACGCGGGTCTCGCCGGCCGCCGCCGCACCCGGCCACCACGCCCCGAGGGCCTGGCCTACAGCTTCACCCTTCCCGGTGAGCCACACTGCGCGACGACCGCGCGTGCCACGATCCGGTCCGCGCTCTCCGTGCACGGGCTCGCCCCGTACGCGGACCTGGCCGCGCTCGCCGCGACGGAACTCATTGGCACGGCGGTCAAACTGACACCCGGTCGGGAACTCCACCTCTCCCTGCGCCACCGCGCGGGCGCCCTCCGCCTTGTCCTCTGGGACCAACACCCGCACCACACGGACCCCGACGACGTGAGCCTCTGCGCGACACGCCGCCGGGACGCGCTCTGGTTGCTCGCGGCATGCGTCGACGACTGCGGGGGCGAGTGGGGTACGGCCGAGGCGAAGCCGCCGCAGCGAGGGGTGAAGTCGTGGGCGGTACTGCCGTGTCGGCGCCTCGACGGACGCGGCGGGGCGCGCCTCTGAACCGACCTTCGTGGGGCCGGGGCCCGGGACGCACTGTCTGCGGGTCCCGGGCACGCGCGTTCACCGCCGGGGCGGTGCTGTTTCAGGGAGAAGGGGACGGGATCGGGGTAGTCGCGGACCAGAAGTCGGAGTGGACGGAGGGATAAGGGACATCCGCCCCTTCGAAAGGAGTCCCGTTGGCCTTCGTCTTGGGTGGGGCGACCTCCGACTCGATGAAGCACGGGGTGACGACGTCGAAGAAGAACTGGCCCTTGTCGCCAACCGAGACGCTCATCCTGAAGTCCTCCGCGGTCCTGGCATGGATGGACGGGAACTTCTTGCTGCTGTTCACCGTGGTGATCGTGTAGCCCTGCTTCTTCCAGTACCGCTCCACCACGCCGAGCAGACTCCCGCGTCTGGCCTCCGAAACGACAGTCATCACCGCGGTGCGCCGGGTTACTGCACCCGTCTGCTTGCCGTCGATGGTGTAGTCGTCACATCCGCTCGCCGTGGACCCGTCGTGCACCCAGTTCAGGGTGGGACGCACCGAAGACATAGTGCTCAGCATGATCGCGTCGGCCTTTTCGGCCGCCTCCTGCAGACTGATCTTGCTGACCACGTGCTTTTCCTCTCTCCGCTCTCCTGACACTTCCGGACTGGAACACCCGGCTGTTACGACCGTGAGCGCCGCGATCAGAACAATGCGCAGCATCTTCATCGGGGCTCCTCAGTCGAGATCTCATCGCTCTGACCGGCGACGATGAGGGCAATGTTCTCGGCAGACACCGTGTCCTTGACGGGGTGGAAGTAATTCGAGTGGGCAGGCGTGGCCCCTTGGCCGTCGATGTACGGGCGCGGTCCGTCATCCACCTTGAAGCGTTGCGCCCCGAAGTCCTCGTGGGCCGGATCCGTACCGAACCAGAGTTCGCTCTCGTCCTCCGACGACATGTATCCGGCTATGCCACCGACGACACCGCCGGCCACGCCCCCGACGACGCCCCCCACCGGGCCTCCTATGCCCAGCCCCAGCACTGCTCCGGCGGAGGCGCCGCCCACTACACCGGCCCCAAGAGCACTCGCCTCGTCCCTACTTGGCAGCATGGTCACGGGGTCGTTGTCCGCAGCGCCGACGTACACGTGGTCCTTGCCGACACCGAGGTCCTCGGCGGAATCCGCGCCGGTGCCGGGGCTGCCGACCAGGATGATGTCATCGGCTCCCGGGATTCCGCCGTCCCGCTGCGCCGCCTGTCCCACCGTGAACGAACCATATGAATGGCCGATGGCGGTGACATGCGGGTCAGGGTTCTGGTTTGTCGCCGAGATGCCCGCCATGAAGTCGTTGTACGCGACGGCCCCGACTTTGCCGTCACGCTCGAACATCACGCCCGCATTGTCGATCACTTTCTCGGCTGGCAGCTGCGGTGCGTCGTATCCGAGCCATACGATCGCCGCGCTGGACTTGTCGAACCGCATTGCGCCCTTGGCGGTGTCGCGCGCTCGCTGTACGTCGTTCTTGGCGAACGCCTCGTCCAATGACGTCCCGAGCCCTGGGACATACGCGGACACATTCCTCGACGCATCCGGGTTGCCGAAGGAAACGATGGCGCGTCCGAGTCCCTCGTCCCCGATTCCCAGCAGGTACATGCGCGGCACGCCCTTCTCCGGATCCGCCCGTAACTGCCCGTCGATCGACTTCAGCCCCGCCAGCTGCGCCTTCGCCTTCTCTCCGTCCTGCCCCTCCAACTTGCCGATCAGCAACTGCAAGTTGTCTCTGTTGGCTGTGTCGCGCACCTCGGAGGGAATGCCGTCCAAGTTGCCGATCTCATTCGGGTACACCGCGAGATACTCCTCGCGCTGCTCCTGCGTGAGGGACGTCCACCAGGCCTTGCGTTCCGCCGGGGACTTGTCGTTGGGGATGTCTTTCTTCAAGTAGTCGTCCGCCGCGCCCCGCACAGCCGCGGCGTCCGCTGCGGCATCCGTCCACGTCTTCGTGTCGACGGTGAGACCGGGGGCGGCCTTGAGTTTGCCGAGTGTCGCGCTGAAGCGGGTGTCGATGTCCTGGGCCTCGTTGACCGCCCGCAGGATCCGGTCGGCGATGGCCTGGGCCTTGGCGTGGTGGGGGTTGGCATGGGCGAGCAGTGGTCCGCCCGAGGGGGCTCCCAGCGGGGGGCCGTACGGCGTGCCCAGGGGAGAGCCGTTCGTGCTGCCGCCCGGGAGCTCCTTGCCGTCGGTGATGTTCTCTCCACCGGCCGGGTAACTGACGGATCCGTCCGCGTGTACGGTGAATCTCAGGTTCGCCGCGTCCTCCAGAGCGTCCTTCAACCTCCGCTGTGCGCCGCTCAGTTCGAAGGCGAGACTGTTCAGAGTCGTACGGACCAGCCCGCACTCCGTATAGAGGTACTCGAAGTTCCTGTCGAGCCGTTGCAGCCGCCCGAGTGCGGCCGTCGCCGCCTCCCCCTTCTGTGACGCCGCGAGCCGGTTGGTCATCTCGTTGCTCACCCGGTCGCGAGCCGCGTCGGCCCTGTTGCTGACTTCGCCCCAGCCGTCTGCCGCGTCCTGGAGCTCCGACCACTTCAGGTCGCGTAATCGCTGCCATGTCAGCACAGCGGTCATTTCTCCTTAGGTTCACCCAGGTCACTCAGGTCACTCAGGTCACTCGGGTCACTCGGTGTGTTGATCCCCTGTAGCGAGGATTTCACCTTGGTGTCCCGCTCTCCCAAGTCCTTGCCGACCTGCCGCAGCTTCGGGGCGAGGGATCCGCACTCGTCCCGTACGGAACTCAGCCGGTCCTCCCAGGAGGTCAGGACCGCCTTCAGGACGCCGGAACTCGCCAGGCCCTCGGTGGCCGCCGTGACACCCGTATGAGTGGACGTCAGCCTGCTCTTCGCGGTCGTGGTGCTCGTCCGTAAGGCTTCGGCGACGCCGGCCGCGGTCGTCCACGGTCCGTCGCTGTGCTCCAGATCGCTCCGGGAAGCCGCGCCGCCCGAACCGCCCGAACCGCCCGCCGACGCCAGCGACATCGGCCCGCTCGCGGCGCTCTGTCTTTCCTGACCGGCCAGGTCGATCAGCTCTTGCCAGGATTCCGAGTACGCCTCGGTCGCCATCCTCGCCCCTCCCCATTTGCCCCTGTAACGACGTGCGCCGGATCAAGCTATCGAATCCGCGTACTCCGCTTGCCGCGCACGAGTCCGGGTTTGGGCCCTGGGGCTCAAGACGGGGGAGGCGCGCGCGCCTAACCTGGGTGTATGTCGCCATCGGGGGTAGTGCGTCAGTTTCGTCGTGTGCGCGGTCGCGTGCGTCGGCGCGTGCGGAAGTCCATGCCGCGTACCGAGGCCAGGCTGCTCGGGCTGCGCCGGGCGCGGCGCGGGCGCCGGGGGCAGCGGGGACAGGGAGCCGTCGAGTACGTCGGTCTCGTGGCGGTCGTCGCCGCGATCATCGGCACGCTGGTGGTCACGGGCGTGGGGCCGACGATCGCCGAAGGTCTCGGCACGCAGGTGTGCCGGATCACCGGCGGCGACAACTGCGGTGGCGGCGGGGGAGACCACACCGACGCCGCGGACGACCAGGGCGAGCAGGACGATCCCGCCTCCGACACAAGTGACACCGGTGGCACCGGCGGTGGTACCGGCGGCGAGAAGCCCCAGACACAGATCGACTACGAGGCCGCCCTCAAGGAACTCCAGAACGCCCAGGCCGCCGAGAAGTCCGACTCCGACAAGGCCAAGGAGGCCGCGAAGGAGCTGGCGAAGATCCTGGCCGACGAACTGGGGATCACCGACGCCCTGGACTGCGTCACCAAGGGCGACATGGGCGCCTGTACGGAGACGCTCGTCAACGTACTGCTCAGCCTCATCGGCGGCGCCGTGGGCAAGCTCGCGGCGAAGTACGGGGCGCCATGGAAGTGGAAGAAGGCCGTCGAGCTGGTCAGAAAGCTGAAGAAGCACGGCGGTGATCTGTACGACGGCATCAAGGGCCTGATCAAGAACCGCAAACGCGTCAGCGAGGCCGAGGACAGACTCGCCGACGCGAAGCGGAAACTCGACGCCGAGAACAAGGGTAAACCCAAAGAAGGCGACAAAGAGGGAGACAAGGAAGGCGACAAGGAGCCACCGGACAAGAAACCCACCACGTGCCCCGTCCGGCACAGCTTCCTGCCCGGTACGCCGGTCCTGCTCGCCGACGGCACACGACGGGCCATCGACCGTATCCCCGTGGGCACGCGCGTCCTGGCCACCGACCCGCTGACGGGCGTGACGGAGCCCCGCGCGGTGCGGCGGACCATCATCACGTACGACGACAAGCACTTCACCCGGCTCACGGTCCTGGACGGCGGCGTACCGGCGCGCCTCACGGCCACGGACACGCACCCGTTCTGGCTGAGCGGCGAGCGCCGCTGGGCGGAGGCCGGCGAACTCTCCCCGGGCGACGAGCTGCGTACGCCGACGGGCTCGACGCGTACGGTCACCGCCGTCTCCCGCTACACCCAGCGTCAGACCACCTACGACCTGACCGTCGCGGGCATCCACACCTACTACGTGGGGATCGGCTCCGCCGCCGCGCTCGTCCACAACAACGACTGCGACATGTCCCCGGAGGACGCCGACGCGGCCAGGAAGCCGAACGTCGGCGAGGGCGACGCCAAGAAGTTCAAGGATCACTTCCTGCGGCACAAGAAGCTCATCGAGGACGCCCTCGGTACGAAGTACAAGAAGCTGAAGGAGGACGGCCCCCGGTTCCGTGAGGACATCGGAAAGGCCATCAAGGACGGCACATTCGAGCTGGTCGGGAAGGGTACGTTGAAGAAGGGCGAGCCGGAGGGGCTGATCTATCGTGGCAAGGGCGTGACGGTCGTCCTGCGGGAGAACGGCGACTTCTGGACGGCGCTCAAGAGCGGCGAAGGACTGGACACCTCGATCGAGATCACCCAGAAGGTGCCCAAGAAGAAGTAGCAGACACAGCAGAAGCCGAAGAAGCCGAAGAAGCCGCAGAAGCTGAAGAAACCGAAGAAGCAGCAGAAGAACACGCGGAGAAGGGGTAGCCGGGATGAGCAGCCAGTGGCGGCCGGTCGAAGAGGCGCTCCGCGCCCACCATGTCCGCGATGTGCTCGTCCCCGGCTGGGTCGACCGGGACGGCGACGTACCGGAATTCCGGCCGCAGCCGATGGCCGTATGGCTGCGGCTGGACGACGGACTGCTGCGGTTCGAGTCCGTCGGCCAGTACGACCGGCTGGCCTCGGCCCGGGTGCCGGCCGTCAGCTGGTCGGACATCGAGGTACTGGCAGACGCCGAGGACGAGGTGATCGTCGCCTCGTACGGCGAACAGCTCTTCGGCGACGGCAGGAGCGAGTGGCGCTGTACACGGATCCGGGTCTATCCGGGCGGCGGTGCGGAGTGCAGATGCCTCGCCCTGGACTTCGAGGGCGGCCACACGCTCTTCCTCGACCCCACCTGGACGTTCGGTATCCGGCTCGGCAACGAGGCGCAGGAGAAGTGCTGGGTGGAGCTGTACGGGGACGGCGCGTGCGGAGTCGAGACCACGCTCGTGCCGGGCCGATGAACGAGGGCCGGTACGGATCGGACAGGCACGGATCAGGCGGACCACGAACCGGGTTTGGGCCCGGACCCACGCGCGTACCGGGTCCCAGGGCCCATGACCACGTGCCCCGGAACGCATAGCGTCCGCATCGCTGGAGTCGCGTACGTCCAGGACACAGAACCCGGACGCCCACGCGCGAGCCGCCGGAGTCGTCGACGGGGGAACGTGCACATGCTCTGCAACTTCTTGATCAGCCAACCGCTCGAACCGTCCGAGCTGATCGCCGCACTGGCGCACGCCACGGGCGTGCGGCCCGGCCAGGTGGACGTGTGCGCCGAGGAGGACGGCCAGGACGCACGCGACTGGGAGGCGTTCGTCCTCTGTACGCACCACCGGGTACGGGGCGATGTGGTGATGAGCCTGGACGTACAGGTGCAGCCCGCGACCGTCGCGTACGGCGCGCCCGAGACCGAGGCGGAGCTGGCCGCGGCCCTCGCCGCCCGTACGGGGGCCGCCGTGCTCTATCCGGACGAACACGTCGACCCGGAGACGTACTGGCTGGCGGCCCCGGCCGGGGGATCGCCCGCCCCGGTGGTGACCCGGGCGCGGCTGGTGGCCGCGGAGGTCGCCCCGGATGTGACCGAGGCCGACGAGCGGCCGATCTACACCGTGGACGCCGTGGAGACGCCGGTGGCCGCCTTCCCCGCCGCCGAGGTGACCCCGCTCGGCGAGCCGGCCGTGAGGGCGGCCGATACGCCGGCCGGCATGAACGCGCCCGGGGGCACGAGCCAGTGAGGAGTGACCGGATGAGCACACGCACCGAAGGCAGGCCGGAGGAGGACACGCCGGGGACAGCACGGCGTGTGTGCCTGGCCGCCGTGACCGCCGCGCTCTCGCTCGGGCTGATGGGCGCCTGTGGAGGCGGGGAGCGCAGCGACGCGAAGGAAGCCGGCAACGAGGCACCGGCCACCCCACGCGCTTCGTCCTCCGGCGCTTCGTCCACCGGCTCTTCGTCCTCCGGCTCTTCGTCCTCCGCCCCTTCGTCCTCCGCCCCTTCGTCCTCCGCCCCTTCGTCCTCCGCGCCCTCGTCGGCCGCGCCCGGACTCGCGGCGACTCCGCGCCCGGACCTCACCGGCATCGGCGCGAGCGGCGGGAAGGCCCTCACCCAGGGCGAGTTGGACCGGGCGATCCTCGCCGACGGCGATGTGTCGGGCTTCAGGTCAGGCCCGATGGACGCTCCGCCGCCCCGGGGCGAGAACGCGGACAGGAGCGAGTGCCTGCCCCTCACCGCCGTCCTGAACGGCAAGCCGGAACCGCTCGGGAAAGCCGTCGCGTACCGGCAGCTCGTCGGCCCCGACAACGACCGCCCGGCCGTCTCCGAATTCCTCACCACCCACGGCGTGCAGGACGCGAGCACCCTGCTCAACCGGCTGCGTGCCGCCGTCACGGCCTGTGCGGACGGCTTTACGGCCTCCGGCGGTGACGGCCCCTCGACATACACGGGCGTCAAGCGGTTGAGCACGGTCAAGGCGGGCGACGACGCGCTCGCCTATCAGCTGACGGGGGACTTCGAGGGCGATCCGGTCCCGCTGGTCTTCCATCTCGTACGGGTGGGCGGCACCGTGGCCACCTTCTACACCGCGAACTTCGAGAACGGTGCGACACCGCTGATGCCACCGGCCCTGCTCGCCGCCCAGGCGACCAAGCTCACCTAGCGCGCGGACTCACGCAGCATCCTCCAGGACTCGTACAGCGCGCTCCACGACTCACGCAGCGCGCTCCGCGTCCATGTTCACACTCAGCCGCACCCCGGGCCGCAGCCCCCACCGCTCCATCGCGCCGCCCTCCGCCTCCAGCACATGGCGGGCCCGCCAGCGCGGCAGGGGGAGCCGGCCCGGCTTCAGCGTGTGGACGTCGATGACCTTCAACTCCTTGTCCAGATACGCCACATCGATGGTGAAGCGCATCCTGAAGGTGTGCACGCTGTTGCACGGAGTGATCAGCAGCGCGCCCGCTATCCCCTCGCGCCCGAGCAGCCCACGCCGCCGTGTCCCGTACGACGCGGCGATCTCCAGCTCCACCGGGACGTCCTGCCCCGCGACCGTCAACTGCCCTGTGCCGTTACGCCAAGTGCCCATGGCGGTAGACCGTAGCGCCCGTGGCACGGCCACGCGCCCCCGAGGGTGGGGATGGGGCCCTGGGGCGCCGAGAGTGGGCCCCTGGACCCATGACCGGGTCCGTCGGGGAGCCCTAAGGTCAGTGCTGTGTACGCCACGCTGATCGTCGTCGCCGCGCTCTGGGGTGCGGCCACCGCACTGCTCCTGCCGCGTGCCGCCTACCGGCTCTCCGTCGAGCCGGAGGACGCGTGGCGGGACAGCTGCCCGGCCGGGCACCCGATCACGGGGCCCGCCGGCGGATGGCTCGGCGTCGCGAGGTGTACGGGCTGCGCGGTGGCCACGCCCTCCGGTACGGCGGAGAGTTCCGGGTCCCAGACCGAAGCCCCTGGCATCGGCACCGACCGCGCCGCGGCTCCCGTCACTACAGCGAGTCGTTCGGAGACCAGTTCCGAGACCGGTTCGGAGACCGGGTCCGAGCCCAGTCTCGCGACCGGGTCCGAGACCAGTTCCGCGACCGGGTCCGAGACCAGTTCCGCGACCGGCTCAGCGGCCGGACCGGCGGTCGGATCCACGGTCGGTTCCGTCGGCGCAGCGGCCGAACCGGCGGTCGAAGGATCCGGCGCCCGCGTCCGCTACGCGCCCTCCCTCCCCATATCTCTCCTCACCGCCCTCGCCTGCGCGGTCCTCGCCGCCGCCACCGGCCCCCGCCCCGAACTCGCCGTCTGGCTGCTGCTCGCGCCCTTCGCCGTCCTGCTGGCGCTCGTCGACCGCAATGTGCACCGGCTGCCGGACCAGCTGACCCTGCCGCTCGCGGCGGCGGCCGTCGTAATGCTGGGGCTCGCCGCGCTGCTGCCCGACGGCGGCGGCGACCGTACGGGTCCCGGCGGCTCGTGGGGGACCGCGCTGCTCGGCGGACTCGTCCTCGGCGTCTGCTACTTCGTGCTCTTCCTCATCAACCCGAACGGCATGGGCTTCGGCGACGTCAAGCTCGCCCTCTCCCTCGGCGTCGCGCTCGGCTGGTACGGCTGGACGGTCCTGTTCGTCGGGGCCTTCGCCGGGTTCCTGCTGGGCGCGCTCTACGGCTTCGGGCTCATTCTGCTGCGCCGGGCCGGGCGCAAGTCCGCGTTCCCCTTCGGCCCCTTCATGATCGTCGGCGCGCTGATCGGTATCCTCCTCGGCGCTCTCGCCGCCGCGTGACGGCCGCCGCACGACTGGGCGCCGTACGACCGACCGCCGTACGACTGGATCCCGTACGACCGGCCGTTGTACGACCGGACGCCGTACGACCGACCGCCGTACGACCCGGGGCCGCCGCGCGGCCGGCCGTACGGTCCGAAAGCGTTCGCGAACCCGGGGTGCCGCTGCCACGATCGCCCCATGTCCCACCGTCACGACCGCGCCCGCACCTTCGAAGAGCTGATCGCCGAGGCCGAGGCCGTCTCCGTCGACGGCTGGGACTTCTCCTGGCTGGACGGCCGGGCCACCGAGGAGCGCCCCGCCTGGGGGTACGCCCGGTCGATGGCGGACAGGATGTCCCGGGCCACCGCCGCCCTGGACATCCAGACCGGCGGCGGCGAGATCCTCGCGTCCGTACCGAAGCGCCCGCCACTCACCGTGGCCACCGAGTCCTGGCCGCCGAATCTCGCCCGTGCCACCGCCCTGCTGCACCCGCTCGGCGTCGCGGTCGTCGCCGACCCGGACGAGCCGCCGCTGCCGTTCGCGGACGGCGCGTTCGATCTGGTCGTCAGCCGCCACCCCGTACACGCCTGGTGGGAGGAGATCGCGCGGGTCCTGTGCCCCGGCGGCCGTTATTTCTCCCAGGAGGTCGGCCCGGCCAGCGTCTTCGAACTCGTCGAGTACTTCCTGGGGCCGCAGCCTCCCGAAACGCGGTCCGCCCGCGACCCCGTGCGGGCGCGGGAGGCGGCCCAGGCGGCGGGTCTGGACGTGGTCGATCTGCGCACGGCCTCGCTCCGTACGGAGTTCCACGACATCGGGGCCGTCGTCTACTTCCTGCGCAAGGTGATCTGGATGGTGCCCGGCTTCACCGTCGAGCGGTACCGCGACCGGCTGGCGGCGCTGCATCGCCGCATCGAGGCCGAGGGGCCCTTCGTCGCGACCACGACGCGCTTCCTCATCGAGGCGGTCAAGCGCGGAGGCCGCTCCCGAGCGTAACGGCGCGGGGTGGCAACTACTCGCCACTCCGGGCCCCGGAATCCGCGAAATGCCTGGTACTACGGGCCTCACGCGGCCGGCCGTGGTTTTCGGAGCACCGGCACGGCCCGTCGCGACGCCCACCATCAGTTATGAAGGGTTATGGTGGAAACCCCCCCTCGGGCCGGTCCGTATCCCCCCCACGGACCGGCCCGTTTTCTGTGTCGGCCCCGCCCGGAGCCAACCCCGCCCGGCGAGCCAACCCCGCAACGGAGCAGGCCCCGCCCGCCGAGTCAGCCCCGCAACGGAGCCGGCCCCCGCAACGGAGCCGGCCCAGCCAACGGAGCCGGCCCCCCCTGCGAGTCCGCCCAGGGCCCCGGCGCGTCAGCCCCGCCCGGCCCAGATGTTCGTGCCCGCCGTGTCCACCGCGAAGCTGTCGATCTCCTTCAGCTCCTCGGCGGAGAGCTCCGGCCCGGCCAGCGCCGCGACGTTCTCGTCCAGCTGCTTCGTACTCGACGCGCCGATCAGCGCGGACGTCATACGCGGGTCACGCAGCACCCACGTCAGCGCCAGCTGCGCCAGCGACTGACCGCGTCGCCGCGCGATCTCGTTCAGCCCGGTCAGCCGCCGCACGACCTCGTCCGACAGCAGATCCGGGTCCAGGGACTTGCCCTGGGTGGCCCGCGAGCCCTCCGGGATGCCCTTCAGATACTTGTCCGTCAGCAGCCCCTGGGCGAGCGGCACGAAGGAGATACAGCCCATCCCGGCCGTCTCCAGGGTGTCCAGCAGTCCGTCGTCCTCGGTCCAGCGGTTGATCATCGAGTAGGAGGGCTGGTGGATGAGCGCGGGCACGCCCATCTCCTTCAGAAGCCGGGCCGCCTCGGCGGTCTGCTCCGCCGTGTACGACGACACACCGACGTACAGCGCCTTGCCCTGCCGCACGGCGGAGGCCAGCGCCCCCATCGTCTCTTCCAGCGGGGTGTTCGGATCGAAGCGGTGGGAGTAGAAGATATCGACGTGGTCGAGTCCCATCCGCTTCAGGGACGCGTCCAGCGACGACAGCAGATACTTACGGGAACCCCATTCACCGTAGGGGCCGGGATGCATCAAATAACCGGCCTTGGTCGAAATGATGAGTTCATCCCGATAGGCCGAGAAGTCCTGCGCGAAGATCTTGCCGAAATTCAGCTCGGCGGATCCCGGAGGCGGACCGTAGTTGTTCGCCAGGTCGAAGTGCGTGACGCCGAGATCGAAGGCGCGGCGCAGGATCGCGCGCTGCGAATCGAGGGTGCGGTCGTCGCCGAAGTTGTGCCAGAGGCCGAGCGAGATGGCGGGCAGTTTCAGGCCACTGCGTCCACTGCGCCGGTACTCCATGGAGTCGTACCGGTCGTCGGCTGCGAGGTATGAGGGAAAATCAGTCACGCTTCTCTCCCTATCACGTACTTGTGACAGACCGGGTTGGGTCCCCGTGGGGCCCGCGCAGTAATGTGACGGCTTCGGGGTCCCCGGGCCGGCCCCAGGATCCCGTCAGTGGATGCGCCGGTCCCCATGGAATCGAGAGGGTGGACTCAGTGAACCTGCGCGACCTGGTGTATCGGCTCTACGCACGCCGGGTGGAAGGCCGCCTCGACCACACACAGGTGCCCAAGCACATCGGTGTCATCCTCGATGGCAACCGTCGCTGGGCGCGGGCGGCGGGCGGCACGGCCGAGCAAGGACACAAGGCGGGCGCCAACAAGATCCAGGAACTGCTCGGCTGGTGCTCCGAGACCAAGGTCGAGGTGGTCACCCTCTGGATGCTCTCCACGGACAACCTCGACCGTCCCGAGAACGAGCTGACCCCGCTCGTCGGCATCGTCGAGAACGCGGTCCGCGATCTGGCGGCCGACGGCCGCTGGCGGGTGCACCACGTCGGCACGCTCGATCTGCTGCCCGCCCATACGCAGACCGTTCTCAAGGAGGCCGAACAGGCCACCCACGGCAATGAGGGAATACTCGTCAATGTCGCCGTGGGCTACGGCGGCCGGCAGGAGATCGCGGACGCGGTCAGCTCCCTGCTCATGGACCACGCGAGCAAGGGCACCTCGTTCGAGGAACTCGCCGAGATCGTCGACGTCGATCTGATCTCGTCCCATCTCTACACGCGCGGCCAGCCCGACCCGGACCTCGTCATCCGCACCAGCGGCGAGCAGCGCCTCTCCGGCTTCATGCTCTGGCAAAGCGCCCATTCGGAGTACTACTTCTGCGAAGTCTTCTGGCCGGCGTTCCGTAAAGTCGACTTTCTGCGCGCGCTGCGCGATTACGCCGCACGTCACCGGCGCTACGGGACCTGACCTCCCCCTTCTCCCGTAAGGACGCCGCGAGACGGCGACTCGGCGCCGGCCGGTGCCCGGCGGATTCCGCCGGGCAGGACCGCCCGCTTCACCCACGGTTCATCCACCGTCCGCCCTACGCCCTGGCATGGCGGCGCGTGTTCGAGGGAATACCTCCCCCAGGTCGACGTCCAAAACAAGTCAGTGGACGTCGCATCTCAGCGGACGGCATGGGGCCGTCCGCCCGGGAGGCCCTTTGCACCAGGACGACCGTGCGCCGAGTCGTACGGGCGACATGGAGGGCCGGAGTCCGGCCCGCGCATGGGGTCAGGACCCGGCCCACCCGCCCGCGACGCCGTCGCACCCCGACCTCATCCGAGGGGGTACGTCCTTCCGTGGTGACCAGCACAAAGCGCCGCATGCCCGACAGGCGCACCTACGTTCTCGACACCAGCGTCCTGCTGGCCGATCCGAACGCCATGTCCCGCTTCGACGAGCACGAAGTGGTGCTCCCGATCGTGGTGATCACGGAGTTGGAGGCCAAGAGGCACCATCCGGAGCTCGGCTACTTCGCCCGGCAGGCGCTGCGCCTGCTCGACGACTTCCGTATCCGGTTCGGCCGTCTCGATGCCCCCATCCCCCTGGGCGACCTGGGAGGCACGCTGCGCGTCGAGCTCAACCACTCTGATCCCGGCATCCTGCCCGCCGGCTTCCGCTTGGGGGACAACGACTCACGGATTCTCGCGGTGGCCCGCAATCTGCAGGCCGAGGGGTACGACGTCACGGTCGTCTCCAAGGATCTGCCGCTGCGTATCAAGGCGTCCTCGGTCGGGCTCCTCGCCGAGGAGTACCGCGCCGAGCTCGCCATCACCGAATCCGCCGGCTCCTCCGGCTGGACGGGGATGAGCGAGGTGTCGCTCGCCGCGGATCAGGTGGACCTTCTGTTCACCGAGGACTCCCTCTTCGTGCCCGAGGTCAGCGATCTGCCCGTGCACACCGGTCTGGTGCTCCAGTCCGAGCGCGGCAAGGCGCTCGGCCGGATCACCGCGGAGGGCCATGTCCGGCTCGTCCGCGGCGACCGCGAGGCATTCGGCATCCATGGCCGCAGCGCCGAGCAGCGCATCGCCCTCGATCTCCTCCTCGACCAGGACATCGGCATCGTGTCGATGGGCGGCCGGGCGGGCACCGGCAAGTCGGCGCTGGCCCTGTGCGCGGGGCTGGAGGCGGTCCTGGAGCGCAGACAGCACCAGAAGGTGATGGTCTTCCGGCCGTTGTACGCGGTCGGCGGGCAGGAGCTGGGCTATCTGCCGGGCACCGAGGCCGAGAAGATGAGCCCGTGGGCTCAGGCGGTCTTCGACACGCTCTCCGCGGTCGCCGGCCGTGAGGTGATCGAGGAGGTGCTGGGGCGCGGCATGCTCGAAGTGCTGCCGCTCACGCATATCCGCGGCCGGTCCCTGCACGACGCGTTCGTCATCGTCGACGAGGCCCAGTCCCTGGAACGGAACGTACTGCTGACCGTTCTGTCCCGTATCGGGGCGAACTCCCGGGTGGTGCTCACGCATGATGTCGCCCAGCGCGACAATCTCCGGGTGGGGCGTTACGACGGAATTGTCGCCGTCGTCGAAAAGCTGAAGGGGCATCCGCTCTTCGCGCATGTCACGCTCACCCGCTCCGAGCGTTCACCGATCGCCGCGCTCGTGACCGAAATGCTGGAGGACGGTCAGATCTAACCCCGTATCACCCCACTTGGCGCCGCCCGGCGAAAGCGCAGCAGCTTAGCCGGGCGGCGCTGTGCCGCGCCGCTTTTTCCTTGATTCTCCTGGCGCAAACAGAGTGTGAGCTTTCCCACGCAACGAAGAATTGCCTCGCGCCGTTACCTTCCGGCAGAGTCTTGCTTCCGTCAGGCCCCGCATGCGGCACACGCGCATCTTCAGTGATGTGGCACCACACAACTCAACAACTGCCGCCGCATGCCGCCCGCGCACCACGCGGCAGTCCCCGCAAGGGGGTTGCCCACCGGGCCCGTGTCTCCCGTGACGCCGTAGTACGGAGACCAGTGCCAGGGGCACGATTGCGTCCGCGAGGTCACGTATGCGGATGTTGCTGGAAGGACACCGTGTGAGCCGGATCTCGGTCCGGGGATTCGCCGTGGCATCTGCCACTGCGGTCACCACCGTCGGCGCTGTCGTGGGTGTCGCCTCGGGCGACCCTCAGGTCTCGGACGACAATTTCGAGGCGACCGCAGCCGACATGACGCTTCTCGCTGACATCCCCGCGGGCCAGCAGGCCCAGGTGCAGACCGCGTCGCTGACGCAGCAGGCCGACGTACAGGCCGCCGCCGCCGACGCGACCGCCAAGAAGTCAGCGGAGGAAGCGGCCCGTATCCAGGCTGCCAAGGACGCCAAGGCGAAGAAGGAGGCCGCCGACGACGCGGCCGAGCGTGAGCGCAAGGCCAAGGAGGCCAAGGAGCGCGCCAGCCGTGACGAGGTCCGTTCCAACTCGGGTCTCGGCGCGTCCTTCACCCAGCAGGCCTCGTACACCGTCGCCGAGGTCAAGGCGATAGCACGGCAGATCGTTCCCGCCGATCAGTTCCAGTGCTTCAGCAGCATCGTGGAGCGCGAGTCCACCTGGAACTACCGGGCGCAGAACCCGTCTTCCGGTGCCTACGGCCTGATGCAGGCGCTTCCCGGCTCCAAGATGTCCTCGGTCGGCTCCGACTGGCAGACCAACCCGGCCACGCAGATCAAGTGGGGCCTGAACTACATGAACTCGGATCGCTACGGCAGCCCCTGCCAGGCCTTCGCGTTCTGGCAGGCCAACGGCTGGTACTAGACGCCGTGACCGGTTGAACCCGGTCCTCCCGGCGCTCAACCTCACGAAGCCCCCCGCCGTCCTACGGCGGGGGGCTTCGCACGTGTACGGTCGGTTCGGACGTGCTCCGTGCTCCCAGAGGAGTGAGTTGGGGACAGCACAGGGGGAAGAGGAAGCTTCATGTCGAAAGTACCCGCATGGCTCGGTCAGGTCGGTGCCGAACTGACCCGTATAGGGGAGCGCCTGGACCAGCGCCGGGCGGAGGCCGAGGAGGACGACCGGCCGGTACCGCGTACCGCGCCCGAGAACGTCCCCCCGCCTCCGGCGTACGCGCCCTCCGTCTCGGCCAAGCCGGACCCCGTCGCCGCCATCCCCTGGGGGATGCGGGTCGCGGGCGAGGCGGCCTGGCGGCTGCTCGTCCTCGCCGGGCTGGTCTGGGTGCTGATGCGGGTCATCGGCGCCGTACAGCTGGTCGTCATGGCCTTCGCCGCCGGTCTGCTGATCACGGCGCTCCTCCAGCCCACGGTCGCCTGGCTCAAGCGGCACGGGATGCCGCGCGGACTGGCCACGGCCCTCACCGCGGTCGCCGGATTCGTCCTCATGGGGCTGGTCGGCTGGTTCGTGGTGTGGCAGGTCATGGAGAACATCGACGATCTCTCCAACCGTGTCACGGACGGCATCAACGAGCTGAAGCGCTGGCTGCTCGACAGCCCGTTCCATGTCACCGAGGGCCAGATCAATGACATCGCGAAGACCCTGAGCGACGCGGTCGGTTCCAACACCGAGAAGATCACGTCCGCCGGGCTTCAGGGCCTGACCGTGATCGTCGAGCTGCTGACCGGGATCGTCCTCGCGATGTTCTCGACGCTCTTCCTGCTGTACGACGGCAGGAAGATCTGGCACTGGACGCTCAAGCTCGTCCCGGCGCAGGCCCGTGAGGGCGTCGCAGGAGCCGGGCCGCGCGCCTGGCGCACCCTGACCGCGTATGTGCGCGGCACGGTCCTGGTGGCGCTGATCGACGCGCTCTTCATCGGTCTCGGGCTCTACTTCCTCAATGTCCCGCTGGCCGTGCCGCTGGCCGTCTTCATCTTCCTCGGCGCCTTCATCCCGCTGGTGGGCGCGCTGGTGTCGGGCGCGCTGGCCGTGGTCGTCGCGCTGGTCACGCAGGACGTGTTCACGGCGCTGATGGTCCTGTGCGTCGTGCTCGGGGTCCAGCAGATCGAGGGGCATGTGCTCCAGCCCTTCATCCTGGGCCGTGCGGTACGGGTGCATCCGCTCGCCGTCGTGCTCTCCGTCGCGATCGGCAGCCTGGTCGCGGGCATCGGCGGGGCGGTGGTGGCGGTGCCGGTGGTGGCCGTCACCAATACGGTGGTGGGCTATCTCCGGGCGTACAGCGCGGAACAGGCCCTGCCCCGCCCGCCGGCGCAGGACCCCGCCGACTCGTCGTCCTCCGCGTCCCCCTCTTCGTCCGCCTCGTCCGCCTCGTCCGCGTCCTCCTCGTCCCTGTCCTCCGCGGAGGCCCAGGCTCCGGAAGCCCCGGCCGTGGCGCCGTCGGCCAGGCCCGCCACCGCCGAGGCCGGGGACGGCCGGGAGTGATATCCGAGCCGGAACTGGAAGGCGAGGACGACGGGCGGAGCGGCCCGCGGTCCTCGCCGTCCCCGCGGTCCTCGCCGTCCCCCCGGTCGCCGCTGTCCCCGCGGGCTCCCGAACCGACCGACGGGCCCGGGACGGTCGTCGGTGACGGCATCCCCGTACTGCCGCCGCGCCGCGTGCGCTGGCTCTGGGCCCTCGGCGGCGCGGTCGTCGCCTCCGCCGTCTGGGCGGGCGGACTGTACGCGTACGACCGGACGGGGCCGGATCTGCGCGGCTACCGGACCAGCGAGGACCTCTGCCGGGACGCCGATCTGTCCGCGCTCTCCGCGCTCCTGGGCGGCAAGAGTTCCCCTCGGCCCGCGGTGGAGGAACAGCGCGCCATCGACCGGTCCTTCTGCAATGTCACGATGGCGCCGGGCCGGCCGCCCGAGGCGAAGGACGACGTCCTGACGAGGTCGTACGCGTCCGTCACCGTCCAGTACACCCTGCACAAGGAGACAGATCCGGAACCGGAGTTCGAGGCGACGCTGACCCCGCTCGCGCTCTCCCAGGTCATCGAACGCAGGACCAAGCGGGTCCCGGAACTGGGCGAGCGCGCCTATCTGATGACGGACTCCGACGGATACGGACCCGAGCTGAAGGTCCTGGACGGCCGGGCCGTGCTCTCGATCGAGGTCGCGAGCGAGTCCGTCACCGAGGGCCCGCCCGGTGGCGGACAGATCGCACCCCCGGACACGGAACCGGTCGACCCCGCCGTACTCGAACCCGCGATGGTCGAGGACATGAAGGCGCTGATGGCCGCAGTCAGGGAGTGACCGCGGTACGGGCAAACGGAACCGGCCCCCGCCCTCCACCGTGTCGTGGAGGGCGGGGGCCGGTCCCGTCCGGGCACTACTCGGCGGGTACGGCCTCGGCGAGCACGGCCTCGGCGTCGAGTGTCGTGCCGACCGCCTGGATCACCGCGGCGATCTTGAAGGCTTCCTGGATCGTCTCGCGGTCCACACCGGCCGTGCGGAGCACCTGCTCGTGCGAGTCGAGGCACTGGCCGCAGCCGTTGACGGCGGAGACGGCGAGCGACCACAGCTCGAAGTCGACCTTCTCCACACCCGGGTTGCCGATGACGTTCATCCGCAGACCGGCGCGCAGCGTCCCGTACTCGGGGTCCGACAGCAGATGCCGGGTCCGGTAGAAGACGTTGTTCATCGCCATGATCGCGGCGGCCGATTTGGCGGCGGTGTACGCCTCGGCGCTCAGGTTCGCCTTGGCCTCCGGCTCCAGCTCGCGCAGCACCCGCGCCGAGCGCGAGGCGATCGCGCAGGCCAGCACGGTGCCCCAGAGCTGCTGCGCGGGCAGCCCGCTGTTGCCGATCACCGAACCGAGGTTCAGCCGCAGGTCCTTGGCGTAGTCGGGCAGGGCCGACTTCAGTTCATCGAGGGCCATCGGAGATCACTCGCCCGACAGGAGCTTGACGGGGTCGAGGGTGTTCTCGCCCTTGTTCCAGTTGCACGGGCACAGCTCGTCGGTCTGGAGGGCGTCGAGCACCCGCAGGACCTCCTTGGGGTTACGCCCCACGGAACCGGCGGTCACCATCGTGAACTGGATCTCGTTGTTGGGGTCCACGATGAAGACGGCGCGCTGCGCGAAGCCGTCCTCGCCCTCGATGCCGAGGTCGCGCATCAGCTCGTGCTTGGAGTCGGCGAGCATCGGGAAGGGCAGGTCGCGCAGGTCCGGGTGGTCCTTGCGCCAGGCGTGGTGCACGAACTCGGAGTCGCCGGAGAAGCCGAGGATCTGGGCGTCACGGTCGGCGAACTCGTCGTTCAGCCGGCCGAAGGCCGCGATCTCGGTCGGGCACACGAAGGTGAAGTCCTTGGGCCAGGCGAAGATGACCTTCCACTTGCCCTCGTAGGTCTTGTGGTTGATCTCCTCGAACTCCTTGCCCTTCTCCAGGGAGACACAGGCGGTCAATTCGAACGAGGGGAACTTGTCACCAACGGTGAGCACGGACTCTCCTTGTGGGGGCGGGAAGTCCCTTTTTGAGGTCTTCCGGGTGGTTGGACGGCTCACTGATGGTGGCACAGTCAGCATTGATCATAGAAATAGCTAGACTCGGTCGCCGTGATCGGAGGTGCCTATCAGTGGGGTCGGTTCAGTGGGTTCGGTGTCAGCGGGTTCGGTGTCGGTGGGTCCCGTGTCAGCGGGTCCTGTGTCGGTGGGGCCGGTGTCCGTGACGCAGCACGTCAGGCAGTCCGGTCCCCGGGCCAAACAGCCCAGCCTCTCCCAGCTGCGCGCCTTCGCGGCCGTGGCCGAGCATCTGCACTTCCGGGACGCCGCCGCCGCGATCGGGATGAGCCAGCCCGCGCTCTCCGGCGCGCTCTCGGCGCTGGAAGAGGTCCTCGGCGTACAGCTCGTGGAACGTACGACCCGCAGGGTGCTGCTCTCCCCGGCCGGTGAGCGGCTGGCGTCCCGGGCGATGGCCGTACTGGACGCGGTGGGCGCGCTGGTGGACGAGGCCGAGGCGGTACGGGCGCCCTTCACCGGAGTCCTCAGGCTCGGCGTGATCCCGACCGTCGCCCCGTATCTGCTGCCGGCCGTGCTCCGGCTGGTCCATGAGCGCTATCCGGAGCTGGACCTCCAGGTACACGAGGAGCAGACCTCGTCCCTGCTGGACGGTCTGGCGGCGGGCCGGCTGGATCTGCTGCTGCTCGCCGTACCGCTCGGCCAGCCCTCGGTCACCGAACTGCCGCTGTTCGACGAGGACTTCGTCCTGGTCACCCCCGACGACCACCCCCTCGGCGGCTGTCGCGACCTGCCGCGCGAGGCGCTGCGCGAGCTGCCGCTGCTGCTCCTGGACGAGGGCCACTGCCTGCGCGACCAGGCGCTGGACATCTGCCGGGAGGCCGGCCGCGCCGACGGCGTGCCCGTGACGACCACGGCGGCGGGACTGTCGACGCTGGTGCAACTCGTCGCGGGCGGCCTCGGCGTCACGCTGCTGCCGCGTACGGCCGTACAGGTCGAGACCGGACGCAACGACCGGCTCGCCACGGGATACTTCGCGGACCCCGCCCCGGCGCGCAGGATCGCGCTGGCGATGCGCACAGGCGCGGCGCGGGGCGGCGAGTTCGAGACCTTCGCGGACGCGCTGCGGGAGTCCCTGCGCACGCTCCCGGTACGCCTGAGCGCCCCGTCACCGCACCCCCCGGGCGTGCCGCGGCAGAGCTGACACCGCCGGCCGGCACCGCACCCGCCGTACGGTCACTCCGACCGGAGGCCGTCCGGCCGCATCATCCGCCACAGGGGCGGCAGACTGGCCACCGTCACCAGCAGGACCACCGCGACGCCCACGCCCGCGAAGGGCGCGAACACCCACCAGTCGGCGACCCGTTTGCCGGTCATGTTCAGCAGGACGGCACCGAGGGTCAGCCCGCCCGCGATGGCCAGCAGCGTGCCGAGCGCGACCGGGACCGCGGTCTGCCAGAGCACCGACCAGGCGAGTGTCGAGCGGCGCGTGCCGAAGGCCACCAGGACCGACAGCAGGCGTCTGCGCTCGCGCAGTTGCTCGATCTGGGAGACCAGCATGCTCGCGGCGATCAGCGCCATCGTGGCGGTGCCGCCGATGAACAGACCTGTCTGCACGCTCGCGTACTGCTTGTCGCGTTCGACGGCCTTGAACGTGTCGACCCGCATCGTCGGATCGAGCGCCGCCGCGGTGTTGCGTACGTACTCCTCGGCGTCCGTGACCCGTTCGTCGGTCCGGATCGTGGCGCTGGTCCGCGCGTCGGGCATACGGCTCGGGTCGAGGGCGCCCGGGGTGGCGAGGATGCCGTCGTTCACCCGGCCGACCGGGTCCGTCCTGGCCTCGACGGTCCGGGTCGACGCGGGCAGTGTCCACAGCGCGGGCAGCGTGACGCCGTTCACCGTGCGGCTGCCCAGATCGACCGGCTCGCCCAGCCGGGCCGTCTTGTCGACCCAGTCGTTCTGCTTCTTCTTCCCGGGGACATGGGACACGAAGGTGTCCCCGTCCTCGCAGGACGGCAGCCTCGCCAGCTCCCGCAGGGTGGCGCAGCTGCCGACGGTCAGGATGGTGGTGGGCTGGATCTCGTGCGGGGCCACGGGCCCCGGCCTGACGACATAGCTCTCGGCCACGGCGACGACCGCCGTGACGCCCTTGGTGGCGCGGAACCCGTCGGTCATCTCCTGGGCCAGCCGCGCACTGCCGTAGAACGCCTCGATGGTGATGTTCGCCCGCGTCGGATCCTGACCGGTGGGCCTGACGAAGTCCTCGTGCATCCCGGCGAACGTCATCTGAACGGCGATGGCGCCCGCCACGGCCGCGGTGATCCCGATGACCGCCCGGGACGCCGGACCGCTGTTCAGCTGGAGCCTGCGGGCGGCGAGCTGCCACGGCACCGGTCCGCCGGTCAGTCCCGCCACCACCGCCTCGACGAGCCAGGGCAGCAGGGTGGTCAGACCGGTCAGCACCAGCACCGCGCCGGCCGCGATGGGGTACGGATCGACGGCGGTCGCCTCGCCGACCGTTCCGACCGTGCTCAGGATGGTGACACCGGTGACAGGCATCAGCAGCCGCCACCACAGCTGCCGGCGCCGGGGGCGGGCCTCGCGTACGACACCCAGCGGTTCGATGGTGACCGAGCGCAGCGCGACCAGCGTCACCCCGACCGCCACCACCGGCACGGCCGCCACGATCAGCGCGGCGAGCCTCGGCGCGGGGACCAGGTCGGCGGGGAAGGCGGTGAGATTCCACAGCCGCACCCCGCCCGCCAGCGGTCGCAGCGCCAGGAAGAACGCGAATCCGGCGAGCAGACCGAGCGCCGCGCCGAACAGCGCCTCCCCGGCCGCGATACGGCGGGTCATCGCGACATCGGCGCCCACCAGCCGCAGCGCGGCGAGTCTGCGGTCCCTGCGCTCACCGCCGAAGCGGACGGCGGTGGCGATGAAGATGCCCACCGGCATCAGCAGCACCACGGAGATCAGGACGATCAGCACGACCAGGTACGGGTCCATCGGATCCGGCCGGCCGGTGGTGCCGTAACCGGCTGTCCGGTGGCCGCCCTGGGCCTTCGTGAGAGTGTCGCTGCCCGCGTAGAAGCGGAGTTCCTCCGGATCGAGCAGACCGGCGTCGGCGATGGTGCCGACGACGCGATGGCCGAGCCGCTCCGCGAGGAGCGCGCCGTCGGGCGAGTCCAGCAGCGTCCGCAGGGCGGGGGAGACCACCATCTCCCGGGGCCCCGGCACCTTCGCGACACCGGGCGGCAGCGGCGGGCGGGCGCCGTCCGGGCGCAGCAGCTGACCGCCGACGGTGGCGCCGCGGTAATCGGTCTCGACGTTGATCCACACCAGCGTCGTGTCCGACCGCTGCGCCGGAGCGCCCGCCGTCTCCGCGACGGTGCGGGCGGCATCCCGTTCGGCGCGCGCGTCGATCACCCCCGGTACGGACGCGGCGAAGAAGAGCAGCGTGACACCGAGCCCGACCCCCACGGCGGTCAGCAGCGTACGGATCCAGCCCTCGCGTCCGCCCGCGGCGGCGAACCGTACCCCGAGCCCGAGGTCACGGGCCCAGGTGCGGAGCCGGCCGGGCGCCCGCTTGGGGACCGGGGGAGCGTAGGCGGGGGGCCTGGTCCGGTCGAGGAGCGTCATACGGTGAACTCCGCCTCGCGGACCCTGCCGTCCCGCACGATCACCTCACGGTCCGAGTAGGCGGCGACCCGCGCCTCGTGGGTGACCAGGACGACGGCGGCGCTGGTGGCCCTGGCCGTCTCGGTCAGCAGCTCCATCACCCGCTCGCCGTTGAAGGAGTCGAGCGCGCCGGTCGGCTCGTCGGCGAAGATCACGCGCGGCGAGGTGACCAGGGAACGGGCGACCGCGACGCGCTGGCCCTGTCCACCGGAGACCTCGCCGGGGCGCTGGGACCCGATGCCGGCGACCTCCAGCCGCTCCAGCCACTCGCGCGCGGCGCGTTCGGCGTCCTTGCGTCGGACGCCGGTGAGCCGCAGGGGCAGCGCCACGTTCTCCAGGCAGGTCAGTTCCGGTACGAGCTGGCCGAACTGGAAGACGAAGCCGAATTCGCTTCGGCGCAGGGCGCTGCGCTCGGCCTCCGGCATATCGGTCAGCACCCGGTCCCGATAGGTGATCGTGCCCGAATCGGGGGGCACGATCCCGGCGAGGCAGTGCAGCAGCGTGGACTTGCCCGAGCCCGACGGGCCCATGACGGCGACGACTTCGCCCGGGTGGATCGAGAACGTCACGCCGTCGAGGGCGGGTGTCGGTCCGTACGACTTGCGCAGATCGTCGGCGATGAGCAGGGAGCCGGCGGGCGTCATCGGCGTATCGCCGTGGCGAGCCGGTCCAGCCGGGCCGCGGTCAGTTCCAGCCAGCGCAGATCGGCTTCCAGGTGGAACAGCGCGTGATCGCAGATCAGCTGGTCGGCGAGATCGCCCTGGCGCTTGCGCGCGGTCAGGTCCCGCATCATCCGCAGATGCTCGGCGCGCTGGGCGTCGAGCAGATCGGCGGCGCTGCGGCCGGTGAGCAGCGCGATGACGACCTTGGTGTAGAGGGTCGACTGGAGGTACGGCTCCGGGCTCTCCGGCTGCGCGAGCCACTTCCCGACATCGGTGACACCGGCGTCGGTGATCGCGTATCTCTTGCGCTCGGGTCCGCCGCCGGCCTCGACGCCGTCGACCACGACGAGCCCGTTCTTCAGCAGCCGGGACATGGTCGAGTAGACCTGTCCGTAGTGCAGGGGGCGGTCGCGGCCGAATTGATCGTCGAAGGACCGCTTGAGGTCGTATCCGTGGCGCGGCCCCGACTCCAGGAGTCCGAGAAGAGTGTGCCCGATTGACATCCCCTTACTATACATGCGGTGTATAGGTGTGCGGACGCGCCCAATCCTGCGTCCGTGCGACGGGGGCTAAGGCCCCGCATCCGTTGGACAACTCCCTCACGATGCGACTCGTGAAGCGTTGGCGGCAAAGCCGTTCGTGAGCTGCGGTGACGTCGATGGGGACGGGGTTTCGGATCACGAATCCGTGTGCGGGGTAGATCAGGAGTCGTTGCAGTGCGCCTGCCAGCTGCGGGAACGACGACTTCGACGCGTCCGCTGACCGCGAGTATGGCCTGTGCCCACCAGGTGTCCGGCTCGTCGGCGATGCGGCTGATGCCTAACGGTTTCCGATTCCGCGAACCAAGCGGGCTATGTGCTCGCTGAGCATCGCCTTCAGCTGACGCTCGACGGAGGAGAGAAGGCTGTGGTGCCCGGTGATGCCCATGCGTCAAAGGGGTCATTCCTACAGATAGGAAGCGTGCCCCTGTTGTCGAACTCGCACCGTGTTTGCGACTACGGCTCTTCGCCTGCCGACCACTCTTCGCGAAGGATTCCGTAAATGATGGAGTCCCGCCAGGCGCCATGTACATGGACGTGTCCGCGGATTACCCCCTCCTCGGTCATCCCTGAGGCCAGGAGTGTCTTCGCGGACGCGGTGTTCATCGGAGCGCGAGCCGCCCAGACGCGATGAAGGTCCAGGTCTATGAATGCCAGAGCGAGCAGCAGTCGCACGGCCTCTCTGCCGTAGCCACGTCCCCAGGCGTCGGTGCGAAGCGCGCCGCCGATCGTGGCTGAGCGTTGCTGATGGGGGTCGAGGGCGAGACGAACGAATCCGGCCAGTTCGCCACTATCTCTCTCCACGAGAGAGAGGGCGTACTCGTTCCGTGGAGAGACGGTCGCCGATGCCATGGAGCGAGCGACGATGCCTTCGACTTCGGGGCGTGAGCGTGGGGCGAAGCTCAGGTGCTCGGTGACTTCGGGACTGCCGTAGATAGCAAGTACGGCATCAACATCGTCGGTGGCGAGTTCACGGATGGCTAGACGAACGTCGTGACGCGCAATCGGGTACATGCTTGGGCCTCAATCTGTCAGCGTGGCAGCGGTAGTGGACGGTGTCGGCTGAAGACTGAAATTTCCTCGCACAAGTCCCGTGCGGTTGCCGCGGTGCGAGACGGGCTGCCGTGGAGGGAAGACCAAACACGTTGTACGGAACCGATGATGCCGGCGTTGCGATGATTGGGTGGGAGATCGAGTACGGGACGGACGGCTTCGGCTGCGCCTTCCAAGTCTCCCGTGTAGAGGCGGGCCAGGGCCAGGTTGGACTGGCAGCCAGCTTTGGCGGCGAACGCCCAGTGCGGGTTGTTGGTGTCGCTCAACTCTTGCACCGCACTTTCTGCACGCCTGACCAGGCTTGTGTCGCTTTCGCCCAGCAGGACGCTCGCCTCGATGCCGAAAAACGTCTGTCTGACCTCCGGGAAATGGAAATTTCCACCGATTGAGTCCAGGTCGTCCGGCCGGGTGTGCTGACGTAGCTCGTCGGCGCGATGATTTGCCGCGCGAACAGTTTCAGCATCCCCCAGCAGCGCGGCGGCACGTGCTTCCTGAGAAGCCAACCACACGATGACGGTGCCGCCGAGGCCATGGCTGGTCTCGATGCCTTGGCGCGCATAGCGCACGGCATCCTCTGGTCGGTTCGCCCAGTAAGAAATGGCGGACTGGAGCCCGCGAACCCAAGCCCTCATGGCCTGGTGCTCGGCTTGCTCGGCACATACCGACGCGGTGCGGGCCTGCATCATGGCCGATTGCGGGTCCCCGAGATCGTGGCTGGCCTTGGCCAGCATCCCGGACTGGAAAGCGGCGAGGAGATACAGATCCCGTGTCTGGGACGGCTTGGCACGACCGCTCTCCAACAGTCGGAACGTAGCATCCTGGACATAGGTCAGGTCGTCCAGGATCGTACCCACGGGAACGCGTAGATGGATCTTGGCGATACGGCCTACCTCATCCTGAAGATGGCTCAGGGTCTCCGGTCCCACCTGGTTCCGTTCCGCTCCCATGGCGAATTCAATGGCGCGTCGTGCGGCCATAGCTGCGTCCCGTCCCATCTTCTGCTGTTCCGCGCCGGAAGCGGCGCCGACGTCGATGTCCGACAAGCTGAACTGCCCAGAAGACCTGTTCCCCATGGGCAGACGTTCCTCGGCTGGGGCTTCGGAGAGGAGTTCATGGATCGGCCTCATGAAAAGGTGCGCGAGAATTCTCCGGGCATCGTTCTGAGGCGTCACTCTTCCCGAGTACCAGCGCTCATACGTTCTGTCCGAGACCGTGTGCGTGGTGAGAGAGGAGTCCCGAACCTTTGCCGCCAAGCTTTGTGCTGCCTGGTGGTACTGATCGATGAAGGTTCGGTAGTCCTTCCATCCCCTTTCGTCGATCAGGGACCGGAGGAGCGTGGCCATGGAATCCCCCTGTGCTGTCCAGCGTGATAGGGCGACGTTACGCCCGCGATGCCTGCAACTAGGCCTGTTCATTGGGTTCCTGACGAATCTGTCGGAACTCTGTCGTCACTCTGTCCAGGGTTTGTCCCCTTCCTCGCTCTGCTCGCGCGGGAATGACGTTGATCTGTCGGTAGATCTGCGTTAGCCGCGTTGCGACGATCGACACCCACCACCTCGTGTGCCCATTGCGCCACGGAAAGTAACCGAAGTGCGGGTGTGTCGAGTGCTGGTCAGTACAGGACTATGAGGGGAATCGCATGGTGACCATGCTCCCGAAGCAGTACGAAAAAACCGGTTGTCGGCCACCGGCGGGGCCTCCGCCCCAGCTCATGCTCGGCGGTGCTCCGGAGTCCGTCCGGGCCGCTCGTGCCTACGTACGCGAGTTCATCGCGTACCACCTGCCGGATTTGGCACCCGACCGCACGGCCGATGTCGAACTTGTGGTCTCGGAGTTGGTCACCAACGCCGTTCGGTACGGGACTGAGCCCGGCGACTCGTTGCTCGTCGGCCTGAACGGCACGGCCGCTCGTGTCCGTATCGAGGTGCGGGACCCCGTACGGCGGCGGCCGTCACTCAAGCCCGTTTCACATGAACGCGACCGGGGGCGTGGGCTGTTCATCGTTGAGGCGCTGGCGGAGTGCTGGGGTGTGGTCGACCAGCCGTTCGGCAAGACCGTGTGGGCAGTGGTGGCACGGTGACGGAGCCGCCGACCGGCCAATCCACTGTCCCGGGCCCAGGGTTCGTCGCGGGCTGTCTCGTCTCGACATGGCTCGACGTCACACCGGCGCACCCGGTGGCGTGGTTGCTGCTCGGACATCCACCGCCGCGTCGTCGGGGTGAGTCGGCGGAGAGTGTCGAGGCCGGATTGCGGAGCATTGCCGCCGGGATGGGTCTGCGTCGCGTCGTCGAGAGTGTGCCGTACGTCGGTGAACGCCTGCTGATCCGGGGCCCGATCATCGCTCTCGACTACGGACACCCCGACTGCCTTCTGCGTCTCCCGGACCCCGGCCATCGTTGGCGCGCCCACCTGACCCGAGGCGGAATGACATACATCACCCTCGGACTCGATGCCATGCCGCTGGGCGCGAGCCGGGACGCCATCGATACGTACATGCGGCGGTCCGCCGTAGCTGGAAGAGCGCTCGTGGGCGCCACCGGCGTACGAACCCGCTAGTGACGAGACGTCACCGGCCTCCGCTGACCGTTCTCGTCATCGCGCTGTCCGCGCTTCTCGTGTTCGTTCTGACGATCGCCAGCGATCAGTTCGCCCCATGGACCCCCGTTTCCGGCCGGACTCCCGGCGAAGGAAAGGCCGGCCGGAACGGGTTCGGGCCACCACGGCCCAGCACTGCACCAATCGGGCGTCCGGACGGACCGGATGCCGACACGGCACAGGAGGTCACCATGCGACACCTCATTGACCTGGTCAAGTACGGCGGAGAGGAAAACGGCGGCAGCAGCGGAAGCGGCGGCGGCGACGACGGACAGGGCGGCAATCCTTCCGGCGGCTGTGGCGATGGCGACGGCTGCGGTCGCAGGTAACAGCACATCCTCAACGCGGCGGCCCCTTCTCCGGGCGGGGCCGCCCACTCCTGGCGGAGGAGAAAAGTGATGCCGCACCACCACGCGTACGTATGGCTCGGTCACGGCGACGTACTGGTCAAGCCGGGTGACGCGCATCGGCGCCCTGGACATCCCGAGTTCGCGTCGGCGCAGGTAATGCCGCTGGAAAGCGCGGACTGGCTACTCAAGAGCGTGTCCAGGATCGAGGCGACGTTCACTGAACCCCAAAAGGCGGCGGACTGGTACATGGAACAACTGGCACGACACGCCGAGACGTTCACCGGCAGCTACGCCCCCCTTGCTGCCTCCGACGAGATCGCCCGGCGCCTGGCGGCCCGCGCGGATATCGTCGGCGGTTGGTGGGCGACCGGCGGCCGATTCCTGTCCGTCAACCTGATCGCTTGCAGTCCGCACCGTGAACGCAGGGAGTACGTGTGCCCGGTTCGGTGACAGCGGGCCCACGTGGGCGCTGAAGATCGACGCCTTGACCAGGGCGTGTCGCTTAAACGGTCCGCCCGGTCGACGGTCCGTCCGGTGTCCCGTCCTCCGACTCCCTATCGGGCGGCCCCGGCTCCGCCGTCTTCCGAGGCCGGCCCCGGCGCGGGATGGGCGCCGCGTCGGTGGGCAGCCTGCCCGCCTCGCCCAGGGCCCGGCGGAGCAGGAACTCGATCTGCGCGTTCGCGCTGCGAAGTTCGTCGGACGCCCACCGTGCGAGGGCGTCGTACACCGCCGGGTCCAGTCGCAGGAGAACCTGCTTGCGTTCGGTCACTGGTAGAGCGTGCCCGTGTTCACGACCGGCTGGGCGGCCCGGTCCCCGCAGAGCACGACCAGCAGATTGCTCACCATCGCGGCCTTGCGCTCGGAGTCCAGCTCCACGATGTCCTGCTCGGTGAGGCGGGTGAGCGCCGCCTCGACCATGCCGACCGCGCCGTCCACGATCAGCCGGCGGGCCGCGACGACGGCGCCCGCCTGCTGGCGCTGGAGCATCGCCGAGGCGATCTCGGGCGCGTAGGCGAGATGCGTGAAGCGGGACTCGATGATGTGGACGCCGGCCGCCTCCACCCGCGCGTGCAGTTCGACGGCGAGCTTCTCGGTGATCTCCTCGGCGTTGCCGCGCAGCGAGAGACCGGCCTCCTCGTGGGCGTCGTACGGGTACTCGATGGCGATGTGCCGTACGGCCGCCTCGGTCTGCGTGGAGACGAACTCCAGGAAGTCGTCGACCTCGAACATCGCCTGCGCGGTGTCCTCGACCTTCCAGACGACGACCGCGGCCAGCTCGATGGGGTTGCCGTAGGCGTCGTTCACCTTGAGGACGGCCGTCTCGTGGTTCCGTACCCGCGTCGAGATCTTGGTGCGGGAGGTGAGCGGGTTCACCCAGCGCAGTCCGTCCGTACGGATCGTGCCGCGGTAACGGCCGAAGAGCTGGACGACCCGGGCCTCGCCCGGCGCCACCATGTTCAGTCCGCACATCGCGAAGAACGCGGCGATCCCGACGAGTACGCCGACCGTGATCAGCGCCGCCTTCAGCCCGGCCGAGCCGGCCATGCCCCCGAGGACGGAAAGGGCGACGCCGGCGACGAGACCGAGCAGTCCGAGCAGCAGGGCGAGCCCGCCGCCGATGCTGTGGGCGGGAGTCTCCCGGACCTGTGGTGCGGGCATCTCCGGTATGTCGTCCGAGGTGGTCGTGGCCGTAGGTGTGCTGGTGGAAGCCATGTTCTGTCCCCGTTGTCGGTTCACTGCCGCCGATGGGCGGTAGCTAGCATTGTGATTACACATTATGCCCCAACGCAACCCTCCGGCGCTCCCAGGAGTCGATTCAGGTGGGATAGGTGCTGATTGTCACGTCCCAAAAGACCTGATCGGTCGCCCTTTGTCACAGCGAGCGGTGTTAGCTTTCTGAGCTGATTCCGGTGGGTGAGCAGCTACGGGGAGTCCTGGCGGAGCGGACGAGAGAGCGGGGCGTGGACGGCGATGGGCCGAGCGGAAGTCAGAAGGGCGAGCCGGCACGGAGCGCGCCGCGCCGCCGGGCCGGGCGGCATACGCGGCTTCTTCACGCTGAGAAGACTGCTGGGTGCGTTCTTCGGGCTCTGTCTGCTCGCCATGGGCGGGCTGATCGTGCTCTACGTGCTGGTCCCCGTGCCGAGCGCCAACGCGCAGGCCGAGATGCAGAGCAACGTCTACAAGTACAGCGACGGCACGATCCTCACCCGCACCGGCGAGATCAACCGCGAGATCGTCGGCCTGGAGAAGATCCCCAAGGACGTCCAGCGCACCTTCGTCGCCGCCGAGAACAAGTCCTTCTACCAGGACTCCGGCGTCGACATCAAAGGCACGACCCGCGGCCTGATCAACACCCTCTCGGGCAAGGGCAAGCAGGGCGGCTCGACCATCACCCAGCAGTACGTCAAGAACTACTACCTGAACCAGGACCAGACGGTCACCCGCAAGCTCAAGGAGCTGGTGATCTCCCTGAAGGTGGACCGGAACACGAGCAAGAGCGACATACTCGCCGGGTACATCAACACCAGCTACTACGGCCGCGGCGCGTACGGCATCCAGGCCGCGGCCCAGGCGTACTACGGCATCGACGCCTCCGCGCTGAACGTCGCCCAGGGCGCGTATCTCGCCGCACTGCTCCAGGCCCCCAGCCAGTACGACTGGACGGCGGCCACCGCCACCGGCCGGAAGCTGGTCACCGAGCGCTGGAACTATGTCCTCGACAACATGGTCGAGCAGAAGTGGCTGGATTCCGCCACCCGCTCGGGGCTGACGTTCCCGGTGCCCCGGACGCCGAAGGCCGCCCCGGGGATGGAGGGCCAGGCCGGCTATCTCGTCGAGGCCGCCAACGACGAACTGGCCCGCCAGGGCGTCGACAAGGCGGAGATCGCCAAGGGCGGCTGGACGATCACCCTCAATATCGACAAGAAGCGGCAGAAGGAGCTTGCCCAGTCGGTCGACAAGCAGCTGGAGAGCAAGCTCGACCGCAAGGACAACACGACGGACGCGACGGTGCAGGCCGGCGCCACCTCCGTCGACCCGAAGACCGGCCGGGTGGTCGCTCTCTACGGCGGTACGGGCGCCACCGAGCACTGGATATCCAACGCCACCCGCACCGACTACCAGCCCGCCTCGACCTTCAAGCCGGTGGTGCTCGCCTCCGCGCTGGAGAACGGCGCCGAGACCCAGGACGGCCGGAAGATCGGCGTCAACACGCGGTACGACGGCACCAGCGAGCGGCCGGTCGAGGGCAGCGACACCCCGTACGCCCCGCAGAACGAGGACGACCGCGACTACGGCCGGGTCAGCGTCCAGACCGCGATGAACAAGTCCATCAACTCCGTCTTCGCGCAGATGGTCGTGGACGTCGGCCCGCCCGAGGTCAAGAAGACCGCCCTGGACCTCGGGATGCGGGACAAGGGCTTCCCCGAACGGCCCGCGATCACCCTCGGCACGATGAACGCCTCCACCTGGGACATGGCGGGTGTGTACGCGACGCTCGACAACCACGGCAGGAAGATCACGCCGACGATCGTGAAGGCCGCCGAGCACAAGGACCGTACGGTCGAGATCCCCGACCCGGTCGGGAAGCAGGTGATCAGCCGGGAGACGGCCGACACCGTCACCCATGTCCTCCAGGGTGTCGTCGACAACGGGTCGGGCTTCGAGGCCAACAGCTCCGCCTATGACGCGGCGGGCAAGACCGGTACCTCGGAGAACAACTGGTCCGCCTGGTTCTCCGGCTACACCCCGCAGCTCACCACGGTCGTCGCGCTGTTCGGCGAGTCCCCCAAGGAGGGCGGCGGGCAGGTCAGCCTGACCGGCACCGCCAACTCCGGCCGGGCCAACGGCGGCGGCTTCCCCGCCAGGATCTGGGCGGACTACACCCTGAGCGCGCTGAACGGCGGCTCCGACGCGAGGTTCGACCTGGACATCGCCGCGCCCGTGCGGGAGACGCCGTCGGCACCGGTGGCCCCGAGCAGCCCGGAACAGAGCCCGTCCCCGACGCTCTCGCAGTCGGAGTCACCGGAGCCCGGCCCGTCCGAGTCGGTGTCCAGCCCGCCACCCCCCTCCGAGTCGGCCGGGGACAGCTCACCGAGCACCGAGCCCGGTGGTGGGGAGAGCAGTCCGGGCGGCGATGAGTCGAGCGATGCCCCGCCGGGCGCGGACAGCCCCGCCGACGGTCCGGTGCCGGGCCGCCAGTGATCCGGGCCCGCCCGTGACGCGGTCTCGGCCGTAACCCGGGCCGGCTCGTAAATCGGCTCCGCCCGTGACCCGGGTCCGTAGCGCGCGGTCTCCCTGCGGACGCGGTCGCGGGACGCACTGATCAGCGTGCGTCCCGCGACCGCGTCCCCGCGTCAGCCGCCGTTCGCCTTCTTGGCGATTCGGTCGCCGATCACCTTGTCGATATTGCGCCAGTACTGGAGCGCCCGGTCCAGAACGGGACGGGACACCCCCTGCGCCAGATGTCCGGAGACATTCGACACCAGCCGGTCGCGCGCCGCGTCGTCCAGCACCTGACGGACCTGCGTGCCCGCCTGGCCCCAGTCGTCGTCCTCGCGGTGCAGCTTGTACGCCTCGCGCACCATCTCACCGGCCGCTGCCCAGCCCGCCGGGTCGCCGAACCGGTCCACGTCGGCCGCGGGGCCGCCGTACGAGTTCGGCGCGTACGGCCGCGCCGCGTTCGCCGCCTCGTACCGCATCGGACCGTCCTTGGCGTACGAATTCACCTGCGAGCGCGCCCTGTTGGGCGGCAGCTGGGCGTAGTTCGGGCCGATCCGGTAGCGGTGCGTGTCCGGGTACGAGAAGAGCCGGCCGAGCAGCATCTTGTCCGGGGACGGGCCGATGCCCGGCACCAGATTCGAGGGCTCGAAGGCGGCCTGCTCGATATGGATGAAGAAGTTGTCCGGATTCTTGTTGAGCGTCATCCGGCCGACATCGATCAGGGGGTAGTCGCCGTGCGGCCACACCTTGGTCAGATCGAACGGGTTGAAGCGGTAGTCGGCCGCGTCCTCGAACGGCATGATCTGGACCTTCAGGCTCCAGGTCGGCGCGTTCCCGGACTCGATCGACTCGTACAGATCACGGCGGTGGTGGTCACCGTCCGAGCCCGCCATCGCGTCCGCGTCGGCCTGGGTGAGATGGCCGATGCCCTGGTCGGTCTTGAAGTGGTACTTCACCCAGAACCGCTCACCGGCGCCGTTCACCCACATATAGGTGTGCGAGCTGTAGCCGTTCATATGCCGGAAGGACTTCGGGATGCCCCGGTCGCCCATCAGCCAGGTGACCATGTGCGCGGACTCGGGGGAGAGCGTCCAGAAGTCCCACTGCATGTCGTTGTTGCGCAGCCCGGTGGCCGGGTGGCGCTTCTGCGAGCGGATGAAGTCCTGGAACTTCATGGGGTCGCGTACGAAGAAGACCGGCGTGTTGTTGCCGACCATGTCGTAGTTGCCGTGTTCGGTGTAGAACTTCAGCGCGAAGCCGCGGGGGTCGCGCCAGGTGTCGGGCGAGCCCAGCTCGCCCGCGACCGTCGAGAACCGGGCCAGCATGTCGGTGCGCCTGCCCGGCTGGAAGAGATCGGCCTTGGTGAACTGGCTGACGTCATTGGTCACTTCGAAGAATCCGTACGCGCCCGCGCCCTTCGCGTGGACCACCCGCTCGGGGACCCGTTCCCGGTTGAACTGGGCCATTTTCTCGATGAGGTAGTGGTCCTGCATCAGGATCGGGCCGTCGGGGCTGATGGAGAGCGAGTGCTCGTCGCTCTCCACCGGAATGCCGGCGTTGTTCGTCGTGTAGGGAGTCTTGGGGGATGACGCGGTCACGAGCGGGCCTCCCGTCGATTGAGCCCGGGAGAACGGGGACCAGGAACCGGGAGTGATCCCAGGCCCTGTCCCGGGCTGGGACAGCGGTCACTACGGCCGCCTGCCCCAGCTAACCTCTACGACACCTCATTGGCAACATGTGCCCTTAGTGCATTTTGTCCACTATGTCCCCAGGTCTTCCTAGGCCCTCGTCGGGATCTCGAACCAGACCACCTTGCCGGTGGAGAGCCGGGTCGCACCCCAGCGCCGTGCCAGCCGGTTGACCAGGAACAACCCACGGCCGCCCTCGTCGGTGTCGCGGGCCCGCCGCTGCCGGGGCAGCTGCGGCGAATCGTCCCCGACCTCACAGCGCAGTACGTCCGTACGGAGCAGCCGCAGCGTCACGGGGCGCTCCGCGTACCGGACGGCGTTGGTCACGACCTCGCTGATCAGCAGCTCGACCGAGTCGCTCAGCTCCTCCAGGTCCCAGCGGGCCAGCGCCCGCCGGGCCAGCCGCCGGGCCCGGCCCGGAGCAGCGTCCTCCGGCTCCAGGAACCAGTACGCGACGTCACTGGGCGCGATCCCGTCGAAACGGGCGGCGAGCAGCGCGATGTCATCGTCCCGGTCGCCGGGGCCCAGGACATCGAGGACGTCGTCGCAGAGCGCCTCCAGCGGCGGCGAATGGTCGGGCCCTGTCAGCTGCGCGGTGGCCGCGAGCCGCTCCCGCAGCTGCTCGATCCCCGTCCACACGTCCCGCAGCCGGGACTCGACGAGCCCGTCGGTGTAGAGGAGCAGGGTCGCTCCCGCGGGCGCGTCCAGCTCGACGGCCTCGAAATCCACCCCGCCGACCCCGATCGGCGCCCCGGGCGGTACCCGCAGCACCTCCGCCCGGCCGCCCAGGTGCAGCAGTATGGGCGGCGGGTGACCGGCGTTGGCGATGGTGATCCGGTGCGAGACCGGGTCGTACACCGCGTAGAGGCAGGTCGCCATCCGGTCCGTGCCGAGCCGCTGGGCCTGCTCGTCCAGATGGTGCAGCACCTCCTGCGGCGGCAGATCGAGCCCGGCCAGGGTCTGCGCGGTCGTCCGCAGCTGGCCCATGATCGCCGCGGAGGTCATGGAGTGGCCCATGACATCACCGACGACCAGCGCGACCCTGCTGCCGGGCAGCGGGATCGCGTCGTACCAGTCGCCGCCGACCCGCGCGGTCTCGGCCGCCGGGAGATAGCGGGAGGCCAGCCGTACGCCGGTCGGCTGGGGCAGGTTCTCCGGCAGCATCGTGCGCTGGAGCTCATCGGCGATATACGCCTCGCGGCCGTACAGCACCGCCTTGTCGATGCCCAGCGCCGTATGGGTCGCCAGCTGCGCCGCGACGAGCAGATCGTTCGGCTCGAAGGCGGCGCGGTCCGGTCTGCGCAGGAAGACCGCGGCGCCGATGACCCGCCGCCGGCCGCGCAGCGGCGCGAGGATCGCGCGGTGTCCCGACGGTACGGTGCGGTCGGCGCCGAGCAGCTCGGGCAGCGCGGCGCGGGCCGCGGCCGAGTCGCCGAAGACCGGACGTACGCCCCGCAGCACCTCGGAGAGCGCGCCGCCGGAACGCACCTCGCACAGCTCGGCGGCCGGCATCACATCGGACTGCGGGTCGAGGATCGGCAGCCGCAGACCTTCGCTGATCTGGACCGGGATACCGCCGGTGCCCTCCGTGTCGTCGTCCGTCAGCCGCAGCCGGTCCGTACGCCGCAGCCGCAGCACGAACGGCGACACCGGGCGCTCGTCACCGACGGGCAGCGGATCGCGCAGATAGACCAGTATGGCGTCGGAGAACGTCGGTACGGTCGCCCGGCACAGCCCGAGCACGATCTCGTCCAGGTCTATGCCGCGCGCGATACGCCGGGTCGCGGCCCCCACGAAGCGCAGCCGGTCGCCCTCGCGCCGCGCCGTCGCGACGGGGTCCGGCGCCGGCGCCGGCACCACGGGCTGCGGCACGGCGGAGGCGCCGGCCTCCTGCCGCGGCCTGGTGCGTTCCTGCGACCGGGCAACCAGTGGCTGCCGGCCTTCGTGGGAGGGGGGATGCTCCGTCACGCGTGGGATTCCGTCCGTCCGGGCCGGGGGTGCGATGCGATCGTTCCGACAGGCGAAACTACCGCGCGGCAGGCGGCGTCGACAGGGCGGCAGCCCTTACGCACGGCTCCACCCCCTCGTAGTGGCTCACGGTCGTTGTTGTGCGGTCGTTGCGGGCGAACAGTGTCGAGTCGAATAGTGCCGAACAGTGTGACGTGTGGTGCCGTGCGCGATGTGACCAACGGTCAGCCGGCTTTCCGTACCGGCCCGTTGCCCCACACCGGTCTTCCGGAGGACGATCCTACGTTTCAACCCCGGGGGCGTATCAAGGATCTCACGAGGTCGTATGCGCCCGAGCGCGTTCCCGGACGTGAATCGGTCACGTCACCACGGTCGTACCTGCGGGCTCCCTCAGGGCGTCAGCCGCGCCGCCGTACGGTCCCAGTCCGCCGGCAGTTCGGGCACCGGCCAGTGCGGCTCGGGCCGCCAGTGCTCCCAGCCGTCGCGGTACGGGGCGCCCCACGCGTCGATCACCTCGACCGCCGCGCGTCCGGCCTCCCCGACCCGGCGCGCCTGCGCGGGTGTCATCAGACCGTCGTGCTGTGCCTGCGCGAACTCGTCCTCGTCGCGCCAGCGCCAACTGCGGTCCGGATACACGTCGATGTCGAGGAAGTGGTCCTCGGAGTCGATGCCCCCGGCCCAACGGGTGTGCGGCTCCTCCAGGTTGACGTACCAGTTCTGGAACCGCCAGCCGCGCTCCCACCACAGCCACACCGACCAGGGCTCGCCGGGTCTGGCCAGCTTCAGCACGCCCATCCCGTACCACCGGTCGCGCACCACCCTGCGCGGTTTGGTGTAGCGGGTGGCCAGCGGCTCGCGGTGGACGGGGGTGCCGTCCGCGAGGGCCGGCTTCACACACGGGGTGTCCGGCGCGAGCCAGGCCGCGAGCAGGTCGTCGGTGTCCTGCACGACCGTGACAGGACGGCAGATGTGCACGCGGTCCCCGGCGTTCTCCCGGTACCGCCACAGGATCTGTGTGCCGGGCGCCCAGTGCTGCCCGTTCGTCGCCCTCACCGTCGCTGTCATGCGCAGATCTTACGGACAGGACCGGGGCGGTGGTGTGCGGGGCGCCACGGCACACCTCACGTATTCACGGATGTGTCATGCGCAGGACATCCAGTGCCTCGTCGAGCTGTTCCAGGGTGAGATCCCCGCGCTCCACGTAGCCGCCCGCAAGCACCGTCTCGCGGATCGTCGTGTGCTCGGCGAGGGACCGCTTGGCGACCTTCGCGGCCTCCTCGTACCCGAGGTACCTGTTCAGCGGCGTGACCACGGACGGGGACGACTCGGCGTACTCGCGGGCCCGCTCCACATGGGCCGTGATGCCGTCGACCGTACGGTCCGCGAGCAGCCGGGAGACGTTCGTGAGCAGCCGTACGGACTCCAGGAGGTTCTTGGCGATCACCGGGAGCATCACGTTCAGCTCGAAGTTCCCGGCGGCGCCGGCCGTCGCGACCGTGGCGTCATTGCCCGTGACCTGCGCGGCGACCATCAGCACCGCCTCCGGGATCACGGGATTGACCTTGCCGGGCATGATCGAGGAGCCGGGCTGGAGATCGGGGAGGCTGATCTCGGCCAGACCGGTGCGCGGGCCCGAGGCCATCCAGCGCAGATCGTTGGCGATCTTGGTGAGGGAGACGGCGAGCGTACGCAGCTGGCCCGAGGTCTCCACGAGCCCGTCGCGGGCCCCCTGCGCCTCGAAGTGGTTACGGGCCTCCGTCAGCGGCAGCCCGGTCGCGCGCGCGATCTCCGCGATGACGGCCGCCGAGAAGCCGGGCGGTGTGTTGATGCCGGTGCCCACCGCCGTACCGCCGAGGGGAAGCTCGGCGAGCCGGGGCAGCGAGGCCGTCAGCCGCTCGCCCGCGTACCGGATCTGCGCGGCGTAGCCGCCGAACTCCTGGCCCAGGGTGACGGGCGTGGCGTCCATCAGATGCGTACGGCCCGACTTCACGACGTCCCGGAACTCCTCGGCCTTGCGCTCCAGGGAGGCGGCGAGATGGTCCAGCGCCGGCATCAGCCCGCCGGTGACGGCGGCGGTCGCGGCGATGTGGATGCTCGACGGGAAGACGTCGTTGGAGCTCTGCGAGGCGTTCACATGGTCGTTCGGGTGGACCTCACGGCCGAGACGCTCGGTGGCGAGCGTGGCGAGCACCTCGTTGGTGTTCATGTTCGAGGAGGTGCCGGAGCCCGTCTGGAAGACGTCCACCGGGAAGTGCTCGTCCCAGCGGCCGTCCGCGACCTCGGCCGCCGCGGCCTGGATGGCGTCCGCGATGTCCTTGTCGATCACTCCGAGCTCGGCATTGACCTTGGCCGCGGCGGACTTGACGCGGGCCAGGGCCTCGATATGGGCGCGTTCCAGCCGCTGTCCCGAGACGGGGAAGTTCTCCACCGCGCGCTGCGTCTGGGCACGCCACTTGGCGTGCGCGGGGACCCGTACCTCGCCCATGGAGTCGTGCTCGGTCCGGTACTGGTTCTCGTCGGTCGTCATCGTCGTCGTACCTCCTGCAAGGGTGAGCGTCCGGCTGATCCGATGTGTTCCCGCGGGACGTTCCCGCAGGGCGTTCCCCCGGGAGTGTGGTGGAGACGGGAACGCCCTCCCCGGAGGAAGGCCGGGGAGGGCGCGTCGAAGGGGCCGTGCGGGGCCCGGGGGTTGCCGGACGACGGGCAGCGGGCAGTGCGCGGCCGGCGGCGTCGGGCGGGACGGGGCGGGAGCGTCGGGCGGGACGGGTGCGTCAGGCGGGGCGGGAGCGTCAGACGAGACCGGGGCCGCGGACCGGGATGCTGGTGAACGTCGGGGCCGGGGCCGGCTCGGTGAAGAAGTCGTTCCCCTTGTCGTCCACGACGATGAACGCGGGGAAGTCCTCCACCTCGATCTTCCAGACCGCCTCCATGCCCAGCTCCTCGTACTCGACGACCTCGACCTTCTTGATGCAGTCCTGGGCGAGCCGGGCCGCCGGGCCGCCGATCGAGCCGAGGTAGAAGCCGCCGTGCGTGCCGCACGCGTCGGTGACCTGCTTCGAGCGGTTGCCCTTGGCGAGCATGACCTTCGAGCCGCCCGCCGCCTGGAACTGCTCCACGTACGAGTCCATCCGGCCGGCGGTCGTCGGGCCGAACGAGCCGGAGGCGTACCCCTCGGGCGTCTTCGCCGGGCCCGCGTAATACACCGGGTGGTCCTTCAGGTACTGCGGCATCTCCTCGCCCGCGTCGAGCCGCTCCTTGATCTTGGCGTGCGCGATGTCACGGGCCACCACGAGCGGGCCGGTGAGCGACAGCCGCGTCTTGACCGGATACTTCGTCAACTCGGCGAGGACATCGTCCATCGGACGGTTGAGATCGATCCGGACGACCTGTCCCTCATCGAGGTGCTCGTCGGTCGTCTCCGGGAGGAAGCGCGCCGGGTCCTTCTCCAGCTGCTCCAGGAAGACGCCCTCGGCGGTGATCTTCGCGACGGCCTGCCGGTCGGCCGAGCAGGAGACGGCGATCGCGACCGGCAGCGAGGCGCCGTGCCGCGGCAGCCGCACCACCCGTACGTCATGGCAGAAGTACTTGCCGCCGAACTGCGCGCCGATACCGATCTTCTGCGTCAGCTCGAAGACCTTCTCCTCCAGCTCCTTGTCACGGAAGCCGTGGCCGGTCGGGGAGCCCTCGGACGGCAGCTCGTCCAGGTAGTGCGCGGAGGCGTACTTCGCGGTCTTGAGCGCGAACTCGGCGGACGTACCGCCCACCACGATCGCCAGGTGGTACGGCGGGCACGCGGCCGTACCGAGCGAACGGATCTTCTCCTCCAGGAACTTCATCATGGAGGACTCGTTCAGGACCGCCTTGGTCTCCTGGTAGAGGAACGACTTGTTGGCGGAGCCGCCGCCCTTCGCCATGAAGAGGAACTTGTACGCGCCGCCGTCGGTCGCGTACAGCTCGATCTGCGCGGGCAGGTTCGAGCCGGTGTTCTTCTCCTCCCACATGGTGAGCGGAGCCATCTGCGAATAGCGCAGATTCAGCTTCGTGTACGCGTCGTAGATGCCGTGCGACAGGGCTTCCTCGTCGCCGCCGCTCGTCAGCACGTTCTGCCCGCGCTTGCCCATCACGATCGCCGTACCGGTGTCCTGGCACATGGGCAGGACGCCCGCGGCGGCGATATTCGCGTTCTTGAGGAGGTCGAGCGCCACGAACTTGTCGTTCGAGGACGCCTCGGGGTCGTCCACGATCCTGCGCAGCTGAGCGAGATGGGCCGGGCGCAGATAGTGCGAGATGTCGTGCATCGCCTCGGCGGCGAGCGTACGCAGCGCCTCCGGCTCGACCTTGAGGAACGTACGGCCGTCGGCCTCGAAGGTGGAGACACCTTCGGCGGTCACCAGCCGGTACGGCGTGGTGTCCTCTCCCAGCGGAAGCAGATCCGAGTACGCAAACTCCGGCATTACGGCCATTCCTCACTCGACAGACAGCGGCGTGGCCTCCATTGGCGACGCGACCTCCAGCGTAGGACGCGACACCGGCAGTGGTGCTGTGAGGTAAGGCTCAGTCGCGACGACACGCAGCCGCATGACGGTTCTGCCCCCAGGCCCTGTCGTCAAAGTCCCGCCTGCCCGGCGGCGCCCGGCACGCACGCTCGCGGCGTTGTCGGGATCACCCCAGTACGTCCAGTACTGGGGTGACCCTCCGTCTTGCGATCGCACGCACCGGACGCCGCCGGGCCCGCCCTCCGGGCGGACGGCGCCACTTTGAAGACAGGGCCTAGTCGCGATCTATCGCGTTTCGCTACCCTGGGTCCGTGGACCTCGAAAAGCACCCTCAGAAGCCGGTCGCGCAGAAGCCGGTCGCGTCGGCGGAGCCGCCGGCCATCCGGGCCTCCGACGCCGACCGTGACCGGATCGCGGACATCCTTCGGGAGGCCCTCGCCGAGGGCCGGCTGGACGCCGAGGAGCACGCCGAGCGGATCGACTCCGTCTACCGGGCCAAGACCGTCGCCGAACTGGAGCCGCTGGTACGCGACTTGCCGGTCACCGGAGCCGACGGCCGCCGGCCCGCGCCGGGCGAGTCCGTGTCGGGCTCGTACGGATACGGTCCGGAGGACCCCACGGCACCCGCCGAGAACCTCGTCGCGATCTTCAGCAGCTCGACCCGCAGGGGCCGCTGGCGTATCGGCCGCAAGACCAACGCCTTCTCGCTCTTCGGCAATATCGAGATCGACCTGACCGAGGCGCTCTTCGGGCAGCGGACCACCGTGATCAACGCGACGTCCATTTTCGGCAATGTCGAGATCACCGTCCCCGAGAACATCTCGCTGCGCGGCAACGGCACCGGAATCTTCGGCAACTTCGAGGTGGTCACGCTGGAGGCCGAGGAGCGGGACGCGCCGACGGTGATCGTGAACGGCTACTCGGTGTTCGGCAATGTCGAGGCCAAGCCGAAGCGCGGCAAGTTCATCGCCGATCTCCGCAATCAGCTCCGGAAGCACTTCGGTCACTGACGCGTCCGGCTCGTGCGGCCCCGTCCGGCTCGTCCGGCTCGTCCGGCTCGTCCGCTCGTGTGTCTGGCGTGACTCGTGCGGCTTGTTCCGCTCGTCCGGCTCGGCCGCTTCTGGTCGAAGACGTCCCGTCGCGGGGGCGTGTCCGGAATGCCGTACCGCGTTCCGAACTCCGAACTGGCTGCCACTCAGTGCATAGGCGTGCGTACAGCGGGTAGGGAAAGCTTCATCGTCTCTCGCTCGCGAAGCCGTCGTCAGGAGTAGACCGTGCTGCAACTGCCGCATCAGCCCCTGCAGGTCGCCGCCGTACCGCCCCAGCGGAGTCCCGCTCGGGAGGATCAGGCCGGGCCCTGGCATTCGGAGGCGGTGTGCCGCCGGGACGAAGCCGGATTGTTCTTCGCCCCTTCCAAGGAGCCGACAGCCGCGAGGCTGGCGCGGGAGGAGGCCGCGAAGCGGGTCTGTGCCCGCTGTCCGGTCATGGTCGACTGCCGGGAGCATGCCCTGCTCCAGCCCGAGCCGTACGGCGTGTGGGGCGGCCTGACCGCTGCCGAGCGCCGGGTGGTGCTGGCCCGCCGCCGGCGGCGCGAGGTGGAGCTGCGGAAGGCCGCCGCGGCGGGCGACCGCATCGCCGCCGCCGGTTGAAGCGTGGCGGTACGTATACGGAGGTACGTATACGGCGGTACGTATATGGAGGGGGCGCCCCGCCGCACAGCTGGGGCAGCCCCCTCCGTATACGTCACGCGCGGTGACTACTTGGCGCGGTCGAAGTCGATCGTGCTGTAGGCGCGGAGCTTCGAGAGCCGATGGGTCGAGTCGATCTGCCGGATCGTGCCCGACTTCGAGCGCATGACCAGGGACTGGGTGGTCGCGGTCTCCGAGCGGTAGCGCACCCCGCGCAGCAGCTCGCCGTCCGTGATGCCCGTGGCGACGAAGAAGACATTGTCGCCACTGACCAGATCGTCCGTGGACAGGACGCGGTCCAGATCGTGCCCGGCGTCGATCGCGTGCTGCCGCTCGGCCTCGTCCTTGGGCCACAACTTGCCCTGGATGACGCCGCCGAGGCACTTTATGGCGCAGGCCGAGATGATGCCCTCGGGGGTGCCGCCGATGCCCATCAGCAGATCGATGCCCGTGCCTTCGCGCGCGGCCATGATCGAACCGGCCACATCGCCGTCGGAGATGAACTTGATCCGCGCGCCCGTCTCCCTGATCTCCTTGACGATGCCCTCGTGGCGGGGGCGGTCGAGGATGACGACGGTGACATCGTCGGGCGTCGAGTGCTTGGCCTTGGCGACCCGGCGGATGTTGACCGCGACGGGCGCGTTGATGTCGACGAAGTCGGCCGCCTCGGGGCCGGTGACCAGCTTGTCCATGTAGAAGACCGCGGACGGGTCGAACATGGCACCGCGGTCCGCGGCGGCCAGGACGGCGATCGCGTTCGGCATGCCCTTGGCGTTCAGGGTGGTGCCGTCGATGGGGTCCACGGCGATGTCGACCTCGGCGCCGGTGCCGTCGCCGACATGCTCCCCGTTGAACAGCATCGGGGCTTCGTCCTTCTCGCCCTCGCCGATGACGACGACGCCGTTCATCGAGACGGTGGAGACGAGCGTGCGCATGGCGTTCACCGCGGCGCCGTCCGCGCCGTTCTTGTCACCGCGCCCGACCCACCGGCCGGCCGCCATGGCGGCCGCTTCGGTGACCCGGACCAGCTCCAGGGCGAGGTTGCGGTCGGGTGCCTCGGGAGACACCTCAAGCGGATGAGGTAGTTGATGTTCGGTCATCGGAGCGCACCTTTCTGTACGGCGACGGCCGGAAAAGAGGGTGATCCGACTCTATCCGTACATCGACAAATTGAGCAGAGGGCCCCACGGATGAGCGCCACGCCGTGATGCGACGATGGTGCGGTGGCGAGCAAGCGAGGCAAACAGACGGTGCGGGACCTGTTCCTGTCGATGGCGGTCATCGGACTCGTCGTCGCGGGGATCTATGTGTTCATCCCGCACGACGAGAAGGGCATCCCGGTCAAGGCGGTCGACTACCGGGTCGAGCTGCTGACCGCGCGGCGCGCGGCGCCGTACCCGGTGCTGGCGCCGGCGGGCCTGGCGGAGACGTGGAAGCCGACGTCCGTCTCGTACAAGCGGGAGAGCGGCAACGCCTGGCACCTCGGCTACCTGGCCCCGGACGGCGAGTACGTCGCGGTCGAGCAGTCGACGAGCGCCCCGGAGAAGTACGCCGCGGAGGTCAGCCAGCAGGCCGCGGACACGGGCCGGACGCAGCAGGTGGCGGGCGAGACGTGGCAGCGCTGGGAGGGGCCGAAGTACGACGCCCTGGTCCGGACGGAGGGGGACGTGACGACCGTGGTGACGGGTACGGCGTCCTATGAACGGCTGGCGGAGATGGCCGCCGCGCTGGAGGCCGAGAAGCCGGAGGCCGGGAAGCCCGACGCCGGAAAGCCTGACGCCGAGAAGCCTGACGCTGAGAAGCCGGCGGAGCCGGGGAAGGCCTGAGGCCGGGAAATCCGGCGTCGGGGATCCGCCCGTCGTAAGTCCGGCGTCGGAGAGTCCTGATGGGCGAGGCCGCTGTCCTGTACGCGATGTACGGGACAGCGGCCTCGTCGTCTGCCGGGCTCAGACGGTGGTGATGGCCTCGTCGAAGGAGAGCCGCGGGGAGCGCGGGTACCAGGCGTTCTCGCCGGGCTTGCCGATGTTGACGATCACCAGCGGGGTGTGGTCGCCGTCCAGGAACTCCTTCTGGACACCGGCGGCGTCGAAGCCGGTCATGGGGCCGGCGGCGAGGCCGGCGGCGCGGATGCCGACGATGAAGTAGCCGGCCTGGAGGGCGGCGTTCAGCGAGGCGGACTGCTCACGGGCCGGGCGCTCGCTGAAGAACGCGTCCTTGGCCTGCGGGAAGGCGGGGAAGAGCTGGGGGAGTTCCTCGTGGAACTCGTTGTCGGCGGCCAGGATCGCGACCAGCGGCGCGGTGGCGGTCTTGGCCTGGTTGCCCTCGGCCATGTGCGGCACGAGACGCTCGCGGGCCTCGGCGGAGCGGACCAGGACGACGCGCAGCGGCGACTGGTTGAAGGCGGTGGGGCCGTACTTGACCAGGTCGTAGATGGCCTGTACCTGCTCCTCGGTCACCGGCTCGTCGGAGAACGTATTGGCCGTACGTGCCTCACGGAAGAGGAGGTCCTGAGCGGCGGGGTCGAGAACAAGGGACATGGAAATACCTTCCGGGGGGCGCGTTGGATCAAGCAAACAACTTCACCGTACAACCGGATGTGTGAACCTTCAACTAAAGCCGGATCGTGGTGACCCGACTCACAGCCCCTCAGCAGCATCGGGAGTGTCAGAAGCCCCAGAGGCCACGAAGGCCCTAGAAGCCCCAGAGGCCACGGAGCCCCAGAGTCCGCGGAGGCCCAGAGTCCGCGGAGGCCCCAGAGGCCCGGAGCCCCCGAGGATCCGGAGCACCCAGAGGCCCGGAGCCTCCAGAGCCCCGGCAGTCCCGGCAGCCCCGCACGTCAGGTCACCGCGCTTCGGCGCCGCCGCTGCCGTCCTGTTGTTCCGCCGACTCGTCCGCCAGGGACGCGTCCAGCCGCGCCCTGGCACCCTCCAGCCAGCGGCGGCACACCTTCGCCAGCTCCTCGCCCCGCTCCCACAGCGCCAGCGAGTCCTCCAGGGACGTACCGCCGGCCTCCAGCCGCCGTACGACCTCGATCAGCTCGTCCCGCGCCTGCTCGTAACCGAGCGTCGTGCCCTCGTCCGTCCTGGCCATGTGATCCACCCTAGTTACGCGCGCGTGCGCGCGGTCCGACTACGTCTCTGTCAGCGATCACGTCAGCGATCACGCAACGATCCTGTCCGGGCTCACTCGGCGACCCGCACCGTGAACTCACCCTCCGCCACCCTGGCCCGCAGCTCCTCGGCCGCGGTGACCTCCTCCGGGGAACGGACGACCGTCCCGTCCGGCCGCTGGAGCACCGCGTACCCGCGCTCCAGCGTCGCCGCAGGGGACAGCGCGACCACCCGGGCCCGGGTGTGCGACAGCTCCGAGTCCGCGCGGTCCAGCAGATGCCGCAGCACCCGCCGGCTCCGGTCGGTGAGCGCGTCCACCTCGGCCGCGCGCTCGTCCACCATCCGGTGCGGCCTCTCCATCACGGGCCTCGCCAGCGCGTGGGCGAGACCGCGCTCCTCCCGGTCGAGCAGCCCCCGTACCGTCCGCAGCGCCCGGTCCCGCAGGGCCTGTACGCGGTCCTGCTCCTCCCCGACGTCCGGCACGATCCGCTTCGCGGCGTCGGTCGGCGTCGAGGCCCGTACGTCCGCCACCAGGTCGAGCAGCGGCGCGTCCGGCTCATGGCCGATCGCGGAGACCACGGGCGTACGGCACGCGGCCACCGCCCGGACCAGCTGCTCGTCCGAGAACGGCAGCAGGTCCTCCACGCTGCCGCCGCCGCGCGCCACGACGATCACATCCACCTCCGGCAGCGCGTCCAGCTCCTTGACCGCCTGGACGACCTGCGCGACCGCGTTGACCCCCTGCACCGCGGTGTTGCGGACCTCGAAGCGCACCGCGGGCCACCGCCGCCGTGCGTTCTCCAGCACATCGCGCTCGGCCGCCGAGGCCCGCCCGCACACCAGCCCGATCAGCTGCGGCAGGAAGGGCAGTTGCTTCTTGCGGTCGGCGGCGAACAGCCCCTCGGCGGCCAGGGACTTCCTCAACCGCTCCAGCCGGACGAGCAGTTCACCGATCCCGACGGGCCGTATCTCCGTGGCCCGCAGCGACAGCTGCCCGCGCGGCGCGTACCACTCGGGCTTGGCCTGCACCACGACCCGCGCGCCCTCGGAGACCACATCGGCGATCGCGTCGAAGACCTGCCGGTAGCAGGTCACGCTCACCGAGATGTCGTACGACGGGTCGCGCAGCGTCAGGAAGACGACGCCCGCCCCCGGCCTGCGCGAGAGCTGGGTGATCTGTCCCTCGACCCAGACGGCGCCGAGCCGGTCGATCCACCCGCCGATGAGCCGCGACACCTCGCCGACGGGCAGCGGTGCGTCCGCGGATGTATTGAGAGCCATACAGGGGAGCGTATCGGCCGCCTGTGACATCGCTCCGAAAACGGCATTACGGGCACAAGCTCGCCGCTACGGCCTTCCGGCCCACACAGCCTCCGGCCCGCGGGCCCGGCCCCGGCTACGGCTTGTCGACGAGTGAGGCCGGCCGGCCGCGCCCCCGCTGCACCAGCAGCACCACGAGCCCCACGGCCAGCCAGATCGCGCCCGCCAGCCGCGCCGAACCCGCCGCCTCCACGATCACCGCGATCAGGATCGCCGCGCCGATCACGGGCAGCACCACGTGGACGAACCAGCGCACCGGCCCTTCCCGGCGCCGTACCGCGAACCACCCCACCACCGACGCGTGCAGCAGCACGAACGCCGTCAGCGCCCCGATGTCCACCACCGAGACCAGCCGGTCGAGCCCGTCGGGACGCCGGGCCGCCCACACGGCCGCCAGCAGCGTCACCACCGCGGCCAGCAGCAGCGCCACCCGGGGCACGCCCGAGTCCGTACGGGAGAGTACGCGCGGCAGCCGGCGCTGGCGGCCCATGGCGAAGAGCAGCCGTCCGGCCGCCGCCTGCGCGGCCAGCGCCGCGAACGCCGCGCCGATCGCCTTGCTGACCGCCACCAGATCGTGCAGCCAGGCGCCGACCGACGTGTCCACCGCGTCATAGAAAGCGGAGCCCTGCGCGGCCGGATCCGCGGCCAGCTCCGCCGAGGACATCGGTTCGAGCAGCGCCACCAGATAGGTCTGCGCGATGAACAGCGCGCCCGCGAGCACCAGACAGAACAGCACGGCGCGCGCCACCTGCCGCGAGCCGCCCGTCACCTCTTCCGCGAACGACGCGATCGCGTCGAAGCCCAGATAGGACAGCACGGCCACCGACACCCCGCCGAGTACGGCGGCCAGGGAGAAGCCCACGTCGCTCGTGAACGGGGTGGACCAGCCGCGTGTCCCGCCGTCCTGCGCGAGCACCGCGACGGCCGACACCACGAACACCAGCAGGACGACGATCTCCATGGCGAGCACGGCCATCCCGACCCGGGCCGCCGCCCGTACCCCCCAGAGGTTGAGCAGGGTGGTGATCACGACGGCGATCGTGGTCCACACCCAGCGGTCCACGGACGGAACCAGCGCCTCCATGGCGATCCCGGCGAAGAGATAGGCGACCGCGGGGATCAGCAGGTAGTCGAGCATCGCCATCCAGCCGGCGATGAACCCGGCCCCCTCTCCGAGCCCCTTGCGCGCGTACGCGAAGACGGAGCCGGCCTGCGGGGCGACTCGCACCATCTGCGCGTAACTGAAGGCGGTGAACGCCATCGCGACGGTCGCCACGACGTAGACGAGGGCCACGGCGCCGTGGGACTTGGCGTCGAGGGTGCCGAAGACTCCGACGGGCGCCATGGGGGCGATGAAGAGGAGCCCGTAGACGACGAGGTCGCGGAAGCCCAGCGTCCGCCGCAGTCCGCCGTCACCGGGCTGCCGGATCGCCGCCCCCGGCCGGGCGCCCGGCCGGCCATCTGACGTCCCTTCCGACGCTGCCCCTGACGGTTCTCCCGACGCCCCTCCCGGCGTCCCTTCCGACGCTCCTCCCGACGTCCCTCCCGACGTCCCTCCCGGCGGTCCTTCTGACGGCCCGTCCGTACCGGTGCCGGTCTCGGCCATCGCGTCCCTCCGTCGATCGCGTAGGCCCAGTCTCGGGCCGCCGCCCGCCGTTCCGCCTCTTGTGGACGGCCTTACGAGCCCCTTGTGGGCGGCCTTACGATGGGAGACATGACTGCACCGTCCCGCCCGTCGCCCGCCGCCACCCCTAGTGGAGACGCCGCGCGCCGCGCCGGCAAACGCGTCCTGCTCGCCGCACCTCGTGGTTACTGCGCCGGTGTCGACCGCGCCGTGATCGCCGTGGAGAAAGCCCTGGAACAGTACGGGGCGCCGATCTATGTCCGTCACGAGATCGTCCACAACAAGTACGTCGTCAAGACCCTGGAGAAGAAGGGCGCGATCTTCGTCGAGGAGACGGCGGAGGTCCCCGAGGGCTCGATCGTCATGTTCTCGGCCCACGGCGTCGCGCCCGTCGTCCACCAGGAGGCGGCGGACCGCAGGCTCGCCACCATCGACGCGACCTGCCCGCTGGTCACCAAGGTGCACAAGGAAGCCGTCCGGTTCGCGGACGAGGACTACGACATCCTGCTCATCGGCCACGACGGCCACGAAGAGGTCATCGGTACGTCGGGCGAGGCCCCGGACCACATCACGCTGGTCGACGGCCCCGACGATGTCGCCAACGTCGAGGTGCGCGACGAGTCGAAGGTCGTCTGGCTCTCACAGACCACCCTCTCCGTGGACGAGACGATGGAGACGGTCGGCGCGCTCAAGGAGAAGTTCCCGCAGCTGATCTCGCCGCCGAGCGACGACATCTGCTACGCCACGCAGAACCGCCAGATCGCGGTCAAGCAGATGGGCGCCGACGCCGATCTCGTGATCGTCGTCGGCTCCAAGAACTCCTCCAACTCGGTCCGGCTGGTCGAGGTCGCCCTCGGCGCCGGCGCGGGCGCCTCCCATCTGGTGGACGGCGCCGACGAGATCGACGAGGCATGGCTCGACGGCGTTTCCACGGTCGGTGTCACCTCGGGCGCGTCCGTCCCGGAGATCCTGGTCGAAGGCGTGCTGGAGTGGCTCGCGCAGCGCGGCTTCGAGGATGTCGAGATCGTCAAGGCGGCCGAGGAGTCGATCACGTTCTCGCTGCCGAAGGAGCTGCGCCGCGACCTGCGGGCCGAGGCGGCGGCGCTCTCGGAGAAGTAGGGGCCGGACGGTACTTGGTACGTGGACATGACCAATGCCGCCGTCCGGGAAGTCGCTGTCAGCATCTGCCCGTAACGTTGTGTCCATGAACGTCTTCGGAGTGGACATCGGTGGCTCGGGCATCAAGGGTGCGCCCGTGGACCTGGAGCGCGGCGATCTGGTCGAACCGCGGTACAAGGTGCTGACCCCGCACCCGGCGACGCCCGAGAGCGTCGCCGACGGAGTGGTGGAGGTCGTGCGGCACTTCGGCTGGTCGGGCCCGGTCGGCATCACCTTCCCGGGGGTGGTCACGGGCTCGGTCATCCGTACCGCCGCGAATGTCGACAAAGCCTGGATCGATACGGACGCGGGACAGGTGCTCGGCGAGCGGCTGGGGTTGCGGACCACGGTCCTCAACGACGCGGACGCGGCGGGGGTGGCCGAGATGGCCTTCGGCGCGGGCCGAGGCCGCAAGGGCACGGTATTCCTGCTGACCTTCGGTACGGGCATCGGCAGCGCGCTCTTCGTGGACGGCAAGCTGGTGCCCAACACCGAGCTGGGCCATCTGGAGCTGGACGGCCACGAGGCGGAGAAGCGCGCGTCGACGAAGGCCAAGGAAGACGCGGACCTGAGCTGGCACCACTGGGCGCACCGCGTCCAGAAGTATCTGGCCCATGTGGAGATGCTGTTCTCGCCCGAGCTGTTCATCATCGGCGGCGGGGTGAGCCGCAAGGCCGACAAGTTCATCCCGCTGATCGAGGGGATCAGGGCGGAGATCCTCCCGGCGGAGCTCCAGAACAACGCGGGGATCGTGGGCGCGGCGATGGCGGCGGCGGGCAGGTGACGCGGCGGGCGACCTAGGGCTGTTTTTAAAGTCCCGTCTGGCCTGCGGGCGGACGGGGCTCCTTCCGCGACACGCCCTGGGGCCTGTCCCAGCCGCGCGCTCTAGCCGCGCCGCGCGGCCCTGGGCACGGTGGCTCGGGGAGCCCTGGCCCCGGTCCCGGAACCAGGGCTCCCGGAGCCATGGCCGGGACCGGCCGCTCGGTACGCCGTGGCGCCGGCCCGGGTCACCCCGGCTCTGGCCGCCGCGTCCCGGGCGCTCTGGCGCCGGCCCATCTGCCGTACCTTCCGTACGGTCGCGATCAGCCCGGCGATGAGCGTGCCGCCGTACAGCCAGCCCGCGTGCAGGGCCAGGGTGGTGATGAGCGCCATCATCTGCCCGCCGAAGCCGCCGGTGCCGCCGGCGATCGGATACGCGCCGGCCGCGAAGGCGATCGGCACGCTGATCGGCGCCGTGACCAGGTCGGCGGTACGCACCCAGAGCGCGGTCACCGCGCTGACCAGCAGGAACAGCACGCCGTAGACCACGGGCGCGCCGTCGAGGAGCAGCCGGTCCAGAAAGGCGAAGGCCAGCATCGTCGCGGTGGCGAACAGTCCCGCGCCGAGCCCGGTGAACCGCGGATTGGGCAGCCTGCGCAGCCGTGCGGCCAGGGGCGACACCCGCGGACGGGGCGTCACCGGTACCCGGTAGCCACCGGTCGTCCCGGGTCTGGTCCCGGCGAAGGTGCTCGGGGGGCGCTGCCGACGCTGCTGCGGTTGACGTGTCCTGTGCTGCTCCACCGGACCAACGTAGGTGGCCCGGGGCGACGAGGCGGGCGTTGGACACGCCCTTTGGTCGAGCTTGGCGTTGAGTTCGACGTTCGGTGGCCGGAACGAGGTGCCCGGCGCGGGCCGGCAACGGCTTCGGCCCGCACCGGCGCGCGTCGGTGACGGCTTCGGCCCGCCCGTAAACTGGGAGATCGGCCCGCCCGGGTCACACAGGCCATCCGCCAGTCCTCACTTCAGGAAGTCGCCAACGTGTCGCTCACGATCGGAATCGTCGGCCTGCCGAATGTCGGCAAGTCGACCCTGTTCAACGCCCTGACCAAGAACGACGTGCTGGCGGCCAACTACCCGTTCGCCACCATCGAGCCCAACGTCGGCGTGGTCGGCGTGCCGGACCCGCGTCTGGACAAGCTCGCGGAGATCTTCGGCTCGCAGAAGATCCTCCCGGCCACGGTCGACTTCGTCGACATCGCCGGCATCGTGCGCGGCGCCTCCGAGGGTGAGGGCCTGGGCAACAAGTTCCTCGCGAACATCCGTGAATCGGACGCGATCTGCCAGGTCATCCGGGCCTTCAAGGACGAGAACGTCGTCCACGTCGACGGCAAGGTCTCGCCCAAGGACGACATCGAGACGATCAACACCGAGCTGATCCTCGCCGACCTCCAGACGATCGAGAAGGTCCTCCCGCGCCTCCAGCGCGAGTCGCGCATCAAGAAGGAGGTCGTGGCCCAGGTCAAGGCCATCGAGGAGGCCCAGGCCATCCTGGAGACCGGCGAGACCCTCTTCTCGGCCGGCATCCTCCAGGGCACGGAGAAGGCCGAGCCCCTGCGTGAGCTGCACCTGCTCACCACGAAGCCCTTCCTCTACGTCTTCAACGTCGACGAGGACGAGTTGACGGACGACACCTTCAAGGACGAACAGCGCGCCCTGGTCGCCCCCGCCGAGGCGATCTTCCTCAACGCCAAGCTGGAGTCCGACCTCGCCGAACTGGACGACGACGAGGCCCTCGAACTCCTCCAGTCGGTGGGCCAGGAAGAACCGGGCCTCGCCACCCTCGCCCACGTCGGCTTCCGCACCCTGGGCCTCCAGACGTACCTCACGGCAGGCCCCAAGGAGTCCCGCGCCTGGACGATCAAGAAGGGCGCGACGGCCCCCGAGGCGGCCGGTGTGATCCACACCGACTTCCAGAAGGGCTTCATCAAGGCCGAGGTCATCTCCTTCGCCGACCTGGTCGAAACGGGCTCGGTGGCGGACGCCCGCGCGGCGGGCAAGGCGCGCATGGAGGGCAAGGAATACGTCATGCAGGACGGCGACGTAGTCGAATTCCGCTTCAACGTGTAGCGGCTGAGTTATCATCACGTCACTGATCTCGCAAACGTGCAGGTCAGAGGGGGTCCGACTCTTCGGGGTCGGGCCCTTTGTGTTTTCCCGTGCTGGGATTGAACCTATGTACAGCTCACCCATTCTGTGTCTACAGCCACCTGGGCGGGGGCCTTCCCGGCAACTGTGGAGTGGTCGTCATCCGGCGCTGAGCACGTGGAATTCTTGCTCATCTGAACAGGAGTGAAGGGGGCCGCACATGCTCGAAGAGACGAACGAGCCGTTGTGCGGAGCGGATGAGGAGATGTGCATCCCCGCACACGCTGAGGAGTACTTACGACGAGGCTGAAGGCGTAGCGTCTGACTTCAAATGGCCACTCAAATGCCGATGGACTCGACCGTGATTCGGTACGGCACCTGTGAGGCGGCGCTTGGCGAACTCACATGGGCAGCGCGTGTATGTCACCTCGGGCGTCAGTCGCGTAAACGACACCATTGAAGATCGCGAGCGATCCTTGACGGTCTGGACTCACGAGGAGGTCATGTGCTCGGACCTTTCGACCTGTCAGCAGATTCCATCTAACAAGTTTCGCGGCGCGGTCGGCCGTGAAGAGAGCGTCACCGGAAATAGATGGTCGAGTGAGAAGGCGGCCTTCGGTCTTCTTTTCTTGATTCCAGCGAAAATTTCCGGTCTTAGCGTCCAGAGCCACAAGCCGGTTGTCTGTGTCGCCGAAGAGCAATGCTTCGTCCGTTGCGACAGGAGCCGCAGTGAGGTGCGCCTTTGTGTCGAATGACCAGAGCATTTGTCCGTTCTCAGGGTTCACTGCCACGATTCGCTGACCTGAGGACGGTTCTTTCGGCTGCAAGGTCATGTAGATGCCGTGATCTGTCACTGCCCAATCGTGAGACAGAGGGGCCTCGGCCTTGTAGGACCAGACCATCTTTGCCTCAGAGATAGCCACGATGTGATCCGCGATGACGGTTTCTGCGTCGCCAGGCATCCGGGATTCTGCAGCTGTGAATAGCGTGTATCCGGCGGCTGCTTGGGGTGCGGAGGCGACAGTGAGTCCGTTTGAGGGAAGTGACCAGAGGAGGTCAAGTGTCGAGGGGGCAAAGGCGTGCAGGGTACCGTCTTGAGTAGTTGCGTACAGTACATCCTTTGAAATACCCAGCAAATCGTCGCGGATTGCCACCGGGTGCGATGCTCGGCGCTTTCCGGTCCGCAGGTCAGTCATTTGCAAGTGGCCGCCCTTACCGGGGAAGTAAGCGGCGCCCCCATGCAGGGCAGGGCTGCTGGGGTACCACATCTTGATCAGGGGAGACCGTTGCCGAGAGTCAAGGTCGATCGCATGCAGCCTGTAAGGCTCATGCACCACAAGCATGCTGTCCGACAGGATGGGCTGTCGAGCAGGGCCGAAGGCTGCGCGGGTTTGCCAGGGCTCAGGCTTGCGTCGTGCCGGGGGCCCCGAAGAACTACGATTCCGTCTTCCCGTACGGTCTGTTCTCGAGGACCGCGGCTTCCGCACCTTGGCGAGCGCAATGTCGTACTGCATCTCGCCACCCATACGAGGTGTTTGTATGACCCCCTCTTGGTGGAGACGCTCGCAGGCAAATCGGTAGAGCTCCTGGAGCGTGACAACACCGTCGCCATTGAGGTCGGCAGCGCCGCTGGATATTCCTTCGATCAGCATCCCTGTGAAGAGGGATGGCGCGGGGGTCTCGGCGTCGAGATGCTGCCCTTCCCAGGCTCTCTGTGATCTTGTACCTGCAGTGATGACAACGCGGCCGTGCCCGGCAAGCGCCTCCTCGAATCTTGCCGATTCGTTGCCCTTGGCCCCTGGAAGGAAGAGGCCGCTGTAGCAGCAGTCGAGGATCACGACGATGCTCCGAGCGCGGCATTCATCCATGACCTCGTGGATGAATGCCGCCGAGATCGTTGTGTAGGCGGGTCGGGCAGGATCCGTCTGACGGATAGCGAAGTGAAGCTTGTCGCCACGACTCACGATCCCGTGACCGGAGAGGTACAGGAGACGTACGTCGTTGCCCCAAGCACCATCGAAGAACTCGCCGATTGCTCGCTCCAGCGTGGCGCGGTCGGCATCGATGAGTGTCTGCACCTCGAAGGCGCCGATCTTTGGATCACGCAGCAGTGCGCCCAGGCGAGTGCAGTCCACCTCGGGTGAACGGAGTTCCGGCAGTTCCGGGTGATCGTATGTCCCTGTACCGATGAGCAGAGCCCCACGGTTTCCGTCACCGAACGGCTGGGCGGTCATACCGTCAGGACCGGTCGGTGGAGCGCTCTTCGGGGTGGTCCTCGGCCGGAACCTCGCGGTGGGCGAGGAACTCGTCGATCAGACGAGCCCGCTCGGTAGTCGTGGCATCACTCAACTCGATCACGCGGTCTTCCATCTCTACCTTGATGCCACGCACGGGTCGGTTCTGCAACCAGGTGTCGGCGAGTAGAAGAACCTGACGCAGAGCAAGAGACGCGGCCGTAACGACAACCGACCCAGTGGCGATCAGCTCGCTGCTCTTTGCTCCCTCCGGGATATGACCTGCTGAACGCCCGGACCGTACGTCTAGTACGTCCAACTCCTGGAGTGAGCGTCGCAGCCGGCCTCCAAGGTGCAGCAACTCGTCATCGTCTGTGTCAGCAAGTCCCAGAAGTGTCAGCCGCACGGTCTGGTGCATAGATCGTTCCACCCCACTGTCTGCGCTCTCTACGCGCGACAGTCTAGAGAGAGGACTGGTTAGGCTGAGGCGAACGCCAGGTACTGGGGCGGTCAGGCTGCGATCTTCCGGGTCCTCATCGCTCACTCCGCTGAGTGAGGACCCGGTGACATGGGTTGCCCCACGATTCCAGGCTGCCGCAGCAACGGATGTGGCCCTTCGGCGCCTCCTGCCCTGTCAGGTAGCCGATGGGGGCCGGCGGGCAACGTCTTCGCTCTGACCTTTACGTACGCCCGCTGCTTCGCGAGGCGGATACAGGACTGTTCTGTCCGGAGCGACTCGGTCCGTACGCCTTCGGGGTCCGACTGGGGCGCTCAAACTGGAAGCTGAAACTCCGGGGTGCTGATCGGTATCCCGCGCTGTGCTCCAGCCCCTGATCTGGGTGCTCTCGGGGCATCCAAGCATGTCGATGTCATTTCTAGCTCAGAATTGATATCATTGTTGGGTCGTTGGGCTGTGGAGGGATGACTGATGGCCAGGACTGTGATCGATCTGGACGAGGAGATCGTCGAGCAGGCGATGCGGGTGTACGGGGTGAAGACGAAGGCCGCCGCAGTGCGGGCGGCCATGGAGGAGGGGGTGAGGCTGCGGCTGCGCCGGGAGCTGTTCGATGCCATTGACGAGGGTGAGTTCGAGGACGCATTCGCGGAAATCCGGGCGCAGACGGGGCCGCGGAATCCGGACGGCTCGTTGAAGCGCGAAGGCGGGGCTTCAGCGGCGTGAAGGGGCGCTACCTCATCGACAAGTCCGCCTTGGCCCGCCGGGGCAAAACGACGGTGCGGGCCCGGCTGGATGCGCTGGACCGTGACGGGCTTCTAGCGGTGTGCGCCCCGACCGAGTACGAGGTTCTGTACTCGGCACGCGGAAAGCCCGAGGCGCTGCGAATGCGCACCCTGCTCCGCGGGTTCGACTACCTGCCTTGCAATGATGACGAGTTCGAACGGGCGCTCGAGATCCAGGCACTGGCCCTGAACGCTGGATTTCACCGGGCGTTGTCGCTTGCTGACGTCCTCATCGCGGCAACAGCCGAGCGGCATCGGGCCACGGTCCTGCACTACGACGGCGACTTCGACATGATTGCCTCGGTGAGCAGGCTGCAAGCCGAGTGGGTCGTGGAGCCCGGCACCGCCGACTGAGCCAGGAGCGAGCATGCCGTGCCAAACCATGCCCCGACTGACGAGGCAGGGCGGCTGCTCGTCGCCAGCCGGATGTTGCGGACCTGCTCAACGGCGTGGTTCGGGGACTGCGGCTGACACTCAGGCCAGGGCTTCGATTATCCGCGCATCGCCACCCGCAGATGGTGGGTAGCGTTCTCGGCGTCGAATCCTCATGTACTTTGCCGAGAATCCCGTGCTGGGACGCGCCTACATGCTCGCAGGTCAACAGGTTGTGTGGAGTTCCGGTTCAGCGATGAGCTGGGTTCCGGTCTAACTTCTAGTGGGAAGAATTTAGGGGGCACCGAATGGCTAATGTCACCTTTCTGAGTCAGGCTGAACCGGTCGATGAGTACGGTCGTGCTCTTTACGCAGTGTCGCGATCGATTCTCAGGGCTCACTTCGATGAGTTGTCGCAAGCGGACCTGGAAGACCTCAATTGCGACCGGGTGGATGTCACGTTTCGGCAGCTCGCCAAGCTCGCTCGCCTCCACCGTGACAAGGGATCGCGCGGAGATGGATTTGAGTGGGCCGTTCACGAGGCGATTGTCGGCGGTGAACCACGCGTTGTCGATCTGGTCAGCGAAGCACTCAGGAAGGTAAGTCCCAGATCATTTGCCGACTTGGATAGGCCGACGTCCTTGATGTTTGGGCACGAGCGTGCACGCCACCTCGGATTCACTGATGCTGTTGTCAACAATGCGAGTGGTGACGCAGTGTTGCTGCCTGATGGCTCAGGTCGGCCATTCGCGTTTGGATCCTGGGTGCCGATCGCTGCTCGCGGCATCGCCGGCGAGTCTCAGCTGCGGGAACGGATCAAGAAGGTGTGGAAGACTGACCTATTCCTGAGTAGTGTCGAGAAGGCTCGGTTTGCCGCCGCGACTATCAAGAGCAATTGGCATCAACTCGAAGACGGCAATGGGCTCCGAGTAGCGATTGTTCCGCAAGCGATAGATCTTCCGGCGGGATATCGGAGGTGGCAGAGTCTCCACCTGGTCGCGCTACCAGACCCGGATGGCTTCATGGGATTGTTCAACGATGCGTATGAGGCGGTTGCCGAAGCGATTCTGACGGTTGGCAGGCACGATCGTGCACCCTATTACTACAAGCCGAGCGCTAAGGCACAGAAAATCCAGTCGCAACTGGAGAAGTACGGGAAGGTGAAGGTGGTCGACATTCTTGACGCCCTAAACGAAGCGGCGCAGCAGAACCTAATTTCTATTGACCGAAAGCTGATGTCGGTGGAAGCGCCCAGTTGGCTGAATATCAACGAAAATCGTACGCCCGTCATTGCACCGAGACCGTCGTTCGAGAAGCTCGACTGATTGGGCAGGTGGCAACATCATCTTCGATTGATGCCCTCTAAGTCGTTTCCGCTTGGCAGCCCCGCGGCACTTATTTTCCGACCGACCTGGCCAACGACGTGCCGATTTGAATGTGTAGCGGCTGACTTGACGAGCTCGCGTCCACACTTCTTCACGGCTCCGCCGGGCTCCTGTGGAAAGCGGCAGTAGCACTCGTGACCGCGAGCGACGCGAGAATGCTCTACTCACGTCCTGGGAAGCGCGTCCCTGATCAACCGGCCGATGGCGTTGCTTCCCGAACCTCCCGCGCGTCATGGGCGTCGATCAAGCCTTGGATGTCGATCTTGGTCATGGTGTGCAGGGCGGTGAGGACGCGTTCGGCGGTCGCCGGGGCGGCATTGCGGAGGAGTTCCCGCAGATTCGTGGGCAAGACCTGCCAGGTCACTCCGAAACGATCGGTCAGCGAGCCGCCCGGCCCTTCCTCGCCGCCATCGGTGAGGCTCGCCCAGAGGGCGTCCAGTGCCGGCTGGGTGTCGCACTCCGCATGCATGGAGATGGCGCGGGTGAAGGGATATCGCGGTGCGCCGTTGAAGGCTATGTATCGCTGTCCGCCCAGAGTGAAGTCGACTGTGGTGACGCGACCGTCCGGGTTCCGGTGGATGTCACCGATCCCGGAATCGGCGAACAGCGCCGTGTAGTGGGTCGCGACTGCTTCCGCCTGGCCGTCGAGCCACAGAAAGGTGCTGACGCGCATGGTGTTGTCTCCTACGGCTCGATTGTTCGGTGAGGTGCCGGGCCGGCGTAGCTGTCGAGCGCGACGGTGTCGGCCACCTTCTCCAGGCCCCGACCGACGATGCGTCGGGGCAGGTACGGCAGGGCCCGCACCGACTGGTTCCGCAGCCACATCCGGGCGGGCGAGTCGGGCATCAGGCCGCCGTCGCCGGATGTGCGGGCGAAGTCCTGGGCGCGGTCGACGAACTCGCGCATCCCCGATCCGTACGCGGCGTGGGCCACACGGTGATCGCCCCCGGCCTTGAAGAGTTCGCCGGCCAGGATGTAGGCGCCGACCAGGGCGAGGCTGGTGCCGATGCCGGACATGGGAGAGGCGCAGAAAGCGGAGTCGCCGACCAGCACGGTCCGGTCGATCGACCAGGTGTCGACGTGCACTTGCTCGACCCGGTCGAAGTAGAAGTCGGGCGCGTCCCAGATCTTCGACAAGAGATCCGGAACCTCCCACCCGGCGTCCTCGAAATGGCGGGCGACGATGCGCTTCTGCGCGGCAACGTCACGCCGGTCGAACTCGAGTCCGGGGGCGCGGAAGAAGAACCCCGCGAGCGCCCTGCCCGGTTCGGCCAACGGGCGCAGACCCGCTGTTCTGCCGGGCCGGCCCGCGCCACCGGGCATGGTGTACATCAACTGCCAGCCGTCCAGGTCGACATCCGTCGCGAGGGAGAAGAGCGCGATGAAGGAGTCGAGGTCACGTATGTAGCGGTCCTCGGGGCCGAACGTCAGCCGGCGCACGGCGGAATGCACGCCATCCGCTCCCACGAGCAGGTCGAACCGTCTGGGCCGGCCCTTCTCGAACGCGACAGTGACGCCGTCCTCGTCCTGCCGCACGGCGGTGATCGCATTGCCGAAGACATACTCGACGTCATCGCGGATCGGGTCGTGGAGGATCCGGGCCAAGTCGGTACGGAGAAGCGCCCACTCGGCAACCGGTCCGCCGGACGGCCCGAACACGTCGGTGCCCAGCCTCGCCATCGGTTTGCCCTGCTCATTGACGAAGGCCATGCCGCGGGCGCCGATCCGGGCGTTCCGGACCTGCGCGACGAGACCCATGCGTTCGATCACCTGTCGCGCGGTGCCGCGGATGTCGACAGCGTGGCCACCCGTGCGAGGGGCCGGGGCACGTTCCACCACGGTCGGCCGGAACCCGTACTGGGTCAGCCAGTACGCCAGGGCCGTCCCGGCGATGCCACCCCCTGACACGAGGATGTCCCGATTCTCCATACGTCCTTCTCCTCCGTCTTTCCCTACGCCGTTCCGCGTGGTGCTGTGCGTACAACGTATTGGCCCTGCTTGGTGAGAAAGAAGGGGCAGAATGTATCTGGTGAACTAGTGCGTCGAAGCAAGCGAACTAGTTCACCATGCTCTGACATCCTGGATGCGGCCCACGTCAGCGGAGGATCACGTGCCGTCAGCGCAGTACAACGAACCGCCCTACCGCGTGATCGCCGCGGAGATTCGCTCACGGATCGTCAGCGGTGATCTCCGTCCCGGTGACCGAGTGCCGTCCATCCGGGCCATCGCGCGGCGCTGGGGCGTCGCGATCGCGACCGCGACCAAGGTGACAGCCGCCCTGCGCGACGAGGGGCTCGTCGAGACGAACGTCGGTTCCGGCACGGTGGTCAGCCCACAGGCCGGCCGTCAACGGGCCCCCTCGGCTCACGGCGCCGCTCCGACCGTACGGGGAGCCGAGACGCCCGATCAGGAGTTGCTGCGGCTGCGCGTTCTCAGGACCGCCATCGAACTCGCCGATGCCGACGGGCTTCCGGCGCTGACCATGCGCCGGCTCGCGGCGGAGCTCGACCTCGGGCCGATGTCCCTGTATCGCCATGTCACAGGCAAGGACGAGCTGCTGACGCAGATGGCCGACCTCGTGTTCGGTGATCTCCGTCTGCCCGAAGACGGTCCGCCGGGGTGGCGCGCCAAACTCGAACTCGTCGCCCGTGAGCAATGGCGGCTGTGCCGACGGCATCTGTGGCTGCCTCATGTCGTCTCGTTCACCCGCCCCGTCCTGGTCCCCCACATGCTGGCCCATACCGAATGGACGCTGCGGGCCCTCGACGGACTCGATCTCCCCATGGACATCCGGCTTCAAGAAGCGCTCACCCTGCACGCGCTCGTCGTGACCATCGGACTGTCCAGGGCCGACGAGGCCCAGGCGGAGAGGAACAGCGGCATGACATTGAATCGCTGGTCCGAAACGCAGCGATCGCACCGCCGTGAACTCCTCACCAGCGGAAGATTTCCCCTCCTGGCAACCATCTCGGACGACACGGCACCCGACCTGGACGTCCTGTTCGAATACGGGCTGGAACGCCATCTCGACGGCTTCGCCGCACTGGTCGGCAGGCGCAGGGGCAGTTCCGCTGCGCCTGCGTAGCCGAACACTGGCCGATGTGACTCCCGTCGAATCCGAGGCAGGGGGCGGAGCCCGGTCCCTACGTTTTGACAGTGGCTCGTACCGGGCGAGAATTGATGTGGTGTGCGACGACGAGGTCCGAGGTCTGGCCCATCGAACAGGTCACGGAATCGCCCGCCGTATGTAAGTGGAGGGCGCGCGCTCAGACCTCGGATGGGACGGGTGAGCGATGGCCAAGGCCAGGACACCACAGGACCTGAACAGGCCTATCCGGCAGGACGCCCCTCTGCTCAGGCGCGGGAAGCTGGTGGAGCCGGGCGAAGGCGTTTCCATTTGGTGGATGGGCGATGATCTGATCACCTTCTCCGCTGTCAGTGAGGACACCGGAAGTGAATACGCTTTCTGGCTCGACTGCCCACCGCCCGGAACCGGCCCGCCCCGGCACGTTCATTCGCGCGAGGAGGAGGGCTTTTTCCTGCTCCGCGGGAAACTTGAGCTGAAGGCGGGGGGAATACACACCACCGTCGAGGACGGTACGTTCTTCGCGGCGCCCCGTGGTATCGCTCATGAATGGCGCAATGTCGGAGAGGACAGCGCGCAACTCCTCACCTTCACCACCCCCGGCGGTAATGAGGGCTTCTTTCTGGAACTGGGCGAACCGGGCGACGGGCCTCCGGGGAAACGCGGGACGATGCCGGTCCAGGAGATCAACGCCCGGACCCCGCGTTATGGCGTCACGTACTTGGAGAACGGCGCCGATGGGTCGGCGAGGCCCCTTCCGATCGGTGAGGGGCGCGGCCCCACGCTGGTGCTCCCGGGCGAAGGCGACCGCCGGTACGCCGCGGGAGCGACGTACACCATCAAAGCGGCGGGGCTCGCGACCGCGGGCGCCTATACGGTCACCGAGATCACGCTTGAGCCGGGCGGCAGCATGCCCGCCCACCGCCATGCCCGCTATGAGGAAGCCTTCTACGTCCTGGAGGGAACCGCCACCGCGCTGGTCGACGGAGAGGAATACGAGGCCTCCGCCGGAGCGGTGGTGCTCGTGCCCTGGGGCGTTCATCATTCGGTGCGCAACCGCACCGACCGGACGGTAAGGCTGTTCGATCTGACGGTGCCCGGTGGAATCGAGGACTACTACCGCGGTGCGTGTCGTCCGGCTCCCGGGCCGGACAGCGATCCGGGAGGAGATCTGGACCGGCTGACGGCGGTCGGGAGGCAGTTCGGTATCGAAGTCGGCACTGGCTGAGGGGCGTCCGACGAGGGCGCCTCGGCAATGCGTGGGAACAGGAGGCGTCATGCCAGACGCGAATTTTCCGACAGGCAGCAAGGGGCTCGTGGCAATCGACAAGGTCGGGAATCATGTTCTCTTCCTCGATCCGGACACCTATGAGGTCGAGTTGACCCTCGAAGGCTTCGCGCCGAGGGTGCACGAGCTGCTGATCTCGCCCGATCACCGCTTCGCCTATGCCCCCATATACGGCGCCGGTATCCACGGGGACAACCCGCATCCGGGCCATTTGGTCGCGAAGTTCGACTTGCGGGAACGGAAGCACGTCGGGGATCTCAGTACGTTTCCGCATCTGGCCCCGCACGGTCTGCGCTGGGGCGCGGACGGAACGTTGTACTGCGTGTGCGAGAACAGCGGTGTGGTGCTCGAAATGGACCCCGAGAACGGTGAGATCGAGACCGTGATCGAGGTGGGTTCCAACAAGGCGCACCGCGTCGAGGTGCTGCCGGACAACAGCAAGCTCTACACCGAGAACGAGGAAGACCCCTTCGCGTCGGTCGTCGATCTCGCCACGAAGAGCGTGATCAAGAAAATTCCCACGCCGAACGGTTCCGCGGGAATCGGCATGTCTCCCGACGGGGAGACGCTCGTCCTGGTCGACGCGGAGCAGCCGCAGCTCTTCATCGTCGACACAGCGTCGGACGAGACCCGCGCGACGGTCACACTCGACGGGCACGAGAAAGCGGCCCAGATCGCTCGCTACAGCCCCGACGGCCGGTATCTCGTGGTCACGAACTTCGAGGAGCCACTGGCCACGGTCTTCTCCGAGGACCTCAAGTCGCAGTCGCTGCTGCACCTCGGCCAGGGCCCCATGAACATGGCCTTCCACGAGGACGGGGAAACGGTGCTCATCGCCAATCACAACGAGGGCTCGCTGGCCGTGTGCAATCTCGAACGCGGTGAGGTCCTGCGTACCGTGCAAGCAGGCGTCGGCATCGAGACCCTCTCGTTCTTCTAGAGAGGCCAAGCCATGACCGACTGGAAAAGCGAAGCCGAGCCGGGCCGGCACACGGTCGGCGACTTCCGCTTCGATGACGGACGCCGGCTCGATGTGACGCTGGCGTACCACACACTCGGGACCCTGGACGCGGACGCGGGCAACGCCGTGATGCTTCTGCACGGCACAACCGGCTCCGGACAGCAGTTCCTGGAGCCGTCGATCGCCGACTTCCTGTTCCGGAGCGGCCGGCCCCTCGATGTGGGCAGATTCTTCGTGATCATGCCGGACGCCATGGGGCACGGGGGATCGAGCCGCCCCCGCGACGGGCTGGGACCTGACTTCCCGCGCTACGGCTACGGCGACATCGTCACGGGGCAACACCGGTTGCTGGTCGAGGGGTTGGGCATCGAGCGGTTGCGGCTGCTGCTCGGCACCTCGATGGGCGGGATGCAGACATGGATGTGGGGTGAGCGGTATCCCGACGTTCCGCGGGCCCTGATGACGATCGCCAGCCTTCCCGAACGCATCACCGGGCGGAACCTGCTCTGGCGACGGATGCTCATCCATCTGATCGAGTCCGATCCCGGATACGCCGAGGGCCGCTACAACAAGCAGCCGGCCGGACTCGGCCACGCGATGGCGCTGTTCCAGCTCATGGCCGGAAGCGCGGGGCGCATGGCCTCCGATCTGCCCTCCATCGACGCCGCCGACACGCAGATCGACCGCACCGAGACGCAGGCGCTGGACGGTGAAGACGCCAACGACGTCATCTGGGAGTTCGACGCGTCCCGTGACTACGATCCGGCGCCGGACCTCGCGGCCATACGGGCGCCGCTGCTGGCTCTCAACTTCGAGGACGACGGGCTCAACCCCGTCGAACTCGGAGGTCTTGAGAGAGCCGTCGCGAAGGTTCCGAACGGACGGGGCATGACGCTTCCGGCCGGCCCGAAATCGCGCGGGCACCAGACGCTCCACGTCGCCGAGATCTGGGGCGACCACCTCGGGGAGCTGCTGGCGCGGACCCAGGGCTGACCAGGAGCTGCCCCAGGGCTGACGGGCTGACCAGGGGCTGCCCCAGGGCCGAAGCGCCTGTCATCAGAGGGTGCTTTCAGGGGCCGCTCGTCGCTTCCGGCTCCCCGTACCGCGGGCTCGCCCGCCACAGCGCACGCCGCGTGGCCAGGCCCCCCAGCACTCCTGCCGCACACCCGACGATGCCCGCGTACGCGGGCCACTTGACGCCCGCCAGCCGGTCGAGCGACCAGTCGCCCGGCCCCGCGAGCCCGGTGACGGCCGCGGTCAGGATCAGGACCAGCGGGTACTCGTATCCGTCGTTCTGGACCCACGGCCCGTGCGGGACCTTCACCGTGACCGCGACGGTCATGACGCCGGCGACGGCCGCCACCCCGAGCGGTGTCAGCAGCCCGGCCCCGAGCAGCACGCCCCCGCCGGTCTGGCCGAGTCCCGCCGCCACCGCGGTGAGCCGCCCGCCGCGGAAGCCGTCGTGCCGGAACTCCTCGGCACCGCCCGCCAGACCTTCTCCGCCGAGCCAGTGCGTCGTCTTCTGGAGTCCGTGGGCGGTCATCAGCCCTCCCACGACGACGCGGAGGGCGAGCAGCCCGGCGTTGGTGCGGGCGGTGCCCGCGTCCGCCGTGCGCCCTGCCGCACGCGGAGAACGCTGTCCGATCGTGGGACGTGGAGGTGGATACCGCATGGTCACTCTTCTTTCTCGCGCCGCGGCAATGACCGGTACCCGGAGAAGTGTGATTTATCGCCTTCAGTACAACGTCCGCATGTCCAGCACGCAAGCTGTGGCGGCGACATGACCGGGAGCGCGACTTCCGCGTGGGCCGGCCTGAGCGACATCCCTGAGCGATGTCACCGTCAGCGCCCTCCGTCACCCGTACGGACCGTGAGTTCGCCGATCCCCGGTCGTCGTTCGCCCTCCGGCCCGTGCACGGTCACCCGGACATGCCGCGCCCGCGCCCCCGGCCGCAGCGGCTGCCAGCTCGTCCCGTCCGCCGAGGTCTCCACCGTGTACGACGCCGGGCGCGGGTCCGTCCAGCTCGGGGTGACCGACGCGACCGGGACGGTACGGCCCAGATCGACCGAGAGCGCGGCCGTCGCGTCCGTGGGCACCCACGCGGTGGCCCGGCTGCCGTCGACGGCGGCCGCCGCGTACAGGCCGCGCTCCTCCGAGGTGGCCGTCGCCGGGCGGCAGCGGGCCGCGTTCCCCGTGGGGGAGAGATCAGGGCGCCGGGTGGGCAGCGTGAGGACCGAGCGCAGCCGCCGGTCGCCGGCCGGGGTGTGCACGGTGAACGGGGCGCCGGAGGTCAGCCGGACCGTCGTCTCGCGGGGGCCGATCGCGATGTCGTACGTACGCCCCTGCCAGCGCAGCCCGCGCAGGCGCACCCCGTTCGCCAGCTGCGGCGGCAGCGTGGGGTCCAGCCGTACACCGTCGGCGCGCAGCCGCAGCCCCGTCAGCCCGTGCGTGAACACCTGGAGGAAACCACCCTTTCCGGTGAGGAAGTCCTGCGCGGGCGAGCCGGAGTGCGGATCGTCCGCCCCCGATTTGTCGCCGCGCGCCTCCGAGAAGAGGGCGAACGGTCCCCGGACGAATGGCCGGACCGACCGCTGGAGGTAGGTGTACGCCGCGCAGCCCGGCTCCCCGATGGCGGCGGCGTCGATCGCGTGGACCGAGTCCGTCATCGCGGGCCCGTCCGGGTCGGTGCGCTCCGCGTAGTAGTCGAGGGTGGCGGCAGCGGCCCCGGCGGGCATGGGCCATTCCAGCGGATAGGTCAGCAGGACCGTGTCCGCCTGTTTGATCCGCGAGCCGTCGTACCCCGCGTACTGGAGATAGACACCGCGCCGCGCGTCGTACGGGATCCTGATCCGGCCGGCGATGTCCGTCCATGACGCGGGGGCCCGCTCACCGACGAGCGCGGCGGCGCGGGTGGCGTCGCGCAGTACGGTGACCGCGCCCGCGTTCGTGAAGACGCCGTCCGTGACGCCGTTGCTGTACTCGTCGGGGCCCGCCACCTCCTTGACCGAGTAACTGCCGTCGTCGTTGGCCGTGACCCGCGAGGCCCAGAACTCCGCGATCCCCTTCAGCAGCGGCCAGCCGCGCTCGCGCAGCCAGGCCCGGTCGCCGGTCGCCTCGTAGTACTGCCGGACGGCGAGCGCGATATCGCTCTGGAGATGGTTCTGCGTGACGCAGTGGGGCGGGTTCCAGCTGTGGCATTCGCTCCAGATCTCGCCCCGCCCGCCGCTGGTCCAGGGGTAGAACAGCCCCTTGAAGCCGAGCTTCCCGGCGTTCTCGGCCGCCGCGGCGCGGGTGCGGTAGCGGTACTCGACGACGGAGCGGGCCAGTTCGGGGCGGGTGACCAGGAGGCCCGGATACATCCAGGTCTCGGCGTCCCAGAAAACCAGGCCCGCGTAGTTGTCGCTGCTCAGTCCGGTCGGCGCGAGGCTGTCCGCGGCTCCCTCGCGGGTGCCGGTCAGCAGTCCGTACTGCGCCGCGCGCAGCCACGCCTGGAGGTCCGGCCGCCCCGGTACGTCGACATCGGCGGCCCACAGGGGCGACCAGGCGGCCTCGTTGGCGGCGAACAGCGCGGGCCAGCCGCGCCGGGCCACCCGCCGGGACGCGTCCACGGCGGCGGCGCGCGGGTCCTGCGCGGTGAGGGCCGTGTCGACGCCGACGTACTTGACGAAGTCGTACGTACGGTCCGCGCGGACGGCGACCGGCCCCCGGACGGTGGGCCGCAGCGCCCAGGCGACGGCGCCCGCCGTCCCCGTACCGTTCGCCCGGAACGTGTCGACGCTCCCGCCCGTCCCGTCCCGCGCCCCGTCCTCCGAGCCGGTACGGGTGAGGCGTCGCGCGCCGCGCCAGTCGAGACCCCCGTCGACGCCGACCGCGCCGGTCCAGCGCGGGGTCAGGCGCAGCCGTACGGCGCCGGTGTGCGGGTCGGAGCGGTCGGTGAGGATCTCGTAGGTCAGATCGGTGGCACGGCCGTCGGCCGTCGTCCAGCGCAGGCTGGTGCGGATCACCCCGCAGCGCAGCAACACGCTCTGGCGGTAGCGCGAGATCCGGCTGCCGGTCCCGAACGTCTCGTCGCCCGCCCGTACGTTCAGGGTCGTCCAGGTGGGAAGGGCGGCGATCACCTGCCGGTCCGCGGTGACGGACGGTTCGTGGGCGTACAGCCCGGCGACGAACGCGCCGTCGTAGCGCGGGGTGTAGAGCGGCCAGCCGGTCGGGGTGCCGGTCTCGGCGTAACCGGCGCCGGTGGGCGGTACGCGCGTCCCGAGATAGCCGTTGCCGGTGTACGCGTGGTGGCTGTCGGCGGAGTCGGTCCGGGTGGCGGCGGGGGACCAGCCGCGGTCGGCCTCCTCCCCGCAGCGCGGGGCGCCCGCCGTGCCGTCGGCGTACGAGACCGGGGGGACGGCGGCCACGAGCGCGCCCGCGAGAAGGGGCGTGAGGAGGCGCGCGAGGACGTCGGTACGCGAGAGGCTCACGGTACGACCGTAGGAACGTCGGCGCGGTGGGGGTGCGCAGGGCGCGCGTGGTGAACGGCTGAACGGCCCTCTGCGCCCCGCACGGCACCTACGGGGCGGACGGACCGCCCGCCCCGGCCGTACCGTTCGTCCCGCCCGTCCCGGCCGCCGGCGCGAGCCCGGTCTTCGCGCCCGCGCCGCACAGCGGTACGACGGCGCGGAGGCCCGTGTGACCGGCCCCGTCGGCCCGGCCGGCCCGGTCCGTCGCGTCGGTCCCGTCCGTCCCGTCGGCACCGTGGGTCCCGTCAGCATCGTCGGTCCCGTCGCGTACCGCCGCCCAGCAGGCGACCGCCGTGGACTCCACGAACAGCCCCCGCGAGGCCAGATCGAGCTGGGCGGCGCGCAGTTGATCCTCGGTCACGGTGCGGAAGGTGCCGCCGGAGGCCCGGACCGCCCGCAGGATCTGCCGGGCGCGCGGCGGGTTCGGGATGGCGATGCCCTCGGCCAGGGTCGGGGCGCTCCCGGCCGGTGCGAGCAGTTCCTCGGCGCCCGCGCGGAAGGCGGTCGCCAGCGGCGAGACCGCCTCGGCCTGGACGGCGATCAGCGCGGGACGTGCGCCGATGAGCCCGTGCGCGGACAGTTCGGCGATCGCGAGCGCCGCGCCCAGGAGCAGGGTGCCGTTGCCGACGGGGACGACGAGCGTCTCCGGGAGGCGTCCGCCGAGGTCCTCCCACAGCTCGTAGACATAGGTCTTGGTGCCGTGCAGGAAGTACGGGTTGTGGACATGGCTCGCGTAGAACGTGCCCGGCTCGTCGGCGGCGGCGCGGGCGGCCCGCGCGGTGGCCTCACGGTCGCCGGGGACGCGTTCGAGACGCGCGCCGTGGGCCCGGATCTGTTCCGTCTTCTTGGGCGAGGTGGCCTCGGGCACGTACACCGTGCAGGGCAGCCCGGCCCGCGCGCAGTACGCGGCGATCGCCGTGCCCGCGTTGCCGCTGCTGTCGGCTGTCACCCGCTCGGGACCGAGCCGTCGTGCCAGCTCGGCGAGCATCACGGCGCCGCGGTCCTTGAAGGAGAGCGTCGGCATCAGGAAGTCGAGCTTGGCGGCGACGGACGGGGTCAGCGCTACGAGCGGGGTACGGCCCTCGCCGAGCGTCGTGACGGGCGCCGCGAGCGGCAGTGCCTCCTCGTACCGCCAGAGCGAATCGACCCGGGAGGAAAGGGACTTCAGGGGTACGGCCGACGCCTCGAAGTCCAGATCCCAGGGACCACGGCAGACGGGGCAGCACCAGGCGAGCGACGCGACGGGTGAGCGGGTGCCGTCCGCCGGGCAGACGTACATCGTGGTCATGATCGTCAGCATCCCAGTTTCACGGCCCGCAGGGGGCCGGCACGGGCCGGTCGCGCGGTGGTGCGCCCGGCGTGACAGCAGGGCGCGATGGGGCGCACCTGCGGTAAAGACCTGCTTAAACGCGAGTAATCACTTCGGGTGAAACTCTGGCCCATGCTTGCGGTGATCAACCGACGGTTGCCACGCTGTTGCTGTCTGTCAACCTGATGGGAGTGGCCCGTGGCCTTCGGTGAGCAGCCCGCCTATCTCCGCGTCGCGAGCGATCTTCGGGAGAAGATCACCAATGGCGCTCTGCCGCCGCATACCCGACTGCCCTCGCAGGCCCGTATCCGCGAGGAGTACGGCGTCTCCGACACGGTCGCGCTGGAGGCGCGCAAGGTGCTGATGGCCGAGGGGCTGGTCGAGGGCCGCTCCGGATCCGGTACGTACGTCCGTGAGCGCCCCGTCCCCCGCCGGATCGCCCGGTCCGGGTACCGGCCGCCGGCCGGCTCCAGTCCGTTCCGTCAGGAGCAGGCGGCGACGGGCGCGCGGGGCACCTGGGAGTCCCGGAGCGAGCAGGACGAGGCCGGGCCGGAGATCGCGGCCCGGCTGGGGATCGAGCCGGGCGACCGCGTGATGCGTACGCGCTACGTCTTCCGCGAGGCGGGCGAGCCGATGATGCTCTCCACCTCCTGGGAGCCCCTCGCGGTCACGGGGCGTACGCCGGTGATGCTGCCCGAGGAGGGGCCGCTCGGCGGGTGCGGGGTGGTCGAGCGGATGGCGGCCATCGACATCGTCGTGGACAACGTGCTGGAGGAGGTCGGCGCACGCCCCGGGCTGGCGGAGGAGCTCATGGCGCTCGGCGGCGTGCCCGGCCATGTCGTGATGGTCCTGGAGCGGACGTACTACGCGTCGGGGAGGGCCGTGGAGACCGCTGAGGTCGTCGTCCCCGCGGACCGGTACCGGATCGCGTACCACCTCTCCGTGAAGTGACCGGCGGGTCCGGCCGTCCGGCCGGACCGACCGACGGCCCGGCGCGCGCGGGGAGTTGACGGCGCGTACGGGCCGGCCGGACTTGCCCGCGTCCGGCCGTACGGGCATGATTCGGGGCCCGATCGGGCGTGCGGGGGCGGCAGGGGGCGCGCGCGGTCGGCTGCCGCCTCCGTTTTTCGGCGTTTTCTTGGCCGGATGCGTATCTCTTTGTACAAACCTGTATCCGCTCCGTGAAGGTCAGGCGTAGGCTCCGGCATATGCGGAATGCGGTTTCCCGGGGATGCTCGGAGAGATGCAGGTCGGTGCGGGGAGGAGCGCGATGAACGACGGCGGAGCCATGCTCCCGTGGCTTGTCATACGGGAGGACGACAACGGCAACCGCTATCGCGTCGGCAGATATGCCACCCAGGACGAGGCGCAGAAGATAGTGGAGAGCCTCGACGGCCGCGGACAGCAGCGGATCTACTGGGTGGAGCGCGTCAGCCAGACCGCCGGGTAGGCCGTTCCTGTGCGCCGTACGCCACGCCCTCGGCCGAGTGCGCGTTACGCTCCGGCGCATGACTGATCGTGTGGTGGTGGCGGGCGCCGTGTACGACCGCGGACGGCTGCTGGCCGCCCGGCGCAGCGCGCCCCCCGAGCTGGCCGGCCGCTGGGAGCTGCCGGGCGGCAAGCTGGAGCCGGGGGAGGGGCCCGAACAGGCGCTGGTGCGTGAGCTGCGGGAAGAACTCGGCGTGGAGAGCGAGCCGGTGGAGCGGATCCCCGGCGAATGGCCGCTCAAGCCCGGCTATGTGCTCCAGGTGTGGATGGCCCGGCTGCTCTCCGGCGAGCCCCGGCCGCTGGAGGACCACGACGAACTCCGCTGGCTGGGCCCTGACGAGATCCATACGGTCGACTGGCTCGACCAGGACCGTCCGGCCGTGGCCGAAGCGGCCCGACGGCTGCGCGCCGCCCCCGCGCCGACCCGCCGGATCCCCTGAACTCGGCACCGGGCGGGGCATGGAGAACGCAGGAAGAACGCGCGGCGAAGCGTACGGGACGTGCGTGAGGAGTGCGCGGCGGTGTGACGAGCGGTACGTCATGTGCGGAAAGGGCGTAGTCCGTTTGTGCCGATGCGGCCTCCCCTGTGACGGCGGCTGTGACGGTAGCCGCGACGGATATCGGGTATGTGCTGATTAACCCCCCTAAACGGGACGCGGGTCTGCCGTCGGTCTGGGGAAGTGATCGGCTTGATCGACACAGAGGGTGACGCATGCGCCGAATGGACCTTCCCTGCCGAACTCGATGCCGTACGCGCCGCCCGCCATGCCGTCCGTGACACGCTCCACGCCTGGCGCCTGCCGCCGTCGGTCGGCGATATGGCGGTCCTGCTGGTGAGCGAGCTGGTGACCAATTCCCTGCGCTACACCTCCGGGCCGATCGGGGTCCGGCTCGCCGTCCGCCCCGTCGAGCCGGGACCTCCCGGGGACCCCGGCGGTCCCGACGGAGCCGGTGGCGCCGCCGTCACGGAGCGTGCCGCGCTGCTGGTGGAGGTCTCCGATCCGCTGCCCGATCCACCGACCGAACGCCCCGCCGGTCCCGACGACGAAGGGGGCCGGGGACTCCAGCTTCTGGCGGTTACCGCGCGACGTTGGGGTACACGCCGTGGGAAGACCGGCAAGACCGTGTGGTTCGAGCTGCCCCTCCCTGGTTAGAAGTCTGGGAGGGAGAACGATCACGACGGGCTCGGCTCAAAAAGAACGAGACCGTGCTGTGATCGTGAACGCCGTGTCGGCTGGGGCCGTAGTGCTGAATACTGCGGGCATGGCCGGTCCGGTGCGTGAGCTGGAGGGGACGGTCGCGTGAGCGAGATATCTGGGGCGGCGGGCGACGTCGTATGGCAGAGCAGTCCGCCCGGCTCGATCTATGACTACATCAAGGTCGCTTCGTTCTCGATCGGTCCGGACGGGCTGGTCGATCAGTGGAGCGAGCGGGCCGCCGAGCTGTTCGGAGTGGATGCCGACAAGGTCAGGGGCCGGGACCCGGTCGAGGTGTTCATGCCGGCCGATCAGCGGTCGCGAGGCCATCGCAAGATCAAGGAGATCCTCGACGGCAAGGAATGGACCGGCCTCGTTCCGTTCCGTACGGACGGCGGCGCCGAGCCGCACGGGATCGCCGAGATCTATGTGATGCCGAGCGAGACGGAGCGTGGCGAACGCGCCGCGCTCTGTATCGTCGTCGACGTCAGGGCGCTGCGCCGGATCGAGACCGACCTCGCCTCCTCGCAGGCTATTTTCGGCCAATCTCCTTTTGGCTTCCTGCTGTTCGACACCCACCTCAAGGTGCAGCGCGCCAACCAGCGCTTCGCCACCGTCTTCGGCGGCCAGGCCAACGACCACCGCGGCCGTACGGTCCACGACTATCTCTCGCGCCCCGAGGCCGAGCGGATGACCGCCGCCCTGGAACGCGTCCTGAAGACCGGGGAGTCCGTCACCGACCTCCAGATCGTGGGCACCCGGCCGGGCGACGCGGAACGCCGGCACTGGTCGATCAACCTCTACCGCGTACACAGCGGCTCCGGCCGCTCCATCGGGGTCGCCGGGGTCGCCACCGATGTCACACGCCGTCACATAGCCGCCAGGGAAGCCGCGAGCGCCCGCCGCAACCTCGCCCTCCTCAACGAGGCCAGCGCCCGCATCGGCAACTCCCTGGACCTGGAGACCACCGCACGCGAGCTGCTCGGCGTGGCCGTCCCCGGCTTCTGCGACCTCGCCTCCGTCGACCTCTACCAGAGCCTGCTCACCGGTGAGGAGGCGCCGCCCGGACGCTGGGGCTCCTCGGGGGCCGATTCCGGCGGCGGCAGTGCCCGGCTGCGCCGGGTCGCCTTCGCCAGCGCCGTCTCCGACGTACCGCTGACCGGGCCGGGCGGCGAGGGCGACGGGTACGTCCCGCCCGAGGTCGGCGCCGTCCACCGCTTCCCGTTCAGCTCGCTCAGCGCGGGCGCGCTGCGCACCGGCCGCGTCCAGACCATCCCCGGCGAGGCGGGCAGCCTCGTCCAGTCCACGTTCGCCGTCCCGATGGTCGCTCACGACAGCGTCATCGGGCTCGTCCAGTTCTCCCGTACGAAGGGCAGCGAGCCGTTCGGGGAACGGGACCGGGCCCTCGCCGTGGAACTCGCCGCGCGCGCCGCGGTCTGTATCGACAACGCCCGCCTCTACCGCCGGGAGCACGAACGCGCCCTGATCCTCCAGCGCAGCCTGCTCCCGCCCGGCGACCCGGAGGCCGCGGGGCTGGACATCGCCTGCCGCTATCTGCCCGGCAACACGGCCACCGAAGTGGGCGGCGACTGGTTCGACGTCATCGAACTGCCGGGCCACCGCACCGCGCTGGTCGTCGGCGACGTCATGGGGCGCGGCCTGCGGGCCGCCGTCGCCATGGGCGAGCTGCGCACCGCCGTACGCACGCTGGCGCTGCTCGATCTGGAGCCCGCGGAAGTGCTCTCCGCGCTGGACGAGATCGCCCGTGGACTGGGCTCGCCCAGCGGCGCCCAGCAGGCCTCGCGCGTCGCCCACAAGTCGCGCGACGCGGACCTCGCCGAGGTCTATCTCGCCACCTGCGTGTATGCCGTCTACGACCCGGTCACCCGGCGCTGCACGTTCGCCAACGCCGGCCATCTGCCGCCCGTCCTCGTCGAACCGGGCGAGGAGGCGCTGCTGCTCGACGTGCCGCCCGGGATGCCCCTCGGCGTGGGCGGCGAGCCGTTCGAGCAGGTGGAGGTCGATGTGACGGAGGGCGCGCTGCTCGCGCTGTATACGGACGGGCTGGTCGAATCCAGGGACCAGCCGCTGGACGAGGGCCTGGACGCCTTCCGTGCGGCTCTCGCCCATCCGTCCCGTCCGCTGGAGGACGTCTGCGACCACGTGCTGAACACGCTCGACACCCGGCACGGCGAGGACGACATCGCCCTCCTGATGGCCCGTATCCAGGGGCTGCCGGCCGAGGCGGTCGGCGACTGGCTGCTGCCCCGCGAGCCGCGCTCGGTGGGCCGGGCCAGGGAACTCGCCCGTACGCAGCTGCTCGCCTGGGACCTCGAACCGCTGGTGGACACCGTGGAGCTGCTCGTCAGCGAACTGGTCACCAACGCCATGCGCTACGGCGAGGGGGAGATCCGGCTGCGGCTGCTGCGCGACCGCACTCTCGTCTGCGAGGTGTGGGACGCGGGACTGGTGCAGCCGAGGCGGCGGCGGGCCCGTGACACCGACGAGGGCGGCCGGGGTCTCCAGCTGGTCGGGCTGCTGAGCGCGGCGTGGGGCTCGCGCCGGACGCCGCGCGGCAAGACGGTCTGGTTCGAGCTGGCCCTGCCCGACGGTGACTCGTCGGCCGAGCCGACCGTCGAGCAGCTGCTGAGCATGTTCTGACGCCGGGCCCGGGGGCTGTCTGCCTGGGGCTGTCGGTCCGTGACGATCGGGCCCGGCGCCTGCCGTCAGCGCTCTTTCCCGACAGAGGGCCCTGTCAGCCGCTCTTCAGCGCTGCCAGCCGCGCCTCGACCTCCGCGCTGTCGCCCACACTGTCCAACCGCTCGAACTGGGCGTCCAGCGACGAGGCGGCGAGTTCCTGCTTGCCCATCGCCCTCGCCTCCTCGCGCCGCACCTTGTCCTCGAACCGGCCGAGGTCGCTGGTCGGGTCCATGACGTTGATGTTCTTGACCGCGTCCATCATCCGGTTCTGCGCCTGGGCGGACTTGGACCGGGCCACCAGCTCGTCGCGCTTCGCCTTCAGCTCGTTCAGCTTCGCCTTCATCCGCTCCAGACCGCTCTTGAGCTTGTCCACGACCTCCGTCTGGGAGGCGATGGTCGGCTCCGCGGTCTTCGCCTCCTTCTCGGACTGGAGCTGGCGTTCCAGCGCGACCTTGGCGAGGTTGTCGAACGTGTCCGCGTCCGCGGTATGCCCGGCCGCGCGCAGCTCGTCCGCCTTCCTGCTGGCCGCGAGCGCCTTCTCGCCCCACTCACGGCCCGCGGCCACATCCTCCGTGTGGTCCTGCTCCAGCAGGCGCAGATTGCCGATGGTGCCGGCGACCGCCTCCTCCGCCTCGGCGATGTTGTTGGTGTAGTCGCGGATCAGCTGGTCCAGCAGCTTCTGCGGATCCTCCGCCTGGTCCAGCAGGGCGTTGATATTGGCCTTCGCCAGCTGGCTGACCCGGCCGAGGATGGTCTGCTTGGTCATGGCTCTTCTCCTTATGGCCCTGTTGTCGTGTTGCCTCGAGGCCCTGTGGGGTCCGTGCGTTATGAGGCCCTGAGGCCCTGAGGCCCTGAGGCCCTGAGGCCCTGAGGCCCTGAGGCCCTGAGGCCCTGAGGCCCTGAGGCCCTGAGGCCCCGAGGCCCTGAGGCCCTGAGGCCCTGAGGCCCTGAGGCCCCGAGGCCCTGAGGTCCAGTGGTCCTGTGGCCTCGTGGTCTTGTGGGGAAAGCGATGGGGAAGCGGACGACGTCAGAACCGGCCGCCGCCGCCCATCCGGCCGCGCGTCCCCCCGCCGCCGAAGCTGCCGGGTCCGCCACCGCCCCCGTAGCCCCCGCCGAACCCCCCGCCCCCTCCTATGCCCCCTCCACCGAGGCCGCCCCCGCCGCCGAACAGGCCGCCGAGGAGGATCCCGCCGAGCACGGCGCCACCGAGCCCGCCCCCCGTTCCCTGGACACCGCCGCCCCCGTACCGGCTCCCGAACGACCGCACATCCTGCTCGGCGAGGTCCTGCGCCGTCCTGGCCAGCGCGTCCGCCCGCTGCGCCTCGGCCAGCGCGCCCTGCGTGTCGCCCGACACCGATGTGGCGTGCGCCAGCTCCAGCCGCCGCTGAGCCTCCGTCAGACGGGTACGGGCCTGGCTGCCGACCGCCCCGCGATGCGTGCCGATGTAGTCGGCGGCGGCGCCGATCGCCGAGCGTGCGGTGAGCATCGCCTGATCGAGGAGCGTGCCCGCCCGGCGGCTGCCCTCCTCGCGCTCCCGCGCCCCGGTCAGCGCCTCGTCGAGGACCGCGTCCGCCTCCTCGACCCGGCGCAGCGCGTCGATCGGGTCGTACCGTCCCGAGTCCAGCTCGCGCCGTACCCCCGAGACCACCGCCTCGGCGCGGCCGATCCGGCCCTGGAGGTCGGCCGTCGGCACCCCCGGCGTCGTGCCCTTCAACAGCCCGCGCGCGTCGGCGAGATCCGTCTCCGTCTCGGTCAGCGCGCCGGGAAGCTTCCCGGCCGCGTCCGTCAGCTCCTGCGCGCGCCGTTCGACCGTCTCGACGAGCGTGGCCGCCTGCCCGACGGCCGCCTCCGCCGCCCGTACGTGCACGGCCGCCCTGCCGTTGTCGCCCGCGCCGGTGAAGCCGCGTGCCTCGTCCAGAGCGGTGGACGCGAAGACGAGCCTGTCCTCGGCCTGCGTGACGCTGTCCGCGACGGGCGCGGAGGCCGAGTCGGCGTACCGCTCGCGCATCGCGGCGAGCGTGTCCCGAGCCGTCGCGACCCGCCCGTTCAGCTCGCGGAAGGTGCCCCCGACCGTCTCGACGGCCTGCGGCGCGTTCCGCTCCAGGGCCCGGAGCCGGTCGAAACCCTCGGACTCGGCGTCGAGCCGGCTGTTCGCCTCCGCGCAACGGGCGATGATCTCGTCCAGCATCCGGCGGCGGGTCGGGTCGTCCTCCGGGAAGGCGTCGTCCAGCTGCTGGCGCAGCCGGAAGGCGAGGGTCAGCTGGCCCTTCGCGAAGGCCACGGCGTCGGTGAACGGTGCCGCCGCCTCCTCGCCGAACTGCGCCGTGGCGAAGCCCAGTTCCTCCTGACTGGTGCGCAGCGCGTCGTCCGTCTCGACGAGGACCTGCTTCGCCCGGCTGTCCAGCTCGGGCAGCGGAGTCGGCGCCGGCGGCTCCGTACCGCCGGGGGAGCCCCAGCCGTGCCGCTCGCCCCGCGGCGTCGTACGGACCGCCATCCGCCGCTTCCGTTTGGCGAAGCTGTACGCGCCGATGGCCGCCGCCCCGACCACCACGACGACGGGCAGCACCAGATTGGTCGCCGCGCCTCCGTCGGCCGCCGGGCCCCCCGGGTCCGCCACCCCGGGCGTGATGGCGGGCGTGGGCACCGGCCGGCCCGCGAGCACCGCGTCGAATCCGTTCGCGGCGCCGATCGCCGCCGCCGACCAGTCGTTCTGCCGCAGCGCGGGTTCGACGGCCGTGCCGGCGACCGTGGCGAGCTGGTCGGCGGTGAGCGGTGAGTCGATGTCCGCGGAGTAGGCGTACTGCCGGTCGTGGGTGGCGACCGCGAGCAGGAGGTCGTCACGGCCGAGGCCGTTGCGGGTGGCCGTCGCGTCGGCCCAGCTCTGCGGCGAGTGCCCGGAGAAGTCGCGTACGTACACGACGAAGAGCTGCACCCGCCGGTCGTTGTAGAGGCGGTCGAGCGCCTGGCTCACCGCGGTCCGCCGATTGCCGAGCGCTCCGACCTTGTCGGTGATCTGGCCCTGCCGGTCGAGCGGGATCGGCTGCTCGGCGCCCGCCTGCTGAGCGGCGGGGACGACAAGCCACCACGCCGTCACCAGCACGGCGACGAGAGCCCTGATGGCTATACGGGTCCCGGGGCGACAGGGCGTGGGGCGACGGGGCCCGGAGCGACCAGGCCCGGGGCGACCAGGCCCGGGGCGGCTTACGAGTGACGTCACATTTGGGAGGTTATGTCCCGTCAAGGGAGGGCGCGACCGGACGTAGCGCCTGCTGGAACGGGGTGCTGTGGCGTCATCAGGTGGCCCCCGGCGCATAGCCTGAGCGTCTCCATGACCGGCCGGTCATGGGCATACGGGGGAGGTAACGGCTTTGCGTGCACAGCTGCGCGGATTCGGACGGACACTGATACGGGCCTGGCGCGCGCCCCGCGCGCGGTGGCCCAAGCGGGTCGCGCTGGCGCTCGCCGTCCTGCTCCTCGTACCGGCGCTCACCGGCGCCGCCGCCCTGCGCCTCACCTACGCGGGCGACCTCCAGGACGGCACCCGCACCCGCGGCAAGGACGCCATCTGGCTGGGCCACGCCTGGGTGGACGGCCGGAAGAAGGACGCCGATCTCGACGCCTTCGCCGCGCGGATCCGCGGGACCGGCATACGCGACCTGTACGTCCACACCGGGCCGCTGGAGCACGACGGCACTCTCCCCACGGCCCGCTACCCCCGGGCACGGTGGCTGATCGACGCCGTCCACCGCGAGATCCCGGGCGTACGCGTCCACGCCTGGCTGGGCGACAAGCTGGCGACCGAGACGCCCGACGGGCTACGTCTGGAGCGGGCCGCGTCCCGCGCCGCCGTGGTGGGCTCCGCCCGGCAGATCCTGGACGCGGGCTTCGACGGCGTCCACTTCGATCTGGAGCCGCTGCACTCCGGCGACCGCGACTATCTCTCGCTCCTCGACGACCTGCGCGCGCTCACCCGGGCCCGTCAGGTGCCGCTCTCCATCGCCGCCCACCAGATCGATCCGCTGCCCGCGCTGCACTCCGTCGCCGACACGCTCACCGGGCACCCCAAGTGGTGGTCGCAGGCGTTCTTCGCGCAGGTCGCCCGGCGGGTCGACCAGATCGCCGTCATGTCGTACGACACGGCGATGCCGCTGGAGAGCCTGTACGGCGGCTATGTCGCGCAGCAGACCACGCTCGCCCTCGAAGTCACGCCGGAGGGCACCGATCTGCTGATGGGGCTGCCCTTCTACTACGAGGACGACATGAGCCACCACGGCCACGCGGAGACCGTCGCGGCCGCGGTCCGCGGCGTCAGGCTGGGCCTGGGGCGCACGGACCGCGACCGGGACCGCTTCGGCGTGGCGATCTATGTCGACTTCGCGGCGACCGAGAAGGACTGGACGTCGTACCGGGACGGCTGGGGACGTCTCGACAGGACCGGCGGGTAGGACCGGCGGGTAGGGGCCGGCGGGCAGGTCCGGCGAGCAGGACCGGCGGGCAGGACCGATGAATAGGTCCGGTGAGCAGGTCCGGCGAGCGGGTCCGGGCTCAGATGCTGAAGCGCTCCTTCGCCAGCAGCGGCCGTACCCGCGAGGCGAATCCGCCCGTACGGAACGGCCGCTGGAGCAGTCCGGGACGCAGTTCCTGGGCGAGCGCGGCGGCGATCATGCCCTGGTCGAGGGCGAGGACGAAGTCGCTCACCCGGCCCGTCCCCACATTGACGGAGTCACGGAAGCCGTAGCGCTCGTCGTACGCGCCGAAGTCGGCCGCGATCGCCTTCAGATTGGCGATGGCCTCCCCCCTCGCCTGCGGCAGCGCGAGGAACGACGCGTGCGGGGTGACGACCCCGTTGGTGTACGCGGACGCCGGCGGCAGCGGCTCGCCGTGGGTGACGAAGGTGCGGTCGGTGTTGGAGGCGTACCCGTCGGTCTGCATCCCGATCGCGTCGACGCCGTACTCCTGATAGCCGTCCTCGGGCACATTGGACGGGGAGAAGCCCCAGTAGCCGTACCCGGCCTCCTCCAGACCGTGCTCGATCTGGGAGCGGACGTAGCGGCGGTGGGTGGTGCCCCAGGAGCGCGGCGACCACTCGGTCTCGGGCACGAAGAGCGGCACCATCAGCGCCTCGAACATCGAGCCGCCCCAGGTGGGGACGAGCTTGCGGCCCCGGTAGGTGTAGTGGCCCTGCCAGAGGCGGACACCGTCGATGGTCTCGTACGCGCCGCCCGGCGGCTGCTCCTGGCCGTGCTCGGGGAGCATCGTGCGCAGCATGTGCCAGTAGTGGTCGCCGGGGAGCGTGCCGTCGGCGATGCCCAGGTAACTGGCCATGCGGGGCTCGGTGTTGAGAGCGCCGTAGTGGTGCGCGGTGGGTTCACCGGTGTCGGTCCAGAAGCCGCCGCGGAGCTGGCCGGGGCCCTTCACCGGGTCGGCCGGGTCGTACGGCGTGTAGTAGTACGACCAGTCCGCGGTCGCGAGGATCGCGGCGACCCGGCCGCGCAGCCGCGGCTCCGCGTCGGCGGCGATCCGCAGGCCGGTGACGAGCCAGGCGTTGTCGACGGAGGAGAGGAAGGGGCGGACCGGGTCGCCGGTGCCGGGCCAGCTGGTGAGGACGGAACCGTCGTACGCGTCGTACCAGTTGAGCCAGAAGCCGTGGTGGCGTTCGAGCCGCTCGACCGCCGAGACGGTGTGCGCCAGCCTGCGGTACATGGTGTCCCGGCCGATGACGCCGAGGCCCGCGGCGGCGACGGTGGACCACAGGCCGCAGCCGATATTGGTCGGTGAGGTGTTCCGCGAGGGGACGGGCGTACCGGGCCCGGAGACGTCGATCTTGTCGGCGGTGAGACCGTGGTCGGTCGTCATCGCCTCGATCGAGCGGTACGTGTCCTGGAACCAGCGGTGCAGCAGGGGGAGATCGGAGGAGGGCGCGGTGACGGCCCGTCCGGAGGGGGCGGATGCGGCGAGGGCGGGCGCGGATACGGCTCCGAGGGACAGAGCGGCGGCCCCGGTTCCCGCTGCGGCGAGAAACGTGCGACGGTCCATGAGAGTCCAGCTCCTGTTGGCGGGTGTGGAGTTGTGGAGTGTGGAGTTGTTGGGTTGTGGGGTTGTTGGGTTGTGGGAGTGCGGTGGTGCTACGACGGGGGCCGACGACGGTCAGGTGCCGTCGGCCCCCGGGTCTGTGGCGGCGGGTGGCTCAGCCGCGGGTTTCGGCCGCGGTCTCGTCGCGGTCTCGGCTGCGGTCTCAGCCGCGGTCTCAGCCGCGGGCGAGCCGCAGGAAGCGGATGCCGGGGTTGGGCAGCTCGACGGTCAGCACCGCGGTGCCCTCGGCGTCCGCGGTGACGGGCGCGAGCGTCTCGACCGGCAGTTCGTCGGCGGCGCGCAGCTTGCGCCACTGCTGGTCGTCGGGCCAGTCACCGCCGTCGAGGTCCTTCCAGACGGCCTGGATATTGGCATGGTGCTCGTCGACCCTGCGCGACTCGACGGTGTGGACCGCGCCCGGTTCGAGCCCGGTGACACGGACGGTCGCGGCGCGGTCGAGCACGGCAGCGCCGTCGATCTTGGACTGGTCGAGCGTGCCGTTCCAGAGCAGGACGTCCACGGTCGAACCGTCCTCCGCGCGGGTGGCGAGGGACTCGACGAGCGCGCCCGCGCCGTCGCCGCCCACCGCCGCGGGGATCCGGCCGCCGGTGAGCTGGGAGAGGAGATACAGCGCCCAGAAGCGCGGCTTGCGCAGATTGCCCACCGTCAGCAGCCCGAAACCGCCGTGGAACAGCCGGGGCGGCCAGCCCAGCTCCTCGAACTGGTCGGAGGCCACCCAGTAGGAGAGGCAGTCGGTGGACGACAGCGCGCTCTTCATGCCGCGCAGCACGAACGGCGCGGCGAAGACGGAGTCGCTGACGCGGTGGAAGTGCGTGGGCGTGACGCCCCACTCCGTCCACAGGATCTCCGGCTCGGGCCTGCCCGTCGCCTCGGCGAAGGCGCGTGTCATCGGGCGGAAGTCCAGCGGGGCGTTGCCGTAGGTGTGGGTGGAGACGAAGTCGACCGGAACGTCGTGCTCCTGGCAGTACTCCAGCAGTGCGCCGACCCAGCCGGCCGCGGCGGAGGAGGGCCCGCCCACCTTGATCCGGTCGTCCACGCCCTTCACGGCGCGTACGGCGACCTCGTACAGCCGGTGGTAGTCGTCCTGGGTGCCGTTCCAGAACACCTCCAGATTGGCCTCGTTCCAGACCTCGAACTCCCAGCCGGCGACGGTGTCGCGGCCGTACCGCTCCTGGAGGTGGACGGTCAGCTCGCGGCAGAGATCGCCCCAGCGCTCCCACCGCGCGGGGGTGGAGACCAGGGCCTTGTAGTCGAAGACCGTGTAGTGCGGGTCGGAGGCGAGTTCCTTCGGCATGAAGGAGAGCTCGACGACGGGCTTGAGGCCGGTGGCCAGGAAGCGGTCGTAGACGGCGTCGAGACCGGAGAAGTCGAACGAGCCGTCGGCCCGTACGGTCACGGTCTCGGGCAGGAAGGTGCCGTGCGCGCGGACCGAGCGTACGCCGATCTCGTCGCGGACGATGGCCAGCGCCTCGCCGTACTCCTTCGCGACATCGGAGCCGCCCGCGCCCGGCTTGTCCCAGGTCAGCAGCGAGAAGTGCTCGGCGCCGATCATCCGGTTCCAGACACCGGGGAGTTCGGTGGCCGGGGCCGCCGCGTCCACGGCCACGGTGACCTCGGCCGGGCGCGAGCCGGCGGCCCTGGCGGAGCCGGGCACGGCCTCGGACAGCGCGCCGGCACCGGTGTCCGACCAGGTGGCGACCTTGTAGAAGTAGCCGCGGCCCGGCTGGGCGAGGGTGTCCGCGTACGGCGGGTGCGGTACGGCGAGCACGTCGCCGCCGAGGTGGTCGAGCGGCTCGAAGGGGCCCTCGGCGGAGTCGGCGCGGTGCACCAGATATCCGAGCGCGCCCGGCACCGGACGCCAGGTCAGCAGCACATGGCCGGTGCCGTCGTCGGCGGACAGACCGGCGGGAGCGGGAAGCTCCCCGATGCCGAGGAGCCGCCCGTCACTGGGCTTCCCGATGCGCGACTCCCAGTCGGCGCGAGCGGCGGACTTTTCGGTCATGACTGTACAAACCTTTTCTCGGAGGGGGGTGTGGAGCCGGAGAAGCGTGGAGTTGCGGAAGGGCACGGTGTGGTGGAAACACGCGAGAGCTGTGGAAACGCGCGGGACCTGTGGAAACAGGCGGGACCTGTGGAAACGGGCGGGGACGCGTCGGGGGTCCGGCGCCTACGTGACGGCGGCCGTGGCGATCATTTGATGCCGGCCGTGGCGATGCCCTGGGTGAAGTACCGCTGGAGCACCATGAAGACGAGCAGCACCGGCAGCACGACCAGCAAGGAGCCGGCCATCAGCATTCCGTTCGAGCCCTCCGACTGGTTGGGATCGGTGGCGAAGGTCGCCAGCGCCACCGGAAGCGTGTATTTGCCCGGGTCGTTGGTGGCGATCAGCGGCCACACGAAGTTGTTCCAGGAGCCCAGGAAGGTGAGGATCGCGAGCGTCGCCAGGGCGGGTTTGACCAGCGGCATCACGATCCGCCAGAAGATGTACCACTCACCGGCGCCGTCCATCCTGGCCGCTTCCAGCAGCTCGTCCGGGATCGACTGCATGAACTGCCGCATCAGGAAGACCCCGAAGGCCCCCGCCGCGAACGGCAGCACCAGACCCGCGTACGAGTCGATCAGCCGCAACTTGCTCATCAGGACGAAGAGCGGCAGCAGCATCAGGTTGCCGGGCACCATGAGCGCGCCGAGCACCAGCGCGAACAGCTTGTTCCGGCCGGCGAACCGCAGCTTGGCCAGGGCGTATCCCAGCATCGAGCAGAACACCAGATTGGAGACCGTCACCAGCACGGCGACGAGCACGGAGTTGAAGAAGTAGAGCGGCAGGTCGAGCCGGTCGAGCAGGCGCGAGAAGTGCGCCAGGGTCCAGTCGGTGGGGAGCCACACCGGCGGGCTGGCCGCCAGTTCGCGGTCGGTCTTGAAGGCGGACAGCGCCATCCAGAGGAACGGCGCCGACATGACCAGCACGCCGAGCGACAGCAGGACGTACACGCCGGTTTTCCCGCGCCGGCCGGTGCGCCCGTTCCGGCGCGGCGCGGTCTGCTGGGCCGACGTCTTCTGGGGCGACGTCCGCCGGGTCGAGGTCTGCTGGGTCGAAGTCTCCGCGGCACTCATTTCGTGTTGTCCTTCAGCAGACGGAGCTGGAGCACCGTAATGCCCATGATGACGATGAAGAGCACATACGCCATGGCGCTCGCGTAGCCCATGTGGAAGAAGTTGAAGCCTTCGCGGTACATGTTCAGCGAGACGGTGAGGGTGCTGTTCGAAGGGCCGCCCTCGGTCATCACGAACGGCTCCTCGAAGACGTTGAGATAGCCGATCGTGGTGATGACCGTGGCGTACAGCATCGTCGGCCGCAGCAGCGGCACGGTGATCCGGCGGAACTCCTGCCAGGGACCGGCGCCGTCCAGCCGCGCGGCTTCCCGTACGTCGGTGGGAATGGCCTGGAGTCCCGCGATGAACAGCACCATGACCGTGCCGAGGTTGCGCCAGACCGCCATCAGGATCAGGGACGGCATGGCGAGCGCTTCGGAGCCGAGGAAGTCGGGGGTGGTGAGGCCGACTTCGGAGGCCAGGCCCGCGATCAGCCCTTCGGACGGATCGAGGACGAAGGTCCAGACGACGGCGACGGCGACGATGCTGGTCACCACCGGGGCGTAGAAGCCGACCCGGAAGAAGGTCCGCGCCCGGTCGATCCCGCTGTTCAGCAGGACGGCGGCGGCGAGTCCCGCGCCGATGGTGAGCGGTACGCCGACGACCACGAAGTACGCCGTGTTGAACAGCGCCTTCAGGAACTTCTCGTCGCCGAAGAGCTTCGTGTAGTTCTCGAAACCGATGAACTCCGCGGAGAGCGGGTCGGTCACATTGCGCAGCCCGAAGTCGGTGAAGCTCATGGCGAGCGTGGCGACGATCGGGAAGGCCATGAAGACCGTGAACAGCACCAGGAACGGGGTGGAGAACAGCCACCCGGCCAGATTCTGCACCCCCAGGGAGCGCGGCTCACGGCCCTTCGCACCGCTCGTCGGCGGACTGGCCCCGGCCTGCGCCGGGGCGGCGTCCGCGGCGGATTCGGTCGTGGTGGTCATGGCGGCTACTCCACGAGCCCTTCGATCTCGGACTGCGCCTTGTCGGCGGCGTCCTTGGCCGAGGACTTGTTCTGGGTCACCGCGCCGAGGGCCTCGTCGACCTTCGAGGTGATCTCGCTCCACTTGGCCAGGACCGGCGTGCCCTTGGCGGACTCCATCTGCTCACGGAAGATCTGGAGCCCCGGGTCGTCGGAGAGCTTGCCGGAGTCCCAGGCGCTGGTGTTGGCGGGCAGGTCGCTGGTGCGGGTGAACCAGTCCTTCTGGCCCTCGGTGTCCGTGAGGTACTTGATGAAGTCCGTGGCCGCGGCCTTGTGCGTACTGTCCTTGGAGACGACCAGGCTGGAGCCGCCCGCCATCGAGACGGACGCCTTGTCACCGGGGACCTTCGCGACGCCCCACTTGCCCTTGAGGTCGGGGTAGTCGTCATTGATCAGGGTCATGATCCAGGGGCCGGAGAAGAACATCGGCACATCACCGGAGTTGAAGTCCTTCAGCACCTCGTAGCCGGGCGGGGTGCTCTTCTTGGTGAGCCCCTTGTCGAAGTACGAGGCGTACTCCGTCATGGCCCTGATGGATTCGGGGCTGTTGAAGACCGCCTTGCCGTCCTCGGACACGATCTCGCCGCCGGCCGAGTACAGGAAGGGGTACCAGCTCTGTACGGTGTCCAGGCCGCTGGGCTGGAGGTAGAGGCCCCACTTCGTACGCGCCTTGTCCTGGTAGGCGGTGGCGAGCCGCGCCAGCTCCTGCCAGTTGGCCGGGGCCTTGCCGACGCCGGCCTTCTCGGCGAGGTCGGTGCGGTAGTAGAGGACGCGGGTGTCGACGTACCAGGGGACGCCGTACGCCTCGCCGTCCACCTCTCCCTGCTTCCAGGCGGCGGGGAAGAAGTCGTCCTTCTTGAAGGTCTTCGTGTCGACCGGCTCCAGAACGCCCAGCTCGGAGAACTCGCCGATGTACGTGCCGCCCATCTGCGCCACGTCGGGCAGGGTGCCGGCGGCGGCCGCGGAGACCAGCTTCTGATGCGCGACATCCCAGCTGATGGGGGTGACCTTGACGGTGATGTGCGGGTTGGCCTTCTCATACACCTTGGCGACGTCCGTGAGCTTCTCGCCCTCGGCGCCCATGGCCCAGACGGTGAGCGTCTGCTCCTTGTCGGCGGCGACTCCCTCACCCCCCGAGCTTCCGCACGCGGTGAGTCCGAATGCCACCGCGAGCGCGGTGGCGGCAGAGGCGGTTCTGGCGGTGCGGTGCATGGACGGCTCCTCCTTGAGCTCCCCGATGTATGCGCTGCCTGTAAGCGCATACATCACTCTGCCGTCGCGCTTCGGGAATCCGCAAGAGGTGCCTTGGTCACACTCGTGCAACATGTGCGACATCTGTGCGTGCGACAGCTGTTCAGGTGTGTGTGCGTGCGGGGGGAGAGGCGTGCGTGCGGTGTGCGTGCGGTGCGTGTTCGGGCAACTTCCGCCGGTGTCCGGCCGGGTACGGCCGAGTCCTGCCGAGTGTGTCTGGTGATGTCCGGTGGGCTACTGTCGCGATCATGTCCGCGTTCGTGCACGGCTTTCCCTTTGATCCGGCGTACGGCCGGACCCTTGATGAGCTGCTCGTCATCGCGGCGCCTGCCCCGCCTGACGGATTCGACACGTTCTGGCGGGATCGTTACGAGGCGGCGCTACGGGTGGGGACGGCACCGGCGGTGGGCCCCCAGGAGGACGAGCGCGACGGATTCCGGATCTTCGGGGTGTCGTTCACCTCGGTCGGCGGGCTGCGCCTCGGCGGCTGGCTCGTCCTGCCCGCCGAAGGGCCGGTGCGGTACGGGTGCGTCATCGGCCACGGCTACGGCGGACGCCAGGAGGCCGGCCGGGACGTGCCGCTTCCGCTGCCGGGCGGCGCGGCGATCCTGCCGTGCGTACGGGGGATGGGGTCCCGCAGCCGCAGACCGGGCATCCCGGGGGACGCCGACCGCCATGTCCTGCACGGCGTCGACTCCCGTGACACGTATGTCATCGGCGATTGCGTGGCCGACCTGTGGTGCGCCGCGTCCGCGCTGCTCGATCTGGTACCGGAGCTGGTGACGGCGCGAGGTCCCCGGCTCGCCTACGCGGGCGAGAGCCTCGGCGGTGGCCTCGGCGCGCTGGCGCTTCCCTGGGACGACCGCTTCGCCTGCGGCCGGCTGACCGTACCGACCTTCGGCGACCATCCGCTGCGGCTGACGCTGCCCTGCGCCGGGAGCGGCGAGGCGGTACGGGCCCACTACCGCGATCACCCCGGGATCATGGACGTGCTCCCGTACTTCGACGCCGCCACGGCGGCGAGCCGGATCAGGATCCCGATGCTGGTCGCCCCGGCCCTGTTCGACCCATCGGTCCCGCCGCCGGGCCAGTTCGCCGTCTACAACGCGCTCGCGGGCCCGCGTGAACTGCACGTACTGACGGCCGGCCACTTCGAGCACGAGGGGAGCGAGCGGGAGGAACGGGAGCTGCGGGCGGCGGATGGGCGCTTTTTCGGGGAGAGGCTGGGGCTGGGCTTCGGCTGAGGGTGGATCGGGAGCGCCGAAAGGGGTTGTCAGCGCGTGCGGTTCCCACCGGGGTGGGCGCGGGAACCGCACATCCATGACGGCGGCGCTGGTTCGATCGTTCGCCGGCGCTGCTGGGGCGTGTCTTCGAAGTCCCGCCCGAAGGGCAGGCGGGACTTCGAAGACACGCCCTAGGACGGGTCGATCACGTTGCCGGTGGAACACCTGTCGCCGTGATCCTCTGCGTAGCCCACACCGCCCGCGAGGATCGGGACGATGGCGACTTCCTGTTCGCAGACAACGCCGGCACCGAAGTTCCAGTTGTCGGCCGCGCTGACGGGCCCGGTGAAGGCCGAGTCGTCGTCGGCATGGGCGGGGGGAGCGAAGGCGACGCCGGCGAGGACCAGCGCGGCAGCAGAAATGATCTTCTTCATGCCTGAGGAACGATCGCCGTGCACTGAGGAAACGGTAGGGCGCTGCGCTGTATCGACCGCACCGAGCCCGCCGCACAGCCCGCTCCCGACGAGCACGGGCCGGACGACGGGTGACCAGGTCATCTCAACGGCGATCCCGTCACGCTCGGTTCACCAGCCAGCCAAAGACAAATGCCTCGTTCTGTTCCCGATTCTCGGCCAACTCGATGTATCGCGCCCCCTGGAGGCTGGTGAGCGCTTTGAGGAACGCCACTCCGCCTTGCTGCTTACGCTTCTCCATGAAGGCGATGAACGCTGTGACTGTTTTCGGGCCGATCGCGCCGTCCACGGTCATGTCCGGAACTGGTGAAAGAGAGGGTGTTCGGCTTTTTCGAGGGTGCGGGAAACCCTGCCTCGGTGTGTGTGATCGGGCGGAGCATCTGCGTGCTCCTTCCGGGTGATCAGCGCTGTGCCGCCGCATCAAATACGGAGCACACGGAAAGTCACGGGGCGTAATTCCCAACGGAGACAGGCAGGGGTACGCATGAAGATCGTCGGTAGGGCACTGAGTGCGGTTGGTGTCGCTGTGGCGCTCGGTGTCGGGTTCCCGCTCAACGCTCAGGCGGCGCAAGGGTCATTCAGCTATCACACGAAGCCCGGAAACCTTCAGTTGGTCTTGGACCACCCTCGGGACAATCAGTGCTATTCGGTGGGGAGAGCGGGCGGGCTGACGGAGAACAACACCAACCGTGAGGCCGAGCTGTACTCCGGCCGGACCTGCTCCGGGAGTGTCGAGTCGATGCACAGCGGTGAATCTCGCACGGTCGGTCAGTTCGCCTCGGTCAAGTTTGTGCGCTGAACGCGCCCCGCAGGTCAACAGCCCCGTCCGGTCATATGCCGGGCGGGGCTTGTTTGTGCTCCGACTTGGTGATTCCCCGCTCCCAGGGTGTCCGGTCTGCTCCCGGGGCGAGCCCGACCACCCCTCGGTCGTGCCCCCAACCCCGCTATCCGCAGCCGCAGCTCGCCCTGCGGGCCACCGAGACCGGGAGCATCAGGGAGACCGGTTCGCGGGTCGGTTCCGCGAGTCGCTGGACGAGCAGTTCCACCGCCTCCTCGCCGAGCCGGCGGATCGGCTGGCGTACGGTCGTCAGCGCCGGGCGCACCATGCGGCTCAGCGGGATTCCGTCGAACCCCGCGACCGCGATGTCCTCGGGTACCCGTACCCCGCGCCGCTCCAGCGCGTGGAGCGCGCCGATCGCCATCTGGTCGTTGGCGAAGAGCATCGCCTGCGGGCGGCCCCCGTCCCGGTCGGCGCGGTCGAGCAGCGTTTCCGCGGCCCGTTCTCCCTCGGCCTGGGTCATCATCACGGTGCGCAGATCGGGTTCGTCCGGGACCGGCAGCCCGGCCTCGGCGCAGGCGTCCCTGAATCCCCGGAACCGTGCCTCCGCGTCCGGTGAGTCCTTCTCGCCCCCGACGAAGACCAGCCCGCGCAGGCCGTGGTCGCGGATCAGATGGCGGGTCAGTTCCCGTTCGCCGTCGGAGTTGGCCACCTCGATGTGGTCGAGATGGTCGATCTCGCGCGGCCCCGCCAGCATCACCACCGGCAGTCGGCGCGAGATCACCTCAAGGTCCTCGGTGGGGACGGTCCGCGCCAGTACGGCGAATCCGTCGACCCGCCCCGCGACCTTCGCCACCAGCGACTCCGGCCCGCCCTTCAGGGACGCGGCGATCAGCAGCGCGTAGCCGTGCCGCCGCGCGGCCCGCTCCATGCCCCGGATGATCTGGTCCGAGTAGAGCATCACCGCGGAGTCGTCGTATGTGTCGTCCGCCTCGGCGTCCGTCTCGGCGTCCGGATCGGAGTAGTCGGGGAAGCAGAGCCCGAGCACGCCGGTGGTCCTGCTGGCCAGACCGCGCGCGTTGCCGCTCGGTACGTAACCGAGCGCGCGCGCCGCTTCCAGTACCCGGTCGCGGGTCTGGGCGCGTACGGAGTCGGGGTTCCGGTAGACCCGCGAGACCGTCGCAATGGAGACGCCCGACCGCTCGGCGACGTCGTACACCGTGGGGGCACTCACCCGACCGACCCGTCCCCTTCTCTCTCTTCCGCACCGTTGTCCGCGTGTTTTAGGGAAGCGCATTTCATGAAAGCGCATTCACCCTAGGCGCCGCGCTGTCCGGGGAGCAAGGCGGGCTCTCCCGGCCAGGGCCGGGATCCAGCCAAGAATGACAGGGTAACTTGCAAGGTTACCTGTCTATCTCTACGGTGGGCGTATGCCCGAGGAGTTCGAGAGGCCCGCAGACCCGACCGCCGAGGAGGTCGCCGCCGATGTCACCGCGGTGGTCCGCAGGCTGGTGCGACGCCTGCGTACGGCAACGCCGGACAGCAGGCTCACGCCGTCCCAGCAATCGGTCCTGGCGCGGCTGGACGGCGAAGGGCCGTCGACCACGGCCGCGCTGGCCCGCGCGGAGTACGTACGTCCGCAGTCCATGCGGCTGACCCTCGGCGTCCTGGAGGAACAGGGCCTGGTCGAGCGGACGCCGGACCCCGATGACGGACGGCAGTCCGTCGTCTCGGTCACGGGCGCGGGCCACGACACGCTCGCCGCGGCCCGCGCGGCCAAGCAGGGCTGGCTCTCCGAGGCGATCGCGGGCGAACTGAACGGCGCGGAACGCCGCGCGCTGGCCGAGGCGGCGGCCCTGCTGGGGCGGCTGGTGGAGAGGAGTGAGTGACACGGAGGCCCGCGGGACGGAAGAAGGCGCACGCGACGTACAGCGGATACAGGCACAACCGCATACGGACCTGACGGCGCCCGGCGAGCCCGGCGGCGGCGGCCCCAGGACCCCCGGTTTCCGAGGCCGTCTCACCGCCCCGCTGCTCCTGGGCTCGCTGCTCAACCCGCTCAACACCACCATGATCTCCACCGCGCTGGTGGCGATCGGAGACAGCTTCGGGATCGGCGCGGCCGACACCGCCTGGCTGATTTCCGTCCTCTATCTCGCCAGCGCCGTCGCGCAGCCCGTACTCGGCAAGCTCGCCGACTCGCTCGGCCCGCGCCGGATCTTCCTCGCGGGCCTGGTCGTCGTCTTCGCCTCCGGCCTGGTCGGCGCGGTGGCACCGTCCTTCGGCTGGCTCATCGTCTCCCGGCTGCTGCTCGGCATCGGTACCTCCGCCGCCTATCCGGCGGCCATGTCCGTCCTGCGCGACGAGGGCCGGCGGGTCGGACATCCCGCCCCGCGTACCGTGCTGGCCCGGCTCTCCTTCGCCTCGCTCGGCAGCGCGGCCGTCGGTCCCACGCTCGGCGGACTCCTCGTCGCCCTGGTCGGGTGGCGCGGCATCTTCGCCGTCAATCTGCCCATCGCGCTGATCGCCTTCGTCGCCGGGCTCATCTGGATCCCCGCCGACCCGCCGCGCGAGCCCGCCGCCGGAGCCCCCGGCCGTTCACCGCGTCTCACGCTCGACCCGCTCGGCATCGGACTGTTCGCCACGGCCCTGACGCTCCTCGTCTTCTTCCTGCTCGATCTGGCTCATCCGATGTGGTGGCTGCTCGCGCCCTTCGGTGTCCTGACGGCCGTGCTCGTGTGGTGGCAGCTGCGCAGGCCACTGCCGTTCATAGATCTGCGGATGATCGTGCGCAACGGCCCGCTCGCGCGCACCTATCTGCGGCACGGCGTCAGCTATCTGGTCATCTACTGCGTGATGTACGGCTTCACCCAGTGGCTGGAGGAGGGCCGTGGCCTCTCCGCCGGTGAGAGCGGACTGCTCATGCTCCCGATGTCGGTGACGGCACTGGTCTGCTCGCTGCTCGGTGCCCGTACCAAGGGCATCCGCGGCCCGCTCGTCCTCGGCTGCCTGCTGCTCACCGGCGGCGCGGGCCTGCTGCTCTTCGTCGACGACAGCACCCCGATCGCCGTCCTGCTGCTCGCGGGGGCGTGCTTCGGCGTTCCGCAGGGGCTGATCGGTACGAGCAACCAGGCCGCGGTCCAGGCGCATGCCCCGCCCGAGAGCATCGGGTCCGCGGCCGGGCTCCAGCGCACCGCGCAGTACATCGGTGCCATATCGGCATCGAGCCTGATCGCCCTCGCCTATGGACAGGCGGCGAGCGACAGCGGACTGCATCTGATGGCAGGCGCCTCCGCCGTCCTCGGCGTGCTGCTGATCATCCTGACCGTCACAGACCGGGCGCTCCGCGCCCACCACCGATAACCGCCCCCTCCAGGACACACCCCTACCGCATTCCGTACCGCAAGGAGCACCACCATGACCGTCACCACCCTCGACCCCAAGACCGCCCTGGTCGTCGTCGACCTCCAGAAGGCCGTCGTCGCCATCTCCACCGCGCCCTACCCGGCCGCCGAGGTCGTGGCGCGCTCCGCCGAGCTCGCCGCCGCCTTCCGCGCCAAGGGGCTGCCCGTCGTGTTCGTCCGCGTCACGGGCGGCGCGCCCGGCCGTACCGAGGCTCCGATGCGCGGTGGGCAGCCGGCCGCCGACTGGGCCGACCTCGTGCCCGAACTGGGCGTCCAGGACGGCGACATCGTGGTCACCAAGCAGCAGTGGGGCGCGTTCCACGGCACCGATCTCGACCTCCAGCTGCGCCGCAGGGGCGTCACCCAGGTCGTGGTGACGGGCATCGCCACCAGCATCGGAGCCGAGTCCACCGCCCGCGCCGCGTACGAGCACGGCTACCACGTCACCGTCGCCGTCGACGCGGTCGCCGACATGGACGAGGGCGCGCACCGGAACAGCGTCGAGAAGATCTTCCCGAGGCTCGGCGAGACCGGCACCACCGAGGCCATCATCAAGCTCCTCGGCTGACGCACCACAAGCGCGGACCCATAGACGGAGACGGGAGGGGCCCGGAATCACGGGCCCCTCCCGTCTCCACGGCTACGTCATTCGCCGCGCCGCCGGATCTTGTTGCCGAGCCACACCAGTGGGTCGTACTTCCGGTCCACGGCCCGTTCCTTGAGCGGGATCAGCGCGTTGTCGGTGATCTTGATGTGCTCCGGGCATACCTCGGTGCAGCATTTGGTGATGTTGCAGTAGCCGAGGCCGTGCTCGTCCTGGGCGGTCTTCTTGCGGTCGAGCCCCGATTCCTCCGCCGCGTCCAGCGGATGCATATCCAGCTCGGCCACCCGCATCAGGAAGCGCGGACCGGCGAACGCGGTCTTGTTCTCCTCGTGGTCCCGCACCACATGGCAGGTGTCCTGGCACAGGAAGCACTCGATGCACTTACGGAACTCCTGTGAGCGGTCCACATCCACCTGCCGCATCCGGTACTCACCGGCGGCCACCCCCGGCGGCGGTACGAACGACGGCACTTCCCGCGCCTTCGCGTAATTGAAGGAGACGTCCGTCACCAGATCGCGGATCACCGGGAAGGCACGCAGCGGGGTGACCGTGATCGTCTCCTCGCGCGAGAAGACCGACATCCGGGTCATGCACATCAGCCGCGGCCGGCCGTTGATCTCCGCGCTGCACGAACCGCACTTGCCCGCCTTGCAGTTCCAGCGGACGGCCAGATCCGCCGCCTGGGTCGCCTGGAGCCGGTGGATGATGTCGAGGACCACCTCCCCGTCGTTCACCTCGACGGCGAAGTCCTTCAGCTCCCCGCCGTCGGCGTCGCCCCGCCAGACCCGGAACTTCGCCTCGTATGTCGTCGACGCGTTCGCGCTCGTACCCGTACTCGCACTCACTCGTGAAGCTCCTCTTCGGCGAGGTACTTGACCAGCTCTTCCTTGTCGAACAGGGCCAGCAGGTCGGGACGTATGGGCTCGGTCGTCCGGCGCGTGAGCGCGATCCGGCCGGCCGCGGGGCCGGCCGCCGTGCCCTCCTCCGTGCCGGAGAGCCGGCAGTACAGATTGATCCGGCGCCAGTCGGCGTCCATGCCGGGCCAGTCCTCCCGGGTGTGCCCGCCCCGGCTCTCGGTACGTTCCAGGGCGGCCCGTGCGACGCACTCGCTGACCAGCAGCATGTTCCGCAGGTCGAGCGCCAGGTGCCAGCCGGGATTGAACTGGCGATGCCCCTCGACCACGGCCCGGCCCGCCCGTACGCGCAGCTCGGCCAGCCTCTCCAGCGCCTGCTCCATCTCCTGCTCCCGGCGGATGATGCCGACCAGGTCGTTCATCGTCTGCTGGAGTTCCTGATGGAGGGTGTACGGATTCTCCGCGGGCCGGCCGTCAGGACCGCTCCCGTCGCCCCGCGCCGCGCCGTCCGCGCCGAACGGGCGCAGCGCCTCGGCCGCCGCCGCGTCGATCTGTCCCTCGTCCAGGGCCGGGCGCGCGCCGAGCCCGGCCGCGTACGCGGCGGCGTGCAGCCCCGCCCGGCGGCCGAAGACCAGCAGATCGGAGAGGGAGTTCCCGCCGAGCCGGTTGGAGCCGTGCATGCCGCCCGCGACCTCGCCCGCCGCGTACAGCCCGGCGACCCCGGGCGCGGCGGCGGTCTCCGAGTCGACGGCGATCCCGCCCATCACGTAATGGCAGGTCGGGCCGACCTCCATCGCCTCCGCCGTGATGTCGACATCCGCCAGCTCCTTGAACTGGTGGTACATCGACGGCAGCCGGCGCCGGACCACCTCGGCGGGCATCCGCGTCGAGACGTCGAGGAAGACGCCGCCGTGCGGAGAACCGCGGCCCGCCTTGACCTCGGAGTTGATGGCGCGGGCCACTTCGTCGCGGGGGAGCAGTTCGGGGGGACGCCGGTTGTGGTCCGGGTCGTCGTACCAGCGGTCGCCCTCGTCCTCCGACTCCGCGTACTTCTCCTTGAAGACGTCCGGGATGTAGTCGAACATGAACCGCTTGCCCTCGGAATTGCGCAGGACCCCGCCGTCACCGCGCACCGATTCGGTGACCAGGATGCCCTTGACCGACGGCGGCCAGACCATGCCCGTCGGATGGAACTGCACGAACTCCATGTTGAGGAGGGGAGCGCCCGCGAGCAGCGCCAGCGCGTGGCCGTCGCCCGTGTACTCCCAGGAGTTCGAGGTCACCTTGAAGGACTTGCCGATCCCGCCCGTGGCGAGCACGACGGACGGGGCCTCCAGCACGAAGAAGCGGCCGGACTCGCGCTCGTAACAGAAGGCCCCCGCGACCCGGCCGCCGTCCCCGGCACCCTCCTCCTTGAGGATCCGGGTGACCGTGCACTCCTGGTACACCTTGAGCCGCGCCTCGTAGTCCCCGTACTCGCGGAAGTCCTCCTGCTGCAACGCGACGATCTTCTGCTGGAGGGTGCGGATCAGCTCCAGGCCCGTACGGTCGCCGACATGGGCGAGCCGCGGGTACTCGTGCCCGCCGAAGTTGCGCTGGGAGATCTTTCCGTCGGGCGTACGGTCGAACAGCGCGCCCCAGGTCTCCAGCTCCCAGACGCGGTCCGGCGCCTCCTGGGCGTGCAGCTCCGCCATCCGCCACTGGTTGAGGAACTTCCCGCCGCGCAGGGTGTCGCGGAAGTGCACCCGCCAGTTGTCGCCGGAGTTCACATTGCCCATGGAGGCGGCGATCCCGCCCTCGGCCATCACCGTATGGGCCTTGCCGAAGAGGGACTTGCAGATGACGGCGGTACGAGCGCCCCGCTCGCGCGCCTCGATGGCGGCGCGCAGGCCCGCTCCTCCCGCACCCACCACCACGACGTCCCACTGCCGGCGTTCGAGTTGCGTCATTTCGGAAGGCTCTCCCTACAAGAGGCGCGGATCGTCAGAAGAGGCGCGGGTCGGCGAAGGTTCCGGTGGCGAGCAGGTACACGTAGAAGTCGCAGGCGGCGACGCTGATCAACGAGGCCCACGCGAGCTGCATATGGCGGTTGTTGAGCCTTCCGGCCCAGCCCCACAGCCGGTAGCGCACCGGATGCTTCGAGAAGTGCCGCAGCCGGCCGCCGATGATGTGCCGGCAGGAGTGGCAGGAGAGCGTGTACGCCCAGATCAGTACGGTGTTGACGAGGAAGATCAGCGAGCCGAGCCCCATATGGCCCCAGGCGTACTCCTCGTCCCGGAAGGTGAGCACGGTGTCGTACGTGAGGATGCCCGCGACCGGTACGGCCGCGTAGAAGAAGTACCGGTGGATGTTCTGGAGGATCAGCGGGAAGCGGGTCTCACCGGTGTACTTCGCGTGGGGCTCGGCGACGGCGCAGGCAGGCGGCGAGGCCCAGAAGCCGCGGTAATACGCCTTGCGGTAGTAGTAGCAGGTCAGCCGGAAGCCCAGCGGGAAGATGAGGATCAGCAGCGCGGGGGACAGGCCCCACCAGCTGCCGAAGATCTCCCAGTTCGGACCGTTCCGCATCGGCGCGCAGCTCTCCGCCAGACAGGGCGAGTAGAACGGCGAGACATACGGCGCCGCGTAGTAGTCGCTGTTCGCGAACGCTCGCCAGGTCGAGTACACGATGAAGGCGAACAGTCCGGCGGCGGTCAGGGCGGGCGCCAGCCACCAGCGGTCCGTCCGCAGGTGGCGGGGCGCGATGGCGGCGCGCGAGGCGCCGCGCACGCCCGTACCGCCGGATGAGCCCGTACTGACGGCTGGGGGTTCGGTACCGGTGGCCAACGAGGACTCCTGACGGAAGGGGTACTAGGGAGCCCGCCGGTCGCGTACGCCCAGGCCCTCGTCGTCCGAGTCCGTCCACAGCGCGCTGTTGTACGGGGTGTCGGGGATGGTCACCAGGTCTTCGACGCGGCCGGCCGGCTGGGGCCGGGGCTCGTTCTCACGCAGGAGCGCGAGATTCCGCTCCAGCCGGTCGACCGTGCGGACCAGGTCGTCGAGGCATCGCCTGATCGCTGTCACATCGTCCTGCAGGGACATGAGTTGCCCTCACTTCCAGGGGCTCGGGTGGCATGCGGGGTCGCGGGAATCCCCTCTGACGGATCCCCTCAGACGGCTCTCTCTCGGCTCTCTCGGTTCTCTCGCTCTCTGTGTGCGCCTGAGAGTGTTCCGCGTCACATCCCAGTTGTGAAGCCGTAGGTCACGTGTTTTCCGGCGAGGGGGCCCGTCCCTGGAGCGGTTTGAGCCAAGCGTCGTGACCGGGCGCATTGGGCCGCTCGGGTGGGTTTGATCGCACGTCACGCCGTGTCTGCGCCGCCGCTGACTCGCGGTCCCCTTCAGTGAGTGGGCAAATAGGTGTGATCATCTCTAAATTCCACAAACAGGACGAAGAGGTACAAGCCATGTCCCACGTCGGCGCCCCACGCGGGAGGACATGCTCCCGAACGCTCCGCTCCCGAACGCTCCGCTCCGTCGCGCTTCTCACCACCGGTGTGCTGGCCCTGGGGGCCCTGTCCGCGTGCACCTCGGAGGAGGACGGAAGCGAGCCCTCGGCCGCCGCCGCCCCGGACATCTCGGCCGTAAAACGTGAAGGCGTCGCCCAGGGCGGCACCATGCGCTGGGCGGTCGACACCATGCCCGCGACACTGAACGCCTACCAGGCCGACGCGGACGCGGCCACGAGCCGGATCGCCGGGGCCGTACTGCCGGCCCTCTTCACGCTCGACAAGAGTGGCCGGCCCCAGCGGAACCCCGACTATCTGGAGTCCGCCAAGATCGTCGAGCGCGAGCCCAAGCAGGTCGTGCTCTACAAGCTCAACCAGCAGGCGGTGTGGAGCAACGGCCGGGAGATCGGGGCACCGGACTTCGTGGCGCAGTGGCGTGCGCTGCGCGGCAAGGACTCCGCGTACTGGACGGCACGCAACGCCGGGTACGAGCGGATCGAGAAGATCGAGCGCGGTGCCAACAACCTCGAGGTCAGAGTCACCTTCAACAAGCCGTACGCCGACTGGGAGTCGCTGTTCAGCCCGCTCTACCCCAAGGACGTGACGGGGACGCCCAACGCGTTCAACGACGGCGCCAGGAAGAACCTGAAGGTGACGGCGGGACCCTTCACCGTCAAGAAGGTGGACGGAAAGGCCAAGGAGACCACGCTCGCGCGCAACCCCCACTGGTGGGGAGAGCCCGCCAAGCTCGACCAGCTGATCATGCGCACGGTCCCCAGGAAGGAGAGCGCGGGGGCGCTCGCGGCCCGCAAGGTCGACATCGTCGAGATCGACACCACCGTGGTCAAGCGCATGGCCCTGGCGGAGAAGGACGCCGAGAGGGAAGCGGAGAGGGAAGCCGAGAAGGAAGCGGACAAGGGCACCGAGAAGCGCGCCGATTCCGGTGGCGGGCAGGCGCTCACCCACGGTCCTGGCGCCGCGATCACCCCGGGCTCCGCGCTCCGGTCCTGGGCGCTGGCCAACGGCTCCGACGAGGAGAAGGCCGAGGAGGCGGCGGAGGCGCGCAAGCGCACCGCCGAGTCCATCGCGCGGTACGCGCGCGAGCAGAAGGGCCTGCGCGGCTACGAGATCCGCAGGTCGCTGGAGCCCGCGTTCACGCAGCTCGCGCTGAACGGCGAGTCCGGCCCGCTCGCCGATGAGCGGGTACGGCGGGCGGTGGCCCGCGCGATCAACCGTCAGGAACTGGCCGACACGGTGCTCCAGCCGCTCGGACTACAGGCGAAGCCGCCCGGCAGTCATCTGGCGCTGATGGGACAGAAGGCGTACGCGGACAGCAGCGAGGCGCTCGGCAAGCAGGACACGCTTGAGGCGCAGGCGCTGCTGGCCGACGCGGGCTGGACGCCGGACGGGGCCAAGAAGAAGGTGACCGCCAAGGCGGGCAGCAAGGCCCAGAAGAAGCGCCCGGAGGGTGAGGAGGGCGAGGACGGCGACGAGGAGCTGAGCGAGGAGGAAGCGGAGGCCGCGGCCCAGGCGAAGCGCCCCGACGCGAAGACGGAAGAGGCCGAGAAGAAGAAGGCCGAGGAGCAGAAGCGGAAGTACGAGGAGAAGGTCGCGGCCGAGGAGAAGAAGAAGGGCGACAAGGGCGACAAGGACGACGACAAGGACGCGGCCGCGGCGAAGAAGAAGGCCGACGACACGGACGCGGGCGGCGACGTCCCCTCGGACGAGGGCCTGTACATCGTCGGTGACGACAACAAGCCGGGCAGGACGGCCCCCCGCCCCCAGTCCGCGCATGTCCTCTCTCCCGCCTCCCTCGCCCGCCTCCAGGAGGACGCGCTGCTCCGGCAGGCCGCCGCCGTGGACGACGCCGACAAGAAGCCGGGCGGTGTGGCGGGCGCCTACGCCCCGCGCGGCACGGCCGCTCCCTCTTCCTCCACGTCGCCCTCCGCCTCCGCCGCGACCCTGCCCAGCGGCCCGCTCGGCAAGGACGGGAAGCCGCTCAGCCTCCGCTTCGTCCTGCCCAAGGGCGAGGGCGCGGAGTCGCTGCGCGCCGTCGGGGAGCGGATCTCGCGGATGCTCGACCGCATCGGTGTCGGTACGGAGATCACCAAGGTCTCGGACGACGAGTACTTCAAGGACCACATCGCCTCCGGCCACTACGACCTGGCCCTCTACTCCTGGCCGGCCAGCGCCTTCCCGGCGACCGACGGACGGCCGATCTACGCGAAGCCCGTGCCCGCCAGCGACGGTTCGCTGCTGGTGGAGCAGAACTACACCCGCGTCGGTACGGACCACATCGACCAGCTCTTCGCCAGCGCCGCCGCCGAGCTGAACGAGAAGAAGTCCCGCGATCTGGTCCGGCAGGCCGATGCCCGTATCTGGGCCGCGGCCGGGTCCATCCCCCTCTACCAGCGTCCGCAGCTGGTCGCGGTGAAGCCGACGGTGGTGAACGCGGGCGCCTTCGGCTTCCAGACCCCTCGCTACCAGGACATCGGGTTCAGGGAGGGCGGGGCCGCGGGCCCGGACTCCAAGAAGAAGAAGTAGCGAAGAATCGGCGACGGAACCGGCGGCGGAAGCGTACGTTCGGCGAAGATCGCGAGAAGAAAAAACGGACTGGTTTCCGAAAGCGCAGGTCAGGGCGTTTTCGGAAGCTCAGAACCCCATCAATTGGCTTGCCCGCCGGCCTCCCCGGCGGGCAAGCTCGTTCCTGTCCCCGACCCGGGCAGCTCCACCCCTCCCGCGCGTCCCCGGCGCAGCCTCCCGCGCGGTCCCCCTCGCCACCCCGCGGCCCCGCACTCCGTGATTTCGGCCTCTCCAATCGGGCTGGGAAGCCCCCGACGCCCCGGCCCCGTACCATGGGACGAGCCGTGGCGTGTCCGCCCGGCGGGCGTACGAGGAAACAACGCCGCATCCCACGATCGAGAGAAGCGCCAGCCAGCATGCCCACGCGCCACGACATCCGTAACGTCGCCATCGTCGCCCACGTCGACCATGGCAAGACCACTCTGGTCGACGCCATGCTGAAGCAGGCCGGCGCCTTCGCCGCGCACGCCGCCGAGCAACTCGACGACCGGATGATGGACTCGAACGACCTGGAGCGTGAGAAGGGCATCACGATCCTGGCCAAGAACACGGCCGTGAAGTACCACCCGAAGACGGGTGGCGACCCCATCACGATCAACATCATCGACACCCCCGGCCACGCCGACTTCGGCGGCGAGGTCGAGCGCGGTCTGTCGATGGTCGACGCCGTCGTGCTCCTCGTCGACGCGTCGGAGGGCCCGCTTCCGCAGACCCGCTTCGTGCTCCGCAAGGCGCTCCAGGCGAAGATGCCGGTCATCCTCTGTATCAACAAGACGGACCGCCCCGACTCCCGGATCGCCGAGGTCGTCGACGAGACGTACGACCTCTTCCTGGACCTGGACGCGACCGAGGAGCAGATCGAGTTCCCGATCGTCTACGCGTGCGCGCGGGACGGCGTCGCCTCGCTGACCAAGCCCGAGGACGGTACGGTCCCGGCCGACAGCGACAGCCTGGAGCCGTTCTTCCACACGATCCTGGCGCATGTCCCGGCGCCCGAGTTCGACGAGGCCGCTCCGCTCCAGGCCCATGTCACCAACCTGGACGCCGACAACTTCCTCGGCCGTATCGCGCTGTGCCGCGTCGAGCAGGGCGAGCTGAAGAAGGGCCAGACCGTCACCTGGATCAAGCGTGACGGCACGATGTCCAACGTCCGCATCACCGAGCTGCTGATGACCGAGGCGCTCACCCGCAAGCCGGCCGAGAAGGCCGGCCCCGGCGACATCTGCGCCATCGCCGGTATCCCGGACATCATGATCGGCGAGACCCTGGCCGACCCGGAGAACCCGATCGCGCTGCCGCTGATCACGGTCGACGAGCCCGCGATCTCGATGACCATCGGCGCCAACACCTCGCCGCTGGTCGGCAAGGGCGGCAAGGGCCACAAGGTCACCGCCCGCCAGGTCAAGGACCGTCTCGACCGCGAGCTGATCGGTAACGTCTCGCTGCGCGTCCTGGACACCGAGCGCCCCGACGCCTGGGAGGTGCAGGGCCGCGGCGAGCTGGCGCTGGCCATCCTCGTCGAGACCATGCGCCGGGAGGGCTTCGAGCTGACCGTCGGCAAGCCCGAGGTGGTCACGAAGCAGGTCGACGGCAAGACGTACGAGCCGATCGAGCGCATGACGATCGACTCCCCCGAGGAGCACCTCGGCCCGATCACCCAGCTGATGGCGACCCGCAAGGGCCGTATGGAGACGATGACCAACCACGGGTCGGGCTGGATCCGCATGGAGTGGATCGTTCCGTCACGCGGTCTCATCGGCTTCCGTACGGAGTTCCTGACCCAGACGCGCGGTACGGGCATCGCCCACTCCATCTTCGAGGGCCACGAGCCGTGGTTCGGCGAGCTGCGCACCCGTCACAACGGCTCGCTGGTGGCGGACCGCGCGGGTTCGGTGACCCCGTTCGCGATGGTCAACCTCCAGGAGCGCGGGGTCATCTTCACCGAGGCCGGCACCGAGGTCTACGAGGGCATGATCATCGGCGAGAACTCGCGCGCCGACGACATGGACGTGAACATCACCAAGGAGAAGAAGCTCACCAACATGCGGGCCGCCTCCGCGGACACCACGGAGAACGTGGTGCCGGCGCGGAAGCTCTCGCTGGAGCAGTCCCTGGAGTTCTGCCGCGACGACGAGTGCATCGAGGTCACGCCGGAGACGGTCCGGATCCGCAAGGTCGTCCTGGACCAGAAGCAGCGCGGCCGTACCGCCTCGCGCGCCAAGCACAGCTGACACGACCGGGCTCGCGGCGTACAGCGCCTGAGCCCGGACGGTACGACGGACGGCCCGGTCACCGCGGACGCGCGGTGACCGGGCCGACGTTCGTCAACCGCTTTCCCCGGCGATCTGTCCGGATATCGGACATCGCTCTCCGGAACATGTGTTAACAGTCCGTTTCGCGTGTGTCTGTCTGCGCTAATTTTGTCCGGATTTCGGGCGTGCAGGGCGCTTCGATGTTGTCAAAACGAGACCCTTTAAGTGTGGTTTACAGGTCTGCCGTACTTAATAGTTGCTTCCATTGAGCTCGGGTCAATGGGTCATGCGCCATGGGGGGCGCCGACTCACGAGCACACTCAGGGCATTTGAGGAGCCCGCTGTCAGGGGTGTCAGCGCGCGTAGATAATGCCCTTCTCGTTTGTGACTAGTGGACTCATGAGGAGGAACCCATGCGTGGTGCCAAGAGCGCCAAGTGGGTAGTCGGCGCGATAGTCGTGGCCCTGTCGGCGACGGCCTGTGGCGGCGGAGACGACAGCAGTGATTCGGCGTCGAAGGAGAAGGGGAAGCCCGCGGGCTATGTCTCCATCGATGTCGGTGAGCCGCAGAAGCCGCTGATCCCGGCCGACACGAACGAGTCGCTCGGCAGCTACGTGATCCAGTCGCTCTTCACCCAGCTGCTGGACTTCGACGCGCAGGGCAAGATCGTTTACACGAACGCCGAGTCGGTGACATCGACCGACAACAAGACCTGGACCGTCAAGCTCAAGCCGGGCTGGAAGTTCCACGACGGCACCCCCGTCACGGCCGAGTCCTACGTCAAGGCGTGGAACTGGTACGCCAACATCAAGAACAACCAGCAGAACGCCTTCTGGTTCGAGGACATCGCCGGCTACGCCGACGTCCACCCGGAGAAGGGTGACCCGAAGGCCGACGCCATGTCGGGTCTGAAGGTCGTCGACGACACCACCTTCACCATCGGCCTCTCCGCGCCGGTGCCGTACTACGAGTACAAGCTCGGCTACGCGACCTTCGCGCCGCTGCCCGAGGTCTTCTACAAGGACACCAAGGCGTTCGGCCAGAAGCCGGTCGGCAACGGTCCCTACATCTTCGAGAAGTGGGACCACAAGAAGCTCATCCAGGTCAAGGCCAACCCTGACTACCAGGGCCCGAACAAGGCCAAGAACAAGGGTGTCCTCTTCAAGAACTACGCGACCGTCGAGGCCGCGTACCAGGACCTCCTCTCCGGCAACCTGGACATGATCCGCCAGGTCGGCCCGAAGGACCTGCCGAAGTACAAGCAGGACCTCGGCGACCGCGCGATCGACCAGCCGTACGCGGCTGTCCAGAGCATCGTGCCGGCGTTCTACTCGAAGACGTTCAAGGACATCAACCCGAAGGTCCTCCAGGGCCTCTCGATGGCGATCGACCGCGACACGATCACCAAGACCGTCCTGAACGGCACCCGCAAGCCCGCCACCAGCTTCACCCCGCCGGGCGTCGAGGGCAACCAGACCCTGGACACCGATGTCTTCACGTTCAACGCGGCGAAGGCGAAGCAGCTTGTCACCGAGGGCGGCGGCGTCCCCGGCAACAAGATCTCGATCCAGTACAACGCGGACGGCGGCCACAAGGAGTGGGTGACCGCGGTCTGCGAGTCGATCCGCAACGCCACCGGTGTGGACTGTGTCCCGGACGCCAAGCCGGACTTCCAGACCGACCTGGAGGCCCGCGACAACGACCAGGTCAAGGGGATGTACCGCGGTGGCTGGGTCGCCGACTACCCGCTGAACGTCAACTTCATGCGGGAGCTGTACGGCACCACCGCCGAGGCCAACAACGGCCGGTTCTCCGACAAGGAGGTCGACGCGGCCTTCAAGAAGGGCGACAACGCCAAGTCCCTGGAGGAGTCGATCAAGGCTTACCAGGACGCGGAGAGGCTCCTCGTCGACAAGATGCCGGCGATCCCGCTGTGGGAGTACAAGACCAACGGCGGCTACTCCAAGGCTGTGGACAACGTGACCGTCGACTTCCACGGTGACTACAACATCACCGACGTCACGGTCGTCAAGTAACCAGCCCGAGGGTCATCCCCCCACTCGGCCATCAGCCGTCGACGAAACGGCGGTAGGCCCCCGGGGCCGCTCCCATCGCAACGGGAGCGGCCCCCAGGGCTGCAGTTATCCATTCGGAGGCAAACATGGGGCGATATGTCGCGCGGCGACTGCTCCAGATGATCCCGGTCTTCATCGGGTCAACCTTGCTGGTCTTCTCCATGATGTACGCCCTGCCCGGCGACCCCGTGCGCGCGCTCGCCGGAGAGCAGACGGTCGACCCGGCGCAGATCGCGGCGATGAAGAGAGACCTCGGTCTCGATCTTCCGCTCTGGCACCAGTACTGGAACTATCTGGTCGGCCTGTTCCAGGGCGACTTCGGCACACAGATCGCCAGCGGAAGACCTGTCGCCGACATCATCTCGGAGGCATTCCCGATCACGGTCCGGCTGACCCTGTTCGCCTTCACCTTCACCGCGCTGGTCGGCATCACCATCGGCGTCTTCGCCGGACTCAAGGCCGACACGCTGCGCGACCGCGGCCTGCTGATCCTCACGCTTCTGCTGATCTCCGTTCCCTCGTTCGTCCTCGGCTTCCTCGGCCAGTACTTCTTCGCCTTCCAGCTCGGCTGGGTGGACCCGAACGTGAGCGCGGAAGCGAACTGGAACGAGCTGTTCCTACCAGCGGTCGTACTCGGCTCTCTCTCACTCGCCTATGTGGCACGTCTGACGCGTACCTCCATCGCGGAGAACCTGCGCTCCGACTACATGCGCACCGCCGTGGCCAAGGGGCTGCCGCGCCGCCGCATCATCGGCGTACACCTGATGCGCAACTCCATGATTCCGGTGGTGACCTTCCTCGGTACCGACCTCGGCGCCCTGCTGGGCGGCGCGGTCGTCACGGAAGGCATCTTCAACGTCAAGGGTGTCGGCTACAACATCTTCGACGCGCTCAGGCACCGCGAGGGCGCCACGGTCGTGGGAATCGTGACCCTGATCGTCGTCGTCTATCTCGTCGCCAGCCTGCTCGTCGACCTGCTCTACGCGGTCCTGGACCCGAGGATCCGTTATGCCTGAGGCACTCAAGGACACCGTCAAGGACCAGCCCGCCGAGGCTCCGGTCGCCCCGCGGGCCGACGGCAAGGTGGGCAAGCCCCGCAGCCTCTGGTCGGACGCCTGGCACGACCTGCGGCGCAACCCGCTGTTCGTCATCTCCGCCGTCCTGATCCTGTTCCTGCTGACGATGGCGGCCTTCCCGCAGCTGTTCACCAGCGCGGATCCCCGCTACGCGGATCTGGCCAAGCACTATCTCCAGAAGCCCAATTGGGGCCACTTCTTCGACGAGGACTGGTTCGGGTACGACATCCAGGGCCGGTCGATCTACGCCCGCGTCGTCTACGGCGCTCGGGCCTCGATCCTCGTCGCCGTCGTCGTCACCGCGCTCGTCACCATCCTCGGCACCCTGGTCGGCATGCTCGCCGGCTACTTCGGCGGCTGGATCGACTCGGTCCTGTCCCGGGTCACCGACATCTTCTTCGCCGTGCCCTTCATGCTCGGCGCGATGGTGGTGCTGACCTCCTTCACCGAGCGTTCGATCTGGGTCGTGATCCTGTCCCTGGCCTTCCTGGGCTGGACACAGATCGCCCGTGTCGCGCGCGGCTCGGTCCTCACCATCAAGCAGGCGGACTACGTGATGGCGGCCAAGGCGCTCGGCGCCTCGACCAGCCGCATCCTGCTCCGGCACATCATGCCCAACGCGATCGCCCCCGTGATCGTGGTCGCGACCATCGCGCTCGGCGGCTACATCTCGGCCGAGGCCACGCTGTCGTTCCTGGGCATCGGTCTCGCCGAGCCGGCGGTCTCCTGGGGTGTCGACATCTCCTCGGGCCAGGAGCAGCTGCGCAACGCCGCGTACGTCCTGATCATCCCGTCGGTCATGGTGTCGATCACTGTTCTGGCCTTCATCATGCTCGGCGATGCGGTACGCAACGCCCTCGACCCCAAGCTGCGCTGAGGGAGGCGTACATGACCATCATCGACGACACGACGGCGGACGTTCCTTCTCCGCACGGCTCGCCGGAGGACGGCGGACCGCTCCTCGAAGTCCGTGACCTGCACGTGGAGTTCCACACCCGCGACGGTGTGGCCAAAGCGGTCAACGGAGTCAACTACAGCGTCAGCGCGGGCGAGACGCTCGCCGTGCTGGGCGAGTCCGGTTCCGGCAAGTCCGTGACCGCGCAGGCGATCATGGGCATCCTCGACATGCCCCCAGGGCGCATTCCGCAGGGAGAGATCCTCTTCCGCGGCCGGGACATGCTCACGATGAGCAACGAGGAGCGCCGGCTCATCCGCGGCCAGAAGATCGCGATGATCTTCCAGGACGCGCTGTCCTCGCTCAACCCGGTGCTCTCCGTCGGCTACCAGCTCGGCGAGATGTTCCGCGTCCACCAGGGCCTGTCCAAGAAGGACGCCAAGGCCAAGGCCATCGAGCTGATGGACCGCGTACGGATCCCCGCCGCCAAGGACCGGGTCGACGACTACCCGCACCAGTTCTCCGGCGGTATGCGCCAGCGCATCATGATCGCCATGGCGCTGGCCCTGGAACCCGACCTGATCATCGCGGACGAGCCGACCACCGCGCTCGACGTGACCGTCCAGGCCCAGGTCATGGACCTGCTCGCGGAGTTGCAGCGCGAGTTCAACATGGGTCTGATCCTGATCACCCACGACCTCGGCGTCGTCGCCGACGTCGCGGACAAGATCGCGGTCATGTACGCGGGCCGGATCGTGGAGACCGCCCCCGTGCACGAGCTGTACAAGCGTCCCGCGCACCCGTACACCCGCGGTCTGCTCGACTCGATCCCGCGCCTGGACCAGAAGGGCCAGGAGCTGTACGCGATCAAGGGACTTCCGCCCAACCTCACGCGGATCCCGTCCGGTTGCGCCTTCAACCCCCGCTGCCCCTCGGCGCAGGACATCTGCCGTACGGACGTCCCGGTGCTGCATTCCGTCACCGAGCGGGACGGCGCGGCGCTGCCGGGCCGCGGCAGCGCGTGCCACTTCTGGAAGGAGACGATCCATGGCTGAGCCGAAGAAGAGTGACGACTCCATGGACGCCACCCCGAACGTCACCACGGTCGAGACGGCCGACGCCGTGACGGTCGACGACTCCGTCGCCGCCATCGAGGCGCCGGCGCAGCGGGGCGAGCCGATCCTCCAGGTGCGCAACCTGGTCAAGCACTTCCCGCTGACCCAGGGCATCCTGTTCAAGAAGCAGGTCGGCGCGGTCAAGGCCGTGGACGGTATCTCGTTCGACCTCTACCAGGGCGAGACGCTGGGCATCGTCGGGGAGTCCGGCTGCGGCAAGTCCACCGTGGCCAAGCTGCTGATGACGCTGGAGCAGGCGACCGCCGGCGAGGTCTTCTTCAAGGGCCAGGACATCACCAGGCTGTCCGGGCGCGCGCTGAAGGCCGTCCGCAGGAACATCCAGATGGTGTTCCAGGACCCGTACACCTCGCTCAACCCCCGGATGACCGTCGGTGACATCATCGGCGAGCCCTTCGACATCCACCCCGAGGTGGCGCCGAAGGGCGACCGGCGGCGCAAGGTCCAGGAACTGCTCGATGTCGTGGGTCTCAACCCGGAGTACATCAACCGCTATCCGCACCAGTTCTCCGGCGGCCAGCGCCAGCGCATCGGCATCGCCCGCGGTCTCGCGCTCAACCCCGAGATCATCATCTGCGACGAGCCGGTCTCGGCCCTGGACGTCTCGGTCCAGGCGCAGGTCATCAACCTGATGGAGAAGCTCCAGGACGAGTTCAACCTCTCCTACATCTTCATCGCGCACGACCTGTCGATCGTCCGGCACATCTCCGACCGGGTCGGCGTGATGTACCTCGGCAAGATGGCCGAGATCGGGACGGACACCCAGATCTACGACCACCCGACGCACCCCTACACCCAGGCGCTGCTGTCGGCGGTCCCGGTGCCCGACCCGGACGCCCGTGAGGGCCGTGACCGGATCATCCTCACCGGTGACGTCCCGTCACCGGCGAACCCGCCCTCCGGCTGCCGCTTCCGGACCCGCTGCTGGAAGGCGCAGGACAAGTGCGCCACGGAGGTCCCGCTGCTGGCCGTTCCCGAGCGCTTCAAGGGCACGGACGGGCACACCGCCCACGAGTCGGCGTGCCACTTCGCGGAGGAGAGGGACGTCGTCCACGCGGCGTGACCCGTAGCCGTACGGGAACGTACGCGTACGAGCGAGCGAGCGGCGCCCGGAACCGAAAGGTTCCGGGCGCCGCTTCGCGTGGTGGCGGCCCGTGGCGGCCGGGAGGCGTTGCCCCTCACCGATGCTGATGATTTTTCCGTTCTCCTTCGCCCATCTGGGTGGGCCGGGTGTGCGGACCGTCCCCGATGGTCCGATCTTTGGTCTGAGCGAGACCACATACTCCGAGGAGGCGCATCCATGCGAGGAGCCGTACACGCCGGACGGGCCGCCTGCGCGGCGGCCGTCGTCCTCGCCGCGTCCGGCTGCGGCGGGGCGGCCGACGTCATCGGCGGTCCCGACGGCGTGGTGCGTTCCTCCTGGGGTGATCCGCAGAATCCGCTGGAGCCCTCGAACACCAACGAGGTCCAGGGCGGCAAGGTCCTCGACATGATCTTCCGGGGGCTCAAGCGCTACAACCCGAAGACCGGAAAGGCCGAGAACGCCCTCGCCGAGAAGATCGACACGACGGACTCGACGCACTTCGCCGTCACCGTCAAGGACGGCTGGACCTTCAGCGACGGCGAGAAGGTGACCGCGAAGTCGTTCGTGGACGCCTGGAACTACGGCGCGTACCTCGACAACAACCAGAAGAACGCCTACTTCTTCCAGTACATCGACGGATACGACACGGTCCACCCGGCCAAGGGGCAGCCCACCGCCCGGACCCTGTCGGGGCTGCGGGTCACCGGCCCCAGGACGTTCACGGTCAGGCTGTCGCAGCGCTTCTCCACCTGGCCGGACACTCTGGGGTACCCGGCGTTCGCGCCGCTGCCCAGGGCGTTCTACGACCACCACGCCGCCTGGCTCGCCCGGCCCGTCGGCAACGGCCCCTACACGGTGCGGAACTACACCAAGGGCTCCCAGATGTCCCTGCGCACCTGGAAGGGGTACCGGGGCGCCGACAAGCCGCGCAACGGCGGCGTGGACCTCGTGGTCTACACGGACAACAACACCGCGTACACCGATCTGGTCGCGGGGAACCTCGATCTGGTCGACGACGTCCCCGCCTCACAGCTCAAGAACGTACGGTCCGACCTCGACGGGCGGTACATCAACAGCCCGGCCGGCATCATCCAGACCCTCGCCTTCCCGTACTACGACAAGGAGTGGAACACCCCGGGGGCCGCCCAGGTGCGCACCGGGCTCTCCATGGCGATCAACCGCAGGCAGATCACCGACACGATCTTCCGCGGGACCCGCACCCCGGCGACCGACTGGACCTCCCCGGTCCTCGGCGCGGACGGCGGCTACCGGGCGGGGCTGTGCGGCAGGGCCTGCGACTACGACCCGGCCGCGGCGAAGCGGCTGATCCGGCGGGGCGGCGGCATCCCGCGCGGCCGGCTGACCATCACGTACAACGCCGACTCCGGCTCCCACAAGGAGTGGGTCGACGCGGTCTGCAACAGCATCAACAACGCGCTGGGCAACGACAAGGCGTGTGCCGGCAGCCCGGTCGGCACCTTCGCGGACTTCCGCAACCGGATCGGCCAGCGGAAGCTGAGGGGGCCGTTCCGGGCGGGCTGGCAGATGGACTACCCGCTGATCCAGAACTTCCTTCAGCCGCTCTACTACACCAACGCCTCGTCCAACGACGGCAAGTGGAGCGACCCCCGGTTCGACCGGCTCGTCGACGAGGCCAACGCCGACGCGGACACGACGTCCGCGATCCGGAAGTTCCAGCAGGCGGAAGGCGTCGTACGGGACCGGATGGCGGCCATCCCGCTCTGGTACCAGAACGGCAGCGCCGGCTACTCGGACCGGGTCTCCCACGTCGAACTGAACCCCTTCAGCGTCCCGGTCTACGACGAGATCACGGTCAGCTGACGCCCGGGGCCCGCCCGCGCCCTCCCCCGAACCCCGGAGCCCTCCATGGGACGTTATGTGATCCGGCGTCTGCTGCAGATGATCCCCGTCTTCATCGGCGCCACCCTGCTGATCTTCCTGATGGTCAATGTGATGGGCGATCCCGTCGCGGGCCTCTGCGGCGAGCGGCAGTGCGATCCGGCCACCGAGGCCCGGCTGCGCCAGGAGTTCGGCCTCGACCAGCCGGTGTGGCAGCAGTACCTCACCTATATGGGACATGTCTTCTCCGGCGACTTCGGCACCGCCTTCAACGGCCAGAAGGTCATCGACCTGATGGCCTCGGCCTTCCCGGTCACCATCCGGCTCACGATCGTGGCCATCGTCTTCGAGATCATCATCGGGATCGCCTTCGGCGTGATCACCGGGCTGCGCCGGGGCCGCCCCGTCGACACCTCCGTGCTGCTGCTGACGCTGGTGGTCATCGCCGTACCGACGTTCGTCACCGGTCTGCTGGCGCAGCTCGTGTTCGGCGTGAACTGGCGGCTCATCAGGCCGTCGGTCTCCCCGGCGGCCCCGTTCGACGAGCTGATCCTGCCGGGGCTGGTGCTCGCGTCCGTCTCCCTGGCCTACGTCACCCGGCTGACCCGGACCTCGATCGCCGAGAACGCCCGCTCCGACTATGTCCGTACCGCCGTCGCCAAGGGCCTGCCACGACACCGGGTGATCACCCGGCATCTGCTGCGCAACTCGCTGATCCCCGTGGTCACGTTCATCGGTACGGACATCGGCGCCCTGATGGGCGGCGCGATCGTCACCGAGCGGATCTTCAATATCCATGGCGTCGGATTCCAGCTGTACCAGGGCATCCTGCGCCAGAACACCCAGACCGTCGTCGGCTTCGTGACCGTGCTGGTCATCGTCTTCCTGGTGGCGAATCTGCTGGTCGACCTCCTCTACGCCGTACTCGACCCGAGGATCCGCTATGCCTGAGCCGCAGTCCCCACGCCCCGACGACAACGGCGGAGCCATCGCCGCGACCGGGGCGGGCGGTGCGATGGACCTCGCCACCAGCGAGGGCGGCACCCTGGAGCGGCAGCGGGGAGGCCCGGACGGCGGACCCGACGGCGGACCCGACGGCGGGCACGGCGCCGGACCCGGGACCGGACCCGATGCCCGACCCGGCGGCGAGTCCACGGGGCGCCCGCGCAGCCTCTGGTCCGACGCCTGGCGCGATCTGCGCCGCAACCCCGTCTTCGTCCTCTCGGGGCTCGTCATCGTCTTCCTGGTCCTCATCTCCGTCTGGCCCTCGCTGATCGCCAGTGGCAACCCGCTCTCCTGCGATCTCGCCAGGGCCCAGGACGGCTCCCGGCCCGGCCACCCCTTCGGCTTCAACGGGCAGGGCTGCGACGTCTACACCCGTACCGTCCACGGCGCCAGGACGTCGGTCGTCGTCGGCGTCCTCGCCAGCCTCGGGGTCGCCGTCGTCGGCTCGGTCCTCGGCGGACTGGCCGGCTTCCACGGCGGATTCTGGGACGCGGCCCTCTCCCGGGTCACCGATATCTTCTTCGGCATCCCGGTGGTCCTCGGCGGTCTGGTGCTGCTGTCCGTGGTGACCAGCTCCACCGTCTGGCCGGTGATCGGCTTCATGGTGCTGCTCGGCTGGCCGCAGATCTCGCGGATCGCGCGCGGTTCCGTCATCACCGTCAAACAGAACGACTTCGTCCAGGCGGCGCGGGCGCTCGGCGCGTCCGGCCCCCGGCTGATGCTGCGCCACATCCTGCCCAACGCCGTCGCGCCGGTGATCGTCGTGGCGACCATCGCGCTCGGAACGTTCATCGCGCTGGAGGCGACCCTCTCGTACCTCGGCGTGGGCCTCAAACCGCCGACCGTCTCCTGGGGGATCGACATCTCCGACGCCTCGCCGTACATCCGCAACTCCCCGCACATGCTGCTCTGGCCGGCCGGAGCGCTGGCGATCACCGTGCTCGCGTTCATCATGCTCGGCGACGCGGTACGCGACGCCCTCGACCCCAAGCTGCGCTGAGGAGCCCGCCCATGTTGCTCGAAGTACGCGATCTACAGGTGGAGTTCCACACCCGGGACGGGGTCGCCAGGGCCGTCGACGGCGTCAGCTACTCCGTCGACGCCGGCGAGACACTGGCCGTACTGGGCGAATCGGGCTCCGGGAAGTCCGTCACCGCGCAGGCGGTCATGGGGATCCTCGACACGCCGCCCGGCCGGATCACCGGCGGTGAGGTGCTGTTCCGGGGGCGGGATCTGCTGAAGCTCAAGGAGGAGCAGCGGCGCAGGGTCAGGGGCGCCGAGATGGCGATGATCTTCCAGGACGCGCTGTCCTCGCTCAACCCGGTGCTCACCGTGGGCGCCCAGCTCGGCGAGATGTTCATCGTGCACCGGGGGATGTCCCGCAGACAGGCGCGGGCGAAGGCCGTCGAGCTGATGGAGCGGGTCAGGATCCCGGCGGCCGGGGAACGGGTCGACGACTATCCGCACCAGTTCTCCGGCGGGATGCGCCAGCGCATCATGATCGCGATGGCGCTCGCCCTGGAACCCTCGCTGATCATCGCCGACGAGCCGACCACCGCGCTCGACGTGACCGTCCAGGCCCAGGTGATGGATCTCCTCGCCGAGCTGCGGCGCGAGCTGAACATGGCGCTGATCCTGATCACCCACGACCTCGGGGTGGTCGCCGATGTCGCCGACCGGATCGCCGTGATGTACGCGGGCCGGATCGTGGAGACCGCGCCGGTGTACGAGATCTACCGGGCGCCCGCCCACCCGTACACCCGCGGTCTGCTCCGGTCGATCCCGCGTCTTGACCGGAAGGGCCGGGAGCTCTACGCGATCAAGGGCCTGCCGCCGAATCTGCTGCGCGTCCCGCCCGGCTGCGCCTTCAGCCCCCGCTGCCCGACCGCCCAGGACGTGTGCCGCCGGGAGGTGCCGCCGCTCTTCGAGGTGGGGGACGTGCCGGGGGCGGCCGAGGGGCGCCGGAGCGCCTGCTACTTCTGGGAGGAGACGCTCCATGGCTGAACCCCTACTGGAGGTCCGTGACCTGGTCAAGCACTACCCGCTGACCCGCGGCATCCTGTTCAGGAAGCAGATCGGGGCGGTACGGGCGGTCGACGGGGTCTCCTTCGCGCTGGCCGCCGGCGAGACCCTCGGCATCGTGGGGGAGTCGGGCTGCGGCAAGTCGACCGTCGCGAAGCTGGTGGTGAACCTGGAGCGGCCGACGTCCGGCGCGATCCGGTACAAGGGCGAGGACATCACCCGCCTGTCGGGCCGCGCGCTGAAGGCGGTGCGCCGCAACATCCAGATGGTGTTCCAGGACCCGTACACCTCGCTCAACCCCCGGATGACCGTCGGCGACATCATCGGGGAGCCGTACGAGATCCACCCGGAGGTGGCGCCGAAGGGCGACCGGCGGCGCAAGGTCCAGGAACTGCTGGATGTCGTGGGTCTCAACCCGGAGTACATCAACCGCTATCCGCACCAGTTCTCCGGCGGCCAGCGCCAGCGCATCGGCATCGCCCGGGGGCTGGCGCTCCGGCCCGAGATCATCGTCGCCGACGAGCCGGTGTCGGCCCTCGACGTCTCCGTCCAGGCGCAGGTCATCAATCTGATGGAGCGGCTCCAGGACGAGTTCGGCCTCTCGTACGTCTTCATCGCCCACGATCTGTCGATCGTCCGGCACATCTCCGACCGGGTCGGCGTGATGTATCTGGGGCGGCTGGCCGAGATCGGCTCGGACGCGGAGATCTACGAGCACCCCACGCATCCGTACACCCAGGCGCTGCTCTCGGCCGTGCCGCTGCCCGACCCCACGGCGCGCGAGCACCGCGACCGGATCATTCTGACCGGCGATGTGCCGTCCCCGGCGAACCCGCCGTCCGGCTGCCGGTTCCGTACGCGGTGCTGGAAGGCGCGGGAGCGGTGCGCGGTGGAGGTGCCGGAACTGGCGGTCCCGGAGGTCCTGCGCGGGCACCAGGGGCCCGCCGCGCACCTTTCCGCCTGCCACTTCGCGGAGGAACGGCGGATCGTGCCGGCCGGAGGCGGAGATATCCCGCAGGGTCGGGATTCGGGGGCCGAAGCGTAATAAAGCGCATCAATTTCGTTAACACGCAGGCAACTTCGCCGACCCGACACCGATATACGAACGCGTCAGGCTGGACAGCGTACGGCCGTGCGGGTGCCGTAGACCGGCCGGGACTCCCAGGGTCCCGGCCGGTCGCCCGTGCTCACTCCTCGCTCACTCCGGGCTCGGCCCGTCCTCTGCGCCTGCCTCTGCCTCTGCCCGGCTCATGCCCAGCGACCTCTTGAGGAAGTCGACCTGGAGCAGCAGCAGATTCTCGGCTACTTCCTCCTGCGGCGTCATATGGGTCACACCCGTGAGCGGCAGGACCTCATGGGGCCGTCCCGCCGCCAGCAGGGCCGCGGAGAGTCTGAGGGTGTGTGCCACGACCACATTGTCGTCCGCGAGCCCATGGATGATCATCAGAGGCCGCGCCGGACTCTCCGGCGCCGAGAGACCGTCGTCCGTGACCAGTGAGTGCCGGGCGTAGACCTCGGGGACCTCCTGCGGGCCGCCGCCGAAGTACCGCTCCTGGTAGTGGGTGTCGTAGAGCCGCAGATCGGTGACCGGAGCGCCGGAGACCGCCGCGTGGAAGACATCAGGGCGGCGCAGGACCGCGAGCCCGGCGAGATAGCCGCCGAAGGACCAGCCGCGCATCGCCACCCGCCCCAGATCGAGCGGGAACCGCTCGGCGAGCGCGTGCAGCGCCTCGATCTGGTCGTCCAGGCTGAGCAGCAGATTCTGCTTGACCGCCTTCTCCCAGGCCGGCGAACGGCCCGGAGTGCCCCGCCCGTCCGCGACGATCACCGCGAACCCCTGGTCGGCGAACCACTGCGAGGTGAGATACGCGTTCTGCGCGGCCACCACACGCTGCCCGTGCGGGCCCCCGTAGGGGTCCAGCAGCACCGGAAGCGGGCCGTCCGAGTCCTGGTAACCGGTCGGGAGCAGCACGGCGCTCGGAATCCGGTGCGCGCCCGCCTCGGTGAGCCGCGGCCGGGCGGTGAGCGACGGCCGCTCGGCGTACGACGCGACCGCGGCGAGCCGCTTGCCGTCCTTCAGGACCTGCGCGGACGTTCCGGGGGTGTCGGGCCGGGCCGACACCAGCACGGTCACCTCGCCGCTCCGTACGGCCGAGTGCACCCCCGCGCCCTCCGAGAGCCGCTCGACGCCCAGCTCGCTGACCCGGTACACATGGATCTCGCCGATCTCGGGATCGGCCGCCTCCTCGCCCGCCGACGCCGAGACCAGGACATCGTGCTCGCCGATGTCCAGCACGGCGCGTACATGCAACTGCGGCCCGGTCAGCGGCCGGTCGCCGACGACCAGGACCCGCGCGCCGCCCTCGTCGGCGATGCGTACCAGCCGTCCGTCCGGCGCCCAGGCGGGCAGCCCGGCGAAGAGCTCCAGCCAGGCCGGATCCTCGTCGCGGTGCACGGTCCGCGTCGCGCCGGTCGCCGTGTCCACCGCCAGATACAGCTGACCGCACTGGTCACGGCTCTGTACGAGCAGCAGGGGCGCGCCCGCGGCCGACCAGTGCACCCGGGCCAGATACGGGTAGCGTGCGCGGTCCCAGACGACCTCTGTACGCGCCCCACCGGGCCCCTCGGCGCCGTCCGCGCCCGCGGCCCCGCCGGACCCCTCCGCTCCCTCCACGTCGACCAGATAGAGCCGTACGTCCGCGTTGGGGGTGCCGGCCGCCGGGTAGGCGACTTCGACGGGCTCCCGCTCCGGGTGCGCGGGGTCGGAGATCCACCAGCGCCGTACCCGCGACGTGTCGGCACGGGCGACCAGCAGCCGGTCGGACTCGGGGGACCACCAGTAGCCGCGCGTGCGGCCCATCTCCTCGGCGGCGATGAACTCCGCCAGGCCGTAGGTGATGTCCTCGCCCTCGTCCGCCGAGCGCCCCGCCAGCACGCGGTCACGCTCCCCGTCCGCGCCGATCACGCGGAGGGCGCCGTCGGCCGCGTACGCGACATGGCGTCCGTCCGGTGAGGGCCGCGGGTCGATCACCGGGCCCCGTACGGGCAGTTCGCGGGTCGTCCCGGCGAGCAGCTCGGCGGTGAACAGCCGTCCGGAGAGCGCGAAGGCCGCCAGCTGCCCCGCACCGTCCAGCGCGTAGCCGACGATGCCTCCCGAGCCCTCACGGCTCCGCTCGCGCCGGGCCCGCTCCTCGGGGGAGAGCCGCTCGGCGGCGCCGCCCAGGAGCACGGCCGGATCCGCGGCGATCCGCTCACGGCCCTCGCCGGAACCGGCGGCGGAGTCCGCGAGATCCCGTACCCAGAGGCTGTTCACCCGGTCCGTGCCCGAGGCGGAGCGCAGGAAGATCACCCGCGCACCGTCGGGGGAGGCCGTGAACGCCCGTGGGGCGCCGAGGGTGAAGCGCTGGGTCCTGGCGTGCCGGCGCGGGAACGAGAGCTGTTGCCTCAAGGTCATGGAACGAACCTACTGGGCGATGGCCGTGCGCCCCCAGTGTGCTGCCGTGCACCGATCAATGCGTCCGCACGGATAGTTATGATCCGTAGCGTTAGGTGGGTATGAATCCGCCGGGCACATGCATGCTGCGATTTTCCGACTGAATATTTATGGAGGTGAACCGCCGTGGCACTCTCGATTTCGGCGGTGGTGCTGCTGGCGATCGTCGTCTTCCTGCTGATCCGGAAATCCGGACTGAAGGCCGGACACGCGGTGGTCTGCATGTTGCTCGGTTTCTACATCGCCAGTTCATCCATCGCTCCCACCATCAGCGAGCTGACCACGAACGTGGCAGGGATGATCGGCGGGATCAAGTTCTAGCCAACTTCCGCTCTCATCCGGTCAACTTCACCATGCCCTGAAGTCGGGCATATCCGGCGCTTTCCGCTGCCCGTCGCCCCTCGGCCGCCGTCGTCGCCCACTGGCCGAGGGGTTTCGGGTGCCGGCTCGTAGGCTGTCCCCATGACCGATCTACCCGCCCGCCGTCTGCTGCTGGTGCACGCGCACCCGGACGACGAGTCGATCAACAACGGCGCCACCATGGCCGCGTACGCGGCCGCGGGCGCCCTGGTCACGCTGGTGACCTGCACCCTCGGCGAGGAGGGAGAGGTCATCCCGCCCCGGCTCGCCCATCTGGCGGCCGACCGCGAGGACCGCCTCGGCGCCCATCGCGTCGGCGAACTCGCCGCGGCCATGAGGGAACTGGGCGTCACCGACCACCGCTTCCTCGGCGGCCCCGGCAGATTCCGGGACTCCGGGATGATGGGCCTGGAGCAGAACGAGCGCGAGGGTGCCTTCTGGCACACGCCCGTCGACGACGCCGCCGCGCACCTCGTCGAGGTGATCCGGGAGGTGCGTCCGCAGGTGCTGGTGACGTACGACCCGAACGGCGGTTACGGCCACCCCGACCACATCCAGGCCCACCGGGTCGCGATGCGCGGCGCGGCCCTGGCCGCCGAGCCCGGCTTCCGGCCCGGCCTCGGCGCCCCGCACGCCATCGACAAGATCTACTGGAACCGCGTACCGCGCTCGGTCGCCGAAGAGGGTTTCGCCCGGCTGCGGGCGGCCGGGGCCGGCTTCCCCGGTGTGGCCGCGATCGAGGACATTCCGGGAGTGATCGACGACGCGGAGATCACCGCCGTGATCGACGGCGCGCCGTACCGGGAGCGCAAGGCGGCGGCGATGCGCGCCCATGCCACCCAAATCGCCGTGGACGGGCCCTTCTTCGCGCTCTCCAACGATCTGGGGCAGCCCATCTTCGCGGCCGAGTACTACCAGTTGGCGCACGGCACGTCCGGGGCGCCCGCCGGGGAACGTGAGAACGATCTCTTCGCGGGAGTCGTCCAGGGGGACGGCGCGTACGGTGCGAACGGCGTGAACGGTACGAGTGGTGTGAATGGTACGAACGAGACGAATGACGTGAACGAGGCGAGCGGCGTGAACGAAGCGAACCACGTGAACGGGGCGAACGAATGAGCGGGCAGGGGCAGTCCGGCGGGATGTTCGCGAGCCGCCCCAGACCCGGACGCATCGCCGCGTACGTCGCGCTCTTCGTCCTCGGCGCACTCGTCGGAACGGCGGGTTCGCTCGTCCAGGGCGGCTGGGTCCCCGGCGGACTGCTGCTCGGCCTGCTCGCCACGGCCGGGCTCTTCTTCGGCGGGCTGTATCTCACCGGCACCCAACTGGGCGTGGGCGCACCCGCGGCCGGCTGGCTGCTCGCGGCCATCTTCCTGAGCCTGGGCCGCCCGGAGGGCGACGCGGTCTTCGCCGCGGGCATCGGACCGCTCGTCTTCCTCCTGGGCGGCATGTTGGTGGCTGTGATGTGTGCCACGATGACGCGGTTGCCGCAACCGGGCCCGAAGTCCGGCCGACTTGAGAAGTGACGCGCCCGGCTGCTGCTGAATTGACCACGTCCGTACGGTCGGCGGAGCATCGCTTCACATGGCCGTCGGGTGTCTGTCGGCCGAGGCCAGTATGGTGGTGCGCGCTCCGGGCCTTCCCCCCGCCTCCGGCATGGGGAACCTGAACAGTTTCGTACCAGTAAGAACGGGCGGCGGAGCCAACCGGGAGAACCTGCTTTGAGTCGTGAAACTGACAGTTCGTCCTCCGGGCCCCAGGGGCGCGGCGGAGCCGCGTACCCCTCGGGGACACCGCCGTACGGATCCCGCCAGTATCCGTCGCCGCACCCCCAGCAGGACGCTCCGGAGGAGACGGAGACCGCGCCCGTCCCACAGCCGGACGAGCCCAGAACCGAAACCACGCTGACCACGCGCATCAGGATCAACATCCCGGGCTCGCGGCCGATCCCGCCTGTCGTGATGCGTACGCCCATGGGCGAGGACAGCACCGACGGCCGGGGTGTCCCGGTCGGCGAGCGCACGGGCGGGATCCCCAGGCCCGACGCGTCCCAGGACGCCGCCGACGCGGCACCGGCCGGACAGGCCGAGGCGGCGGACGAGCCGCGGGCCGACGACAGGTCCACGAGCGACTGGTTCGCGCCACGCAAGTCGGCGACGTCGGGCACCGGTACGGCCGCGGGGATGAGCGCCGGTCTCGGCGCGGGCGCCGCTGCCTCGGGCGCCACCGCTCAGCGGCCGGCCGAGAGCGGCTCCCCGGAGTCGCCGTACTACCCGGGCGGCGGGCAGTCGCAGAACGGCGGCGGTCCGCGCAGCGCGCTCAGCGACCTCGCGTCCGGCGCCGGGTCCCAGAGCGCCGGCCCCCAGAGCGCCGGTCCTCAGGGATCCGGCTTCCAGGGCTCCGGCTCCACCGGCTTCGCGTCCGACGGTTCCGGTACGGACTTCACATCGGGCGGATCCGGCAGGGACTACACGCCGGGCGGTTCCGGTACGGACTTCGCGTCCGGCGGTCCCACCACACCGGCGCTCGGCATCCGGCCTCCCGGAGGCGGGCCCAGCGGTCCGACCAGCGGTCCGGTCACCGGCGGCGCGTCGCTCGGTACGCCGCCGTCGTCCCTGAGCACGCCGCCGTCGTCGCCCGGCACCCCGCCGGGGGCCGGCCGCGTCGGTCCGCCGCGGATGTCCGACGACACCGCCGTACTGACACCGCAGCAGCCCGCGCCCGAGCCCGGATCCGGCGGTCATGTCTCCGGGGACACGCTCACCAGCGGGATCCCCGTGGTGCCGCCGGAGCACCGCTCGCCCTTCCCCGGCTCGGGTCCGCAGGGCGGTCCGCACCCCGGGCCCGACGGCCCCGGCGCGCACGGCACCGGCCCGCTCGGCCAGGACCAGGACTTCTCGGCCCCCGACTTCCCCGGCCCCGTCGGCTCCCCGCAGGGAACCCCGCCGGCGGGCACGGCCCCGGCCCCGGAGCGTACGGCCGCCCCGGCCGCCAAGAAGAAGAAGGGCCGCTCCAAGCTCACGTCCCTCGCCGTCCTGATCGTCGTGGCCGCGGGCGGTGTCTACGGCGCCGGCCTTCTGATGAACTACTCCGATGTGCCGAAGGGCACCACGGTCCTCGGCGTCGACATTGGCGGCGGCACGCGCGACGAGGCGGTCAACAAGCTCGAGGCCGCCCTCGGCGAGAGGGCCTCCGCACCGCTGCGGCTCAGCATCGGCGGCAAGACCGAGGAACTCGCCCCGGACAAGGCCGGACTCAGTCTGGACACCCAGGCCACCGTCCGTGCCGCGGCCGGCAGCGACTACAACCCGGTGTCGGTGATCGGCTCGCTCTTCGGCGGCGCCAGGGTCGCCCAGCCGGTGATCCCCGTCGACGACGAGAAGCTGACCGCCGCGCTCACCGATCTGGCGGGCGTCTCGGGTTCGGCGAGCGAGGGCACGATCACGTTCGAGCCGGGCAAGGCCGTCGCCGTACCGGGCAAGGCCGGCAAGGCGCTGGACGTCAACCACTCGATCATCTCGACCCGGGACGCCTACCGCGCCCAGGTCCAGACGGGCAAGATCAACAACGTGGAACTGCCCGTCGTCACCCGCGAGCCGACGGTCGGTCAGGCAGAGCTGGACCGGGCGATGAACGAGTTCGCCAAGCCCGCGATGTCCGACCTGGTCACCATCAAGGCGGGCGGCAAGCAGATCCAGTTCGGCCCCGCCAAGTCGCTGCCCAAGATCCTCTCCATGAAGGCCGTCGACGGAAAGCTCATCGAGGTCTACGACAGGGCCGCCATCGACCAGCTGCTGGAAGGCGTCTTCGACGGCATCACGATCACGAAGGGCGACGGCAAGCAGTACCCCGTCTCCTCCGCCGACGTGGCGCAGGCCATGCAGACGGCGCTGCGCGGCAAGACCCCTGCCGAGCGCACCCAGGAGATCAACCTCAACCCCAGCTGACGCCCCTCCCGTCCCGGGGATGCCGCATCGCATCCCCGGGGCGGGAGGCACGTACGGGTCGGGTGGTACGTACGGGACAGGCAGGACGTACAGAACCGGCGCGGGCCGTCAGTTCAGCATCGCCCGTGCCGCCCGCGCCTTGCGCCGGATCGCCTCCGCCGTCGACGGCTCCACCGCGTCCACCACCTGGGCGTACTCGTCCATCTCCGCCGCCCCCCGCCGGAACTCCCCGCGCTGTACGAGCAGTTGGGCGCGGTCGTAGCGCAGTCTGGCCGGGTGCGAGGGCAGCAGCAGGGACAACTCGACCGCCCAGAGCGACACATCGGTGCGCTCCGGGCGGGTCGCGGCCCACGCGCGGATGTTGTTCAGTACGCGCAGGACGATGTCGAGCGGGTCGGCGGGGGCGAGCATGGCCGGTTCCAGTGCCTCGCCCGTCGTGCCGGTCACCAGCAACTCCGCGTCGGCGCCCGTCAGCAGCCGGCCACCGCCGAAGGGATCGGCGAGGACACGCTCCTCCGGGGCGCCGAAGCCGACCACGAAATGACCGGGCAGGGCCACCCCGTACACCGGCGCCCCCGCCCGTCGCGCGACCTCGATCCAGACCACCGAGAGCAGGATGGGGAGCCCGCGCCTGCGCCGCAGCACCACGGGCAGCAGCGAGGCGTCCAGCCGCTGGTACTCCGCGGGGGAGCCCTCGAAACCGCACCGCTCGGCCAGCAGCTCCGCCAGCGCGACGGCCCAGGCGCGTGCGCCGAGGACGCCGAAGGGCAGCATTCCGGCCAGCCGGTCCAGCTCGGCCTGGGCCGCGTCGATACCGGCCTCGCCCAGGGAGGGATCGGCTTCCGCGCCGACCAGCAGGCAGAGCGTGGCCAGGTCGGGGCGGTCCGCGCGGGCCTCCTCGGCGAACCGCCGGCGGATGTCGTCGGTTTCCCGGGGTTCCGGTTCTGGGGATTCCGGTCGCATATCGGCCTCGTACCCGCTCAGAGCGATCGGAAGTGGTGGTAGCGGTGGTGGACGGTGAAGCCCATCGCGTCGTACAGCGCCCGCGCGCCGTCGTTGTCCGACTCGACCTGGAGCCAGGCGGCGGACGCGCCCTCCTCCAGGGCACGCCGGGCGAGCGCGGTCATCACGGCGGTGGCCAGGCCCTGGCGGCGGCGGGCGGGGTCGACCTCCACCGCCATGAACCCCGCCCAGCGTCCGTCCACCACACACCGGCCGATCGCCGCCGGTACGCCGGGCTCGCCGCTCCCGCCGGGCTCTCCGGGCTCTCCGGGCACGGTGGCGAACCACACCGAAGGCCCGCTGTTCAGTACGTGGAGCACATGGGGGCCGGGCACACCGGACCGCTGGTAACGCCGGAGCCACGCCTCGTCGACGCCACGGCTGAGCACGACCCGGGAGACCTCGGCGTCCCGGTCCCCGAGCGGCGCGAGCGCGGCGATCCGTACCTCCGCCGTCACCTCCGACCGCCAGCCGCGCCGCTCCAGCTCCGCGCACAGCCGCTCCTGGGTGCCCTCCGCGCCGGTCGCGGTCTGGACGTACGGGGGCAGTCCCCGCTCCTCGTACCACCGCCGTACGCGCGTCAGCGCCTCGTCCAGCTCCACCCCGGGGTCCCCCAGGGGCAGCACGGAATTGGCCCGCCGCGTGAAGCCGGAGGCCGCTCTGAGCCGCCACTCTCCCAGCAGCTCGCTCTCCACCGGCTGCCAGGACCGGGCGCAGACCCCGGCCAGCTCCTCGAAGGACGCCGAGGGCCCCCGCCGCCTGGCCGGGGCGGCGGGCACCACCTTCCCCGCGACCAGGGCGGCCTCGGGGACGCGGACGCTCTCACCGGTGCGGCGTGTGATCAGCAGCACATCTCCGTCCCAGGATGTGAGAACGCCCACCGTGTCCGTGAACTTCTCGCCGCCGGCCCCGCTGCCGGTCAACTGTCTGACTGATACACGTTTGCCCACGTCAGCCCGTGTCAGACGGACCTCGAGCCGTCCGCCCGCAGTGAATTCCACAGCTCTGTACGCCCCTCCTGTTCGGATCGCGCCCAAGAACGGAGATACTAGATGCGGGCATCGACGACGCCGCGCTCCCGCGCGCCTGTGGACGGAGCCGCAGATCGGCCCGCCGCGCCCTATCGAGGAGGAACGACAGCGTGACCTACGTCATCGCGCAGCCTTGTGTCGACGTCAAGGACAAGGCGTGCATCGAGGAGTGCCCGGTCGACTGCATCTACGAGGGCTCCCGGTCCTTGTACATCCACCCGGACGAATGCGTCGACTGTGGAGCCTGTGAGCCGGTCTGCCCGGTCGAGGCCATCTTCTACGAGGACGACACCCCGGAGGAGTGGAAGGACTACTACAAGGCGAACGTCGAGTTCTTCGACGAGCTCGGTTCGCCCGGTGGCGCTTCCAAGCTCGGTCTGATCGAGCGGGACCATCCCTTCATCGCAGCGCTGCCGCCCCAGAACGGCTGACAGCGCGCCGCCCCGGTCCCGTACGGCCCGCCGCCGTACGGGACCGCGGTGTTTCGCCCGCGCGTCCGCACCGGGGGAACGAGCACCGTACGAGAGCATCCGTACGAGAGAGCAATCCGTACGAGAAAGAGTGAGCACGTGTCCGCAGTCTCTTCGCGTCTGCCCGTCTTTCCCTGGGACAAGCTGGAGCCCTACAAGGCCACGGCCGCGGCCCACCCGGACGGGATCGTGGACCTGTCCGTCGGGACCCCCGTCGACCCCGTCCCCGCGCTGATCCAGCGAGCGCTGGTCGAGGCCGCCGACTCGCCCGGGTATCCGACGGTGTGGGGGACGGCCGCGCTGCGGGACGCGCTGACCGGATGGGTGGAGCGGCGGCTCGGGGCGCGCGGCGTGACGCACGCGCACGTGCTGCCGGTGGTCGGCTCCAAGGAACTGGTCGCCTGGCTGCCGACGCAGCTCGGCCTCGGCGCGGGCGACCGCGTGGCCTTCCCGCGGCTCGCGTACCCGACGTACGAGGTGGGCGCGCGGCTCTGCGGCGCCGAGCCCGTCCCGTACGACCCGCGATCATTCGCGGCTGACGCCGGGGGGACGGACCTCGACCCCGCCGGTCTGAAGCTCCTCTGGCTCAACTCGCCGTCGAACCCGACCGGAGCCGTCCTGGCGCCGGACGAGCTGACCCGGATCGTCGCCTGGGCGCGCGAGCACGGCGTGCTGCTGTTCAGCGACGAGTGCTACCTGGAGCTGGGCTGGGAGGCCGAGCCCGTATCGGTGCTGCACCCGGACGTCTGCGGCGGTTCGTACGACGGGATCGTCGCCGTCCACTCGCTCTCCAAGCGCTCCAACCTGGCCGGCTACCGCGCGGCCTTCCTGGCGGGCGACGAGGCCGTCCTGGGCGAGCTGCTGAAGATCCGCAAGCACGGCGGGATGATGACCCCCGCGCCGGTGCAGGCGGCGACGGTCGCGGCGCTCGGCGACGACACGCACGTACGGGAACAGCGGGAGCGGTACGCGGCCCGCCGCGCCGCGCTGCGCGCCGCGCTGGAGGCGCACGGCTTCCGTATCGACCACAGCGAGGCGAGCCTCTATCTGTGGTCGACGCGGGACGAGCCGTGCTGGGACACCGTGGCGCACCTCGCGGAGCTGGGCATTCTGGTCGCGCCCGGCGACTTCTACGGTCCGGCGGGGGAGCGGCACGTACGGGTGGCGCTGACGGCCACCGACGAGCGCGTCGAGGCGGCGGTCAAGCGGCTGGGCTGAGGCCCGTGCCGCACGCGGATGGCATGGATGACACGGGAGGGGCCGGGAAGCGAGTGCTTCCCGGCCCCCTCGTCCGCGTCGCGACGCGGAGTGCGCCTGTGGCGGCGCAGGTCAGCCGAGCGGCAGCGACACCGGGAGCTTGCCGGTCGGCAGGCCGCCGCCGAGCGCGCCGGCCGGCGCGGCACCCTCGGTGGCGGAGGCGGCGGACGTGGCGGTGTCGCCCAGGAGCTGTCCGGCGCTGCCGGCGGCGGTCCCGGCCGTCTTCTGCGCGGCGGGCGCCGCCGTCTTGCCGACCTGGCCGACGGCCTTGCCCGCGGCCGGGACGCCCTTCTTGACGGCCTTGCTGCCCGCGTCGCCCACCACACCGGTCGTCGTCCGGGCGCCGTTGTCGACGGTGTCACCCAGGGCGGCGCCGTCCAGCGCGCTCACCGCACCCAGGTCGGTGGTCTGCGGGAGGGCGGCCGCGTTCGCCGCTCCGGCCGCACCGATCACCGGGGCCGCGCCCGCGGCGACGAGCAGGGCGGCACGGGCGATCCGACGGGTCAGGGGGAGGGACATGATGCTCCTTTGGAGGGAGAGAAACAGTGCTTGTCCGTCGATCGGACGTAGTGACAACCCCTCGAAGGGCGGCGGAGGTTGCGGCGGGCGAGGGTAAAGAGTTGGCAATCCGTCGCATTATCGGCTACGGATAAAAACGGGCAAACGGTCCCGTGGTGGCGAGCGTGGCGGTGCGTCCGCTGAACCGTTACTCCCCTTTGTTCCCAAGGGCCTTCCCAACGGAAGCGAGGGATCGGGGGTGCGCGGAACCATCATCGGAAGAAATGCGATGACGGGCGGCGCGGACTCGCCCGTCCGAGTGACGCCGCCGTACTACTGCGCAGTGCGAATTCGAACTTCCGCCAGACCTGAATCCGCGCCTGTCCACTCCGAGGCGCGGGTCCGCTGCCAGCCCTTGTTCGCCGTGCGCGTGTTCTGCGCGCTCCACACCCGGCCCGCGTAGCGCACCTCGTCGATCCGCAGGGCGGTGGACTGCGCCACGGCCCAGTGCGCCAGCTCCCAGCCGCGCAGCGACGAGGAGCCGTCGTTCTCCGAACCCCCGGTCGTGGCCGGTACCGGTACGGACACCTCCGCGGCCGTGCCCGAGGCTCCCGCCCGGCCCGCGGCGCCGACATCGGCGCCGGGCAGCACCCCGGCCCCGAAGTCCCGTACCAGCGCGGCCCGTACCTTCGCGGGGTCCCCGGGCTCGGTGCCGGTCGGCGCCGTACAGGTCAGCGTGGCGGCGGAGCGGCCGGTGAGGGCGGCGGCCAGCAGCGTGGCGTCCGGCTCGTGCTTCGCGTACGCCTGCGGGAAGCCGCTGCGCTGGACGCGCTGGGCCGCCTCGGTCAGCGGCAGCCGCGAGTAGCCCGGGACCTTGACGAGATGGTCGTAGAACTCGCCCGCCGAGTAGACCGGGTCCTGGATCTGCGCCTCGGTGCCCCAGCCCGTCGAGGGGCGCTGCTGGAACAGACCGAGCGAGTCGCGGTCGCCGTGGTTCAGATTGCGCAGCGCCGACTCCTGGAGGGCGGTGGCCAGCGCGATCGTGACGGCGCGCTCGGGCAGTCCCCGCGTGGTGCCCACCGCCGAGATCGTCGCGGCGTTCTCGGCCTGCTCCGGGGTCATCTCGTACGTGGGGCTGTCACCGCCCGACGCGTCCGAGGCGCGCACCAGGCAGCGCGGGGGGCCGCCGCCACCACTCACGTACTGGACCACCACGTACGCGGCCAGGGTCAGCAGCACGACGAGGGCGGCCCCGATACGCGGGCGACGACGGCCGCGACGGAGGGGAGAGGCGGTCTCGGACACGAGGCCACCGTACTGGAGAGGCCGATGACGGACGGCGCCGACGCCAGGGTCCCGGCCGTCGGCGCGGGGCCGGCCCTTCCGGCGCTCCCGGGTAGGGTCGAAACCATGTCTGAGAACGTGCTCGACCTCACTCTCGACGGCCCGGCGCTCACCGCACGCCTGGTCGACTTCCCCTCGGTCAGCGGCGAGGAGAAGCCGCTCGCCGACGCGATCGAGGAGGCGCTGCGGACGCTGCCGCATCTCACCGTCGACCGCCACGGCAACAACGTGGTGGCCAGGACGCGGCTGGGCCGCGGCGAGCGGATCGTGCTCGCGGGACATATCGACACCGTCCCGATCGCCGGCAACGTACCCTCCCGGCTGGACGACGACGGAGTGCTGTGGGGATGCGGTACGAGCGACATGAAGTCGGGTGTCGCCGTCCAGCTGCGGATCGCGGCGACCGTCCCCGAGCCCAACCGCGATCTCACCTTCGTCTTCTACGACAACGAAGAGGTCGCCGCACACCTGAACGGTCTCGGGCATGTGGCCGAGGCCCATCCGGACTGGCTGGAGGGTGACTTCGCGGTACTGCTGGAGCCCTCCGACGGCGAGGTGGAGGGCGGCTGCCAGGGCACGCTCCGGGTCTTCCTCCATACGACGGGCGAGCGGGCACACTCCGCGCGTGGCTGGATGGGGTCCAACGCCATTCACGCCGCCGCGCCGATCCTGGCCCGGCTCGCCGCGTACGAGCCGCGCCGGCCGGTCATCGACGGGCTGGAGTACCGCGAGGGCCTCAACGCCGTACGGATCGAGGCGGGCGTCGCCAACAACGTCATCCCGGACGCGTGCACGGTCGTCGTGAACTACCGCTACGCACCCGACCGCGGCGAGGAGGAGGCACTCGCCCACGTCCACGAGGTCTTCGCGGACTGCGGGGTGACGGAGTTCACCGTGGACGACCACTCGGGGGCGGCCCTGCCGGGTCTCTCGCACCCCGCCGCCGCCGCGTTCATGGCCGCCGTCGGCGGCACGGCACGGCCCAAGTTCGGCTGGACGGACGTGTCGCGTTTCGGCGCGCTCGGGGTGCCCGCGGTCAACTACGGCCCCGGGAACCCGCTACTCGCCCACAAGCGCGACGAGCGGGTGGCGGTCGAGCGGATCACCCACTGTGAGAACCGTCTCCGCGACTGGCTCACCGGCTGACGGACGCCGGGGCCGGGGCCCGCGGCGGTCCGTCTTCCCCCAAGTCCCGCCGGGCGTACGCGAGCGCGAGGCCGATGAGGCGGGAAACGGGACACCCGGCTGGTCGGGCCATGGACCTCAGACGCGGACCATGGTCATACCGCGGTTCGCGCCGCCCAAGACACCGACGAGGGCATCCGGTGCCTGCTCCAGCCCCTCGATGACGTGGTAGAAGGGCTTGATCCGGCCGTCTTCGAGCCAGGACGAGTAAGCGCGATCGGCTTCGCCGAACCGGTCCCCGTAGGTGCCGACGGCGAACCCCTTCATGGTGAGGTCCTTCAGGATCAGGGTGAGCGGCACTCCCTTGGGGCCGGTCATCGGCTTGTCGCTGTCGTACTGTGCCGTGTTGCCGCAGAGCACGATGCGGCCCCCGTTCTTCATGGCGTCCAGGGCGGCTTCGAGCACGGGCCCGCCCGTGTTGTCGAAGAACAGGTCGACGCCCTCCGGGCAGGTCCGCCGCAACTGCTCGGCCGGCTCGCCGGCCTTGTAGTCGATGGTCGCGTCCGCCCCGACCTCCTGTTCCAGCCACGCGCACTTCTCGGGTCCCCCCGCGATGCCGACCACGCGGCAGCCCGAGATCTTGCCGAGCTGGACGACCGCGGATCCGACGCCGCCCGCCGCCGCGGAGACCAGCAGCGTCTCGCCGGCGCGTGGCCGGCCGGCGTGGAGGAGCCCGAAGTAGGCCGTGTAGCCCGACTGGCCCAGCAGGCCGATGTAGTGCTCCACGGAATGAGCGCCGTCACGCTTGAAGAGGTTCTGGGCGGGCATGGCGACGTAGTCCTGCCACGCCGACATCGCCTGCACCACGTCTCCGGGTACGAATGCCGGATCGCTGGAACGGACGACCTCGCCCACGGCGGTGCTCATCATCGGCCTTCCCGCCTGGAGCCCGCTCGCCCCGTATATGGGGTTGGCGTGCATATAGGCCCTGTTGCCCGGCATGATGTTGAAGTACCGGTTGCGGACCAGGACCTCGCCGGGACCCGGCTCGGGGACGTCGGTCTTTCGCAACTCGAAGATGTCCGTCGTCAGCTTGCCTTCCGGCGCCGCTGTGTAGATCCACTGCCTGTTCATCGCTGTTCCTCCTGGTGACCTTGTGTGTGTGGCGCGCCGCTGAGGCGCGGTCTCCGCCGAGTCGACGGAAAGCCGGGACTTCGACCGGCTGAAGCGGTGGTGCGGCCGGGGAGGGGGTCAGCCGGCCTCGATCTGATCCGTGCCGTGCCCGATGTGAGCGGTGAGCAGGCCCTCGGTCTCGACGACCTCGACCCTTCCGGGGGCGGTCACCATGACGGCCCTCATCTCCGGCATCTCCGGCATCTCCTGAATCGGACAGGCGGCGCGTGCCGGGCGGGTAGTCCTCGGGGTTGGTCAGGTGGTGGCGGGGGCGTGGAAGTAGTGGCCCTTGGCGAGGTCTTCGAGCAGATCGGGGCGGGCGGGCCGCCAGTCGAGGAGTTCGCGGGTGAGGGCGTTCGACACCGGGACGTCGAGGCTCATGAAGGGGCTCAGCCAGGTGAAGTGCTCCTCCGCGGCCTCGGGGGACACGGAGATCACCGGTACGTCGAGGTGGCGGCCGATCACCTCGGCGATGTCGCGGAGCGCGACGCCCTCCTCCGCGACGCCGTGCAGCGCCGATCCGGCGGGCGCCTTCTCGACGGCCAGGCGGAACAGCCGTGCGATGTCGAGGCGGTGGACCGCCGGCCAGCGGTTGGCGCCGTCGCCGACGTAGGCGGATACGTTCCGGGCGCGGGCGGTGGCGACCAGGTGCGGCACCCAGCCGTAGTCCCCCTCGCCATGGACGGTCGGAGAGACCCGCACGACCGACGAGCGGACGCCACGCGAGGCGAACGCGAGCGCGGCCTGGGCGGTGGCCGACCGGATCACATGCGGCGAGCCGTCGAGGGTGGGCGTGTCCCGCTCGGTCACCGCGCGCTCCGTCGGGAAGCCGATGAAGCCGCTGGCGAGGACGAGCGGGTGATCAGTGGCGGCGAGCGCGTCGCCGAAGGTGTCGACGACGCGGCGATCGGCATCGGCGGCGCCCTGGTAATCGCCGGTGAACGCGCGCCCGCCGTCGAAAGCGAGGTGGATCACCCCGTCCGACGCGGCGGCCGTGTCCCGCAGGACCTCCAGGTCGTCGAGGGTGCCGCGGACGATCTCGACGCCGGCGGCGGTGAGCGCGGCGGCGGAGGCGTCGGAGCGGGCGAGCCCGACGACCTGGTGCCCCGCGCCGATGAGCTCGGGTACGACGGCGGAGCCGATGAAGCCGGACGCGCCGGTCACAAAGATGCGCATGAGGAACCCAACACTTGATTACAGCGACTGCAATCAACCGTAACATCTGATTGCAGTCGCTGTAATCACGTAGGATCCGCCCATGGGCAGATGGGAGCCGAACGCGCGCGGGCGCCTGGCGACAGCGGCGCTGGACCTCTACAGCGAGCGCGGATACGAGCAGACAACCGTGGCGGAGATCGCCAAACGCGCCGGGCTCACGGAGCGGACCTTCTTCAACCACTACGCCGACAAGCGCGAGGTACTGTTCGTCACCGCCGCCGAGTTCCAGGACCGGTTCGTGGGGACGGTCTCCGGGGCCCTCACGTCCGTCGCGCCGATCGACGCTCTGGCCGCGGGTCTCGACGCGATCGCCGACATGCTCGCCGGCCAACGCGACTTCGCACGCACTCGGCAGGCTGTGATCATGTCGAACCCCGAGCTCCAGGAGCGCGACCTGATCAAGCTCGCCTCGACGTCGACCGCGCTCGCCGACACCCTGCGCCGGCACGGCGTCACGGAACCGGAGGCGAGCCTGACCGCCGAGGCGGGGATCGCCCTCTTCAAAGTCGGCTTCCATCGCTGGATCGCGGCGGACGAGGAGCGCGAGCTGTCCGTGCTGTTGCGGGAGGCACTGGACGCGCTCAAGGCCGTGACCGCGGGCGGCTGAGGGCTGTCCGGCCGGTCCTCGCGGGCCCGCTACGCCGCCGTGACATCAGCCGCCGCCGCGGCGCACCCTCCGGTCCCGGCAGTTCCCTCACGGAGTGAGGGCCTGATCGACTGCCGGAATTTCGTCGTTTGTCACGTGCGTGGACCTACCCTTGCCCAGAACAAACGCACAGCAGCGGAGGGAGCAGCTCATGGGCATGCCTGACGGAGAGCGGAAGCCGGAGGAACAGCGGCTCGGACCGGTGATCCGCCGCCGGGAACAGGTGCAGGCGGGCACGACCGATCAGCGGCTGCTGGACACCGAGGGCGACTCGGAGTGGGTGCACACCGATCCCTGGCGGGTGATGCGCATCCAGTCGGAGTTCGTGGAGGGCTTCGGCGCCCTCGCCGAACTGCCCAGTGCCATCAGCGTCTTCGGCTCCGCGCGCACCCCGGCGGGCTCCGCCGAGTACGAGGCGGGCATCCGGATCGGCGGCGCGCTGGTCGACGCCGGATTCGCGGTGATCACCGGCGGCGGGCCCGGCGCCATGGAGGCGGCGAACCGGGGCGCGCGCGAGGCCCAGGGCGTCTCCGTCGGACTCGGCATCGAGCTGCCCTTCGAGCAGGGGCTCAACCCGCATGTCGACATCGGCGTGAACTTCCGCTACTTCTTCGTCCGCAAGACGATGTTCGTCAAGTACGCGCAGGGCTTCGTGGTCCTGCCGGGCGGTCTCGGCACGCTGGACGAGCTGTTCGAGGCGCTCACGCTGGTCCAGACGCGCAAGGTCACCCGCTTCCCGATCGTCCTGTTCGGTACGGCGTACTGGGGCGGTCTCGTCGACTGGCTGCGGGACACCGTCGTGGCCCAGGGCAAGGCGTCCGAGAAGGATCTGCTGCTCTTCCACGTCACGGACGACGTGGACGAGGCGGTCGCGCTCGTCACGAAGGAGACGCGCAACTGACCTGGGGGTCCGCCGACAGCTGCGACCGGAAAGCACTGACCATCTTTCCGGCGTGCAGCAGCCCGATCCGCGCCACCTCGCGCTCCAGACCGTCGAGATCACGCAGCGTCAGCGCCCGCGGCCGGTGCAGGAAGTGCCGGGACTTGACCAGACCCAGCCGGGACAGCACGGCGCCCCGCCGTTCGTCGATCGCCCGGAACTCCGCCAGCGCCCGCGCGTACATCCGCCGCGCGCTCGCGTACCGGGCCGCCCGGTAGAGGACATTGCCGCGCATCTTGTGGTTGTAGGCCAGGGCGCTCGCCAGATCCATACGGCGGCAGATCGCCTCCGCCTCGGACAGCAGCGTCAGGGCCCGTTCGGTGTGGCCCTGGGCGGAGAGGATGTCCGCGACACCGCGCAGTGACCAGGCACGGCCCCGGGCGTCGTCCGCGTCGGCGGCTATCCGTACCGACTCCTCGAACATCTCCAGGGCCGTGTCCAGCTCACCGGTGTTGCGGTGCATCTGCGCGATGCCGGACAGGGCCCAGACGATGTGCCGGGCCTCGCCGTGGGCCCTGGCCTCCGCGAGAAGCTCCTCGTGCAGACCGGCCACGGCCTCGTAGTCGCCCTGGATACGGCCGGTCTCGGCGAGGCCCGCCAGACAGTAGCCGCGCGCGATCCGGTCGCCGCTGCCGGCCGCGAGATCCGACGCGTGGGCCAGCAGCCGGCGCGCCAGCGGGAGCGTGCCGCACTGCCTGGCCAGGGTGCCGCCGCTCCACAGGGCCCACGCCATGGCGCCCGGTTCACCCGCCCGCCGCGCGCTGCGATAGCTCTCGCGCCAGGCCCCGCCCGCCTCGGCCACCCTGCCGAGCCGCCGGCTGGCCTCGGCCACGGCGAGCGAGGCGCGCGCCTCCTCCAGCGGGGTGGCGGCCGTACGCCGCAGCGCGCCCGCCGTGGCCAGCACCTCCTCGTACGAGGAATTCACCCCCAGCGCCGACTTCAACTCGCCCTGGTATTCGGGTGCGAACGCCTTGCCGTACATGTTCCCGCGGCCTCCTGATCATGTGCTGCCCTGATCACGAAGCTACGGCGGGGGGAGGGCGCGGCGAATCCAACGGCATGGGGGTTCTGGAGTCCGTCCGGAGGGCTACGCGGGAACCTCCGGTCATCACCGGGACGGACGGGCCGGGCCGGCCCTCAGGACGGACCAGGCCGGGCTTCAGGACGGGCCGGGCTTCAGCACGGACGGGTCAGGCCTCAGGACGGACGGGTCAGGCCAGGCCTCGGCGCGCCACCGCGGGGGGACGGTGGCCCGCGATGGCCGCCACCATGTCCAGGACCTGCTTCGTCTCCGCGACCTCATGGACGCGGTAGACCCGGGCCCCGAGCCACGCCGAGACGGCGGTCGTCGCCAGGGTGCCGGTCAGCCGCTCCTTGACCGGCTTGTCGAGCGTCTCGCCGACGAAGTCCTTGTTGGAGAGCGAGACCAGTACCGGCCAGCCCGTCTCCGCCATCTCGCCCAGCCTGCGGGTCGCTTCGAGGGAGTGCCGGGTGTTCTTGCCGAAGTCATGGCCGGGGTCGATCATGATCCGGTCCCGGCGGACGCCCAGCTCCAGGGCGCGCTCGGCCAGCCCGAGTGTCACGCGCAGGATGTCCGCCATCACGTCGTCGTACGCGATCCGGTGCGGCCGGGTCCTGGGCTCCGCCCCGCCCGCGTGCGTACAGACCAGACCCACGTCGTACCGCGCGGCGACCTCGGCCAGCCGGGGGTCCACCCCGCCCCACGCGTCATTGAGCAGATCCGCGCCCGCCTCGCAGACCGCCTCGCCCACGTCGTGCCGCCAGGTGTCGACGCTGATCACCACATCCGGATGACGGCGGCGCACCTCGGCGACGAAGCCGACCGTACGGCGGGCCTCCTCCTCGGCCGTGACCTCCTCGCCGGGCCCCGCCTTCACCCCGCCGATGTCGATGATGGCGGCCCCTTCGGACACCGCACGCTCCACCCGGTCGAGGGCGGGCTGATCGCGGAAGGTCGCGCCCTGGTCGTAGAAGGAATCCGGGGTCCGGTTGACGATCGCCATGATCACCGGCTCGCGCGCGTCGAATTCCCGACGTCCCAGCCGCAGAGTCCCGCTGCGCATCCCCTGATTCCTCCTCGTGTTCGTCCGCCTGTGACCTTAGGGCCTCTCGCCGTCGCGGAGCGGACGGCCCCGGCTGTCGGTGGGGCATGGCACGATCGGCACCGGACGTTTTCCTGCCCCGGGAGAAGCTCGTGTTCTTGTTCTTGCTCATCGCGATGGTCGTGGTCGTCGCCGCGGTCACGCTCGCGGTCGTCGGCGGCGGCGACCGCGAGGTCCTGCCGGAGGCCGCTCCGGAACGGCTGGTGGATCCCCTGCCGCTGACCCGCCCGGTCGGCCGTGCCGACGTCGAGGCGCTGCGGCTGCCGGTCGGGGTGCGCGGCTACCGGATGGCGGAGGTGGACGAGGTGCTCGGCCGGCTCGGCGCGGAGCTGGCGGAGCGGGACGTGCGGATCGCGGAGCTGGAGTCGGCGCTCGCCGGGGTCCAGGCCACCGCCGTCTCCTCGCCCGACCTCTTCAAGAAGCCCGGAGATCTCTTCGACAGCCCCGGAGACCTCTTCGACAAGCCCGGAGAGGAGACCGGCCGGTGAGTGACGGCTCGGTGGTGACGGGTCCCGACGGGAAGCCGCGTTGCCCCTGGGGCCTGTCGGCCGAGGACTACGTCGCGTACCACGATTCCGAGTGGGGCCGCCCGGTCCACGGCGACGACGCCCTCTTCGAGCGGCTGAGTCTGGAGGCGTTCCAGTCCGGGCTGTCCTGGATCACGATCCTGCGCAGGCGCGAGACCTTCCGCGACGCCTTCGGCTCGTTCAAGATCGCCTCGGTGGCGGAGTTCACCGACGCGGACAGGGAGCGGCTGCTCGCCGACCCCGGCATCATCCGCAACCGCGCCAAGGTCGATGCCACGCTGGCCAACGCGCGGGTTCTCGCCGACTGGTCCGCGGGCGAGCTGGACACGCTGATCTGGTCGTACGCACCGGACGCGGCGAAGCGCCCGGCCCCTCGGACGAACGCCGACGTCCCGGCGGTCACCGACGAGTCCACGGCGCTCGCCAAGGCCCTCAAGAAGGCCGGCATCCGCTTCGTCGGCCCCACGACCGCCTATGCCCTGATGCAGGCGTGCGGTCTGGTGAACGATCATCTGGCGGACTGCTTCGTACGGGACAGCGTCGCGGGCGCGGGGGCGGCGCGGGGCTGACGGGGCCGGGCCCTGTCACCAGCCGGGCACGGCCACCGACGCCCGCGACGGCTGACGCCCGGCGGCTAGCGTCCGACGTACCGCGGCTTCTCCTTCGCCAGGAACGCGCGCACCGCGATGGCGTGGTCCTCCGACGCGCCCGCCCGCGACTGGAGTCCGTCCTCCTTCTCCAGCGTCTCGGCCAGCGAGTGCCCCGCTCCGTACGCCAGTGACTCCTTGATCGCCGCGTACGCGAGCGTCGGACCCGAGGCCAGGGCGCGGGCCACGGCGGCGGACTCGGCCGCCAGGTCGGCGGCGGGCACCAGCCGGTTCACCAGGCCCCACTCCCGCGCCTCACGGGCCGGCACCGACCGCGGGAAGAGCAGCAGATCCGTCGCCCGGCTCCGGCCCACCAGCCGCGGCAGCGTCCAGGAGACCCCGGAGTCCGCGGTCAGCGCGACCCCCGCGAAGGACGTGTTGAACGCGGCCGTGTCCGCCACCACCCGGTAGTCCGCCGCGAGGACGAACCCGAGGCCCGCGCCCGCCGCGACCCCGTTGACACCGGCCACCACCGGCTTGGGCATCTCGGTGATCGCCCGCAGGATCGGGTTGTAGTGCTCGCGCACGGTGCTCATCGTGTCGCCGGTGCCCGCCGCCCGGTCCGCTTCGAGCAGCGCGGTGTGCTCCTTGAGGTCCTGTCCGACGCAGAACGCCCGGTCGCCCGAGGCGGTCAGCAGCACTCCCCGTACGGCCGGGTCGGCGGCGGACGCCTCCAGCGCGTCCCGGAGCGCGACCTTGGCGGCGATGTTCATCGCGTTCATGGCCTCGGGCCGGTTGATCGTGATCGTTGCGAGTCCGTCGTGCACCTCGTACAGCACGGTGTCGGCCATGATCGGTCCCCTTAGCGGCTCGGGCGGTCCTGTCCGGCCCCAGCATGGCGGAGATCGTCGGCGCCGGGCATGTGACCTGCGTCTAAGAAAGTCGGGCCCCTGTGGAGCGCGGGGCGGCGAAGTATCGCAGGCGGATCGCCGAATTGAGGGGTTTTGCGAGAGCGCGTTGCGCAAGCGATGCCGTCCGATGTTGGTCATCGGGTCCCGCCATGCGGGATAATGGGCTGGAAGCAATGTGTTCGATGCCGGTGACACAGCGCCTGTCATGGGGCCGCCGGCTGCGATGAGCTGGTTTCAGGAAGGGGAACGAGCATGGCGGCCATGAAGCCGCGAACGGGCGACGGCCCGCTCGAGGTGACCAAGGAGGGGCGGGGCATCGTCATGCGCGTTCCGCTCGAAGGCGGCGGTCGGCTTGTCGTCGAGCTGACTCCGGACGAGGCGGATGCGCTCGGCGACGCGCTGAAGAAGGTCGTCGGCTGAGCGGAGCGCTCACAGTCTCCGGGGTGTTCGGTCACCTCTGGACAGACGGAACTCTGCCCCGGTACGGACAGGTCCGTGCCGGGGCAGAGCTCTGTTCCGGGGAAATCACCACGTCGTGGGCACGTCAGCCGGATTCAGGGACGTCGGCGGCGCTCCGGGACGTCGGCGGCGCTCCGGGACGTCAGCCGCACTCCGGGACGTCAGCCGCACTCCGGACGTCAGCCGCACTCCGGACGTCGGCCGCGCTCCGGGACGTCAGCCCCGCCGCATCGCGCAGAGCAGTCCGTCGCCCACCGGCAGCAGCGTCGACTGGAGCTCCTGGCTCTCCCGTACGGTCCGCAGCAGCTCCCGCAGCCTCAGCACCTCCGCGGGCTGGGCCGCCGAGTCCACCGTCCGGCCGCCCGCGAAGACGCCTTCGAAACAGACCAGGCCACCGGGGCGCAGCAGCCGCAACGATTCAGCGAGATAGTCGAGGCACTCCAGCCGGTCGCCGTCACAGAAGACGAGGTCGTAACCGCCGTCCGCGAGCCGGGGCAGAACGTCCAGGGCGCCGCCGGGGATGAACCGCGCGCGGTTCCCCGCGAAGCCCGCGGCCCGGAAGGCCTGCCGGGCGAACTGCTGGCGCTCGGGCTCGGTGTCGACCGTGGTCAGGACGCCGTCCGGCCGCATGCCCTGGAGCAGATACGTACCCGAGACGCCGGTACCGGTGCCGATCTCGGCGACCGCCTTCGCGTCCAGGGTGGCGGCGAGCAGACGCAGCGCGGCGCCGGTGCCTGGTGACACCGAGCGGAGCCCTGTCTCCCGGGCCCGGTCACGGGCCCAGCGCAGTGCTTCGTCCTCGGCGACAAAGGCGTCGGCGAACGCCCAGCTCGTCTGCCGGTTGGCGGTAATGACCCTCTCCTTGTCCCCGTTGGCGGCGCAACGGTGACTGTATCCGCTGCGCCCGGGAACCCGCAGATGGGACCGGACGTTATGAAGAAGCGGGGAACACCCGGATCAAGACCTGCGACCGGGCCTAATTTGACGTAAAGATTCTTATCCGGAGCTAACGGGCGGAGTGGCTATGGTAGGGGCTCCACTGGACACCACCAGAGCCGATAGGGGAGGTGCGGCTGAGCCTGTGGATCGGGGAGGAGTGCTGACGCGCTTTCTCAGGTCGGCCGGCAAGCCGAAATCCGTGACCAACACCGCTGACCGTTCTCGCTCCACCGACTCCGCAGTTACCGCGACCTTCGCATCGGATGCGGAATCGCAGGCGTGGACGCCTCCCAGCTGGGAGGAGATCGTCAGCACGCACAGCGGACGTGTCTACCGCCTCGCCTACCGCCTCACGGGCAACCAGCACGACGCCGAGGACCTGACCCAGGAAGTCTTCGTCAGAGTCTTCCGCTCGCTGTCGACCTACACCCCCGGCACGTTCGAGGGCTGGCTGCACCGCATCACCACCAACCTCTTCCTCGACATGGTCCGCCGCAAGCAGCGGATCCGGTTCGACGCGCTCGGTGACGACGCGGCGGAGCGGCTGCCCAGCCGTGAGCCGTCGCCGCAGCAGGTCTTCCACGACACGCACTTCGACGCGGACGTCCAGCAGGCGCTGGACACCCTCGCGCCCGAATTCCGCGCGGCCGTGGTGCTCTGCGACATCGAGGGGCTCTCGTACGAGGAGATCGCGGCCACGCTCGGAGTCAAGCTCGGCACCGTGCGCAGCCGGATCCACCGCGGGCGCTCGCATCTGCGCAAGGCTCTCCAGCACCGTTCCCCCGAGGCAAGGGCCGAGCAGCGCGCCTTCGTGAGCGTGGCCGGGGAGGGCGGAGCGGCGTGAGTGGCACGAGCCCCACCCCCGCCGAGCAGCATCTGGGGGACAGACTCGCCGCCCTGGTGGACGGAGAGCTGGACCATGACGCGCGCGAGCGTGTGCTGGCCCATCTCGCCACCTGTGCCAAGTGCAAGGCGGAAGCCGACGCCCAGCGCCGGCTGAAAAGTGTGTTCGCCCAGTCCGCTCCGCCGCCGCCCTCCGCCGGTCTGCTCGCCAGACTGCAGGGGCTGCCGGGCGGCCTTCCCGGATCCGGGGGCGGTGACGACGACAACGGAAAAGGGCTCTTCGACGGGGGGCGCTTTGGTGAGGGCGTTTTCGGCGTCCGCACCGACGGCTTCGGTTATGTCCCGGCGGGCGCCCATGCCGCCGTACTGCCCAGCGGCTCCGGCTTCCGGATCCACGAGGTGGGACGCCAGGAGGCCGAGCGGTCGCCGTGGCGCGGCAAGCGGTTCGCCTTCGCCGCCGCCAGCGCGGTGTCGTTCGCCGCGATGGCCCTCGGCGGGACGATGCCGCTCGGTACGGCAGCCGACGCCCTGCCCCGGGGTGGCGCGGGCAACAACGTGACTCCCATGCGGGCCCCCGGCACCGCGGGCCCGTCGGCCGTCGGCGGTGAGTCCTCCCGGCGCCAGGGCGGCGGCAGCGGAGCGCTGTCACGGTCCGCCGACCGCCCGACCCCCGCGGCCCCTCCCGGCATGTTCCAGGCGCAGACGCTCTCGGAGCGCCCGTTCGCGCCGGGCGCCCTGGTGAGTCCGTCCCCGGCGCTGCTGATCCGGCCCACGGGCTCGGCCCTCCAGATCGACGAGGCGTCAGGGGTCAGCCCCACGGCCACGCCCAATCCGACCCGGCTGGCCGCCCCGACGCTGCCCGGCACGCCGCTTTCCGCCCGGCGCTAGGCCCAGTCTCGCCAGGCCCAGTCTTCGAAGTCCCGTCCGCCCGGCGGCCCCCTGCGCGGAAAACCGTAAACCTGGTTGAATCCTTGGCAGGGTGCCCATCGGGGCGCGGAACGGCAGTTGCGGGGAGAGCATGGACGACGGGAAGCCGACCGGACCCACGGCGAAGTGGTGGAGCCGTCCCTCAGCCGAGGGCGCGGTGCCGCAGGGGCCCGGGGTGCCGCCGGCCCGGAGCGACGAGGTGACGGCGCAGTCGCCGCCTGTCGCTGACGAGCCGTCAGCGGTGGCGGACCCGGCCCCGGTCTCCGCCGACCCGGCTCCCGTACCCGCCGACCCGGCCCCGGCGCCCGCCGACGCGGCCCCCGTGCCCGCTGACGCCGTTCCCGGGCCTCCCGACGTGGCTCCGGCCCCCGTGCCCGCCGACGCGGCTCAGGCGCCTCAGGGGCGCCCGCGGCCGCTGCACGAGCCCGACGCCTACAGCACACCGCCCTACGGCGAGCCCGGCCCCTGGGCGCTCGCTCCGCCCGTACAGCGACCCGCGCCCACCCCCGCGCACGGCACGCCGCTGCCGTCGGCCGCGCACGCGGCGCCGCCGCAGGTCCAGATCCCGCAGCAGCCGCACGGGCAGCCGCACCACCCCCAGCCGCACCACCACCCGGTCCCGGGGCCCCAGCCTCTGCCCCCGCCCCAGCCACACGCCCAGGCGCCCGGCGGGCCCGAGTCCTCGCAGTGGCTCCGGTACGACCCCTGGAACGCGCCAGGCCCCCAGCCCCTGACCCAGTACGGCGAGCCGCCCAAGCGGCGCGGCCTGCGGCGGGCCGGGCTCGTCGCCGCCGGGGCGCTCGTCCTCGCCGCCTGTGTCCTCGGCGGCGCGGTCGGCGCGTACATCGAACGCAACGGCGGCTTCACCAGCGTCGAACTCCCGCAGGCCGACGCGGAAGCGGGCGGGCGCGCGCCCGACAGTGTCGCGGGCATCGCGGCCAGGGCGCTGCCCAGCGTCGTCACCCTGCATGTCAGCGGCAGTGATGAGCAGGGCACCGGCACGGGCTTCGTCCTCGACCGGCAGGGCCACATCCTGACGAACAACCATGTCGTCCAGCCGGCCTCCTCCTCCGGCGAGATATCCGTCACGTTCAGCGACGGCCAGACCGCCAGGGCGAAGCTCGTCGGCAAGGACAGCGGCTACGACCTGGCCGTCGTCAAGGTCACCGGCGTCTCCGGGCTGGAGCCGCTGCCGCTGGGGAACTCCGACAGCGTCCAGGTCGGCGATCCGGTGGTGGCCATCGGCGCCCCCTTCGACCTGTCCAACACGGTGACCTCCGGGATCATCAGCGCCAAGCAGCGCCCCATCACCGCGGGCGGCGAGAAGGGCGACGGCAGCGACGTCAGTTATGTCGACGCGCTCCAGACGGACGCCCCGATCAACCCCGGCAACTCCGGCGGCCCGCTGGTGGACACCCGCGCCCGGGTCATCGGCATCAACAGCGCGATCCGCGCCGCGGACAGCGGCACCGGTCTCACCGGCGGCCAGTCGGGCTCGATCGGCCTCGGCTTCGCGATACCGATCAACCAGGGCAAGCGCGTCGCCGAGGAGCTGATCAACACCGGGAAGGCCACGCACCCGGTGATCGGCGTCAGCCTCGACATGGAGTACGCGGGCGACGGCGCCAAGGTCGGCGCCAAGGGTGCCGACGGCGGTCCCGGGGTGACCGCGGGCGGGCCCGGCGCCAAGGCCGGCATCAAGGCGGGGGACGTCATCACGGAGGTGAACGGCCAGCGGGTGCACAGCGGTGAGGAGCTGATCGTCAAGATCCGCGCCCACCGTCCCGGCGACCAGCTGGAGCTGACACTGGACCGCGGAGGTAAAGAGCGGACCATGAAGTTGACTCTCGGCTCCGCAGACGGCACCTGACGGCCACCGGAAGGTACCGCCCGGACAGTTCCGGCAGGTACCGTGGAGCGGCCCGGACCTCGCCCGACCTTCGACCCACCCCGAGGAGCAGCACGTGTTCAATGACATTGGCGCCCTTGAGGTGATCGCGATCGCGGTTCTCGCCGTGATCGTCTTCGGTCCCGAGAAGCTGCCCAAGGTCATCCAGGACGTCTCCGGCTTCATACGGAAGGTCCGCGCGTTCTCCGAGAGCGCCAAGGAGGACATCCGCTCCGAGCTGGGTCCCGAGTTCAAGGACTTCGAGTTCGAGGACCTCAACCCCAAGACGTTCGTCCGCAAGCAGCTGATGGACAACGACGATCTGGGGCTGAAGGAGATCCGCAGCAGCTTCGACCTCCGCAAGGAGATGAACGAGGTCGCGGACGCGGTGAACGGTCACGAAAGCGTGTCCGAGGCGGACACCTCCGCGACGCCGGTCTCCCCGAATGGCTCCGCTGCGATCGGGTCGTCCGCGACCGGCGCCTCCACCATTCCCGACCTGCTCAAGAAGCCGGAAAAGGCCACTCGGCCCGAACGTCCGCCCTTCGACGCAGACGCCACCTGAGTACGATCAATCCCATCGGGTCGGGACCTGGTGGCTATCCTCCAAGTGTTCGGTAGTGGGGCGCCCGTCGGGGGCGGGCCGCTCCGTAACGCTCACGATCGAGGAGGCGCCGGCAGATGGAGACGACGAGTCGGGCGGGTACGCGGGACGCGGCCAGCTCAGCCAAGGCCGGGGGCGGGGCAGCCGCCCTGCGTTCGGTCGAGGGCTATCTGCGGGCGCCTTTTCCCTGGTACGGACTGGATGACGCCTTCACCGGGCCGCGCTGGCTCATGCAGGTCGGCGCGACGGCCGACGGAACGGTACGGCACGGCGCCACGGGCCATGGTGAAGAGCCGTCGATAAGACCGGAGGCTCCGGCCGCCGACAGGGAACGCTTCGCGGTGGTCGTGACGGTGGCCACGAGCCCCGAACGGCGCACCGGTGACGGTACCGGGCACCTGGACGCCACCACGGCCTCCTCGGCGGCCTGGCTGGCCGGTTCGGCGCTGCTGGCGTTCACCTGGCCCCCGCAGCTGGACCACTCGCTGCGCGACAACTGGCTGGAGCAGCAGACGGAGGCCGCGTTCGAGCTGGCCGACGATCTCGACGGACCCGACTGGACGACGCTCTCGCTGCCCGTCGACGCGGAGCCGACGCCGTTCCACTACCGCGAGTCCGAGTTCGGCTGGGTGCTGGCCGGTTCGACGCGCCGCGGGGTGCACCTGGGGGCGTACGGGCGCGGGATGAGCGCCTACGGCCTCGGCTTCTCGGTGATCGAGGACATCAGGACGTACGCGTCCTAGGAGACGGGTAAGGGGCGGCCGCAATGGGCGGTCGCCCCTTACCCGTTGACGCTGCCGAGGTGGCGCGCCGTCGTCCCGGCCCGTCTCAGAACTTGTTGCGCGGGGTGATCCCCAGCGACATGCCCGACAGACCGCGCTGCCGGCCGCCCAGCTTGCTCGCGATCCCGCGCAGGGCGGCGGCGGCCGGTGAGTCGGGGTCGGAGAGCACGATGGGCTTGCCCTCGTCGCCGCCCTCCCGCAGCCGTACGTCGATCGGGATCGCGCCCAGCACCGGCACCTCGGCGCCCGTCGTCTTCGTCAGCCCCTCGGCGACCAGCTTGCCGCCGCCGGTGCCGAAGACGTCGATCATCTCGTCGCAGTGCGGACAGGGCAGGCCCGACATGTTCTCGACCACGCCGACGATCTTCTGATGGGTCTGTACGGCGATGGAGCCGGCCCGCTCGGCGACCTCGGCCGCGGCCTGCTGCGGGGTGGTGACCACCAGGATCTCGGCGTTCGGCACGAGCTGCGCCACCGAGATCGCGATATCGCCTGTCCCCGGCGGCAGGTCGAGCAGCAGCACGTCCAGATCGCCCCAGTAGACGTCCGCGAGGAACTGCTGGAGCGCGCGGTGGAGCATCGGACCGCGCCAGACGACCGGCGAGTTGCCCGGGGTGAACATCCCGATGGAGATCACCTTCACGCCGTTCGCCGACGGCGGCATGATCATGTTCTCGACCTGCGTGGGCTTGCCGTCCGCGCCGAGCATCCGCGGCACGCTGTGCCCGTAGATGTCCGCGTCGACCACACCGACCTTCAGCCCGTCGGCCGCCATCGCGGCGGCCAGGTTGACCGTCACCGAGGACTTGCCGACACCGCCCTTGCCCGACGCCACCGCGTACACCCGGGTCAGGGAGCCCGGCTGGGCGAAGGGCACCTCGCGCTCGGCGGTGCCGCCGCGCAGCGAGGCCGCCAGCTCGCGCCGCTGCTCGTCGCCCATCACGTCCAGCGTGACGTCCACCCGCGTGACCCCCGCGACCCGGGCGACCGCTTCGGTCACGTTCCGGGTGATCGTGTCGCGCATCGGGCAGCCGGAAACCGTCAGATAGACCGTGACGGTCACCGCTCCGTCCGGACCGATGTCCACCGATTTGACCATGCCGAGGTCGGTGATCGGCCGGTGGATCTCGGGGTCGTTCACCGTCGCCAGCGCTTCGCGCACCGCTTCTTCCGCGGGGACGGCGGTTCCGTACGTATCGGTAGCCATACCGAGATGGTACGGCGGTCCGTACCGGCTCGGGAAAGCCCGTCAGCGGTCGGGTTCCTCACGCCCGGGTTCCGCCCGGGGCGGCGCGTGCTGCTCCGTCATGTCCCGCATCAGATCCTGGAGCTCCGACCGGATCCAGTCGCGGGTGGCGACCTCGCCGAGGCCGATCCGCAGCGCCGCGATCTCGCGCGTCAGGTACTCGGTGTCGGCGATCGAGCGCTCGTTCTGCTTGCGTTCCTGCTCCTGTGTGACCCGGTCCCGGTCGTCCTGGCGGTTCTGCGCCAGCAGGATCAGGGGCGCGGCGTACGACGCCTGGAGGGAGAGCATCAGCGTCAGAAAGATGAACGGGTACGGGTCGAAGCGCAGTTCACGCGGGGCGGTGACGTTCCAGACGAGCCAGACGATGATGATCAGCGTCATCCAGACGATGAAGCGGCCTGTCCCCAGAAAGCGGGCGATACGCTCCGAAAGCACCCCGAAGGCCTCGGGGTCGTACTCGGGCAGCAGCCGGCGCCGCGGCGGGGCGGGCTGATCGAGCCTGACCCGGCCACCCCGCATCAGCGCGGTCGACCCGGCCCCCGAGCTGGTCCTCGCGCGCTCCCGGCCGGGCTCCCTGTCGGGGCGCTCACTCACCACGGGCCGCCTCTTCCATGCCGTGGTAGCCGGTCTCCCGCCAGTCGTCGGGCAGCAGGTGATCGAGCACGTCGTCGACGGTCACGGCGCCGAGCAGCGACCCGCCCTCGTCCACCACCGGCGCCGAGACCATGTTGTACGCCGCGAGATGGCTGGTGATCGCGGGCAGCGGGGTGTCGGGCGCGAGCGGCGGCAGATCGCTGTCGACGATCGAGCTGACCAGCGTGTACGGCGGATCCCGCAGCAGCCGCTGGAAGTGCACCGTGCCCAGGTACTTGCCCGTCGGCGTCTCGTCCGGCGGCCGGCAGACATAGATCTGCGCCGCGAGCGCGGGGGAGAGGTCGGGGAGCCGTACCCGGGCCAGCGCCTCCGCCACCGTCGCGTCGGGCCGCAGCACGATCGGGTCGGTCGTCATCAGACCGCCCGCCGTGCGCTCCTCGTACGCCATCAGCCGCCGCACATCGGCGGCGTCGTCCGGCCGCATCAGCGTGAGCAGCCGCTCCTTGTCGTTCTCGGGCAGCTCGGAGAGGAGGTCGGCCGCGTCGTCCGGGTCCATGGCCTCCAGGACATCGGCCGCGCGCTCCTCCTTGAGCTTGCCGAGGATCTCCACCTGGTCGTCCTCGGGCAGCTCCTCCATGACATCCGCGAGCCGGTCGTCATCGAGGGCGACGGCCACCTCGCCCCGCCGCTTCGGGGTCAGATGGTGCAGCACATTGGCGAGATCGACCGGGCGCAGGGTCTCGAAGGTGGCGACAAGGCTCTCCGCGCCCTGCCCCTCCTCCTCCAGCGAGAAGCCGGTGATCGCGGACCAGTCGACGGTCAGGGTCTCCCCGCGCCGCCGCAGGGCGCCGCCCTTCCTGCCACGCCGTACGAAGACCTTGTCGATCTCCCAGTCACGGCGGGCCGGCAGCTGACGGACGGCGACATCGAGGACCGTCACCTCCTCGCCGCTCTCCACGAGCCGCACGCGGCGGTCCAGCAGCTCGCCGAGGACGAGGCGCTCGGTGGGCCGCTGCTCGAAGCGGCGTACGTTGAGCACGCCCGTGGTGATCACCTGGCCGGACTCCACCCCGGTCACCCGGGTCATGGGCAGAAAGATCCGGCGCCGGCTGAGCACCTCGACGACCAGCCCGAGCAGCCGCGGCGGACGGCCGCCGACCCGCAGCATCGCCACGAGATCGCGGACCCGGCCCACCTGGTCGCCGACGGGATCGAAGACGGCCACACCGGCGAGGTGCGAGACAAAGATCCGGGGGGCGCCTGCCGCCATTTCCCAGCGCCTCCTTCGTCCGCGGTTGTCCTTCTATCCAGCGGGATAACGGGTTCAGGCTAGCCCGTACCGCTGCGGTACGCCCTGACGGATCCGTCCGTACAGCCTTCCTACGATGTCTGTGCGGTCTCTGTCGAGAGGTATCTCCGGCCCGGGTACGCTGCGGTCTGCCATCCCCAGCTGCGTTTGAGAGGCAGTGCGTCTGTGACCGTTCTCCTGTCGTCCGGCCGTGCCCGCAGGGTCGCTCTCCCCGTCGCGTTCTGCGTGGGGCTGGCCGCGGTTCTCACGGCATGCGGTGAGGATCCGGACGAGGGTACGAACGGGGTCGGCAAGCTCTCCGCCACCGAGATCGAGAGAAAGGCGCAGACCGCGGCGAACGCGGCGGGCGCGGTCAGGCTCGCCGGCACGCTGGTCACGCAAGGGGAGACCTACAAGCTCAACATGCGGCTCAAGGCGAACGGCGGGACGGGCACCGTCACGTCGAAGAACAGCACCTTCCAGCTGCTGCGCATCGAGGACGCGCTCTTCCTGAAGGCCGACGCCGGTTTCTGGAACCACGCGGACGATGAGGGCGGCGACGGCGACGGCGGCAAGGAGAGCGCCAAGCCCAGCGCTTCGGACGCCGAGGCCGCGGACAAGCTCCAGGACAAGTATGTGAAGGTCCCGGAGGACGACCCCTCGTACGAACAGCTGAGCGGCTTCACGGACATGAAGGTGCTGCTCGCCGGGATACTGACGCTGCACGGCAAGCTGAACAAGGGCGACCGCGACCGGATCGGCGGCGTGAAGACCATCAAGATCAACGGCGGCGAGGGCGACGGCGGGACGCTGGACGTCTCGCTGGAGGGCGCACCGTACCCGCTGCAACTGGTGCGCGCGGGCGGCGCGGGGACGCTCTCGCTCGCCGACTGGGGCCGTGACTTCGAACTGGCGGCGCCGGCCAAGGGCGAGACCGTCGACTACGGCAGCCGGCTCCCGGCCACCAGCGACTAACTCCGCTTGCCCTTGCCTGTGCCTTCGCCCTTGCCAGTGCCTTTGCCCTTGTCGCGCTTGAGGAGGAGCCGTCCGAGCGAGGCCGGCAGGGGCTGACGGGTCGTCGCGCCGGTCGGCAGCGGCGCCGCCGCCAGCGAGGAGTCCGGCAGATCGGTGATCGCGTCCTGGGGCGTCAGCCGCAGCACCCGGCACTCACGCGCCCAACGGTCCGTCATCACCTCGGCGTCGGGCGCGTTCAGCCGCTTGCCCTTGAGCTCGGCGACGGCCGTCTCCCAGCCCTCAGAGTGCGGCGCCAGCTCCACGACGGCCGCCGTCCAGGCGACGAGCCGGCCGCCCTTGTCCTTGCTCCGTACGGTCACCTCGGCCACCGAGCCGTCCGCGAGCCCCGGCAGAGGCTGCTCCCCGGGGCCGTCCCCGACCAGCAGCGCCGCGCCCTCGTGCCATACGTGCCACAGCGCGCGGTCGGGACCCGAGCCGCGCACCCAGATGAGGCCGGACTTCTTCGTGGCCTCTTCGACGAGGACCTGTCCGAGGTCGGGCCCGAGGTCTGCTTCTGTCATGCCCGCAGCCTATCCAGCCGCCGGGACGGCGGCCGGACAGGACGTACTCGGCGACAGGACATCGGCGGCGGGACGTACTCGGCGGCAGGGCCTACCCGGTGGCGGGACAGCCCTCAGAGCCAGCCGTTCCGCTTCAGGGTGCGGTGGATCGTCAGACAGATGGTGGCGATCGCGGCGAGCACCATGGGATAGCCGTACTTCCAGCCCAGCTCCGGCATGTGCTCGAAGTTCATGCCGTAGATCCCGCACACGGCCGTCGGTACGGCGATGATCGCCGCCCAGGACGTGATCTTGCGCATGTCCTCGTTCTGCGCGACCGTCGCCTGCGCCAGATTCGCCTGGAGGATCGAGTTCAGCAGCTCGTCGAAGCCGATGACCTGCTCGTGCACCCGGGCCAGATGGTCGGCGACATCGCGGAAGTACTTCTGGATGTCCGGGTCGACCAGCCGCATCGGCCGCTCGCTCAGCAGCTGCATCGGCCGCAGCAGCGGGGAGACGGCCCGCTTGAACTCCAGCACCTCGCGCTTGAGCTGGTAGATCCGCCCGGCGTCCGCGCCGCGCGAGCTGCCTTTCTCCGGTGCCGAGAACACATCGATCTCGACCTCGTCGATGTCGTCCTGCACGGCCGCCGCCACCGCGACGTATCCGTCGACGACATGGTCCGCGATGGAGTGCAGTACGGCGGAGGGCCCTTTGGTGAGCAGTTCGGCGTCGCTCTCCAGCCGGTGGCGCAGCGCGCGCAGCGAGCCCTTGCCGCCGTGCCGGACGGTGATCACGAAGTCCCGGCCGGTGAAGCACATGACCTCGCCGGTGTCGACGACCTCGCTGGTCGCGGTCAGCTGGGTGTGCTCCACGTAGTGGATGGTCTTGAAGACGGTGAACAGGGTGTCGTCGTACCGCTCCAGCTTGGGCCGCTGGTGCGCGTGCACGGCGTCCTCCACCGCCAGCGGGTGCAGCCCGAACTCGGCCGCGATACCGGCGAATTCCTCCTCCGTCGGCTCGTGCAGGCCGATCCAGGCGAAGCCGCCGCCCTCGCGCACCCGCAGCATCGCCTCGTGCGGGGTGACGCAGGGGTTCTCGGTGACCCGCCGGCCGTCGCGGTAGACCGCGCAGTCGACGACCGCGCTCGACGCGGAGGGGTCACGGGTGGCGTCGTACGTGTCGTACTTCCCGTACACGGGCTTGGTCTTGCGCAGGGACGGACGGACCGCTGCGCGCAGGTCACGGATCATCGACATGGCGGGCTCCTTCACGGAGAGGCCGTCGGCGAGGCGTGGCACAGCCCGGAATGGGGACGTGATGCGTACGTCCGCAAAGCGGGCGGCACCGGAGGGTCGCGGTGACGGCGTTCGCTACAGACAGGCAGAGAGTCAGATACTGCTCAGGCACTGCTCAGATACAGCTCAGGCACTGCTCAAGTACTGAGAGACGTGCTCTTCCGTCGTGCGATATGCCGTGGGCCCGGGGGACGGGGCGTCAGATCACCGGACACGAGGTCCGTACGGAAGAGCGGTTGGTACTGGCCGGGTGACTTCGATCCACCGCAGCCCCACCTCCTCCGGCCGGTCCCCCGTAGGGGATGACGTCGTCGGGACAAGAGAGCAACGCTTCTGCGTGCTGTCCCTACCAGCGGCCAAGACTATCAGCACACTGAGGGCCAACTCTGACCCTTGCCCAATCCTTACGGGATCTATGCTCGCCGGATGGGAGAAATTCTTGATCTGGTCGAGGCCCGGCTCCGCACGGCACTCGGCGAGCCGGACGCGCGCGCCGCGGTGACGTTTCTCGGGACGGACCGCTTCGAGGTGCTGCGCTTCGTGGACTCCCAGGGCGGCTCCGGTGTGGTGCGCTACGCCACGCTCGGGATGTCGGCGCAGCCGATGGCCGACCCGTCGGCGCTGCTCGCCGACCCCGTGAAGGGACCGCGCGCCGAACTCGTCCTGTCGGTGCGCGCCGGGCTCGCCGATACCGATCAGGTCCTTCGCCCGCTGGCCGTGCTGGCCGCGTCTCCGCAGGTCGAGGGCGTGGTCGTGGCCCCGGGCAGCTCGCTCGACCTCGGTGAGCCGCTGTGGCCGGGGGCGCCCTTCAGCTCCGTACTGGTCGGTGAGCCGGGCGGGCTGGTGACGGATCTTGAGCTGGACGCGCCGCTGGAGCCGGTGCGGTTTCTGCCGCTGCTCCCGATGACGCCCAATGAGGCGGCGTGGAAGCGGGTCAGGGGCGCGCGGGAGCTGGAGGAGCGCTGGCTCGCGCGGGGCACGGACCTGCGCGACCCGCTGCGCGCCTCCGTGCCCCTGGACTGAGGAGCCGCGCCGGCCAGCCGGTCGGCCGGTCAGCCCGTCAGCCCGTCAGCCCGTCGGCCGGTCGGCCGGTCAGCCCGTCAGCCCGTCAGCCCGTCGGCCGGTCGGCCGGTCAGCCGGTCAGCGGCTTCAGTCGGCGAAGACCGTGACGCCGTCCTCCGTGGCGTGCGCGGGCCGCAGCTCCTCGGCATTCTGGCTCAGCGCGCCGCGCCGTACGCCCACGATGACCGCTCCCACGACGGCCGCGAGCGCGGCGACCACGAACGGGATGTGGACGTCGCTCCACTCCTCGATCTTCGGTGCGAGGAAGGGCGCCGCCGCCGCGGCGAACCAGCGGACGAAGTTGTAGCCCGCGCTCGCCACCGGCCGGGGCGCGTCGGAGACCCCCAGCGCCAGTTCGGTGAAGACGGTGTTGTTCAGGCCGATGAAGGCGCCGGAGACGATCGTGCCGACGACGGCCACGGTGTGGTTCCCGTATCCGAGCACCAGCAGATCGACGGCGAGCAGCACGAGTGAGCCGCCCAGCACCTGGAGCGAGCCGAAGCGCCGCTGGAGCCGGGGCGCCACCAGTACCGAGAAGACCGCGAGCAGCAGCCCCCAGGCGAAGAAGACGGCCCCCGACGCGTACGGGGTCATGTTCAGCACGAACGGCGTGAAGGCCAGCACCGTGAAGAACGCGTAGTTGTAGAAGAACGCCGAGGCCGCCGCGGACGCGAGCCCGCCGTGCCCCAGGGCCCTGACCGGATCGAGCAGCGACGTCCTGCGCGCGGGCCTGGGCTGTTCCTTGAGGAACGCCGTGATGCAGACGAAGCCGATGGCCATCAGGGCCGCGGTGCCGAAGAACGGATAGCGCCAGCTGGCGTCGCCGAGCAGCGCGCCGAGCAGCGGTCCGCAGGCCATACCGAGGCCGAGCGCCGACTCGTACAGCAGGATCGCCGCCGCGCTGCCCCCGGCCGCCGCGCCGACGATCACGGCGAGCGCGGTCGAGACGAAGAGGGCGTTGCCGAGCCCCCAGCCGGCCCGGAAGCCGACCAGTTCGGTCACCGACGACGACGTGCCCGACAGGGCCGCGAAGACCACGACGAGCGCCAGACCGGCGAGCAGGGTCTTGCGGCCCCCGATGCGGCTGGAGACCCAGCCCGTGAGGAGCATGGCGACCGCGGTGATCAGGAAGTACGAGGTGAAGAGCAGCGAGACCTGGCTCGGGGTCGCCGCCAGGCCCTTGGCGATGGACGGCAGGATCGGGTCCACCAGGCCGATCCCCATGAAGGCCACGACCGACGCGCCCGCCGTGGCCCAGACGGCCTTCGGCTGACGCAGCAGGCCGCCCGCGCCCCCGTCTCCCTCGTCGAACGGATCCTCTCCGCGCATGAGGCGTGCCTCCACTCTCCCGCTGGATCGATGCAATAGGCAGACAATAAGTTAGGTAAGCTAATAAGTGCAAGTTACATCTATCTCTCCGTGCTCGGACTCTGACCGGACGGGTGATCGTCCTTGACGCGGCGTCGGCCGGGGAGGACCGTGGGGCGCTATGAGGGGCGAACCCAGTTGCCCGAAGTGCGGTGGCCGAGTCAGGGCGCCCGGCCTCTTCGCCGACTCCTGGCAGTGCGATGTACATGGCACGGTGCATCCGCTACAGCCCGTGATACCGCCCAGCGTCGAAGCCCTCGGTGTCGTGGTGCACCGTGCCCAGGTGCCGGTGTGGATGCCCTGGCCGCTGCCGGTCGGCTGGCTCTTCACCGGCGTGGCGTACGCGGGCGACGACCGCAGCGGGGGCCGTGCCACCGCCGTCGCCTGCTCGGGACCGGGGCCGCTCGGCGGAATGGGGGAGCTGCTGCTCGTCGCCGAGGAGCTGGGCGTCGGACTCGGCGCGCGCTACGCGGGGATCGCCGGCCCGGACCCGGGCCCCGCCATATGCGTCGACAAGCCACCGCCGACCAAGGTGCTCGCGGCCGGCCGGCCCACCCCGCTCTGGCATGTCGCGGACGCCCCGGAGGACCGCGCGGTCTTCGCGGGCGAGGCGCTCGGCCTGTGGCTGTGGGCGATCGTCTGGCCCGAACAGTCGGGGCTGCTGCTCTACGACGAGGTGGTGCTGACCGATCTGCGGGACGTGGGCGCGGAGATGGAGCTGCTGCCCTGCGGAGCGCTGTCGCCCCGGCTGCTCTCCTGAGCCACCGACCGCCCGTGAGCCTCTGTGACTCCCCCCGAGGGGCCTGAGGTCAGCATCGCGGTATCAGTCCGTCAGGGCCACCCTCCTGGCTCCGCCCGTCCCGGCCCGCGTGCGCGCCCGGCGCGTCCTGGGCCGCCCCCGCGTGCCGTTATCCTTGACCGTCCCCCTGTCCGCGCCGAACCTCCGGAGTGACGCGCCGTGCGCATCGATCTGCACACCCACTCCACGGCCTCGGACGGTACGGACACCCCCGCCGAGCTGGTGCGCAACGCGGCCGCCGCCGGGCTCGACGTCGTCGCGCTGACCGACCACGACACCACCCGCGGCCACGCCGAGGCGATCGCCGCGCTCCCGGCACTCGGCCGGGACCTCACCCTCGTCACCGGTGCGGAGCTCTCCTGCCGGCTCGACGGCATCAGCCTGCACATGCTGGCGTATCTCTTCGACCCGGACGAGCCGGAGCTGCTGGCCGAGCGCGAGCTGGTACGGGACGACCGCGTCCCGCGCGCGCGGACGATGGTCCGCAAGCTCCAGGAGCTGGGCGTCCCCATCACGTGGGAACAGGTGTCGCGCATCGCGGGCGACGCCTCGCTCGGCCGTCCGCACATCGCCACCGCCCTCGTCGAACTCGGCGTCGTCGAGACCGTCTCCGACGCCTTCACCGCGGACTGGCTCGCGGACGGCGGACGCGCGTACGCCGAGAAGCACGAACTCGACCCCTTCGAGGCGATCCGCATGGTCAAGGCCGCCGGAGGGGTCACCGTGTTCGCGCATCCGCTGGCCGCCAAGCGGGGCCGCGTCGTGCCCGAGTCCGCCATCGTCCGGTTCGCCGACGCCGGTCTCGACGGCATCGAGGTCGACCACATGGACCACGACGAACCGACCCGGGCCCGGCTGCGCGGACTGGCCGCCGAACTCGGCCTGCTGCCCACCGGATCCAGCGACTACCACGGCAGCCGCAAGTCCGTGGAACTCGGCGGCTGTACCACCGACCCGGAGATCTACGGCGAGATCACCCGGCGGGCCTCCGGCGCCTTCCCGGTGCCGGGTGCGGGCGGACGCGCGTAAGTCCGGCCGTACCGCGCGCCGTCTCCGTACCGCGCCGTCTCCGTACCGCTTCCCCTTTCCCGTACCGCTTCTCCGCAGCGCTTCCCCGTGCCGCTTCCTCATGGCACGGTCGCGCCCTCACCTCGTCGCGCCTCCGCGCGCGTCCGTTCCCGCGCCTCCCGTCTCTACGTCCCGCAAGGCCCTCACTGTGTTCGACTTCGCCGTCTTCGGCTCCCTCTTTCTCACACTCTTCGTGATCATGGACCCTCCCGGGATCACCCCGATCTTCCTCGCCCTCACCTCCGGCAGGCCCGCCAAGGTCCAGCGCGCCATGGCCTGGCAGGCGGTGGCCGTCGCCTTCGGGGTGATCACCGTCTTCGGGCTGCTGGGCCAGCAGATCCTGGACTATCTGCATGTCTCCGTACCGGCGCTGATGATCGCCGGCGGGCTGCTCCTGCTGCTCATCGCGCTGGATCTGCTGACCGGCAAGACCGATGAGCCGAAGCAGACGAAGGACGTCAATGTCGCGCTCGTCCCCCTGGGCATGCCGCTGCTCGCGGGACCCGGCGCGATCGTGTCCGTCATCCTCGCCGTCCAGCACGCCGAGGGCACCTCGGCGCGGATCTCGGTCTGGGCGGCGATCGTCGCGATGCATGTCGTGCTCTGGCTGACGATGCGCTACTCGCTGCTGATCATCCGGCTGATCAAGGACGGGGGAGTGGTGCTGGTGACCCGGCTGGCCGGGATGATGCTTTCGGCCATCGCCGTTCAGCAGATCATCAATGGCGTCACCCAGGTGATCCAGGGCGCCTGACATGGGCAGCGCCCCCGTACGAGTGATCCGTACAGGGGCGCTTCGTCGGTTCGCGGTCGGTCGCTGTCGTACGCGTCGCGAAGGGATACGGGGTTACGAGGCCGAGGTTTCGGCCGGGCGGATATAGATGCGCTGGCCCATCGCGGCGGCCTGCTGCACGATCCGATTGACGGAGGCGGCGTCCACAACGGTGCTGTCGACAGCGGAGCCGTCAACATCGTCGAGTCGCATGATTTCGAAGCGCAAGGCTTCTCCCTTCGTCTGATCCTCCTGCTGGAGAACTATGGGGTGACGGACTGAGCCGTCGGCAGTTACATCCAGATGCAACGGCTTGCCCACTGCAAACATTCCCTACGCTAAGGAAAATTTTCGGATGACTAACTTCTGGCGGGTACCGTCGCGTCCGCAGAGAATGAACGGTGTATGAGCGAGGCAGAGATCAACCCAGAGATCGCCGACATCGGCGCCCGTCTGGAGCGCACCAACGAGCTGCTCCAGCGCATGCTCGCCGAAGTCGCCAAGACCCCGTCCACACATGCCATCTTCGTCGACGCCGGTTACGTCTATGCTGCGGCCGGATTGCTGGTGGCGGGCACCGAGGACCGGCGCGCCTTCGATCTGGACGCCGAAGGGCTCATCGAGGCCTTCATCGACAAGGCCCGGATCATCTTCGCGGACAGCCGGCTGCTCCGCGTGTACTGGTACGACGGCGCCCGACGCCGCATCCACACCTCGGAGCAGCAGTCCATCGCCGAACTGCCCGACGTCAAGGTCAGGCTGGGCAATCTGAACGCCAACAATCAGCAGAAGGGCGTCGATTCCCTGATCCGCACGGATCTCGAATCGCTCGCCCGGCACCGCGCCATCAGTGACGCGGCGCTGGTCGGCGGCGACGAGGACCTGGTGTCGGCCGTCGAGGCGGCGCAGGGGTACGGCGCGCGCGTGCACCTCTGGGGCATCGAGGCGGGCGAGGGCCGCAATCAGGCCGAGCCGCTGCTGTGGGAGGTCGACAGCCAGCGCACCTTCGACCTGGACTTCTGCAAGCCGTATGTCACCCGCCGCCCGGTCACCACCTACGAGCACGAGGGTGAGCCGCCGCCCTCCCGCGACCAGGTGCGGTTCATCGGCGCGCAGATCGCCGCGACCTGGCTGGCGGAGCGCGGCCGGGAAGCCATGGCCGAGCTGCTGCCGGGCCACCCGTATCTGCCGGGCCCGGTGGACCAGGACCTGCTGATCGAGGCGGAGAAGCTGCTCCAGCGGTCGCTACGGGGCCACGCGATACTGCGCCGGTCGCTGCGGGACGGCTTCTGGCACCACTTGCAGTCGCAGTACTGACAGTCCGGTCCGGCCTCTCCAGCCCGGCGGTCGGCCGTGGGGGTCGCGGTGAGCGGGGTCAGACCGTGAGTCGGCCCTGGGCGTCCCAGAAGTCCCTGAGCGCGGCGGCGGTCTCCCGCGGCCGGTCGGTGTTGGGCGAGTGCTGGGCGCCCTCGATGACCGTCCGGCGGGCGCCGAGGCGCACGGCCATCTCGTCCAGCAGCGGCACCGGCCAGGTGTCGTCCCGCTCGCCGGACATCACATGCTTGGGGAGAGGGCGTACGGCGGCCAGCTCGTCCACCCGGTCCGGCTCCACGCTCAGCTGCCGGCCGGTGGCGATCAGCTGGGCCGGCTGGGTGAGGAGCCAGCGCCTGCGCAGATCCTCCCCGTCGATGGCGGTCTCCTCGGGGGGATCCATCGAGCGCATGATCTCCCAGACCTGCCCCATCGTCATGGCCCTGAGCGCCCCGCTGAGCAGCTCGGCCCGCTCCCGCTGGACCTGGGTGACCCGCGCGGGCCCGGAGGACAGCAGCGTCAGCGTGACGAACGGGCCGGGGTCGAGCAGCACGGCGGCACGGGCGATCAGACCGCCGAGCGAGTGCCCGACCAGATGTACGGGGGAGCCGAGCGCCTCGGTCTGCGCCAGGACGTCGGCGGCCAGCTCGCTCTGCGCGTAGCCGTCCTCGGTCTCCGGGCCCGCGGTCTCGTACTGGCCGCGGCCGTCCACGCAGACGACCCGGTAGCCGGCGTCCGTGAGGGGCTCCAGCAGCGCGATGAAGTCCTCCTTGCTCCCGGTGAACCCGGGGAGCATCAGCGCGGTGCCGCGCGGCTCCCCGGCCGGCCTCGCGTCGAGCGTGGCGAAGGGCCCGCGGCGGGTCGCGAGCGTACGGGCGCGGGCACAGGAAGGCGGGACGAACGTGGGCGGCCGACTCATGCGAAGAGGCTAACCGCGCCTCGGAAAGCCGATGGCCCGGCACCCCCCTCTGGGGGCGTCGGGCCATCCGGCTGTGGTGCGCGCGTACGTCAGCTCTCGGTCTTCGCCGCTGTCGTGCGCGTACGGCGGCGGCGCGGCTTGGGCAGCGCCTCCCCCTCCGCTTCGGGTGCCTCCGCGGTCGCGGCGGCCTCGACGGCCTCGGCGGCCGGCTTGGCGACGCGGGTACGGCGACGGGGCTTGGTCTCCGCGACGGGGGCCTCGGCCGTGCCGTCCACCGGCTCCGCCGCCACCGGCTCCGCGGCCTCGGCCACGGGCTTGGCGACGCGGGTACGGCGGCGCGGCTTGGTCTCGGCGACCGGCGCCTCGGGGGCGTCGGCCGGCTCCGTCACCGCGGCGGCCTCCACCGTCGCGGCCGTGTCGGCCGCGGGCTTCGCGGCCCGGGTACGGCGGCGGCGCGGCTTGGCCACGGGCTCCGCCTCCGGCTCGGGAAGGACGGGCTCCGCGACGACGGACTCCGCGGCGACCGGCTCGGAAACGACCGGATCCGCCGTGGTCTCCACGGCCGGTGCCCCGGACACGGCCCCTGACCCGGCTCCGGAGCGGGTACGCCGGCGACGGCGCGGGGTACGCGCCTCGGCGGGCCGCTCCACGCTCGCGGGCACGTCCATCGGCACGGCGGTCTGGAACTGCGGCTCCGCGGTCTGGAACTGCGGCTCGGCGCTCGGGGGCAGCGGCGCCGCCACCGTCGCGGCGGCCTCCAGCGGGGTCCCGCCGCGGGTACGGCGGCGCTGGCGCGGTGTGCGCGTACGGGCCGGGCGCTCTTCCCGTACCGCCGCCGCTGCCGCGGGAGCGGCGGACTTGCGGCCGCGACCGCCCGTCTCGCCGAGGTCCTCGACCTGCTCGGCCGACAGACCCGCGCGCGTACGCTCCGCGCGCGGCAGGACGCCCTTGGTCCCGGCGGGGATGTTCAGCTCCTCGAACAGGTGCGGGGACGTGGAGTACGTCTCCGGCGGGTCCGGGAAGCCGAGGTCCAGCGCCTTGTTGATCAGCTGCCAGCGCGGGATGTCGTCCCAGTCGACGAGCGTGACGGCGGTACCGGACGCGCCCGCCCGGCCCGTGCGGCCGATGCGGTGGAGGTAGGTCTTCTCCTCCTCCGGCGACTGGTAGTTGATGACGTGCGTCACGCCCTCGACGTCGATACCGCGCGCGGCGACATCGGTGCAGACGAGGACGTCGACCTTGCCGTTGCGGAAGGCGCGCAGCGCCTGCTCGCGGGCGCCCTGGCCCAGGTCGCCGTGGACCGCGCCGGAGGCGAAGCCGCGCTGGGCGAGCTGGTCCGCGATGTCGGCGGCCGTGCGCTTCGTACGGCAGAAGATCATCGCCAGGCCGCGGCCCTCGGACTGGAGGATGCGGGCGACCATCTCCGGCTTGTCCATGGAGTGGGCGCGGTAGACGCGCTGCGTCGTGTTGGCGACCGTCGCGCCCGCGTCGTCCGGCGAGGTGGCGCTGATGTGCGTGGGCTGCGACATGTACCGGCGGGCGAGGCCGATGACCGCGCCCGGCATCGTCGCGGAGAACAGCATCGTCTGCCGCTTGGGCGGCAGCAGCTGGATGATCTTCTCGACGTCGGGCAGGAAGCCCAGGTCGAGCATCTCGTCGGCCTCGTCCAGGACGAGCGCGCGCACATGGGAGAGATCGAGCTTCTTCTGGCCCGCCAGGTCGAGCAGCCGGCCCGGGGTGCCGACAATCACATCGACGCCCTTCTTGAGGGCCTCGACCTGCGGCTCGTAGGCCCGGCCGCCGTAGATCGCCAGGACCCGGACGTTCCGCACCTTGCCGGCCGTCAGCAGGTCGTTGGTGACCTGCGTGCACAGCTCGCGGGTGGGGACGACGACGAGCGCCTGCGGGGCGTTGGTGAGCTTCTCGGGCACGGCCCGGCCGGACTCGACGTCCGCGGGGACCGTGACGCGCTCCAGGAGCGGCAGACCGAAGCCGAGCGTCTTGCCCGTGCCGGTCTTGGCCTGTCCGATGACGTCCTTGCCGGAAAGCGCGACGGGGAGCGTCATCTCTTGGATGGGGAACGGAGACAGGATGCCGACGGCTTCTAGCGCTTCGGCTGTCTCGGGGAGGATTCCGAGGTCTCGGAAAGTCGTAGTCAGGGTGCTGCCTCTTCTGTGAGACGCGGCGCGAGGCGAACGCTGGGGGTCGTACCGCACCTGGGTACTCGGCCGGCCGTGGATTGGCCGGATGGCGCGGGACCACTGCCGTCGCTCGAGCGCTCGAACCGCTGAGGGGGCCCCTCATCTGCGGCCGTACGCTGCTGTGCGTACGATCCGCGCGGAGGGCGGTCGGGTCGGAGCCGATCGGGCCACCGACCGGGCATCCTCATGGGGCCTGCACGAGGGACTACCCTCGTTCAAACACTGTCTAACACTGCGATCGCCCGCCGAATATTCGGCAGGCGCATTACCACTGTACCCCGGAATCGCGCATGTGTGTTGGGCGAATTCGTCGGATCGGTGTGACCACGGTGTCTGACCAGGCCCTTACGCGGCGCGAAGAGCGGGCTATTGTGCGGTCCATGGAGACGCCCGACACCGCCACCACGCCCGCATCCGCAGCCGAGGAACCCACCGGGATCGCCGCCCAGGACTGGGACACGGCCTCCGCCGAGCCGCAGTACCGCGCCGCGGTCGTGGATCTGCTGGGAGCGCTCGCCTATGGGGAGCTGGCGGCCTTCGAGCGGCTCGCCGAGGACGCCAAGCTCGCGCCGACCCTCGCCGACAAGGCGGCCCTGGCGAAAATGGCCGCCGCCGAATTCCACCACTTCGAGCGGCTGAACGACCAGCTGCGGGCGATCGACGCCGAGCCGACCGGTGCGATGGAGCCGTTCGCGAAGGCGCTCGACGACTTCCACCGCCTCACCGCGCCGTCGGACTGGCTGGAGGGCCTCGTCAAGGCGTACGTGGGCGACTCGATCGCCAGCGACTTCTACCGCGAGGTGGCCGCGCGGCTGGACACCGACACCCGCGCGCTGGTGCTCGCCGTACTGGACGACACGGGACACGGCAACTTCGCCGTGGAGAAGGTCCGCGCCGCGATCGAGGCGGAGCCGCGGGTCGGCGGGCGTCTGGCGCTCTGGGCGCGCCGGCTGATGGGCGAGGCGCTCTCACAGGCGCAGCGGGTCGTGGCCGAGCGCGACGCGCTCTCCACGATGCTCGTGGGCGGGGTGGCGGACGGGTTCGATCTCGCGGAGGTCGGCCGGATGTTCTCCCGGATCACCGAGGCGCACACCAAGCGGATGGCCGCCCTCGGGCTGGCCGCCTGATCCCCCTCGGACGGGCCGTTCGATCCCCCGGGCCGACCGCCTGATTCCCCGGGCCGGCCGCCTGACCGGCGGCCCCTCCGGGGAACGGCTCAGGGGGTGGACGTCTGGGGCCGGCGCAGCCCGCGACGCGTGGGGCGGAGCAGCAGCGACAGCAGCACCGCTCCCACCAGCAGCGCACCGACGAGCGTCGCGAGAACATGGCCCGCGCCCAGCGCCATATGCGTCACATAGGCGCCGACGAGCGCGCCGACCGGGCCGGCCGTGAACACCGTCCGGTGAGCCGGGAGCCGGTGGGAGAGCCGGCTGGCGGCCGCCCACGAAAGACCGAGTCCGAGCAGGACCGATCCGAGAACTTCCCAGATCACTGCTGATCACCTCACGACGCCGGGAGTGACATGTGGTCAGGGCCTTGGGCCCAGCACGTCACTACCCGGAGTGCACGGAACGCAACCCTCGACAGACCCCCGGGAGAGGGCGGCTACGCGCATAGCGGAACTCACGGGTAACAGACCGGGGAGGGGACAGGGGAACGGACGGCGGACGGACAGCGGAGCGGCCCGGCGGGGGTGTCCCGCCGGGCCGTTCCGTGCACGAGTGCGCGTGACTACAGAGCGCCGAAACCGACGCGTCGTGTGGCCGGCTCACCGATCTCCACGTACGCGATCCGCTCGGCCGGTACGAGCACCTTGCGCCCCTTGTCGTCCGTGAGACTGAGCAGCTGCGCCTTGCCGGCCAGCGCGTCGGCGACGGCGCGCTCGACCTCCTGGGCGGTCTGCCCGCTCTCCAGAACGATCTCGCGGGGCGTGTGCTGCACGCCGATCTTGACCTCCACGGCTATGTCCCTCCGAACGGTCTGCGTTGCGCGGCCAGCCGCGCGGTACGCAGCACACATTAGCCCGGAGCGACCATCCGGAAGACGCCGCGGGGAACGCCCGCAGCGAACACCCGTCGTTCAGTGCTGCTCACTGCCGTGCAGCGGGAAGCCGGCGATCCCGCGCCAGGCCAGCGAGGTGAGGAGCTGGACCGCCTGATCGCGGGGGATCGCGGACTCGCTGGAGAGCCAGTAGCGCGCCACCACCTGGGAGACGCCGCCGAGCCCCACGGCCAGCAGCATGGACTCCTCCTTGGAGAGCCCGGTGTCCTCGGCGATCACGTCGGAGATGGCCTCCGCGCACTGGAGCGCGACCCGGTCGACGCGCTCGCGGACCGCGGGCTCGTTCGTCAGATCCGACTCGAAGACCAGGCGGAACGCGCCGCCCTCGTCCTCGACATAGGCGAAGTACGCGTCCATCGTGGCCTCGACGCGCAGCTTGTTGTCCGTCGTGGACGCGAGCGCTGTACGGACCGCCTGGAGCAGGCTCTCGCAGTGCTGGTCGAGCAGGGCGAGATAGAGCTCCAGCTTTCCGGGGAAGTGCTGGTAGAGGACGGGCTTGCTGACACCGGCCCGCTCGGCGATGTCGTCCATCGCGGCCGCGTGATAGCCCTGTGCGACGAACACTTCCTGAGCCGCGCCCAGCAGCTGATTGCGTCGGGCGCGACGCGGCAGGCGCGTGCCTCGCGGGCGCGCCGCCTCTGTCTGCTCTATGGCTGTCACGCCGCCTCCCAAAAATTCGTTCCGTGCGCGCTGTGCGCCGCCTGGCCATCGTACTTTTGGGTAACCCGGCTGTGCGTGGTGAGGACCTGTTTTTTTGGCGCCCGGTCACGTCCGGCGGGCGTACCAGGGCCTTTGCGGCACGAGCCCGACCGCCCGGTCACGGACGGTAGTCGTCGTCCTCGTCGGTCCCGACCGCCCGCGCCTGATCGGCCGCGTCCGCTTCGTCCGCCCTGTCCGGGTCGATACGTGTCAGGGGTTCGTCGCCCCCGGGCCGTACGTCCGTGTGCTGTTCCGCGGCGTCGGCCTCGGGGACCTCCTCGTCCAGCTCGGCCGTCCCGTCCTCGCCGTCCGTCTCGAAGGTTTCGGGATCCGTGGGGTCAACCGCCATGGCGTGCCCTCTCTCTCCCAGCGCTCTCCTTAGAGCCTAGGCCCTGTCCTCGGACTCCCGCCTGCTCTGGAAGCGGGGGACGCGCGGCGCCATGCGGCCTGTGATCGCGAACACACGGGCCGGGGCGTGATCGTCTCGTAACATTGCGGCATGTCGTCGACCGAGCTGCCGGAAACCATTGCCGCCGCCGTGGCGCCGAAGGTGAGTCCCGTACGGGTCGCGGACGGGGAGCGGCTCCGTTCCGTCGCGCTGCCGGGACTGACGCTGACCGTACGAGCGCGGCCCGCGTCCCGGGCCGGCGCGCCGCCCGCGCTGTATGTGCACGGGCTCGGCGGCTCCTCGCAGAACTGGTCGGCGCTGATGCCGTTCCTGGAGGACATCGTCGACGGCGAGGCCGTCGATCTGCCCGGGTTCGGGGACTCGCCGCCGCCGGACAACGGCAATTACTCCATCACCGGCCATGCCCGTGCGGTGATCCGGCTGTTGGACGCGGGGAGGCGCGGCCCCGTGCATCTCCTCGGCAACTCCCTCGGCGGCGCCGTCGTCACGCGCGTCGCCGCTGCCCGGCCCGATCTGGTGCGGACCCTGACGCTGATCTCGCCCGCGCTGCCGGAGATCCGGGTGCAGCGCACCGCGTTGCCGACCGCGCTCCTCGCGGTGCCCGGTGTCGCCTCGCTGTTCGGCCGGCTCACCCGGGACTGGACGCCGGAGCAGCGCACCCGCGGCTCGATGGGGCTGACCTACGGCGATCCCTCGTCGGTCCGCGAGGAGGATCTGCGCCACGCCGTGCGGGAGATGGAGCGCCGGCTCCAACTGCCGTATTTCTGGGACGCGATGGCCAACTCGGCGCGCGGTATCGTCAACGCGTACACCCTGGGTGGTCAACACGGGTTGTGGCGGCAGGCCGAACGGGTGCTGGCGCCGACGCTGCTCGTCTACGGCGGGCGGGATCAGCTCGTTTCGTACCGTATGGCCCGCAGGGCGTCGGCCGCTTTCCGCGGTTCCCGGCTGCTTACCCTCCCCGAGGCCGGACATGTTGCCATGATGGAGTACCCCCGGCAGGTCGCGCAGGCGTGCCGGGAACTCATCGATGACTACGACAGGAGCTGATCCGGGGCGTGGGACGACACAGCCGCAAGGGCCCTGTACCCCAGGGCGCGCGGTCCACGGCCGCGGTCGCGGCGGAGGAACCCGACCCGGCACAGGCCGGATCCGGCAGGAGTTGGCGCAGGCGCGCCGCGGAAGGCCGGGGCGCGGAGGGCCGGGACGCGGACGCGGAGCAGCAGCACGGCGGACCCGCGCACGCCACCCCCGCGCACGGCGTGCCGCAGGTGCGCGGCGGTCACCCCGAGCAGCGTGAGGCCGGCGGCGGCTGGGGCGGTGAGCGGCACCACGGTGATACGCGTCACCCCACCGAGTCCGCCGACACGGCGCGGCGCGACGCGTCCCCGCCCAAGCAGCCGCGTACGCCCGGGACTTCGGCGCCCACGCCGTCGTCCCCCGCCGCTCCGGCGCCCGCGGCTCCGCGTATCCCGGGACCGCGGCGCGAGTTCATCGAGGCGTTCGACGACGACGCGTTCGACGCCTTCCGTGCCCCGTCCTCCCGTACCGCCGTCTCGGAGGACGGCGCGCCCGGCCCGCAGCCCACCGGTGACCGGGACGGCGGCGCCGACGGCCCCGGCGGCGGGGACACCGAGCAGGACCCGGCGGAGCCCGCCAGAGGCGGCAAGGGACGTGCGCTCACCGGCATCGCCGCGGCGGCGGTGACCACCGTCCTCGCGGTCGTCGTGGCCGGGCAGGTCACCGAAGGCGGGACGAGAACGGCCGACGCGCGGTCCGCCGACGGCGCCGAGCGCGCCGTCGAGGCCGAGGACACCTCGCGCTCCGAGGGCCGGCCCACCCCCTCGCGGTCCGCGGCCGGTGCGTCCGCCCCGGCCGCCACCTACGCGCAGCTGATGACACGACAGTTCCCGCTCGATCCGGAGCTGACGGCCTCGGGCGACTTCACCGCCGTACCTGGTCTCGCCAAGGCGCCCGGCAAGGGGCAGAAGTTCCGCTACCGCGTGGACGTCGAGAAGGGGCTCGGGCTGGACGGCGGGCTCTTCGCCGACGCCGTCCAGAAGACCCTGAACGACGACCGGAGCTGGGCCCACAACGGCGCCATGACCTTCGAACGGATCTCCAGCGGCGAGGCCGACTTCGTGATCACGCTGGCGAGTCCGGGGACCACCGGCGTCTGGTGCGCCAAGTCCGGCCTGGACACGACCATCGACAATGTGTCCTGCGACTCGGCCTCGACCGACCGCGTCATGATCAACGCCTTCCGCTGGGCGCAGGGCGCGAAGACCTTCGGTGACAAGGCGATGTTCAGCTACCGGCAGATGCTGATCAACCACGAGGTCGGACACCGTCTCGGACACAATCACGTGAGCTGCCGCACGCCCGGGTCGCTCGCGCCGGTGATGCAGCAGCAGACGAAGTCGCTGGACATCGAGGGGATCACGTGCAAGCCGAACCCCTGGGTCTTTCCCAGTAGGTGAGATGCCCGTCTGTTGAGATGCCCGTCTCATGAACGCCCCCGCGCCGCGTTGACATCGCACGCGGGGTGGGGCCGCTCGATCCCGGGCGGTGCGGCCGACGCTCGATTCCGGCGCTCGCCGCGGCCCGCCGCGCGGCCCGGAGAGCCCTCCGCGCGCCCGCCGGGGGCGTGGCCATGGACTGACGCCGTGTAGCCGGTCTGTTCCGTAGCGCGACAGAACGCTACCGGTACGGGAAAGTTACGTGCATTCACCCCTTCCGGTGGTGGGGGGGGGGGGGGGGGGGGGGGCCGCCCGCCGGGGCGGGGGGGGGGGGGGGGGAATAATCCGACTGAGAGGGGGCTTGTTGGGAGGAAACAGAAACCGAAACCTGCGGGC
>NZ_JBIUSY010000006.1:460373-640923 GCF_044741565.1 Streptomyces sp. NPDC088147 | reverse complement strand
CCCAGTACTGGACGTACTGGGGTGATCCCGACAACGCCGCGAGCGTGCGTGCCGGGCGTCGCGGGCCAGGCGGGACTTTCGCAACACGCCCTAGGGCCGGTCGCTCACCGAACCCGCGTCCTGTACTCGGTGCGGGGGGTGGCGCCGGTGCCGTAGGAGCCGCGGGAGGTGGTGCCGTAAGTGCTCCGGGGCCGGTCCAGTGTCTCCCGGCGTCCCTCACCGCTCCGGGTGGGTACGTAGTCGGTGACATGCACATCGCCGCGCGCCAGGTAGCCGGCGATCAGGCCCACCAGGCCCAGGACCGCCACGACAATGAAGGCCCCGAAGCCGCCGAAGTAGCCGGCGAACCCCAGTGCCAGGCCGGTCATGAGTCCCGCCATGGTCGTGTTCATCGTTTGCGCCTTTCCTTACGTCGTGGCCTCTCCCCGCGTACCGCTCGGGGGCCTCCGCGTACCGCTCGGGGCCGCGTCGGTGGCCGGTGTCCTTCTGGCGGCCGGGCGGTGTGCCGTGTCCGTCATGACACGCTCCCGAGGGCGGCGAACACCGGAGCGGCGTCCGTCACAAGGTTGGACACAGAAAAACCGAAATCGTCACACTTATTCGTCCTGTGCATCGGGCGTACGCTCAAAGGAGGGGCATCCGACCTGACCGCGTCGTCGGGCGCATCGGGGGCGGGAGACGTCACGCGGCCCACGAGAGCGATCGCCCGGGAAGCGACAGTGGATGCGAAGCAGGGAAGACGCACACCACCGCGCCGCGCGGTTCCGAGCCCGGCCACCAGGCACGACGCGCCTCCGGCCGAGCGGATCGGTGATTCCGGTGACGATCTGGGCGGTCTGGACGACGGGCTGCTGGTGGCCCGGTCCGCCGAAGGCGATGACGACGCGTTCGCCGAGCTGGTCCACCGCCACAGCGCACCGCTGCTGGCGCTGGCGTACCACATGCTGGGGAACGTCCCGGACGCCGAGGAGGTCGTCCAGGACGCCTTCATCAGCGCGTGGCGGCGGCTCCCGGAATTCCGCGGGGACGCGACGTTCCATACGTGGATGTACCGCATCGTCACGAACCGATGCCTCAACGTCCTGCGCGGGCACCCGCCTTCGGTGTCCTTGGACGTCGTTCCCGAACCGGCGGCCCACGACGCCGGTGGCGAACCCGCCCGTGCCGCCGAAAGCGCGGCCGCCACGGCGGCGTTGGTCCAGGCGCTCCACCGTCTCCAGCCAGGCCAGCGCGCCTGCTGGATCCTGCGTGAGCTGCACGGACTGTCGTACCAGGACGTCGCACAGGTCCTGGGGGAGAGCGAACAGACCGTTCGCGGCAGGCTCTTCCGGGCACGGCGCACCCTGATGAAGGAGATGTCCTCATGGCGCTAGACGACCCCCGTGCCACACGCCCGTGCGACGAGCCGGCGGCCTCGCACCAGGACGTCGACGCCGCGGAACTCGTCGGGGACGAGCGGCTGCCGTGCGGGCGACTGGTGGGCCAGGTATGGCAGCAGGCCCGCGACCCCCACGACCAGGACGACGCCCACACGGCCGACTGCGCGTTCTGCCGGCAGGCGGTCGAGGGACTGGCAGCCCTGGACAACACCACCCGCACACTGCGTGCGGAACACCTCGGCGCCCACGCGGTCGCCCGGCGGGTCATGCGCGCGGTACGCGCCGAGGTGAGGCTCGGTCGACTGCTGCCCCTGGACGATCCCGCGCAAGGACTGTGGATCGCGGAGACCGCGGTGGCGAAGGTCCTGCGCGGAGCCGCCGACCGCGTCCCCGGAGTGCGCGCCGCGAGCTGCCGCCTCGGCCCCGCCGGCGACGGTGCCCACGTGATTGTCACCATGACCCTCGCCATGACTCTCGACCAGCCCCTCCCCGCTCGGGCGACCGCGGTCCGCCGGGCCGTCGCGTACGCCGGTGTGCAGGAGCTCGGCCTCGCCATCAGTGACATCGACCTGAGGGTCGTGTCCGTATGGGAGCCTCTGAGGTCGCCCCCGGCCCCCGCCGAACTCGTGGGACAGGGGAGGAGCGGACCGTGAAGTGGAGCGGACTGTGAAGAGGAGCCGACCGTGACCGCCGGCGACACGACACGCGTCGAACGCATCGCCGCCCAGGCCGCTTTGGCGGTTCCCGGGGTGGCCGAACTACAGCCCACCCTCCGCCAGGCCCTGGCCGGCGCCGCCTCCCGGGCATGGGAGACCATCGGCTCGCCGGCGCTGCCCCGCGAGGCCGGCATCCATGTCGAACACACCGCCGGCGGCGGTGCCTGGCACGTGGAGGTCCGTTGTGTACTCACCGACCACCGCCGTGCCGCGGACATCGCGCGTGATGTCCGCGACCACGTCCGCTCGGCGGTCAGCTCACACGTAACCCACGTAGCCCGCCACGGCATACCGGAACCCGTCACCATCGTCGTCACTGTCACACGCATCACCCACACACGTCACCGCACAGCCCCCTCCCGGGCTGTGCGGTCACGGTGATGTGCGGTGACGGTGATGTGCGGTGCGGGCGGGACGGTAACCGACCGGCGCGGTGACTGATCGGCACGTTGTCCTCTTCGGGGCACCCGCGGATTCGGGGCACCCTCGGACTACTCTTCTTCTTCGTCGTCTTCGTCTTCTTCTTCGGCCGCGTCCTCGTCCTCGGCCGCTTCTGCTTCCGCTTCTGCTTCCCCTTCCCCTTCCCCTTCCCCCTCTTCGTCCTCGACGGCTTCTTCGTGGGTGCGGACGACTTCGCCGTCGCGGATCTCACCGCGCCAGCCCTCGGCGTCTTCGTCGGCGAGCGTCACGTAGCGCTGGAAATGCTTCAGGTCCAGCCGGAGCCGACGTCCTTGAGCGCGCCAGATGTTGCCCGTCTTCTCGAAGAACCCCGAAGCGTAGTACTCGACCACCACGACGACGCGCGTCAGGTCCGGGGTCAACTCGTGGAAACTCACGGCTCCGTGGGTGGTGCCCTTGGCGCCCTCCGAGGTCCAGACGATCCGCTCGTCCGGCACCTGCTCCTGCACGGTGGCCTTCCAACTCCGGTTGGACGGGCCGACCTTGAGCTTCCAGTCCGATTCGATCTCGTCGGACATATTGACGCTGCGCACTCCCTTGGTGAACGAACTGAAATCCTCGAACTGCGTCCACTGGTCATACACGCTGCGCAGGGGCAGCCCTATGTCGATGACCTCGACGATATTGGTGGTCTTCGTGTCGCCCGCTTTCCCCCCACCCCCGCCCAGCGCCTCCTTGGCACCGGAAACCACCTTGTCCTTGGCGCCCGTGAGGCCATGGGAGAGCAGGGCCTTCACCGGCGATCCGCCGCCAAGGACACGTTTGCCGATGGCGAGCACGCCTCCGGCGCCCTTCCCGGCGCCCTTCCCGGCGTCCGTGGGATCGGCGAGATTCGTCAGTTTGCCGACGGCCGAGCCCACGATGCGCTGGGCTTGCGCGCCGACGTAGTTGCCGAGTTCCGTGCGCAGTTCCTGGAGCGGGGAAGCGACATCGGTTCCCGGGCGTTCATCCGTCCTGGTCATCGCAGTTCACCTCCGCCTGCCCCGGCCGGCGGGAGGCTTCTTCGCCGCACTCCGCCCCGGTGCCTTGTCCTTCGCCGCCTTCCTGTCCGCCGCCTTCTTCTCCATGGCCTTCTTGGCGGGCGGATTCTTCGGCCCCGGCTTCCTGTCCGTGGGTTTCTCCGCGGGCGCCTGCCTCGTCGGTCGGCGCCGGGCACGCCGAGGAGGCTCTTCTTCCTCCTCCTCTACCTCCTCTTCCTCCTCTTCCTCCTCGGGTTCCTCTGACGCGGAATCTTCGTAGGACTCCTCGTCGGGTTCCTCGTCGGATTCCTCGTCGGATTCCTCGTCCTCCGCCTCACTGTCCGCTTCGCTTTCCAGCAAGGAGCGCGTCCGCTGCTGGAGGGCATCAGTGACCGATGCGACACCTCGGTTCGTCATTCCTGACAAAGCGGAACGCCCGGAAGTCAGCAACTCGCCCCGAACCTGGTCGCTGAGCTGACCGAACTGGGGACTCTCGGCGAGTTTCCTGATTCCCTGGCCGATCAGAGACAAGGGATCCAGACTCCGGCCCGCTACGACGGACAGAAGGCCGAGGGCGAGCTTCCCGTTCTTTGTGCGTCCGACGACATAACCCGCCGCGACGCCCGCGGCCAGAGTCGCCTTGGTGCTGGTGTCCATAGCACTTCCTCTGAAGAATGCGGTCTCTGCTGCCCGGAGGGCGCCTTCGTCTCCACGAAGGGTCCCGGACCATCGCCGGCCGGGTCACCGTGCGCGGGCGGACTCCCGTGAACGGTCCTCCTCGTCGTCCATGCCGGGTACGTGTACGTCGAGAACGCTCACGTTGGCCTCCACGACTTCCCGCCCTGTCATTCGTTCCACCGCGTCGGTGACGTTGGAGCGGATGTTGTCGGCGGCTTCCTCGATCGGTGTCCCGTACTCGACGACGATGTCGAGGTCGATCGCCGCCTGCTTCTCGCCGACTTCGACCTTCACGCCCCTGGCGGGGTCGTCCGAGCGGCCGACCTTGTCGCGCATGGCGCCGAGGGTCCTGGACACACCCCCACCCATCGCATACACACCGGGCGTCTCCCGGGCCGCTATACCGGCGATGGTGGATACCACCGCGTCCGCGATATCCGTCTTTCCCTTCACCGCGCCGTTTCTGCCGGTGTGTGCCGAGGGTGCGGTCGCGCTTGTTTCCATGACGGACTCCTTCGCTGTTCGAGTCGAGTGAGAGGTCGGGTGCGAGGCCGGGTGAGAGGTCGGGTGAGAGCGAGCCATGACGGTCACGTCCGATGGTCAGTTCTGCGAGTCCTTGCGGTCCCGCGGGTCCTGGGGGTCGACCCCGGTGTGGGCGGTGGCGTCCCTGCTTCCGCTGGGGCGCCGCGTACGCCCCTTGGGGCCGGTGTCGTGCATGCCCTCGCTCTTGGATTTCCCGGCCTGGTCCTCGCCGCGCCGGGAACGGCTCTCGACCGGCGTGCCCTCGGTCGACCGCTTCTTGTCCTCGGCGGAGGGCTCGCGGCCCGCGTCGGATTCGGGGGCGTAGCGGTCCGGGTGGAAGGAGCGGTGCGCGCTGGGGTTGTCCTGCTGGGAGGTCTCGTCCACGTCCGGTGACCATCCGTGCTGATCGCGTCCCTTGAACCGGCCCGGGCTCTCGCCTTGCGGGTCGCGGCTGCTTTTCTTCGGCATGAGGGGGACCTTCCTGTCGAGCTCTCGCGCGCTCCTGGCGGAACGACGCACATACTCCTGAGTGTACGCAAATCACCCAAAAGGGTACTTTTTTAGAGTCTTGCTCGGGGGTGGGCGGGCGGGTGGGCGGGCGACAGCTCGGGCGCCCCTCGCGCCCGGCCACGCTTGCGGGGGTGCACGCACCGGCGCAGGGTTGAGGAGGCGGCCATGGCGTCCGCTTCGCCCCGTTCTTCCCCGCTTCCCCAGGAGGAAAGGTTGACCGCTGAAGCGACTTCTTCCGTCGGACCGGCTTCCCTCGCGGGCAGCCGTCCGGGATCCCGTCCGGGCTCCGCGCCGGAATCGGGCGAGGGGAGTACGGACGACCGCGCGGCGCTGTGGCGGCCGGTCGCGGCGCGTTTCGCGGCCTGGGTCGACGACGCCTCGGGAGACGTCCCCCTGCCTGGCGGGGGTCGCACCCCGGAGCGGTTCCGGGTCCTCTCCGCTCTGGGCCGGGAGGATCTGTGCCTCGCGCGCCTCGGTGAGGGACACCTCGACGCGACCGCGATCCTCGCTGAACTCGGTGGTACGCCGCCGGGCCCCGGCGAGCGCTGGGGCGTATGGGCGGCGCATCCACCGGGCCCCGGACTCCTGGCGAACCGGCACGGCGGCGGCTGGCAGTTGAACGGCGTCAAGCCGTACTGTTCCGGCGCCCACGTCTGTACGCACGCGCTGGTCACCGCCGACAGCGACGACGGACGCCGGCTGTTCGCCGTACGCACCGGCCACCCCGGGATCGAACCCGTCCCTGGCACCTGGCAGGCGATCGGCATGGCCGGCAGCGACACCCCCGACATCGCGTTCTCCGCCGTGCCCGCCGAACCGCTGGGCGGCGCCGGGGACTACCTCGACCGCCCCGGCTTCCCGCACGGCGGCATCGGCGTCGCCGCTTGCTGGCTCGGCGGAGCGCACGCCGTGGCCGACACCCTGCTCGCGGCGGCCGGGAAGCGCACCCCCGACGCCCACACCGCGGTCCACTTGGGCGCCGTGGACGTACTGCTCAGCTCGGCGCGTACGGTCCTGGAACAGGCGGGCGCCGACATCGACGACGACCCGCTGGACGCGCGGGGCGGCGCGCGCGTGCGCGGCCTGCGCACACGCGCCCTGGCCGAGATGGTCTGCACCGAGGTCCTCACCCGCGTGGGACGCGCCACGGGCGCGGGTCCGTTGTGCCACGACGCGCGGCACGCGAAGGCCGTGGCCGACCTGACCGTCTATATCCGTCAGCATCACGCCGAGCGCGACCTCGCGGAACTCGGACAGTTGCTCGCCGGAGACCTCGCCGGAGACCTCGCCGGAGGCCTCGGCGGAAACCTCGGCGGGGACGGGGACACCCGGTGACCGGCGTACGGCAGGCAGCGGCCGAGGCCATCGACGGGCCGGGCACTGCCGAAGCGCGGTGGGCGTCCTGGGACGGCCTGCGTCGCCTGCCCGTCGCGGATCTTCCCACCGGCCCCGTGGTGGTCGTCGCCGCGCACCCGGACGATGAAGTGCTCGGCTTCGGCGGCTCCTTGGCCGCTCTCGCGGAGGCGGGCACCGAGGTGCGTCTGCTGTCGGCCACCGATGGTGAACGCTCACACCCGCGCAGCGCGCGCATCACGCCCGACCGGCTGGCCGAGGTCCGCGCGGTCGAGCTGCGGGCCGCCCTGGCCGAGCTGGGCCTGACAGGGCCGCCACCGCGACGGCTGCGCCTCCCGGACACACGGGTGCACCGGCACGAGCCGCAACTGCGCGACAGCATCGCCGGATTGCTCGGCGAGACCGGCGCCGCCCTCTGTGTCGCACCGTGGACAGGGGACCTGCACAGCGACCACGAGGCCGCGGGCCGGGCCGCGGCGGCAGCCAGTCTGACGGCGGGGGTCCCGCTGTGGCTCTATCCCGTATGGATGTGGCACTGGGCGCGCCCCGCGGACCCGCGCGTCCCTTGGCGGAGCGCCGTCCGCGTCCCGCTCACGAGCGGGGCACTGGAGCGCAAGGGACGTGCCATCGAACGGTTCGTCAGCCAGATCGCGCCACTCGCGGACGGCGCGGAGAACGCGGCGATCCTGCCGGCGGAGGAGCGGGCGCACCACAACAGGCCTTACGAGGTGGTCTTCCGGTGAGCACGCCCGCCGCCTACTTCGACGCGATGTACGACGCGTCGCCCGACCCCTGGGGCCTGGCGGAACGCTGGTACGAGCAGCGCAAGTACGCCCTGACACTCGCGTCCCTGCCGCGCCGCCGCTACCGCCGCGCTTTCGAACCCGGCTGTTCCGTAGGGGTGCTGACGGTGCTGCTGGCCGCCCGCTGCGACCGGCTGCTCTCCACCGACCGGGTCCCCTCGGCGGTCAGGACGGCCTCCGGGCGCGTACGCGATCTGCCGCACGTCGAGGTACGCCGGCTGACCGTTCCCGACGAGTGGCCGCCGGGCACCTTCGACCTCATTGTCCTGTCCGAAGTCCTCTACTACTTCGACGATCACACACTGGACCGGCTGTTCACCCGTGTCATGGACAGCCTCGAACCCGGTGGGACGCTCGTCACCGCGCACTGGGACCACCCCGTCCCCGAACACCGGCGCGTCGGCTCGGACCTGGCCCCGCTGACGGCGTCCCTGCCCGGCCTGAGCCTGTTCGCGGCCTACCGCGATCCCGACTTCACCCTGAGCGTCCTCACCCGTCGCCACCCCGACGGGAGCGCCGCCCCGTCGCCGGCCGCCGACGAGGGGCTGGTGTGAACACCGCGCCGGCCGTGTGCGTGGTCGTCATCCCCGCGCACAACGAGGCCGCCACCCTCCCGGCGGCCCTGCGGAGTGTGCGCACGGCCGCGCGCCATCCGGCGCTGACCGGCGTCGGCGTACTGACCGTGGTCGCGGCCGACGACTGCGGCGACGACACCGCCGCCGTCGCGCGAGCGCTCGGCGCACATGTCGTCGAGATCCTCCGCCGGAATGTGGGCGCCGCCCGCGCCGCCGGGGTCGCGCGGGCCCTGGACCTCCTCCGTCACCACCGCGACGGTGTCTGGATCGCCTCCACGGACGCGGACACGGTGGTGCCCTCCCACTGGCTCGCCCACCAGTTGCACCACGCGCGCGGCGGCTGGGACTGCGTCGTCGGTACGGTGCGCGTCGCGCCGCACCCTTCGCTCACCGCCGCGGCGGCCGTCCGGCACGACGCCCGGTACTTCGCCGGCCGCCCGAGCGCGGCCGGCGGCTGGTCACATCCGCATGTGCACGGCGCCAACCTGGGCGTGGCCGCCGCCTCCTACCAGCGGGTGGGCGGCTTTCCCGAGCTGAGACACAGTGAGGACCGCGCGCTGGTCGCCGCCCTCGAACGGGCCGGTCACCGGATCGTACGCACCGACCAGTGCCCTGTCCTCACCTCGGGCCGGACCACCCCCAGGGCCCCTTACGGTCTGGGGGCCCTGCTCGGTTCGATGACACGGGACCTGTCGGGTTCCGGGCACGGCCGCGGGGACCGGCCGTAGCTTCGCCGCAGCCGCGCGACGACCGCCCGCGGGTTTACCGGGGGGCCATCCGGGGATCTCTGACATGGGGGACTCCATGATCGGAGGCATCATGATCATCGTCGGAGTCATTCTGCTGATCATCGGTTTCGTGGTCGGCATCCACGTTCTGTGGACGATCGGCATCATCCTGGCAGCGATCGGCATCGTGCTCTGGGCACTCGGAGCGCTGGGGCACGCGGTCGGCGGACGGCGGCATTACTGGTGACGCTTCCGGTGCGTCGGTGACGCCCCCGGTGCGTGCCCTCAGCCGGATGTCCGGCCGAGGGCCCCTGGCCGTCTTCGCTGTCGCGCGCGGCCAACTCGTACCGCGGCGCCCTCAACGCACCAGGCAGGGGCGTTTGCTGTCGAACGTCCAGTCGGGGACGAGGTAGCGCATCCCGACGGCGTCGTCGCGCGCCCCCAGTGCCTTCTCCTGGTACAGCTCGTGGGCCGCCAGGAGGCGGTCCATGTCGATCCGGACTCCCAGGCCGGGGGCGTCGGGTACGGCGATCTCGCCGCCGACGATGCGTGGCGGGGCGGTGGTGAGGCGTTCCCGTCCTTCCTGCCAGATCCAGTGGGTGTCCAGGGCGTTGTACTCGCCCGGGGCCGCGGCTCCGCAGTGGGTCACCATGGCCAGGGAGATATCGAAGTGGTTGTTCGAGTGGCATCCCCAGGTCAGGCCCATCGCGTGGCACAGCTGGGCCACGCGTACCGAGCCCTGCATGGTCCAGAAGTGCGGGTCGGCCAGCGGGATGGACACCGACTGGAGGGCCAGGGCGTGGGTGAGCTGCCGCCAGTCGGTGGCGATCATGTTGGTCGCCGTGGGAAGGCTGGTGGCGCGCCGGAACTCGGCCAGGATCTCGCGTCCGGAGTAGCCGCCTTCGGCTCCGCACGGGTCCTCGGCGTACGCGAGGGTGCCGACCAGGGGCCGGCACAGCTCGACCGCCTCGCGCAGCGACCACGCGCCGTTGGGGTCGAGGGTGATCCGGGCCTGGGGGAAGCGGTCCTTGAGCGCGCGTACGGCCTTGACCTCCTCGCCGCCCGCCAGGACGCCGCCCTTGAGTTTGAAGTCGCGGAAGCCGTACAGGTCGTAGGCGGCCTCGGCCTGACGGACGATAGCCTCGGGCGTCAGGGCCTCCTCGTGCCGGATCCGGTACCAGTCCACGGCGGAGCCGGGATCGCGGACGTACTCCAGATCGGTGCGGTCGGGGTCACCGACGTAGAAGAGGTAGCCGAGGACCCGGACGGAGTCACGCTGCTGCCCGTCGCCGAGGAGTGCCGCCACGGGCACGTCGAGGTGCTGCCCCAGGAGGTCGAGCAGCGCCGACTCGACGGCGGTGACGGCATGGACGGTGGTGCGCAGGTCGAAGGTCTGGTCGCCCCGTCCGCCGGAGTCGCGGCCGGCGAACCGGTCGCCGATCTCGCGCAGGACGCGCTTGTAGTCGCCGACCTTCGCACCGACGACGAGGGACTCGGCATCACGCAGCGTCCGGGTGATCTTCTCTCCGCCCGGTACCTCCCCCAGCCCCGTACGTCCCTCGGAGTCCTCGAGGACCACCACGTTGCGGGTGAAGTAGGGGCCGTGCGCGCCGGAGAGGTTGAGCTCCATGCTGTCCCGGCCGGCGACCGGGTAGACGGAGAGTGCGGTGACGGTCGGCTGGCTCATGACCGGGTACCTCCGGGGGTGCGGCGGCTGTGCGCCGGGGTGGCTGTCAGTGGCATGGGAGTGGTGAGTCCGATTCTCATCAGGATGCGTTCTGTCGCGAGGCGATCAGAGGTTTCGGCGGCTTCGGTGGCTTCGGGAGCTTCGGAGGTCGCGGAAGGCGCAGTGCAGTGGTTCAGAGGCTGAGGACGTCGAGGGCCCACTCGACCGCGAGCACGCCGCCCAGCCCGAGGACCGCGAGCACCGTCGTGTAGGTGGTGCGGGTCTTGATCGCGTCGATGACCGAGAGGTTGAAGTACTCCTTGAACATCCAGAATCCGGGGTCGTTGACGTGGGAGAGCGCGATCGATCCGCAGGAGACGGCGAGGACCATGAGCTCGGGGTGGACCCCGCTGCCCGCCAGGAGCGGCAGCACCACGCCCGAGGCCGTGACGACGGCGACCGTCGCCGACCCGAGAGCGACCCGGAGGATGACCGCGATGAGCCACGCGAGGATGATCGGCGAGATGGACCAGCCGTGTGTGAGGTCCTTGATGTAGTCGGAGATCCCGCCCTCGACGAGGACCTCCTTGAAGGCGCCGCCGGCTCCGATCACCAGCAGGATCATCGCCATCGCCTGGGCCGCCGAGGTGCAGGACGCGGCGACGTCCGCCAGACCGCGGCCGATCCGCGGTCCGAACACCCAGATCGCCAGGAGCAGGGTCAGCAGGAGCGCGATCGGCGCCGATCCGATGAAGGCGACGAAGTGCAGGAACGGGTTCGAACCGGATACGGCCATGTCGGTCACGGCCGCGCCCGCGATCAGCACCACGGGGAAGAGGGCCACGGACAGCGACCAGGCCATGCCGGGCATCTCCTCGTCGGTGAACACCCGCTCACTGACGAGCCCCTTGGGCAGGGAAGGGTTCATCGCCCTGACGAAAGGAAGGCGCGGCCACACCAGGGCGATCAGCGCGCCGATGGGGATGGCGATGAACAGGCCGTAGAACAGCGTCAGGCCGACGGAGGCGTGGAAGGAAGCGGCCACGGCGGTGGGGCCGGGGTGCGGCGGGAGGAAGCTGTGCATGGTGGACAGGGCGATCGACATCGGCAGCCCGACCCACAGCAGGTTCGCCCCGGTGACGCGGACGATGGTGAACGCGACGGGCACGATGATGACGAAGGCGACCTCGTAGAACATGGTGACGCCGATGAGCATCGCCGTCACCACCATGGCCACCTGGACCCCACGCGGGCCGAAGGTGTCGAGGAGCTTGCCGGCTATGCGCTGCGCCGCGCCGGAATCCCCCATGACGCGGCCGACCATGGCACCGAGTCCGATGGTGAGCATCGTGTCACCGATCTGGCCCCCTATGCCCTCCGAGAGGACGTCCGGGATCTTGGCCACCGGAATCCCCTGGACCAGCCCGACCCCGACCGCGACGAGCAGGAGCGCGGCGAAGCCGTTCAGTCTCAGCCTGGTCATGAGGAGGAGCAGAACGAGAACGCTGATCCCGACGACGAGCAGAGGCATGTCAGTTCCCCTTTGAACTGTGGATCGATTGGCCGGAGGCTCTGCGGGGCCGTCGGGTGGCGCGGTGGCGCGCGGTACGGCGGCAGAGCGGGCACGGTGTGGGCGCGGTGTTCGCGCGTGCGTCAGCCCGGTCGTCGTACGGCCCCCACCAGGTTCAGGCCGTCGTCCAGCACCTTCGTCAGCTGGGCGAGATCGTCCGGACCGGGGTCGGTGAGCGGGGCGCGTACCGGACCGACCGGGAGGCCGCGCAGCCGGGCGGCGGCCTTGACCAGGGAGACGGCGTAGCCGGGCACCCTGTCGCGCAGCTCGACCAGCGGGACGTAGAAGTCCCGCAGGAGCGTGTCGACACGAACCGCGTCCCCGTCCCGCAGAGCGGTGAAGAAGGCGTTCGCGATCTCGGGCGCGAAGGCGTGAACGGCCGACGAGTACGCGGGAACGCCCACCGTGCCGTAGGCGCGGGCCTGGATCTCGGCGGTGGCGGCGCCGTTGAAGAAGAGGAAACCGTCAGGTGCCGCGAGGGTGAGGCGCTGGAGCCGGTCGAGGTCGCTGTGCCCGTCCTTGAGCCCGATGACGGTGGGGATGTCCGCGATCCGGCGCAGACTGCCGGCGGTGAAGGCCACTTGGCCGCGCTGGTACGCGATCAGCGGCAGCCGGGTGCCGGCGGCGATCCGGCGCAGCTGCTCCACCAAGCCGTCCTGCGGGGCCTCGACGAGGTAGTGGGGGAGCACCAACGCGGCGTCCGCGCCCGCCTCTTCCGCGATCCGGGCGAAGCGCAGCGCCTGCGCCCAGCCGTAGCCGATGCCCGCGACGACCGGCAGCCGGCCGTCGGTCACCTCGACCGTGGCCGTGACGACAGCGCGGTACTCGTCCTCGTCCAGTGCGCCGAACTCCCCGGTACCGCAGGCGGGGAACACCGCGCCGGGCGCCGTGGCCAGCTGGGCGGTCAGATACGCCCGGTACGACTCCGGATCGAGGCCGCCGTCCTCGCGGAAGCTCGTGAGAGGGAAGGCCAGCACCCCGCGCGCCATGCCGTCACGCAGCCGCTGGGTAATGCCTTCGACCTCCGCGCTGAACCGTGTCATGAAACCTCGTCCCTGTATGCAGATGGTGTCTACGTATGGGAACAGAGGTTAGAGTCGTGAACGGGGCGGGGTCAATGGGTGTGGACGACACGGATGTGGCGCCGTGGTGGGGTGGGACCGCCTCTCGCGCCGTCCGGGTGTGCGCTGTGGGTGTGTGCGGGCAGGAGAGCGCGCGGTCCGGTCCCGGGCCGGTCGGCGCCGGTGTGCTGCCGGGCGGGCCTGGTTCGTGGATGTGAACTCTGGCCCTCGGCCTTCGGTCATCGGCCGCTGCCCGGGGGTGTGCGACGGCCGATGACGCCGTGGCCGGGTGCCCGTCCCCGAGGCCCCCGGTGGTCCTACTCGGAAGCCGGCTGGTCGTCGAGGGCTGCCAGATGTGTGGTCAGGTCGTCGGCGAAGCGCCCGAGGAGGCGGCCGAAGTCCTGGCGGTCCTGCCGGGGCCAGTCCGCGAGGGCGTCGGAGAACCATCCGATGAGGGTGCGCATGTAGCGTCCCGCCGCCGCCGCGCCGTCGGGGGTCGCCTCGATGAGGCGGGCCCGCTGGTCGTCCGGGTCGGTGACCCGGAGGACCAGGCCGCGCCGCTCCAGCTCGTTCACCTGCCGGGTGATGTGCGGTCCCGCGACCTGCATCCGCGCGGCGATCTCGCCGATCCGCAGCGGCCGGTCCGCCATGTGCAGGGCGAGGAGTACGGACATCGCCGGCCGGTCCACGTGGATCGCGGCGGTCTCCATGGCGCGTTCGACCAGGCGGCCGCGGTTCAGCACGTTGCCGAGCTGCGTCAGCCGGGGGAGCGCGGCCAGTATGTCCTGCTCGCGCTCGTCGTCCCGCGCCGCGGACGCGTCTGGCTGCTGGGGATCCATCTCGACTCCTCATTGGATACCTAAGTTAGGTATATAGTTCCTTCATGGCGCACGGACCGGCGGTTCGTCGCGCCTGCCAAGAAGATAACTAACGTACGTATCTGGTCGCGTTCCGCGGAATCCGGCCAGGGGAGGAGCCCCCATGAACACGGCACCCGACCGGACGGTCCTCATCTCCGGCGCCAGCATCGCCGGGCCCGCGCTGGCCTACTGGCTTCACCGGTACGGCTTCGAGGTCACCGTCGTGGAGAAGGCCGGCGCGATACGCGGCGGCGGTTACCCCATCGACATCCGCGGCACCGCGCTGGACGTGGTCACGCGGATGGGCCTGCTCCCGCGCCTCCGGGCCGCGCACGTCGACAGTCGCGAGATCACCTTCGTCGGCGCCGACGGCGGCCCGGTCGGCTCCGTACGGCCGGAGGCGATCACCGGCGGTGTCGAGGGCCGCGACCTCGAAGTGCGCCGCGGGGACCTCGCCGACGCCCTCCACGACACCGTCCGGCAGGACGTCGAGTTCCTCTTCGACGACTCCATCGCCACCCTCCACGACCACGACGGAGGTGTGGACGTGACCTTCCGCGGCGGCGCCCGGCGTACCTTCGGCCTGGTCATCGGCGCCGACGGACTCCACTCCCACACCAGGCGCCTCGCCTTCGGGCCCGAGGAGGACTACCACCGGTACCTCGGCTACTGCTTCGCCGGATTCACCATGCCCAACCATCTCGGCCTCGCGCGCGAGGCGATGATGTGGAACGTCCCCGGCCGGGCCGCGGCCCTCTACGCCGTCGGCGCGGGCGAACAGGTGCACGCCTTCCTCAACTTCGTCCGCCCCGAACCGCCCGTCGACGCCTTTCGCGACCCCGACGCCCAGCGCGAGCTCGTCGCGGCCGTCTTCGCCGACGCGGGCTGGGAGATTCCGCGCATGGTCGCCGCCCTGCGCACCGCCGAGGACCTGTTCTTCGACACCATCAGCCAGATCCGCATGCCCCGCTGGTCCACCGGACGGGTCGCCCTCGCCGGCGACGCCGCCCACGCCCCGTCCTTCCTCTCGGGACAGGGATCCAGCATCGCGCTGGTCGGCGCCTATGTCCTCGCCGGTGAACTGGCGTCCCACGACAGTCACATCGCGGCCTACGCGGCCTACGAGGACCGGACCAGGGAGTTCGTGAAGCTGAACCAGGACCTCGCCACCGCAGGAGGCGCCGGCGTCCTTCCCCGCACCGCCGACGAACTCGCCCTGCGCAACCGCGCCCTGCGCGACCCCGCCCGCCTCCCCGGTGACCAGGGGCGGTCCGCCCACTCCGCGCTCGTCCTCCCCGACTACGCCCGCTGACCCGGCGCGGGCGCCTGAAGTGCCACGGGATTTGCCTAGGACGATTAGGTAGATGCATAATCGCCACAGGCTGAGGGAAGGATGGTCATGGCAAGGGCTGGGCTGACGGCGGAACGACTGACACAGGCGGGGGCGGAACTGGCCGACCAGGTCGGCTTCGACAAGGTGACCGTCTCGGCGCTCGCCCGGCGGTTCGGCGTCAAGGACGCGAGCCTGTACTCGCATCTGAAGAACTCCCAGGACCTCAAGACCCGGATCGCTCTGCTGGCCCTGGCGGAACTCGCCGACCGGGTCGCCGCGGCCCTGGCGGGGCGGGCCGGCAAGGACGCCCTGGTGGCCTTCGCGAACGCCTACCGCGACTACGCCCGGGAGCACCCCGGCCGCTACGCGGCGACGCGGCTCAGGCTCGACCCGGAAACGGCGGCCGCCAGCGCCGGCGGCAGGCACGCGCGGATGACGCGGGCGATCCTGCGCGGCTACGACCTGACGGAGCCGGACCAGACCCACGCGGTCCGGCTGCTGGGCAGCGTCTTCCACGGCTACGTCAGCCTGGAGATGGCCGGAGGCTTCAGCCACAGCGCCCCCGGCTCGGAGGAATCCTGGTCACGGGCGCTGGACGCGCTCGACGCCCTGCTGCGGAACTGGCCCGCACCCTGAACCCGGCCACCACGGCATCCACCGGCCGCCGACGCACCGTCAGGACACCTCGGCGCGGCCGGACTCCTGAGTCGTCCCGACCCGGGCGTCTTGATCAACAGGCGGAGAAATGAACACCACGCACCACTGGATCACCACCCCCATCACCACCGACATCCTGCGCGGCGCGCTCGACCTGGAACACACCGCACACGGCGTCCTGCCGCACCGGCTGCCCGCCCGTGCCCGCGCCCAGTACTCCGACGGACAGCTCGCCATGGCCGAGTCCCAGCCCTCCGGCGTCCGGCTGGCCTTCCGCACCGGCGCCACCGTCATAGAACTGGACGTGCTGCCCACCAAGCGGGTCTACGTGAGTGCCCCGCCCCGTCCCGACGGTGTGTACGACCTGCTCGTCGACGGCCGCCTGGCCGGCCGGGCCAGTGTGACCGGCGGCAACACCCTGACCATCGACATGACCACGGGGACCGCCGAGCACCGGCCGGGGCCCGCCGGCAGCCTCCGCTTCGCCGACCTGCCCGACGGTGTCAAGGACATCGAGATCTGGCTGCCGCACAACGAGACCACCGAACTCGTCGCCCTGCGCACCGACGCCCCCGTCGAGCCCGCACCGGACCGGGGCCGCAAGGTATGGCTGCACCACGGCAGTTCGATCAGCCACGGCTCCGACGCCGCGAGCCCCACCACCACCTGGCCGGCGCTGGCCGCCTCCCTCGGCGGTGTGGAGCTGATCAATCTGGGTCTGGGCGGCAGCGCCCTGCTGGACCCGTTCACCGCCCGCGCGCTGCGGGACACCCCCGCCGACTTCATCAGCGTCAAGATCGGCATCAACGTGGTCAACGCCGACCTGATGCGTCTGCGCGCCTTCACCCCCGCCGTCCACGGCTTCCTCGACACCATCCGCGAAGGCCACCCCACCACACCGCTGCTGGTCGTCTCGTCCATCCTGTGCCCCATCCACGAGGACACCCCGGGCCCCAGCGCACCGGACTTCAGCGACGTCAGCGAGGGGAAGATCCGGTTCCGGGCCACGGGCGACCCCGGGGAACGGGCCGCCGGGAAGCTGACGCTCACGGTCATCCGGGACGAACTGGCCCGCATCGTGGAGCAGCGGGCGGCCGAGGACCCGAACCTGCGGTACCTGGACGGCCGTGAACTCTACGGCGAGGCCGACGCCGCCGAGTTGCCGCTGCCCGACCGGCTCCACCCGGACGCCGCGACCCACCACCGCATCGGCGAGCGCTTCGCCGGACTGGCCTTCGCGCCGGACGGCCCCTTCGCGGACCGCAGCGCCTGACACCGGTTCTGTGCGCCTGGCCATCGGGGGAACGGCGCGCACGGCCAACGCGCTTGAGGCGTCTCAGGATGGTGTCAGCGAAATCTCAGGCGGGTCCAGCAGAATCATGAGCACCGAAGGGAACGGGGGAGACCCCGCCCCGAGGTGGGGAGAGGTACCCGAAGCGGCCCAACGGGGTTCCGGGGAAACCTGGACCGGGTGCAAGCCCTCGCAGGTTCGAATCCTGCCCTCTCCGCACACCGGTGGCCCGGCCGCCGCCCGATACGGGCGGCGGCCGGGCAGTGGACACCGGGGAGGCGAGGTGCGGACGCGCACCTCGCCTCCCCGGTGTTCAGGCGTTCTTGCGCCAGACCAGGACGGCCGCCACCGCCAGCAGTGCGATCGCCGCGATATCGATCCGCGCCACCCGCATCGTCGCGTCGTTGAGCCCCGGGGTGGAGTAGGCGAACAGCAGGAACGTGCCCATGCTGACCCCGCCGCCGACGAGGGCGGGCACCCGCAGCGACGGGATGAACGCCGCGCAGAGCAGGGCGATTCCGACGAGTCCCAGTAACACCGCGCGGTGCCGCAGAAGCACCGTCAGATCAGCGGAGTGGGGACCGTCGATCGACACCCCGTAGGCCGTGGTGATCCGGGACGGGGCCAGTGCGACGACTCCGGGCAGGAGGTTCACCGCCCCCACGACGACGAACAGCGCGGAGGTGAGTCGGTCGGTCCACATGTTTTATCCGTTCAACAGAAGAAAGGGATGATCGGGGTGTTGGTTAGCATGCCCGCATGCGACCGGCGCTGCTTTCAGAAACGTGCCGTGACCAGGCCGCGTTGTGGTTGTGGCCGGGGCACGCGCTGTATGTCGGACCGTCCCTCGAACTGGACGTCCACTCCGGGGCGGTGAGCTGTCTCGCGGTGGGTGTCGACGGGGAGTTCACGGTCCGGCTGGAACACGGCCGGGCCCGCGCCGCCCGCACGGCGCTGGTGGCGGCGCGCGTGCGGCACCGGATCGTGGCCGGCGGGAGCCGGATGGCCTTCTGCTACCTGGACCCGGCGTCCGCGCGGGAGCGGGCGTGCCGCCGGCTGATGAGCGGGAGCGCGGAACTGGCGGGAGACCACCGGTACGAGCACGAACTGGCCTCGCTGGCCGCCCTGTTGGAACAGGACGCGCCGCTGCCGACCGTACGGCGTTGGCTGGACCTCGCCGGACCCGACGGCCTCTCGGGCCGCCGGGATCCGCGCGTACAGCAGGCGACCCGCCGGCTCTCCGAGGGGTCCGGGCAGCGGCTCCCGGCAGCGGAACTGGCGGCCGAGGCCGGTCTGTCCGTCTCGGCCTTCCTGCGGCTGTTCCGGGCCGAGACGGGCACGACGTTCCGCCGCTACCGGATGTGGACGCGCATGCTGAGGGTGGCGACCCTGCTGGAGACCTGGCCTGATCTCAGCACGGCGGCCGTCGAGGCGGGCTTCGCCAGCCCGTCCCACTTCAGCAGCGCCTTCCACGCGATGTTCGGCCTGCGGCCCAGCAGTCTGTTCTCCTCTCGGCTGACGATCAAGGCCGCCGGCTAGGGCGTGTTGCGAAAGTCCCGCCCGGCCCGACCGGCTCACGGATCCCGGTCTCATGGTGTGCGGCGGGCTTCCCGGTCCATGCTGTTCAGGTAGGCCCGCAGCAGCCCCCTCGCCGGGCGCGCGGTGAGCGGGACCCGTGGGGCCCGGTCGCGGTGCCACGGGTGGGGGCCGGGGCCGCGGGTCGCCGAAGGGTCCTCGACGAGGGACTCCGCGACATGCGCTCCATGGGCCACCGACATGGCCAGGCCATGGCCGCAGCAGCCGCCGATGTACCAGACGTCCGGGTGGCCGCCGACGCGGCCGACCACGGGGAGGTCATCGGTGGTCATGCCTATCTGCCCCGACCAGCGATGGGTGACCGGCACCTCGGTGAGGGCGGGGTGCAGCCGCCGCAGCCGCTCCTCCAGCCAGGTCCAGGTGGCGGTGCGCAGCGCGGCGGCCCGGCCGGCGGGCAGCCCCGGCAGATGGACGGCCCTGCCGCCGCCCACCACCAGCCGGCCGTCGTGGGTGAGCCGGAAGTACGGCGCCAGGGACATGCTGTCGACGAGGGACGTTCCGGTGCCGCCCCCCAGCGCCGCGCGGGCCTCGGGGCCGAGCGGGGCGGTGGCGACGGCGTGCACCTGAAGGGGCAGGACCGTGCCGACCGGCAGCCCGAGCGGCCCGGCCGCCGCGTTGACGGCCAGGACCGCCTTGCGGGCCCGGAGCGTGCCGCTGGGGAAGAGCAGTTCGGTGGGTGTGCCGCCGTCACCGGGGTGCATCCCGCGCAGAGGGCTGTCGTCGTGGAAACGGACGCCCTTCGCGGCACAGGCGGCGGCCAGCGCACCGCTCAGCGCGGCCGGGTCGAGGGTGGCGGCGGTGCGGTGGAACAGGCCCGCGTGATAGGGGACATCGAGGCGCTCGCGGATGCCGGCGGCCGACAGTACCGGGACGTCCAGGCCGAGCGCCTGATACGTCCGCGCCTGCCGGGCGAGGGACGCCAGGCCGGAGGCGGTACGGGTCGCCACGATCTGCCCGCCCTCGCGCAGCCCGCACGGCGCGCCCAGCTCCTCCGTCAGCGCGATCACGCGCTCCACCGCGGTCACGGAGGCCAGATACATGTCCCGTGCCATGGACGGGCCGTAGCGGCGGGCGGCCCGGTCGATGGACGGACCGACCCGGGGCCCGAGGAGGCCCGTGCCCCGGCCGCTCGCACCGGCCGCCGGATGGCGGGCGTCCACGACGACGACATCCAGGGAGGGATCGCGTTCGATCAGGTGGTAGGCGGTGGACAGACCGGCCAGTCCGGCTCCCACCACGGCGACATCGGCGGTGAGCCCGCCGGTCACCCGCCCGGAGGACGCGCCGGCGGTGGCCCGGCCGGGGCGGTCCCCGGGGGAGGCGTCGGGCGCCCAGCAGGGCTCCTCCCGTACCGGGGCCGTCACCGCCCGTCTCCTTCCGCCAGGGTGTGGAAGCCGCGGTCGTGCCAGATCAGGGGCCGTCCGCCGGCCGTGTGCAGGGCGGCCACGCGCCCGACGACCAGGCAGTGGTCGCCGTACGCGCGTACCTCCTCGGTCCGGCAGACCGACCAGGCGAAGGTGTCCGAGAGCACCGGCGCGCCGAGCACCTCCTCGTACGGTTCGGCGGCGAAACGCTCGGCGGGGGTGGCGGTGGAGAACAGCCGCGCCCGGCCGCTCTGTTCCGCGTGCAGCAGGTGCACCGCGAAGGCGGAACCCGGTGTGATGGCGGCGAGCGTCCGCGAGGTGTGGGACAGGCAGACGAGCAGCAGCGGCGGGTCGGCCGAGAGCGAGGTGACGGTCGAGACGGTCGTCCCCACCGGCCCGTCGTCCGAGGGCGCCGTGACCACGGCGACGCCGGAGGCGAGGCCGGCGTAGAAGTCCAGGCAGAGTTGGGCGCCGGGAACGGACGTCTGATCCACTTCCGGGCCGCCGGTACGCGCACCGGCTATGACGGGCTGCATCATGAGGCTCCTTCCTGTCCGGTTTCTTGTGTTCTGTTCCGGCGGCCCGGGGGTGTGACGGCATGGCGGAGCCGACAGCCCGCGGACCGCGTCTCACGGGCGGACGGCGCTACTTCGACGATCGGCCGGACTCCAGCGTGTCCCGCAGCGCCACGAGGGTGGTGCGCATGGTCGCCCGGTTGCGGGCCCTGCGGCGTACGACGCCGGTCACCAGCGGCGTGACGGCGGTGAGCGCCATGCCGAACGGGCCGGAGCGCCGGTCCCGCCACTCCTCGTGTACCTCGCATCCCTCGGGCAGCGGTGTGAAGCGGTACGTCCAGCCCGCCACCGCGATACCGAGGAAGCTCACATGGAAGGCGAAGGCGCGGCCGGGATCCGCCTCGACCACATGGCACAGGGTCGGCCACGGCAGCCATCGGGCGCGGTTGCGCCCGATGAACCGCATGCCCGTCCTGGCCGGGCCGTTGCGTCCGATGATCCACGCGCCGCGGCACTCCGGGCTCCACTCGCCCATCCTCGCCACATCGCTGACCGCCGCGTAGGCGGTCTCAGGCGGCACCCGGATAACGATGCTCTCGGATATCCGTGAGGGGGACTCGGCTTCCGGTGGTGTCGCGGCGGTCTGGTCCGTCACTTGTGGGTCGTCCTCTCCATGCCGGCCATCTCCGTGGCCTGTACGGGTTCGGGCACGTGCGTGGGCCCCGGGGCGTGCTCACGGCCCGGCAGCCACCAGTTCCAGCGGCTCATCAGGCGCATGGACGCCGGGACGATCAGCAGCCGGATGACCGTCGCGTCGAGCGCGATGGCCAGAGCCATGCCGAGGCCCAGTTGCTGCATGGGCAGGATGCCAGTGAACGCGAAGGCCGCGAAGACCGCGACCATGAGGACGGCCGCGCCGGAGATCAGCGGCATCGTGGCGGACATACCGCGCGCCACGCTCCCGATGTCGTCCCCGGTGGCGAGATGGTCCTCGCGGACCCGGCTGAGGAGGAAGACCTCGTAGTCCGTGCTGAGGCTGAACAGCAGGGTGACCAGCAGTACGGGAACGAAGTTGGTGAGGTGGCCGTCCACGTCGAAGCCGAACAGCCCGCCGCCCAGGCCGTCCTGGAAGACCAGCACCAGCACCCCGTACGTGGCACCCACCGAGAGCAGGTTCATCGCGATGGCCTTGAGCGGCAGGAACAGCGAGCGGAAGGTGAGGAGCAGCAGCAGATAGATGACGGCGAGCATGGTCGCGATGACCAGCACCAGCCTGTCCTCGATCACCTTGTTCGCGTCGACACCCTCGGCCGTCTCCCCGCCGACATCGATGTTCCAGCCTCCGCCGCCGGCCGTGAAACCGGCGGCCTCGGCGCGTACGGACGTGAGCAGGTCCCGTACCGGGCCGGAGGAAGCGGTGTCACCGCCCACCACCTCGATGAGCAGGGTCCTGCCGTCCGCGGACACGAAGTGCCGGACCGTGCCGCGGGCGTCGGCGGGAAGCCGGTCCGGCGCCGCGAGGACGGCGAACGGCCGGTCCCGGCCCGCCTCGCGGAGCGTGCCGATCGCCGAGTCGGTCCGTACCACCCCCGGCAGTCCGGCGACGGAGTCGTGGAACCGCAGCAGCTTCGCCACCTCCGCGTCGGAGCGCGTGTGGAGCGGTACGCGCGACTCGACGACCACCTGGACCGGCGCGGCGCTGCCCACCCCGAACTCGTCCCTGACCGCGTCGTATCCCTGGCGTACGGCCGCGTCCGCGGGCACGACCCGGGCGTCCGGGGTGAAGGTGTCCAGGCGCAGGGCGGGCAGGGCGAGCGCGGTCAGCGCCGCGACACCGACCACCAGGAACAGCACCGGGCGGCGCATGACCGCGTGGGTCACGGCGACCCAGCCGCCGCCGGACCGGGCCGTGCGCGCCCCGCGGCGGCCGATCCGGCCCCACTCGATCCGGGACCCCAGCAGATGCAGCAGCACGGGGAGCAGCAGCACACTGGTCAGGACCGAGAAGGCGACCACGACCACGGCGCCGAGAGCCATCGACTGGATGACGCTCAGATCCACCAGGAAGAGGGTGGACATGGCGGCCACGATGGTGATACCGGACGCCACGACGGTCTCGCCCGAGGTGCGCAGTGTGCGCGCGAGCGCGCGCTCGCGGTCCTCCCGGGAGAGCGGGCCGCCCCCGGTCGGCAGTTCACTCTTGAACCGCATGATCATGAAGAGCGAATAGTCCACGCCCACGCCGAGCCCCAGCATCGTCGCGGCGTTCTGCACGAACACCGACAGCTCGGTCCGCCGGGCGATCAGCGCGAGCACCGCGAGGGCGAAGACCACCGAGGAGACGCCGACCAGCAGGGCGGCGAGCGCCGCCGCCACGCTGCGGAAGAGCAGCAGCAGGACGAGGAGGATCAGCGGCAGGGTGACCAACTCCGCGAGGATCAGCCCGCGTTCGCTCAGATGGTTCACCTCGCCCCACAGCGCGGCCTGGCTCACCAGCGACACCCGCAGGCCCTGCGGCTCGTACTGCCGGCTCAGCCTGTCCTGGATGCCGGGCAGCAGGCGGCGCGCGGTTCCGTCGTCCAGCTCGGAGCCGACGCGGACCAGCGCGGTACGGTCGTCGTCGCCGAGGAAGGCGGCGCGCGCCCGGTCACCGGTGAGCGTCGTGTATCCGTAGCCGCCCGAGGCCCTGAGGGTGTCGTCCCCGAGCACGGCCCCGGCGGCGTCCCGTACCCGCGCCTCGAAGGCGGGATCGCCGGCCCGGTGCCGGGTGTCCTCGATCACCAGGGTCAGGGAGGTGGCGCCGCGCCCGTCGAACCCGTCGGTCAGCCGCTCGGCGGCCACGGCGGAGCCGGAACCCGGCACGTACCACCCACCACCACTGAGCAGCCCCGGCAGCGGGGCGGCCTGCCAGCCGGCGACCACGAGCAGCAGCAGCCACAGGACGGCGAGCGGCCGTCGCCGACGGCTGGTCAGGCGGGACAGACGCGTCGGTAACCGGGACGGGGCGCGGCGGTCCCTCATGCGCGGATCGCGATTCCGTGTTCGCGGTCGTCGGTCAGGATCTCCATCAGCGCGCGATTGCCCGTGGTGAGACGCTGGCGCTTGCCGGTCGCCTTGTTGACCATCTCCAGCTCGCACCTGCCGATCTTGGTGTTCAGGCAGTGCTTGATGCCACCGGGCGGGTTGTAGTAATTGAGCCCGACGAAGTCCTCGGGCGCCGCGGTGAAGCGGCCCCGGATGGCGACGGTCTCGTCGGAGCTGCTGAAGTCCCAGAAGAAATAGCCGAAGTCGGCCTTGGCCTTGAGCGCCTGGCGGGGCGCGGACAGGGAGTACTCGCGCTCCTCGTGACGGAGCACCAGGAACGTGATCTTCGGCGTCTTGACCGGGCCCACCAGCTTCGTACGGCCGGTGACGATCTCCAGGAAGCTGTCCGGGTGCTCGTCGAACCCGGCCACCTGGCCGAAGGCGTAGTGATCGGTGTGCCGGCTGCCCCAGTTGTGGTTCTGGCTGCCGGTCCAGCCGTCGACGTCGATCGTCTCGCCGTCGACCGTCAGCTTGCCGCTGTATGTCGCCAGGGGGACCCCGACCAGGCTCTTGGCCTTGGGGAAACCTCCTGTGTACATGCCCGGCGGCAGCAGGAGCAGCGGTGGTTCCGAGCCCTCGTACGTCAGGTCCCAGCCGATGTGACCGTTGGTACCGGCCGCCTCGCCCTTCAGCGCGCCCGTCTCCAGGACCCGGTCGTTCACCCGGGCGCCGAAGGAGTCGGGGCTGAAGTGGCAGTCGGAGATCGGGTGTTCCTCCTTCGCCACCACATGACGGCCGGTCGTCCCGTCGAAGTAGATGGCCCACAGTTCACCGATGGCGGCCTGGGGCATGCCGGCGGGACTGAAGATCGTGTACCGGATCCAGAAGGCCCGGGGCTCCGTCGGGTGGTTGCCCCGCTGGTAGAAGCTCTCGTAATGGCCGGCTTCCTGACCCGGACGGTACTGCGTCCAGTTCAGGCGCTCCGCGTCCGCTGTGCTGGGGTCCAAGTTCATCGGGTCCGTCTTCCCATCCGATACCGGTACTGGCTGTGCTGTGCGGTGCTCTGCCGTGCTGGTGGTGGCACCCCGCGCCGGAGCGCCGCCCTTATGAAGCGCCGGGCGCTCCCGTACGCGCGTGCGCGGTCATCGACATTCCGTAGCGCGGTCGCAGGGTGATCGACGCCTGGTTGACGACCCGGTGCGAGGGCACGTGCCGGAACTCGTACCGCCGTACCAGGGCGGCGAGCAGCAGATGTGCCTCCATCAACGCGAAGTGCTTGCCTATGCAGAGATGCGGACCGGCTCCGAAGGGCATGTGCGCGAAGCGGTGGCGGCCCTTCCTGCCCTCGAGGGAGAAGCGGTCCGGGTCGAAGCACTCCGGGTCGGTCCAGTGCCGCTCATGGCGGTGGATGTTGTAGAGATTGACCAGCAGCCGTGAGCCGGCCGGCACGGTGTGGCCCCCCAGCACGGTGTCCTTGAGCACCAGCCTGGGGACGATCGGCGCGGACGGGTACAGCCGCAGCGCCTCCTCGAAGACCTGGAGCGCGTACGGCATGGCCGCCAGGTCGTCCATGGTGGGCATACGGTCGCCGAGGACCTCGTCCACCTCGTCCTGGACCCGGCGCAGTGCCCGGCGATTCCCGGAGAGCAGATAGAAGGCCCAGGTGAGGGTGATCGCGGTGGTCTCGTGCCCGGCGCCGAAGGTGGTGATGACCTCGTCGCGGACCTCGCGGTCGCTCATGCCCTCGCCGGTGTCGGCGTCCCGTACGTCCAGCATCATGTCGAGCAGATCGGGCGGCCCTTCACCGCGGGGGACACCGCCGGCCGCCGCCTTGCGGCGCTCCGCGATGATCCCGTACGTCATCTCGTCGATGCCCCTCATCACCTCCTGGAAGCGGCGATTGCGCGGTGTGGGCCACTGGGTCGGCGGGCTGAACGGGTTCTGGAGGCGGTCGAAGGCGTAGTTGATGGCGACATCGACGGCCTCCGGGCTGATGCCGTCCCTGGTCTGCTCGACATCGGTGCTGAACATGCACCGGCTGACGATGTCGAGCGTGACCCGCATCATCTCCTCGTGCACGTCGACCACATCGCCGCTGCGGTACGTGGCGGCCATGTGGGTGACCTGGTCCGCGGTCGACGCGGACATCGACTCAAACATGCGGGCGATCGCCTGCTTGGTGTAAATGGGCTGCATCATGCGCCTGTTGCGCATCCAGCTCTCGTGATCGTCGCTGGTGAGCAGACCCTCACCGAGGATCAGCCGGAGCGGGTTGTCCGGGCCGAGCTTCCCGTAGGTCGCGCTGTCGGTGAGCACCTCACCGGCCAGCTCGGGGCTGGACACGCCGTGCACGACGACGGGACCGAGCCGGTAGCGGACCAGATCACCGTGGTCGCGCCAGCCCTGGTGCATGGCGTCCAGGATGTCCTTGCGGAAGTCCAGGACGCTGCCCAGCACGGGCAGCCCACGCGCCTCCGGCGCGGAAGGGGGCGTCGCCCCGGACGCGGACGGAGCGGTGGCGGCGGTGCCGTGTGTTGCCGTCATACGAGAATCCCTCCCCTTCACTTCCGGGCCAGGGCGCAGACCCAGCCGAACGAGCGGAGCGGCTCCGCGACGAACCGGGCGTCCTGGAAACCGGCCTTGCCCAGCATCTCCACCAGATCGGCCCCCGACAGGATCCGCAGACCCTCGCGCTCGGAACGCTCGGTGAACCGCCGCCCGAGCAGACGCTGTTTCGCCGTGGGCCTCTCGGCGGCCTCCCGGCTCATCTCCAGGGTGATCGCCACCTGGCCGCCGGGCTTGAGCACCCGGTACGCCTCGCTGAGCCCGCGCATCGGGTCGGGCCAGAAGTAGAACGTCTCGATGGCGCTGACCTGGTCGAAGGACGCGTCGCCGTACGGCAGTGCGCCGGCGTCGCCCCGCTTGATCTCCACCCGTCCCGCGGCGACGCCGTCGACATTGCGCCGCACGGACTGACGGACCATCTCCTCGGAGTAGTCCACGCCGGCGACGAACCCCTGAGTCGCCTGCTCCGACAGCAGCTTGACGGCCATTCCGCCGCCGCAGCCGATGTCCAGGACGCGCTGGGAACGGCGTATCTCCATGTGCTCGATCGCCCACACGGTGAGCGTACGGTGCTGCTTCGCCATCACATGGCCGATCAGCCGCCCGGCGCGCCCGTTCGGCTGCCGGAAGTTGTCCTCCACCAACTCGAGCGGCCTCTTCAGCAGTTTGTCGATCATCCGGACTTCCCTTCGCGGTTCGCAACGTCTCGGGTGGTGCCACGGAAGGGGACGCCGACCCCGGAGGGCGGGCCCGGCGACTTCCGGGAACGGGTATGCGGGCCGCGGCGCGCACAGCGGGCGGCGCGCCGGTACCGCGTCTGCCTGACGGCCCTGGGCGCGGTTCCCGCACCCACGGGAACGGCGCCGCGGCACGGCGTCGGATGGTCGGCGGAGAGGGCAGGATTCGAACCTGCGCGGGCCGGAGCCTGTACGGCGACCCGATCCGGGTTGCCCCGGAACCCCGTTGGACCACTTCGGGTACCTCTCCCTGCCGCGGAGGCGGACCGGCCGCTGCTCCCGCCGCGCCACCGATGCTGCCGCAGCTTCCTGAGATCACGCTGAGATCTTCCTGAGACCGCTCGCCGCGCCGCGGACAGGGGCAAAACGGTGGAGTGGACCGGAATCGAAGCGGGCAGCAAGGAAGGGTTCAACGGGAGGGGAACACCATGAACGACACGACCGGACAGCGAAAATCCCATGTCCGGGAGGGCGCCGACCCACGGTGCCTGCGGCCCGGCGAGGCCGGACGGCTCCTCGCCGGTGCCCCCTGGCGCCGCCTGGTGGTGCTGGGCGACATAGCGGTGGAGCGGGCCGTGGAACAGGTCGACGGATACGGGCCGAGGCCCTGGTACGACCGGGTCGCGACGGCCCTGGGCGACGCCGCCGAGGGCTTCGCGTACCTCAACCTCCTCGGCCGGCGGGAGCTGCGCGCCGCGCAGGTGCGCTCCGGGCAGCTCCCGGCCGCGCTCGCCTTCCGGGGAGACCTCGCGCTGGTCTGCTGCGGCACCGCGTACACACCGGACGAGGCGCTCGACATGTACGGACCGACGGCGGAGCTGGCACGGATCGTCGCGCCGCTGCGTGACGCAGGGTACGACGTCGCGCTGCTCGGCTCCTACCAGCTGGCGGGCTGGCCCGGACTGCCGGCCGGCCGCCGGGAACAGGTGGCCGAACAGCAGAAACGGGTCTCCGAACAGGCCAGGGCCGTCGCCCTGCGCCACGGCACGCTCTACATCGACCTCGCGTCCCACTACTCCGACACCGAGGTGGCGGCCGTGTGGAGCCGCGACCGGGCGCGGCCGAACAGCCTCGGCCACGCGGTCGCGGCCGCCTCCGTGGTGCGTGCCCTCGGCGGCAGGACGGCCGCCGCCGTGCCCACGGCCGGCGCCGACCACGGCCCGGTCAGGCCCTGGTGAACAGCAGTACGGCATTCTGACCGCCGAATCCGAAGGAGTTGCTGACGGCCACCTCGGCGCGCAGATCGCGCCCGGCCTTGAACACCATGTCCAGTTCCAGTTCCGGATCCAGGCTCTCCAGATTGGCGGTCGGCGGGATGTGACCCTCCTGGAGGGTCAGCGCCGTCACCACCGCCTCGATGGCCCCGGCCGCGGCCAGGGAGTGGCCCACCACACCCTTGACGGAGGTGACGGCGGGCCGCTCCCCGAGCACCCGGCGGATCATGCGGGCCTCGGTGGCGTCGTTGAGTACCGTCGCCGTGCCGTGCGCGTTGACATGGTCCACCTCGCCCGCGCCGACCCCCGCGTCGCGCAGCGCGGCGCGCACGGCGAGCTCGGCGCCCCCGCCGTCCGGATCGGGGGCGGTCGCGTGGAACGCGTCGGCGGAGGCGCCGTACCCGCTCACCATGGCCCGGATCGTGGCTCCGCGCGCCCTCGCGTCCGCGGCGCGTTCCAGGACGAGTACGGCCGCGCCCTCGGCCGGTACGAATCCGTCCCGGTCGGCGTCGAAGGGACGGGAGGTGGCGGACAGATCGTCGCGGCGGTCGGCCAGGGCCCGCATCTGGCCGAAGCCCGTGATGAGCGAGGGGACCAGGGGCGCCTCGGTGCCGCCGGTGATCACCACGTCGCAGGCTCCGCTGCGCAGCAGTTCGCGTGCCGTGCCCACCGCCGTGGTCCCGGAGGCGCAGGCCGTCGCCGTCACCAGACTGGGTCCCCGGGCGCCGAACATCATGGACACGTATCCGGCGCACATGTTGGGCGACAGCATGGGGACGAGCAGCGGGGAGACCTTGCGCGCCCCGCGTTCCAGCAGCACCTTGTGCTGTTTCTCCCAGGTGGCGGCGCCGCCGATGCCGTTGCCCAGGACGACACCGACCCTGGTGGCGTCCCAGGAGTCCCGGTCGAGGCCGGAGTCGGTGACCGCCTCGTGAGCGGCGACCAGCGCGAGCTGGCTGCTGCGGTCCAGCCGCCACAATTGCTTGCGCTCGATGAGCCCGCCGGGGTCGAAATCGGTGACGGCGCACGCGAAGTCGGCGGGCAGGCCGGCGAGCGCCGGTACGTCGGTGGCCGCCGTACCGGCCCCGGCACGGATCCGTTCCCAGCTCCGCTCGACCCCGGTCCCGGCGGCCGTGACCATGCCGACCCCGGTGATCGCGGCGTCGAACGGGGCCTGTGCCGGGGCGGTCGTCGGTGGACGGCCCATCAGACGGTGGCCAGCTTGCCGGAGATCAGCTCGGCGGCCTGCCCGACGGTCGACTCGGGGCCCAGGTCGCTGTCCTCGAGCGGTACGCCGAACTCCTCCTGCGCGGCGACGGAGAGCTCCACGAGGGCGAGGGAGTCGAGTTCGAGGGCGCTGAGCGTGCTGGTCGGTTCGATGCTCTCGGCGTCCAGGCCGAAGGTGCTGGTGAGCAGTTCCAGCAGCTGCTGGTAGACGTCGTCCATGAGGGGTTTCCTTCCGGAGCCTAGACGTTCGTGGGTGTGCCGGCCGCCGGTGCCGGCGCGGCGTCGAACTGATCGGTGAAGCGGGAATACGCGGGATGGGCCACCGGCTCGAACTCCAGCGCGAAGGGCTTGAGGAAGTTGCCGAACAGCGCGCGGTCGCCGAACAGATGGATGGGGATGACCAGCAGCGCCCACTCGGGGCCCCACAGCCAGATCCACGCGAGCACCACGAGGGTCTGGGTGACCAGGCTGTGCATGACGTTGTAGAGCACGTAGTACGCCCGGTGTATCCGCTTGGACGCGCTGCGGTGGTACGCGATCGCCCCGGGGATGTATCCGATGAGGTCGATATAGGCGAACAGCAGGATCGCGGGGAGCCATCTGACCTCGTCGAGATGGGTGAAGAAGAAGGCCGCGGCGATCACGAGACCGAGTCCGTACTCCAGCCGGATCAGCCGGTAGGTGGTACGTGTCTCGAAGAGGTTCTTGCCGTCCATCAGCGCGATCCCGACGCGGCGGTGACGGGCGCGGCCATCACCTCGGCGACGGCGCGGGCGACCGCCTCGTCGCCGACCACCGAGGCGTTGCCCTCGAAGAGGCTGATGACGACACGGGCGATGGTCTCCTTGAAGACCCGTTCGGCGACCGGGTCGAGGATGCCCGCCAGGCTGGGGATACCGAAGTCGAACTCGGCGCTGAAGTCGACCACGCAGTCGTCGCCGTCCGCGACGAGCCGCCAGACACCGGAGAACTCGGCGAAGTCACCGTCGGTCTGCTCGAAGGTGATGGTCAGACCGTCCCGGTCGAACCGGTCGGTCTCGGTCCAGCACAGGATGCCGTTGCGGAAGTAGACCTCCCAGTCGCTGACCTCCTGCGTGCCGGATTCCTGACGGGATGTCACCGAGCGGATGACCTCGGTGAATTCGGAGTACCGGCCGAACGCGCTGACGCGATCGAACGCCACCGCCGCGTCGACGTCGTGGACGCGGACCTTCACTTGCACGCTACGCATGGATGTTGTCACCTTCTGCTGTGGGTGCGTACCGGGCGCCCTGCGCGCGGCACGCGCGGTCGACCGCCTCGTAGAAGAAGTCCAGGTCGCTTCTGGTCAGAACCGCCGGCGGGGTGAAGCGCAGGACGAGATGGGAGTTGAGGGAGTGGTTGGCGATGACACCGTTCATGATCAGCTCGATCAGCAGATCGCCCGCCGGCCCCGGCTGGGCGAACTCGATCCCCAGCAGCAGCCCCTGGCCCCGTACCTCGCGCACGGCGTCGCCGTAGTGCGACCGGACGATACGGTCCAGCTCCGGGAGGATCTCGGCGCCGAGCTCGCGGGAGCGGGTCACGAGATCGTCCTCGCGCAGCGCCGTGAGCGCCCCGCGTACGGCGGCCATCGCCAGCGGCGCGCCGGAGAACGTGGACGTGTGCAGATACGGGTCCCGGTCGAAGGCCCCGAACGCCTCGCGGGTGGCGACCACGGCCGACACCGGTACGACGCCGCCGCTGAGTCCCTTGCCGACGAGCAGCACATCGGGGCTGATGTCCTCCCGGTCGGCGCCCCACCAGGAACCGAGCCGGCCCAGACCGGTCTGGATCTCGTCCAGGACGAGGAAGGCCCCGTACCGGTCGCACAGCTCCCGCACCGCGCGCAGATAGCCCGCGGGCGGGATCACCACTCCGGCCTCGCCCTGCACCGGCTCGACGAAGACACACGCCTCGCCGGGGGTCGCCGCCAGCAGCGATTCGAGCGCGGCGGCGTCGCCGTACGGCACATGGCCGGTCTGCGGCAGCAGCGGCCGGAACGGGTCCTGGAAGACGCTCTTGCCGGTCAGGCTGAGCGCGCCCATGGTCTTGCCGTGATAGCCGTTCTCCATCGCGATCAGCCGGTGGTGGCCCCGGGTGCGGGCCAGCTTGATGGCCGTCTCGGCCGCCTCCGCCCCCGAGCCGGCGAAGTGCACCCGCTCCAGGCCTCGCGGCGCCACCGACACCAGGGCGTCGGCGGCCAGGGCGACCTGCGGTTCGAGGAAGAGCCGGGTGGCGACGGGGTGCGTGGCCAGCTGCTCGGCGACATGCCGGATGACGGTGGGATGCCGGGCGCCCATCAGGAAGACGCCGTACCCCCCGCAGTTCAGGAAGCGTTCGCCCGTCGAGGTGGTGACCCAGGCGCCTTCCGAGGCCACCTCGATGTGCCCGCCGAACAGCTCGCCGAGGGTCGCCCGGCCCTTGCTGAGGCGCGCCCGGTACAGCTTGCCCAGCTCCTCACGCCCGAGAGCGGGCGCGGCGGGGACGGCCGGGGGCACGGCCGGCGGAAGAACGGATGTCGCTGTCGTCGATGGCATGGATCTCCCTCTCTTCAGGTCAGGCGCAGGGGATGGCCCGCGACATGGTCGAGGTACGGGCCGGTGAAGCTGGACCGCGACGGCGGATGGAACGACAGACCGTGTGCGGCGCCGGCCAGGTAGGCCACGTCGGAAGAGGACATGAAGGCCGTGCCGCCGAGCAGTTCGACGGCCTGGTTCAGCGCGTCGCCCAGCGCGTCCTGGGCGGCGTACCGGGCGACGAGCGTGCGGGCCAGCGCCGCGTTGCCGGTCTCGCCGTCCCTGATCATCCGGGCGGTGCCCTCCAGCAGCAGGGCGGCCGTCTCCAGCCGGGTGAGCACCCGGGCACGGTCGGAGTCGCTGCCCCGGCCGCCGTCGACGACCCGCTCGACCAGTCCGCTGACGATGCCGAGATAGCAGGCGGAGATGAGCAGTTCGAACCAGATCAGGCCGACGGTCTGGAGATCGTCCAGATTCCCGGCGTCGCCCTCCGGCTCGGTGCGCATCAGCAGCTGCTCGTCGACGAAGACGTCCGTGAGCCGCACCTCGTCGCTCTCCGCGCCCGCGAGGGTCCGGCTTCCCCAGAACGGATGGACACTGACCCCCTCGGTCTCCCGGGGAATCAGCAGCACCGCCATTCTCGGCTCACCGCTGTCGGTCGGCAGCGCCACGCTGGCGGTGAGCAGGTCCATCGAGTGCGACAGACTGCACGGCTTCTTGGAACCGTTGATCACATAGCCGTCGTCCGCCTTCGACGCCGACATCATCGGCGAGAGGATGCCCCGCCCCGGCCGGCCCTCCGCGAAGCCCGAGGCGACCAGCAGTCGCTGCTCCGCGATCCCTTCGAGCAGCGCCCACTCCATGCCGCTGCTCTGGATGGAGCCGGCCAGGGTGAACAGGGTCGCCACCGAGAAGTGGTGCATCGTGGTGGCGATCGCCAGGGACGGTGCCCGGGAGGCCAGGGCCCGCACCACGGCGAGGGCCTGGAGCGGATCGGCTCCCGTCCCGCCGTAGGTCTTGGGGATCACCAGACCGGGACCGCCCGCCGTGCGGAAGTGGTCGAGTGCGGGGTTCTTCGGTGCTTCCAGCTCTTCCAGCGGGGTGCCGGAGAGCAGATCGAGCAGGCCGGGCAGGAATGATTCGCACGTCTCGCGTGCGGCTTCCAACGAGCGCATGGATCCCCCTCTGTTCTGTCGTTCCGTCGTCGTTCTGTCGTGATGGCTCGCGGCCGGGGCGTGCGACGGGTTCCGTACGGGCCGTGCGGGCCGTACGGGACCGGTGCGCGGTGCGGTCAGCGGCCGGCGGCGGCCTGGAGGGCCTTCCAGGCGCCGAACACCGCTTCCGAGGGACGCGCGCCGGACGCGACGCTCACGCCCTGGATGTGGGAGGTGCGCAGGATCGGGTAGTTGGCCTCGCCGAACACACCTCCGGTGAGCCCGGTCCCGCCATGCGTCGGCAGATAGGGCAGGAACCCGATGTGGGAGTCGTTCACCTTGAGCAGCCCGCCCTGGGTGATCCGGGTCACGATCCGGTCGACCACCCCGGGATCACGTGCCCACGCCGAGTTCCGCAGCCCGTAGGCGTTGCTGTTGACGAAGTCGATGAACCGCTCCAGCTGCACCTCGTCGGGGGCGGGCTCGGCCACGATCACCGGCAGCAGCGGGAAGAACGTCTCCTCGCGGACCGCCTGGACCTCCCGGGCCTCATCGAGACCGCGTACCCGCACCACCGTGGGTTCGAGGAAGATCCCGGCGGTGTCACGGGTTCCGTCCTCCTGGATCGCGTGCCCGCCGCACACCAGCTCCGCGCCCCGGTCGAGAGCGTCACGCAGACACGAGAAGAACTTCTCGTTGCGCAGCACCGGAGTGAGCAGAACGCCCTCCTCCGACGACCGGCCGGGCCTGATCCGCGCCGCCTTCTCGGCCAGCAGGGCGACGAGTTCGTCGCTGACGTCCGGGTGGACCACCACCTGGTTGGGGATCATGCACAGCTGGCCGGAGCCGTAGAAGCTCTCCGTGATGGCCTCGGCCGCCAGATCCAGGTCGGCGTCCTTCCACACCAGCACCACGTCGTTGCCGGCCAGTTCGAGGATCGGCTTCTTGCCCGCCGCGATACAGCGCTCCTGGAAGCGCATCCCGTTCTCACTGCTGCCGAAGTACATGATGTCGTCGACGAGCGGGCTCTCCAGCCAGGCGTCCAGCATCGGAGCCGGGTCGCCGCACACCACACCGAGGGTGCCCGAGGGAGCGCCCAGCTCGGCCAGTACCGGCGCCACGACCTCCTGGAGCACGTACATGACGCCCAGCGGGGCGCTGCGCGGCGCCCGTACGACCAGGGAGTTGCCGGCCATGATCGCGGTCACACCGAGCAGCGCACTGGAAAGCGGCGCGTTCTGCGGGGGGTTGAGGCAGACCACACCGTCGGGACGGCGGCGCACCGAGATCTCCCGCTCGCCGTGCCGGTACTCCTGGAGCATCTGGCTGCGGTAGAAGCCCAGCGACTCGGGCCCGAACACCTCCAGCGCCCCGGACACCTGCCAGCGGGCCAGTGCCAGCGGGTGCCCCTCCTGGACGAGCACATCGGTGATCCGCTCGGCCTGCTCGGCGAGCCTGCGGTACAGCAGGGTGCCGAACTGCTCGATCCGGGTTTCCGGGGGGAACGCCGCCCAGGGCGCGGCGGCCGCGGCCGCCGCCTCGATCGCCAGATCCGTGGTCTGACGGTCCGCCCGCGCCACCCGGCCCACAATGGTGGCCGGCAGGTTCTCGGCGGGAATGCGCCCGCTCTCCAGCTTCCGCTTCATGGTGAGCGTGGAAAAGGCGTCGTCGAGCAGGGCGTCCGAGTCGACCACGTACACCCAGGTCCCGCTCGGAACGGCCTTTCCGTCAATGAGGGAAAGGTAGGTGGGGATTTCCTGACGAGGCGCTCCGGAATCTTCTTTTCCTGACGCCGAAGGCGTCGCGATATCGCTGCTCACGCAGCCCCTCCGCTCTCCATTTCCCATCGGCAGACGGGAATGTTCGCAGTTCCAAGTGGTGGCTACGACTTTCACACGGCCACCTGAAAATCCTCGGAGACGGCGCTGAGACGGCGCTGAGACGGACGTTTCAGGCAAATGGAAGAGGTGCTGAGGAGCATGTCCCCGGGCACCGGCCCGGTAAATCGACGCCTGAGGCAACGGGAGTGAGATGACGACGCGCAGCGGAGAGGTATCCGACGAAGAAGTACTCGGAGTGCTGGAAAAGCTCCGTAAGGACGGCGACAATCCCAGTGCCTTCCTCGCGCTCAACTCCGGTAACGCGTACTTCACCGATCCGGCGGCGGACGGAGTGGTCGCCTATCGCGAGGCGGGCTCGTATCTGATCCAGTTCGGCGGCGTCCACGCCGCGCCGGAACAGCGGGAGGCGCTGCTGCGGGCCTTCCTCGCGCACGCGCGCCGGCGGCGCCGCAAGGTCGTCGCCGTACAGGTCCTCACGTCGGACGTGGAGCTGTACGTCCGGTGCGGTTTCACGGTCAATCAGGTCGGCTCGTCGTACTCGGTGCACCTGCCGGACTTCGCCCTGCGCGGCACGCGCTTCATGAAACTCCGCAACAAGATCTCGCGGGCCCGGCGCAGCGGCCTGGAGGTGACGGAGGTCTCCCACGAGGAGTGCGCGGCGGACATAGCCGGCATCGACGGCGCGTGGCTGCGGAGCAAGGGCCGGCACGTCAAGGAGATCGAGTTCCTGGTCGGTGAGCTGGGCGGGCCCGTACAGCACGCGCGCCGGCTGATGCTCGGCCGGCTCGACGGAGTGCCCATCGCCTATATCTCGTACTCACCCGCGTACGGCTCGCGTCCCGGGTGGCTGCACGACCTGAGCCGCCGGCTCCCGGACGCGCCTCCCGGTGTGATGGAGGCGATCAACCTGACCGCGCTGGAGATGTTCCGTCAGGAGGGGGCGGAGTGGCTGCACTTCGGCTTCACCCCGTTCACCGGACTGTCCGACGAGCACGATCCGCCCGAGGCCAGCGGGGCCACCCGGAAGATCATGCGGCTGCTGGCCGACCACGGGGACAAGGTCTATCCCGCGGCCAGCCAGCTCGCCTACAAGGAGAAGTGGGGCCCCCAGCTGGTACTTCCGGAGTATCTGGCCTTCCACGGGCGCGCGAGGCTGGGTGCCATCTGGCAGATCCTCCGCGTCACGAAGTCCGTATGACCTCTTCCCCGGCCCGGGATATGGACAGGTGGGGGGATTGCCGGAGGATGTCCTGGAACCTGTCTCTCAGTCCGTGTCCGGGCTGAAGTCCCAGATGCTGCGACAGGTACTCGCGGGTGCGGTGGTACGTGTTGAGCGCGTCGGCCTGCCGTCCGGACAGGTAGAGGGCGGTGATGAGCTGTTCGCAGAATCGCTCGTGCAGCGGGTACCTGGCGTGCAGTTGCTCCAGGCCGGGGATGACGGCCCGGGGATGGTCGAGCCGGAGCCGGATATCGAAAAGCCTTTCGTAGGCTCCTACTCTGATCTCTTCCAGCTGGGTGTAGGCGACCTGACAGATCATTCCGTGCCCGGCGTCGATCAGCGCCGGGCCCCGCCATAGGGAAACCGCCTCGGTCAGCAGATCGACGGCGCCTTTGGGGTGGTGCTCGCTCGCCGCTTCGGCGCGGGCCACCAGGTGGAGGAGCCGGGAAGCGTCGACGTCCTCCTCGGTCAGCTCCAGGACGTATCCGGTCGGTGAAGTCCGGATGACATTGCGCAGAGCCGCCTTCCCGCCGTGTGCGACCAGAACCCGGCGCAGCCGGGCGATATGACCGTGCAATGAGTTCTCGGCGCTGTTCGGAGGCTCTTCGCCCCATAGCTCGTCGATGAGTTCACTACGCGAAACGGAGCGCCCCACCGATAACGACAATGCCGCGAGGATCGAGCGTAATTTCTCTCCCGGTATCCGGACCTGAACCCCGTCATCCATTACTTCCATCGGTCCCAGAAGATTGATCTGCAATTGGTGCCCATTGCCTTTCTCATACGACCGGGGATCAGGCGCATGGAACGCCTCCCCCGGGGCCGACCCTGCGTACCTGTCGATAGTGACGTCCTACTCGTAGGTAAGAAGGTGCGGCGCGACAGGTCGGATGCATCGGCCATGAAATTTGGCTCGTTCTCGACGTTCCATGCCAGATATCACGCCAACGAGAGGTGGGTGCGCGCCACGTCGTCCGGAAGCTTCTCCCGGGGCGAGGAGAAAACGCCGCAGGGACGGCCGGGCGTCGCCGCAGACCGAATCCGAAGTTCCGTTTGGATGCCCCACCCCCGAACAGGCCCTTGCTCCGCCGGGCTTCGCGCGGGGGCGGCGCGGAACCGGCGAAACGGGCGGTGTTCGTTGATCTGAATTTGTTCAGTTATTTGCCATACACGTGCCGGGGGAAGTGGCATCAAGAGGCCGTCAATTTCCGGTCGGTGCCGACCGGCGAACGGGGCCGCCGCCTTGCCCGTTTCCTTCCTGCCGCCGCCCGTTCCGCCCGGCTCGGCGGGGCCGCTCGCCCGCGCCGGCTCAGGACGACGGGGTCACGAGACCCGTCTCATAGGCCAGGATCACGAGCCGCACACGGTCGCGGGCGCCGAGCTTGGAGAGCAGGCGGCTGAGATACGTCTTGGCGGTGGCGACGCTGATGCAGAGCCGCTCGGCGATCTCGGTGTTCGACAGACCGCGGCCGACCAGCGTCAGCACTTCGCGCTCCCTGTCGGTGATGCCGCCGAGATCCGCCCTTCGCGCTGGGCCGGCCGCCGGGCGGCCGGCGAACTCCTTGATGAGGCGGCGGGTGACGCTCGGTGCGATCAGGGCGTCGCCGGCGGCGACGGTGCGTATCGCGGCGAGGATGTCGTCCAGGGCCATGTCCTTGACGAGGAATCCGGACGCGCCGGCGCGCAGTGCCCCGTGGACGTCATCGTCGTCGTCGAAGGTCGTCAGCATGATGACGTGAGCGGAGCCGGTGGCCGTGGTGATCAGCCGGGTGGCCTCGATACCGTCCGTACCCGGCATCCGGATGTCCATCACGACGACATCGGGGGCGAGTTCCCCGGCCAGAGCGACGGCTTCGGCGCCGTTCGCCGCCTCGCCCACGACCTCGATGTCCGCGGTGTCGGTGATCACCATCTGGAGGGCGGCGCGGACCAGGGGCTGGTCGTCGGCGAGCAGGACGCGGATGGTCATCGGGCGTCCGCCTTCGGTTCCGCCTCGGTCCACGCGGACCTCGGGACCGGCAGCCGGGCCGAGACCAGGAACCCGCCGCCGTGGCGCGGTCCGGCCGTGAAATCGCCGTGCAGCAGGGCGACCCGCTCGCGCATGCCGACGAGGCCGTACCCGGTGCCCGTACCGCCGGCCCTGCCGCGGTCCTGGCCACCGCCGCCGCCGCGGTCCGAGACCTCGATGGCGAGCGCGTCGTCGAGCTGGTCGACACGCACCCGGCAGGACGTGGCCCCCGAGTGCCGTACGACATTGGTCACCGACTCCTGGACGATCCGGAACGCCGCGAGGTCGACGTCCGCGGGCAGCGGGCGGCGCCTGCCCCGCCATCGCAGATCCACACGGACACCGGCGGCCGTGGTCGTGGCGACGAGCCGCTCCACGTCCGCAAGACCGGTGGCCGGCGGAGCGGCCGGTGCGGGCCGCGGGCCCCCGGGGGTACGTTCCCGGTCCTGGTCCGTACGCGCCTGTTCCTGGTCGGCCTGGCGCAGCGCGCCGAGCGTCCGCCGCAGTCCGGACAGCGTCTCGCGGCCGGCCTTCTCCACGGTGAGCATCGCCTCGCGGGCCCTGGCCGGCTGGGTGTCGACGACCCGGGCGGCGGCGCCCGCCTGGAGGGCGATGATGCCGATGCTGTGGGCGACCGTGTCGTGCATCTCCCGTGCGATGCGCAGCCGTTCGGCGGTGACGGCCTGGGCGGCGGCGCGGGCGTGCAGCTCCTCGGTGTGGGCGCGGGCCTGGAACACCGAATTGCCGACGAGCCAGGCGATGACGACGGTCAGGGCCACGTACGGCTCGGCTGCGGTGCCGGAATCGTCGCTCGCGAACGGCCGCAGGAGGAGGTAACCGGACAGTACGCCCAGCGTCACGGCCGCCGCGCGGAGCGAGATCCGCCGGGGCCGGGTGGCCGCGACGTACCCCAGGACGACATCCACTCCCAGGAACTGCATCGGCGGGATCTCGTTCTGACGCCACGCCATCGTGGAGAGGACCGTCCCGGCGAGGACCAGTCCGTACGCCACCGACGCCCCGCGCCGGAGCAGGGCGCTGCCCGCCAGGACGAGCGCGAAGGCGACGAGGAGCAGCGTCCGGGCCGCGAACGAGTGCAGTCCGTCCCGGGGATAGTCGAGCGAGTACCCGGGCCCCGGCGGCAGCACGACGTACTCGATGATGGGCTGCACGGCCGCCGCGAACCACACCAGCGCCGTCCACAGGCCCGGCGGTACGCGCTTGAGCAGCGGCAGAGGCGGTGAGGCGGACATGCCGCGATCGTAAACGGCGTGCGTACGGGCGGTCATCGGCCCGTGGTCGTACAACCGGGGTCGACATCGGCGCCCCGCGATTGCCGGCCGGAGCCGGACGACGGACACGGCCGCCCACCGGCACCGTTGTTTCCGTGATCGAAGTCAACGAACTCACCAAGCGGTACGGCCGCACGACAGCCGTCAACGATCTGACCTTCACCGTGCGCCCCGGCCGGGTGACGGGTTTCCTCGGGCCGAACGGCGCCGGCAAGAGCACCACGCTGCGGATGATCCTCGGCCTGCACGAGCCCACCGGTGGCACGGTCACCGTCGGCGGCCGGCCCTTCCGCGACCGCCCCCGCGGTCTGCGCCATGTCGGCTCGCTGCTCGACGCGCACGATGTGCACGGCGGGCGCAGCGCGCTGGCGCAGCTGTCCGCCCTGGCCCGCGGCAACCGCATCCCGAAGCGCCGGGTGGACGAGGTGCTGGAGGAGGTCGGCCTCGTCGAGGTCGCACGGCGCCGCGTCGGCGGATTCTCCCTCGGCATGAAACAGCGGCTCGGTATCGCGGGCGCCCTGCTCGGCGATCCTCCGGTGCTGCTCTTCGACGAACCGCTCAACGGCCTCGATCCGGAGGGCGTGAAGTGGGTACGCGAGCTGTTCCGGCGGCTCGCCGCCGAGGGCCGCACCGTCTTCGTCTCCAGCCATCTGATGTCCGAGATGGAGCACACCGCCGACCAGCTGATCGTCATCGGCCGCGGCGAACTGATCGCGGCGGAGAGCCTCGCGGAGTTCTCGGCCCGCGGAACCCGGCAGAGCGTCACGGTGGGCACATCCGCCGCCTCCGTTCTGAGCGACCTGCTGACGGCGCGGGGCGCGACCGTGCACGCGGACGGCGAGTCGCTCACCGTCACCGGTCTGGACTCGGTCCGGATCGGTGAGATCGCCCAGGAGCACCGCATCCCGCTGCACCACCTCCATACCAAGTCCGCCTCCCTGGAAGAGGCGTTCATGGAGCTCACGGCCGACAGCGTCCAGTACCTCGCAGGAGAATCCCGATGAGCGCGACCAGCTCCACGCCCACGCCCACGCCCACATCCACTTCGGCGTCGTATGTACCCGCTGGCGCGTCCGGCGCCGCCGAACCCCGCGCGCGCTTCCGCGATCTGGTCGCCGCCGAGTGGATCAAACTCCGGTCGCTGCGCTCGACCTTCATCGCGTACGGCGCGACCGCCCTGGCCGTCCTCGCCTTCAACGGGGGGACCGCCTACGACACATACAACTACTGGGGCATGCGCGACGCGGCGGACCGGGCCGGCTTCATCGAGGACGGAATCGCGCTCCAGCATGCCTTCACCGTGAACGGCGCGATGGTGATGGTGCTGGCCCTCGGTGTGATGGGCGCGCTCGCCGTCATCGGCGAGTACGGCACGGGCACGATCCGTACGACCTTCGCGGCCGTGCCCGCCCGCCGCTCGGTGATGGCGGCCAAGGCGGTCGTCGTCGCGGGGATCACGACCGTGTTCGGTGTGTTCGTCGCCGGAGCCTCGTTCGCGCTGACCCAGGCGATTCTCGGCGCCCGGGACGTGGGCGTCCCGATCGGCCATCCGGGCGCCCTGACCGTCGTGGTCGCGTCCGCCCTCCTCGCGCCGGTGTGCGCGCTCGCCGGTCTTGCGCTCGGCGCCGTCATCCGGCACACGGCGGCCACCATGACCGCCACCGTCGCGGTGCTCGTCCTGCTGCCCCTGGTCTTCACCGATGGCCGCCGCTGGTCGGCGGTGATCAGCCATGCCCTGCCCACGGAGGCGTGGATCCGGCTCACGGAGGCCGACCACTCACGGACCGCCTTCCCCTGGACGGCCTCCGGAGCGTGGACCGTCTACGCGGTGTGGGCCCTGGCGGCGGCCGTGCTCGCCGTCCTCAGCGTGCACCGGCGCGACCAGTAGGAAGCGCCCACCCGTCCCGTCGGGATCGTCGCAGCGCGATGGTGTCGCGGGCGTTGACGGCCTCGCCCCGGGTGGCAACCCGACGCGTGGCGGCGCCCCTGGCCGCGTCCGGCACCGCACCCGGCGTGGTCGTGGTGCCGGTCGGTGTGAGGGCGACGGAGCACACCTTCACGCTCCCGGCACCGTCGTCCACGCTCAGGGCCGGCTTCGCCGCCGTGCCTGCGCTGAACGTGCTCTGCCCGACCCACTGGGGTGCGCCGCTGGTGGCCGCCGGTCGTTCGATAGGTTGGCTGGTCATGTGGGCATGGAACGCCGGTGGGTACCGCCGGCTGGGCGCGACCGGTTCCGTGGCGGTCGCCGCCGGCGGCTGGGTCGCCGGTACGCTGCCGGACCGTGAACCGTGGGGGATCTGGGTGCCCCACGGGGCCGGGTCCGCGGTGACCGTGGCGGGCGCCGTCCTGGCCTACGCCGGGCTGACGCTGCTCGTCGTCGCCTGGTGGCGGTACGGCAGGACCGGGGCCTCCACGCGCGACACGCTCGTCACCCTCGCCTGGTGGGCCACCCCGCCGGCGCTGGCGCCGCCGCTCTACAGCGCCGATGTGTACAGCTACATAGCCCAGGGCGCGATGGTCCTCGAAGGACACGACGTCTACAGCGCCGGGCCGTCCGTCCTCGACCCGGCCGGGCTCGGTGGCGACGCCGCCGCGAGTGTCGGCGGGAACTGGACCGACGCCCCCGCGCCGTACGGTCCGTTCTTCCTGATCCTCGCGCGCTGCGTGACCTGGGCGACGGGCGGGACGATCGTCCCCGCCGTGCTGGGGATGCGCCTCATCGCCGTGGCCGCGCTGGTGCTGATCGTGTGGGCCCTGCGGCGTCTCGCGCGGGAGCGCGGCACGAGCGAGAGCGGCGCGCTGTGGCTCGGGGCGCTCAACCCGCTGTTGCTCATGCATGTGATCGGCGGCGTGCACAACGACGGGCTGATGATCGGTCTCATGCTGGCGGGCGTGGTGTTCGCCCTGCGCGGCAGGTGGATCGTGGGGGGCGCGCTCGTCGGTCTCGCCATGATGGTCAAGTCCCCGGCGGCGATGGCACTGCTGTTCATCGGCGTGTTCGTGGGCAGGGCGGCGACCGGACCGCTCGTACGGCGGGTGGCGAAGGGCGCGGCGCCCGGCCTGGTCGCGGTGGGGGTCGCCGTCGCGGCGACGCTGCTCGGCGGCACCGGCTTCGGCTGGCTCAGGACCCAGAGCGTCGCGGGCACCATACACACCGCGCTCTCGGCCACCAGCGACATCGGTCTCGGCCTCGGCGAACTGCTGCGCCTGCTGGCCGGTACCGACCCGGGCCCGGTCAAGGCCGCCGTCCAGAACCTGGGGCTGGCGGCGGCGCTCGTCCTGATCGCGTGCCTGGCGTGGCGGACGCTGCGCGCCCGCCCGGACGCGGCCCGCGCCCCGGACACCGACCCCGCCCCGGAACGTGTCCGTCCCCTGGACCCGGTCCATGCCCTGGGGCTCGCCCTGGTCGCCCTGGTCGCCCTCTCGCCGATGGTGCAGCCGTGGTACCTGCTCTGGGGCATGACGGTGATCGCCGCCACCAGGCCGTACGGCCGTACCGCCACGGTGCTGACCGTGCTGTCGGCGGCGCTCGTGTACGAGACCCATCCCTCCGGGGCCACCCCGTGGTACGGCTTCGTCCTGGTGGCCGTCGTGTGCGTGATCGGCACGCTTCTCGTCCGCCGCGACCGGAAGACCCCGGACGCGGCCCCGCCGCCGGTTGACGCGCTTGCCGCCGCCGCACACCCCCGGACCGGCGGCGCGGTGCCGTAGCCGTCGTCGCACGCCCGGCTGGGATTACCGGACAGGGCCTAGTCCTGAGCGGCCCTGCGCTCCGCGCGGTCCGCGACCGGTACGCCGAGGGGGCGCGCGAGGCCCGCCACGCCTTCGTCGAGACGTTGCAGATGGCGCAGTACGCGAGCCGTCACCGTGTCCGAGTGCGGCGCGCCCGAGGCGTCGGTCCTGAGCATGGAGGCGATGCTCGCGCCGGACTCGACCTCGCCCTCGGTCCTCGCGTCCTTGACGCGCGCGGCGATCACTCCGATGTTGTGCGCGATACGCCGCCCCGCCCGCCCCAGGCGCGGGTCGGGCGAGACCGTCCTGCTCTGCGGCACCAACTCGGCCGTCGCCGCCAGGGAGCGGGCGTGATAGGCGCAGGTCTCCAGCAGCGCCACCAGATAACGGACGGTCCTGCGCCGCACGCGCAGCGGGGAGATCGGATGCGTCAACGGCTTGGTGGAATCCCGCAGATCGTCCAGCGCGGTGTCCAAATCCCGCGCCTTGCTCAGCAGATCGGACGCCGGGCCGCCGCTGAGCTGCTCCACCGCCGCCGACACCACATCGCCGAGCCGGTCCAGGACCGTGCCCAGCAGTTCGTCGGTACGGCGGTCGGTGTGCACCGGCAGCACCAGTACGGCCGCGATGATGCCACAGACCGCGCCGAGCGCCGTCTCCTCGATGCGCAGGACCAACACGTCGAAGCTGTACTTGTTCAGCAGTGTGTAGAGCAGTCCCAGCATCGCCGTGACGAAGAAGGACATGAGCGCGTACGACAGCGGCGCCGTGAAGAACATGGCGAAGATGAAGACCAGGACCAGCGTGAACGCGAGCCAGGTGTGGTGGCCGACCAGCCCCGCCAGCAGGACACCGGCGACCACCCCGAGGACCGTACCGAGCACCCTCCGGTAGCCCTTGACCAGGATCTCGCCCGTGGACGCGGTGTTGAGGAAGACCACCCAGCAGGTCAGCACCGCCCAGTACCAGCGCTGCGTGGAGAGGAACTCACCGCCGATGATGGCCAGCACCGACCCCACCGAGACCTGGAACGCCGCGCGGGTGGTGGGGCGCCGGAGGCCGGTGCGGTCCTCCTCCTCGGGCTCCTCGGGACCGGTGAGGGAGACATCCTCGGCGTCGAACTCCTCACGCGAACGCGTCGTCGCCGGTGAGTCGCTGGACTCGTCCTGCGGCCCGTCCAGCGCGAGGCGCAGGCCCAGGACGGCGCGGGCCACCTCACCGATGCCGCGGAAGACGTCCTGGACGGCGTCCGAGGCGCGCGGCAGCCGCTCCTCGTCGCGGTAGCCGAGCAGCCTGTTGCGTACGTGCGCCAGCGCCGTACCCCGGTCGTCGGTGCCCGCGCGGGCCATCAGCAGGTGCAGTGCGTTCAGGTCCCGGCGCAGCGTCCCGATCACGTCGCCGCCGGCGGCCGTCACCAGGTTCCCCGTGGCCGGCACGGGCGCGTTCGGCAGATGAAGCGTGAGGGTGTCCGCGCTCTCGGCGCTGCGGGCGTTCAGCAGCAGTACGCCCAGCCGCTCCGTGGTGATCTCGGCGTCCGCGACGCGCCGTTGCAGCAGCGCAGCCGTGGCCGCGTCGCGCGTGCCCTCCTCCAGACGGCTCTGGATCATCAGAGCCGCCTCGTGCAGTCGCGCGGTACGCCGCCGCAGATCGTCGAGGACCTTGTCCAACTGCTCGGGGGCGGCGTCCAGCAGCTCGATCTGACTGGTCACGACCTGGGCGAGCCGCGCCCGGAAGGCGTCGCGGAGCCGCAGCAGTTCGCGCTGGGGCGTTTCCGGTACGACGGCGAACCGTACGATCGCGCTGCACACGAAGCCGATGGCCAGGGTCGCCCAGAGTACGGGCAGACCGGCGGGGCGGGCTCCCACGAAGAGCGCGACGAAGTAGACCTGGAAGCCCATCAGCCCCAGAGCGGTACCGCGTTCGCCGAATCTGCGGCTGTAGACGGCGGCGAAGATCAGGGCGATGAAGAGCACGTCACCCGCGATGATCCGGGTGCTCAGCAGCGCTCCCAGGGAGATCGCGGCGAGCGCGACGGGCAGGCCGAGCGCGAGCGTGATCGCCTGGTCGCGTACCTGCCTCTCCTTGATCGCGAAGGTGGAGACCATCGCCGTCATGGCGCCCGCGACCAGGTACGTGACGCCGGTGCCGAGCAGGGCGAGGACGAGGAGGGTGAGCGCGATCGCCGCGACCGTCCGCAGCCCCGCCATCAGCCGCAGCAGACCCGGGTCCGATGCCGCGAAGCGATCCCAGGTGCCGGTGCCGGCCCGTCGTGTCCCTGCTCTCACGCTGCCGGACTCTCCTGTTCTCCCGCTGTGTTCCGCGCGGTTGTCCTCGCCGCCGTGCGCGCGGCCGTCCGCCCTGATGGCCGCCCCGACGTCTGTCCTGACGTCTGCCCTGTTCTCCGCACTGTTGTCCGCACTGTTGTCCGCACTTCAGCATCGCATGCGCGGTGGTGCCGGACGCGGCCGGCCGGAACCCGTCACTCCGGTGTCGTGGACGGCCGCGTCCTCAGCGGCGGCGTACGGGCGGTGCCGGGACCAGCCGGACGACGGTGTTGAGCAGATGGTCGGTCATGTCCCGCGAGGGCTTGTCGGTGAGGTTGGAGAGCAGCCGGGCCAGGGTCCTGAGCAGAAACGGCGAGCCCATGACATAGCGGTTGAGGACCGGTTGGAAGCCCGACCGGCTGAAGACGACATCGGCGGCGGCATTGCCGAGACGGTAGTAGCGCCCCCAGCGGCGGTTCATCTCCACGGGGTAGTCGCGCAGCACACGCTCGCGCCTCGGCCCCGCCGGAAGGGCCAGGGCGAGCGCCGCCCGCTCGGCCGCGACCTCGCCCGCCTCCAGGGCCTGGCCGATGCCCTCGCCGTTCCACGGGCTGATCATGCCCGCGGAGTCGCCGACCAGCAGGAGCCCGCGCGTGTACAGCGGATGACGGTTCAGGCCCAGCGGCAGAGCCGCGCTCCTGACAGGACCTTCGGCGTTCTCGTCACGCAGTCCCCAGGCGTGCGGGGTACGGGCGAGCCAATGGTCCAGCGCGGACCGCAGATCCGCGTTTCCGTACCGGCGGTGCGGCAGCGCGCCGAGACCGACATTGACCCGGCCGTCGCCCATCGGGAAGATCCAGCCGTATCCCGGCAGGTAGTGATCGGTTCCCGCATAGCGCAGATCGGCCCACAGCTCCAGGTAGTCGTCCTGGGAGCGCTCCGCGCTGCGGTAGTAACGGCGGGCGGCCGTCGCGATCTGCCTGCTCGGGTCCCGGCGCAGGCCCAGGGCGAGGGCGAGGCGGGCGGAGGCGCCGTCGGCCGCGATGACGATCGGCGCGCGGTAGACCGCGGGCTCCCCGGCCCCGGCCGCCGTTCCGGGCCCTGCCGCAGGTGCCGCCGCCCCGTCCGCCGCTCCCGCCGCCGTCGTTTCGGCCGCGGCGGTGACACCGATGACACGCCCGCCGCGATCGGTCACCGGGCCCGTCACCTTCACGCCCTCGCGCAGCCGCGCTCCGGCGGCGACCGCGCGCCGGGCCAGGATGTCGTCGAAATCGTGCCGGCTGCGCGAGAGCCCGAAGTCCGGATAGCTTCCCAGGCCCGGCCAGTCGATATGGACCCGGTGCTCTCCGGCCACCCAGCGCATCCCGCGTGACCGCATCCACCCCGGAGCCTTGATGTCGACGCCCATCCGGATGAGTTGATGCACCGCCCGTGGCGTGAGGCCGTCGCCGCACACCTTTTCCCGGGGGAAGCGGGTCTTCTCCAACAGCAGGACGTCGATGCCCGCCCTGGCCAGATGGTAGGCGGCGGACGAGCCGGCCGGCCCGGCCCCCACCACGATCACCTCGGCTTCGTCCATGAGGAACCCCTTCCTGGGACAGCCGGTGCCGCACCGAGGAGCGCGGCCCTGCACGTCATCATCGGCCAGGACGAGCGGATGCGGAACCTGGCCCCGTGGCGCCGAGGTCGTGAGTGTCCCGGGCCGGTGGAGCGGCCGGCCGATCCCGCCCACCTGGTGCGGCGGTTGTTGGGCCGAGAGGTCTTCTTGTGCGGCGCCGAGGCACGCCGATATCCTGGAAGGCTTTCCACCCGTACGGAGAGCGCTGTGAACCGCCGTCCGCTCCAGGACGGCCGGTACGGCGGACAGAGAAAGGGGTGGGTCGCCGTGAGGTGGCGAACCCGGCCGCCCGCCCGGAAAGTCCGGGACGGGGCGGCGGTTCCGGAAGGAACGAGATGTCCCGTACGGACAGGACCAAGCCCCTGCGGGTGCGCTTCACGGAGCACAACCCCCGGCCGGTCCACGATCACCGCTACGGCCCCTGCGATCTGCCGGCCAGCCCGATGTGGGAGGACACGGACACCCGCTGCCGGTGGGGACACTCCGACTTCGGCCGGACGTGCTGTTCAGGACCGAACGGACGTGCCGCCAAGAAGGAATGGGGGGAGATGAACAGGGCCCGCAACCGCAAGGATCGCTACGCGGCCCGGCGCGAGGCGCGCCGTTTCGCCACCGGAGAGTACGGCGACTGACACCGTCCGCTCGTCGGCGTCGGCGTCGGCGTCGGCTTCGGCGTTGTCGGCACGGTCGGCTCCGTCGGCCTCCTCATGGGCCCTTTGCAAGACACCCCCAGGGTCCGTCCGCTGTCCCGCCGTCCGCCGTCCGCCGTCCGCTGTTCGCTGTCCGGCGGATCTTCGCTCGTCCGCGAAGGTCCGCCGGACACGACCGCGCCCTACCCCTTGAGCGGGCCGCCGTTGATGGCGACCCGCTGGCCGTAGCGCGTGAACGGGTAGTAGTCGTACGTCGCGTGGTGCTGTACGCAGCGGTTGTCCCAGAACACCAGGGTGTTGGGGCTCCACCGGACGCGGCAGCTCAGCAGCGGCCGGTTCGGCACCACGTCGAACAGCATGCCGAGCACGGCCCGGCTCTCGTCGGCCGACAGCTGCGGTATCCGTCCGGTGTAGGCCCTGTTGACGTAGAGGATCGGCCGGCCGGTCTCGGGGTGACGTACGACCAGCGGGTGTTCGCTCTTGGGGATCACGTACCCCGGCGGCGGGGTGTGGCCCTGAAAGGCGATGAGACCGTCGTGGATGGCGGTCATGCCGTCCAGGAGCCCGCGCATGGCCGGCGACAGCATCTCGTAGGCCAGGTGCATATTGGCGAACAGGGTGTCGCCTCCGCTGCCCGTCTCCGGTACGCGGGTGAGGTAGAGCATCGAGCCCAGCGACGGTTCCGCGTCGGCGGTGCCGTCCGCGTGCCAGCCGTTGCCCGCCACGTTCGACGCCTCGGCGGTGGTACTGATCTCCAGGATGTAGGGATCGCCGTCCTCCGGCGGCGGGTTCACCGGGCGGAGCTCGCCGAAGTGGCCCGCGAAGCGCTTGTGGTCCTCCTGCGTGAGGAACTGGTCCCGGAAAACCAGGACATGGTGGTCGAGGAACGCGGTCCTCACCTCGCCCAGTTGCTCCTCCGACAGCTCCTGGGAGAGGTCGACGCCCGAGACCTCCGCGCCGATGACGGGGGTGAGGGAGGCGACCTCGATGGTCCGGTACTCCCTCGGGGGACGTGAGGTGACGCGTTCCAGGGCGTCCAGTTCGTACTGCTCCACAACTTCCTCCTGTGAGGTGGGAAAACGGGTTTGGATCACCAACGCGCCCAAAGCCCGCGGGCCATCAGTCGGACAGGATGAGACGTCCGCACTCCACGCGGGCGCGGTCAGCGGTGCTCGGGCGCCTCGTGCACGCCCGCGTCGATCGACTCGGCCACCGCCTCCACGTACGGCGGTCGGACGATGCCGTAGTGGGTGGTGTCGAGCCGGTGCCAGGCGGTGGACTCCGGGAGGTACGGCCGCCACAGCGCCCGCTGTTCATCCGGGGAGCCGAGCGAGGGCATGCCCGCCACCGGCCGCTCGGCCAGCCACAGACCGCTGGGAGTGACGGCGAGCCGTCGCACCCGGTGGCCGGCCATGCTGCGCAGATTGGCCCGGCAGCAGTGGGCGAGCCGCTCCGCATAGGCCCGTGCGTGGTCACCGGCCGACGTGCCCGACTCGTCCCCGCTGTGTCGGAGTTCGGCCGCGAACACCGCTTCGAGCTGTGTCTCGTCGTACTCCTGGAACAGTGTTCCGGCACCTGGCGGCGGCGGGTCGAGCAGATGGAGCGTCTCCACGGGACGGCCGGCCGCCTCCGCTTCCGCGGCCATCTCCGCCGCCACCCACGCACCGAAGGACCACCCGGCCAGCCGCAGGCGCCACGCCGCCTCGGGGAAGCGGGCGAGCAGCGCGGCGCGGTACCGCCGGGCGCGTTCCGCCAGGGTCCAGTCCGGCGGTACGGGCCGCCGCAGCGCCGGGTCGGCGATGAGGCAGACCGTCAGCCGGGGGCCGAGGGCGGACACCAGCGACCGGTACGCCTGGATGTCACCGCCGACGGGGTGCACCAGACAGAGCACCTCGCGTCCGGTGCCCTCCTGCCAGACCTCCAGCGCCACGTCCTCGTCGGCGGCTCCGGCCGCGGTCCCCTCGGGAGTCGTCGAGTCGAGTCGCGTCAGGATCTCGTTGAGCGAGACCCGGTGGCTGAGCCACGACAGTTCGAGTTCGACCCCGAAGTGCCGTTTGACCTCGCTGATCAGATCCAGCATCGTCAGCGAATCCGCGCCCAGGTCGTAGAGCGGTACGTCCGGGTCGAGCTGGTCGACGCCCACCCACTCGGACAACCGCTCGGCGAGGAGACCGGCCGCCGTGCCCGTGGCACCGCGCCTGCCCTCGCGCGCGCCCTCGCCGCCGTCGGAATCCCTGACAGGTGCCGGAACGGGATCGGTTGTCGATGACGCGGCCGCGAACGGCACGGATGGCACTGATGGCGCTGACGCGGCGTAGAAGACGCGTGACTCGTCCAGACCGGTCGTGGAGACGAGCAGCTGCGGCAGCCGCAGTCCGACGGCTCGCGCGAACAGCCGCTTTCCCTCGTCCACCGTCAGGCCGACCGACAGATGCGCCTGGTGGCGGGCGTCGGACAGGGGCGCCCGCAGCGCCATCCCGGTCTCGCGCCACACATCCCAGTTGACGGTGATCCGCGCGGTGGTCTCGGCGTCGCCCGACCGGTGGTGGGCGAAGCCGTCGAGGAGCGCGTTGGCGGCGGCGTAGTCGAACTGGCCGACACCGCCGAGCAGAGCCGACATCGACGAACAGTAGACCGCGACCTCCGGCAGGTAACGCTCGATCAACCGCTCCATCAGCAGCGCGCCTTGTACCTTGGCCGCCGTCGCCTGCCGCATCGCGGTGGCGTCCCGCCGTACGAGCAGCCCGCCGGCCGCCACGCCGGCCGCGTGGATCACGCTGCTGAGGCGCGCCGTCCGTCGGCCGATCCGCGACAGGATCTCCTCAAGTGCCGAGGGTGCCGAGGGCGCCGAGGGAGCCGAAAGCGCGGTCGCGGCGAGGTCCGCCTCGATCAGCTCGACCCGGTCGGACCAGGGCGTCAGCTCCGCCGGAAGCCGGGACGTTCTGGCCAGCAACAGCACCCGGCCCTCGGTCCGTTCAAGGAGCCAGGCGGCGAGGGCGGTGCCGAGGCCGCCCGTGCCGCCCAGAATCAGATGGACGCTCTCCTCGCTCCCCTTACTGTCCTCGCTCCCCTTGCCGTCCTCGTTCTCGTCGGTCTCCCCTTCGAGCAGCGCCATGGGGGCGATTCCGGCCGGGGACACCGGAAGCGTGATCTGCTCCCACCAGAAGCCCTGGCGCAGTGCGAGCTGTCGCGGCAGCCGGACCTCGGGACCGGCCTCGGCGTCCGTCCCGGCCAGCAAGGCGGCCAGTCGTGGAGCCCAGCCGGCCAGATCCGCGCTGGGCAGATCGAGCCAGTGGCCGTCGATCTGACCCTCCTGCGGTGCCACCTCGACGGCACCGGCCAGCAGGTTCAGTTCCGGGCGCGATACGGAACCGTCGACCGGCCTGGCGCGGTACGACAGCCACCACGGCCGCACCCTCGGTGCCCCGGGCGCGGCGGCCACCGCCCGCACCAGCGCGGCCGGCGTGTCGAGACACGCCCGGTGGGCGTGCGCCAGCGTGTCGGACCCGACCGGACCCTCGACGGCCAGCGGCAGCGCGTGCAGCCAGTCGATGCCGTCCCGGCCCGCCTCCGCCAGCGCGTCGAGCAGCCGGGCCAGCGATATGTGGTCGGACGGGTCGACCTCGAAGACATCCTCGCCCCGCCGGGCGAAGGCGTCGGCCGGGCTGACCCGTACCACTCGGGTATAGACCGCCGCGAAGGCGCGGACCGTTTCGGGCGGCGTCGGACGGTCCGTCAGCACTACCAGCAGACGGGAGGTACGCGACGCGGTCCTGGGAGCGGCCCTGCGCAGCCGTACCCAGTGGGGTTGGTGCAGCCAGTCGGCCTCCGGAAGCCGTGACGGTCGCTCGCCGCCCGCCGTATCGACCGGGCGCGCCGGGCGCGTGGTGCGCGTGAAGTCGTACTCCGCCAGCTCGAACGCGGGCGGCGGGAAGTCCCACGGCGCCTGCGCGGGACCGGCCGGCCAGTCGATCCGCCGGCCGGCCCGCCAGGCCTCGGCCAGCTCCTCCGCCGACCGGCCCGCCGCCGCGAGCGATTCCCCTGCCGATTCTTCTTCTCCGGCGACGGCGATGGCGACGGCGACCGGGGCCGGTACTGATAGCGGTACCTGTCCCACTCCCGGGACCGCCGTACGGAGCCACTCCACCGCGGTCGACGCGTCCGGGCAGACCGCCGCGATCCGCAGCCGCCGCGCCGGCCGGCCCGCCTGCACATGGCGCAGTACCTGCCGGTACGTCTCGGGACGGGCCGTCAGATAGTCGGCGATACGGGCGGCGTCCCTGCGGAGACCGGCCTCGCTGCTGCTCGACAGCACCAGGCACGGTTCCGTCGCGTCCGGCGTGAGCGCGTCCGGCGCGAGCGCGTCACCCCGCTCGTCCGCTTCGAGGAGCACATGGGCGTTGGTGCCGCCGATCCCGAAGCTGCTGACCGCCGCCACCCGGTCCCGTCCGGCGGGCCAGGCCCGCGCCTCGGTCGGGATGTAGAACGGCGTCGGATCGGGACCGATCTGCGGACTGAGGGCGTGGAAATCGGCGTGCGGCGGGATGAGGCCGTGATGCACGGCGAGGGTGGCACGCACCAGCCCGACCACGCCCGCCGCGGCGCCCAGATGACCTATCTGGCTCTTGACCGAGGTCAGGGCGCAGCGACCGGACTCCGCCAGGTCGAACGCCTGCCGCAGAGCGCCGACCTCGACCGGGTCGCCCAGCCGGGTGCCGGTGCCATGCGCCTCGACATAGCCCAGGTCGGCCCCGCCGCGGCCGGCGCGGCGCAGGGCCGCGCGGATCACCTCGCGCTGACCGGAGAGCGAGGGGGCGCTGTAACTCAGCTTGTCGGAACCGTCGTTGTTGATGGCCGAGCCGGTGATCACCGCGTACACGGTGTCCCCGTCGCGCCGGGCCAGCCGCAGAGGCTTGAGCACCACCACACCGACACCGCTGGCGCCGATGGTGCCGCTCGCGTCATCGCTGAAGGCCCGGCAGTGTCCGTCCACGGAGAAGATGTGCTGCGGCCGGTAGCGGTACCCGTCGGTCAGCTCCGTGTCGACCAGCACCCCGCCGGCCAGCATCACATCGGCGTCGCCCTGGCGCAGCAGCCCTGCGGCGAGGTGGACGGCGACCAGTGAACTGGCGCACGCCGCCTGGGCGGTGAAGGCGGGTCCCGTCAGGCCCAGGTGGTACGCGGCCTTCGTCGCGAGGTAGTCCTTCTCGTGGTGCAGGGCCAGCTGAAAGCCGTCGGGCAGCTGTCCGGGGTCGGCCTCGCGCAGCATGGCCTGGAAGTAGGTGTTCTCACCGGCACCGGCGATCAGTCCGACGCGCCGGGCGGAGGGGTCGGCGATTCCGGCGTGTGCCAGCGCGTCGGCACAGCTCATCAGCAGATGCCGCTGCTGGGGGTCCATCAGCCTGGCCTCCTGCCGGCTGATGCCGAAGTGGTCCGGGTCGAAGGCCAGCAGACCGTCCATCTGGCTGCGCGCCCCGACGATGCCGTCGGGTGCGTCGAAGTGCTCGATCCCGCTGCCGCCCGCCTTCACCATGTCCCAGAAGGCGGACAGGTCCGGCGCGCCGGGCAGCCGTACCGCCATGCCGATGACGGCGATCGGTTCGTCGGCCGCGCCGGAGGACACAGGGGCGGCCTCGGTGGTGACATCCGCGATGGCGGACACAGAGGCGGCCGAGCCGGCGGCTGCCGTGACGGCCACGCCGGTGCGGCTCGGATCCCGCTCCGCCGTGGCCGCCCGTCCGTCGAGGAAGCGCGCCAGCGCGCGGAGCGTGACGTGCTCGAACAGGTCGGCGACGGTGAAGCGAAGGCCCAGTTCAGTGGTGCAGCGCAAGTGGAAGCGCATCAGTCCCAGGCTCGATGCTCCGGCGTCGAAGAAAGTCTGGTCGGGGCCGATGGCCGAGCCGGTCACCGCCTCGAACGCCTCGGCGAGCCGGGCCTCTCGTGGCGAGAGCGGGGTCGCCGGAACGTCCGCGAGGCCGGCCGCCGCCTCGGGACCAGGGCGCAGCTCCTCGCCCGGAGCGCGCAGGACGCCGCGGCGGTCCAGCTTGCCGCTGGGGGTACGCGGCAGGGCGCCCAGCAGCCGGAAGCGGCCGACCCGTACATGGGGCGGGAGCAGTGGTGCCAGATGGGCCGTGAGAGTCCGGGCGGTGAGCGGCTGTCCCGGTGTGCTGCCCGGTGCCTGTCCCGGTGCGCTGCCCGGTGCATGTGCCGAAGTGCTGCCTGATACGTGTCCCGGCGCCCGGACCGGTTCCTGTCCCGCGTCCTGTCCCGCGGCCCGGCCCGCGTCCCGATCCTCTTCCCGGCCCGCTTCCCAGCCCGGCGTACGGTCGCGGCGCTGGACACAGGCCACCAGCTCGTCGCCGTCATGTACCACCACGGCCTGGACGATCTCCGGGTGCCGCAGCAGCGCCGCCTCGACCTCTCCCAGCTCCAGCCGGTGTCCGCTCAGCTTGATCTGATCGTCGTCCCGGCCCCGGTAGTGCAGCAGGCCCTCCCGGTCGAAGCTCGCCCGGTCACCACTGCGGTAGAAGAGGCCGAGACCGGGCAGCTCCACGAATCGCGCCTCGTTGAGCGCCGTGTCGCCGAGATAGCAGCGGGCCGCCATCGTTCCGCCGATGAGCAGGTCGCCGGTGCGGCCCGGCGGCAGGGGCTCGCCCGCCTCGTCCACCACCCGCAGCACCGCGCCCGCCACCGGCCGGCCGATGGCCGGGCGGTCCGGCCAGCGCGCCGGGTCGCCGTCGAGGCACAGGGCGCTCACCACATGCGTCTCTGTCGGGCCGTAGTGATTGAACAGCCGCGCGCCCGGCATGCCCGCGAACCAGCGGCGGATCGCGTCGGTGCACACCAGCTGCTCGCCCGCCGTCACCACCTCCCGCAGCCGCGAGGGATACCGGCCCAGGTGTACGGCGTGCTCGGCGAGAAGCTGAAGCGCCACGTAGGGCATGAAGACGCGCTCCACACCGGCCGATTCCAGCTGGTCGAGGAGGGCGGGGGCGTCCTGCCGCCAGCCGGGGCGCACCAGATGCAGACATCCGCCGGTCCACAGAGTGCCGAAGATCTCCTGGAAGGACACGTCGAAGGAGAGCATGGAGAACTGCTGGGTGGCGGCGGGCGCCGCCAGACCGCCCGACTCCGCCTGCCACTGCAACAGGTTGCTCAGCGTACGGTCCGGCACCCGCACGCCCTTCGGGGTGCCCGTGGAGCCCGAGGTGAACAGTGTGTAGAGCGGACGAGCACCGTCGTGCGCGGGACAGGCCGCCGGTTCGGTCGGCCCGCCGGAGGTCGACAGAATGACCAGGTGCCGTACGGTGCCTCCCGGATCGACGGCGTCGAAGGCCGCGTCACCGCCGGGCGGGAGCAGCACGCAGAGCGGCTCCACCTGTTCCAGGATCCGCCGCAGCAGCGCCGGCGGATAGGACGGGTCGAGCGGCACGATGGTCAGGTTGAGCCGGGCCAGCGCCAGGAGGGCCACCACGTGCTCGACCGAGGGTTCGAGGAACAGCGCGACGTGGCAGGGCCGGTCACTCTCCTCAGGCAGCGGGTGGTCCGCCCGCAACTCGGCGGCGAGCGCGGCCGCGTAGGCGTCGAGTTCGGCGTAGCTGACCACGCCGTCGCCCTCGGTGCTGCTGACGCTGCTGTCACCGCTCCTCAGGGCCGGCGCGTCGGGCGTACGCGCGACCTGCCGCGCGAACCCCTCCGCCACCGTCGTGCAGATCAGGGACACGGGCTCGGCGCGGCCGGGCTCGGGCAGCGCGCGGCGGTACGGAGCCGCCAGCTCGGCCGGGGTCGCGGTCGCCCCGTCGGCGAGCAGATCCAGAGCGCGCCCGAACAGGCCGGCCATCGCCGCCACTTCGGCGGCCTCGAAGCGGTCGTCGGCGTACTCCCACAGGCAGTCGAGACCGTCCGCCCGCTCGACGACGGAGAGCGTCATCGGGCACTTGGCCTCGGCCGGTGCCCACCACAGGGGCCTGGAGGAGCAGCCCGGCAGGGCCGGTGTGCCGAAGTCGGTGTTCTCCAGAACGAAGAGGAAGTCGAAGGGCGGCGCCCCACCGGCGCCCGTCTCGCGATCGGCCAGTACGTCGGCCAGCGCCACGTCCTGCCGGTCGAGCACCTCCCGAGCGGCGGTGCCCAGGCGCCGCAGCTGGCTGCGCAGTTCCTCGCGTGGCGCGACGGCCAGCGGCAGCAGGACGGTGTTGGCGAACATGCCGACACTGGTCTCGAACTCCCGCACCGGCCGGTTGGCCACGGGACCGGCGACGCGCGGACGGGTGCTGCCGGTCACCCCGTACAGACTCGACGCGAAGACTCCGAGCAGCAACTGGAAACGTGTCAGGCCCAGTTCACCGCAGAGCCGGTCCACGGAGGCGCGGCGTACGGCGTCGAGAGAGGTGTGCAGCAGCCGCGCGCGCGAGGACCGCCGGGAGCCGGCCGGTGCCTGCGGCCCGCCCGGTCGGTTCGTCCTGTCCTGCTCGCCCGGATCGTCCGGCTCACTCGTCTCGTCCAGCCCGGCGTAGTGGGCGCGCAGTTCCGCCCGCTGGGCCAGGTAGGCGGGGCTGGAGAACCACTCGGCCTGCCAGACGGCATAGTCGAGCGGGGTGGGCGCCCCGGAGCCGGAGGAGGGTACGGGGTCCACCGCACCCGCTGCGTCCTCGCCCCGGAGGGCGTCGGCGTACCCCGCCGACAGATCCGCCAGCAGCACATTGAGCGACCAGCCGTCGACCGCGATGTGGTGCAGGTGCAGCAACAGCAGGCCGCCGCCCTCCCGGGGCAGCCAACTCGCGCGCAGCATCCGGGGCTCGGCCAGATCGAAGGGACGGCCGAAGAGACGGTCGGCGAAGGCCCGCCCGCCCGTGTCCTCACCGTCAGTCCCGTCCGTCCCGTCCGTCCCATCCATCGGATCCGTCCCGTCCGTCCGTCCCTCACGGAGCGCGTCCGGACCGGGGCCGGCCCACGGCTCGTCCTCGTCCTCGGCGTCGGCACACGGCTCGGCATCCGCGTCGGCGAACGGCAGGTCATCGGGGTCGACCCACGGGTCGTACGGTTCGCCCACGACCTGGCGCAGCCCCTCGGGCGCCGCCTCGAAAGCCGTACGCAGCGCGGGGTGGCGCTCCACCAGTCTCCGCAGCGACCGCCGCAGCGCGACCGCGTCGACGGTTCCCTCCAGCCGGAGGACCTGGCCCACGTTGTACGCCCGGGACCCCGGCGTCCGCTGTTGCAGGAGCCACAGGCGCTGCTGTTCGCTGGTGGCCGGAGCCGAACGCGCACCCGTGGGAGCGGCCGGCACCGGATAGGGCGTGTCGTCCGCGTTCCTGGCCCGGTCGATCGCCTCGGCGATCCCGGCGAGGTTCCCGTCGAGGACGGCCGCCTGGGACAGCTCGCAGCCCCAGCGCCGCCGCACCTCGAAACGCAGCCGCAGGGCCTTGAGCGAGTCGCCGCCGACGGCGATCCAGCGGTCGCCGAGGCGCGGTCGCGGCACCCTCAGAACCTCGGCGGCCACACCCAGCACCTCGCGCTGCCAAGCGGTGGCGGCAGGCTCCTCGCCGTGCGGACTCCGCCAGGGGCGATGGCCGGCGCGCTCCAGCGCGGCCTGGTCGACCTTGCCGTTGGCGTTACGGGGGAGCGCGGCCACGACATGGATGTGGTGCGGGCGCATATATGCCGGCAGCCCGGCCGCGAGATGCCGGTCGAACTCCTCGAAGGACAACTCCCCGGACGACGCGCCGCCCAGCACCACATAGGCCAGCAGTTCGTTGGGCCCGTCCTCTCCGTCGCGACGGGTGCAGACGTACGCCTGGCGTACGGCGGGATGCGCGACGATCCGCCGTTCCAGCTCGCCGGGTTCGACACGGAAGCCCCGGACCTTCACCTGACGGTCGGCGCGCCCGAGATACTCGACGAGGCCGTCCGCGTCGGCGCGTACGAGGTCGCCGGTGCGGTAGTGGAGTGTGGTGCGGCCGTCGCCGTGCCGGGGGAGCGGGACGAAACGCCGCTCCGTCTCCTCGGGCAGGTTGCGGTAGCCGGCCGCGAGCCCCTTGCCGGCCAGCAGGAGTTCGGCCGTCTCACCGGGCGCGGCCGTACGGGTGGTGCCGGGGACCACCAGCAGCGTGTCCGTTCCCGGCAGGGCCCGCCCGATCGGCACCCGGTCCCCGTCGAAGTCGCGCGGGACGGGATGGCACAGGGCGAACGTGGTCGACTCCGTCGGCCCGTAGACGTTGTAGAGCTGGGTGGCGCTCGCCGCGTTGTGGCGGTACCAGCGGCGTATCAGACGGGCGTTGAGCTGTTCGCCGCCCACCAGGACCTGCCCGGCCCCGGCGAAGCAGTCGGGCGCGGTGTCGACCACCGCGTTGAACAGCGCCGTCGTCACGAACGCCGTGTCGACACGTTCGCGCAGCAGCGCCGCCGCCAGCTCGTGCGGTGTCTGGACGGCCGCGTCGCCGAGGATCACACAGCAGCCGCCGGTCAGCAGCGGCACCCAGACCTCGAAACTCAGCGCGTCGAACGCCGGATTGGACAGACAGGCGAAGCGCGCGCCCTCCGCCTGCCGGATGTATCCGGACCGGGCGAGGCGCAGGACACCGGCGTCCCGCACCTCGACTCCCTTGGGACGGCCCGTCGTTCCCGAGGTGTAGAACAGGAAGGAGACCGGCGCGCCGGTGAACGGCGGTTCGGACGCGGTCTGTTCACGATGGCCCGCCGCGAGGAGACCGGCCACCGGCAGCGCCTGTACGGAGTCCGGCAGGGCCTCCGGGGCGGCCGTCCCGTCGTGGATCACCGCCACACTGGCCGAGTCCGTCAGGATATGGCGGTGGCGCTCCGGCGGGCTCTGGGCGTCGAGCGGTACGACCAGGGCGCCGAGCCGCAGGATGCCGAGCATGGCGCAGACCAGCTGCCAGGAGCGCGGCAGCGCCACGGCCACGGCCTGCCCGGGACGGACACCGGCGCGGCGCAGCGCCCCGGTCACCGCCGCGCCGGTGGCGTCGAGTTCGGTGTAGTCGAGCCGCCGGTCGCCGTCAACCAGTGCGACAGCCCCCGGGGTACGCAGAGCCTGCTCGTACACCCCTCGCGCCACACCACCGGCGCCCGGCGAGGCGGGAGAACCCGTTCTGGAGAGGTCCGCTCCGGATCGCATCAGACCTCCAGCGCCGCGGACGGACCGGCCTGGCGCCCCACACGGGGATACCCGTCGCCCGGTGGGGCGGATGCGGTGGACATCCGGGCCAGCTCGGCCTCGATCAGCTCGGCCACCCGCGGCAGCTCGTCGCTCTCCAGCATGTCCCAGTGACCGCACTCCACCGGCTCGGCCAACAGGCCCCCGTCGGCCCGCCGTTGCCAGAACGCGCGCACCTCCGCCCCGTCCTCGCCGTCCGCCGTGGCCTGTACGAGAACGAGCCGGGCCGCCGACGCCGGTGCCAGGTAGTCACGGGCGGTCATCCGGTTGTGGTTGTAGATACGGAAGTACCGGTCGATCTGGTCGTCCTCGATACCCGGATACATTCCGTTGAACCTGACCAGTTTCTCCCGGAACTCGGACGCGTCCACCGGCGCGATCGCCGCGCGTTCCGCCGCGTCCTCCGTGCCGTGCGTGTCGAGCAGGACCACGCTCAGCCGGGTGTGTCCGGCCGACGCCAGCCGTTGTCCCATCTCATGGGCGATCAGTCCGCCGTAGGAGAGTCCGCACAGGACCAGCGACTCATCGGGCCGCGCATCGACCAGCCTCAGATACTCCTCCGCCATGGCCTCGACCGTGGGCAGTGGTATCTCACCCGCGTTGAGGCCGGGGGACTGGACGCCCTGCACGCCCACCGACCCGGGCAGCGCGGCGGCCAGCGGCAGATAACAGAAGGCGGTCCCGCCCGCCGGATGGACACACACCACCCGCTGCTTCCCGTCGCCCGCGCGGAACTCGATCAGGTTGTCGCCCGGCCGCGCCGGCGCCGCCCCCTTCCGCAGCCGCTCGGCCAGCGCCTCGATGGTCGGGTGCAGCATCAGGTCGCGGATCGGCAGGGTCTCGCCGAACTCCTCCTGGACGGCATGGGCCACCTTGATGGCGGAGATCGACGTGCCGCCCAGTGCGAAGAAGTTGTCGGTGACGCCGACGGCGGGATGGAGCAGCAGCCGCGTCCAGATCCGGTGGAGCGCCATCTCGACATGATCGCGCGGCGCGGCCGTGTTCACCTGGGCGGGCAGCGCGGACCGCGAACGCTCCAGCAGCGCCGTACGGTCCAGTTTGCCACTCCGGTTCAGCGGCAGGCGCGGGAGTTCGACGAAGACCGTCGGGATCATGTAGTCCGGCAGCCGCGCGGCGAGCGCCGCGCGCCACTCGTACGGGGGCCGGGCCGCCCCGTCACCCCGGCCGACGCCCGCCACCAGACGCGGCCCGCCGGGGGCGTCACGGTCGGCGAGCACGGCCGCCTCCCGTACCCCGGGCAGTTCCCGCAGCGCCGCCTCCACCTCGCCCGGTTCGATACGGAAACCCCGCAGCTTGATCTGGTCGTCGAGGCGGCCCACGTACACGGCGTTGCCGTCCGGCAGCCAGCGGGCCAGATCGCCCGTGCGGTACATGCGCTCTCCGGGCACGAAGGGGTCGGGGACGAACCGTTCGGCCGTCAGATCCGGACGGCGCACATAGCCGCCGGCCAGGCTCGCACCGGCGACGCAGACCTCGCCCGCCACCCCGGGCGGCACCGGCCTCAGCCGCTCGTCCAGCAGATAGAGACGCGTGCGGGGGAGCGGCCGGCCGATCGGGCAGGGCCGGTCCAGCGGACGCGGATCGGTGTAGGCGGTGGTGTAGAGCGTGGCCTCGGTCGGCCCGTACCCGTAGCAGATCCGCAGGCCGGGCAGCACCTGCCCCATGCGGTACAGCGCTCTCTCGGGAAGAGACTCCACCCCGGTCAGCAGCTGGCGCAGCGCCAGTCCCTTCAGCCGCGCCTCGGGGGCCTCGTCGATCCACGTGACGTAGGACGGCGGCAGGAACGCGGTCGCGACGTGGTGGTCCCGCATCCAGCCCATCAGCGCCTCCGGGTCGCCGCGCAGCTCGTCCGGGACCAGATGCAGGGTGGCGCCGGTGGTGAGCGGCAGGAGGATCTCGTGCACCGACGCGTCGAAGCCGATGCTCGACCAGGCCGACGCCGCCTCGCCGGGCACGCCGCCGAACCGGGCCAGCCACTGGTCGAACAGCTGGGTGACGGAGGCGTGCGTCACCACCACACCCTTGGGGCGGCCGGTGGAGCCGGAGGTGTAGATGACATAGGCGGGATCCGAGGGGCGGACCACGATCCCGGGAGCGTCGTCGCGCCGCCCCTCGGCCTCGACGGCGGTCAGGGAGCACCAGTCCGCGCGCGGCGCGTCGGGGACGTCGCTCAGTACGAGTACGGGTGCGGCGTCCTCGACCATGGCGGCGAGACGCTCGGCGGGCTGGCCCGGATCGAGCGGCAGATAGGCGGCGCCCGCCGTGAGGATCCCGAGGACCCCCACCACCAGCTCCGTCGACCGCCCCGCGTGCAGGCCCACCACCCGGCCCGGTCCCGCGCCACGGCTGATCAGGGCGTGGGCCAGCCGGTTGACGCGCCGCTCCAGCGTGGCGTAGTCGAGCCGTTCGCCCGCGTGGACGAGGGCGGCCCCGGTGGGGCGGGTGCGCACCTGGGTCCCGAAGCGCTCGACCAGACCGCCGGGCCACGGGGCCGGGGGAGCCCCGGTCTCCTCGGCGGTGCTCCAGTTCGCCAGCAGCTCCCGGCACTCCCGCGCGTCCATGAGGGCGACGTCCGCGACCTCCCGGCCGGCCTCCTCGGCCAGCTGCGCCAGCACCCGCCGCAGATAGCGTGCGTACCGCTCGACCGTCTCGTGGTCGAACAGGGCACTGGCGTAGTCCAGCTCGCCGACGATCCGGCCGTCCTCCTCGGCCAGCGCGAGCACCAGATCGAACTTGGCCGGCGCGTACGGGATATCGAGCGGCTCGGCCTCGACGTCCGCCAGATCGAGCAGGCCCCTCAGCGAGGGAACCCAGGCGAACATGGTCTGGAACAGCGGGGTGTGGGCGGCGCTGCGCGGCGGATTGACGAGTTCCACCACGCGCTCGAAGGGCAGGTCGGCATGGTCCAGGGCGCCCCGGAGGGTGCCGCGCACCCGCCCCAGCATGTCGGCCCCCGTCGGAGATCCCGACAGATCGACCCGCAGTGCGAGGGTGTTGACGAAGAAGCCCATCAGTCCGGCGACATCACCGCGCCTGCGGTTCGCCGTGGGGGCGCCGACAACGATGTCGGACTGTCCCGTCAGACGCGACAGCAGTACGGACCAGCCGGTCAGCAGGGTCGAGTACAGCGTGGTGCCGTGCCGCTGGGCGAGCGCCTTGAGAGCCGTGGTGAGATCGTCGTCGAGCGAGATCCGCACCCGGGCGCCGCGATAGTCCTGCTCGGCGGGGCGCGGCCGGTCGGTGGGCAGTTCGAGCAGCGGCGGGGCGTCGGCCAGGGTCTGCGCCCAGTACGCGGTCTGCTCGGCGGGCTCGTCGCCGGCCAACCACTGCCGCTGCTGGTCGGCGTAGTCGGAGTACTGCCAGGTCAGCGGCGGCAGCGCGGGATCCTCGCCGCGCAGGAACGCGGTGTGGAGCACGCCCAGTTCACGCAGCATGATGTTTCTGGACCAGCCGTCGAACACGATGTGATGCACCGTGATGAGCAGCACATGGTGGTGCGCGTCCAGCACCAGCAGCCGGCCGCGGGCCGGCGGGCCCCCGCTCAGATCGAACGGGGTGGTGCATTCCTCGCGTTGCCGGGCGGCGAGCCGCGCGTCGGCGTCCGGCTGTCCGGTCAGGTCCTCGACCACGAGCGTGAAGCCGGTGTCCGGCGGATCGATCCGCCGGTACGCCTCGCCCGCCACGGGGACGAACCGGGTCCGCAGCGCCTCGTGCCGGGCGACCAGCGCGTCCAGCGCGCGGACCAGCACCGCGCGGTCCAGCGGACCCCGCAGCGCGAAGGCCACCGGTTCGTTGTACGCCGCGTTCGCGCCGTCCAGCTGGGCGAGCGCCCACAACCGCTCCTGCGCCGGCGACAGCGCCGGAGGCGTCTCCTTCTCCGGAGGCGTGCCCTTCTCCGGGTGGGGCGCATCGGCGTCGGCGTTCCGCGCCGGTACCGCGCGCTGCCGCGTCGTGGTGGTGGTCGTGGCCGTGGTGGAGGAGGTACGTATCGCCGACAAGACCGGCCCTTTCCCGTAGGGGAGGCTCATTGCGGAGGTGGGATCGCGGAGAGGCGCCATCGCGCTGGGCTCGATCGCGGTGGGCTCGATGGGGTGAGGCGCCTCGCGGTGGGGCGCCATCGCCCGGGGAGGTGGCCGACGAGCGCGGGCGATCGCTCTCCGTACGTATCGACGCGGTGCAGGTCGACCTGTACATGCCAGCCCGTACATCCGTACGTATCAACCCGCGCGTATCAACCGGGACGAGACGGCCGACCGGGCGCGGAACCGGGGCGTCTCATCCGTCCGCCCGCGGCGCCCTGCTGTTCACCAGTTTGATCAGCATGTGCCTTCAATCACTCGCATCGCTCATGTCACTGGCATCACTGGCGTAACTGTCTGGATGATGATTGGACAAGTGCTCGATCATGTCAATGGCGGCCTGAGGCAGGGGTGTTCAGCCCGATGGCCGGTCCGAGTCGCCGCCGTCGGCGGTTCCTGCGACGCGGGCGGCGGGGAGGCTCGGACCCGCCCCCGGCGCCCGGACGCCGAGTTGCCCGCGTACCCCGGTGCCAGCAGGGTGGAGACGACTGCCCCGACTCCCCGCGGGCCGACAGAAGTGGGCGACGACGATGGCGAAGCGAGAGGATCTGCCGGCCCCCGCGCAGGGGCTGGTGCTGACACACTTCCTGACCGTGCGGGACGTTCATGTCTCCAGCCGCTTCTACGCGGACATCCTCGGCGGCGAGGTGGTCCTCGCGGAGAATCCGGGCATCGTGAAGATCGCCAATGGCTGGATCATCATGAACCCCGGTGGCGGGCCGACCCCGGACAAGCCCGAGGTCGTCCTCACCGCGCCCGAGCCCGGCGACCCCGTGTCGTCGTTCCTCAATGTGCGGGTGGCCGATCTGGCCGCGTTCTACGAGCAGGCCACCGCCAAGGGTGCGCAGTTCCTGACCGAACCGCTCGACCGCAAGGCCGAACTCCGCTGCTATCTGCGCGATCCCGACGGCTATCTGGTGGAGGTGGGGCAGGCGACCGGCATGCTGCACGGCGTCTTCGCCGATCGCACGCCCGCCGACGGCGGCTGAGCGGTCACACACCGCCGATCAGCGGATGTCCCGCCGCCGCGTCGGCGCGGGCGGCCGGCGGCGGCGTGCGGAGGCGGTGGACGGCGACGGCGTACGGGGCGATGGCGTGCGGCGACGGCGTGCGGTGATGCTGGGGGCGACGGGCAGGCGGCGACGCGGGAAAACGTACGCGTCGCGCACCGCGGCAGTCGGCGGTCGGCCGCAATCCATTCGGGTTCCCGCACATCCTCGGCCCGCCCTTCTCCGTTGACATGGTGATCAGACCCGTCGAAGGAGGCCGCTCGTGACGTTCCGTTCCAAGGCTTCGGTTTCAGCCGTTCTCGCCGCCACCGCGCTGCTCGCGACGCCGCTCACGGTGGCAGCGGCGCGGGACGGCTCCCCCGGGGTGCGGGCAGAGGGCCGATTCCTGCCGCCGTCCCCGTACTTCCCGCCGGACGCGGTGACGTATGACGTGACGAAGGTGCCCGTGGGCGCGCACATCACCGTGGTCGAGCGCACCGGTGCCAGGGGCACCGGGATCGAAATCGCCGTGTCCGGCCTGCTCCCGAACCGCGTGTACGGGGCGCATGTGCACACCAAGCCCTGCGGCCGCGTCCCCGAGGACGCGGGGCCGCACTACCAGCACGTCAAGGATCCGCACCAGCCCTCCACCGACCCCGCCTACGCGAACGCGGCCAACGAGATCTGGCTGGACTTCATCAGCGACACCCGAGGCCGGGGCGTCGCCGAGTCCGCGCACGACTGGCGCTTCCGGCGGGGCGAGGCGCGGTCCGTGGTGATCCACGACCACGGCACCATGACGGACCCGGGTGAGGCGGGCACGGCGGGGGCTCGCCTCGCCTGCCTCACCGTGCCGTTCGTGTGAGGCGCAGGCGCGAGCGGCACGTCCTGGCGGGCAGGGTGACGGGTGACAGGTACCGGCGAGAGGGCTCTTCACGCGGGAGATCCAGCGGGAACCGCTGAACCTGCTGGGGCCGATCGGCACGAGGCGGCCGGGACGTGAGGACCGCGCCGGCCATGTGGTCGCCCGGCTCGGCGACGGCGGGCACGCCAAGGGCGTCATGTCCCTGGTGCCGCCCGACGTCGCCGAGGACCCGGACAAGCCGCGCGCGATGGGGGACAGGCTCGAAGAACCCGCTACCGCATTCACACAGCTGAAAGGAAGCCGTCACGCGCCACCCGGAATGCGTGTCGATTGCCGCTGGTTCGCACGGACATGACTGTGGGAGTAGCACTCAACGCGACCGGTCCCGACAATCAGATCGACGCCACCGTGCGGCTGGCTCAGGAGGCCGCGACAGCGGGGCTGCGGTCCGCGTGGTTCGGCCAGACCCTGGGCGCCGATTCACCTCAGCTCGCGGCGATCGTCGGACGTGAGGTCCCCGGGCTACAGGTGGGCACGTCCGCGATCCCCGTCTTCGGACGCCACCCGCTGACCGTCTCCAGCCAGGCCCTGACCGCGCAGGCGGCCACGCACGGCCGCTATCACCTCGGACTGGCGCTCGGCAGCAAACTCGTGGCCGAGGGGGCTTTCGGCATCCCGTTCGAGCGGCCCGTCGCGCGGCTCCGTGAATTCCTCACCGCTCTGCGGCAGTTGACGGAAACCGGCACCGCCGAATTCCGTGGCGAACTGCTCACCGCGAACACGCCGTTGCCCGCACGGGTGCCGGGCGCCGAGGCCGGTGTGCCGCTGCTCGTGGCGGCGATGGGGCCGCAGGCGCTGCGTGCCAGCGGTGAACTGGCGGACGGGATCCTGCCCTATCTCGCGGGGCCACGCGCGCTGGCGGAGCATATCGTCCCGGCCGTCACCGCGGCCGCGGAGGCCGCCGGCCGGCCCGCTCCCCGGATCGTGGCCCTCGTGTACGGCGTGGTCACCGACGACGTCGACGCCGTACGCGCGAAGGCCACGGAACAACTCGCGTTCTACGAGCAGATCCCGTCCTACGCGCGGGTCATCGAGCTGTCCGGCGGTGAACGGGCCGCCGATGTGGCCGTGATCGGCGACGAGGCGACGGTCGCCGCCGAGGTACAGCGCTACCGGGACGCCGGCGCGACGGAGGTGGTGTTCGCGGGAACGGACATCGCGGGGGAGGCCGACCGACGCCGCACCTGGGCCCTCCTGGGGGACCTGGCGGAGAAGCCCTGGACGAGCGCGAGCCCGACGTAGCGTCGTCCGCCGGAAGGGCGTTCCTGGGCGGACGGGGAGGACGTGCTCGTCCAGGCGTGCACCGGCCCGCGCGAGGGCTGACGGCACCGCGCGCGGGCCTCGTACATCTTTCGATGTAGCGGCTGTTCGTCTGCGGTCATGACGTGACCGGCCGGCCGCGCCGGGACGATGAACCCATGACCGAGACCCTGACCTCCGCGGCCACGACGCCCGGCCGGCCCGCCCGTCTCCCGCTGCTCGATGTGATGCGAGGGGTCGCGATCCTCGGCACGCTGATGACCAACGTCTGGATCTTCACGAGCCCCGGCGCGGAATGGGCCGTCCTCAGCGGCGGACAGGGCGAGATGTCCTTCGACTCCGTCCCGGCGGCGGCCGAGAGCACGATGCGACTGCTGGCCAACGGCAAGTTCCTGTCGTTGCTGACGATCCTGTTCGGTGTGGGCCTGGCCATCCAGTACAGCGCGGCGGAGCGACGCGGTGACCCCTGGCCGGGCCGGTACCGGTGGCGGGCCCTGTTCCTGTTCGCCGAGGGGACGGTGCACTTCCTCCTCGTCTTCGCCTGGGACGTCCTGATGGGGTACGCGGTCACCGCGCTGCTCGTGGCCTGGCTGCTGACCCGTACGCCGAAGGCGCGGCACCGGGTGATGTGGTGGGCGGCGGGGCTGCATCTGGCCCTCATCGGGCTGCTGACGGCGGGTCTCCTGGCGGAGGGCTCGCAGGGCGGGACACAGGGCGGCCAGTCCGTGCCGCCCGAGGTGGTGGACCTGTACGCGCACGGCGGCTACCTCGAACAGGTCAGGTTCCGGCTGGACAACGCGCTGGACTTCCGTATGGAGCCGCTGCTGTCGTTCTGCCTGCTCGTCTTCCTGTTCCTGCTGGGCGTACGGCTCTTCCGCGCGGGCGCGTTCGGCTCCGACGCCACGGGGCGCCGCCTCCGCGCACGCCTCCTCGCATGGGGCCTGGGCCTCGGGCTCCCGCTCAGCGTCGCGCTCTCGCAGGCGGGCCCGGACCTCTTCTTCCTGGACCGGTATGTCGCGGGTCCGCTGATGGCGCTCGGCTATCTCGGACTGACCGGTGCGCTGGTGGAACGGGTACGGCGTCCGGGCCCCCTGCTGAACGGCCTCACCGCCGTCGGCAGGACCGCGCTCTCCGGCTACGTCCTGCAGAACGTGCTGTGCGTGTTCGTCTCGTACGGCATCGGCCTCGGCCTCGCGCACCGGCTCGACGAATCGTGGCGGCCGTGGTGGATGATGGGACTGTGGGCGCTGGTGTGCGCCGTGCTGATGGCGGGCTCCACACTGTGGCTGCGGCGCTTCCGGACGGGCCCGCTGGAGTCGGTCCAGAAGTGGGCCCTGCGCCACTGACCCCGCGCGCGATCCGAACCGGGGCGTCGTTGTCGCCGCGCTCTCTTCATGGAATTGATCACTATTGACAACGCTGTGCGATAGCCCTTTAACTCTGCGAAGTTGTTTGGTTTCTGTGAAGGTCGGGGCGGGGATTGATGGGCAAGGTGCGGGGGATGCGTGCTGTCCGCGTGGCAGTGCGCGAGCGGCGTCGGGGCGTTCGGACACCGGTAGCGCTGTTGGTGTGCGGGCTTGCGGTCGTGCTGCCAGCGGGCCTTGTACCAGCGATGGCTGCTCCTGCCGTTGCGCAGACGTCGGTACGTACGGCGAGTCCCGCCCAGTCTGTTGACGAAGACCCGAGCCGGGCGACTACGGATGAGGCTCTGGCCGAGGCGAAACGTTCCGGCAAGTCGGTTGAGGTGGGTTCGCTGCGTGGGGAGCGCAGTGATGTTTTCGCCAATCCCGACGGGACGTTGGAGGCGCGGGAGTATCTGCGGCCCGTGCGTGCCCGGGTGTCGGGCGAGTGGAAGCCGATTGACACGGACCTGGCCGCGTTGCCGGACGGGGCGGTCGCTCCGAAGGTGACCACGGTGGGGCTCACGTTCTCCGGGGGCGGGGATGGGCCACTGGTGCGGTTGGAGAACGCGGGGCGTGAGGTCGCGCTGTCGTGGCCCGGGGCGCTTCCGGTCCCCGAGTTGGACGCTGCGACGGCTACCTACCGTGAGGTGCTGCCGGGTGTCGACCTGAGGATGGGGGCCCAGGAGGACGGTTTCACGCAGCTCCTCGTGGTGAAGACGGCGGAGGCGGCGGCGAGCGGAAAGCTGGCCGCGCTGCGTCTGAGTCTCGCCGCCGAGGGCGTGGATGTACGGGAGACCGCGGAGGGCGGTCTGGAGGCGGTCGATCAGGGGGCGAACGGCGCGGTGTTCGAGGCGCCCAAGCCGATGATGTGGGACTCCAGCGCCTCGTCCGACAACGGCGCGACTTCTGCCCGGCTGCGGTCGGCCCCAGCCGGCGCCGAGGGCGCTGACGACGCCGGCGAGCCGGGGGCGGGTGAGTCGGGCAAGTTGGTTCCTGTCGAGGTGGAAATTCCGGCTGGCGGCGAAGCGTTGGTGTTGAAGCCGGACATGGATGTGCTGTCCGGCGTGGATACCGTGTATCCGGTCTTCATCGATCCGCAGTGGTATTCGCCTCGGGCGACGGCGTGGACGATGGCGTCGAAGTACTGGGCATCGTCGCCGCAATGGAAGTTCAACGCGGACTCGGACGCGGGCCTGGGCTTCTGCAACTGGGCGTACTGCCAGCCCAATGACACCAAGCGGCTCTTCTACCGGATTCCGACGGCGACGTTTGCCGGGAAGTCGATCCTGAGTGCTGAGTTCGTGGTGCGGAACACGTGGTCGGCGTCGTGTGAAGCGCGAAGCGTGGAGTTGTGGCGGACGAAGGACATCTCGTCGTCGACGACGTGGACCTCACAGAACGCGTCCGGGTTCTGGATCAAGCAGCTGGCGTCGAAGTCGTTCGCGTACGGCTACAGCGGCTGCGCGGCGAAGGACGCGGAGTTCGATGTGAAGGCGGCGGTGCAGGAGGCCGCGAACGGCAAGTGGCCGACGATGACGTTCGGGCTGCAGGCGGCGAACGAGTCGGACGGGTCGGGCTGGAAGAGGTTCTCGGACAAGGCATACCTACGGGTGAAGTACAACCGGCCGCCGCCACAGATCAAGATGTCACAGCTGACCATGGAGTACGGCGGTACGTGCAAGAAGCCGGAGAGCGCGGCGCGGGTGCGGACGCTGGGCAAGGTCTACGCGAACAACATCACGGACCCCGATGGTGACAACGTCGCGGTGCAGTTCCAGGCGTCGTGGGACACCGGAGACGGCAAGGGGATGGTCGCCCGCTGGAGCCCGTCCCTGACCTCCTACAAGAAGTCCGGTTCGAGTTACTCCGTCAGCCTGCCGACTTCGATCCCGAAGAACAAACAGGTGGCTTGGTACGCGCGGTCGTACGACGGAGGACAGTACTCACCGTGGTCGACGGCGGGGGATCCGACGGGCTGTTACTTCGTCCACGACACGAGTGTCCCGAAGGCCCCGGCGGTCATGTCCGGGGAGTATCCGGAATCCGATCCGGAGAATCCGGAGGATCCATGGCTGGACGGAGTCGGTAAGTACGGCACGTTCGAGCTGAAGGCGTCCGATAGCGATGTGACCAAGTACTGGTACGGCGTCAACGGTGATCCGACGTCGAAGAACACCGTGACCACGACAAGCGGTGCGGTGAAGACGATGCAGGTGCTTCCGTCCGAGCCGGGGCTGAATTTCGTCACCGCCCAGGCATTTGACGCCGCGGGCAATGGCAGTGAGATCCGTACGTACCAGTACCGGGTCAAGGCCGGACAGCCCGAGCGTGCGGCCTGGACGCTGGATGATCCGGCCGGTGCCACCCAAGCACAGGGCACAGCCGGCCTCCGCGTAGCGGACCTGCACGGCGGCGCCACTCCGGGCGTCCCGGGTCAGATCGGGACGGCGGTGTCGTTCGACGGTGCAGACGACTACGCCCGGACGGACATTCCCACCGTGGCTACCGAGAGCGGCTTCTCAGCCGCGGCCTGGGTGAAGCTGTCGAAGGTGCCCGATACGGCGGCGATCATCGCGGCGCAGCCGGGCAACTACAGCCCCGGCTTCGAGCTCTACTACTCGAAGTCCTATGACCGCTGGGTGTTCAATCAGTACGTGTCCGACACCCCGGATTCCAACGCGGTGCGGGCCATGTCAGCGACAGCGGGCGGGGCGAAGGCCGGGGAGTGGACGCACCTGGTCGGCACGTACAGCCAGACGGATGGTGAGCTGAAGCTCTACGTCCAGGGCCAGTTGGTCGGCACGACGCCGTACACCACTCCGTGGGACGCGCGGCGTGGGTTGCAGATCGGCGCCGGCTCGTACAGCGGGAAGCCCGGTTCCTTCTTCCCGGGGACGATCGACGATCTACGGATCTACGACAAGCCGCTCACGGCGACGGAGGTGACGCGCCTCCACAACAAGCAGGCCATCGGGACCGGCCGCCCGGCCCGCGCGGTCTTCCCGCTGGACGAGCCCGCCGACGCCACCCAGATCACCGGCCACGCCGATGTCCACCCCGCAGTTTTCAAGGGCGGGGCAATCGCGGGCCGGCCCGGTGTGGACGGCATGTCGCTCACTTTGGACGGAACGGACGACTACGCCACTGCCGCGGCCCCGCACGTCAACAACCGGCGGAGTTTCACGGTGTCGGCGTGGGCGAAGCTGCCGAAGACGAAGCCAGACCATGCCGCGATCATCGCGACCCAGGCAGGGGAGCACAAGTCCGGGTTCGAGCTGTATTACTCCAGCGCGTATGACCGGTGGGTGTTCAACCAGTTCGTTTCCGACACCACCGATTCCAGCGCCATCCGTGCCATGCAGGCCGAGGGTAAAACCGCGTACGGCGGCGAGTGGACGCATCTGGTGGGTGTGCACGACACGGTCGCCAACCAGCTGACCCTGTACGTCAATGGTGTCGAGGCGGGTAAGGCGGCTGTCTCCCAGACCTGGTACGCGGGCGGTCCGGTCCAGATCGGCGCCGGATCGTACGAAGGCCGGCCCGGTTCCTTCTTCCCCGGCCAGATCGACGACGTGAAGCTCTTCGACCGCCCCGTATCCGCCGACGAGGTACAGCAGCTCTTCAAGCAGCGGCCTGTGGTCAAGGGGCGGTGGAAGTTCGAGGACGTCACGGAAACAACTCCGGCGACGACTCCGGACGATTCCGCACAGGGCAACACGATGACGCTCCAGGGCGGGGCAAAGCCCGGATACGGATTCGTGGATCTGGGTGGCGTCGAACTGAACGGTGTCGACGGCTACGCTGCCACGGCCCGGATGCCGGTGGACACGTCCGGCAGTTTCACGGTGACAGCCTGGGCCCAGGCTTCGTCGACTCCCTCTGGCGAACGCGCTCTGGTAAGTGCCGATGGCCGTCGGACCAGCGCATTCGCGGTGCGGTACGTGCCCGATGCCTCGGATCGCGAGGGGCTTGGCCGATGGCGACTGAGCCTTCCGGACCAGGACGCCGACACGGCGGTCGTCGCGGAAGCGGACAACGGAAACTTCAACGACGTCCGTGACTGGAACCACTTGGCCGTGGTCTATGACGGGTTCACCAAGCAACTGCGGCTCTACGTGAACGGGAATCTCGAAGAGGTTGCCTGTTCCGACGCGGACAGTGATGGCGCGTCGGACGATGCGGGGTGCGCGGACCTGGTGCCGTGGGCGGAGAACGCGCTCTCGTTCCAGGCCCCTGGCGCACTCCAGGTCGGCAGGGCCAAGAAGGACGGCACATTCGGTGGGTATTTCCCCGGTCTGGTCGACGATGTATGGGCCTTCCAGGGGCCGTTGACCGACGCGCAGATCGAGAAACTGGCCGGTAGTTGGTTCGACGTCCCCACTCAAGTACCGGGCGGCTGAGGACGTTCCGTCCGGTGCTGAAACGCGGCCTGGGTGGAGATCCGGCTCGAACGTGAGAATTGCCCGCCGTCGGCGAAACGGCGTGGACCTGAGTCGACCTTGCGAGGAACGAGAATTCGGATGAATGGCAGATTGGGCAGACACGGCTCCGTGCTGCGGGGGCGGATAGCACTGGCGACCGCCGCAGTGATGGTGGGCACACTTCTGCAGGCCACGGTAACCCCGGCCGCGAGTGCCGACGACGGAGAAGTACCTTCCGCCCGCGCCTTGGTGGAACGGCCCGTCAAGGGCGGCGAAGGCATCAAGGTCAAGCCCCGCAAGGTGATGAAAGGGCCTCGTACACCGCAGGGGGCGCCGAAGGCGGCCTGGCCCTCACCGGGGTCCGCTGTCGTCACGCTCCCCGAAGCTGTGCAGGCGCGCTCCTCGCGGGCGATCAAAGCTAGTGGTCTGCCGCTCACGCTGAGCCCAGGCGCGAAGCCGGACAAGCGTGGAAGTGCCGCCGGTGATGTCGCGGCGCGTCTGCTCGACAGGAAGACCGCTGCGAAGGCGGGTGTCGACGGTCTGCTGTTCACCCTTCAGCCGCAGAATGAAGCGGCCGCGGGCGCGGTGGGCGCCACCGTGGACTACTCCGGTTTCGACGAGTCCTTCGGCGGCGGTTACGGATCCCGGCTCACCCTTGTCGAGCTGCCTCAGTGCGCGCTCACCACGCCGCAGAAGAAGCAGTGCCGCACCGGTGAGCCGGTCAACACCGTCAACGACACCGAGAAGCAGACCCTCACCGCCAGTGACGTCGAACTGCATGACGGCGCCCCCACCGTCCTCGCGGCGCTCGCCGCGGAGGGCGGAGGAACAGGTGACTTCACGGCCACGTCGCTCTCACCGTCCGCCGCTTGGAACACCAACCTCAACACCGGTGATTTCACCTGGTCCTACGACATGCCGGTTCCCAGTGTGCCCGGCGGCCTGACGCCTTCGGTGGGACTGTCGTATTCGTCCGGTTCGGTCGACGGACGCACCGGCAGCACCAACAACCAGTCTTCCTGGGCCGGTGACGGGTTCGACCTGTGGCCGGGGTACATCGAACGCCGCTACAAGCCCTGCGCTGAAGACGGCGTCGTGAGCGACGACGGAAGCAAACCAGGCGATCTGTGCTGGACATACGACAACGCCTTCCTCACGTTCAACGGCAAGAGCGGTGAGCTCATCTCCGCCGGGAACGACGAGTGGAAGCTCAAGAAGGACGACGGCACCCGCATCGCGCGCCTCACCTCCACGAATCGTGGCAACGGTGACAACGACGGCGAGTACTGGCGGCTGACCTCACCCGAAGGCACGCGATACTACTTCGGCTACAACCGTCTGCCTGGCTGGGCGGAGGGCAAAGAGACCACCGACTCCACGTGGGCCGCGCCCGTCTTCGGTAACAACTCCGGCGAGCCCTGCCACAGCACCAGTGGCTTCGCCGACTCGTGGTGCCAGCAGGCATGGCGGTGGAACCTCGACTACGCCGTCGACACCCACGGCAACGCCGTCGCCTACTACTACGACCAGGAGAAGAACTCCTACGGGCGCAACCAGAAAGTCGCTGATGACACCCGCTACACCCGCGGCGGCTACCTGGACCGCATCGAATACGGCCTCAAGTCGTCCTCCATGTACGGGACCAAGGCCCTGGCCAAGGTCACCTTCGGAAACTCCGAACGCTGCCTCCCCAACGCCGCCACGACATGCTCGTCCATCGGCAGCGACTCCTTCTACTGGTACGACACCCCCTGGGATCTGAACTGCGAGAACGGGACGGACTGCGACGACGGCAAGTTCGCGCCCACGTTCTGGACCCGTAAACGCCTGACCTCCGTCACCACCGAGGTCCTCAAGGGCGACGGAAGTTACGCCCCGGTGGACTCCTGGAAACTGGCTCACCGCTGGGGCATGGCCGACACGGACTACCAGTTGTTGCTCGACTCCGTCCAGCGCACCGGTCAGAGCGCCACGCCGGCGATCACCTTGCCGAAGACCACCTTCGCCTACACCCAGCTCGAAAACCGCCTTGACAAGACGGGGGACGGTTACGCGCCGTTCATCAAGGCACGTCTGTCCAATGTGTCCGACGAGTCCGGCGGGCAGATCAGCGTCAACTATTCAGCGCCGGTCTGTGACTGGAACGCGCTGCCGACACCCGAGACGAACACGACGCGCTGTTTCCCGCAATTCATCGGCGGCAGCTTCAGCGACGATCCCGAGCGGCAGTGGTTCAACAAGTACGTCATCACCTCCGTCACCGCCACCGACCGTACGGGCGGCGCTCCGGACCAGGTCACCGCGTACGAGTACAAAGGCGACGCTGCCTGGCACTTCGATGATGACGACGGCTTGACCAAAGAGAAGTTCAAGACCTGGTCCCAATGGCGAGGGTACGGCCATGTCAGGGTGAAGACCGGTGGGCAGGGCGGGGCCGCAGCCCTGAAGTCGCAGGGAGACACGTACTTCCTGCGCGGTATGGACGGCGACCGCAAGACTGTCTCCGGCGGCACCAAGTCCGTCAGTGTCACTCTCAACGCGGGGGAAGGCGATCCCCTCACCGACGACGAGGCAGCGGCGGGCTTCGCCTACAGGACCGTCAGCTACTCCGGTCCTGACGGCAAAGTCCTGTCCAGGAGTGTGAACCGTCCGTGGCATCACGAGACGGCCAAGAAGGTGCGCGACTGGGGAACGGCCACGGCCAACTTCACCGGCACCGCCCAGACCAAGACCTGGGCCTCCACGGACAACGGCGCGGGGAACACATGGCGGATCACATCCGCCAGTACCGCGTACGACACGGTCGCGGGACGGCCCGTTCAGGTCGACGACTTCGGCGACAACGCCACAGCCGCGGACAACCGGTGCACCCGCACCACCTACGCGTCCGACACCGCCGGGAGCCTTCTCAACCTCGCCTCCCGCGCCGAGACCGTCGCCGTCGCCTGCGACGCCACCCCTGACCGCTCCAAGGACGTCATCTCCGACATCCGCACCGCCTACGACGGCCTCGCCTACGGCGCCGCACCCACCAAGGGCGACGCCACCGCTACCGCCGTGCTGAAGAAGCACGACGGCACGACCGCCACCTATCTTGAGTCCGGAGCGACCTACGACACCTACGGGCGCCCGCTGGCCAGCACCGATCTGACCGCGAATGTGACCGCGACGGGAACGGGCAGCCCCGTACGCGCGGCACGCGCCGACGGCCGGACGACCACCACGTCCTACAGCCCCACGACCGGTTTCGCTGCCTCCGTCACAACGGTCACGCCACCGGCCGTGACGAGCGACACCACCACCGCACAGAAGACGGTCACCACCCTGGACCCGCTGCGCGGCCAGTCCGCCGAGGTCACGGACACCAACAGCAACAAGACCAAGTTCACCTACGACGCCCTAGGCAGGAAGAACAAGGTCTGGCTCGCCGACCGGTCCACCACCAGCGACAACCTGCCCAACTTCCAGTTCGACTACCGGATCGAAGAGAACAAACCTGTCGCCGTCGCCACCCGCACGCTCAGTGTGGGCGGCGGCCATCAGGTCACCGGCCACACGCTCTACGACGGATTCCTGCGCGAACGGCAGACACAGCGCGCAGGGCCGGACGGCGGCCTTCTTCTCACCGACGTGTTCTACGACGAACGTGGCCAGGCCGCCAAGGAATTCGCCGACTACTACACCCTGGATGCCACGGCCGGCGCGCTGTTCAAACCCGCTGACGCGCTGAGCGTGGAAACTCAGACCCTCCACGCCTACGACGGACTGGGCAGGGAAACCGAGACCACGAACATCGCCGGCAACGGTGAGGGCGGCACGGTCCTCGGCGTCACCAAGACGATCTACGGCGGTGACCGTGTCACGGTCATCCCGCCCGAAGGCGGCACCGCCGCCACCACTCTCGTTGACGGGCGTGGTCAGACCACCGAACTGCGCCAGCACCACCAGCGCACCGCCGATGCCGCCTACGACACGACCTCCTACACCTACACCAGCCAGGGTGCGCTGAAGAAACTCACCGATCCGGCCGGCAACAGCTGGAGCTACACCTACGACCAACTCGGACGCCAGACCAAGGCCGACGACCCGGACAAGGGCATCGCCACCCGCACCTATGACGACCGCGGCCGGCTCACCTCCACCAGCGACGCCCGCCCCGGCAACAGCCTCCACTACACCTACGACGACCTCGGCCGGCAGACGGAACTCCGCCAGGATTCCGCGACCGGTCCGCTGCGCGCCAAGTGGGTGTACGACAAGGCCACCGGCGCCAAGGGGCAACTGGCCGAAGCCACCCGCTATGACGGCAGCAACGCCTACACCTACAAGGTCACCCAGTACGACCGGCTCTACCGGACCGTACGCAGCGCCGTCACCATCCCGACCGCGGAACAGGGACTTGGCGGCACCTACCAGACGGGTGTCTCCTACAAGCCCTCCGGCGTCGTCGGCGCCGTGAGTTACTCGGCCGCGGGCGCCCTTCCCGGCGGCAGCTACAGCATCAGCTACGACGAGGACACCCAACGCCCCCTGGCCATGCTCGGTGACGGCTACAGCACAACCACCAGCTACAGCCTCACCGGCAAGCCACTCGTCTCCTCACTGGGCAATACCAGCGGCGGGACGAAAACACAGATCACCAACACCTACGAACGGGGCACGCAGCGCCTGTCGACCTCCCGCGTCGACCGGCTGGACGTCGCAGGAGTCGACAAGCACCTCACCTACCAGTACGACCAGATCGGCAACATCCGCGCCGCCGCGGACGTCTCCCGATCCGGCACCGACAACCAGTGCTACACCTACGACTACCTGCGACGCCTGAGCGAAGCGTGGACCGAGCCGGACACCACCTGCTCCACCGCACCGGCGGCCCAGGCCGTCGGCGGGCCGGCTCCGTACTGGAACAGCTACAGCTACGACAAGACCGGCAACCGGCTCACAGAGACCCAGCATGACCCCACGGGCGACAGCGCCAAGGACATCAAGAGCACCTACACCTATCCGGAAGCCGGCAAGCCCCGCCCGCACGCCCTCACCTCCGTCACCAGCACCGGCCCCACTGTCACCTCCCAGGACAACTACACCTACGACGAGACGGGAAACACCGCCACCCGCACCCTGTCCGGAGACACCCAGACCCTCACCTGGAACGCCGAAGGACAACTCGCCAAGGTCACCGAGCCGGACGGAAGCGGCAGCAAGACCACCGAGTACCTCTACGACGCCGACGGCAACCGCCTGATCGCCCGCACTCCCACCGAGACCACGCTCTACCTCGGCCATACCGAGATCACCGTGCCCAAGGGCACCAGCACCCCGAAAGCCACCCGCTACATCGATCTCGGCAGCGGCAACCAGGCCGTCCAGGACAACAACGGCGCCATCACCTTCACTCTCGCCGACCACCAGGGCACCGGCCAGCTCGCCATCACCTCCGACAGCCAGAAACTCACCCAGCGCCGCACCCTGCCCTTCGGCAGCCCCCGCGGCACGGAACCAGCCACCTGGCCCGGAACCAAGAGCTTCGTCGGCGGGACCAACGACACGTCCACCGGCCTGACCCATCTCGGCGCCCGCGAATACGACCCTGACACAGGCCGCTTCATTTCCGTCGACCCCCTCATGGACACGGCGAACCCGCAGCAGCTGAACGGCTACTCCTACGCCGACAACAGCCCCGTCACCATGAGCGACCCCAGCGGCCTCATGGCCTGCGCAACACCGATCGAGTGCGGCGGCGGAACCCAGTACGGCAACAACACCCCGACCAAGAAGAGCGGAGGCAAACCGCTCAACGACCCGTCCTGGGGATGCAACGGCTGCGACGGCAACAGCTACGACGACGGCTGGTGGGTCAACAGCGGCTGGAACGACGCCCCCAGCGGCCCCTCACTCGTTCCTGGCTATCAGATGGCCCTCCCTGGCGTTCACGTACCGGCCGACTGGGATCAGGCACAGAAATTCAAGAAAGAACTCCGGCAAACCCTGCAAGGCGGGGGATGGAGCATCGGCGACATCGCCGGATACAACACCAACCCAGTCGACGAAGAGGCATTCAACACCGGCCAACGCGTCGTCGACCTTGCCAAATACAACGTCTGCGGGCGCATCGAAGGCCACTGCCCTGAGACGGTCTCCTCACTCAGTGGCGCCCTCGGCGCCGGTGCCGCGTTGGCAGTGGCCGCGGGCACCGGCGGAGGACGCGGCCTCGGCGGCAACAGGCTGAGCGGCCCGTGCAACAGCTTTGTCCCCGGTACCGAAGTTCTCCTCGCGGACGGAACCTCCAAGCCGATCGAGGAACTGAAGGTCGGCGACAAGGTACTCGCCACCGACCCCGAAACCGGCGAGACCAAGGCGAAGACGGTCACAGCCGAAATCAAGGGCGAGGGGCTCAAGAAGCTGGTCAAGGTCACCTTCCGCCTGGACAGCGAGAAGACGGCCGACTCGACCGCGTCAGTGACCGCGACGGACGGACACCCCTTCTGGGTCCCCGAGCTACGTGAATGGATCGATGCAACCGACCTGGACGCGGGACGGTGGCTTCAGACCAGCGCCGGAACACGCATCCAGATCACGGCGGTCAAGCGCTGGACGCAGCAAGCAACGGTCCACAACCTCACGGTCGCCGACCTCCACACGTACTATGTGCTGGCGGGGGCTACGCCGGTCCTGGCTCACAACTCTGGGCCGTGCCCGTCAGGTCCAGCTCGATTTGAAGTTGACAGCAGTGGAATCGCTACCGATCTCACGGCTAATATGACGCGCGGGGGGAGAGCATTTACTCCGGCTGGAAAGCGCGCCGTGATCCAAGGTAACGCGGATCGCAACGGCGGAAAGGTGATATGCAACAACTGCGGAGTGGAAACCGTTCCTGCGCAGCGATCACGCAGAGGAGTCGTTCCACCCGAAAACGAGGTTGCGGTCGACCACATGTGGCCCCAATCGCAAGGTGGTCCCGGATCTCCATGGAATGGGCAGATCCTGTGCCGGGCCTGCAATAGAGCCAAATCGGATACATGGCCATGGCCGTAGTGGCGGGTGGCATTGGGGTGATCGTATGGACAAGGTGAAGGTTGTCTTCCCGTTGGAGCGCGATGCAGACGGGTACCCACCCGTAGACGTTGAGCTTGCGTGGGCGACTCCACTAGATGAGCCGGGGCTCTGCCGTCTAGAGAACATTCCGTTCTATGCGGTCGGAGTAAGCTTGGGGGATGAGATTGGAGTCTCCCTTGTAGAGGGTAGAATCGTTTTCAACGGGACGGTTCGTAGCAAAGGTCATGCAACGATCCGAGTAGTCGTATTTAATCCGGGAGAAACCGGAGCCGTAATTCGCGACGTCGAAAGTGCTGGCGGACGTTGCGAGGTCGCGAACATTCCCAATCTTATTGCCGTTGATGTTTCGGATTCTTCGCTAATTCCTGCGGTGCGGCGTGCTCTGGGGAGATGGCTGATGGGGCGGAAAATTGACGTCGAAGAATCCAATGTGCGGGTCGGTTAATTAGCCCGACAAATGCAGCCGAAGGCCCGTCCTGAGAGATTGTAGGCTTTCAGGACGGGCGGCCTTGGATAGTCAGATTCAAGGAAGGAGCCCCGCAGGCAGGAACATTCAGCGGGGCTCCTGAGGCGTTTGACGGCAACGCTGACGGCAATGTCAGCGGATGACGACTGCAACAGGTGGGTCGTCAGGGGCGTCGTCCCGGCCGTCGGCTCAGGGCGTCGACGGCGTCTTGCTGGAGGCGGAGTTGGACGCGGGCGTTGACGGTGGCGGAGACGCGGTTGTGGGCGTGGCCAAGGAATTTCTTGATCACGACGAGGCCGACGCCCTGGTCCAGGAGCGGCGTGGCGGTCGAGTGCCGGGGTTGAATGCGGCTACGGCGGAGGACCGGTCCTGCCGAGGAGCGCGGTGAATGCTCAGCCGGAGGCTGGGCGTACGCCGCTGACGCTCGGCAGGTCGAGATCGTCCCCAAGCCGGTTGAGCGTTGGGTGAACCTCGGGAACAGTCCGCATCGTGCAGCCGGTCTGCTCGGTGGATGCGGGCTCCTGTTCTCCTGGAACAGGAGCCCGCTACCGTGGATCGGTCCGGCCGTTCTTCCATCGCGCCCTGTGTGTCGCAACGACCGCTCGAACGGAAGAGGGTCCCCGGGGCGAGCCGCCCCGGGGCAACGTGACGGACCGGGCCGGTCAGCTCTGGGGCGCTGGGAAGGCGACCGGGCTGCGGTGACCGGCGCGGTTCACCGCGCGGACGCCGAAGAAGACGTTGTCCTTGGAGAGGTCCACCGTGTGGCTCGTCGCGTCACCCGCCCTGATCACATGCGTCCACTCCGGCTCGGTCGTCTCGCGCCACACCACCTCGTAACCGGCCAGATCGGGTTCGGTTCCGCGCTCCCACACCAGCTCGGTGGCGTTGGTCAGTGTGCTGGTGACGATCTTCACCCCGCGCGGGGTCCCCGGGGCCTGGGCCAGGGTCCACAGCACCGCGCCGTTGACGCGCGCCACGCGGGCGATGTAGCCGAAGTCGCAGAACTCCGGCAGATCGCCGTACTGCCGGCCGTCCTCCACCCGGACGTCCTGGTGCTGGTGTGCGAAGTCCTCGGCCGGCTCGGTGAACCGGGCCGCGCTGTAGCCGCGTTCGAGGAAGGGGATGTGGTCACCACCGCGCAGATAGCGGTCGCGGCGGTAGACCACCCGGACGTCCATGCCCGTGGCGTCGTTGCTCGCGACGTCCCGGACGAAGCGTGCGAGCTGGCGGGTCGCCGAGTCGTTCTCGCCGCCGATCGAGCGGCGGGTCGCGGCCTGCTGCGGGGTCTCGGACGTGGGCACGCCCTCGGCGAAGAGCCGCACGGTGTAGGGGTCGCGGGTGCCGTCGTCGGCCCGGGAACTGCCGACGATGTCATTGGTGAACATGGCCCGGACGTCGGCTCCCGCCGCCTTGAACCGCTCCGCCATGTGCGCGGCCCCGTACAGCCCTTGCTCCTCACCGGCCACGGCGGCGAAGACGAGGGTCGCGGCGGGCCGGCGTCTGGCCATCACGCGGGCCAGTTCCATCGCCACCGCGACACCGGAGGCGTCGTCGTCGGCGCCCGGCGCGTCGCTCACCGCGTCCATGACGTCCGTGGCACGCGAGTCATAGTGGCCGGAGACGACATGGATACGGCCGGGGTCGACCGAACCGCGCAGTGTCGCGACGACGTTGGTGATACGGGTCGCCACCGGGATCCGTGAGGCGGGCTCCTGTATGTACGACTGGAGCTCGACGGTCATCCGGCCGCCGGATGCCTCGGCGTACCGCTTCAGCTCGGCGTGGATCCAGTCCCGGGCGGCGCCGATTCCGCGCTCGGGGTCGTCCTGGGTGGACAGGGTGTGCCGCGTGCCGAACGCGGCGAGCCGGCGTACGGTCGCCTCGATCCGGTCGCGGTCGATCTCCTTGAGCAGTTCCCTCAACTCGCGGTCGGGGGACTGGGCGGTGACGGGCCGGTCTCCGGCCCCTCGCCCGGCGGACGCGGCCGAGGGGCTCGCCGACGCCGTCGACGCCAGCGCCGGAACCCCCACCACGGCGGTCGCGACGGTGGCGGACAGGGCGGTCCTTCGAGGTATCCCGGGGGAGTGCTGCGACATGGCGAGTTCCTTCCACGGCTGCGTCGGTGATCCGGCGCTCCATGGTCATGGACAGGCCAACCGCGGCACAAGGTCGGCAAGCCACAATCCCACCGCTCGGCAGGGAAGTTGACGGCGTGGACCGTCGGCGGGCGGTGCGTAGGGTGCGGGCCGAGCGGCGGCGCGGGCGGGAGCGGTCCGGCCGTCGCAGCCGGGAGCGTACTGGTCTTCGTCCCCGCCGCCGGATACCTTCCTGGAATGTCTGACTTCGCCCCCCGGTCGGCCGCGTTCCTCGCCGACCCCTACCCCGCCTACGCAGAGCTGCGAGCCCGTGGCCGGGTGCACTACTACGAGCCGAGCGACCAATGGCTCGTCCCGCACCACGCGGACGTGTCGGCGCTGCTCAGGGACCGGCGGCTCGGCCGCTCCTACGGGCACCGGTTCAGCCACGAGGAGTTCGGGAAGACCGCTCCGCCGCCCGGCCGTGAACCGTTCCACGAGCTGAACGACCACGGCATGCTGGAGCTGGAGCCACCGGACCACACCCGGATCCGGCGCCTGGTGGCGAAGGCTTTCACCCCGCGTACGGTCGAACAGCTCAAGCCGTACGTGCGCCGGCTCGCCGCCGAGCTGGTGGAACGGCTCGTGGAACGGGGCGGGGGTGACCTGCTGGAGGCTGTCGCGGAGCCGCTGCCGGTCGCCGTCATCGCCGAGATGCTCGGGGTCCCCGAGGCGGACCGGCCGCTGCTGCGGCCGTGGTCGGCGGCGATCGTCGGCATGTACGAACTGAACCCGTCGGAGGAGACCGCCCGCCGCGCGGTCGTCGCCTCCCGGGAGTTCTCGGCGTATCTGCGCGAACTCGTCTCCGTACGGCGCGAGAAGCCGGGCGAGGACCTGATCTCCGGGCTCATCGCCGCCCACGACCACGGCGAGAAGCTGACCGAGGCCGAGATGGTCGCCACCTGCGCGCTGCTGCTGAACGCCGGGCACGAGGCGACCGTCAACGCCACCGTCAACGGGTGGTACGCGCTGTTCCGGCATCCAGGGCAGCTCGCCGCCCTGCGCGCGGACAGGACCCTGCTGCCCACCGCCGTCGAGGAGCTGATGCGCTACGACACGCCGCTCCAGCTCTTCGAGCGCTGGGTGCTCGACCCGGTCGAGATCGGCGGTACCACCGTGCCGCGCGGAGCCGAGGTCGCCCTGCTCTTCGGCTCCGCCAACCGAGACCCGGAGGTCTTCGCCGACCCGGACGGTCTCGATCTGTCCCGCCGGGACAACCCGCACATATCGTTCAGTGCCGGCATCCACTACTGCATCGGCGCGCCCTTGGCCCGTATCGAACTGGCCGCGTCCATGGCCGCCGTGCTGGAGCTGGCTCCCGGGCTGCGGCCGGCCGCCGAGCCCGTACGCAAGCCGAACTTCGTGATCCGCGGGCTGGAGTCGCTGCCGGTCGAGGTCTGAGGCCCGCGCGGTACCAGTACGGCGTACCCCGGAGGAGGGCGTGCGGGCCTCAGACCGGTTGGTCAGGACGAGCCGGTCCCTCGACCGGCTCGTCCACCGAGTGTCAGTGGTGGGTGGGACGCTGGCTGTCATGGACGAACTGATACGGCGGCGGGTGTACGGCGCCGACCACGACGACCCCGACCCGGGGCCCCGGCCCGGCCATGTCTACCGGGAGCTGGTCGCCGGACCGCTGGACGGCCTGCTCCTCGATGTCACCGGCTGGACGGCGGGACAGTTGCGGGAAGGCGCCGCGCTGGCCACCGAGATCGGCGCGTACGGACCGGGCGGGCGCGCGCTGTACGGTCCCGGCCCGGCCGACCCGCGGATATGGGAGTGGCAGGGCGACACCCGCTGACCCGCCCTGCCCTCCACCCCTGCCCGCCGCGTCCAGTGCCCGCGTCACGTCGCCGCGTCCAGTGCCAGTGCCCGTGCCCGGTGCCCTGCCCGGCGCCCGGGACCTGCGCCCCTGCCCCCCCGCCGCTGTCTGCGCCGCCGGTCTAGAAGGAGTACGGGTCTATCGTCCCGGTGACCGTGCCCGCGAGGAGCCGGCGCAGCGTGGAGGCCGGGGCCGCCTGCTCCTCGCTCGCCGCCCGCTCGTCGTCCGCCGCCCGGTCGGGGGAGGGGATCTCGTAGTCCGCCCTCAGCTCGTATCTGATGGGCAGGGAGCGCAGGCCGCGTACGAACGGCGAGGAGCGCCAGGGGAGCTGGTCCGCCGGTACGGCCAGTTCCAGCGTCGCGAAGTGTTCGAGCAGGCACTCAAGGGCCAGAGTGGTGATGGTGGTCGCGAGTTCACGGGCCGGGGCCGGGCACTGGCGCGGTCCCGCTCCCCAGGAGAGATGCGCGCGCGTGCTGGTCGCCCGGTCCGCCGACGTACCGGCCGCCGAGCGCAGGTCCGCGTGCGTGGCGGCGGTGGCGATCCATACCGGCTCGCCCGCCCGGATGAGATATGCGCCCAGCCGCTGGTCCCTGAGCGGGAACCGCGGCATGAAGTTGGCCAACGGAGGCTTCCGGAGGACGACATGGTTGACGGTCTCGCGGATCATGCCCGCCGACAGACTGGCGCGTGCGCGGCCGTCGCCGGTGATGATCTCGACGACGGCGTTCGCGATGAGGATGCCCGCGTGGTCGGAGATCATCCCCATGAGCATGGTGAGTTCGTGGGCCAGCGCCGAGGACGTCAGCCGGGGCTGAGCTGCCAGCATGTAGGAGGGGAAGTCCTCGCCGGGCCGACGCCGCTTCTCCTCGGCGAGCGCGACCATGGCGGTGTGCACGCGTGCGGAGGCCACGGCCGAGTCCGGTCCGGCGTCCAGGATCCGCCAGATGTCCATGAGGGTCCGCTCGCTCTGGGGTCCGGAGACGCCCAGCAGTTCGCCGGCCACCATCAGGGGCAGCGGCCGGGAGAACCGCGCGGCCAGATCCGCCACACCGGACCTGCCCTCCTGGGCGAGGAGCATGACGAGTTCGTTCGCGGTCCTGCGGATGTTGTCCTTGAGCCGGCGGGTTCGCGGATGACCCGGGTCCTGGAAGGGCTTCAGGGCCGCGTCCCACGCGGCCCTGTACCGGGCGTGATCGGCGCCGCCGCGCGCCATCGTGTTGTCGGCCTCCAGCGCGGGAGCGACCGGCCAGTCGGCCGGGACGCGGCCTTCGTTGCGAGCGCGCCAGTACTGCATGCCCTTGGGCCACATCGCGTCGTTCTGGAGTATGTGCAGCGCCTCCGCGTAGTTCAGCACCAGCCAGACGGGTACCCCCAGCAGGTCCACGGGAGCCACCGGGCCGTGCCGGCGTCGTAAGCGCTCGTGCACGTCCTCCGGGCGGTCCTGATACTCACGCCCGAGCAGGGGCTCCGGTGCCAGTGACTCCAGAGTGATGTCCGGGGGAAATCCCCCGCTTACTCGTTCCACGCCTGTCTCTTCCACTCTTCCCTCGGTGCGGCTCACCGCACCGAGGGTCGACTGGCGGCGCGGCGAACTGCGCAGCCCTCAACATGCAAGTACGCGAACCCGGTTCGGTGTGATCGTTCCCGGCCGCCCAGTCGCGTTACACGGTGCTCCGGACGGGCTCCGCTTGCCAAGCCCGGCAACGTCAAAGGCTTGGACAACAAATGGGCCCGGACGGACCGGGGCCGGGGTCCGGGGCTGGGGTCCGGGGCTGGGCGGAGTGTCGTGGGCCGGGACCGGGACCGGGACCGGGCCCTTCTGGTTGGTCACCGGTCGCGTTCCGGTTGTCTTCCGGGTGCTCGCCTCCGTACGGCCGCCCCGTACCGCAGAGTGGCGGCAGGGCCGCCCGTGCGGGCGGCAACGCCGCCCGGGGCGTGCGCAACGGCGTTACGGTGAAGAGACATTGACGGTAGGTCAGCGGCGACCGGCAGGGAGGATCGCGATGACGGAGATCCACAGGTTGGACCCGGTCGAGCGGGCGCGCCAACTCGCCGACTGGGGAATCGCGTTGGCCGACCGTTTCCTGCGGCTGGGAGACCGTACGCCGGGCGCCGATCTCCTCGCGCCCGACCGGCCAAGGGACAAAAGGGTCAGTCAACTGGCCGTGGAGGAAGCGCGGGACGTTCTGCTGGAGGCCGACCGGGAGCTGCCCCTCGACGACCCCCGGCGCCTCCGCCTGGACGTCAGGCTCGGCAGTGTGCTGATGATCCGGCACGTCCGGTTCGGTGGTGAGGACGAGGAACGGCAGATCGCGCTGACGGTGTTCCGGCGCATCCTCAACACCGCCCGGCCGGGCACCTGGGACCACGACTACGCCCAGCTCTGGCTCGGCTGGATGCTCTTCTTCCCCGCACTGCCCCGGCAGCTGAGACTCGGCGGGCCCAGCGACTTCGAGACGGTACGGCGATGGATGCAGGCTCCGCCGAGCGATCCCGCCGTGCGGGCGCGCCTTGCCGCCAATGCCGACGAGGCGGTCGGCTATCTCCAGTACAGCAGCACCTGCCCGCGGTGGCCGGACTCCGTCCGTGGCTCGCTGAAGCTCATGCTCGGTCTGGTACCGGTGCTGCGCATGGCGCTCGGACAGCGCTTCGACCCGCTGTCGCTGATGCGGTCGCTGCCCCTGTTCCAGCAGGGAGTGGGGCTGATGCCCAAGGGCGCCGAGAACCGGACCGAGCTCCAGTCCTTCGCGCAACTGGCCGCCCTGGAAGCGTCCCGCCACACCGACGGCGCGCCCGGCGAGACCGGCCCGGCGCTGGAGGCGGCGATCGACACCCTTCCCCCGGGACACATCCTGCGGGACGCGCTGCTCGGCGAACTGGCGCAGGAGTACCTGGAGCGGGCGTCGGACTCGGGCACCGACGAGGATCTGGAGGCCGCGTCCGCCGTCCTGGCCAGGGCGAGGGCGGAGATCACCGCGGACAGCCCGTGGTACGACTCCGTACTGGACATGCTCGGCTCACGGCAGTTCCTGGAGGCGCTGCGGCACCGCTCCCCGGAACTGGTGGACGAGTCGATCGTGGCCGGGGTGCGCGCGCTGCTGCGCTGGCGCCCCGAGGGCGCGCCCGCTCCCCGGGCCGCCTCGCCGCACACACTGTCCGAGGCGCTGGACGCCGCGGACGAGATGCTGGAGCGTACGTCCGGGCTCGGCCCTGACGACTCCCACCCCGGCATCGCCCATCTCCAGGTGGGCGGTTCGCTGATGCTCCGGGCCGCGATCTCCGGCGATACGGAGGACAGCCGGCACGCCCTGGCGCATCTGCGGCGGGCCACCGAACTGATCCCGGCGGAGCACGCCGTCGCACCGGCCGCTCTGGCGATGCTGGGAGGCACGCTCGACTTCCACTATCTGCGGTACGGCACCCGTCAGGACGCCGAGGCGGGACAGATCTTCCTGGACCACGCCATCGGCGCGGCGACCGCGCACCGGCCCCGTAAGCGGCCCGCTGCCTATCAGAAGTTCGGCGAGACCTTCCGGGCCCTCGCCCTGGGGCTGCGCGCCCATGAGGAGGGCGACGACGCGGCGGAGGCGCTGGCCGATCTCCGGACCATCATCGGGAACGGCGGTGCCCCTCTGTGGCCCGTGAACATTGCCGCGGCCTTCGGCGTGCTCAGACAAGCGGTGATGAACCAGAACTGGGACGAACTGCCCGCCGTGCTGGACCTGTTGGACGAGAAAGCGCTGGGTGACGACTTCTCCGTCTTCTGGCTCCGGCCGATGGCGGCCACGTTCCGCGGGCTGGCCGCCGTGGTGCGAGGGGCGGTGCGGGGGGACACCGCCGAGCTGCGGCGCGGGACATCCCTGCTGGAAGAGCTCATGGCGGACGAGTCACAGCTCCCCGCGGACATCCGCCTCCTGGGACACGCGGGTGTCGGCTCGGCCCGGCTGATGCTGAACCTGCTCACCAACGATCCCGAGGTACTGGCGACGGCGCTGCTCGGCCTGGAACGCGCCCGGGAGCGGATGGGTCCCGACACCCCGCCCATCGCGGCCGTCGCCGTACTGGACGGACTGGCCGACGGCTACCGGCGGCGCGGTGATCCCGCGGCGGGCGATTCCTCCGCCGCGGTCGACGCGGGTCTCGCCGTGATCCGGACCGTGGCCGCGGAGGTGATGCTCCAGCGCGGCGCCCACCACGGGCTGCTCCCGGCCAGGGGCGCGGCGCGCAGGGCCGTACGCGTCGCGCACTGGAGCCTGGAGGACGGGCATCCGCGCACGGCCGTGGAAGCGCTCGAACTCGGGAGGGCGCTCGTACTACGGGCCTCGACCACCGCGACCGACGTACCGGACCGGCTGGTGGCGGCCGGGCGGGCGGACCTCGCCGACCGCTGGCGCGAGCGGGTACTCGACAACCCGGCGCCGGTGCTGCCCCCGGCGCCTCCCGTCGCTCCTGCTTCTCCTGCGTCTCCTACCTCTTCTGTGTCTCTTGCTTCGCCCGCCTCGCCCGCCTCTCCTGCCTCTCCCGCTTCTTCGGATGCTCCGGATTCCGCGCTCCTCCCGGCCCCCGCGCTCCCGGCCTTCGCGCCGGAGTCCGAGTCCGGGTCCGGGGGCGCGCCGGATCGGGACGCCGTCGTGACCGAGAGCCTGCGCAGTACGGTGCGGCTGCTCCTCGAACAGGGCATGCCCGGCGGGGAGATCCCCAGCGAGCTGCGGCGGGAGGCACTCGGCGTGCTCGCGGAACACGACGGCCGGCACAGCCTGCACGAAGCGCTCACCCCCGAGGCGCTCGGGAAGTCCCTCGCCGCGGTGGACGCCGACGCGCTGGTCTATCTCCTGGACGGGCCCGAGGACGGTGACAGCCCCGGCGCCGCGCTGCTGGTGGACACGGAGGGCCGCGTCGTGCACGTACCCCTGCCCGGACTGGCACAGCACGCCTGCGGTCCGCTCCGCGCGTACATCTCCGCCCGCGCGGCCTTCTCCCGGGCCCGCGGCGCCGCGCGTGACAGCGCAGGCACCGACTGGCGGGCGGAGCTGGAACGCCTCTGCGACTGGGCGTATCCGGCGGCCATGGGACCGGTACTGGACGAGATCGCGACCTGGGACCGGAAGGGGGAGCGGGACCGCGAGCACGACCGGACGCCGCATCTGGTGCTCGTGCCCTGCTCCACCCTCGGCGTGGTCACCTGGCACGCCGCCCGTACGCCCACCGGTGCCGCCGGCACGGGCGCGCCCTCGGACCTGGGCACGGGCGCGGGTACGGGCACGGGAACGGATGCAGGTACGGGCTCGGGCTCGGGCGCCGGCGACGCGACCGGGTACCGGTACGTGATCCAGGACGCCGTGGTGTCCTACGCGGCCAGCGGCAGGCAGTTCGCGGAGGCGGCCGGACGGGACCAACTCCCGCCCGCCGACGACCCTGTCATCGTTCTCGACCCCAGCGGCGACCTCCTGTGGCCGGTCCTGGAGGCGGAAGGCATCCGCGACGCGCACTACCCGGGGGCCCGCGTCCTCGGCGCCGAGACGGAGACCGCGGAGGAGCACGCCCGGCTGCCCGAGCGCGTACTCGCCTGTCTGCCCAGCAGAGGAGAGCCGGGGGCCTCCCTCCTCCATCTCGGCTGCCACGCCGACACACGAGAGGTCCCGCTCGATTCGGCCCTGCTCTTCGGCGAGACCAGGGAGAGTGAGCGTGCCGCGCGGACCGAGCTGACGCTCCCGATCTCCCGGGTGCTCGAACGGGCGGCGGGCCGCCGCCCCGGCAGCCCCGGCGGTCTGGTCGTCCTCAACGCCTGTCTCAGCGATCTGAGCGAACGCGACCACGACGAGGCGCTCACACTCGCCACGGCCTTCCTCACGGCCGGAGCGACCGGTGTCGTCGGCTCGCGCTGGAACGTTCCGGACCGGCCGAGCGGCCTGCTCATGACCGTGCTCCACCACCATCTCTCCCGGGGCGCCACCCCGGCGCGCGCCCTGCGCGCCGCGCAGCTGTGGATGCTCGACCCGGAACGCGCGCCCGTCCCGGGAATGAGCCGGCTGATGGCCGCGCAGGTGTCCGACCCCGAACACCTCCACACGTACGCCTGGGCCGCGTACACCCACCAGGGCCGCTGATCCTCCACCGAACCCCTGCCGACCCCCTACGACCCTCTGCCGTCCGAGCCGGAGTTGACGCCGATGAGCATGGAAGACCTGAACAGGATCGTGGCGGACCACCTGGCCGAGCTGGTGGCGCGGCTCGACGCCGACGGCCGGGCCGAAGTCGCCTCGATCCAGGCGCGGATGCGGGCCGCCAGTGACCCGAAGCCGTACGCGAGGCGGCTGCTGCTCGCCCTCGCCGAAGCGCTCCCGCCCGACCATCCGGTGGCGCAGGCGATCCTGCGGCAGGCCAACTGGCGCGCTCCCGACGTGCTGGACCGGGCGGCCATCGACGCCGAGGCGGCTGCCATCCTGTCCCTCGCGGGTCTCTCCTTCGAGCCCCAGGACGCCACGGACACCGCGATGACGGACGCCGCTGCCGCCGCCCCCGGACCCGCCGCGCTCATGGACCTCGTCCGGCGGCGTGTACTCGCTGCCACACCCGTGCTCAGCGACGACGAGGCACGCGCCCTGGGGCGGCACGGGGCGGCGCGCGATCTCATCCGGCTGGACCGGCCCGGAGGGGCGACGGCCCTCCCCCGCTTCCAGTTCGAGCCCTCGGGCCGGCCCCGGGAGGTGGTGGTACGGGTCAACCAATTGCTCGGTGCCGACCGCGACCCGTGGGGCGTGACCGCCTGGTGGCTGGCCACGAACGTCTGGCTGGGGGACCCGCCCGCGGATCTGCTGGGCGCGGACCGCGACGACGATCTGCTGGCCTGCGCCGGCGCGACGCTGGGGGAGGACTGACATGACCGCGCAGGCCCTGCCGGACGTACCGGTCTTCCCCCACGCGCACACCGTCCCCGCCGGAACCGTGCTGTGGCGGGTGCATAAATCCACCCGAGTGGTGACGGAGTTCAACCCCCGTCCCGCGGACCCCTACTTCGGCGGCTCCCGCTTCGACGGCGTCACCGAGAGCCCGTACCCGTTCCTGTACGCCGCACCCGACCCGGCGACGGCGCTCGCCGAAGTGCTGCTGCGCGACCGGGACTTCGACCTGAGGCTCGGGGTACGGGTGATCCTCGGCCATGAGGTCGCCGAGCGGACCCTGTCCGCGCTGGAGGTCACCGAGGATGTGCGGGTGGTGTCGCTGTGCTCGGCGGTGGAGCTGGCCGCCGTGTGCCAGGACGGCTGGCTCGTCGAGGCCGACGGCCCGCAGTACGCCTTCACCCGCCGCTGGGCCCGGTACTTGCGCGACAGCGCCCCCTGGGCCCAGGGCCTGCGCTGGCAGGCGCGCCGCAACCGTCCCCAGGAGTCCCTGATGTTCTTCGGCGACCGCCGCGCCCCCGACGCGCTGAAACCCTCGGCGACACCGCCGCTCCCCCTGGGAACGCCCGAGGGGATCGCGCGCGTCAATGAACTGCTGGCACCCCTGCGGGCGGTGATCTTCCCACCGGTCACGCTTCCGGTCGGCGGTTCGCGGGACGTTGCCTACGCCGCCGAGTAGCCGGGAGCCGGGGGCCGGGAGCCCGGCACGGGGGCGGGGGCGGGCGCCGCATCCGTTGTGTCAGGCCCCCTGAGAGACGCCCTCGGAGACATCCTCGGAAACGCCCCGAGTGACACCGTGGCGCGTCGCCGTCGAGTCGAGTTCCGCCAGGATGCGCCTGCGGTCCTCGTCCAGGGCCGGTACGCGCCCCATCCTCGGCTCCCGGCCCGCGACGGTGACCGGCGGCAGGAGCGCGTCGAGCGGGCCCACGGGGGAGTCCACGACGCGCCAGCGGTTCCGCGCGGCGAGCTGCGGGTGTTCCGCGAACTCCGCCACATCGCGCAGCCGGGCATGGGCGATGCGGGCCGATTCGAGACGCCGCTCGGCCTCGTCGGCGCTCAACGTGGCGAAGCGCTCCTCGATCCGGGTCCGCAGCGCGTCGCGGTTCTCCACCCGCAGGGAGTTGCTCGCGAACCGGGGGTCGGTGGCGAGGCGGGGCGCGACCAGGACCCGCGCGCAGAAGTCCTCCCACTCGCGCTCGTTCTGGACGCCGAGGAAGACGCGTACCCCCTCGCGCGTCGCGTACGGACCGTAGGGGGCGATGGCGGCGTGCTCGGCGCCCGAACGCGGCGGCTGCGCGCCGCCGTAGCGGGTGAAGTAGCCGGGGTACCCCATCCACTCGCCGAGCGCCTCCAGCATCGACACTTCGAGGGCGCTTCCCCGGCCGGTGCGTTCGCGTTCGTAGAGCGCCGTGAGGATGCCGCTGTACGCGTACATCGCGGCGGCGATGTCGGCGACCGGGATGCCGATCTTCGCGGGCACCTCCGCCGTGCCCGTCAGTGACATCGCCCCGGACTCGCACTGCACCAGCAGGTCGTACGCCTTCCGGTCCGTGTAGGGGCCGCCGGTTCCGTAGCCGGAGATGGCGCACACGACGAGCCGGGGATGGGCGCCGGCGAGTGTCGTGGTGTCCAGGCCCAGCCGGCCCGCCGCGCCCGGGGCGAGGTTCTGTACGAACACATCGGCCCGGCCGATGAGCCGCCGGAGCACCGAGGCGTCCTCGGGCCGCTTCAGATCGAGGGCGATGGACTCCTTGCCGCGGTTGAGCCACACGAAGTGGCTGGACATGCCCCGGACCGTCTCGTCGTAGCCACGGGCGAAGTCGCCGGTTCCCGGCCGCTCCACCTTGATGACCCGGGCGCCCAGGTCGGCGAGCTGACGGGTGGCGAACGGGGCGGCGACCGCCTGCTCGACAGAGATCACGGTGATGCCGTCCAGTGGGAGCACGGGAGGTCCTTTCGAACGAGGCCGGGCGGTTGCCGCCCGCGGGGACCCGCCCCGGGGGGCGGGGGAGACCCTACGATCGTCCCCCTCCGGCCCGTTTTCTCCCGTTATTCCCGCTCTCGCGGAGACCGGGACGTGTCGGCGACGGGCGATCTGACGGGCAGTGTGACCGCGACCGTCGTTCCGGCACCGGCCCGGGACCTGATGTCCACGGTTCCGTGGTGGGCGTGGACGATGGCGCGCACGATGGACAGACCGAGTCCCGAGCCGCCGTGGGCGCGGCCCCGGCCGGAGTCCGCCCGCCAGAAACGGTCGAAGACACGGGCGAGGTCGTCCGGCGGGATACCCGGGCCCCGGTCGATGACTTCGACGGTCGCGCGGGATCCGGTCCGTTCGACGGCGACGTGGATGGCCGTACCGGGCGGGGTGTGCTGGATCGCGTTGCCGACGAGGTTGTGAAGGACCTGCTGGAGCCTGGGCCGGTCCCCGGTCACCCGGACCGGCAGGGGCGCGTGGAGGTGAAGGGCCCGGTCCGGGGCGACGACACCGGCGTCCTGGACGACATCGGTGGCCAGGCTCCGCAGTTCGACCTCGCAGGTCTCCAGTGGCCGGCCGGCGTCGAGACGGGCGAGCAGGGACAACTCCTCGACGAGGAGCCGCATTCTGCCGACCTCGCCGTCGACCCGCTCCAGCGCCCGGTTCAGCTCGGCGCCCGTGGTCAGACCGCCCTGGTGGTAGAGGTCCAGCCAGCCGGAGATGGTGGCCAGCGGTGTGCGCAGCTCGTGAGAGGCGTCGGCGGCGAAGGCGCGGATATTGCTCTCCGCGCGGGCCTGCGCGTCGAACGCGTGGTTGACGGCGATGGCCAGACGGGCTGTTTCGGTGTGTTTCCCGTGCGTGGGGAGCCGTTGGTTCAGAGCTCCGGAGGCGATGGCGTCCGCGGTGTCCGCCATCCGGCCGAGAGGACGCAGCCCGATCTTCAGGATGAACAGCGCGGTGGCGCCACCCAGGACCAGCGTGAGACCGACGGTGGTGGCCTGACCGGAGACGAAGTCGGCGACGGTCATCCGGTCGATGTCCGTTCTCATGGTCAGGATGACGGCGGAGGCCGCCACCCGCCGTTCGCCCGTGTCGACGGTCAGTCCGGCGGTGGGGATGCGCAGGGCGATCAGGTCGGGGAGTGCTTCGGCGTCGGTGAAGGAGACGGTCCGGTCGAGCCGTCCCGCGGTCAGCTCGTTGATCGTGCCGGGGACGCCGGTTCCCGCCTGTGCGGCGACGGTGCCGCCGACGCTGATGACCGTGATGCCGAGGATCGGCTCGACCAGGGCGGCCAGTTGCCCGCCGTTGACCGTCTGGGGCTGTCCGTCCAGCATGCGGTGAACGCGGTCGCCGGCTTCGCTCAGGGTGACTTCCGCGCGGTGCCGCAGATAGTCGCGCAGGGTCAGGGCGCTGATGGCGGAGTTGCCGACGAGCCCGGCGGCCAGCAGGACGATGACGCCGACGAGGAGCCGTCCGCGAAGGGTCGCCGGCCGCCGGGACGCGAACGTGGGGAGCCACGCGGGTCTCTTCATCCGGCGGGGCGGCGCAGGCTGTAGCCGATACCGCGGACGGTGTGCAGCAGGGGTTCACGCCCCTGGTCGAGCTTCCGCCGCAGATTGGAGATGAATCGCTCGACGACGACGGAGTCGCCGCCGAAGTCGTACTGCCAGACAGCTTCGAGGATCTGGGATCTGGTCATCACATGTCCGGGGTGGGAGAGGAGGAAGCGCAGCAGCCGGAATTCGGTGGGGGACAGGTCGACCCGGTCGCCGGCGCGGTGGACGGTGTACCGGCGCTCGTCGAGTTCGAGATCGGCGTAGCGGAGGATGCCGTCGTCGACGCCGCTCGCGGTGCCGCGCGAACGGCGGATGAGGGCCTGTAGACGGGCCCCGACCTCCACCACGCTGAAGGGTTTGGTGACGTAGTCGTCGCCGCCGAGGCGCAGGCCCCGGACACGGTCCTCGATGGCGTCCCTGGAGGTCAGGAACAGCACCGGTGTGGTGACCCCGCGCGAACGGATCAGCTGGAGGACATCGAAGCCGTCCCCGCCCCCGGGCAGGCCCACGTCGAGGACGACGGCGTCGGGGGCGTGCCGGGAGAGCCCGTCCAGGGCCTCGGGCACATCACGGGCGAGGCGGACGTCGAAGCCCGCGTAGCGCAGGGCCGAGGTCAGCAGATCGCGGATGCCCGCGTCGTCGTCCACGACGAGGACCGTGTCCGGGGTGCTCATGGCGAGACGTCCTGGGCAGCGGTGCGGTCCGGTTCCGCGATCACCGGTTCGGTCGCCGGGTGAAGCCGCGGTACGACAGTTTCCGGCCGTACGTCTTCGAGCCGCGCGCCCTCGACATCGAGATCGGGCAGCCAGGCGTCCAGACGGCGGGGCAGCCACCAGGCGCGGTCACCGAGCAGGGCCAGAACGGCCGGGACCAGTGTCATCCGTACGACGAAGGCGTCGATGAGCACGCCGACGGCCAGCGCGAGGGCGATCGGCATGATCGTGGCGTCATGGGTGAACAGGAAGCTCGCGAACACCGCGACCATGATCAGCGCGGCGGCGGTGACCACCCGGGAGGCGTGCTGGGCCCCGCCGGTGATGGCAGCGCGCGCCCGCCGGGTCCTGACGTACTCCTCGCGCACGGCCGAGACGAGGAAGACCTCGTAGTCCATGGCCAGACCGAACAGTACGGCCATCACGATGATCGGGACGAAGCTGGCGACCGGCCCCGTCGTGGGCACCCCGAGGGTGTCGGCGAGCCACCCCCACTGGAATACGGCGACGATCGCGCCGAACGAGGCGCCCACCGACAGCAGGAAGCCGATCGTGGCCTTGACGGGAATGGCGAGGGAGCGGAAGGCGGCCATCAGAAGCAGCAGCGAGAGTCCGGCCACCACGGCTCCGAACGGCAGCAGCGCGCCGCTGAGTTTGGCGGAGACCTCGATACTGACGGCGGTCTGTCCGGTCACCGCGATGTCGCTGCTTGTCAGGGCGGCGATCGGAGCGGTGCGCTCCTGGAGCCGGGTGACCAGGTCGCCGGTGGCCGGATCGCGGGGACCGGTCGCCGGGATGACCTGCACCCGGGCCGCGGCGCCGTCGGGGGAGTAGTCGGCGGGGCCGACGCTCGCGACACCGGGTACGTCGGCGATCTGTTCGGCGACGCTGTCACCGGTCGGCTTCAGTGTGCCAGGCGGCGCGCCGGTCACCAGGACCACCAGGGGACCGTTGGCACCGGGGCCGAACGCCTCGCTGATCCTGTCGTAGCTCTGACGTGCCGCCGTACCGCGCGGTTCGGTGCCGTCGTCGCTCAGCGCCAGCTGGAGTCGCGTGGCGGGGAGCGCGAGGACCGCGAGGCCCAGGGCGACGGCGACCACCGTCCGCCAGGGATGGCGTACGACGCCCCCGACCCAGCGGGCGCCCATCGTGGGCCGGCCGTCGGAAGCGGCGGCACGCCGGATCCTGTGCGCGGCCCGCGAGCGGGGACCCGGCCGGAGCCGTTCGCCGGCCAGCGCCAGCAGAGCCGGCAGCAGCCCCAGGGACATGGCGACCGCGACGGCCACCGCCGCCGCGGCGCTGAGGCCCATGGAGGTGAGCACCGGTACCCCGGCGACCGTCAGACCGGCCAGCGCGATGATCACGGTCAGCCCGGCGAAGGCCACGGCGCCGCCGGCTGTCGCGGTCGCGTGGGCCGCCGCTTCCTTGACGCCGCGGCCCCGGGCCAGTTCCGTACGGTGGCGCGAGACGATGAACAGGGCGTAGTCGATGCCCACGGCCAGCCCCAGCATCACCGCCAGCGTGGGCGCCTTGTCCGAGATCCCGGCCACGGAGGACAGCCCCACAAGCCCCGCCATACTGGCCGCGACCGAGGCCAGGGCCGTGATCAGGGGCATGCCCGCCGCGAGCAGCGACCCGAAAGTGACGGCGAGGACGGCCAGCGCGACCAGCACGCCGACCCCCTCCATCGGCCCGACCGGAGCGCTGGACCGCTTGTAGGCGTCGCCGCCGAAGACCACGTCGATTCCGGCGGCTCGACTGCCCGCGGCGGTGTCCTCCAGCGCGTTCAGCTCCGCCGCCCCGATGTCGGTGTCCTTCGGCACCGAGAACTCGACCTGGGCCACGGCCGTCCGCCCGTCGCCGGAGACGGCCCCCGTGCGGGCCGGATCGCTGACCGAGGTCACTCCTGGGACGGTGGCGGCGGCGCTGAGCGTGCGCTTGAGGGCGCCGGCCTTCGAGGGGGCCTTCAGCGTGGTGCCCGCGGGTGCTTCGAAGACGATCCGCGCGGACTGCCGGCCGGAGGCGCCGAAGTGGCGGTCCATCCTCTCCAGCGCGCTCCGCGCGGTGGAGCCGGGGATCTCCGAGCTCGACTCGAAGGTGCCGGAGAACGTGAGCCCCAGGGCCGCTGTCGAGGCGATGACGAACAGCCACGCGGCCAGCACGGCACGGCAGTTGCGCACCGCGAACGCGCCCCATCGATGGAGCAGGGAAGCCATGGTCACAGCCTCTTTCCGGGAGGGAGGGGAAGAACGTCCTCATCAAAGGACGGCCGGTTGACGGCACCCCTCACCTCGGCCTGACGATTGCTTGACGGCCTCGGCCGTCACACCGGACGGCCGGGATCCGGCAGCTTCATCTCCAGCAGCGGCGCGTACTGCTGACCGGCGTAGCAGTCCGAGTCGCGCACGCTGCCCTGGACGGTGGGTCTCGGCAGCGACACCTTGACGGCGAGGGCGAGCGGGTGCGCGATGACCCGGACCTCGGAGACATCGGTGTCGAACAGGTCGGCGAACAGAGCGGTGCTGAGCACGTCGAGAGCCACCAGCGACCGGTAGGTGTGCTCGTCGTGGCACATGAAGTCGAAGGTGAGGGTGAACGGTCCGGCGTTCTTGGAGCGGACCAGGGAGCAGTAGTCGAGCAGGGTGGCCATCGTTATCGGATCTCCTCGGTCGTTGTGCGGAACAACTCGGTGGGGCCGACCCCGACCGCGACATGGTTGAGGGTGAAGCGGTACAGCGGCCCCCGGTCCGTCTCGGGCGGCGAGAACGGGTAGGCGATCGTGCTGACCATCCCCTCGTACTCGGGAAGGGGCAGATGGGAACTCGCGTGCGCGACGAAGGTGCTCACCGCGTGCGCGGTGCTCTGATCGGGTGCGGTCACCGTGATCAGCACGCCGAGTTCGGCGGGGTCCAGGACCGCGGGCTCATGCGCGCCGAGGACCGCCCCGGCCCCGTAGAGCCGGTAGTCGATGTCGACGTCGGCCGGGTCGATCCGGCCGTCGAACACGTCCAGGATCTTGGCGTCGAAGTAGGCGCGGGCCATGGGCAGCAGCTCGGGGAGCCGGTCGATCACGACCTTGTCCCGGATCCCGCCGATCATCACGGTCTGATGACCGGCCAGTTGGGCGCCCTCCAGCTTGACGGTGTACTCCGGCGACGGGTGGTACAGCGCCCCGGCGACCCGTACGGTGCGCTCGTCGACGGCCGTGTAGCGGGCATGGGTGGTGTCCAGGACCCCGGACGGCTCGGTGATCAGATACGGGTCGGCGTTCTCGTACAGGGTGTGAGCGGCGACCGAGCGCGGCGTGAGCCGGGTGCCCGGCAGCAGCGTCTCGACATCGAAGTGATCGTCACGGAGGCGGACCAGCAGCCCGTTGGCGGACGGGGGTATGGCGCAGGCCGCGCCGCATTCGACGGTCTTGGCCGCGTGCCAGGTCAGCCCGGGGTCGGCGCCGTGCAGATGGGGATACGCGGCGAACAGCGCGGTGTCACTGGCCCGTCCGGCGAGGATCACGTCACACCCCTCGCGCAGCGCCTGCTGGAGGGGCTCGACGCCCATCATGGCGACGACGGGCCCCAGCCCGAAGGTGTCACGGTCGATGGCGGGCGCGTGTGGAAGGGCACGGATCCGTCCGGCGTCCCACAGACCCTGGAGACGGTCCGCCGACTGGTCGGAGTAGATCAGGCCGAGGGTGAAGCGCAGGCCCTCCTCGGCGGCGATGCGGCGCAGCAGCCCGGCGGTCCAGTCCACCCCGGTGTCCCGCCCGCTGGTCCCGCACGAGCCGATGATCAGCGGTACGCCCAGCTCCTGACGGGCCCTCAGCAGTAGCCGCAGATCGCGTACGACCGCCTCGGCCGACAGCTTCGACACCCCGGAGCCGAGGGCCGCGGGTCCGCTGTCGGTCGACCCGGCGTCACAGGCGATCACCTGCGGACGGGCGGCGACGCCGCGCCGGAAGGCGTCCGCGTCGAAACCCGCGCCGAGGACTCCGGTGGGCGCGAGGATACGGAATTCCATGTCAGTGGCTCTCTGTCGAAGAAGGGGGAGGTGTCGAAGAGGGGGGAGGTGATGAGGCGGGAACGTCCGCGGCGTCCGGGCAGGCGTCCTCGCCGCCGGTACGACCGACGGGGGTGATACGGCTGATACGGGTGAGGGCGAAGAGTGCCAGGGCCGCGACGAGCGCGACATCGAGCAGGAGATACGTCCAGCCGGTGAGGTCGACGAGCGAGCCGACCAGGGCCGGCCCGAGGGCGGAGCCGGTGGCGTTGCCGACGCCGTACAGCGCGGTGTAGGTGCCCAGGACCCTGCGGGACGGGGCGAGATCCCACAGCACGACGACGGCGTTGACGGAGAACGCGGCGTAGCCGACGGCACCGAGCACGACCGCCGCGCTCGTCCCGAGCGGCGTACGGACCAGCACGCCCAGCACCATCGCGCCGATGAACAGCACCAGGCCCCAGCGGATGAGCCGGAGCCGGCCCACCCGTCCCGCGAGCAGGGCGACGGGAAACGCCGCGATGATGAACGCGAGCCCGCCCGGCAGCCCGAGCCCGCCGGCCCGGCCCTTGGTCAGCCCGAGGACCTCCGTGCCGTACGGGGTCATCAGGGCCCGTGAGGCGGCCCAGGCACCCGCCACAAGGAAGACGACGGTGAGCATCCATACCCGGCCGCGGTCGCGGTCACGCAGCAACTCGCCCAGCACGTCGCGCAGTCGGGCCGACGCCGGCCCGTTGGGCGCGACGGTGTCCGCGACCGCCTCCTGATAGGCGGGCGCGCGCTGTTCCTTGACGGTCAGTACGAGAACGCCGACGGCCGCGATCATCAGCAGGGCGGGGACCGCGAACGCCAGCTTCAGATCGTGGTCCACGAGCAGGACGCTCACCAGTGAGGAGACGACGATCGTCAGACTGGCCGCGATCCTGGTGAGCGCGTTGGCCTTGCTGCGGTGTTCGGCGGCGACGAAGTCCGGCATCAGCGCCTCGGCCACGGGTTTATAGCTGTTGGCGACCAGCGCGTACAGGAACATCACCGCCAGCAGCGCGGGGAACGAGGTGGTGAACGGAAGGGCCATGAACAGCACGGCCGCGACCGGTGTGCCGGCCACGATGTAGGGGATCCGCCGGCCCCATCGGGTGCGGGTGCGGTCGGACCTGCTGCCCATCCATGGCTGGACGAAGATGCCCAGGACGTTGTCCAGGCCCATCAGCAGCCCGATCAGGGCCGCGCTGGAGACATGGTTCCTGAGAAGGGGCGGTACCTGCGCGTCATAGAAGTTCCAGGTGGACTCCTGGGCGAAGACGGCCAGTGATATCAGGGCGGGGACCCGCCAGCTGAAGGGTGTCCGGCCGGTGAGGGAGACGGGAGGGGTGCGGCTCGGCATGAAAGCTCCCGGAGAGGGTGGATCTCATGGATCGATGCTATAGCAAGTTTCACAGAGATGAATTTTGCTATGTGCGATGCCGGGATCGTGTAGCATCGCGGGCATGGTGGTCAAGGTCCTCGGCGAGCTGAAGAACGAAACACTGGCCGACCGCGCGTACGCCGCTCTGCGGGACGCCATCGCGGTGGGGGAGTTGGAGCGGGGAGCGCGCATCACGGAGCGCGGTCTCGCCGCCATGCTGTCCGTCAGCCCCACACCCGTACGGGAAGCGCTGCGCCGGCTGGAGCAGGACCGCCTCGTCGAACGGACCGGGCCACGCACTCTGCGCGTCGCGGAGCTCGCCCCCTCCACGCCCGAGGAGATCTCCGAGGTCGAGGCCGCGCTGCGCGGCCTCGTGGCGCGCTTCGCCGCCACGAAGGCGACCGACGCGCAACTGGACGGCCTGGACGCCCTGTTGGACGAAGCCGACGAGATCGCGCTCACGATCGACCAGCGCCAGGGAGCGGGGCTCTCCGTCGCGTCGCAGGTGCCCGCGCTGATGGCTGTCCTGCGCTCCTTCGACGCCGCGCTGGAGGAGGCCTGCGGCAACCCCGTACTGACCGCGCTGCTCGCCCAAACCCGGGTCTTCACCCCGCGGGAGCGCGTCGAACGGACCCTGGAACGGCTGGACAGCGCGGAGTTCGGCGCGGAGGACCGCTACCTCCAGCACCGCCGTCTCGTACAGGCACTGCGCGCCCACGACAGCGCGGCCGCCGAAGCGCTCGCGCAGCACCATGTGGCGACGGCCCTGGCCGGCCTGCGCGCGCGGCGGGACTGAGCCGGGCCGGGCCCGGTTCCCCCGGCGGGCCGTCGCGCCGGGGCCGCAGGAGAATGGCGAGGTGACTGTGGACCCGGCGCTCCCGAACCTCTCCGGCCAGACCGAGCGCGGCGACGAGATGCGCACCCCGTTGCGTGACTTCCTGCGTACGGAGACGGGCAGCGCGGCCGTCCTGCTCGCCGCGGCCCTCGCGGCGCTCGTCTGGGCCAACGCGGGCCCGGGTACGTACGAGGAGTTCTGGCGGACGGTGCTCTCGGTCCGTATCGGCTCCGCCGGGATCTCGCTGGGGCTGCGCGAGTGGGTGAACAGCGGACTCATGACGCTGTTCTTCTTCGTCGTCGGGCTGGAGGCCCGCCGTGAGTTCGACATGGGGGAACTGCGCGAACGGAAACGGGTCACGCTCCCGGTGCTCGCCGGCGTCAGCGGCATGCTCGTACCGGTCGCCGTCTTTCTCGCCTTCAACGCCGGGCACGCCTCGGTGCACGGCTGGGGCGCCGCCATGTCCACGGACACGGCGTTCGCGCTCGGCATGCTCGCGGTCTTCGGCAGGCGGCTGCCGCGCGGGCTGCGGATCTTCATCCTGACCGTCGCCGTCGTGGACGACTTCGTGGCGCTCGCCGTGATCGCGGTCGCCTACAGCGGGCGCGTCCATCTGGTCGCGCTGATCGTGGCCGTGCTGATCTTCGGTCTCGTCCTGCTGCTGCGGACCTGGGGAGTGCGCCGGGGCGTGGTGTACGGCGTGCTGGCGGTGGCCATCTGGGTGGCGATGCTGGAGTCCGGGGTCGACCCGGTCGTCACCGGTCTCGCGATGGGCCTGGTGACCTTCGCGTACCCCGCCTCGCGCAGCGATCTGGAGCGGGCGAGCGGACTGTTCCGGCTCTTCCGCGAACAGCCGACACCGGAGCTGGAACGCACGGCGCGGCAAGGGATCGCCTCGGCGATCTCACCGAACGAGCGGCTCCAGCGCATGTACCACCCCTGGACGAGCTATGTGATCGTGCCCGTGTTCGCGCTCGCCAACGCCGGTATCACCATCAGCGGAACCCAGCTGGCGCGGGCCTTCGAGTCGCCGATCACCCTCGGCATCCTGTGCGGCTACGTACTGGGCAAACCCCTCGGCATCCTCGGCTCCTCGCTGCTGACGACCCGGCTGAGCCACGGGCGGCTGCGCCCCCCGGTCGGCTGGGGCGCCATCACGGCCGGCGGCACCCTCGCCGGTGTCGGCTTCACGGTCTCGCTGCTGATCGCCACCCTCGCCTTCGACAGCGAACAGCTGGAGCAGGCCAAGATCGGCATTCTCGCCGCGGTGATCTGCTCGTTCGCCACCACCTGGCTCGTCACACGCGTGATCGGAGCGCTGCCCCGGCAGCGGCGGATCCAGGCCCTGCTGGGCAGCGCCGAGGAGATCGTCGATCTCTCCGAACCGGTGGACCCGGACCGCGACCATGTGCGCGGACCGCGCGAGGCACCGGTGACCGTGGTCGAGTACGGCGACTTCGAATGCCCGTTCTGCGGGCAGGCCGAGCCGGTGATCCGCGAGCTGCTCGCCGATTTCGGGGACGTCCGGTACGTCTGGCGTCATCTCCCGCTCAACGACGTCCACCCGAACGCCCAGCTCGCGGCGGAGGCCGCCGCGGCCGCGGCGGAACAGGGCGCCTTCTGGGAGATGCACGATCTGCTGCTCGGCCGCCAGGACGCCCTGCGCCCCTCCGACCTGCTCGGCTACGCGGAGGAGCTCGGACTGGACACGGACCGCTTCCACCGGGATCTGCGGTCGCACAAGGGGTCCGCGCGAGTCGCCGAGGATGTCGAGAGCGCCGATACGAGCGGTGTGTCGGGCACTCCCACGTTCTTCGTCAACGGACGACGCCATCAGGGCGCGTACGACATCGACGCCCTCACCGCCGCCGTACGCGCCGCGAAAGCACGGTCCGTCCTGGCCGGGCCGCCCTGATCCGGCCGGTCAGCCGGGCCCGCCCTCGCCGGTCGGGGTATGCCGTCCGGTCAGGATGAGACGGACGTCATCGGCCTCCGCGAGACGTCTGATGATCAGCAGCGCGGCCAGCCCCGTGGAGTCCCCCGTCATGGCGGGACCGCAGTGCAGCTCCAGCCGGCTCACGCCCCGGTGGACGCGCAGCAACTGCCGTACGGTGTCCACCACTTCGTACGAGGTCTCGTCGTCCATCTCGCCGTCGAGCCGCACCTCGACCGTGTCGGAGCGGGGGGTGGTGACGATGATGGTCAGCGGATCGGGAGAAGAAGGGGTCATAGCGGCATACCGGGCGTCCTGGCGAGGTGATTCTCGGCACTGCGGCCCAGCACCGTGGTCCTACGCAACGGTCCTCCCCCGCGGCGCGGGGCGCAATCCCCTCCAGCCGGGATCGATCCATTCGCGAGCGAACCTGTCCTGACCTGGCATTTGTCCACGGAACGGCGCACCGCCGCGGGGGTGCCGCGCGGATCGGCGCTCCGGTTGTCGCATATGCTTCCCGCCGGAACGGCGCTGGTCGAACAGCGCCGCCGGGTGAGGGGGTGGAGTGTGGCCGAGTTGCCCGTGGGCCTCTCGTCGCGGACCGCGCGTCCCGCGCGGGGCCGGCGTACCGGCGGGATCATCACCACGCCCGCGCCGCCCCCCGACGTGTCGCAGAGCGCCGCCGCGGTCGCACGCGACTCCCTCTGGTCCGTCGACGCCGAGATCCTGCTCGTGGAGGACGACGCGGGCGACGCGCTGCTCGTCGAGGAGATGCTCACCGACAGCGACCTCGATTCCTCTTTCACCTGGTGCCAGTCACTGGCCGAGGGGCAGCGCTTCCTCACCGGCCGCACCACCCCCGTCTGTGTCCTGCTCGATCTCCATCTGCCCGACGTGCACGGCGTCGATGCCGTCACCCGTATCCTCCGCACGGCCCCGGACGCCGCCATCGTGGTCCTGACGGGCATGGCGGAGGGCGAAGCCGGGCTCGCGGCCGTGGCGACCGGTGCGCAGGACTATCTCGTCAAGGGGAGGATCGACCCGGAGGCGTTGGGCAGGGCTGTTCGCTACGCCCTCCAGCGCAAGCAGGTCGAACAGGCGACCGCCGCGCTGCGCGCGAACGAGCTGATGGCCAAGGAGAACGCCCGGCTCGAACGCGGACTGCTGCCCGTTCCGCTGCTGCGCGGAGACGACTTCGAGGTGATCGCCCGGTACGAGCCCGGACGCGCCCACGGTCTGCTGAGCGGTGACTTCTACGACGTCGTCCAGACCGAGGACGGCGCGGTGCACGCGGTGATAGGGGACGTATCGGGGCACGGCGCCGCGGAAGCGGCCCTCGGGGTCTGTCTGCGGGTCGCCTGGCGTACGGCCGTACTGTGCGGGACCGAGCCGCAGGACCTGGTCCCGCTCCTGGAGGAGATCCTCGTCGCCGAACGGTCCGACCACCATCTCTTCACCACCGTCAGCTCGCTGGTATTCCCGCCCGGTGGCCGGGAGGTACGGGTCGTACGCGCGGGCCATCCGGGTCTGCTCGTCCGGGATCGCGGCGAGGTCCGCTGGGAGGAGCCGCCCGTCGGCATGGCCCTCGGTCTGCTGCCGGGCACGGGAAGCTGGACCGAGACCACGCTTCCGCTGCCGCCCGGCGGCCAGGTGGTGGTCTTCACCGACGGCCTGTTCGAAGGACGTACGGGTCCCACGACCCGGCTCGGGGAGGACGGTCTGCTCGAAGTGGCCGGACGGCACAGCGCGCTGCCGGCGAACGCCTTCGTCGACACACTGATCGAAGAGGCCGCCGAGGGCGCGGCCCCCTACGGCGGACTCGCGGACGATGTGGCCGTCCTCCACCTGGGCTGGGGCGAAACAGGGAGAGCGAGGACGACATGGTGAGCACGACATGGTGAGCACGACCCCCCGCCGGGCCCCGGGATGGCGCGAGGTGAGCGCCCGGCTGTCGGTACAGGGCTGGATGCGGCTGATTCTGGCCGCCCTGGTGCTGGTGGTCTGCGGCTGCACCGTCGTCGGCGGTCTGCTGCTGTCGAGGACGAACGACCGCACCAACGAGATCGTCGACCATATCCAGCCCGCCCGCTCCAGCGCGTTCCAGTTGCAGAAGTCCCTGCTGGACCAGGAGACCGGCGTGCGCGGCTTCGCGCTGACCGCCGATCCGTCCTTCCTCACGCCGTACGAGCAGGGCCGCCGGGACGAGCGGACGTTCACCCGGCGGATCGACTCCATCCTGGCGTCCGACTCCCCGTTGCACGCGGACCTCGCCCGCATCACCCACGCCGCGGAACGGTGGCGGCGCGAGGCGGCGGAACCGCTCATCGCGTCCGTACGGACACGGGGCGCCGAGGCGGCCTCGGCGGACCGGGTGACGGGGAGCAAGGCACGGTTCGACGAACTGCGTGACCTCTTCGCCCTGCAACAGAGCCATCTCGACACGGCCAGGGACCAGGCGCGGGCGGAGCTCAACGGCGCCCGCTCGCTGCGCGACGCCGTGTTCGTCGCGATCCTCGCCTTCTTCGTCCTGGCGGTCGTGGGCCTCGCCCTCGTACTGCACCACATGGTGGGCCGGCCGCTGAACGCCCTGCGGACCGCGTCCGACGACGTACGCGCCGGGGCGTTCGACCGGCGCATCCAGGTCGGAGGCCCGTCCGATCTCCGGTCCGTGGGCGCCGCCGTCGAGGACATGCGAGCGCGCCTCGCCGACGAGATCGCCGCGACGCGCTCGCGTGAGGCCCTGCTCGCCGAACAGGCCGAGGAACTGCGCCGCTCGAACTCCGAGCTGGAGCAGTTCGCGTATGTCGCCTCGCACGACCTCCAGGAGCCGCTGCGGAAGGTCGCCTCGTTCTGCCAGCTGCTGGAGAAGCGTTACGGCGATCAGCTGGACGGCCGCGGCAAGCAGTACATCGACTTCGCGGTCGACGGCGCCAAGCGCATGCAGGTGCTGATCAACGATCTGCTCACCTTCTCCCGGGTGGGACGGGTCCATGACACGTGGCGGACCGTCGAGCTGGACGCGTCCCTGGACCGCGCGCTGGCCAATCTGGCCCTGGTGATCGAGGAGGAGGACGTCACGGTCGTACGGGACGACCCGCTGCCCGAGGTGACCGGCGATCCGACCACACTCACCATGCTGTGGCAGAACCTGGTGGGCAACGCGATCAAGTTCCGCAGGCCCGACGTACCCTGCCGGATCACCATCGGATGCACGCGCGACGGCGACATGTGGCAGCTGACCGTCTCGGACAACGGCATCGGTGTCGCGCCCGAGTTCGCCGAGAAGGTCTTCGTCATCTTCCAGCGGCTCCACGCCAGGGACGAGTACGAGGGAACCGGCATCGGTCTCGCGCTCTCGCGCAAGATCGTCGAGTTCCACGGCGGCCGGATCCGGCTGGAGCCGGGACCGGAGGGCGGCACGTGTATCCCCTTCACGCTGCCCGTCATCGAAGAGGCCGACGAATCCGGGGAACCGGTGACGACGGCGGAGAATACGGAGGAGCGGAGACCGGAAGAAGCACGGACAGGGACACAGAACCCCGAGCTGTCCGCGGGCGAGCGGGCCGGTGACGGCGACGTACCAGCGACCACCCCACCGGGAGTCACCTCATGAACAGCACGACCGGACCGAACCCCTCCGTACAGCCGATCGAGGTCCTCCTCGTGGAGGACGACGCGGGCGACGAGCTGATGACCCGTGAGGCGTTCGAGGACAACAAGATCCGCAACACCCTCCATGTGGCGCGCGACGGGGAGGAGGCCCTCGACTTCCTGTACCGGCGCGGTGCCTATGAGAACGCGCCACGGCCGGATCTCGTCCTGCTCGACCTCAATCTGCCGAAGTACGACGGACGCCAGGTGCTGGAGCGGATCAAGACGGATCCCGATCTCGCGCACATCCCCGTCGTCGTACTGACCACCTCGTCCGCCGAGGAGGACATCCTCCGCAGCTACAAACTGCACGCCAACGCGTATGTGACCAAGCCGGTCGACCTGGATCAGTTCATCGCCGCGGTCCGGCAGATCGACGAGTTCTTCGTGAGCGTGGTTCGCCTCCCGGGGCGTACGTGACCCCCTTCACGAAACCGGTGAGCATACCGACGGCGTGTGGGGGCATAAGGGGATCCAGAAGGGGGCCCCGATCGCCCTCACAGGTGCGCGGGGAAGAAATATGAACGAACGGTCCATCGACGGTGCCGCATTCACGGACGCCGTGCGGCCACTGCGCAAGGCGGCCGAATTCAGTGGAGAGCCCGGCTGTATCGCCGCGGCCAGGATGCTCGCCGTCCGCTTCCTGCAACAGCTGGAGGCGGAGTGGTTCGCCGCGCTCGGGGAGCGCACGACAGGAGACCTGCTGCTCGTCGTCAGCGAGCTGGTCACCAACGCCGAGCGGCACAGCCATGGACCGTATCTGCTGGAGCTGGAGGGCACGGACCAGCAGGTGCTCGTCACGGTGTACGACAGCAGCACGACCCTCCCGCACCGCTACGAGCGGGACCCCGGCCGACTGGGCGGACACGGTCTGGAGATCGTCCACGCGCTGGCCGACCGCCTCAGCGCCGAACGGGTCCCGGTCGGCAAGCGCGTCCAGGCCGCCTTCGACCTGGAGCGCCGCCGGGTGTCGACCTGACCCCGTGAGGCCCGTCCCCTACCCCTCCGCCCCGCACTCCTCCGTCCTGCCGAACCAGTCCAGGCAGAGCACCAGCGCGTCGTCCGTCGACTCGGTCTCGCGATAGGCGGCCAGCTCGCGGAGCACCGCGCGCGGCACCATCGCCGCGGGCAGCAGACTCGTCGAGCTGATCGCCCGCGCCAGTGCCCGTTCCCCGTAGACCTCTCCCCGGGGCGAGACCGCCGCGTACACCCCGTCACTGACGAACAGCAGCCGGTCACCCGGCATCACCTGGAACGTCTGCGCCACATAGTCCGACTCCTCGAACATGCCGAGCGGCAGCTGCGCGTCGAGCGCGATGCGCTCCACGATCTTGTCCCGCTGCCGCCACAGCCGCGGCGAACCGGCGTCCACCGCCTCGACCCGTCCCGTGGCGAGCTCGAACCGGAGCAGCAGCGTGGACACGTACGACGCGCCCCGGTGCTGCTCGTACAGCGCCTGGTCCGCCAGCGACGCCTGGTCCGCGATTCCGATCCCGGCCCGGCGGGCATTGCGCAGGGCGTTGACGGCGAGATTGGTGAGCAGGGACGCCTGGATCCCCTCGCCCATTCCATTGGTCACCGCGAGCGTCAGCTCGTCGGCGTCCGCCGCCCAGTCGAAGTTGTCGCCGTGGATGGCGTAGGCGGGCTCCAGCTGCGCGCCGATGGCGTACTCCCGCGCGGTACAGGCCCGCGCCGGGAGCAGCTCCCACTGCATCTCGGCCGCCAGCGTCAGCCGGGCCGTCCGGCGCGCCCGCTGGTAGAGATCGGTGTCCCGCTCGGCCACCAGGAGCTCGTGGCCGAGCAGCTCGGCCACCTGCGTCAGATCCTCCACGGTGTCCGGGGTGGAGCGTTCGCCCGGCAGCCGGACCGTGAGAATGCCGAGCCGCTCGCCGCGGACGGTGACCGGCAGATGGTGGTCCACCGCGTCCCCGTGCCGCACCTGCTGCTCGCGCGGCTCCTGGCTGCCGAAGGCCCGGCCCTCCGGGGAGTTGTGCAGTGACAGCGTCGGTGCCGGCGGCCGCCGCTCGGCGCGGCCGGTGACCGCGTCGACCCGCTGGAGCACCGTGAGTCCGTAGTCCGCGAGATAGAGCTGTACGGATGCCGCGCCGTATGCCGTGGCGAGCGCGCCACGGAGCGCGTCCACCAGGGCATGCGGCGCCGCTGAGCGGACCGCTCTTTCCACATCCGCGAGTAGAGTCACTGTCGTTCAGGCCTTCTTCTTCCAGGGGCGGATCCGTCCGGGCTGACAAAGGCCCATCGCGGATGAAAGGGTGGATCGATGTCCCGTTTCACCGGTCAGCCGTACCCGAGCGAACAGGTCGCCGAGGCCGCCTGCGCCGCCTCGGAGCTGCTTGAGGTGCTGTGGGGGCGTGGTCAGGAGGCCGCGCCGTCCGGACCGGTCTCGCCTTCCCAACTACGGGCCCTTCTCGTCATCGAAAAGCGCGAGGGCGCGAATCTGCGCGCGCTGGGAGAGGTCCTCGGCTCGCGTCCTTCCTCGTTGAGCAGGCTCTGCGACCGGATGGAGGCCATGGGGCTGGTGGTCCGTTCGCCCAGCCCGACGAGCCGGCGTGAGGTCGAGCTGAGGCTGAGCCTCCGGGGTCACCAGGTGCTGGACGAGTACCGCGCCTTCCGTACCCGTGAGGTCGGACTCGTGCTGGAGCAGATGGATCCCTCGGACATCATGACGCTCACGGAGGGCCTGGCGGCGTTCCGCGCGGCGGCGAACGAGCGTCTCGGAGCCGTGGACGGCGCACCCGCCGATTCCGGACGGAGCCACGTGGCGGACAGCGCGTAGCTTCATTCAGGCCCACTTCCTGGCTGGGACACACTCAGCGTCGTGCACGGGTGTTGTGCGGAAACAGTGAACAGATTGTTGCGCAGGAGGGAATGTTGTCAAATGGCAACTATCACTTCTATCGTGTCTCTTGCGAGGTGCTCTTCCGCCCCTCCGTCAGGCACCCGAAGGATCCCCGTGCAACCTCAGCACAGTGCAGGTCAGACCATGCGCATGACCGCGAGACAGGTCGGTGACGCCATCGTTCTCGCCCTCCATGGTGATCTCGACCTGGAGAGCATCACCCCACTCGCCCCCGCGGTGGGGGAGGCGGGCCGGACGGTGGCGGGGCCCGTCGTCGTGGACTTGTCCGGCGTCGACTTCGCCGACTCCACCACGGTGAACGTATTGCTCCAGGCGCGTGGTGAGCTGGGCGCGCGGCTGCGGCTGGCCCAGCCCTCCGCTTTCGTGCGTCGGTTGTTCGACGTCATCGGGCTGGAGCAGGCGCTGCCCGTGTACGGAACGGTCGAGGACGCCCTCGCGGTGACCGACCCGGCGGGGTGACGGCCCTCGGGCCGAGGGCCTGACGGCCCCCGTACGAAGAAAGGCGCTCTCGGGCTCTTCGCTGTCGATTGCTGGGGTAAACGACGGGAGGAGATGGCCGCGAGAGAAGCCCAAACCGACGGGGTGAGCCCGATGTACCACCCGCTGACGCACGACGACCAGCCCCTCGATCATATCGAGTGGTCCTGTCAGCCCGAAGTGGCGGCCGAGGCCAGGGACGTGACGTATGGATTCATCGCCGGTCTGAGCCCGGCGCCGTCCCCGCACACCACCCAGAATCTGGTGCTGGTGGTCTCCGAACTGGTCACCAACGCTCTGCGTCACGCGGGGGAGGTGACCTCTTTGCAGCTGCGCGCGGATCGCGGCAGCCTCCAGATCGTGGTGAACGATCCCAGCCCCGCCCCACCACTGGACCGCACGCCCGACCTCACCGGCCGGAGCGGCGGGTTCGGCTGGCCGATGGTCCAGCGACTGGCGGAGCGCGTGACCGTACGGCCCCGCGCGGGCGGCGGCAAGGCGATCCAGGCGGTGCTCGCCAGGCGCTCGGCCTAGGCGCTCGGCCTAGGTCCTGTCCGCAAAGCACGTCCGGTGCGGCCCGCCCCTCGGGGCGGGCCGCACCCGTTGACATCGTTGTACGGCCATCCTACGTTTCTCGTGGAAAGCGCTTGCTGTCCGAGCGTCCGAGTGTGCGAAGAGCGCGCGAAGGATCCGGTGACGCACAGGATCCGGAGTGCGAAGAGGGGGTGTTCGCGACGTCTCCGCGCGACCTGGTACACGAGCCTGCACGCGACCTGACCGGCCGGCGGATTCGCGCCGCCGTCATCGGCACGGGAGGGATCGCCAGAGGCGCGCATCTCCCGGCCCTTCGCGCGCTCCGCGACGAGATCGAGATCGTCGCCGCCTTCGACATCGACGAGGAGGCCGTACGGGCGTTCTGCGCCGAAGGCGGCGGCCCCGATGTCCCGCGTCCGTACACCGATCTCGACCGCATGCTCGACGAGCGGCGCCCCGATCTGGTCACGATCTGTACGCCCCCCGTCTTCCACCGCGAGCAGACCGTGGCCGCGCTGCGCTCCGGCGCCTGGGTGTGGTGCGAGAAGCCGCCGTGCCCCTCGCTCGCCGAGTTCGACGCCATCGAGGCGGCCGAGGACGGCACGGGCGGCGGCGGGCCGTACGCCTCGATCGTCTTCCAGCACCGGTTCGGCTCCGGCGCCCGCCATGTGCGCTCCCTGATCGCCGACCGTGCGATGGGCCGTCCGCTGGTCGCCCACTGCCAGACCACCTGGTACCGCGACACCGCCTACTACGCCGTGCCGTGGCGCGGCAACTGGGCCGGCGAGGGCGGCGGCCCCGCGATGGGCCATGGCATCCACCAGATGGATCTGCTGCTCGAACTGCTCGGGCCCTGGACCGAGGTACGCGCCATGGCGGGCCGTCTGGTGCACGACGTCGAGACCGAGGACGTCTCCACGGCGCTCGTACGCTTCGGGAACGGGGCGCTGGCCACCGTCGTCAACAGCGTGCTCAGCCCGGACGAGGTCAGCCGTATCCGCGTCGACTGCGAGCGCGCCACCGTCGAACTGACGCATCTGTACGGGTACACCAACGACGACTGGCGGATCACCCCGGCCCCCGAGGTGGACGCCGCGGAACTGGCACGCTGGCGCGATCCGGGCGAGGACGTGCCCAGCTCGCATCTGGCGCAGCTCCGTTCCCTCGTCGCCGATCTGCGGGCCGGACGCCGGCCGCGCGCCAGCGGGGCCGACGGCCGGACCAGCCTCGAACTGATCACCGCGCTCTACAAGTCGGCGTTCACCGGCACGACCGTCAGGGCCGGCGAGATCGTCCCCGGCGACCCCTTCCACACGGCCCTGCACGGCGGCGTCCCCGGCTGGGCACCGCCGCGCCCGCTCCCCGCGACGGAGATCCCCGTATGACCATGTCAGCAACGCCGGACACCTGGGACGCCCCGGACACGGCGGCGGTCCGCACCGGCCCAGGACTGCGGCTGTCCCACACCCACGATGACCGGATCGAGCTGCGGTCCGGTGGGGTCGCCCTGCTCAGCTACGTCTACCGGCCCGAGGCGGCGTGGGAGGCCGCCAAGCCGTATCTGCATCCGCTGCGCACGCTGTCGGGCGGCGTGGTCACGGACTACCGCCCCAACGACCACCGCTGGCACAAGGGACTCCAGCTCACCGCCTCCCATCTGTCGGGACAGAACCTGTGGGGCGGCAACTCGTACGTACACGGCGAGGGTTACCTCGCGCTGCCGGAGCGCGTCGGCTCGATGAGCCACGAAGGCTTCGACGAGGTGTCCGCCGACGCGGAGCGCGCCGTCATCGCCGAGCGGCTGGTGTGGCGCAACCACGACGGCGACGCGTGGGCCGACGAGGCGCGCCGTATCGAGATCCATGACGTCGACACCGAGGCCGGCGCGTGGACGCTGACCTGGTCCGGCGCCATCACCAACCGGCGCGACGAGCCGCTGCGCCTCGGCAGCCCCACCACCGAGGGGCGCGAACTGGCCGGCTACACCGGTCTCTTCTGGCGCGGGCCGCGGGCCTTCCGGGGCGGGCGGCTGCTCGGCCCCGGGCTGGAGGGGGAGGAACTGATGGGGACCCAGGCACCGTGGGTCGCGTACAGCGGTGAGTTCGACGGCATCGACGGAGAGGCCACCCTCGTCTTCGCGCACGCGCCGGAGAACGACCACACCGGGGCGGGCGGACAGCATCCCTCCCACTGGTTCGTACGCAGCGATCCGTTCGCGGCCGTCGCCGCCTCCTGGGCCTTCTTCGAGGAACTGGTCCTCCAGCCGGGCGACACACTGACCCGGCGCTGGCGGGTGATCGTGGCCGACGGCCGCTGGGAACGCGACGACATCGTCCCGTATCTTGAGCGGCGGTCGTGGTGAGCCGGGCGACCGGGTTCTCCGGGCTCCCCGGGGCGGTCGCGGTCTCGCATCTGAGCGTGTACGACTGGGAGTCCGCCGACGGAGTGTGCGGTGGCACCCCGCATCTGCATCTCACCTGCTCCGAGGCGTATGTGGTGACCGAGGGCCGGGGCGCCGTACAGACACTCAGCCCCGCGGGCCTCGACACCACACCGCTGGCGCCGGGGGCGCTGGTGTGGTTCACGCCCGGCACCATCCACCGGCTCGTCAACGAGGACGGGCTGCGGATCGTCGTCCTGATGCAGAACAACGGTCTGCCCGAGGCCGGGGACGCCGTACTGACACTGCCGCCCCGGTACCTCACCGACCCGGACACCTACGCGCGGGCCGTGCGCATCCCGGACGCGGCGGAGCCCGAGCAGGCCGCCGCCGCGCGCCGTCGGCGCGATCTCGCGATCGAGGGATTCGTGGCGCTGCGCACGGCGTGGGAGGCGGGTGACCGGCAGCCCCTGCTCGACTTCCAGCGGTCGGCCGCCGCGCTCGTGCGGCCCCGGGTGGCGGAGTGGCGGGCGCGCTGGGAGGCGGGCGCGGCCGAGGCGGCCCGGCAGACCGGGGCCCAGCTCGACCGGCTGGCCGCCGGTGACGCCACGCATCTGACCGAGGCGGGTCTGCACGCCCGGCTCCCGGCGGCCCAGGGCAGGTTCGGCATGTGCGGGCGGCTGAACACGTACGACATCCACGCCCCGGACGCTGGCGGTCTGGACGGTGGTGGCTCCTGACGCCAGGCGTATGTGAGCCGTGGACGAGCCGTACGTGAGAACGCCCGGCCGGGATCTCCCGGCCGGGCGTTCCGTGCGTGGTGCGCGGCTCAGCTGCTGTATGCCTCCAGCTCGGAGAGCTGCGCGGCCGGCCAGCCGGTGTTGCCCGTGACCGTCAGCCGCAGATAGCGGGTCGGGGTCCCGTCCAGCGTGACCGTCGCGGTGTTACCGCTCGACGGGTTGAAGGTGTAGCCCGCCGACGGCTTCAGCGTGCTGTACGCGGAGTTGTTGGTGCTCCCCGACACACTGAGCGTCTGGGTGCGGGTCGACCACGCCGCCGCCGGAGGCAGCTTCAGCACCACCCGCTTGACCGCCTTCGACGCGCCGAGGTCGACGGTGATCGTCTGCGGGAAGGCGTTGTTGGTGCTCTCCCAGTACGTGTTGGGGTTGCCGTCGACCGCGTTGGCCGCGCCGTACACCTCGGCGTGCCCGGACTCGGTGACCGGGCGGCCCTGCGCGAGATTGCCCGGGTCCGTCGGCGGGTCCGTCGGCGGGTCGGTGGGCGGGTTGGTGGGACCGCCGGGTACACCGCCGTTGGTCCACACCGGGTCGGGCCATGTACCGGTGCACGCGGGCGGGTTGGCGTACCAGCCCGAGTTCCCCGCGCCCTGCGTGATCTGGAAACCGCTGCCCACACAGTTGTGGATCGGGTTGGACTGCGCGATGTGGGTGGCGGTCACATTGGTGAAGGAGGCGGTGCCCGGCGCCTGGATCTGGAGCGCGTACGTACCGGCGCCGTCGATCCGGATGTTGTTGAAGCGCAGCCCGTTCGTCGCGCCCTCGATCAGATGGATGGCGGCGTAGGAGCTGTCCAGGACCTCGCTGTCGGTGATGTTGATGGTGGCGTTGATCGGTTCGTTGAGACCGCTGAACCAGATCGCGCCGACGCCGAAGCGCCAGTTGTAGTCATTGTTCCCGGCCCGGATCAGGGTGTTGCGCGCGGCGGTGGTGGTGCCGGAGACCGCCGTGCCCTGACCGGAGTTGACGCCGGGGTAGCGGTTGGCGATATGCAGCCCGCCGCCGTTGGTGATGGTGTCCGACATGACGTTGTCGGAGATGGTGATGTCCCTGCCGCCGTACGTGACGATGTTGTTCGCCAGGATCGGCAGGATCACGGTGTTGAACGTGAACTTGTTCTTCACGTTCGGGACGTTCTCGGCCCACATGGCCAGCCCGTCGTCACCGGTGTTGCGCACAAAGGTGTTGGTGACCGTCGAGTTGGTCACGCCCATGTGGAAGTTGACGCCGTCCGCGGTCTGGTCGAGGATGCGGCTGTTCTTGATGGTGAAGTTGTCCATCGGGCCGTCCATCCAGGCGCCGCACTTGGTGTGCTGCATCCAGACGTTGTCGACGACCGAGTTGGACATGGCGCCACCGATGGCGTTGACCTGGTCGTTGTCCACGCGCTCACGGATGTCGCCCATGATGGCGAAGTCCTTGAGGGTGACATTGCTGCTGCCGCCCGCGTTGGCGTACTTGCCGTAGACACCGACGGCCTTGCTGCGGTCGGACGGGTCACGTCCGGTCAGCACGCTGTACCAGGGACCCGCGCCGCGCAGCGTGACCTTGTCGACGATGATGTGGTCGCGCACCTGGAAGGTGCCCTGCGGTATGTAGACCTCTCTGCCCTGCGTACGGCCCGCGTCGACCGCCGCCTGGATCTTGGCCGTCGAGTCGGCGGCGCCGCTCGGGTCCGCGCCGAAGTCGGTCACCACGTCGAGGGCGCCCGAGGGCTTGCCGATCGGCGCGGCCACCTGCTCGAAGTCGGCGAGGTCGATGGTGAACGTCGGCGACGCGGCGGTCGAGGAGACCTGGAGCCGGACCTTCGTACCGGCCGGCAGCGTCGACCCGAACATGGTGCGGGTCTCGTCGTAGAAGTGGTGCGGGTTCGTGTCGCCCGGGTTGTTGTTGAACGGATAACCGCCGTAGTACCAGCCGTACTTGGAGGTCACCGGCACGCTCTTGAGGGACGTTCCGTTGACCCGCAGATCGATGGTGGCGTCCCGGCCGGTGCCCGCCGCGTTGTCCGGCAGCGAGTAGCGGAACGACATCGCGTTCGCCGGGGCGGTGAGGGTGAACTCCACATACTCGCCGACCGCGTCGAGCGTCACGGCCTGCCGGCCCGAGGCTTCCGAGGGCAGCGTGCCGTACAGGCGGTTGGGGCCGATCAGGGAGCCGTTGGTGGCGGCGTACTCGGCTTCCTGTTCCTTGAACGGCACCGTGGCGCCGCGGCCGGGGACATTGATGGGGGAGGGCGCGGGGACCGCCGCCGCCTGGGCGGCGGGCGCGGTGGAGAGCACCACCGCCGCGGCCGTCCCGGCCACGGCGAGTGCGAGAGAGAGGGAGGCGGAGATGCCGCGCCGGAGCAGGCGGCCTCGTGGGGGTCCGGTGGGGAGTGTCACAGACATACGTCCTTGCGGCTCGTGGGGACTCTGCGGACGCGAAAAGGTTAGAAGTTGGCTTACAAGAAGTCTATGAATCCGCGCAAATTTTGGAGACCAACGCAAAAATCCTCGACCCGGCAGGGGGCTCGGGCCCGGGAGCGGGTCTCGGAGGCCGGGTGGTACCGGAGTGATGCGCGGTGATGCGGGGCTGTCTCGTGGCCCGTCCGCACCAGGGGCCCCGCGCACACCTCTTGTAGCGCGGACACGGTCGGCCCTACGATGCCCGGCAGGACATGAAACGTTTCAATTCAAGGGGAGCCGCGATGGGCATGGGCTGGACACGCCGAGGTCTTCTGCACACCTCCGTGGCGGGCGCCGGGGTGGGGATCGCGGGGCTCGCCGCCGCCTCCCCCGCCGCGGGCGCGCCGTCCGGCGGCTCGTCGGGAACGGGCGGGCGGCGGAGCGGGCTCCGTGTCGCCACCGCCACGGTCGAGTACACCGAGCGGCTCCTCGGTACCGATGTCGCGGCCCCGCTGCTGTCCTGGGAGCTGAGCGGCGCGTCGGACACCCGGGGCGCCCGCCAGAGCGCCTATCAGATCCGGGCCGCGACCGATCCGCGCGCCCTCGCGGCCGGTCGCCAACTCCTCTGGGACACCGGCCGCGTGGCCTCCGACCGCAGCGTCGCCGTGCCCTACGCGGGCCCCGCGCTGCCGCCCCGTACCCGCTGCCACTGGCAGGTCCGCGTCTGGGACGGCGACGGACGCGTCTCACCGTGGAGCACGGCCGGCTGGTGGGAGACCGCGCTCGGCGCCGAGCCGTGGCAGGCGCGCTGGATAGGCGCCGACCAGGCGCCGGAACCGCCCGGCTTCGACGGCGCGTCCTGGATCTGGACCGAGGGAGCGACCACCGGCGGCGCCCCCGTGGGCGCCCGGTGGTTCCGCGGCGGACTCCAACTGCCGCCCGGCGTCCGGGGCGTGGACATCGCGCGGGCGACCGTCCTCGCCACGGCCGACGACGATTTCACCCTCCATCTCAACGGCCGGCAGGTGCTCCACGCGCCCGAGCAGGTGGACGGCTGGCGCACCGGACACATGGCCGACGTCACCGAGGCCGTACGGTCCGCCACCGACGGCCGGATCGTCCTCGCCGCCCTCGCCGCCAACCGCGGTGCGGCCTCCGTCAACCCGGCCGGGCTGCTCGTCCGGCTGCTCGTCGAAACCGCCCGGGGCACCCGTCACGAGCTGGTCACCGGCGCCGGCTGGCGCGCCGCCGGAACCGGGCAACAGGGCTGGGAACAGCCGGACTTCGACGACAGCGGCTGGACCGCGGCGGCCGTACTCGCCCCCTACGGACAGGGCCCGTGGGGAACCGGCGTCTCGATCGCCACGCCCGAGGCGCCCGCGCCGCTGCTGCGCCGCGAGTTCACCCTGTCCGGACCGGTCAGCCGCGCCCGGCTCTACATCAGCGGACTCGCCTATTACACAGCCGAGTTGAACGGGAAGCGGATCGGCAGTCAGGTGCTCGACCCGGCCTTCACCGACTACGACGAGACCGTGATGTACGCCGTCCACGACGTGACCTCGCTGCTGCGACGCGGCGACAACGCGATCGGGGTGACCCTGGGCCGCGGCTTCTACGGCATGACCACCCCGAACGTGTGGAACTGGCACCAGCCGCCGTGGCACGGCGAACCCCGGCTGCTGTGCCGGCTGGAGGCCGAGCACCCCGACGGCTCCCGCACCACCGTCGTCTCCGACACCGACTGGCGCATCACCGAAGGCCCCACACTCACCAACTCGCTCTACGCGGGCGAGACATACGACGCCCGGCTGGCCCCCGAGGGCTGGACCATGCCCGGTTTCGACGACAGCTCCTGGCGCGCCCCGAATCCCCAGACCGCGCCCAAGGGCGCGCTGCGCGCGCAGCCGCACGACCCCATCGAGATCATCGAGACCCTCACCCCCACCGCGATCACCGAGCTGCGGCCCGGGGTGTACGTCGTCGACATGGGCCGTACGACGGCGGGCTGGACCCGGCTGACCGTACGGGCCCCCGCCGGGACCGTCGTCCAGCTCGTCCACGGCGAGAAACTCACGGCGGACGGCAGCGTCCATGCCGAGACCGGGCATGTGCCGGGCCGGTTCCAGCGCGACGAGTACATCTGCGCGGGCGGCACGCGGACCAGCGGCAGCGCGACCGGGGGCAGTGCGACCGGCGGAAGCGGGACCGGGGGCGGCGGGACCGGCGGGGGAGAGGCCGAGGGCGCCGAGGTCTGGGAGCCGTCGTTCTCGTACAAGGGCTTCCGCTATGTCCAGGTCAGCGGATTGCCGAGCCGCCCGCGCCCCGCCGACGTGCTGGGCCGGGTCGTCCATACGAAAGTGGCCGAGGTCAGCTCGTTCGACTGCTCGGAGCCCTTCTACGGACAGCTCGACCGCGCGATGCGCCGCACCCTCCTCAACAACCTGCACGGCATACCGACCGACACCCCCATGTACGAGAAGAACGGCTGGACGGGCGACGCGCAGCTCGGCGCGCCCATCATGGCGTACGCCTTCGGAGTCCACCGCTTCCTGGCGAAGTGGCTCGGAGACCTGGCGGACAGTCAGAACCCGGACGGCCAGCTGCCGGTGATCGTGCCCAGTGGCGGCTGGGGCTACGGCGACCTCGGGCCCTCCCCGGAGTGGACGACCGTATACCCGTTCCTGATACGGGAGATGTACCGGATCTACGGCGACGACCGGGTGGCGCGCGAGCACTGGTCCACCCTGATCACCTATCTGGACTGGGAGTTGGACCGGCTGGAGGACGGCCTCGCCATCACGGCACTCGGCGACTATCTGCCGCCGGGATACGGCGGCAATCCGCCCGAGGACACCCGGCTCACGGCGACGGCGTATCTGCACCGCGCGCTGACCCAGACGGCCGAACTGGGCGAACTGCTGGGCCACGGCGAGGTCGCGGACCGCTACCGTACGGCCGCGGCCGGACTGAAGGACGCCTTCAACGCCGCCTTCCTGGACCCCGCGTCGGGCCACTACCGGACCGCGAAGGACCCCGGCTACCGGCAGACCTCCAACGCCCTGCCGCTCGCCTTCGGCCTGGTCCCGAGCGGCGCACGCGCGCCGGTGCTCGACAGCCTCGTCGCCGACATCGCCGCCCGGGGCGACCACCTCAACACCGGCGCGCTGGGCACCAGCGTGCTGCTGCGCGTCCTGTGCGCGCACGGCCGCCCCGAGGTCGCGCACGCCATCGCCACCCAGCGTACGTACCCGAGCTGGGGCTACTGGTTCGACAACGGCGCCGACACCATGTGGGAGATGTGGCCCGTCGACTCGCGCTCGCGCGACCACTACTTCCAGGGCACGGTCGTCCAGTGGCTGTACGAGAACGTGGCGGGACTGCGCCCCGGGGACGCGGGGTACCGGACCTTCACCGTACGGCCCGACGGCAGGAGCGGAGTCACCTGGGCGCGCACCTCGATCCGTACGGTACGCGGCACGGCCTCGGTGGACTGGTCCGCGATAGGCCGTGATCTGCGGCTCTCGGTGCGCGTGCCGGTGGGCGCGACGGCGGAGATCCATGTGCCCGCCGAGCGCCGCGAGCTGGTGAGGGCGCCGCGCGGAGGGGAGTATCTCCGCACGGAGCCGGGCTTCGTGGTGTACCGGGCCGGGCAGGGTGTCTGGGACTTCGTGGGGCGGAGCTGACCGTCGAGGGCGATGGAGAGGGCGCCTGGGCGACGGGGAGTGGGGCGGGGGTGGGGCGGGAGTGCGACGGGGAGGGCCTTTGAACGTTTCACCACGGCCGGGCGTCACGCTCCGGCCGTGGTGGTCCTCAGGGCCTGTCCGGCGGAGCTCCGTCGGACAGGCCCGGGTCCCGGCGCAGCAGATACGTGTCCATGATCCAGCCCTTGCGTGCGCGCGCAGCGGACCTCAACTCCCCGATCCGGTCCGCGACTTCGGAGAGCCGTCCGGAGACCAGGATCTCGTCGTCCGTCCCCACATAGGCGCCCCAGTGGATGACCGGATCGGCCGCCAGATGGTGCCGGAAGGACTCGTGCGCGTCCAGCATCACCACGACATCGTCCACGCCCTCCGGCCAGCCCTCGGCGAGCCGGCGGCCGGTGGTGATCTGCACGGGGCCGCCCACACGGTTCAGTCCGACGCGGTGCCCGGCGGCCAGCGCGGAGACGCTGCTGATGCCGGGGATCACCTCGTACTCGAACCGGACCGAGCCGCGCGCCAGGATCTCTTCCAGGATGGCGAGCGTCGAGTCGTACAGGGAGGGATCGCCCCAGACGAGGAACGCCCCGGTGCTGCCGCGGCCGGGCCCTTCGTCCTCGTCAGGGCCCTCGCCGTCGCTCAGCTCGTCGATGATCGCGCGCTCGTAGAGGGCGGCGCGCCGGCTCCGCCAGTCGTCCACGGTCCCGGGATACCCGGCGCCGTCGGCCGCGCGCTCCCGCTCCGGGTCGCGGACCTCGACGAGCCGGTAGCCCCGGCCCTGGCCGGACTCGCCCGGGGTCCCGTCGCCGGACTCGCCCGCGGGCTCCCCCGCATGGCGGCGGAGGATCTCGTGCCGGAGCCCGATCAGATCGGACTTCCGGTCGCCCTTGTCGAGCAGGAAGAAGACATCCACGCGCCGGAGCGCCTTGACCGCCTGGACGGTCAGCTGGTCGGGGTCGCCCGCGCCGATACCGATGACATAGATCTTTCTCACCCCGTCGAGTCTGCCCCATGCCCCTCGAACGCCGTGCCGGGCGCCGTGGTCACCCCGTCGCCCCCCGCCGCACGGAAGGAGGAAGGCCGTATCCATCGGATGTCTGATGATCCATCACGCTCTTCGAGGGGCTTCCGCGCACCCGCGCGCCCGACATATGCTCCGCCCATGCGCGCCGCCCTTTTCGTCACCTGCGTCAACGACGCCGTCTATCCGGCCACCGGTATCGCGACCGTACGGCTCCTCGAACGTCTGGGCGTCGACGTCGACTTTCCCGAGGCGCAGACGTGCTGCGGGCAGCCCCAGTTCAACACGGGCTACCGGCGTGAGACCGAGCCGCTGGTGCGGCGGATGACCCGGGCCTTCGAGGGTTACGACTATGTCGTGACCCCATCCGGATCCTGCGCGGCCATGGTCCGCCACCACTACCCCAAGATCGGCGACGAGGCCGCGGGCGCGCTGGCGGCGCGGACGTACGAGCTGACCGAGTTCCTGGTCGATGTGATGGGCGTGACGGATGTGGGGGCTCACTTCCCGCACACCGTCACCTACCACCCCTCCTGTCACGGCCTACGGCTGCTGGGCCTGGGGGACCGGCCGCGAAAGCTGCTGGAGTCGGTACGGGGGCTGGAACTGCGGGAGCTGCCGGGCGCGGACGAGTGCTGTGGCTTCGGTGGCACCTTCGCCGTGAAGAACTCCGATGTTTCTGCCGCGATGGGCCAGGACAAGGTGAGCAACGCGGTCTCCACCGGGGCCGAGGTGCTCTGCGGAGCGGACAATTCCTGTCTGATGCATCTCGGCGGGATCGTGAGCCGCGAGGGTGCCCCGCTGCGCCCCGTACATCTCGCGGAGATTCTGGCGGCGACGGAAGAGGAGCCCTGGTCATGAGCGGTACGTATCTGGGGATGCCGGCGTTTCCGGTGGCGGCGAAGGAGGCCGTCGGCAACGAGACGCTGCGCGGCAACCTCCGGCACGCCACCCACACCATCCGCGACAAGCGCGCCAAGGCCGTCGCGGAGCTGGACGACTGGGCGCTGCTGCGGGAGGCGGGCAAGCGGATCAAGGACCACACACTGCGCCATCTCGACCGCTATCTGCTGCGGCTGGAGGAGTCGGTCACGGCGGCGGGCGGAGTGGTGCACTGGGCGGCCGACGCCGACGAGGCGAACCGGATCGTGGCCGAGCTGGTGAAGGCCACCGGCGAGACCGAGGTCGTCAAGGTCAAATCGATGGCCACCCAGGAGATCGGGCTCAACGAGGCGCTGGAGGCCGAGGGCATCTCCGCGTACGAGACCGACCTCGCCGAGCTGATCGTCCAGCTCGGCGACGACCGGCCCTCCCACATCCTCGTCCCGGCGATCCACCGCAACCGGGGCGAGATCCGGGACATCTTCCGCGACCGGATGGGCGCCTGGGGCCGGCCCGCGCCCGACGGCCTCTCCGACACCCCCGGCGAACTGGCCGAGGCCGCACGGCTGCATCTGAGGGAGAAGTTCCTGCGCGCCAAGGTCGGCATCTCGGGGGCGAACTTCATGGTCGCCGAGACCGGCACGCTCGTGGTCTTCGAGTCGGAGGGCAACGGACGGATGTGTCTGACGCTCCCCGAGACGCTGATCTCCGTGGTGGGCATCGAGAAGGTGGTGCCGAGCTGGCGGGATCTGGAGGTCTTCCTCCAGACGCTGCCGCGCTCCTCGACCGCGGAACGGATGAATCCGTACACCAGCATGTGGACGGGCACGCACGACGCGGACGGCCCGAGCACCTTCCACCTGGTGCTGCTGGACAACGGCCGTACGGACACGCTGGCCGACGAGGTCGGCCGGCAGGCGCTGCGCTGCATCCGCTGCTCGGCCTGTCTGAACGTCTGCCCGGTGTACGAGCGGGCGGGCGGACACGCGTACGGCTCGGTCTACCCGGGCCCGATCGGGGCGATCCTCAGCCCCCAACTGCGGGGCACCGGGAGCGAGATCGACGCGTCGCTGCCGTACGCCTCCTCCCTCTGCGGGGCCTGCTACGACGTGTGTCCCGTCGCCATCGACATCCCCGAGGTACTGGTCCATCTCCGCGAGCGGGTCGCGGACCGGGGCGGCAAGGGGCACCGGCTGGAGAAGGCCGCGATGAAGGCGGCGGGCTGGGTCTTCGACCATCCGCGCGTGATGGCGGCGGGGGAGCGGGCCGCGTCGAGGACACGTCGGCTGCATCCCTCGAAACTCCCGGGGGCGGGGGCGTGGACCGACGCGCGCGATCTGCCCGAGCTGCCGCCGGAGTCGTTCCGCGACTGGTGGAAGAAGCACCACAACAACCGTAAGGACACAGGGACATGAGCACCGGCACGGGCGCGGCTTCGGGCACCGGCTCGGACGCGGTTTCGGGCAGGGGCGGCGGATCCCGGGAGCGGATCCTCGCCAGGATCCGTGCCGCCGTCGCGGACGCTCCCGACGCCCCGGAAGCCGCGCGCGACTACCTGGATACCCACACCCCGGACGAACGCGTGATCGACCTGCTCGCCGAGAACCTCGCCGACTACCGCGCGCTCGTCCACCGGACGGACAGCGAGGAACTGCCCGCGCTCATCGCGCGCCTCCTGGCCGAACGCGGTGCCCGTACCGTCCTCGTCCCCCCGCTGCTCCCCGCCTTGTGGCTCTCCGCGCTCTCCTCGGTGGGCACCGATCTGGTCAGGATCGAGGACGACCCCACCTCCACGGCCCAGGAACTGGACGTCGTGGACAGCGTGATCACGGGCTGCGCCCTGGCCATCGCGGAGACCGGCACCCTGGTCCTGGACGCGGCCCCCGACCAGGGACGGCGCCGCATCACACTCGTCCCCGACCATCACATCTGTGTCGTACGCACCGCTGACCAGGTGGTCGGCTCCGTACCGCAGGCCATGCCCCGGCTCGACCCCACCCGCCCGCTGACCTGGATCTCCGGACCGTCCGCGACCAGCGACATCGAACTCGACCGGGTGGAGGGCGTACACGGTCCGCGCACGCTCGAAGTCATCCTGCTCAGCGAGTGACGCCCGACGTCATCCTGCTCAGGGGGTGAGCGGTGTCAGCCGAGGCGCCTCACGGGCCGCGTCCACCTCTTCCCCGTCCGCCACCCGCCCCGCCAACTCCCGCGCCCAGGCGGTCAGTCCGGGCACATCGATACCGTGCGGGTCACGGAACGGGGCGATCGCCTCCGCGCCCCGCGACAGCAGCCGCGCCCCACCGGTCGCGTTCCCCCGGGCGGAGTGCGTCAGCCCGACCGCCAGCTGAGCCATCCCTTTCCACAGCGCCCGCTCCGCGTCGGGCCCCGACTTCCACGCGTCCTCGAACACCTCGTGCGCATGGAACGGCTTCCCCGCGTCGAGCAGCCGCTGCGCCTCCGCAAGCGTCTCCCCGGGCGTACGGACCACCCCCTCGGGCTGCCGCTCCACCCCAGGAGCCCCATACGCCAACGGCCGCCCCAGCCCATCCCGGGGCCGCGCACTCCGCGCCCGCCCCTCGTCGTCCCGATCCCGCCGGTTCTCCTTCATACCCCGATTGTCGCGCGGACGGGGCGCGTCTTCGCGCCGCTCGGAGTGAGGTAATGTTCTCGTGTGTGGTCGACCGGGGGATTTCCTCCCCATTGATGCCGCACATCGGGACGTGGCGCAGCTTGGTAGCGCACTTGACTGGGGGTCAAGGGGTCGCAGGTTCAAATCCTGTCGTCCCGACCAGCGTTTTCGCAGGTCGCAGGCGGTATCGGAGAAATCCGGTACCGCCTTTCCGTGCTTCTTGAATCCAGCCCGCTGGTGACCGGGCCGTGGTCTCCGGGGGCGTATCGGCCGCCGTGTCCCGCCGGTGAGGGGGCGGCGTTCGGCGCCGGCCCGCAGGTTCGGCAGGACGTTCCAGGTCGCGAACGGCGTCGCACGACCGCCAGAGCCCCAAAGGCGCGGGGTCACATCCGAACGGGCATGGTGAGGCCCTGTTGGGTGCCCTCCTCCGGCCGGTAGGCGGTCGGCCCCGGGTCGTCAAGTCAGCTCTTCCGTATCGTCGTTCAGCGCGGCCGTGAGATCCCCCCGCCGTCGTATGCCGAGTTTCCGGTAGGTGCTGGTCAGATGGGTTTCCACAGTGCGCCGTGCCAGGTGCAGCAGTTCGGAGATCTCGGCGTTCGTCCGGCCGTCGGCGGCCAGCGCGGCGATGCGGCGTTCGCTCGTGGTCAGTGAACTCCGGCCCGTGAGGGCGGTGTTCCTGCGGCGGGCGCCACTGGCGCGCAGGGCCCGTTCCGCGTTGCCCGACAGCCGTACCGCGCCCAGCCGTTCGGCCGTGGCCGCGGCCTCCCTGAGCAGGGGGCGGGCACGGCGAGGCTGCCCGCCCGCCGTGAGCTGGAGGCCGTGGGTGATCAGCGCGGGGATCAGCTCGATGTCGAGCGCGGCGCCGCGCAGGATGCCGACGGCCTCGCCGGTGAGTTCGAGACCCCTTCGGCCGCCGGTGGCCGCGCCCAGGACGCGCAGCGCGCGGCCCCGGACCCGGGGCGTGTCCCATACGGCGGCGTACCGGCTCTCCTCCTCGGCGAGCGCGAGAGCCTCCCGTGGTTCTCCCAGAAGGAGGTGGCATTCGGCGGCGGCCGAGCGCCACGGTGTGATGATGGGGCTCTCCGCGTCACGGCTGTGCTGGAGCCTGCCGCATTCCCGGAAGTCGTCCAGGGCGCCCGCCGGGTCGCCGGCGGACGCGCGCAGCAGACCACGTGCGTAGAGGAACCGGTTCAGTTCGCTCATGTCGTGCGCGTCACCGACCTCGATGCCTGCGATGAGCCGCTCGGCCTCGGCGGGACGGCCGCGCTCGACGAGCGCGATGACGCGCTGGGCCAGGAAGTTGCTCGCACCGGTAGGGGGCGCGTCGCCCCGGGCCCCTGACGTGTCGGCGGTCTCCTCCAGCACCCGCCGGTAATCTCCGCGTGCGGCGGCGGTGTCCACCCGCGCGTTGAGCAGCGTCTGGTGGACGGGATGCAGCGGCGACAGCCGGTGCTCGGTCAGCCCGGTCCTGATGAGCCGCTCGGCGTAGTCCGGCTCGTCGGCCCACTGTGCCACGGCGGCCGCCGTACCCAGCAGATACGGCACCAGCAGCGGATCCTCGGGGGCCGTCAGCAGCTGCCGGATCCGCCGTACGGCAGATCCGGCGGACCGCAGCCCGGCCGCCGACTCGTAACGGATCAGCAGGGCGCACAGGGCCGGACTGATCCATTCCGGAGTGCGCTCGGCGCGCTCGCGCAGCGCGATGTAGGCGGCCCGCCGGCTCTCCGGATCGTGGCCGGTGAAGAACGCCGACGCCGCCTGGACCGTACGGGCGAGGACGGGCTCCCCGTCCAACTCACCCAGATCGCGCAGGACATCGAGCGCGGCGTGCGGATTTCCCCCACTGGTCAGGGCGCTGCTCAGGGTGACCGCGGCCAGCACCCGGTTCCTGGGCTGTTCCTGGAGGCGCAGCGCCTCGGCCAGCCGGGGTGTCCCGCCGGTCCGCAGGGTGGTGAACTCCAGTTCGCCGAGTGCGGTGAGTACCGTCGCCCGGTGCTCACGCGGCATCGGTTCGTCCAGCGCCCGGCGCAGATACCGCGCGGCGGCGCCGGTCCGGCCGGCCCTGGACGCTTCGGCCGCCGCGTCGAGGAGCGTCTTGCCGACGGACACCGAACCCCCGGCCGTATCGCCGGGTGTGGTACGGAGCAGATGATCGGCCACCGCCTCGGCCCTGTCGCCCCGCCGCTGGCGCAGTTCGGCCGCGCGCAGGTGCAGGGCCTGCCGTTGTGAGCGTGGCCAGCCGTCAAGGACGGCCCCGCGCAGCAGGGGGTGCGCGAGGCGCGGGAGGCCGGTGCCGGGGGCGCGGCGCAGCAGCCCGAGCCGGATCATCGCGGTGATCCAGCCGCCGACGCGGTCGGGGTCGGCCCGCGTCAGCTCGGAGAGGAAACAGACGAAATCCTCGCCGTGGCCGTGGCCGTGGCCGTGGCCGTGGCCGTGGCCGTGGTCCGGCCCGGCTTCGTCGTGGCCCGCGGGCCGCCCCGGCCGGGGGCGGGGTAATCGGGGAGCGGCGGCGGACCCGAACTCCGCCTCCCTTTCCGCCTGTTGCTCCCTCCTCCCGGCGCCGTCCGACTCGGACTCCGGTTCTGGTGCCGGTTCCGAGTGCTCCAGCTCCGCGAGCGCGCGCGCCACCATGGTGCTTCCGGGGCCGGCGCTCTCCAGCCACCACGAGACCGCCGCCACGAACGCACCCGGATACAGCTCGGCACAGTCCTCGGGCAGCCGTGGTTCCGGTCCGCCGCCGGCCGCGATGCTGTCCCGGCCGCCGTACGGGAAGACCGCCCGCAGATCGTCGAGCAGCGCGAGCAGCAGCAGCGGATTGGCGGCGCCCGCCCGTACACAGCCGTCCACCCAGGCGTCGGAGGCGTCCGCGCCCAGGGCGCCGCGTACCAGCTCCTCGGCGGCGGAACGGCTCAGTGGTGTCACCGCGTGCACCCGCACCACGCCGGGGGACAGTGAGTGCGCGAGGCCCGGTGCCGGCGGAGCGATGTCGTACTGCCCGCGCTCGGTCACCACCATCAGGACCGGCATCCCGGTCAGCCGTCGGGCACTCTCGGTCAGCCAGCGCCGGGAGGCCTGGTCGGCGAGGTGCGCGTCGTCCACGGTGACCAGCAGCGGCGACTCGGCCGCGTGCTCGCACAGCAACTGCCACAGGCGGGAAGGGTAGCTGAGGTGGTGCGGGGTCTCAGGGGTGTCGTCGTCGAGGCCGCCGAGACCGGGCGGCGGATCCAGCAGCTGCCGTACGAGAGCGAGCGGGACGCCGGAGTTCTCGGCGGAGGCATGGGCACGCAGGACCCGCATGCCGCGTTTCACGCCCAGTTCGGCGGCGGCCTCCAGGAGGACGCTGCGGCCCATACCGGTAGGCGCACGGAACAGAACCAGCCGTCCTGATCCGCCCCGTGCCCGGTCGGCCTCCGCGGCCAGCAGGTCGAGCGCGGCCCCGCGTTCCAGGAGTCCGGCCGAGGCGGGGACCAGGGCCGGCGGCGGGGCCGGGACGGGCCGGCGGGCCGGCGGCTGACTCGTTGTCGCCGGTATCGCTGTCATGAGCACTTGCCGCCAATCTCGTGGTCGGTCTCGTGGTGGGCCACGGTTGTGGTCGTCCTGTCGGCGGAGAAAGGGTGGAAGTGCATGAAACGTGTGTTCTGTTGGGCAAGAGACAAGACGCGAGGACGTACAGGCATGGTTCAACGAACCCCGGCCAGAATCCCGGTGGAGATCCTCGCGTCGGACCCGCTCTCTCACGACGGAGCGGTCAGCCAGCTTCGCCGCCACTCCGAGGTGGAGCTGGTCGACGAGGGCGCGGGCCGGCCGGGCACGGTCGCGTTGGTGCTCGCCGAGGTGCTCGACGAACCCACGCTGTCGCGGCTGAGGCGGCTGACCCGCGCGGAAGGCACCAAGGCCGTCCTCGTCACGACTCTGATCCGCGAGGCCGATCTGCTTCAGGTGATCGAGTACGGCGTCGGCGCGATCGTCTGGCGCCGCGAGGCCACCGGCCACCGGCTTCTCCAAGCGGTCCTCGCGGCCTCTCGGGGCGACGGGGATCTGCCGTCGGACCTGCTGGGGCGGCTGATGGCCCAGATCGGTACGTTGCAGCGCGGCGCGACCAGCCTGTCGGGCGGCGCGGCGTCCGGCTTGGCGCCACGCGAGGTCGATGTGCTCCGGCTGGTGGCCGAGGGGATGGACACCGGGGAGATCGCCACCAAACTCTCGTACTCCGAACGCACGGTCAAGAACGTCATGCACGGTCTGACGACGCGTTTGCAGCTCCGCAACCGTACGCATGCCGTGGCCTATGCCTTGCGTGAAGGCTACATCTGATGGTCCGTGCGCCGGGTCAAGGCCCCTGAGGGCAGGCGAGGGGCGACGCGGGGGCAGCAGGGGTGTCCCCTGATCGTCCCCCCGGTGCCTCGCGAGGTGGGTGTCAGGACGACCACGATGGACTCGACCGGGTGCTCTGTGCCGAGGCGCCGGACGACCGGCTGGACCACGGACGGTTCCGCCGGATGAAGCGACAGGTCGTCACGCGACAGATCGTCGCGTGGCGAGTCACCGCGTGACGGCCCGTTCGGTGGCGAACGGCGAACGATTCCGTGACGAGCGGCGAAAGTGAAGGGCAGAGCGACCGTGATCCACGAGGTGGACGACATCCTGAAAGGGCTGCTCACCCGCGGCGCCTTCGCGGGGTCCGAGGTCGAGGTCACCTTCGACGCCCCGAGCCGCGACTGGGCGGCCCGGCGCAACGCCCCGACCATCGACGCGTATCTCTACGACATCCGCGAGGACACCAAGCGGCGCCAGCGCGGCAAGATGTCGCTCCGTGACGAGCAGGGTCTCGTGGTCAAGCAGCACCAGCCGCCGCGCTGGTTCCGGCTCTCGTATCTCGTGACGGCCTGGACCAAGCGTCCGCAGGACGAACACCGGATGCTCTCCGCCGTACTGCACACGCTGCTGCCCAAGGAGATCCTCCCGCAGGAGGACCTGACCGGCACGCTCGCCGCACTGGGGCTCTCCGTCCCGCTGACCGTCGCGGGGGTGCACACCGAGGCGCGCTCGCTCGCGGACATCTGGTCCGCACTCGGTGGCGAACTCAAACCCTCGCTCGACGTGGTGATCACCGCGCCCTTCCTCGCGTTCCCCGAGTACAGTGTCGGTCCGCCGGTCACCGAAGGGCTCGGCGTCCAGGTGCGGGCGACGGACGGGCCCGAAGACAGTCCCACGCGCTACCAGAGCGCCGAGATCGTCAACACCGCCAAGGCGGACTTCGCGAAGCAGCACGGCACGACGGGAACGCTTCGGGAGCAGCGCAAGTGAAGGACCGCACCTCGCCGTTGCTCGAACGGCTCGCGGGACTGCGCGAGCGGGTGGCGTTCCTGGTCGAGCGGCGCAGCGCCGACGACCCGACGGCCGCCGATCCGATGCGCGGGATGTATCTGAGTGACGACGCGGTGCGGCGCCTGCTGTACGGGCCTGCGGCGGGTGCGTATCCCGCCGTCCCGGAGGCATCGGGCGGGCCGGACGGGCGGGACGGGTCCGCGGAGCGGGGCACCGCGCACGCGCCGGACGAGCGGGACACCGCGGGTACGGCGTACCGGCCGGGCGGTCCCGACGCGCCCGAAGCGGTCGAGACGCCGGACGACTCCGGCACGTTCGAGCCGCGCGACGACGATCGCCTCCACTGGCTCGCCCACTCGCTGCGTCTCGGCCCGCTCGACACCCAGATCCTGCTGATCGCGCTGGCGCCCGACCTGGACCGCGCCTTCGAGTCGCTGTACGGCTACCTCAATGACGACGTCACCCGTCGCCGGGCGACCGTCGCGCTCGCCCTCGACCTCTGCGGGGTGCCCGTGCACTCCGCCGCCGGACGGTCCCGGTTCCGTCCGGCCGCGCGGCTCCTCGCGTGGGGCCTGATCGAGGTGGACGACCCCGAACGCCCTCTCCTCAGCCGCTCCTTGCGCGTTCCCGACCGGGTCGTGGCGCATCTGCTGGGCGACGACACCCCGGACCCGGCGCTGGACAGGACCGTACGCCCCCTTCCGTACCGGCCCAGGGAAACGGACACGACGGGCGCGGCGGCCGGAGAGGGTGCGGAGGGCGCGGAGGCCATCGGCACCGCGTACGGCGTCGACCCGGTGGTGGGGAGACTGGCCGAGCAGCTGACGGAGCGCCCACTCACGGTCTACCTCCGTGAGCACCGCGCGGGCGACGGGCTCGCCTGCGCCACCGTCGCCCTGGGCGCGGCCGGTATCCCGGCCCTGTACCTCGCACCGGGCGAACACCCGGTGGACCAACGCCCCGGCGACCACGCGCCGGTGGAACGTACGGCGGGGGAGCGCCTCCCCTGCCGGGAGCTGCTGCGCGAGGCGCGGCTGACGGGGCGCGCCATCGTGGTGACCCCGCTGCCCGAGAAGCCCGAGGAGCTGATCCGGGCGCTCGCCGTGAGCGACGTACCTGTGGTGTTCGCGGACCCGCGCCCGTACGACCCGCAGTGGTACGACGGCGGGCGCGACCCGATCGTGCTGGAGGCGCCCCGGCAGCGTGCCGGTGATCTCGACGCCTGGCGGGCGGCGCTCGGCCCCGGCGAGCCGGATTTCGACCTCGCGCCGGTCGTCGCCGCGTACCGGCTCGGGCCCGGCGGTATCGACCGCGCGTCCCGTGCGGCACTGGACCTCGCCGCGTTCGACGGTACGGAACTGTCCGCAACGCATCTGCGGCTCGCGGCCCGGCAGCAGTCCGCGTCGGGCCTCGAACGCTACGCCCGCCACATCCGGCCCGACGTCGGCTGGAACGACCTCGTCCTGCCCCACCGCCCGCTGGCACAACTGCGGGAACTGGTCCTGCGCGCCCGGCACCGCGACCGGGTGCTCGGCGACTGGAGGCTGAGCGCGGGAGGCGGGCGCGGGCGGGGCGTGGTGGGGCTGTTCGCGGGCGACTCCGGGACAGGGAAGACGCTCTCCGCCGAGGTGGTCGCGGGTGAACTCGGCCTCGATCTCTACGTCGTGCAGCTGCCGTCCGTCGTGGACAAGTACGTCGGCGAGACGGAGAAGAACCTGGAGCGGATCTTCACCGAGGCCGACCGTACGGACGCGGTGCTGCTCTTCGACGAGGCGGACGCCGTGTTCGGCAAGCGCTCCGAGGTCAGCAGCTCCAACGACCGCCACGCGAACATGGAGAGCGCCTATCTCCTCCAGCGCCTGGAGTCGTTCGACGGCATCGCCCTGCTCACCACCAACCTGCGCTCCAACATCGACGACGCCTTCACGCGCCGGCTGGACCTGGTGGTCGACTTCCCCTTCCCCGACGAGGAACAGCGCCTGGCGCTCTGGCGGCACAGCCTGGCCCATGTCCCGTGCGCCGACGACATCGATCCGGCGTCCTGTGCACGGGAGTTCGAGCTGGCGGGCGGCTCCATCCGCAGCGCGGTCGTCACGGCCGCGTACGCGGCGGCGGGCCGGGGTGACGGTGTGTCGACGGCGGACCTGCTGGCGGGCGCCCAGCGCGAATACCGCAAGTCGGGCCGGCTGGTCCTGGACGACGCGACCTGGTAGACCGGTCGCCACCGCGGGCCGTGGCCGCCCGACAGAACGTGTCCGGCGGCCACGGCCCGCAGGGGCGACCGCGGCGGCTTGAGACCGAAGCCGGTCTACTCCACCGGTGCCGGGAGCCAGTCCTCGGCCGTCACCGTGCCGGGAGCGTCCTGCTCATTGATCCAGCCCAGCTTCGCTTTACTGAGCGTCAGCTCGTCGAGCACCCCGGTCCGCTCGGCCGCGAACAGGCCCTGGTACTCCTTGATCCTGTTCTTGAGGGGCTGGGTCGGCTTCTCCTTGAGCTGTATGTGCTTCTGGAGATAATCTATGTTGATCTTGGTGTACTTCGCCGTCGTGGCCAGGTCGCCGTCGTCGAACTCGGCCTGAGTGCCCCAGAGCAGGACGTTCCGTACCCACGGCACCTCCGGGCTGAGCTCGTCATCCCTCAGGTCCACTGACTTCACGCCGGCGAAGTGCGCTGCCAGGAGCGCGGTCATCGTGGAACGGCCGAGGTTCCCGAGCCCGTCGTTCTCCGTCAGCCGGCTCACGTCGCCGTTCGCCGCCCTGTGCGACTGCTGGAAGCACTTCAGCGCCTCCGCGGTCGCCGGGTCCAGCTTGCCCACCGCGTGCGTGGCGGTCAGCTTGCAGCCGCCCGCTCCCTCGACCAGCCGCACCTGTGCGAACTGCACGAAGAGGTTCGGCGGGTCCTCCGACGTGATGGGCAGCGGACCCCGCTCAACCTCTTCTTCTTCCTTCTTCTTCTCCCCGCCGCCACCACCGTCGTCCTTGGGCTCATCGGCGGGCGCGGCGTCCTTGGAGGGCTCGTCCTTCGGCTGCTCCGGTTCCTCCGGCAGCGCGGTGGCCGCGGCCTTCTGGAGCTTCTCCTGCGCGATGGTGCGGACCGGCGCCTTGTAGGCGAACCAGAGCACGAGGCCGGTGATGGTGAGCGCGAGCAGCAGACTCAGCGTGGTCATCATCCAGAGCGGCAGCAGGCTGCGCTGTACATACGTCCCGCTCACCGCCACGGGTGTGAACCCCGAGCGCCGCAACGACAGTTCGTACGGCCGCTCCTGCTTCTGCCCGACCCAGGTGATCTGCCGGGGCTTGAGAGTCGCGTCGACGAAGGCGGCGCGGCCGGGTTCGATCTGGACGTTGGACGGGACGATCTCGTACGAGAGGTCGTCGCTGCTCTTGTCGCCGCCGCCGATCGACGCCGTGAGCAGGGTGTTGCCGAGGTTGTCGACGGCCAGCTTGGGCCGGCCCCTGAAGCGCCCCTTGACGGTCTCCGGGACCAGCTCGGCCCGCACTTCCGTGAACGTGGTGAACGTGACGTTCCCCTCGGCGACCGTGGTGGCCTCGGGGTGCTCCGTGGGCAGGATGCGCACACCGTACGGATGCGGACCCGCGGTCGCGTCCGGAGTACGGGGCGGGGCGAAGTTCAGCTCCACGATCCCGGTGGTTCCCGGAAAGAGCCTGATCGACGGGGGGTCCACCGTGACGTACGGAGCGACGTCGCCGACCGCCTCGAAGCGGTACTCATCAACGACGTCGCCGGTGTTGCGCAGACGCAGTCGTACGGTGGTGCTGCTGCCCGGGTCGACCGTGGTCGAGGCGGGCTCCAGAGATGTCCAGGTGGTCACCCGATCGACGCTACTTCCCACCGGAGAGGCGACGTAAGGGGCCACCGGGTAGCCTCGCTGCCCGAAAGGTGGCGCTCGTTGCCCTCGAACCCCTCCGCGTAGATCCCGGGTCGGGGAGGCGGGCTCCCACCGTTGCCGGACCCCACGGTGCGCCCCCGGTACCTCCTCACGGGGAGCCCCTGGTGGCGGGACCCGCCGCGCAGCCTTCCTCCCGTTGTCCATGAGGGCACGCACCATGCCCTTGACAAGGCACTGAAGGACATTTACCCGGTCGCGCGGAGGCGGCGAAGGTTGAGTCTGGTCTCGCTATTGGTACCCCGAGGAGAGCAGAGCATGCCGTCTTACCTGTCGCCGGGCGTGTACGTGGAAGAGGTGGCCAGCGGCTCTCGTCCGATCGAGGGGGTCGGTACCTCGGTGGCCGCCTTCGTCGGGCTGGCGCCCGGCGGTCCTCTGAACGAGCCGACGCTGGTCACCAACTGGACCCAGTACGTCGCCGCCTTCGGTGAGTTCACCGACGGCTACTTCCTGGCCCACTCGGTGTACGGCTTCTTCAACAACGGTGGCTCCGCCGCCTACGTGGTCCGTGTGGGCGGGGCACCCGGCGGCGTCACGGGCGCGCCGGGCGAGGGCACCGACCCGGTCAATGGACAGCGCGGCCGGCCGGCCGTCGACGGCGGTGCCGCGGCGCCCGCCGAACTGACGGCCGGGGAGCCTCAGGCCCTCGGTACGTTCACGGTGTCGGCCGTCGCGCCCGGCGAGAGCGGCACGCTCAGCGTCGAGGTCACGGACGCCGAGGGCGAGGGTCCCGCCGAGCGCTTCCGGCTGGTCGTCAAGGACGGTACGAAGCCCGTCGAGACCTTCGACGTCTCGGCGAAGAAGAACGCCCGCAACTACGTGGTCACGCAGGTCAAGGAACGCTCCAAGCTGATCTCCGTGCAGGAAGCGGCCCCGGCCTCGCAGCTCGCCCGCCCCGACAACCAGACGGTCGCACTCCCGGTTCCCGTCGCCACCGCGCAGACCCCCGCGGTGCCGGACGCGGGGGAGGGCGAGTCGGCCGGCATCGCCGAGTACCTGGGCGACTCCTCGGACCGTACCGGCTTCGGCGGTCTCGAAGCGGTGGACGAGATCTCGATGGTCGCCGTCCCCGACCTGATGGCCGCCTACCAGCGCGGCGCGATCGACCTGGAGGCCGTGAAGGCCGTCCAGCTCGGTCTGATCGCCCACTGCGAACTGATGGGCGACCGACTGGCGATCATCGACCCGCCGCCCGGCCTCAACGCCCGTCAGATCCGGGTCTGGCGCCAGGAGACGTCCAACTACGACTCCAAGTACGCCGCGCTCTACTACCCGTGGATCAAGGTCTTCGACCCGGCCGGCGGCCAGACCCGGCTGATCCCGCCGAGCGGCCACATCGCCGGCATCTGGGCACGCAACGACTCCGAGCGCGGCGTGCACAAGGCTCCCGCCAACGAGGTCGTACGCGGCGCTGTCGACCTGGAGATACAGATCACCCGCGGCGAGCAGGACCTGCTCAACCCGATCGGCGTCAACTGCATCCGCACCTTCCCCGGCCGCGGCATCCGCGTCTGGGGCGCGCGCACCCTCTCCTCCGACCCGGCCTGGCGCTACCTCAACGTCCGCAGGTACTTCAACTACCTGGAGGAGTCGATCCTCAACGGCACGCAGTGGGTGGTGTTCGAGCCCAACGACCAGGCGCTCTGGGCCCGGATCCGCCGGAACATCTCCGCGTTCCTGGTGACGGAGTGGCGCAGTGGCGCGCTGTTCGGCGCCACGCCGGAGGACGCCTACTACGTGAAGTGTGACGCCGAGACCAACCCGATCGAGTCGGTGGACCTGGGACGGGTCGTCTGCCAGATCGGTGTCTCGCCGGTCAAGCCCGCCGAGTTCGTGATCTTCCGGCTGGCGCAGTTCTCCGGCGGTAGCGGCGAGTTGGAGGAGTAGACCGTCCCACACCTCCGGCCCCCGCTTGACCGCGCGTACAGCCACAGGTCCCCGCATCAACAGAAGGAACGGCTTTCATGACTCTCTCCCAGGGTGACGCCCTCACTACCCATAACTTCGGCCTCCAGATCGACGGAGTCATGGTCGAGTACCTCCACGCCGTGGGCGAGGTGGGCATGGAGCAGGACGTCATCGAGTACCAGCAGGTCTCGGCGAACGGCCATCCGATCACCAAGAAGATGCCCGGCGTGCAGAAGGCCGGTGAGACCACCGTGACGCGCGGTATGGAGCAGTCCGCCGCCTTCACCGAGTGGATCAACGCCTCGCTGCGCGGCGACATGGGCTCGGCCCGTAAGAACGCGAGCATCATCTACATGGACTACCAGTACAACCCGGTCAGGCGTCAGCACCTGCGCAACGCCTGGTGCACCAAGGTGATGGGCGCGGCGGCGACGGCGGGCGAGGCGTCCGTGATGACCGAGACCGTCACGATCGTCTACGAAGAGCTGGTCACCGAGTAATGCGCCGCGGACCCGCCAGGCCCGCCACCGACGCCGCTGCCGCCACCTCCGCTCTCGCGGACGTGGCGGCCCCGGCCGTCGCACCGGCGGAAGCACATCCCGTACGGCAGCAGTTGCGGACCGAGTTCGCGTTCGAGCTGCCGCGCGGGTACGTGGACGACATGGGAACCGTGCATCGCGAGGGCGTGATGCGGCTGGCGACCGCACGGGACGAGCTGATCCCGCTGCGGGACATGCGGGTGCAGGAGAACCCCGCGTACCTCTCGGTGGTGCTGCTCGGCCGGGTCATCACCCAGTTGGGCACCGTGGCACACATGCATGACGGTGTGGTGGAGAACATGTTCGCCTCCGACCTCGCCTTCTTGCAGGACTTCTACCGTCAGGTCAACGCCGAGGGCCACACCAGGGCCGGAGTGTCCTGCCCGCACTGCGAGCAGCCGTTCGAGGTCGAACTCGGCGGGAGCCGCCTGGGGGAATCGTGACGTACGCGACCGACCGGATCCATGAGGAGATCGCGTACATCGCCTACCACTTCCACTGGAATCTGGACGACATTCTGGACCTCGAACACCGTGAGCGGCGGCGATATGCCGAGCAGATCGCCACGTTGGTGACGCGTGCGGCAACGGAGCGCTGATGGGCATATTCGACCGGCTCAGGGGCCGGAGCCACGGCCGGGACCGGGACCGGGACCGGGAGCGGAGTGTGGCCGGAGGCGGGGACGGTACGGTACCGGGCCCCGCCCCTGAGGCATCCGCCGGTGCGGGCCAGGGCGTGGGTGCCGCTGTTCCCGGTGGGGGACGCGGCTGGGCCTCTCTGCCGCCGATCCAGCGTGTGACGCTGGCGCCCGCGCGGCAGACCATCGCGTCCCCGGACTTCGGCGGTTCGCTGACCGCCTGGCAGAACCACTCGTTCTCCGGGACGCTCTCGCATGCCGTCCTGGGCCGTGCCCCGGGTCTCTTCACGGACCCGCTGTCTCCCGCCGTAGCCCCCGCGGCGGGCGCCCTGGGCGCCGCCAGGCTCTCCCTGCCGGTCACTGTCGTCGACGACAGTGGCGGTGGCGGTGGCGGAGGGGGCGGCGACGCGCGCGGCCGGGGCCAGGGGCCTTCGGTCCAGCGTGCCGTGGGTCCGCGGGTCGCCCCCGTACGGCCCCGGCCGGGGCCGTACGCGCCGGGGGCGCTGACACGGGCCTCCGCCCTGAGCACGGTGCGGCGCAGGGTGCTGCCCGCGGTGGCGCCGAGCAGGGCGACGACGCCCGCCACGGCGGCTTCGGGCGCAGCCGCGCGGACATCGGCGACGACGCTCGCGCGGGTGTCGACGCCTGCGTCTTCGTCTTCCGCTGTGTCCTCTCCGGCTCCCGTTCCGGCCCCGGCTCCTGCCGTGACTCCGGCTGCCGCCGTTCGCGTCCAGCGCTCCGAGGGTGACGAGGACGGCCCGCGCGGCGGGTCCGCGCGGATCGAACCGCCGGGGTCCGGCCCCCGGCCTCCCGGCCCGACGCGGGCGCCCAAGGCGGCGCCGCCGGCGGACCGGACACCCCCCGCCCACATCTCCGCACTTCCCGTACAACGACGTCAGGCGAACGCTCCCGGCCGGGCGGCCGAACCGGCGAGCGCCACGCCACCCCGGCGCCCGCTGCTCGGGCCTCCGTTGCCGGGACCGGCGGTTCCGCCCGCGTCACCGGCGCCGGACACCTCGCGGACTTCACCGGTGCGGGGGCGTCGTGGCATCGCCGGTCCCGTCGTGCGACCGGCCCCGCAAGGGCCCGCAACGCTCGCCGTCCCGCCTCCGGGCCGTTCCGGGGGCGAAGCGGCGTCGGGACCGGCGCGTGCGTCCGGCAGTGGCGGCAACGGCGGAACGCCGCCGGTACAGAGGACACCGGCGGCCGGGCCAGGAGCTGTCGCGCGCCCGGCCGTCGCGTCGGGAACAGGTACGTCGGGCGCCGGTGCGCCCGCACCTCGTCCGGCCGTCCGGCCGAAGCTGGGCGCTCCGCTTCGTGGGCCTGTCGGCGGTCGGGCGGCGGACCCGTCGGCTTCCCCGGCGGCGCGTCGGCCGACCGGTGCCCCGGCTTCCGGCGGCACACCCCCCGTACAGCGTTCACCGGCGCTCGGTGGGCCTGTGGGCGCTCCGGTGCCACCGTCCGTACGGCCGTCCTCGCGGCCCGCGACGCCTGCCACACCCGTCGTGCCCGCCACTCCTCCCGCACCGGCGCCGCCCGTACAGCGGCGCGACGCGTCTGACGGTGCGTCGTCGGGTGGGAGTCGGCGGACGGGTGCGGGGGCCGGTTCGGTCTCCGGCGCTGCTTCGGTCTCCGGGGTTGGTGCCTCGGACTCCTCCCACTCCACCACGTCGCCCGAGCCTTCCCGCTCTTCCGGCTCCGGTACGGCTGCGAGCGGCGCGGTGCCGGGGTCCGGCACCGCCGCTGGACAGCCCGTCGTACCGACGCGTGCGGACTCCGCGGTGGTGGCCGATCCCACCGGGAAGCCCGGCGGTCCGCTCCCGGTGCGGCGGCTCGCCGCACCGGCAGCCGGTGCCCGTGCCGGTGATCTCTCGCTCCCCACGCGTCCGGCGGTGGTCCGCGACTCCGGTCCCGCCGCCCTCGCTCCGGCGGCTACCGGTGGCACGCACGTGTCCGGTGTTCCCGTTCGGCCGCCGGTGGGTTCCGGTGGCGGCGGCGCCAACAGGACCACTCCGTCGGCGAGTTCGACACGGCCCGTGGTCACGGGCGGCCACGGAGCCGCTCGGTTGGCCGCCCAGCCGCTCGTCCAGCGGGCGGCACCGCCCACCTCGCCGACGGGTTCCACACGATCGGTGCCCGTGGTCGGCGCCGGTCCCGCGCCCGGTTCCAAGCCCGCTTCCGCGGTGGGGAAGCCGGTGCTGCCCGCCGTGAACGACGGGGCGGGATCCGGCCGTCCGGACGGCGCGTCGCCCGTGCAGCGGTCGTCCCTCGCCCCGGCCTCGGCACAGCCCCGGCCCTCGGCCCAGGCCCCTGTCCCCGCCTCTGCTTCTCCCTCCGCCTCTGCCTCGGGCACCACATCGGTGCCGGCCTCCCGCACCCCTGTCGCTCCGACGGCTGCCCTGCCGTCCGTGGTGCGGTCGCCCGCTGCGTCCGCGACCTCAGCCGTACCCCTGGCATCGGCCGGCGCGCCTTCGGTGTCGAGGTCGATGCCGACGCGGGTCGCCCCGCTGGTGGGTTCGTCGCGGCCGGTCACGGCCGCCGGGTTCACGCCGTCGCCGACGAGCGACCCGAGGACCGCCCCGAACGCCGTGCGTCCGCACCGCGTCAGGGCCGTCGCCGAGGCACGTGCGGCCACGGGCAACGCCGGTGCACCCGCGGTCACGGGCCCCGGCACCGCCGGCGCTCCCCGGCTCGCCGTACAGCGTTCCGCATCGTCGGCGACGCCGCCGCCCGCCGCCCTCCGTCGGCTTTCGCGGACAGCCGCCCACTCCGCTCATCCCGTGTCGGCTCCCGCCACAACGTCCGCGCCTGTGCGACTCGGCAGCGCGGGAGACCAGTTCAGTGGTGTGGCCGAGGCATTCCCCGTCGTCCGGCGCTCCGCATCCCTGTCCGCGTCGGCGCCGCCCATTCCGGGCGGGATCGCCCGTACCTCGGTGCCGGACGCTCCCGCCACCTCCGTGGCCGGACCTGACCGGAGCCCCGTCGTGTCCCTCGTGCCCGCCCGGCCCGCTCCGGCCGCCGCGCTCCCTGTCCAGCGGTCGTCCGCGCACCTGGACGCGCGGCCCTCCCCGCCCCCACCGCCGCCTCCGCCGCCACCCCGGGCACCCGCGCCCGCCCCCGTGCGGGTATCCACGCCGAGCCGCGCCCCGTCCGTCGCGGTGCAACGGCGCGGGGGTGGCGGCGGGAGTTCTCCGGCGCGCCCCGTGCCCTCCGTGACCAGTCAGTTCACACCGCGTGACTTGGCGGAGGACCAGCTGGCCGAACTGGTCCACCGGCTGATCGGGCCGATGACCCGGTTGTTGCGCACCGAACTACGGCTCGACCGCGAGCGGATCGGCAAGCTGCGCGACCCACGCCGTTGACCGGCCCCGCGGGAGCCGGGCCGGGGCACACGATCCGGCCCGTGAACCGTGCACCCGTAAGCCCACGACCTCCCCACGACCGACCCCGCCGGACCCCGACCCCACGCATGTGGAACCGCAGGAAGGCCCCACCCGATGCCCACGGAACTCGACGCAGGCTCCACCATCTTCTTCAACCTCACGATCGACGGTGAGAGCCTGGGCAACTTCAACGGTTGCGAAGGGCTCTCCTCCCAGGTCGAGATCGAGCAGCGGGAGGAGGGCGGCAACAACGGATTCGTCTGGCAGCTGCCGTCCCGTGTCACCTTCTCCAACATCACGCTGACCCGCCCCCTCACCGGGGAAACCGCGAAGGTCGCGGAGTGGATCTCCTCCGTCACCACGGGCGTGACCCGGCCCACCGGGCAGATCGCGGCGCTGCGCGCCGACGGTTCGATGGTCGCCCAGTGGGGGCTGATCGACGTGCTCCCGGTGAGCTGGCGTGGTCCCTCCTTCGATCCGGCGAGCCCCGCCGTGGCCACCGAGGTCCTGGAGATCGCGCATCACGGGTTCACGGACGCGGGGGAGGCGTAGCCGATGAACCTCTCCAGCTTCGGCATCGGCGACAGCCTGGTACGGGCGACGCTCGCCATCCATCAGCCGCCGATTGGCAGCAGCACCCGTCCGGGCGCACTGATGAAGACGTTCAATTTCGACTTCAACCCGTCCCAGTTGTCGCTGACCCGCAGGGCCCAGTGGAAGACCACGCCCACCGCCGCGGTGCGGGACGGCGCGGTACCGGAGTTCATGGGTCCCGAGCCTCGGGAGATGACGGTGGAGATCTTCCTCGACCGTTCCGACAACCCGGACAGCAACGATGTGCGCAAGAAGGTCGAAGCGCTGTTCTCCTGCTGCGAGACGACCAGCGCCAGCATCGCGGCCAAACAGCCGTCGACGCCGTGGGTGATCTTCGAGTGGGGCGCCTTCTCCACCGCCCGCTTCAACGCCTACGTCAGCTCGGTGGAAGCCCAGTACACCCTCTTCAACACCAACGGGATGCCGATCCGCGCCGCCTGCCAGGTGAATCTGCACGAGATCCCGAGCAGCACTCCCGGTCAGAACCCCACCTCCGGCGCGCTCACCAGCCGCCGGGTGCACCGGGTCGTGGCGGGCGACTCGCTCCAGCTCCTCGCCTGGCGCGAGTACGGGGACGCCACCGAGTGGCGCACGATCGCCGAGGCCAACGGCATCGACGACCCGAAGGTGCTGACACCCGGTGTCGAGCTGATGCTTCCCGCCGCTGAAGAGGCCGGCGCCTGATGTCCGACATCGGTTTCTCCAACATCCTGACGGTGAAGATCGCCGGCAGGAAGCTCACGTCCCCGGATGAGAAGAAACTGGTGGAGGGCTGGGTCGACTTCGGCGCGGGGGTCCCCGGCGCGTTCCAGCTCCGCTTCCGTGACGACAAGAAGGACGTCCTCTCCAAGCTGAACGTCGAGATCGGCGTGCCCGTGGTCATCTCGCCCCTCTCGGACGGCAAGGGCACCCCGCTGCTCACCGGCGAGGTCACCGCGCTGGAGACCGACTACGACCGCACCGGTACGTTCACCATCATCCGCGGCTACGACAAGGGCCACCGCATGCTCCGGCGGCTCAGGGTCGCGGCCTACAAGAACAAGACCGCCACCGAGATCGCCGTCGAACTGGCCCGCAAGAACGGCATTCCGATGGGCAAGACCCAACGGACCAAGGGCCAGTACGAGTTCATCAGCCAGGCCAACGTCACCGACTGGGACTTCGTCCAGCGGCTCGCGGACGAGAACGAGATGGTGATGTCCATCAACTCGTCGGGCAAGTTCCAGTTCGTCAAGCGGCAACACGCGGCCACGGCTCCCCCCGAGAGCATGCCGAGCGACAAGAGCGCCCTTCTTCTGAAGGGCGGCGAGGACATCCTGCGCTGTCGCGCGGCGGTCACCTCGGCCGACCAGGTGACCGCTGTCGAGGCGCGTGGCTGGAACGTCACCACCAAGCAGCCCCTCGTCTTCACGTCAGCCGCCCTGGACAACTCGGGCTTCGCCATCGGTACGACGCCGGCCGAGGTGTCCAAGTCGTTCGGCAAGGCCGAACTCGTCCACACCGACACGCCCTACGACAAGCTGGACGAGGTCAAGCACGCGGCCGACGCCCTGGCGGACGATGTGACCTCCTCCTTCGCCGAGGTGGAGATCACGGCGCGCGGCAACACCGAACTGCGTCCTGGCGTGGCCGTCACCCTCAAGGACGTGGGCAAACCGTTCCAGGGCAAGTACACGGTCACGGCCGCCCGCCATACCTTCGGCGACCAGGAGCACTACCAGACGTTCCTGAACGTCAGCGGGCGGCAGTGGCGTTCGCTGTACGGGCTCGCCTCCGGAGGCGGCGCGGGGAGTCCGGCCGGGCTGCCGAGCGTCGCCAACGCCCTGGTCACCGATATCAAGGACCCGTTGCGTCAGGGCAGGGTCAAGCTGAAGTTCCCGTGGCTGGACGACATGTACGTCAGCGACTGGACCCGTACCGTCCAGCTCGGCGGGGTCGGGGGCGGCAGCATGATCTCCCCGGACGTGGACGACGAGGTGCTGGTGGCCTTCGACCGCGGCGCCTTGGACCACCCGTACGTCATCGGCGGCCTCTACAACGGCGTCGACAAGCCGGACCCGGTCGACGTGCCGGTGTACGACGCGACGCGCGGCAAGGTCACCCGGCGCACCCTGTCCGACCGCGGCAACAACCGTGTCGACCTGCTCGACCAGAGCGTCGGCCTCAAGCGCGGGGTGCGCCTCTCCACCGGGGACAACAGGCTCACCATCAACCTGGACCGGACCAAGACCGAGATCGTCGTGGACAGCAAGGGAAAGGTCTCCATCAGAGGCACCGGCGCCGTGGCCATCAACGCGGGCGGCAACCTCTCGCTGAACGCGGTGGGCTCCCTGACGATCCGCAGCGGCGGACCGATGAACATCAACGCCGGGGCCTCTCTCCAGATCTCCGCGGGCATCAATATCGGTCTGCAAGCGGTCACGATCAAATCCAGCGGCATCCTGACCTCCAACTTCAAGCCGGTGCTGACCGTAGGAGGAGTCTGATGGCGGAACAGTTCGTCGGCTCCGGCTGGGCGTTCCCCATGCGTATCGGCCCCACCGGCGGTATCGCCCTGGTCAGCGGGGAACGCGAGGTCGAGGAGGCCATCCGGCTCGTCCTGTCCACCGCGCCCGGTGAGCGGCCGATGCGCCCCGAATTCGGCTGCGCCATCCACGACATGGTCTTCGCCCCCGTCAACGAGGCCACCGCGGGCCGCATCCAGCATGAGGTGCACAGCTGCCTCGACCGCTGGGAGCCGCGCATCGAGGTGGACGAGGTCGCGGTGACCGCGGGACCGGAACAGGGCGTGCTCTTCATCGACGTCCGCTACTCGATCACGGGCACCAACAACCCGCGCAGTCTGGTTTTCCCGTTCTACGTGATCCCCTCCCACGACGGGCCCGAGGGGTCCGGCACCTCCGACGAGCACCTTGGAAGCGACCACTGATGGCCCTGCCCTCTCCCCACCTCGACGACCGGCGCTTCCAGCAGTTCGTCGACGACGCCAAGCGCTACATACAGCAGCGCGCCCCCGAGTGGACCGACCACAACGTCTCCGATCCGGGCGTGACCCTCGTCGAGACGGTCGCCCACATGGCCGACCAGATCGTGTACCGGCTCAACCGGGTGCCCGAGAAGAACCACCTGGCGTTCCTGGACCTCATCGGGATCACCCTCTTCCCGCCCTCCGCCGCGCGCGCCGACGTCACCTTCTGGCTGTCGGCGCCGCAACAGCGGCCCGTCGTACTGGCGACGGGCACCGAGGTCGCCACGATCCGTACCCAGACCGAGGACGCGGTGGTCTTCGCCACCGAGCGTGAACTCACCGTGGTGCCCTGTGAGTTGTCGTATCTCGTGGTCCAGCCCTCCGGACAGGAAGCGACCGACCGCACCTCGGACCTCGCCGAGTCCACGGACGTGCACTGCTTCACGGAGGCCCCGCGCCCCGGTGACCTCATGCTGTTCGGGCTCAGCGCCGCCGTACCGGAGTGCGCCGTCGTCCTGGAACTCGACAGCCAGGTGGACGGTGTCGGCGTCGACCCGAGGCAGCCGCCGCTCGCCTGGGAGGCGTGGACCGCCGACGGCTGGGCCGCCTGCGACGTCGACCGGGACACCACCGGCGGACTCAACCGCCCCGGCGAGGTCGTCCTGCACGTCCCCGGCGGCCACGCGCTCTCCCGCACCGGACGGCGCGAGGCGGGCTGGCTGCGCTGCCGGGTCACCGAGCCGGACCAGGGCCAGCCGTTCTACACCACCTCGCCCACCATCCGCTCCGCCGAGGTCTTCAGCATCGGCGGCACCACCGGCGTCGTGCACGCCGAGACGGTGCGGGACGAATCGCTGGGGGAGTCCACCGGGCTGCCGGGACATCGGCTGCGGCTGGCCCACAGCCCCGTCGTCGGTGACGCGCAGCCGCTGCTCCTGCAGATCGCCGAGCGCGACGGCTGGGTCGACTGGGAGACCGTCGATCACTTCGCCGCATCGGGTCCCACCGACCGGCACATCACCCTGGACGCGACCACCGGCGAGATCGCCTTCGGCCCGTCCGTACGCGAACCCGACGGCACATTGCGCCAGTACGGGGCCGTACCGCCCAAGGGCGCGCCCGTCCGGGCCCGCCGCTACCGCACGGGCGGCGGAAAGGCCGGCAATGTCGCCAGGGGCGCCATCCAGGTGTTGCGCGACTCGATCCCGTATGTCTCCGACGTCGTCAACCGGGAAGCCGCGCGCGGCGGGGTCGACGGCGAGACCGTCGAGGAGGCGAAGCTCAGGGCGCCCATCGCGCTGAGCGCGCAGGACCGCGCCGTGACCCTGCGGGACTACGAGGAACTCGCTCGGCGCGCGGCCCCCGAGACCGCGCGCATCACCTGCCTCGCGGCCGAGCCGGACGAGCACGGCGCCCACGCCGTACGGGTACTGGTCGTCCCGCAGGCCGTCTCCGATCCGGGCGGCCGGCTGCGCTTCGAACAACTCGTGCCGGGCGACGCCCTGTTGGGGCGCATCACCCGGTACCTGGACGAGCGGCGGCTGATCGGCACCCGGCTTGCGGTCGGACCGCCGTTCTACCAGGGGGTCACGGTCGTCGCGACCGTGCACGCGTTCCGCGGCACCGACACCGACCGGGTCAGGCGGCAGGCGCACGACGCCCTGTACCGCCATCTCGACCCGTTGACAGGGGGAGCGCACGGCACGGGCTGGCCCTTCGGCCGCCCGGTGCAGGTGGGCGAGGTGTTCGCGGTGCTGCAACGGGTGCCCGGCGTGGAGCTGGTGGACGAGGTGCTGCTGCACCCCGCGGACCCGCTCAGCGGCAGGCGCGGCGACCCCACCGAGCGGATCGATCTCGAACCCCCCGCGCTGGTCTTCTCCTTCGACCACCGCGTTCGGGTGATCGGGGACGCGTCGTGACCACGAGCGGGAGCGCGCGCGGCTCCGTCGACGGACTCGGCTCCTCGGCCCCGCTGGGCGTCATGCTGCCCGCGGTGTTCGCCGACGACGATCTCGCCCAGCGCTTCGTCGCGGGCATCGACGAGGTCTTCGCGCCGCTCCACAACGTGCTCGACTGCCTGGACGCCTACTTCATGCCGTCGCTCGCGCCCGTCGACTTCATCCGCTGGCTCGCCGGCTGGGTGGGCGCGGAGACCGAGGGGCACGACGCGGCCGGACGCGCCGACGGACCCGCGGGCCGCGACGGTGCGCACTCCCCGCGCACCGCACCGGCCACCGGCCACCCGCAGGACACGGAGGCGACGGTCGCGCTGCGCGCCGCGTTGACCGCCGCCGTACGGCTGCACCGCCTCCGCGGCACCCGGCGCGGACTGTCCGAAGCGGTACGGCTCGCCTTCGGCGTGGAGCCGGAGATCACCGAGAGCGGCGCGGCCACCTGGGACGCCAGGCCCCTGGGCCCGGTCCCCGGCGAGAGCCGCCCGCGCCTGCACGTCGCCCTACGGCTGCCGGATCCCGGCCCCGCCGCCGAATACCGGCTGGAGCGCCTCGTAGCGGCGTCTCGCCCCGCCCACATGCCCTACACGGTCCAGGTGACCGCCGCCGAAAGGACTTCCGACAGGTGACCAGTCAGCAGGCTTCCTCCCCCACGCCACCCTCCGAGGGCGGGGGCGACACGGGGAACAAGCCACGCCACTGTGCCGAGTGCGGCACGCCGTACACTCCGGGGCAGTCCTTCTGCGACGGTTGCGGAGCGGTACTGAGCTGGACCCCGGACGCACGGGCACGGGACGCGGGTGCGGCCGGTCGGCAGGGCGCCGCCGACGCTCCCGGCTCGGGCGCGGGCAGGGGTACGCCGGCCGATGCGGATGCCGATGCCTGGGCGGACCCGGTGCGCGAGCCGGCATACGGACCGGTGCGCACACCCATACACGAACCCGAGCGCGACTCCGCGCACGAGCCCGTACAGGAGCCCTTTCGCGAGCCCGCACGCGCCGATTCGCCTCCGGTGCCGTCCGAGGACGACGACACCCTGCCCACCATGCCGGTGACCCCCGCCGCGAGCCCGGCCCCGGACCCGGACGCGAGCGCGCGGGCCAGGGCCCTGCTCGTACCGGTCGCCGACCAGCGCGCCGCACCCGTACCGGAAGTCGCCCCGGTCTTCCCGGGCATGCCCGCCGCCGCCCGCCCCCGGATCCAGGCCCCCGGTGGCGAACCCGCCGACGAGACCGGCCCCCCGTGTCCCTGGTGCGCGGTCGGCAACCGCCCCGGCCGGCACTTCTGCCGACGCTGCGGCATGTCCCTCGCGCAGCGCCTCGGTGTCACGGAAGCCCCGCGCCCCTGGTGGCGCCGGATATGGGACTTCGGTAACGGCCCGACGCCATGGGCGGGCGACCGTCCGAGGACGCGCCGGGGCATCGGCCGCGTCTTCGGCTGGATCGCTTACGGCCTCGCGCTCGGGCTGGTGATCTACGCGGTGTTCAACGTGGGTACGGCGTGGAACGCGGCGCGCGACCACTTCTCGAAGCGGGCCCAGATCACGCCGGACTCCGCCGCGGCGTCCCGCTCCTTCGGCAGCCACCCGCCGAAGCTGATCTTCGACAAGGTCAGCAACAGCTGGTGGGGTCCCGGCATCTCGGGGAGCGCCGAGGGCGAGTGGGTCGAGGCGCGCTTCGAGGAACCCACCCGTCTGCTGGACATCCTCATCACGTCCGGCATCTCCACCAAGGCGCCCGATCTGACCGAGGCCGCGCTGCCGTACCGGATGGACGCGGTCATCACGACGTCCGACGGCAAGAAGACCACGCGCCAGATCACACTCGACCAGGTCAGCGGCCCTCAGCAGCGGAAGTTCCGGGCGCAGAACGTCATCAGCGTACGGTTCGTCATACGCTCGGCATTCAACGTCGGCACCGACAAGCAGGTCTCGATAGCCGAGATCGAGTTCTTCACCCGCGCCAGGAGCAGCGGCGCGTAGGCCCCGGCCCACGGGTTGCCGCAGTCGCCGCCCGCTCCGTCCGTGACACCCTCGCCGGGCCGATGGCCTGGACCGGGCGTTCCGGTGGGGACCACGAAGCCGACGCCGGTGTGCACGCCGGTGGCCAGGAGGAGCCCCGCCTACCCGCGAGTCGCTCCCCGCCCCCTCGTGGGAAACGGCAGACGGGACAGCAGCGCCGCCGCGGTGATCAGCAGGGCGAGGCCCGTGAGCATGCCGTACAGCGGCGGTCCCGGCCGGGCGATCCCCGAGGTGATGAGCAGGGCCGTGGCCGCGGCCGGCGGATGATGGGCGTTCAGCAGGACGAGCAGAAAGAGCGTCAGTCCCACCGCCAGGGCCTGGGCGCCGATCTGCCGCCAGGTGTCCGTCCGCTGCTCGGCGATGGACGGATACCGCCACAGGCCGAAGACGGCCAGGCAGAGCAGCCCGGAGGCGGTGGCACAGGTGTGTCCGAGGACGGAGCTGCGGACCTGGGCGGCCTCCGTGTGCGGGTGCGCGAGCAGGATGTACGCCGTGGGGCCGAGGGTCGTGGTGAGCAGCACCCACTCCAGCGTCCGGCCGACGGCCCCCACCACCACGAGCGCGGCGGCGGACAGGACGAAGAGCCGGACTCCTGTGCGCAGCCGCGCGGGCACGCGGGTTCTCTCCATACGTCCGTGGCCGGGCCGCTCAGCCTCGGTACGCCTTCATCAGGTGCAGCCAGACCTCGCTGATCGAGGGGAAGCAGGGGACGGCGTGCCAGAGCCGTTCGACGGGGATCCGGCCGGAGACGGCGACGGTGGCCGAGTGGAGCAGCTCGCCGACGCCCGGACCGACGAAGGTCACACCGAGCAGATGACCGTGGTCCAGATCGACGACCATACGGGCCCGTCCCTGGTACCCGTCGGCGTACAGATACGCCCCGGGGACGGCGCCGAGGTCGACATCGACGACCCGCACCCGGTGCCCGGCCTGCCCGGCCTGCGCGGCGGAGAGACCGACGGCCGCCGCCTCCGGGTCGGAGAAGAAGATCTGCGGCACCGCGTGGACGTCGGCGGTGGTGGCGTGGGCGCCCCAGGGCTCCGTGTCCAGCGACTGCCCGTTGGCGCGGGCACTGATGGCATCGCCCGCGATACGGGCCTGGTACTTGCCCTGATGGGTGAGGAGCGCATGGTGGTTGACATCGCCCATCGCGTACAGCCAGTCGCCCTCGACGGCCCGTACCCGGCAGGTCTCGTCCGTCTCCAGCCAGTCCCCGGGGGTGAGACCCACCGTCTCCAGGCCGATGTCATCGGTGCGCGGGGACCTGCCGGTCGCGAACAGCACCTCGTCGGCCTCCAGTTGGCCGCCGTCGCTCAGTGTCAGGGTGACCGGTCCGCTCCCGCCGGGACGTCTCAGCCCGGTGACGGAGACATGGACGCGCACGTCCACTCCGGCCTCCGTGAGCCCCTTCGCGACCACGTCGCCGACGAAGGGCTCCATGCGGGGGAGCAGGCCGGAGCCGCGGACCAGCAGGGTGACCGCGGACCCCAGGCCCTGCCAGGCGCTGGCCATCTCCACCCCGACACCTCCGGCGCCGACGATGGCGAGCCGCTCGGGCACGGTGCTGGAGTCGGTGGCCTCACGGTTGGTCCAGGGCCGGGCCTCGGCGATACCGGGAAGCTCGGGCAGTACGGCGTCGCTGCCGGTGGCCACCGCCACGGCGTGCCGGGCTGTGAGGGTGACGGGCGGGCCCTCGGAGGGGGTGACGGTGACCTGGCGCGGCCCGGTCAGCCGCGCGTGTCCGCGCACCAGTTCGGCGCCCATGCCCGCCAGCAGGTCCGCCTGTCCGCCGTCGTCCCAGCTCGACACGGCACGGTCGCGGCGGCCGAACACCCCGCGCGCGTCGAGCGAGCCACCGACCGCCTCGCGCGCACCGTCGACCCGACGGGCATCCGCGAGGGCGATGACGGGCCGCAGCAGTGCCTTGCTGGGAATGCACGCCCAGTACGAACACTCGCCGCCGACCAGTTCCTTCTCCACCACGGCCACACTCAGCCCACCGGCGCGCACCCGTTCAACGGCGGTCTGCCCGACAGGTCCCGCACCGATGACGATGACGTCATAGGTGTTCTCGGCGGAGGCTCCCACTGCGTCGCTCACGATCCGCTCCCGTCTTCCGCATCTTCCGGCGCAGGGAGGGCATGAGCCCAGACCAGAAAAATGCCCGTTATGCCTGGATTTGAGGCACTTTATCAAGCGGGCGTCATGCCCCCAGGTTCCCCCCGGCCTCAAGGCGCGCCCACTCGTCCGGACCGGCCGCGGGGCAATCACGTCGCCCACCGCGACGCCTGTGCCATCCCGCCCGGGGACTACCGTCGGCGGGCCCTCGGACGCTCGACATAATCAGAGGCGGCTCGGCACCTTCCGGTCGGGTGGGGACGCTCATGGCGGCGGGCGGGAGCGCGTCGGCGATGGGCGTTATTTCGCGAGGGGGCAAGGAATGAAGCGCCGGTTCCGAAGAACGATGCTTCGAGTAATGGGGATGAGTCTGTTCGTATCGGTGGCCCTGGCGGCCCCGGTGGCGACGGCGGCGGAGAGCGGAACGACAGGGGCCGGGTCCGCGGGGCGGGGCGTGTCCGCGGTCGCGGCCTCTGCCGACGCGGTCGCCGATACGGGCTCGTCCGCCGATCCGGGCGCGTTCGCCGAGTCCGAGCTATGGGACTCGACGGACGACGACGCGTACGCCAGCTTCCATGTACAGGGTCTGGCGGTCGTGCCCGCGGGAATCGTGCCGCCCGCCGGGGACGGGCAGGCCTTGCCCGACGATGTGGTGCTGACGTTCACCGAGGGCCGGTTCGCCGTGGGCGACGGCGGGGAGAAGGATCTCCTGGTTCGCCGCAGTGTGGACGGAGGGCGCAACTGGTCGGCCGGCGTGCCCGTGGTTCCGAGGCAGACGGGCCAGAGCTGGGGCAACCCCACGCCGGTGGTCGATGAACAGACGGGCCGGGTCTGCCTGTTCTACAAGGGATCCGGCGGAGCCGTTTTCGTCAAGCGAAGCGACGACGCCGGGGCCAGTTGGTCGGCGGCCGAGGACTTGACCCCGTTGTTCGCGTCGAACCCGCACGGCTGGACGCTCAACAGCCCGGTCCCCGGACACGGCATACAGCTCCGGAACGGCCGGCTGCTGATGCCCGTCCAGCACCGCGCCCCCGACCCGGACCGCAATTACGGCATCGAGATGCTGTACAGCGACGCCCACGGCGATCCCGGTTCCTGGCGGCGAAGCGCCGCGGTACCGCTGTCCGTCGCGTACCCGGTCAATGAGAGCCGTGTCCACGAACGCGCCGACGGGTCGGTGGTCCTCAACGGCCGGTGGGGCTCGGGCGGCACCCGTTACCGCATCACCGCGACCAGCACGGACCGGGGTACGAGCTGGTCCGCGCCCGCGATCGACGGCTCGACCGGACAGTTCGTCTCGGTGGACGCGAGCGTGCTCCAGTACAGTCGCGGCCCGGTCGACCGGGTGCTGTTCAGCGGGCCGGACGCGTCGGCCCGGGAGAACATGACCGTCTCGGTCTCGTACGACGGAGGGGCGAGCTACCGGTACAGCCGGGTGATCAACCCGGGCATGTCCTACTACTCCGACCTCGCCCGGCTGTCGGACGGCACGATCCTGCTGGTCTACGGCCGGGACGGCGCCGACGCGGGCTTTCCCGAGCGGATCTCGGTCGCCCGGTTCGACCTCGCGTGGCTGACCCAGGGGCGGGACAGCCTCACCACCGGTCCCGGGCTCTCCCAGCAGACGTACGAACTGGCCACCACGGAAGCCCGCACCGATACGGGTGCGGCGGCGCCGATCGTGTCCGACGCCAACGCGCGGGACGGCAGGACACTGCGCTACCCGGCTCCGGCGGTGGGCCGTTACGTCGAGGCCCCGTTCGACGTCGCGGCGGCGGGCACCTACGAGGTGGCGGTCCGGCTGCACCGCGGAGCCGACCGGGGACAGATACGCGCGAGCGTCGACGGCACAGCACTCGGTCAGGGGCTTGTCGACCCGACCATGACGGTGGGCGAGGGCTATCAGCTCTACCGGCTGGGCACGGCTGAGCTGACGGCCGGGCGGCACTCGATCCGGTTCACGCTGGCCGGCCAGGGGCGGGGCGGCGGCAGCGTCATCACCGCCGACCAGTTGTTCCTGACCTCGGGCGGACATCCCGCGGACACCCCGAAGGCGGTCGCGGACAATGACTCCGCCGCCGGCTTCGAAACGGTGTCGGGCACCTGGACCAGAGTGGAGAAGGCCCCCGGGGAGTACGGGCAGAGCCACCGCACGCACGCCGCGGGGACCGGCGGCGCCAGAGTACGGTTCCGGCCGGACGTGCCGATGAGCGGTGTGTACGAGGTCTCCGCCTGGTACGCGCCCGGCACGGGCCGCGCGTCCGACGCCTCCTATGTGATCCGCCACGCCGAAGGCCAGGAGACGGTCGAGGTGGACCAGCGGTCCGGCGGCGGACGTTGGGTACGGCTCGGTGATTTCGCGTTCACCGCCGGCGGCGGGGGCACGGTCGAACTCTCCGACGCCGCCGACGGGCTCGTCGCCGCCGACGCCATCCGCCTCGCCTACCGGGGCGCCGTCGCGGACAACGACTCGACCGCGTACGAAACGGTCTCCGGCGAGTGGAACAACGCGTCCGGCACCGCCGGGTACTACGGCCCGAACTACCGGACCCATCCCTCGGGTACCGGGAGTTCGGTCGTGCGCTGGCGGCTGGACGTACCGGCCGACGGGACGTACGACGTGTCCGTCTGGTACGCGGCACACGCCAACCGTGCCTCCAACGCGCCCTACGTCGTCCACCACGCCCAGGGCTCCACCACCGTGCGCGTCGACCAGCGTGAACGCGGCGGCCAGTGGGTCTCACTGGGCAGCTACCCGTTCACCGCCGGCGGCGGGGGCACGGTCGAACTCTCCGACGCGGCCGACGGATACGTCGTCGCCGACGCCGTACGCACCACGTACCACGGGCTCGTCGCCGACAACGACGACGCCTCGCACTACGAAGTGGTCTCGGGCACGTGGAACAACGCCACGGGCACCGCCGGGTATTACGGCCCGAACTACCGCACCCATCCCTCGGGTACCGGGAGTTCGGTCGTGCGCTGGCGGCTGGACGTACCGGTGAGCGGGAGGTACGACGTGTCCGTCTGGTACGCGGCACACGCCAACCGTGCCTCCAACGCGCCCTACGTCGTCGATCACGCCGACGGCTCCACCACCGTGCGCGTCGACCAGCGTGAACGCGGCGGGCGGTGGGTGTCGTTGGGCACCTACTCGTTCACGGCCGGCCGGCAAGCCACCGTGGGACTCTCCGACGCGGCCGACGGATACGTCGTCGCCGACGCCGTACGGCTCGTCAGGTAGAGGACGACGGGAAACGGCCCGCCCCACCGGAGGAATCCGGTGGGGCGGCCCTGCGGATCGCGGAGTCCGTCAAGAGGTGTGAGGCCGGGCGCCCCGGTGTCCGGTCAGCCGGCGGCGAGCAGTTCGAGCGTATCGATCACGCGGTTCGAGAAGCCCCACTCGTTGTCGTACCAGGCGACCACCTTGATGTGGCGGCCGTCGACGCGGGTGAGAGCCGAGTCGAAGATCGACGAGGCCGGATTGCCCGTGATGTCGGACGACACGAGCGGGTCGTCCGAGTACTCGAGTACGCCCGCGAGCGGCCCCTCGGCGGCGGTGCGGTACGCCGCCAGCACATCCTCGCGCGTCACGTCCCGGGCGACGGTCGTATTGAGCTCGACGATCGATCCCACCGGAACCGGCACGCGGATCGAGTCGCCCGACAGCTTGCCGTCGAGGTTCGGCAGCACGAGGCCGATCGCCTTGGCGGCGCCCGTCGTGGTCGGCACGATGTTGACAGCGGCCGCGCGCGCACGGCGGGCGTCGCGGTGCGGACCGTCCTGGAGGTTCTGCTCCTGCGTGTAGGCGTGCACCGTCGTCATGAAGCCGTGCTCGATGCCGGCGAGACCGTCGAGCACCGCGGCCAGCGGCGCGAGCGCGTTGGTCGTGCACGAGGCGTTCGAGACGATCGTGTGCACGGCCGGGTCGTACGCGTCGGTGTTGACCCCGAACGCGAGTGTGACATCGGCGCCGTCCGCCGGCGCGCTGATGAGGACCCTTTTCGCGCCCGCGTCGAGGTGGGCGCGGGCGGCCTTGGCCGAGGTGAAACGGCCCGTCGCCTCGAGCACGATGTCGACGCCGAGCCCGGCCCACGGCAGCCGCGCCGGTTCGCGTTCGGCGAGCACGGTGATGCGACGGCCGTCGACGACGAGGGCGTCCCCGTCGACCGTCACCGGGCGGCCGAGCCGCCCCGCCGTCGTGTCGAAGGCGAGCAGCCGCGCGAGGGTGGCGGGCTCCGTGAGGTCGTTGACGGCGACGACCTCCAGGTCGCTGTCGCGTTCGAGCAGCGCGCGCAGCACGTTGCGTCCGATGCGGCCGAATCCGTTGATGGCGATGCGAGTCATGGATGGTGTCCCTTCGGGTTCGCCCTCAGGTTCTCGCGCGGCGTCCGCCGGTGACAGCGGCGTGGTCGCCACGGTCCAAAAGGATCACGCCACGCGGTGCCGGCGGGCTACCGCCCCTGGGCGAAGGTGCGGCGGTACTCACTCGGCGTGGTGTCGAGAATGCGCTGGAAGTGCAGCCGCAGATTCGCACCGGTGCCGAGACCGACGTCGGCGGCGATCTGCTCGATGCCCCGCTGTGAACGCTCCAGCAGCTCACGGGCCATGTCGATGCGGGCACGCATGACCCACTGCATCGGGGTGTACCCCGTGTCCTCGACGAAGCGCCGCGAGAACGTGCGCGGCGACACCGCCGCGTGCCGGGCGAGCACTTCGAGGGTGAGGGGCTCGCCGAGCCGGTGCAGTGCCCACTCCCGGGTGGCGGCGAACCGCTCGCCGAGCGACTCGGGCACACTGCGCGGCACGTACTGTGCCTGACCGCCGCTGCGGTAGGGGGCCGCCACCAGGCGCCGGGCCGCGTGGTTCGACGCGGACACCCCCAGATCACCGCGCAGGATGTGCAGGCACAGGTCGATGCCCGAGGCGGCGCCGGCCGACGTCAGCACGCTGCCTTCGTCGACGAACAGAACGTTCGCGTCGACCTGGACGAGCGGACGCTTCGCCGCGAGTGCCCGTGTGTAATGCCAGTGCGTCGTGGCGCGCCTGCCGTCGAGCAGGCCCGTGGCGGCGAGCGCGAAGGCGCCCGTGGAGATGGCGGCGAGCCGCGCGCCCCGACGGTGGGCGGCGATCAGCGCGTCGACGACGGCCCGCGGCGGGTCCTCACGGTCCGGATGCCGGTAGCCGGGAACGAAGACGATGTCGGCCCACGCGAGTGCGTCGAGGCCGTGGGCGACGTAGTACGACAGGCCGTCGCCGCCCGCCACGAGACCGGGCGCCGCGCCGCACACCCGCACCTCGTACGGCATGCTCGCGCGGGTCGTGAACACCTGCGCGGGAATACCGACATCGAGCGGCTTCGCACCTTCGAGCACGAGAACGGCGACGCGACGCAGGGGTGAGGCTGGCACGAGGAAGAGGATACGTGGGGTCATCGGCCCAGGTCCCGAAGCCGCACGGGTCCACCGGCCAAGGCGCTCACCGGCGCGTCGGACGCACGGGAGCGGACATGGACCTCCCTCACGCGCCTCGTGGCGGATTCGCCGGGCGGCGGGGCAGCGACGCGGAGCCGAGGCTTCGGCCGACGCGCTGGACGACGAGCCCATTACCTCGCGCGTAATCGACGCCCCCCGCCTCGCCCGGCACTCTTGCGGTACCGGAACCCGGACGGCGCGCTCCCTCCGGGGACCGGTTCCGGCCACCCCGTACGACCTCGATGGAGGCTGATCCGTCATGTCCGCAACTCTGCTCGCCGGCATCGCCCGCACCACCGAGCCGCAGACGATGCTGCGCCGGTTCCTCGCCCTCGACGCTGTCATCACCGGCGTCAACGGACTGGCGTATGTCGCGGCGTCCGGACCGCTCGGCCGGCTGCTCGGAGTCGACGACACCGTCCTGCTCGGGCTGGGCGTCTTTCTCGCTCTGTTCGGGGCCGGAGTCGGTTTCCTCGCGACCCGTCGCCGGCCGCCGCGGCTTCCCGTGAAGATCGTCGTCGACTCGAATCTGCTGTGGGCCGTCCTCAGCATCGCCGCGCTGTCGTTCTGGCTCGACCCGACCACGGCCGGCGCCGTCTGGATCCCGGTGCAGGCGCTGACCGTCGCCGGCTTCGCCGTTGTGCAGTGGTCCGCACTGCGCGCCGCCGCTCCCGGCCCCGGGACGGACCCGCGACCGCGGCCGGGCCCGGCGTGATCACCGCGTACGCGGCGCGCGGTCGCGCCAAGGGCCTCGCCCCCCGGCGCCGAGGACAACAAATCTGACAGATCATCAAAGATGACGGGGTGGAAGCGAAAGGCACCCATTTCGCCGATAGAACTCGATAGCCGTCAGTGATCCAATTTCCCCATGATTCGCACCCGTGCCATGCGCACCGTCATGACCGCGACCGTCGTCCTGCTGGCGTTGGGCGGTCTGGCCACCGCCCCCGCTCAGGCCACCACCGAGTTCGCCGCCGCACCCGCGACCTCCCGGGCGGAGGCGCCGGCGGCCACGCCTGCCACCAGCCACGTGGACACCTTCCTCAAGGCGTACCGCCGCGCCGTGCTCGGGCAGGGCAGTGAGGACCCCCTGGCCGTCCGCGAGCGGTTCCTCTCCCCGTACCTGAACCTCCGGCTGGACGCGTGGGCCCAGCAGAACGACGCCGATCCGGTGTTCCGCGCGCAGAACGTCCCGGCGAAGTGGTCGGCCCACCAGGTCAAGCAGGAAGCCGGCTTCGCCTCCGTCCGGTTGACCGAGTCCTGGACGGGCGGGGGCGTCCAGGAGGTCTGGTACACCGTCCGCGTCGCCGATCTGCGGATCGTCGACCTGGGTGATCAGCCCGCGTTCTGACCTGACCGCAGGCAGTGCCCCGCTCGGATCCCGATCCGTGGCGGGGCACTGTCGATCTGGCGGTGGATTCCGCAGGCGTGCGCCTCATGGGGACGCGGCGCACGCCCCTGGTGTGTTCAAGAGGCCGCACGAACACCCTTACCTTTGAGGGGAGTTGCGTCGTAGGACCGGTTATGACGGTCGTTTGGAACGTTCGAATGGCCGGTTGGAACGTTCAAACCCTTGACCCGCTTGCCCGCCGGAAGCCACCATTTCTCTGGCCGTCGACAGCGGGCGGCCGAACCACCGGAACTACGCCTGCGATTTCGCGCCAACGAAGGGTCGGTATGTCCGTGTTCCCCCACTCGATTCACCGCACGATAGGCACGGCCGTGGCCGCGTTGGGCGTCGCCGCGTCATCTCTCGTGGCCGGCTCCGGCTCGGCTCGGGCCGCCGAGCCGGCCGAGCGTGTGTCCTCCGCGGCGGCTCCCTCGGCGACGGCCGCCGAGGGCAACGCGATCGTCACCTTCACCAACAACGTGAGCGGTGGGTCGTACACCTGTGAGGTCACCACGCCCAACGGCATCGGACACCCGCCCACCCAGCCGCATCAGCTCTCCTGGCGGTCCGTTGTCGTGTGCGGCGTTGTCGTGCGGATGTACGGCGTCAGCCACTCGTACGTGTGGGGCAGTGACATCTCCTACTACCCGGGCAGCACCTACGACATCACCGGCACGATCGCCGAGACCGTCGGCAGGGTCAATGTGCCCCCGGGCGCGTGGGGTCTGAACAGCAACGTCATCATCTTCACCCCGGCCGGCTACACGGCCACCCCGGGCAACGGCTGCGCGGCCGTGGCCGCCGACCAGACCAAGTGCATCGCCACCGCCGGGCCGATCATGGTCAGCTGAGTTCACTCGGCCCGTCACGCGTGCCGATCGTTCGTCGCGACGGTCACCCCGCCCGCGCGGTGGCGGTCGAGCCGCCGAAGGCGACGTGCCCGGAGTCGGGGCGCACGGTCCGCCGAAGTTCCCGTCACGGTGGGCGGTGGCGTGCTGCCGGTCACGGCTCATGTCGTCCGTGACCGGCCACGCGTGTCCGGACGGCGTCCCGCTAGAGGAGCCGCCATTTCTGGTTGTTGCCGTTCCCGCAGGCCCAGAGCTGGACGTTCTGGCGGCCGGCCAGGTCGGCGTCCAGGCAGAGGCGGGAGTCGGCCCCGCGGACCGTCCCGTCGGAGAAGAAGTACCACCGCTGGTTGGAGTTGCCCGTGCAGTCATGGCTGACGACGGGGGTGCCGTTGGTCTTGCCGAAGCCGAAGGCGTCCAGGCATTTCGTCCCGTCGTAGACGCTGATCCGACCGTTGGACGTTCGGGTCCATCGCTGGTTGTCGGCGTTCCCGCAGGCCGAGACCTGGAGCCGGACATCGTTGGCGTGGGACGCGCCGGGGATATCGAGGCACGCGTCGTAGCCGACGTTGCGCAGCCGGGTCGTGCTCGCACGGGGCTTGCCGAAGGCGTGGAGGAGGCGGTTGACGGCCGTGGGGTTCGGCTCCCACAGCGGCAGATTCTGGGTGCCGCCGTCGAACGCGCTGAAGAGCCTGAGGATGTTCAGCGAGTCGTGGTCCGGGCTCGTGGTCCTGCCGCCGATTCCGTGACACCAGATCGCGCCCAGGCCGTAGTCGTGGATGACGTCCGTGATGGCGCGCAGGAACGCGACTTCCTTGGGGGTCGTGGCGCTGGGGGTGGCGTCGTAGTCGATGCCGTTGTCGGCGTCGGCGCCGAACTCCTCGATGACGGTGCGGTCGGTGCAGTTGCCCATGAGGGTCTTGATGTCGTTGACCCAGTACTCGTAGCTCCGCGCCTCATAGGGAAAGGCGTAGCGGTGCATCGCGAGGTAGACCCCGTTGAAGCGGGAGTCGTTGCACAGCGGCCTGAGGTCGGAGCCCCAGCCGCCGCCGTCGATCTGGGCGCCCTCGATGAACATCCGGTCCCTCGGGAGACCGGCCGCACTCGCGCGGGTGACCCAATTGGCGGCGAAGTTCAGCCACTCGGCGGTGGTGAAACCGACGGGCTCGTTCATCGGGTCGAAGTAGATCAGGGGGTTGGACAGGTATCTGGCCATGACCGTGTCCCACATCCGGTTCCAGGTGGGCAGATAGCTGTCCGTGATCTTGTTGCTGCCGTCCTCCGACCAGTAGGACAGGACGACCTTGAAGCCCTTGGCGGTCGCGGCGTCGATGACGGCGTTGTACGTGTTCCAGCTCGCGGTGGCGGGGTTCATCGGCAGCCGGACGGTGTTGGCGCCCAGGGTGCTCTGGAACGCGGCGAACATCCCGTCGGCCTTGTTCCTGGCGGAGTTGTAGTCGTCGTTCGGCGACAGCCCCTGCAGCACGAGCCGGTCGAAGGTGAAGTTGTCTCCGAGGCGGGACCAGTGCACGCCCTGGAACTGGCCGGGGGCGAGCCTGGCGTCGGCGGCGGCCGGTGACGCGTCGGACACCGTCTTGAGCGGCACCAGGATCAGCACGGCCAGTGCGGCCAGCATCCAGGTGACGACGCGGCGACTGAGACGGGTGCGGGCAGGCGGGGGTGCGATGGGGTGGGAGCGTGGCATGGCTTCCTCTCCGGCTTGGCGCGCGAGAATGGCCGGACGCGGGCCCTACGGGGGCGGCAACGCGCCGTTGACAACGTGGACATGAACGTAGCGGCGCTTCCCGAGCGCGTCGATCGCGTATTTCGGAACGCGCCGATCCGTGTGGCGAATGGCAGGGCTCGGCCGGATCCACCGCCCGGTGCCGGAGCGGTCCCGGCCGGCTGTGCCCGGCGCGCCGGGGCTTCAGTGCGGCGGGAGCGACGCGTACTCGGGCCTGACCGCCAACCCGGCCCTCGGAGTGGCGGCCGATCTTCTGGTCGCCGCCGGTGGCCGGGTCGTCCTCGGCGAGACCCCCGAGATCTACGGCGCCGAACACCTGCTGCGCAGGCGGGCCGTCACACCTGCGGTCGGCCGCCGTATCGACGAACTGATCGCCTGGTGGCAGGCGTACACGGCGCGCAACGACGCGGAGCTGGACAACAACCCGTCCGTGGGCAATCGGGCCGGCGGCATCACCACCATCTGGGAGAAGTCGCTCGGTGCGGTCCTCAAGGGCGGTACGAGCCCGCTCAACGACGTGGTGGCCTACGCCGAGCCGGTCACGGCACCAGGTCTCACCTTCATGGACACCCCGGGATACGACCCGGTCTCGGCGACCGGTATGGTCGCGGGCGGGGCGAATCTGCTGGCGTTCACGACCGGACGGGGCTCCGTCTTCGGATCGCGGCCCACTCCCTGCCTCAAGATCAGCACCACGACTCGGCTGTACGAACGCATGCGCGGCGATATCGACTTCGACGCCGGCTCCGCCATGTCGCGAGACGATCAACTCCGCCACGGAACCCTGCTGTTCGAGGCCCTGATAGACATGGCATCGGGAAAGCCCAGCAAGTCCGAGGAGCTCGGATTCGGCACCGAGGAGATCGTGCCGTGGCGGAGGGGAGCCGTAGTGTGACCTCAGTGTTCTGGAACGGACGGGCCACCCTGGGCGAGGGGCCGCTGTGGGACGCGCGCACGGACACGCTGTACTGGGTGGATATCGTCGCCGGGGTCGTCTTCGCCCAGACCTCCGGCGCCGGCCGGCCGAGGCGGATCGAGGCCGGGGCACAGACCGGCTGCCTCGGTCTCACCGACGATCCACGTGTCCTCGTGGCCGGTCTGCGCACCGGCTGGCACCTGCTCGACGTCGGCACGGGCGACCGTACCCTCCTCGCCGATCCCGAGGCGGATCGCCCGGCCTGCCGTTTCAACGACGGATCGGTCGACCCGGCGGGACGGTTCTGGACCGGTTCACTGGAGGACGGTGAGGCCCGTGCCGTGGGCCGGCTCTACCGGCTGGACGCCAATGGCGCCTACACCGTGGTCGACGAGGGCTTCTCCTGCCCCAACGGCATCGACTGGTCGCCGGACGGACGCTGGATGTACTTCGTGGACTCCCGCGCCGACGTGATCCACCGGTACGCCTTCGACGCCGAGTCCGGGGCGGCCACGGGCCGTCGGGTCTTCGTCGACACCTCATCGCTCCCGGGCATCCCCGACGGGCTGCGGGTGGACGCGAAGGGCGACGTGTGGTGTGCCTTCTGGGACGGCGCCCACGTGAGCCGCTTCACCCCCGACGGCGCCCTCGCCGAGCAGCTGCCGGTGCCGGTCCCGCGCCCGACGAGCGTCGCCTTCGGCGGGCCAGGCCTTCGCACCATGTACATCACGTCGGCGTCGATCGGGCTCACCGAGGCTCAGCTGGCCGAGTGGCCCCTGTCCGGATCGGTGCTGCGGCGCACCGCCGACACCCCGGGCCGGCCGTCGGCCCTCTTCCACTCCGCACGAGAGGTGCTCGCATGAGATTCAGCGGGAAGGTCGCCGTGGTCACCGGCGCCGACTCCGGCATCGGCCGGGCGACGGCGGTCCGGCTCCTGGACGAGGGCGCCACGGTCGTCGCCGTCGACCTGAAGCACACCCGGCCATGGCCCGACGAGCCGACAGGACGTCTGCGGCTGGTCGGCCTGGACGTCGCGGACCCGGACGCGGGACAGCGGCTGGAGACATACCTGCGGGAGGAGTTCCAGCGGGTCGACGTGCTGGCCAACGTCGCCGGAATTCTGCGCATCGCGCCGTTCCTCCAGGTCACCCGGGCCGACTGGGACCGTGTTGTCGCGGTGAACCTGACGGGCGTGTTCTTCCTGAGCCAGGCCGCCGCCCGCGTCATGGTGGAACACGGCACGCCGGGCCGCATCGTCAACGTCTCATCGGTCCACGCCGTGGTGTCCGAGCCGAACGCGGCGCCCTATACGGCGACCAAAGGCGGCATCGAGGCGATGACTCGCACGATGGCATCCGAACTGGCTCCCCACGGCGTCACCGTGAACTGCGTCCGTCCGGGCGCCACCCGGACCGGGATGAGCGAACCCCTCTACACACCGGAGATCGTCAGCTCGCTGACGGCGAAGATCCCGCTGCGGGAGATCGCGCCGCCGGAGTGGGTCGCGTCGGCCATCTGCTATCTCGCGTCCGAGGAGGCGCGCTACACCACCGGCGCCTGCCTCGACGTCGACGGCGGATACGCCATGGACGGCTCGCTGCCCGGGACGGCGTACTCATGAGCGCCGTCGCCGTGGTCACCGGCGCCGCCTCCGGCATCGGGCGCGCCACCGCCGTGCGACTCGCGCGCGAAGGCCACCATGTCGCGTTGCTGGACCTGGACGCCGTTGGCCTGGCCACGACGTGTGCGCGGATCGAGGAGGCCGGCGGGCAGGCGCACCCTTTCACCGTGGACCTGTGCGACCCGCTGGAGGTCGGCGCGGTGACCCGGGAGATCGCCGTGACGGCCGGCCCCCCGCAGGTGCTCGTCAATGTGGCCGGTATCGGCGTGGCCGCGACCGTGCTGGAGACGAGCGACGAGGACTGGAACCGCGTCCTGACGGTGAACCTCACCGGGCCCTTCTTCACCACACGGGCGACGCTGCCGCTGATGCTCGACCGCCGCAGCGGGGTGATCGTCAACATCGCCTCGGTGGCCGGTCAGGTCGGCATGGCCCGCCGCGCGGCGTACTGCGCGTCCAAGGCCGGGCTGGTCGGGCTCACCCGCGCGATCGCCGTGGACCACGCCCGCGAGGGAATTCGCTGCGTGGCGATCTGCCCCGGCACCGTGGAGACCGAGTGGATCGGGAAGATCCTGGCGAACGCCCCGGACCCGGCCGCCGCGCGTGAGGCGATGGCGGAACGGCAGCTCGACGGGCGGATGGGATCGCCGGAGGAGATCGCGGCCATGGTCGCCTTCGTCGCGGGCCCGGACGGCCGATTCGTCAACGGAGCCGCTCTCGTCCTGGACGGCGGGATGACGGCGGCGTAGGGCGTGTCCGGTGCTCTGCCCACGGGCGGGCACGGTCACCCGCGCCCGCCGGGCCCGCGCTCGCTCACCGTGTGTTCCGCTCTGTCGGACGCCATGGGCGGCCGGACGCGCTGTAGCGGTGTCGCCGCACGGGCCATTACGCTCGTGCGGCGGATCCACCGGCGGCGGAACCGGTGCGCGTACGCGAACGAGCTGTCCGCGCACGGGCGTTGGAGACCCGGGCCGGAGCCATGCTCGGTGGTGGCGGGCGGGATGCCGCGGAGCCGCGAAAGGGGGCCTCCACGTGACAGAGCCCAGGACGGAACGCCTCCAGGGCCCACCGGATCCGGCATGGACGACGCACGTCACGGCCGACCCGCCGCCGCGCGATCCCCGGGACGCCATGTCGTTGCAGACCGCCTGGTTGCGCAGCTTTCTCGCGGTCGCCGACAAGGGCGGGTTCGGTGCGGCCACCCTTGTACTGCATCTGTCGCAGTCGCGGGTCAGCGCCCATATCGCCGCGCTCGAACACGCCCTTGGGGTGACGCTCTTCGACCGCAAGGCCCGCCCCATCCGCCTGACCGAGGCAGGCGAGCTGTTCCGCGGGCATGCCATGACGGCCCTGCTGGAGTTGCAGCGCGGCGTCGACGCCGCACGCGGCACACTCGACAGTTTCGTCGCGCATGTCAGTATCGGCAGTTATCCGAGCGTCAGCTCGACGTACCTGCCGGCGGTGCTCCGGGAGCTGAAGTCGACGTACCAGGGCATGACGGTCGACTTGTTCGAGGGGAACGCCTCGACACTGGAGGAGATGGCCGTCAACGGGACCGTCGACCTCGCGTTCCGGCCGCTGCTGCCGAAGATGCACGAGACCACGCTCTGCCATCGCACGATCTGGCGCGAGGACATCGTCGCCGTGATGCGCGAGCACGACCCCCTCGCCGGGCAGACCTCGGTCAGTGTGGACGACATCCAGGCGCGGCCGCTCATCGGCAATCCGGCCGGCAGCGAGGAGGACGGCGGCGGCTTCGATCTGCGCCACACGCTCGGCGAGGCATCCGGCCGGGCCGACATCGTGTATCTGACCGACCAGCCGACCACCCTGGTCGCGTTGGTCCGTTCCGCCTTCGGCGTCGGCATCATCAACCGCCTCGCGCTGCGGACCACCAGCACCGAAGGGCTGGCCATCCGCACGATCGACTCCCCGACCGCCTTCCGGGAAGTCGCCCTGTTCTGGGCGCGACGGCGCGCGGACACCGTCGGTGTCAGAGCGTTTCTCGATGTTCAGGGACGAGCGAAGCTACCGCCCGGCGTACAGGCGATCCTGAGCTGACCCGCACGTGTCGGCCGAAGTGGTGTGTGCCCGTCAGCCCCCCCGCGACGACGCCGGGGTGGGTGCTCGCTCTACTTCCCGGCTCCCGGAACTATGGGCCGTCCACATGGCCCGGCCGACCGGGGGCGCTGACGATGTGCGCCATGGCAATGACGCACCCGACCGGGGCGAGCCCATCGGAGGAGATCCATGCGTGTGAGAACAGGTGTCGCCGTGCTGGCCGCCATGCTGCTGGCTGTCACGGCGACCGGCGCCGCACCCGCCCCCGTACCGGCTTCGGAGGCCCCGACGGCGCTGTCCCACTGCGGCGCCCGTGAACGGGTCTCCGTGCCCGGCGCGGAATTCCAGACCACGGCCTGTCTGCCGGACATGACCACCGCCGCGCTCGCCGGCACCCGGTACACCGACTCCACCGACTGGTCCCCGCTCTTCGCCAAGGGCACCACGAACCCCTCGGGCGTGCCCGGTGTCCAGATCGACGGCTACTTCCCCGACTCCTCGCGGCTGAACGCCACCCACGGCTGGAAGCACGACGCCCAGTTCGTGATGCGGCTGCCCGACCGCTGGAACGGCGGCCTCGTGGTGACCGGCGCGCCCGGCAATCGCAAGCAGTACTCGCTGGACCCGCTGATCTCCGACTGGGTGCTGGCCCAGGGCTATGCCTTCGCCTCCACCGACAAGGGGAACAGCGGCCCCGACTTCTACACGGACGGCACCCGGCCCGGCGACGCGGTCGCCGAATGGAACCGCCGCACCACCGAGTTGACCCGCGCCGCGCGCACGGTCCTCCGGCGCACGTACGGACACGCCCCGCGCCGCACGTACATGACCGGCACCTCGAACGGCGGCTATCTGACCCGTTGGCAGCTGGAGAACCATCCCGAGCTGTACGACGGCGGGGTGGACTGGGAGGGCACGCTCTGGACCGAGGGCGGCCCCAATCCGCTCACGTATCTGCCGACCACTGTCGCGTACCGGGCCGGCGACGCGGGAGCCGACGACATGTACGCGGCCGGGTTCGCCCCGGGCAGCGAGTTCCTCTGGCCCTACCACCAGACCGCCTACTGGGGGCTGACACAGAAGGTCTACCGAGCCGTGTTCGACCCCACGTACGACCCCGACTGCCCCGGTACTTCGGCCGGTTCGACGACCGAGGAGATCCTCTCGCCCTGTGCCTCGGACGCTTCGTACGACTACGCGGCCCGGCCGCGCTCCGTCCACCGGGCCGTCGAGCGCGTGTCGCTGACCGGCAGAATCGGCAAACCCATGATCACACTCCAGGGCTCACTGGACACGCTGCTGCCGATCGCCACCGACTCGGACGTCTACGCGCGCATGATCGACGACCGGCACCGGGCCCGGCTGCACCGGTACTACACGATCGAGGGCGGTACTCATGTCGACGGGCTGTATGACACGTATCCGGACCGGCTGCGCCCGATCCTGCCCTGCTACCGGAGCGCGTTCGAGGCGCTGACACAGTGGGTCGAGCGCGGCGAGGCCCCGCCGGCCAGCCGTACCGTCCCGAAGCCCGTCTCCGGCGACGTCGTGAACTCCTGCGCACTGCGCTGAACCCGCCGGACCGCTCCGACCTGTTGACGGACCGGTGAGGGGCCCGGCCCGCGGCGAGGCCGGACGCCCGTTACGAAGCTGTCTCCGCCGTCCGGTCCTCCGGCACAGGCTGGGCCGACACCCGCGCGGCGCGGTCCGTGGATGTCGGGGTGCCCGGCGCGCGGGGCGCCCCGAGACGCGCCATGAGCCTGGGGGTCACCCGCCGGTAGGCCGCCGGGTTGACGGGGTTCAGCCAGTGGACCGCGCGGACCAGCGGATTGATGTTGAGGTCGAGATCGTTCAGTACCTCGTCGGCGTTGTGAACCGAGAATGGGATGATCTTCGTACCCCGGCAGTGGTGCCGGTCCGTGGCCTCGTCCATGAACGCGAGCTGGTCGACCACCGCCTGCCGCCGGGCCGCCGGTGCGGGCAGCGGCAGCAGGCCCCCGAGGTCGGCGGCGATCCACAGCGCGGCCATCTCGGCGTTGAGCGGGCTGAAGAGCGAGGAGTTGTAACCGTTGAAGTACAGCCCGGGTACGTCGAGCGGCAGGATCTGCCGGTAGAGCATGAAGTTGCCCCGCTCGTCGAGGAGTTGACGCCGCACGTCCTCGGCGAGGAAGGGAACGCCCTGCGTGAAGCCGGTGGCGCAGACCACAAGGTCGGCGGGCAGGGTCGTACCGTCGCTGAGTTCCGCGAAGGGGCGGCCCCCCTGCGCGAACAGCCGGGTGATCGTACGATCGCGGCGCACCGTGATCGCACCGGCGGCGACGGCCTCGAAGAAGCCCTCGGTGCCGAGTCCGATCGCCCCCTGGATGATGTGCTCCATGTGCCCCTTCGGCACCAGGTCCAGCGCCTCCAGCCCGTACTGCCGCACGGAGACCGAACCGATCGAGTTGAGCATCCGCCGGCGCAGGCCGTTGCCGGGACCGTGCAGGAACCGTTCGACTCCCCGCAGCCGCCGATAGCGGAACAGGGCCTCGCCCATGCGGGTCAGCAGCAGCATCTTGAAGTTGAGGAAGCCGCCGATCCTGCGCGGTACCTTCCAGAGCAGCTGGCGTGCGACGACGTCGGCGCTCGCGGCGGTCGCGCTGATCGGTACGGCCACGTCGCACGCCGACTTGCCGTACCCCACCACGAGCACGTGCCTGTCGCGCGCCTCCTCCGCGTCGTGGAACGCGTTGCCTGCACACAACCGGCCCCCGGCCGCGGTGAATTCGTCCAGTCCCGGATACGTGGGAAGGGCAGGCTCGCAGAACACGCCGTTGGCGACGACGAGCCGGTCGAACCGCTCCGTGGACGGTGTGCCCCTTCCGCCGGCCTCGCGTACGCCGTCGCTCTGTATGCCGTCGCTCTGTACGCCGTCGTGCCGTGCGTCGGCCTCCCGCACGTCGACGATCCAGCCGCCGCCGGCCGCCCGCACGCGGGTCACCTCGGTCCGCAGCCGCAGATGGGCGTCCAGTCCGAAATGCCGGGCGTAGGCGGCGAAGTAGCCCTGTACCTGGGCACCGCCCGGCCACTCCGGCAACTCTTTCGGCATGGGAAAGTCCGACAGGGCGTACTGCGTTTTCGGGCTCTGTGTCGACAGACCCGGGTAGCGGCGGGTCTCGCTCCACACACCGCCGACGTCCGGGGTCCGGTCGAAGACGACGACGTCATGGCCCGCCTGCTTGAGCACCTTGGCTGTCGTCAGTCCGGCGACACCGGCGCCTACGATCCCGATCCTCATGGCTCAGTGACCCCCGGGCGGCAGGTGCAGCACGATTCCGAAATCGTCCATGATCGACTTGATCGTGGAGATGTCCTTCGGTCCCGGCGGCATGGCGGCCAGGGCCTGGTAATAGCCTTCGAGACCCGCCGGTGACACCACGGAGATCACCCGCGACTCCTCTCCGTACGGATTTCGGAAGGCGTGTGGCACATCGCGCGGCAGATACATGTAGTCGCCGAATTCCAGCACGTAGTCCCGGTCGCCGAGCGTGACGTCGAGCCGGCCGGCGAGGCAGATGAACGACTCGTCCTCGCGTGTGTGCGTGTGCAGCGGCGGCCCGTCCGTCTCCGGCGGGATCGCGTACTCGAACAGTGAGTACGCGTCGCGCGTCGACTTGCCGTCGGTCTTCATCGTGATGCCCAGCCCGATCGCGGCAATCCGTGTGCCGTCGCGGGAGGGGAGCAGGTAGCCACCGCCCAGGGTCATTCGTGGCCTCCTTCGGAGGTGTCGCACCGTCACTTCGCCGGTGTGCGCCGGGCTCACAGCGTGACGGGAGGCCATCGATCCACCAAGCTCAAGTCCCGCTCACCGGGACACCTTCCGTTTCGGGGTTCCCGCTCCCGCCCGGCGTCCGAGAGGTCCGCCGGGCTCCGGGCTCACCTCCGGGCGGAGTAGGCGCGCGAGGCCGCCGCGGCGGCCATCCGCACAGCCGGCCCGACACGGTCGGCGCGGACCAGTTCCGTCGGCCCGGTGACGGAGAGGGCGGCGACGACGCCGCCGAGCGGCCCGAAGACGGGAGCGGCCACACAGCTCACGCCGGTGTTGCCCTCCTCCCGGTCCACCGCCCAGCCGCGGTCGGGGATGGCGGCCAGCTCACGCCGCAGGCCCACCGGGCTGGTCATCGTCCACGGTGTACGCGGGGTGAGACCGGCCTCGATCACCGCGTCGACGGTCGCCGCGTCCGACCACGCGAGGATGGCCCGGCCGATGCCCGAGCAGTGCGCCGGAATGGTGCCGCCGACCTGCGAGAGCATCGGCATCGGCCGATGCCCGGTGATCTTCTCGACGACCAGCACCCGCGGGCTGTCGAGCACGCCGAGCTGCACCGTCGTACGGGTGGCCTGATAGAGGTCCTGGAGATACGGCAGCACGGCCTCACGCAGTTCGTGCCGGACTGGGGCCAGACCGGAGATCTCGAAGAGGCGGTTACCGATCCGGTAGCGGTCGCGCGGCTTGTCCAGCCAGCCCAGCCTGATCATGGTGTCGGCCGTGCGGTGCGTGGTGGAGCGCGGCAGACCGCTGCGCTGGACGAGCGCGGCGAGGGTCAGTTCGCGGTGGGTCGGTGTGAACGCGCCGAGGATCGCCGCGGCGCGGTCTAGCGCGCCCATCCCCGCCACACCCCTGTCCTGCGCCGCGCCGGCGCCCCTGGCCGCCGCGCCGGCATCCCCGGCCGCCGTACCGGTGTCCCGTTCAGTGGGACTCATCGTTGGTTCCTCGATGTCATGCGGGTCAGGCTAGTGCCCTGTCACCCGTTGATGGTCGGGCACGTCACGGCCACGCCCCCACACACCCCAGGGAGATCGCCATCGCCGTTCGGACCGCACTCGTAGGCGGCGGAGCCACCGGGATCGGGCACGCCACCGCCGGACAACTGGCCCTGAGCGGGCACCGGGTGGTCATCACCGGCCGCCGCGCCGATGCCCTGCAATCGGCGGCGGCCGGTCTTCGGGCGAGCACCGGGGGAGACGTGCACTGGCTCGCCGGCGATATGACCGACCCCGTTTCCGCGGAGATGGTGGCCGAGGAGGCCGAGAGGCGTCACGGCTCCGTCGACGTCCTCGTCCTCAACGCGGGCGGCCCCCCGCCGGGCCGGATTCTGGAGATCGACGACCAGCAGTGGCAGTCCGCCTTCCGGCTCCTGCTCCTCGGCCCTCTCCGACTGGCCCGCCTGGCGCTTCCGCGAATGGCGGCGCGCGGTTTCGGCCGCGTGGTGTTCGTGACGTCCACGGCGGTCCGGCAGCCGCAGCCTGACCTCGCGCTCTCCGTGGTGCTGCGCTCCGCGGTGACGGCGGCGGCCAAACTGCTGGCCCGGGAGTTCGCGGCCGACGGTGTGACGGTCAACTGTGTCGCACCCGGCCCGACCGCCACCGGGCGGCGCGAGCAGATCCTGACCGCCCGCGCCGCAGCCACCGGGCGCACCTACGCCGACCTCGACGCCGAGGATGTCGCGAGCGTCCCGGCCGGCCGTGCCGGGGACCCGGCGGAGATCGGAGCGGCGGTGGCCTTCCTGGCCTCCGCGGCGACAAGTTACGTCAACGGAACGGTACTGACCGTCGACGGCGGACGAACGGAGACAATCTGATGGCAGAGTCCGGAGCGGACTTCACCCTGGCGGACTTTCTCGGAGGCATCTCCGACACCGTCCGCCCCAGCACGGCGCGGCCGGTCGTGGTGCGCGCGGCGGAACTTGAACGGCTGCCCGCCGGCCAGGTGCACAATCCGACCACGCTCTCCATCGCCGGGCGGCTGCCGACCACGACGTTCGAGATCTTCCGGCAGACGATCCTGCCGGGCGAGAGCTCCGACATGCAACGCCACCACCACGAGACGGTGCACTACGTCATCTCCGGCGAGGGCCACAGCGAGGTCGAGGACGACACGGAGTCGTGGTCGGCCGGGGACTTCGTCTACACCCCGCCGTGGACCTGGCACCGCCACTACAACGACTCCGCCGAGCACCCGGTCGAATTCCTGACGATCGAGAACTCACGGCTGCTCGGCCTGCTCGGTGTCGCGCGCAGGCAGAGCGCCGGTCTGGCCACCATGGCGGAGGCCCGCGCCCGGTTCGAGGAGGACCACTCATGAGCGGACTGCCCGAGCACATCAGCATCTGGGCCGAACTGGCCGATGTCGACCACGAGTTGACCCATGTCGATGTCGGAGGTGTCCGCACCCGGGTGCTGCGGGCCGGTTCCGGGCCCGACCTGATTCTCCTGCATGGCACCGGCGGGCATCTCGAGGCGTACGCCCGTGACATCGCCGGGCTGGCGGCCGACTTCCGGGTCACGCTGTACGACATGGTCGGTCACGGCTGGTCGGACCTGCCGGACACGCCGTACACCATCGATGTGCTCTCCGGGCACCTCCTCGGTCTCATGGACGCCCTGGGCATCGACAGCGCACATCTGTCGGGTGAATCGCTCGGCGGCTGGGTGGTGGCGTGGACGGCCGCGCACCACCCCGGGCGGGTGGACCGGCTGGTGCTCAACACCCCCGGCAACATCGCCAACAAGCCCGAGGTCATGGCCCTGATGCGGGACAGCACGCTGGCCGCCGTGCGCAACCCCGACGACGCGACCGTACGCCGCCGGGTGGAGTTCCTCTTCCACCGCAAGGAGATGGTGACCGACGAACTGGTCAACCTGCGGCGGGCCGTCTACAGCAGGCCCGGATTCGTCGGAGCGATCACCAACACACTGGTGCTCCAGGACCCCGTGGTGCGCAAGGACTTCGCGTGGGACCCGGAGTGGGTCGGCAGGATCGGCGCGCGCACGCTGCTGCTGTGGACCGACCACGATCCGACCGGCGGACTCGACGAGGCCGCGACGCTCCTGGAATGGCTGCCCGACGCCCGCCTCCATGTCATCGAGGGCGCCGGCCACTGGCCGCAGTGGGAGAAGGCCGACGACTACCTGCGCGCACATCGCGACTTCCTGCTTCTCGACAAGGACCCGGCATGAGCGAGATCATCGGCTTCGTGGGGATGTCCCACTCCCCCTTCGTCACGATGCTGCCGCCCTCGTCCCCCTCCGGGCCGGGCGGGGGATTCCTCGGCGACGCCGCCAGGGTGGCGGCCGCGGTGACGGAACTGTCGCCGGACGCGATCGTCGTCATCGGCCCCGATCACTTCCACGCCAACTTCTACGACGCGATGCCGCCGTTCGTCCTCGGCGTCGAGGCGGCCGAGGGGTTCGGCGACTTCGGCAGCGCGTCGGGCCCCCTGCCGGTGGCCTCGTCGCTGGCCTGGTCGGTCCACGAGGGCCTGGCCGCCGCCGACTTCGACATCTCCCTGTCCTACTCGCTCACCGTCGACCACGGCATCGTGCAGAGCTACCGGATGGTGTCGCACGAGGACGGAATCCCGCTGGTCCCGCTGATCGTGAACACCGCCGCGCCGCCACTGCCGAGCATGGAGCGCTGTGTGGCGCTGGGCCGGGCACTGGGGGAGGCGATCCGCGCCTCCGACTTCGACGGGCGGGTGCTCGTCGTCGCCAGCGGCGGGCTGTCGCACTGGCTGCCCCCCAACGACCCCCGCGACGTGACGGTCGCCGGTGAGAAGCGCGAGGCGCTGATCCACGGCCGCCGCGACGCCCGCGCCTTCGCCGCGGCCCGTGAACCCAGGGTGCGCGCGATGGGCGGCGACCCCACCGCACGGGTCAACGCCGACTGGGACAGCTGGTTCCTCGGACAACTCGCCGCCGGTGACCTCGACTCCGTCACAGCCCTCGGCCACGAACGCCTGGAGGAGCACGCGGGCAGCGGCGGCCACGAGATCCGCTGCTGGCTGGCGGGACACGCCGCCGTCGGCGAGCCGCTGGTCTGGAGCTCGTACGAGCCGGTGCCCGAGTGGATCACCGGCATGGCCATCGGCACCACCTTCGAGGTCGTCTGAGATGGCGCCCGGGATGACCGCGTCCTCGCTCGCCCGCGCCACCGCGGAGGCGTCCCGCCGCCTGGCGGTCGCCCGCGTGTCGCACCGCCCCTGTCCGCCGGTGCGTGACCTCCTGCCGCCGGGAGACATCCATGCCGCCTACGCCGTGCAGGCGCGGTGGGTGACCGGGCGCGAGGCGGCCGGCGCCCGGGTGATCGGCCGCAAGATCGGCCTCACCAGCCCCACGGTCCAGGCCCAACTCGGCGTGGACCAGCCCGACTTCGGATTCCTCCTGAACGACATGGCCTGCCCCGACGGCGCCCCCGTCGACATGGACCGGCTGATACAGCCGAAGATCGAGGCGGAGGTCGCCTTCGTGCTCGCCACCGATCTCGACACCGCGTCCGTCGGCGCGGCCGAGGTCGCCGCGGCGACCGGCCAGGTGGTCGCCGCCCTGGAGATCGTGGACAGCCGGATCGCGGACTGGGACATCTCCCTCGTGGACACGGTGGCCGACAACGCCTCCTCCGGTCTCTTCGTCCTCGGCTCCCAGCCGCGCCCGCTCGACGGACTCGACCTGGCCGGCTGCGAGATGGTCCTCCGTCGCGGTGAGGAAGTGGTGTCCACCGGTACGGGCACCGACTGTCTGGGCGGTCCCGCCCTGGCCGTCGCCTGGCTGGCCCGTACCGCCCGCGCCCATGGCCGCCCGCTGCGCGCGGGCGACATCGTGCTCTCCGGCGCCCTCGGACCGATGGTGCCGGTGACGGCGGGAGACATCTTCGAGGCGGAGATCACCGGTCTCGGCACCGTCCGTACAAGCTTCACGGGAGGCAACGCATGACCAAGGTCGCCGTGATCGGCTCCGGCAACATCGGCACCGACCTCATGATCAAGGTGCTGCGGCTCTCGGAGCGCCTGGAGATGGCCGCGATGGCGGGCATCGACCCGGCCTCCGACGGGCTGGCGCGGGCCGCCCGGTTCGGTGTGCCCACGACGGCCGGCGGTGTCGAAGGGCTGCTCGCGCTCCCCGGGGCCGACGAGATCGAGATCGTCTTCGACGCCACCTCCGCCCGTGCGCACGAGGCCAACGCACGCGCGCTGGCGCCCCACGGCACTCGTCTGATCGACCTCACACCGGCCGCGCTGGGCCCGTTCGTGGTCCCCGCGGTGAATCTCGACGCGCATCTGGACGCGCCGGACCTCAACATGGTGACCTGCGGGGGCCAGGCGACCATCCCGGTCGTCGCCGCCGTCTCACGGGTGACTCCCGTCCCGTACGCCGAGATCGTCGCGTCCATCGCCTCGAAGTCGGCCGGCCCGGGTACCCGCGCCAACATCGACGAGTTCACCGAGACCACGGCCACCGCGATCAGGACCGTCGGCGGGGCCGGCCGTGGCAAGGCGGTGATCGTCCTCAATCCGGCCGAGCCCCCGATGATCATGCGCGACACGGTGCTCTGTCTGATCGCCGACCCGGATCCCGCGACACACGAGCGGGTGGTCGCCTCCGTCGAGCGGATGGTCGCCGACGTGGCGGCGTACGTGCCCGGCTACCGGCTCAAGCAGCGCGTGCGGATCACCCCGCTCACCGACGATGCGCACACCCTGGCCGGGGACTCCGGTGTCACACACCGGGTCGGTGTGTTTCTCCAAGTGGAGGGCGCGGGCCACTATCTGCCCCCGTACGCGGGGAATCTCGACATCATGACCTCGGCGGCCCTGGCGGTCGCCGAGCGCCTCGCCCACCACACGACGCGGGAGTGTGTCCGATGACCCGTCGGCTCTTCGTCCAGGACGTCACGCTCCGGGACGGCATGCACGCGATGCGGCACCGGATCACTCCGGAGCGGGTCGCCCGGATCGTCGGCGCCCTGGACGCCGCCGGGGTCGACGCCGTCGAGGTCGCACACGGCGACGGGCTGGCCGGCGGCAGTCTCACGTACGGCCCGGGGAGCCATACGGACTGGGAGTGGATCGAGGCGGCGGCCGGGGCGATCACCCGCGCCCGGCTCACCACACTGCTGCTGCCCGGGATCGGAACGGTCAAGGAACTGAGACAGGCGTTCGCGCTGGGCGTGCGGTCCGTACGGGTGGCCACGCACTGCACCGAGGCCGATGTGTCGGCGCAGCACATCGCGACCGCCCGCGAGCTGGGCATGGACGTGTCGGGCTTCCTGATGATGAGTCACCTGGCGTCTCCGGCGGAACTGGCCGTCCAGGCACGGCTGATGGAGTCGTACGGCGCGCACTGTGTGTATGTCACCGACTCCGGCGGACGGCTCACCGTGAACGATGTCCGCGAACGGGTCCGGGCCTACCGTGACACGCTCGCCCCGGACACCGGCATCGGCATCCACGCACACGAGAACCTGTCGCTGTCGGTGGCCAACTCACTGGCCGCGGCCGAGGAGGGTGCCACCCGCGTCGATGCCTCGCTGGCGGGCCACGGCGCGGGAGCCGGCAACTGTCCCCTGGAACCGTTCATCGCGGTCGCCACGCTGGAGGGCTGGGAACACGGCTGCGACCTCTTCGCTCTCCAGGACGCAGCCGAGGACCTCGTCCGGCCGCTCCAGGACCGGCCCGCACGTGTCGACCGCGAGACATTGACCCTCGGGTACGCGGGGGTCTACTCCAGCTTCCTGCGCCACGCCGAGACGGCGGCCCGCCAATGCGGCGTCGACGTACGGGACTTGCTGGTGGAGGCCGGAAACCGGGGCCTGGTCGGCGGGCAGGAGGACATGCTGCTCGACATCGCGCTGGACCTGTCGGGCGGCGCCGGCTGAGTTCCCGTGGTGGCGGCACGGATCCCCGTCGGCATCGCCGCCCGTGGGGCGTCACGTCCGGAAGGCGCTGACGGGGATCGGCACGGAGACGGGCGCGCGCCGGCGTGACCCGAGCCGGACGCGCGCCGGTGCCCACCGGCCGAGGGCCGGACAGCGGGGCTGTCATGCGCGGTTCCGGCGCTCGCGTGATCAGAGCCGGTCACGTCCGGTCACCTCCGTGAGGGAAGCCGCTCTCGCGCCGCCGCGCCGCGCACGGGCATACTCGGGCCCTGCGGGACGCACCGGCACCCGCGAGCAGCGGGAGGTACGCGATGGTGATGTCGTCGAGGACGGAACCTCGGAAGGTCACGATCAATGACGTCGCCCGGTCCGTCGGGGTGTCCCGGCAGACCGTGTCGCGGGCGCTCAACGACAAGGACGAGATCGACGTCTCCACCAAGCAGCGCGTGCTCGACGCCGCCCGCGAGCTCGGCTACCGGCCGAGCCGGTTCGCGCGCGGTCTGGTACGGCAGGACACCACCACCATCGGGCTGGTGATCCCGGATCTGCTCAACCCGTTCTTCACCGAGGTCGCCGCGGGCGCTCTGGAGGCGGCCAGGACCCACGGCTGGCACGTGGTCGTATACGACACCGCGGACCGGGCCGAAGAGGAACTCGGCACGCTCCAGGTGATCGCCTCGCAGGTGGACGCGGTCGTCGGCTACTTCAGCTGCTCCGAGGACGAGCTCGAACTGTTCACCCGTGGCGTCCCGGTGGTGCTCATCGGCCGCGAGCACCACAGCGCGCGGTTCAGCTCGATCCGGATCGACGGCGAGGAGGGCGTCCACGCCGCGATCGCGCACCTGGTCGCCGCGGGCCACACCCGCATCGGCATGCTCGACCACGACGGCCGCGCCGAGCCGAGCATCCGGCGCGAGTGGTTCACGAAGGCCGCGGCGGCGTGCGGGATCGACGCCGGCAGGGTGGTCGGCGCGGACCAGTCGGCCGACGGCGGCGGAGCGGCGCTCACCACCCTGCTCGCCGCCCATCCCGATGTCACCGCGGTCCTCACCTTCAACGACATCATCGCGATCGGCGTGCTGCGCGAGGCGCGCCGGCTCGGCAGGAGCGTCCCGCGGGACCTCGCCGTGATCGGCTTCGACGGTCTTCAGCTCGGCGCCCTCGTCGAGCCGCCGCTCTCCAGCGTCGCCCTCGACACCCGGAAGCTCGGCGCGCTCGCCATCGACCAGGCCGCACGGCTGTTGACCGGGGTGGACCCGCTCGGGGACGACGAGCTGGTCATCCGGGCCGAGCTGCGGCTGGGCGGCTCCGCTTAACCTGCCGGACTCGTGCATGACCGAAAGTCTTGACACTCGACCGCACCGGAGCGCACACTTCCGAACAATTCAGAGCTCCCGTGAACGTTCACGGGAGCGCTCACGGAGACGGGCTCGCCAAGCCCCGACCGTTCCGACCAGTAAGGCACCTCGCCCGAGGTGTCAACGTCGACCCGTCCAGCGCCGTCGCTAGTCGTTCTCTGGTAAGGAAAGTATGAGCAACACCGTCACGCGCATCCGCCTCGCCGTCGTCGCCGCGGCAGCCGGCATCGCCGTACTCGCCGGGTGCTCGTCACCCGCTCCGTCGGGCGACGCGTCCGCGGCCTCCTGCGAGCCCGCCAAGGGCAAAGTCACCCTCCAGTACTGGAACACCGTGCCGGGGATGGAGCAGGTCGTCGCCCTGTGGAACAAGAAGAACCCGGACATCCAGGTTCAGACGAAGAACATCTCCAACGACCAGTACGGCACCCTCGGCAACGCCCTCAAGGCGGGCAAGGCGCCGGATCTCGCTCAGGTCGGTTACGACCAGCTGCCCAGCCTGCGCACCCAGAACGCCTTCGAGGACGCCTCGGCCTGCTCGGCGGCCCCCGCGGCCAAGTCGAAGTTCGTGCCGTGGACCTGGTCGCAGACCAGCTTCGGGGACACCGGTGTGTTCGCCTTCCCGCAGGACACCGGCCCGATGGCCCTCTATGTGCGAAGCGACATCTTCGAACAGCACGGCATCGGGATACCGAAGACCTGGGACGAGTACGCGGCGGCTGCCGAGAAGCTGCACAAGGCGGACCCCAACGTCAGCATGACGTTCTTCGACCCGAAGAACGCCGAGTGGTTCAACGGGCTCCTCTGGCAGAACAGCGCCAACATGTACACGTACTCCGGCGACAAGTGGCACGTCAGCGTCGCGTCCGAACAGAGCAAGCAGGTCGCCGAGTACTGGCAGAAGCTGGTGGCCGCCAAGCTCGTGCGCACCGACCTCGCCCACGGCTCGACCCAGATGTACGCCGCCTACCAGAAGAACCAGATCGCCAGCTACGTCGGCGCCTCCTGGGGCTACAGCATGTTCCGCGACAACCTCCCCGACCAGGCCGGCAAGTGGTCCATCGTCCCGATGCCGACCTGGGGTTCGAGCACCGCGTCCGGCAACTGGGGTGGATCCACCGTCGCGTTCATGAAGGGCGGTAAGCACCTGTACGAGTCGGTCAAGTTCAACTCCTGGCTGAACACCGACCCGGAAGCCCTCGCGCTGGAGAACAAGCTGGGCGGCCTCTACCCGGCGGCCACCGCGGGTCTGCAACTCCCCGCACTCTCGCAGGGCGTCCCGTACTACAACAACGAGAAGATCTTCGACGTCTTCGCCGACTCGTCCAAGAAGATCGACACCAGCTTCTCCTGGGGCCCCACCCAGAAGACGGTGAACCTGGCGCTCCAGGACGCGATGGCCAAGGCGACAGCCGGCAGCGGCACGCTCACCGACGCACTCTCGGCCGCCCAGGCGGCCGCGCTGAAGTCGATGAAGGATCAGGCGATCCCGGCTACAGCGGGCAAGTGACCGGAGCATGACTGATATCGCGACTCGCGCGAGCCGCGCGGTGGCGGCCACGGGGGGCCGCCGCCGCCACGGCGTCGGCCCCCGGCGTCACAGCGTCGGCCCCCGGGCGGGCACCATCGCCGCGTTCCTGACCCCGTTCTTCCTCCCCTTCGTGCTGTTCTACCTGGTGCCGGTCGGCTACGCGATCTGGCAGAGCTTCCTCGTCGTGCGGCGTACCGGCGGCCAGTTCGGCACGTCGTACACGACCTTCGGCGGGTTCGAGCAGTACGTGCAGGTGTTCCAGAACGCCGAGTTCAGGGCCAGCATCGGGCGCATCGCACTGTTCGGCATCGTGCAGGTGCCGGTCATGCTGTTCGTCGCGCTGATCATGGCGCTGCTGCTCGACACCCCCCTGCTGAAGCTCAAGTCGTTCTTCCGCATCGCGGCGTTCATGCCGTACGCCGTGCCCGGTGTCATCGCCGCGATCATGTGGTCGTACCTCTACTCGCCGCAGCTCAGCCCCATCGTCGACCTGCTCAAAGGCATCGGCCTCCAGCCCGACTTCCTCGGCCCGGGAGCCGTGCTGTGGTCGGCGGCGAACGTCTCCACCTGGCTCTGGACCGGCTACAACATGCTGATCATGTTCTCGGCACTCCAGTCGATCCCGCAGGAGCTCTACGAAGCCGCCAAGCTCGACGGAGCGAGCAACTGGACCATCGCGTGGCAGATCAAAGTCCCGATCATCGCCCCGTCGATCATCCTCACCACGGTGTTCTCGATCATCGGCACACTACAGCTCTACGCCGAGCCTGCCGTGCTGCGCCAGATCTCCTCGAACATATCGAGCACCTACACACCGAACATGCTCGCGTATGCCGTGGCCTCAGGGAACAACTACCAGCAGGCAGCGGCGATTTCCGTGGTCATCGCCGTCATCACCTTCGTCCTGAGCTTCGGATTCATGCGACTGACCTCGAAGAAGGCCGGATTGTGAGCAACCAGACCCTGATCCGGGAAAGCCGTGTGAGCCGCACGGCCGCCATGTCCCTGATGTTCCTCCTGGTGATCTACTTCCTGCTGCCGATCTACTTTCTGATCGTCGCGGCGACGAAACCGCAGGGGGACCTCGCCTCCACCAACGGGCTGGCGTTCTCCGACTTCAACCTCTTCAGCAATCTGGGCACCCTGTTCGGCCGCAGCGACGGCATCTTCGGACGATGGGCTCTGAACAGCGTCATCTACGCGGTGCTCGGCGCGGCCGTCGGCACTCTGATCTCCGCGCTGTGCGGCTACGCGCTCGCCAAGTTCAGGTTCCGGGGCCGTGAGTTCCTGTTCTCCGTCGTGCTCGGCGGTGTGCTGGTGCCCACCACCGCGCTCGCGCTCCCGCTGTTCCTCCTGTTCTCGGCGACCGGGATCGTCAACACCTATCTCGCGGTGTTCCTGCCCAGCATCGTCAGCCCGTTCGGCGTCTACCTCGCCCGTATCTTCGCCGCCGCCGCCGTCCCCGAGGAGATCCTCGAATCGGCGCGCATCGACGGCGCCGGCGAGTTCCGTACGTTCTTCTCGGTGGCGTTCAAGCTGATGGCGCCGTCGCTGGTGACCATCTTCCTGTTCCAGTTCGTCGCCATCTGGAACAACTTCTTCCTGCCGATGGTGATGCTCCAGAAGGAGTCGCTCTTCCCGATCACACTCGGCCTCTACGAGTGGAACGGCCAGACCGCCCGTGCGCCGCTCCTTCAGGAATCCGTGATCACCGGCTCGTTGGTGTCGATCGTGCCCGTCATCATCGTATTCATCCTGCTCCAGCGGTTCTGGCGCACCGGACTCGCCTCGGGCTCCCTCAAGTAGCCCCGCAGCCCCGCAGCCCGCAGCCCCCGAAGCGACGCGCTCCCGCTCACCCATGCCCCGCCGACAGAAAGCCCCACTCGCTATGCGAAACCCCGCCGTCTTCGTGCCCCATTTCCACTGGGACCGGGAATGGTATGAGCCTTTCCAGGTGTTCCGGCACCGGCTCGTCGCCGCGCTGGACACGGTGCTGGAGACGGCCGAGGCGAACCCGGACTTCCGGTTCACCGTCGACGGGCAGATGGCCGCGGTCGAGGACTACCTGGAGATGCGACCGGAGAACCGCGACCGACTCGTGGCCCTGGTCACCGGCGGTCAGCTCGCCATCGGGCCCTGGCTCATCCTGCTCGACGAGTTCCTCTGCTCGGGCGAGACCATCGTCCGCAATCTGCAGATGGGATGGGCGGCCGCGGCGGAGCTCGGCGGCTCGATGCCCATCGGCTATCTGCCGGACATGTTCGGCCATGTCGCCCAGATGCCGCAGATCCTGGCGCGCGCCGGGATCGAGCACGCGGCGCTGTGGCGCGGGGTTCCCGGCTCCGTCGACGGTCACGCCTTCCGCTGGCGCGCCCCCGACGGCTCCGAGGTGCGTACCGAGTTCCTCTTCGACGGCTACGACAACGGCCTGGACGTCCTGCTGGTGCCCGACCAGATCGGGCGCGCGCTCGGCGAGTACGCGGAGATGACGGCCGACCGGTGGGGTGACGACCCGGTGCTCGCGATGGCCGGCACCGACCACAACGCGCCCGACCCGCGACTCGCGACCTGGCTGCGGCGCGCGTCCGGCGACGAGCGCGCCATCACCATCGCGACGCTCGACGAGTACATCCGCGAGCATGTGCGCGACGAGGTCTCCGCCGTCGTCACCGGCGAGCTGCGCAGCCATGTGCGCGGCAACATCCTCCCGGGCGTACTCTCCGTGCGGCTCGGCCTCAAGCAGCGGATGGCCGTCGCCGAGCGCACCATCGACCACGCCGAGCGGCTGAACGCGCTGTGGTCCCGGCGCGACGACTCACCGTTCCTCTCGCTGGCGTGGCACAAGATCATCGAGTCGACCGCGCACGACTCGGTCGTCGGCTCCGGTACCGACGAGACCTCCGATCAGGTCGAAGCACGCCTCGCCGAAGCCACGCACGCCGCACGGGCGGTCCGGGACGCGGCCCTCGCCGTGCCCGCCGCCCTGATGCCGAGTGACGCCTGTCTGGTCGCGAACCCGCTGCCGTTCCCGCGCACGGCGCTGGTCGAGGTGGACGTCGTGGCCCCGCCCGCGGGAACCGTTCTGGCCGCGACCGCGGCCGACGGCTCGGCGCGGCCCGTGCAGCTGATCTCCGAGGCCCCGACCGTGCTCAGCGACGAGCGCATGGACGCCTCGCAGCTCGAACGTGTGCTGCGCCGCATCCACCGCCGCGAACTCTTCGGCCGTCTGATCGACCACTACGAACTCACCCCGGGATCGCTCGTCTTCCATCTCGCCGAGGTGCCGGCCAGTGGACCGTTCGACCTGCTGATCCTTCGCCGGGAGGTCGCTGCCGCCGCCGCCGCGCATCCGGGGGAGTGGAGGGTGCTGACGCTGGAGGAAGCCCGCGCGACCGCGCTGGTGCCCGTGCGCGTACCCGCCTCGGGGCTCGCGGGTTTCCGTGTCGAACCGAGCGACCGGACGCCCGTACGGCCGACGACGTCCGCACCCGCGACG
>NZ_JBIUSY010000006.1:0-460277 GCF_044741565.1 Streptomyces sp. NPDC088147 | reverse complement strand
GACCGCCGCCGCGCCCGCGACCGCCGCCGCGCCCGCGACCGCCGCCGCGCCCGCGACCGCCGCCGCGCCCGCGACCGCCGCCGCGCCCGCGACCGCCGCCGCGCCCGCGACCGCGACGGACCGCACGCTCTCCAACGGACTGGTCGAGGTCACGATCGCCGCCGACGGCACCCTCGACATGACCGGGACCGACGGCACCGTGCTGCGCGGCGTCGGCCGCCTCGTCGACGGCGGCGATCGCGGCGACAGTTACAACTACGCCCCGCCGGCCCAGGACGTGCTCGTGTCCGAGCCCACCGAGGTCACCGTCGAACTCCTCGAGGACGGCCCGCTGCGGGCGAGGACCCGTGTCACGCGCGTGTACGAGTGGCCCGTCGCGCTCTCCTCCGACGAGCGCGACCTGCGCGACAGCCGGACCGTGCCGACCCCGGTGGAGACACTCGTGGAGGTGCGGGTGGGCGAGCCGTTCGTACGGGTCTCCACATCGTTCCTGAACCAGTCGGCCGACCACCGGCTGCGCTTCCACGTGCCCCTGCCCGAGCCGGTGACCGTGTCCGCGTCCGCCGGGCAGTTCGCCGTCACCGAGCGGGGACTCACCGCCGAGGGCGGCTGGGGCGAATACCCGATCCCGACCTTCCCCGCGAGTTCGTTCGTGTCGGCAGGCGCCGCCACCGTACTCGTCGACCACGCGACCGAGTACGAACTCGTCGGCGACGGCTCCGCCATCGCCCTGACACTGCTGCGTGCCATCGGCTCCATCAGCGTCAACATCCATCCACTGCGCGACGAGCCCGCGGCGAGCGAGATCCCCGCACCCGGCGCGCAGGATCTCGGCATGCGCGTCGAGAACCGCTTCGCCGTCGTCCCCTCGTCGACCGGCTGGCAGGGCGCGAACGCGGTCGCTCTCGCCGAGGACTTCCGCAACGACGTGCTGGTCGCCCGCGGGACCGCGCCCGCAGGCGGCCAGTTGCCGCCCGACGCGGCCGGGCTGCGCGTGGACGGTGCGGACATCCTCGTATCGAGCATCCGCCGCGTCGAGGGCGACGAGCGCGGTCCCGGCACCGAGGTGCGGCTGGCCGCGATGAGCGATACGGGCTCGACCGCCCGGGTGACCGGCGCGTTCACCGAAGCCACCACGGTCGACCTGCTCGGCAGACCGCTCTCCGCGACACCGGTCACGGACGGACTGGAACTCGCCCTCGGCCCCTGGGAGATCCGGACGGTCGTGGTGCGGTAGACAACCGCTCGCGGCCGGACGCGCAGATCCTTTTCGTCATCAAGAGAGAGTTGTGACCTCGTGCACTCCCAGCTTTCCGCGTATGTGTCGGACACCGCACCAGGGCGTGGCGCACTCCGCGCGGCGCGCTCGTGGCTGCACTCCGACGCCCCTTCCCGTTCGCTGAACGGGCACTGGCGTTTCCGTCTGTCGCGAACGGCGGCGGTGGCGGAGGATTTCGCGTCCGAAGGCTTCGACGACAGCCGCTGGGGCGACATCCCGGTTCCCTCCCACTGGGTGCTCCAGGGCGACGGGGCCCACGGCCGGCCGATCTACACGAACGTGCAGTTCCCGTTCCCGATCGACCCGCCGCATGTCCCCGACGAGAACCCCACCGGCGACTACCGCCGCCACTTCGAGATGCCCGCCGACTGGTCGGAGGCCGAGCGCGTCGTGCTGCGGTTCGACGGTGTCGAGTCCCTCTTCAAGGTCTGGGTGAACGGCGACGAGATCGGCAGCGCCGCCGGCAGCCGGCTCGCCCACGAATTCGATGTGACCTCGTCGGTGCGTCCGGGCGGCAACGTCGTCGCCGTACGCGTGCACCAGTGGTCGGCGGGCAGCTATCTCGAAGACCAGGACCAGTGGTGGCTGCCGGGGATCTTCCGTGAGGTCACCCTGATCGCACGGCCTGCCGGAGGCATCGAGGACGTCTGGCTGCGCACCGGGTTCGAGACGGGGCGCGGACGGATCGAGACGGAGGTCACCGCCGACGCGGCGGCGTACCCGGTCACCCTGCGCCTCCCCGAACTCGGCGTCGAACAGGTCTGGTCGACGCCGGACGACGTGGCCCCGCTCGACATCGAGGGCGTGGAGCCCTGGACGGCCGAGCGGCCACGCCTGTACGACGCCACCGTGTCGACGGCCGCGGAGAGCATCGCCCTGCGGGTGGGTTTCCGCACCGTCGAGATCGTCGGAGACCAGTTCCTGGTCAACGGCCGCCGTGTCGTGTTCCACGGCATGAACCGCCACGAGACCCACCCCGAGCGCGGACGCGTCTTCGACGAGGACCACGCCCGCGAGGACCTGGCCCGTATGAAGCGGTTCAACGTGAACGCGATCCGCACCAGCCATTACCCGCCGCATCCACGGCTGCTCGACCTCGCCGACGAACTCGGGTTCTGGGTCGTCCTCGAATGCGATCTGGAGACACACGGCTTCGACCGCCTCGACTGGGCCGGCAACCCGAGCGACGACCCGGCGTGGCGTGACGCCTGTCTCGACCGCGTCGAGCGCACCGTCGAACGGGACAAGAACCATCCCAGCGTCGTGATCTGGTCGCTCGGCAACGAAGCGGGGACCGGCGGCAACCTCGCCGCGATGTCGGCGTGGGTCCATGCCCGTGACGCCGGACGGCCCGTGCACTACGAAGGCGACCACGCCGGCGAGTACACCGACATCTACTCCCGTATGTACGCGTCGGTGTCCGAGACCGAGCAGATCGGCACCGACGGCTCACGCGCGCCGCTGCTGAACTGCACGCCCGCGCAGGGCGCCCGGCAGCGCTCCAAGCCGTTCCTGCTCTGCGAGTACGCCCACGCGATGGGCAACGGGCCGGGAGCGCTCGACCAGTACGAGGCGCTCGTGCACGAACACCCGCGGCTGCACGGCGGGTTCGTCTGGGAATGGCGCGATCACGGCATCCTGACGACGACCCCGGACGGCACGCCCTATTACGCGTACGGCGGCGACTTCGGAGAGGCCGTGCACGACGGCAACTTCGTGATGGACGGCATGCTGCTGAGCGACGACGTCCCGACCCCGAGCCTCCACGAGTACAAGGCGGTCGTACAGCCGGTCCGCTTCACCTTCGACGGCGACGCGCTCGCGCTGACCAGTCTGCGGCACTCGGCCGACACGTCCGACCTGCGCTTCCGCTGGCGCGTCGAGCACGACGGAACGCCCGTGGACGAGGGGGACCTGGAGGTCCCCGTCATCGCGGCGGGCGAGTCGGCGCGTGTGCCGCTGCCCCGGATCCCGGTGTCGCGGGACGCGGAGACGTGGCTCACCATCGACGCCGTCCTGGCGGAGGGGACCGCCTGGGCGCCCGCCGGGCATGTGATCGCGACCGCGCAGCTGGACCGTTCGACGCGCCGTCCCGCGCCGGTTGTCCGGCCCGAGACCGACTGGCGCCGGAGCGAGGGCACGTTGACGCTCGGCATCGCCGAGTTCACCGAGGGGTCCCTCGTACGTCTCGCCGGCCGCGCCGTGACCGGCCCGCGGCTGGAGCTGTTCCGGGCCCCCACCGACAACGACGAAGGCGCGTCGGACGACGTCGGGGAGAGCGACGGCAGCGTCGCCGGGGTGTCCAACGCCGAACTGTGGCGGCGCGACGGTCTCGACCGGCTGATCACGCGGCGCGTGTCCGTGGAGCGCACCGCGACGGCCCTGCGCACCATCACCAGGGTCTCGGCGGCGAACTCCGCCTCGTCCGTGACCGTGGAATCGGTCTGGTCGCTCGTGGGCGGTGCACTCGAACTGCGTGTGGAGATCGAGCCGTCGAGCGGTTGGCGGACGGTGTGGCCGCGGATCGGGATACGGTTCGATCTGCCCGACGGCACGGCTCCCGTGGACGGCGCCGAGTGGTTCGGCCTCGGCCCGTTCGAGTCCTATCCCGACAGTCTCCGCGCGGCGCGCACCGGTCGGTTCTCCTCGACCGTCCGCGATCTGTCCGTGGACTACGCGCGCCCCCAGGAGACGGGGCACCGCTCGCGGCTGCGAGAGCTGGCGCTGACGAGCGCCGGTACCGAAGTGCTGCGCGTCACGACCCTTCCGGACACGCGCGGGCGGCGCCCCGGCTTCACGCTCAGCCGCCACACCCCCCAGCAGATCGCACGAGCCGCACACCCCTACGAACTTCCGGAGTCGACGACGAGTCACCTGATCATCGACGCGGCCCAGCACGGCCTCGGCTCACGGGCCTGTGGACCGGATGTATGGCCTGAATTCGCGCTTCGCCCCGAATCCCGCACCGTCAGGCTCCGCATCACGGCGGGGTGATTCCGGGAGGGCACCGGCCACATGCTCGATAGGATTCCGTCCGTGTCCCGACCACGCGGGTTACGGGACAACGAGCGCCAGTGCAAGCGGATTTCCGGCCGGTCACGCCGACGCGACAGCGGCCGGAACAGTGGCCGGAACGGTGACCGGAACACCAAGTGAGTGGAGAGCCAGTCATGCGTGGAGGCAGCGTCGCCGTGGTCGGCGGCAGCATAGCGGGGTGTGCCACGGCGTTGGCCGCGTCGCGCGGCGGAGCGGAGAAGATCACCGTCTTCGAGCGAGCCGACGCCCAACTCCGTGACAGGGGAGTGGGGATCGCCCTTCACAACGACCGCTACGACGAGTTGCGGCACGCCGGTTATGTGGCCCCCGAGATGCCGTGGGCGCCACTGACCCGGCGGGTGTGGAGCATGCGCGACGGCGAGGCGGACCACGGCCGGGCCGTCGGCGAGCAGCCGTTCCCCTTCCGCGCCTACAACTGGGGCTCGCTGTGGAGCGAGTTGCGCCGCCGGGTGCCCGAGGAGGTCACCTACCGGTCCGGCGCGATGGTCACCGGCGTCGAGCCGGACGCCGACGGCGTGACACTGCGGCTCGCGGACGGACACCAGGAGCACTTCGATGTCGTGATCGGGGCCGACGGGTACCGGTCCGCCGTCCGCGAGGCCATGTTCCCCGGCGCCGGCGCGACGTACGCCGGTTACATCGGCTGGCGCGGTACGTCGTCGGACGTCGCCGACCTCCCCTCGGACGGCCAGGACGCGCACAACGTCGTCTTCCCCGGCGGTCACTGCATGATCTATCGCATCCCGGACGGCGACGGCGGGCACCGGCTCAACTGGGTGCTCTACACGAGGCCCCCGCGGACCGACGGCCTCCACCCCGACCTGCTGACCCCGACCTCGCTGCCGCCGGGCCGTCTGCACTCGGAGCTCATCGCGCACCTGCGCGCCCTGGTGGCCGACAACTTCCCGCCGTACTGGGCGCTCAGGGTGCTCCGTACGCCCCCCGAGACCACCTTCATCCAGCCCATCTACGACCTGGAGGTGCCGCGCTACACCTCGGGACGGATGGTGCTCGTCGGCGACGCCGCCAGCGTCGCCCGGCCGCACATCGGCGGCGGCAGTGTGAAGGCGCTCCAGGACGCCACCGCCCTGGAGGCCGCCTGGACGGCCGGGAGCAGCTGGCAGGAGGTCCTGGAGAAGTACGACGCCGATCGCCGCGCCGTCGGGGCGGCCATGGTCGCCCTCGCCCGCAGGATGGGCAGCGCGCAGGTCGAGAACACACCGGACTGGTCCGCCATGGGCCAGCCGGAGTTCGACGTGTGGTGGCAGGACCAGAACAGGGGCTCCGACCGGCGCAGCGGCTTCGGCGGCCACAGCATGAAGGCCGAGTAGGCCCGGAGGACCCGGAGGACCCGGGGCGCGACGAGGGCGGTGACCGTGTCCCGGTCACCGCCCTCGCGCCCGTCGGCGCCCGTGTGTCAGACGGCCGTCGGCGCGAGTTCGAGTGCGGCGTACAGCGCGGTGGCATCGGCACGAGCGTCCGCGCCGTCCAGCCGCAATGTCGTCCGTCCCGAGGTGAGGACCGTGAGCGTACGGGCGCACTCGGCCGCCTGGGCCGGGCTGGGGGAGACCAGCACGACGGCGATGCCCTCGTCCGCCAGCGTGGTCACCAACTCGTGGACCTGCTGGACGAGTACGGGCGCGAGGCCCTCGGTCGGCTCGTCGAGCAGCAGCACCTTCGGGGAGCCGAGCAGCGCGCGGGCCAGTGCCAGCATCTGCTGTTCGCCGCCGGACAGATCCGTCCCCCGGTTGCCCCGGCGCTCGCCCAGCCGGGGCAGCAGTTCCAGGACGCGCGCGGGGGTCCACACGCTGGGGCGCGTGGTGTCGCCGCGGCGCGGCGGACGGTACGACAGCCGCAGGTGTTCGGCGACGGTGAGCCCGGCGAACACGCGGCGGCCCTGCGGTACGAGACCGATCCCGGCGCGGGCGATCCGGTGTGCGGGCTGCCCCGTCACGTCCCGGCCGTCGAGCCGTACGACACCGGCACTGGGGCGCATCAGCCCGGCGACGGTGTGGACCAGCGTGGTCTTGCCGGCGCCGTTGTGGCCGACGATGGCGTGGACCGTGCCGGCGGGCACCGACAGGTCGAGTTCGTGCAGGACGGTGCCGCCGTGGTAGCCCGCGGTCAGGCCGGTGAGTTCGAGCATCGGGGGTCGGTCACCCTCTCGCGTCGGCGGACGGGCCGGTGTCGGACGGATCGGTGGCGGCCGGCCCGGCGGTGGACGCGCCGACGGTCGACGGGCTGGTGGACGCGCCGGCGGTGGGCCGTGCGGCGTCGGCCGTGGACCCGTCCGCCGTCGTGCCGGTGGTGTGGTACGCGTCGCGGACCTCGGGGTGCGCGAGCGCCTCCTGGGTCGGGCCGGTGACGATCACCCGTCCGGCGGCCAGGACCGTTACCGTCGTGGCGAGTTGGGCGACGACCTCGACATGGTGCTCGACCAGGATGATCGCGACGCTCTCCGGCAGACCCCCGAGGACGCCGAGCAGCCGGCCGATGTCACCGTCGGTCAGCCCGGCCGCCGGTTCGTCCAGGAGCAGCAGGCGCGGGTCACCCGCCAGCGCGGCGGCGAGGTCGAGCATGCGCCGCTGTCCGTGGGAGAGCGTGGAGGCGGGCCGATGGGCGAGGTCCGCGAGGCCGACGGCCTCCAGATGACGGCCGGCGGACTCGGTGTGCAGCCGGTGGCGGGACGGGCTGCGCCAGGCGCCGCGGCGCTTCGGGTGGTGCGGCCAGCCGGCCAGTACGACATTGTCGAGCACCGTCAACTCGGATATCACCGACGGCTGTTGGAAGCTGCGGGCGATGCCGAGCCGGCTCCGCTTGGCGGTGGCCGTACGGGTGATGTCCGTGCCGCCCAGGACGATGGTGCCCTGGTCCGGCCGGTCGGTACCCGCGATCAGGTTGAGCAGGGTGGTCTTGCCGGCGCCGTTGGGACCGATGACGGCGTGCCGGGCGCCCGCGGGGAGCCGCAGACTGACGTCGTCGACGGCGGTGAGACTGCCGTACCTGCGGGTGAGGCGCGTGAGGTCCAGCACCGGGGATGCCGACGCGGCGGTCGGTGGGGGCGTCATGGGGAGACCTTCCCGGCGGGGGTCGGGGTGTGCGCGGGTGCGGAGGAGGCCGGCGGCCGGCCGTCGGGCCGGGACCCGTCGGGCGACGGCCCGCTCCGGCCGGGTCCGCCGCGCAGGCCGGCCAGACCGCGGGGCAGCAGATACACGGCCGCGACGAACAGCACGCCGAGCAGCAGCGGCCCGTGGCCGGGCCACGAACTGGCGACCCAGTCCCGCGTGATGACGATGAGCCCGGCGCCCATCAGAGCGCCGATCACGGACGTCGTACCGCCGATGACGGCCGCGAGCAGCGCGAACGCGGCGATCTCGAAGCCGACGTCGGCGGGGGAGAGGTACTGCTGGACGGTGACCATCAGCGAGCCGCCGACACCGGCCAGCGCGCCGGCGCAGACGTACGCCACCAGCAGGTAGCGCTCCACCGGGTGTCCCGAGGCGCGCATCCGCGCCTCGGCGCCCCGGGTGCCGGTCAGCAGCTTTCCGGCGGGGGAGCGCAGGACGAGCAGGGTGACGGTGACGGCGATGACGGCGACGACGAGCGCGTAGGTGTAGACCTCGCTCTCCTCGGTCATCCCCTCCCCGCCCCACAGGGCCTGTGTGGACGGGAAGCCGACGAGACCGTCGGCGCCGCCGGTGACGGACTTGAACTGGTTGATGACCGCGCCGGTCAGCTCACCGATGGCGAGCGTGATCATCAGCACGGTGGTGCCACGGGCCCGGATCACGGCGGGCCCCGTCACCGCGGAGAAGACCGCGGCCGCGAGCGCCGAGAGGACGATCTGCACCGGGCCCATGGTCCACCCGGCCTGGGCGAGGTTCGCGGTGGCGTACGCGCCGACGGCGAACGGCGCGGTCTGCCCGAGGGTGGGCAGTCCCGCGTAGCCGGTGAGGATGGTGACACTGACCGCGAGCAGTCCCAGGGCCAGGGCCGAACCGGCCAGCGAGATGCTGTACGAGTCGAGCATCCACGGCAACGCGACCAGCACCACGAGCGTCACGAGCAGCGGGGCGGCCCGCCGCCACGCGGCCCCGCGCGGAAGCCACCCGGTCTCCGGGAACCCGCCCCCGCCCCTGCCGGACGGCGCCGCCGCCGCGCCGCGAGGCCGCCGGCGCAACCGAGCGGCGAGCTGACGCCGCAGCCGGGCCACCGGATCCGAGGACGGACCCTCCGGGCCGTGTGACGCCGCCGGTTCCGCGAAGCGGGAGCGGAGCACCAGCACCGCCGCCATCGCGGCGAAGAGGAGGTACGGCGCCAGGTCCGGCGCCACCGAGACGCCCAGCGTCTGGACCTCGCCCACGGCGATCGCCGCGAAGAACGTCGCCCACAGCGAGCGCAGCCCGCCGAGCACGACCACCACGAGGGACAGCATCAGTACGTTCTCGGACGTGCCGGGCCCGGGACCGATGATCGGCGCCCCGAGCACGCCCGCCGCGCCGGCCAGCGCACCCGCCGCCGCGAGGACGCCGGTGTGCACCGCCCGGGGGTTGTGGCCGGTGGCCGCGAGCATCTGCGGGTCGTCGGCCGCGGCCCGTACCGCCGCGCCCACGCGGGTCCTGGTCAGCACCCATGTGCCGAACGCGGCGAGCAGCACGGCCATCACGATGAAGCAGAGCCGGTACGCGGGGTACCGGTGGCCCAGCAGCGTGACCGAGGAGTCGAGCGCCTCGGGCACGCGTACCGGAAGCTCGTCCGCCCCGAAGAACTGGATGAGCAGATCACCGCCGACCAGGGCGAGCCCGAACGTCAGCAGTGCTTGCGCGAGATGCCCACGCCGGGCGAGCGGGACCGTCGCGGCGGACAGTCCCGCGCCCGCGACGCACGCCGCCGCGGTTCCGGCGGCCAGCCCGAGGACGAGGCCGCCCCAGGTTCCGTCGCTCAACTCCGCGCCCGTGTAGGCGCCGATGGCGTACAGCGTGCCGTGCGACAGGTTCAGCACGCCCGCGGTGCCGAAGGCGAGACTCAGGCCGGCGGCGACGACGAACAGCAGCAGCCCGTAGGCCACGCCGTCCACCGCCGGCATGAGGTGGGCATCGAGGAGTTCCACGTCAGCCGCCGAGCGTCGCCAGGTCCTGGACCATGACGTTGGCCAGCTGGTTGCCGTCCGGCCGCACCTGACGCAGGTACCAGTTCTGCACCGGCGAGTGCGCCTTGTCGCCGAACTCCCAGGCGCCGCGCGGGCTGTCGATCTGCCCCAGGTCCGCGATGGCCTTGTTGATGGTCTGCGGCGTCACGTCACCGTCCTTCGCGGCGTCGGCGATCGCCTGGTCCAGCACGGCGGCCGCGTCGTACGACGCCATCGCGTACGTGGTGGGCTGCGTGTCGTGCTTGGCGGTCCAGTCGGCGGCGAACTTGCGGTTGGCCGCGTTGTCGAGGTCGGGCGCGTAGTTCAGGACCGAGTAGATGTCCTTCGCCGCGTCGCCCTGCGCCTGGAGCACACTGCCCTCGGTGACGAAGGCCGTGTACAGCGGCAGGTCGGCTATGTCGGACTGCGCGTACTGCTTGGCGAAGTCGATCGCGGCCTTGCCGGCGTAGAAGCAGTACACCGCCTTGGCGTCCGTCTTGGCGATCTCGGCGAAGTACGGCATGAAGTTGGTGGTCTTCGGGAACGGCGTCCAGGCGGTCTTGCCGTCGGGGTTGGCGAGCTTGCCCCCCTGGCGCTTGAACTCCTCGGTGAACCCGCGCAGTTCGTCGTAGCCGCCCTGGTAGTCGGGGCCGATCGCGTAGACCGGTCCGTCGACCTTCTCCTTGACGTACGGGGCGATGGCCTTGCCCGGCTCGTCGGACAGGAAGCTCGTCGTCCACACGTATTCGAGGTCCTTGACGGGCGGCCGGCCGTTCGAGCCCAGGAAGGGGATCTTGGCCTGGTCGACCAGCGGCAGGACCGCGTTGACCGAGCCTCCGCCGACGAAGCCGGTCAGCGCGTCGACCTTGTCCTTCTTGACCAGCTTGGTGGCCGCGGGAACGGCGGTCGGCGGACCGTCGCCCTCGTCCGCGACGATGAGCTCGACCTCGCGTCCGCCCAGCTTGTTGCCGTGGGTTTCCAGGTACAGCTCGAAACCGGCCCGCAGGTCGGTGCCGACCGGCTTGTAGGTGCCGGACAGTGAAGCCACCAGGCCGACCTTCACGGTGTCGTCGCCGGCTCCGGTGTCGCCGCTGCACCCGGTGACGGCCGCCAGACCGAGGGCGAGGGCGGCGGCGCCGACCGGCCGCAGTCTGCGGCGGCGCGAAAGGGACAGGTCGAAGAACATAGGAACTCTCATCGGTAGGAACGGGCGGAGCGGGTGGTCCGGTCGTACGGGAACGGCCGGGTGATCAGCGCGCGTGCTCGGTGCTCGGCTCGCGGACCTGGGGAGACAGCGAGTCGCCGACCTGGTTGATCAGTTCGGACATCATGTAGCTGACCTCACCGATGTCCGCGTCCCTGGTGGTGGTCACCAGCAGCGAGGCGCCGCTGGAGACGGCCATCGAGAACATGTAGCCGCCCTCCATCGCCGTCAGGCTGTGCTCGACGGGATCGGTGTTCGTCAACTGGGCCGCTGCGGACAGCAGATTGACGACGCCGGAGGCGATGGCGGCCAGCCGGTCGGCGTCGTCACGATCCACACCGGTGTACGCCAGCGCGAGTCCGTCCACAGACACGGCTATCGCCTGCGTGACTTCCGGAATACGTCCGGCGAAGTCGCTCAGGATCCAGCTCAGGTCGGCGGGTGAGGTCATTTCTCGCTCCGTTCGGTGTCGTCGTCGGTGGTGGAACGCCGGCGCTGGTTGGTGCTCCGGTTGATGCCCTGGGCGTAGGCCGCCAGGACGTCGGAGACTTGCCGGGAGTCCCGGCGGCGGGGCGAGGGCCTGGGTGTGGCGCCGGAGCGCTGTTCGGAGCCGTCCCGTTTGCCCAGGGTGGCCCGCTGAGGGGGCGCGTTGCGCTGTCGCACGGGCAGTCCCGAGGAGCTCACTCCGGCGATGCGTGAAACCGGCTCGTCGCGTACGGGCGGCCGGGCGGGTGCGGCGCCGCGCTCGCGCTCCGGCTCGCGCGTTCCGGCGTCGGGACCGCCACCGTGGAACCCGTTGGTTCCGTTGCTCTCGCCGGGCGGTGCGACCCGGTGGCCCGTGTCCGGGGGCGCACTCCGCGTCCCGGCGGGCCGGCTGGGCTGCGCCGCCGGACGAGGAGCCTTGTGGCGTACAGCGTTGTCACGGCTGCCGTGGTCACGGTTCGCGCCGAGCGTGCCCTGCGGCGGCGGTGCGGCCTTCCGAGGGGCCGGGGCCAGCACGCTCGCGGGCAGGGCGACCTCGGCGATGGTGCCGGGACCGGACGAGTCGCACAGTTCGACCGTGATGCCGTGGCGCGCGGCGAGCCGCGCCACCACGTGCAGACCCATGGAGCGTATGTCCCCGATGCCCGACCGCGGCTCGCGCAGCGCGGCGTTGCAGACGGCGCGGCGTTCCGCGGTGATGCCCACGCCCTCGTCGACGATCTGCACGACGGCCCGGTCCCACAGCCGCCATACGGCGACCCCGACCTGCTTGTCGGGCGGCGAGAACCGGGTCGCGTTGTCGAGGAGTTCCGCCAGGATGTGCGCCACGTCGTGCACGGCGCGGGCGGCGATGCCGATCTCCGACTCGACGACGCCGAGCGACACGCGGTCGAAGCGCTCGATCTGCTGGGCCGCGGCCATGATGACGGTGGAGCAGTCGACGTCCTGCGAGCGCACCCGGGCCTGCCCGAACCCCCCGAGCACCAGCAGGCTGTTGGTGTTGCGCTCCATGCGGATGGCGAGGTGGTCGAGAGCGAAGAGGGTCTTCATTCGCGCCGGATCGGCCTCGTCGCGCTGCACCGCGTCCAGCTCGGACACCATGACGGTGGTCAACTGCGCGCCCCTGCGGGCGACTCCGACCAGGGTGTCCGCGAACTGCTCATGGATGTGGGCCTGTTGGGCGGCCAGCCGTACGGCTTCGTGGTGGACGGCGTTGAACGCCTCACCGACCTCGCCGATCTCGTCCTCGCCCGTGGTCGTGACCGGGTTGCCGGTCGCGCGCGCGACCTGCTCGGGGGTCGCGCCGCTCAGCGCGCCGGGCTGGGACAGTTCGCTCATCACGGCGGGCAGCCCGGTGTGGGCGACCTCGTGCGCGGCGTTGCGCAGATCACGCAGCCGGCGGATCATCACGCGACCCAGGCGGATGGCGACGATGACGGCGCCGACCAGGGTCAGCAGCACCAGGGCGACTTCGGCCCCGGATATCCAGAAGAGCGTGGTGCGCGCGTCGGAGACCGAAGAGAGGACGGACGCGTCGATCCGCGTCTCCACCGAACGCAGCAGCGTCAGACGGTCCTGGGAAGCCTTCTGCCACTCCTTCGGGGTGACGTCGATGTCCTTGCTCGTTCCCGTGCGCCCGATCTCGTCCTCGAGCCGTCGGGCCTCCAGCGCCTTCGCGCCGGAGAGGGTGCGCTCCAGCCAGGTCCGCCACTGGTCGGGGCCGAGGTCGAACAGGACGTTGATCGACTCGGTGTAGCCGAGCCGGCCGGCGTCGAACGTCCGCTGCGAGGCGGTCGTGAAGCCGCCCGCGGCCTGCGCCCTCAACACCGTGACCTGCTGCTGGGCCGTGTGCTCGGCCGCCTCGGAGAGAGCGGCGGCGGCGCGGATCCGGTCCGCGATGTCGGCGTCGACGCCGTCGGCCTGCGCGATGCCCTCGCGGTAGCCGTTGAGGTCGGCGATCACGATCCTGTAGCCGAAGGCGAGCGCGGAGATGGTGATGTCGCCGGAGCGCACCTGGGCGCGCAGCGAGGGCATCTCGTCGATGAAGCGCTCGATACGGTCCAGCGCGGCCTGTGCGCTGCCGGGCACCTCGGACAACTGCGCGATCCGGGCGCGGAATTCGGCGACACGTGTGTCGGTCGCCTGGGAACTCTCCCGGAACGCCTCCGTATCTCCCTGTTTGGAGACCAGTGCGGTGGCTGCCGCCCGCTCGCGCTGCAACTGATGGGTCAACTCTCCTGCGGTGGAGGCAACATCGACCATCTCGGTCAGCCGGTGGGCCTGGAGCGCCTGGTTGGTCGCGGGGGCGAGGGCCAGACCGGAGAAGGCGACGGCCACGGTGAGAGGCGCGGTGACGAGCAGGGCGAGGCGACGATTGATTTTCACTGCGCGGCTCCATCGCCGGAACCGGTACTGAGTATCGGTGACACGCTGATACCTGTTAACGGGTTGTGGCGGGGTGTCGGTGGGGGACGCTGCTAGGTCGGTGGGGCAGTGGCGCTCGTTGCGGATGGGGCGGAGGAGGCCCCAGTTGCGCGGCCCGATCTTAAGCCGTCAAGAACGCCAACGGGCGCGTGCCTCAGGGAAAATCGCGCGCGCTCGGCGGCCTGGGAACGATCCAACCGAATCGCGCGGGCCCGATGAGCGGCCCTTCACGAGGTCAATCGGAATGGCCGGATCGGCTCGGCGAATTCGCGCTTGACCTGCGTACCGGCCCTTCCCGTCCAGGTGGCCGACCGTTGGCGGAATGTCCATGGGGCGGGTTCGGTGAACCTTTCTGACGGCTTGTCATATGCCGGATCTTCGTTGTGGAATGGTTAGATCTGATGATCGATTAGGCCGGTGGCCGCCGCGGAGACGCCGCGCCGCCGCCCTCCTCGCGCAGGGCTGAGGGGGACGGCGGCGCGGGTGCGGGCCCGGTGCGGGGTTCAGCGGGGGCAGTGACCGGCGCGGGCCTCGGCGGCGGTCTTCAGGTCGTTCAGCCATGCTTCGAGGCCATCGGCGAGGATCTTGGTCGCGGTGGGCACGTCCGCCTCCACCTGGTCCCCGGTGTGGGTCTCCTCGGTGCGCACGAGGACGCCGCCCTTGACCTTGGTGAAGTTCCATACGTGGACGCCGTCGATGCGCAGTCCCTCGCCGATCGCGGGACCGGTCCAGCGGATGCAGGAGTCGCGCTTGAGCTGCTCGACGGTCGAGGTGATCTCCAGGCTGGTGGCGGGAGTCGCGGGGTTGGGAGGGATCGGGGTCGTCCAGCGGAACGCCGACCCCTTCCGGAACGGGCCGTGGCCGAGGCGTTCCACGGTCTCGACGTGGGGCTGCCAGGACGGCCAGCTCTCGACGTCGGTCTGGAGCTTCCAGATGGTGCTCAGCGGCGCGTGGATCACCGTCTCGGTCTTGGCGCGGACGAGGGCTGTGGGGTCGACGCCCTGTCCGCGGCAGGTGAGGGACGTGGCGGGTTGAGGGGTGGCGGCGGCGGGCGCGGCGGCGGTGCCGAGGACACCGGCGACGACGACCGGGACGGTGAACAGGGCGGCGCGGACGCCGGTGCTGTGGATGCGGGACATGGTGATCTCCTTGGCGGTTGCCGGGTGGGCGTGGCGTGTCGAGTGGGCGGGAGGGGTGGCGATCCCGGCGGTGATGTCACCGTCCGGGCGAGGTCACCGCCCTTCGTTAGAAGCTCCTGTGTTCGTTAGAAGTTATAACTCATCGCGAACCGGCAGGTCAACAGGTTGCGTGATAGCCTCTAACGAAATCGTGAACTTGTAGCCATAAGGCTGGGGAAGGTGGCGGACCATGGCGGAACCGGACACGGAGACCCCCCGCGAGCGCTATCGCACCCAGGTGCGCGCGGAGGTCAAGGAGCGTGCCTGGGAGCAGATCGCGACGGCGGGAGCGTCCGCGCTCTCCCTCAACGCGATCGCCAAGCGGATGGGCATGAGCGGACCCGCGCTCTACCGCTACTTCGCCGGCCGCGACGAGCTGATCACCGAACTCATCCGGGACGCGTACCGAAGCCTCGCCGACGCCCTCCGTGCGGCCTCCGCCGACGGTGCCGATCCGGCCGGACTGGCGCACGTTCTGCGTGGCTGGGCCCTGGAGGACCCTCAGCGGTACCTCCTCATCTACGGCACCCCCGTCCCCGGTTACCACGCGCCCGAGGACATCACCGGCATCTCCCACGAGATCATGACCACCCTGCTCGACGCGTGCACGGCGCTCGCCCCGGACGTCCCCGCGACACCGTTCAGCACGCACCTCGAAGATCACCGGGCCTGGGCCGGCGATCACCCGGCCCCGCCCGCGGTCCTCCAGCTCGCCCTCACGTTCTGGACCCGGCTGCACGGCGTCCTGTCCCTGGAACTCGCCGGCCATTTCAGCGGAATGGGCTTCGACCCCGCCCTGTTCTTCGCGGCCGAACTGGAGGCCCTGCCGGCACACCGGGCGTGAGCCGTACGACAGGCAGGGCGGGCTTCCCCGGCCGAGGGAAACCCGCCCTGTCCTGCGCCGATCCTTATGCCGATCTCTGTGCCGATCTCGGTGCCGGCGTCCGGTTTCTCAGGCCGGATTGAGGCGGTACGTCTGCCCGGCCGCCGTCTGGACCGTGATCACACCCCCGGCAGTGGTGTACGGCACCGCGTTGCCGGCCGCGTCGGTCACCGTGAACGCCGCCGACCACGGGTTCCTCACCCGCAGCGTGCCGCCCGCCTCGCTCCGGACGTCCACGTACTGGACCGTGCCCGCCGCCTTCGCGCTGGAGACCACGAACGCGCCCTTCTGGCGCAGCTGGTAGAAGCTCGCGTCCTTGGCCGCGGGCCAGACGGGGAAGAGCGAGATGACGGACGCGTCGCTCTGCACCAGCATGCTGTTGATCGCCTCGGTCGCGCCCGACTTCTCGATGCCGTGGTGCGGGTCGGTGATCCGCAGGTTCGGCGCCGTACGCGTCGAGATCACCGACGTGAATGCTCCGATGAGCTGATCCGCCGGATAGCCCACCCGCGCGGCCTGGTTGAAGATCTTCGGGAAGCTGTTCTCCTGACCCCACGAGTTCATCGCGGTCACGGTGTCGCGCGCGACCTGGAGCCGGCCGGCGTCGGAGTTCACGCCCAACTGGTCGGCGGGCTGAATGAATTCGAGGTTGATGGTGTTGTCACCCGGCCGGATCAGCCGGGTATCCGTGCCCTGCATGCCGCTCGCCAGCGAGTAGACCGTCCTGCCGTTCAGCGTGGTCGTCGGCTGGGCGGGCAGGTTGCCGAGGATGTTCTCCCAGACCGCCCGGCGGTCGGCGTCGACGTTCAGCTTCCGGCTGCCGGAAACGGCGGCGGCGAGCACCTGCTTGAGCATGCCGAGGTCGGGCGAGGAGTTCTTGCCCCAGGTGCCCTCGTGCGGACCGCCCCAGAGCGAGTACGCGCCGGCCGCGTCCCGCTCCACCCAGTGCTCGAAGAACCGCGCGACCTGGCTCAGGAACGGATACCCCTTGGTGCGCAGGAAGTCCTCGTCCTGTGTGTACTCGTAGTACGCCACGAACTGCGTCGCGGAGAACAGGGAGTTGGAGACCTGCTGGTGGTACTGGTCGTCCGTGGTCGAGCCGCTCGCCGAACCGAACGGGCTGATCCCCACCGGGAACAGGACACCCGACGGCACACCCCCGCTCGGGAAGCGCGAGGCGACGTACTCCTGATGCACCCGCCGCAGATCCTGCCTGGCCCGGCGCTGCGCCTCCGGCACATAGGAGAGGATCGCCTCGTGGAACGGCAGCGCGAGATCGGGGCGGTTGCTGGAGTAGACCCCGTAGAACGGCGCCTGCGCGTTGTAGTTGAGGTGGAGGTCACCGTCCCACATCGGGTCGTCCGTGGTGGTCCAGATCCCGAAGATGCCGGGAGCGGTCCTGCCCGCGCGGCTGGAGGCGCCGATGAAGTACTGGGCGGGGTAGTAGTACCTCTCCAGCGCGGCGTCGTTCAGGCTGACGGCCGACCGCATCCAGAAGTTCTTCCACCAGGCGACCCGCTGGGAGTCGAGCGTTCCGATGGAACCGGCGTTCTCCGCCCGCACCCGCGCCACCGCGTCGTCGTGCGGAGCCGCCGGGTTCCGGCCGCCACCGGTGACCGCCGTCACCAGCGTCACGGTGCCGCCCGCCGGAACGGTGAAGACCGTCTTCGCCGTCGGGCCGGACGAGGTGGGCGGCTGGACGGCGGTGGCTCCGAGCACCGTGGAGGCCAGGGCCGCGCGGGACACCCAGTTCGGCCCCGACGGTGTGGCGCGCTCGGCCCACATCACCTGGCCGTCGACGCCGGACGCGTTGCCGTACTGGGGGTTCGGGCTGCCCATGGCACCGGCGAACGTCGACGCCTGGAGCCGCACCGGCCGGGAGCCGGTCGAGGTGACCGACGTGACCAGGACGTTCTTCTCGGCCGCCAGCCATGTCCTCATCGACAGCGGGGTGTCGCCCATCGACACGGACGTGGTGACCGACCCGTCGACGATGTGCTGTTCCTCGCGGAACGGCTGGGCGGGCGGGGGCGTACCGCCCGCGCTCGCGTACAGCGAGATCTGCCCGATACGGGCGCGCGGGTTGTTCGTCGAGTCGGGAGTGGTGTTCTGCGTCGGCTCGGTGATGTGCAGCCGGACATAGCGCGTCCGTACGGCGGTGACGGTCCGGTCGATGACATCGGCCGTGTTGTTCGTGACCGTGTCGACGGTGTTCCACGTGGTGCCGTCCGCGCTGGTCTGGAACGTCATGTTCTTCGTGTTGAACGCCTCGTTCCCGGGGCGCGCCGCGTTGTCGTTGCGCACCACGAAGCGCGCGATCGTCTTGACGGAGCCCAGGTCGAGAGCGATCCACTGCGGCTTGCCGATCGCCGAGACCCAGCCTTCGTAGCCGCTGCCCCACTGACCGTTGACCGCGCGGGACGCGGTGAAGGAGTCGGTCGTGCTGCCGGCGGTCGCCGTGGCGCCGAGCGCGAGGTCGGGGTTGTCCTGGGCGGTGGTGCTCTGGAGGGTGACACCGCCGATGGGCGCGCTCCTCGTCGTCGGGTTCCCCGCCCAGAAGTCGCCCTTGGAGACGTAGAACGACTTCACGCCCGTGCTGCCGCCGGAGGTCACCCCCACGTCGCCGTTCCCGAGGAGGGCGGTGTCCGGCATCGTGCGGGATACCGAGCCGGTGTAACTCTGGTTCGTCCAGGTGCCCTTGATGCCCTCCAGCTTCGGCCGCAGGATGTTCCACTGCTCGGCCGGGGACGGTGCGCCCGCCGCCGCCCGGACGGGCGCGGCGCCCGCGGGTCCGGCGACCGCGCTGCCGGGGACGGCGAGGGAGATCGCCAGGGCGAGCGCTGGCAGCCCCGAGTGGAGGCCCGTGCGGCGCCGTATACGGCCCGTACCGCGGAAGCGTGACCGCGTCGTTCTCTCGTGCCCCATCGTTACTCTCCTTTGAGTGGGGGGTGGTGCGAGAGCTGAGGTCGTACAGGTGTGAGTGGCGCCTCTCCCCGGGACGACGACCCTCATAGGTCGACGTCGAACGTGGCCTTCCCGGAGCGGCGTCCGTTGACCTGGATCTCCAGGGCGTGTTCGCCGGGGTAGTGCCGACGTGTCGTGATCGGGCGGAAGGAGTGCCGGCGCTCCAGCGCGAGCCGTTCTCCGGCGGCCAGGGTCCGCGTGGTCAGTTTGAACACGCGAGGCGACGTGGTGCCGTTGGCCTTGACGTAGTGGATGACGTAGTCGACGGCCAGCCGGACCGGCTCCGGCCCCCCGTTGGTGAGGTCGACACCGAAGGCCAGTGCGTCGTCCTGGGTGACCCTCGCGCTCAGCAGTCTGGGCCCGGTGACGATCAAGTCCTCGGGAGGCGGGGCGAATCCGAGCAGATCGAGCGCTGCCGTATCGGCCTGTTTGACGAGGGTACGCATGGCGTGCCGGACCACCGCGGGCGTGGTGGCGGCAGCGGCGCGCTCCGACCAGCCGCGCGCCGTGGAGACCGCGAGGGCCGGGTCGAGCCGTGAGATGTCGTTGAGGTGGTTGGCCACGGATCTGCGGACCACCTCGTCGGCGTCGGTGTGGAGCGCGTCGAGGATCGGCACGGTCACGGAGGGCCGGCGGCGCAGTTCCGGTACCTGCTTCGCCCAGGGCAGCCGCGGTCGGGTGCCCTCGCTCGCCAGCCGCCGTACCGAGGGGTCGGCGGAGGCGGTCCAGGTGCCGACGGTCCGCAACGCCCTTCCGAGGTCCGCGTTGAGGAAGGTCCGCAGGGCGAATTCACTGGTCAGCCGGGGTGTCAGGGCGGCGAGAAGGGCGAGGCCGTCCTCGAAGTCGGCGGAGCGGGCCGAGTCCGTGGCCAGCACCGCCACGGCTTCGGAGACCGGCCAGATCATCCAGCCGGAGAACCCCGGATCGGCCAGGGCGGCACGGAAGACGTCCGCGGCGGCCCGGTACGTACCGGGGAGGTCCTGGACCAGCGCGTCACGTACGGCGCCGACCCGTTGGCTCAGGCCGAGCGGCCCGACGGCCTCGGCGCTCGCGTGTACGGCGGACCAGCTCGTGGACCCGTACGTGCCCGGCGCGGTGGTCGCGCCGAGCACGCGTGCCAGCTGTCTGACGGTGGCCGCGCTGATCAACTCGTCGGCGGTGGGCATGTCGTTACGTCCTTCGTGTGTCGGTCCGGATCGGTCGGGACCGGTTCGTACCGGTCCGGATCCAGGGTCGTCCTCGCACGTCAGACGTTACGACGGCACTAGGACAGTTCCGGTCCTGGTGCTGGTCCTGGTGCTGTCCCCGGTCATGTTCCTGGGCCTGGACCTGGGCCTGGACCCGGGCCTGGTCCTGCTCCTGGGCCCCGGAGGCGGCACACTCACGTCGCGCCGATCGCCGCCGTGAGCATCGGGAGCGCACGGGTGAGGGCGCGTTCCCAGTAGGGCCAGGTGTGGGTGCCGGGCCCGTAACGGTCGGCCGTGACATTCAGGCCGTGGGACCGCGCGCGGGCTATGTAGTCCCCGGCCATCACGTCGAGGGTCGCCTCCAGACTGTCGGGCGTACGGTCCGGGGGGTCGAACGGGCCGGGGAGCCCGTTGCCGCTGCTGACGTAGACGGGAAAGCCGCGGGGCAGCCGGGAGATCAGCTCGTAGGCGTTGTGTGCGCGCCAGAGGCCCGCCTGGGCCGTGGGATCGCCCCAGAGATCGAGCGGATCGAGACCCTGCCCCTTGACGATGTTCTGGATGCCGGTCGTGTACCGCGCCGTGTTGACGAGACCGCTGAAGGACGCGGCCGCGCGGAACAGCGTCGGATGCTGTCCGGCGTAGTACAGCGCGCCGTGGCCGCCCATGGACAGCCCGGCCACGGCGCGTCGGTCACCGGCCCGCACCTGCTGCTCCAGGATCAGGCGCACCTCGCTGAGGTGGAAGGTCTCCCAGGCCGGGGTCCCGTACCGGCCCTGGTTCCACCAGTTCGCGTAGAAGCCCGCGGGTCCGCCCTCCGGGATCACGACCAGGGCGGGGGTCCGGGCCGTGAGGGCGTCGGCGTTGCCCCAGCCGGCCGAGCCGGGGCTTCCGCAGCAGCCGTGCAGCAGATACAGCACGGGCCACCGGCGGGTGGGCGCGCTGTCGAAGCCGGGCGGCAGCAGCACGGTCACATTGCCGGTGCGGCCGAGTGCGGGGGATTCGATCCGCAGGTTCAGCGTGCGCGCGTTGATCCGCTCGGCCGCCAGGAGGCGCGGCCCGCGACGGGAGGAGGGCGCGGCGGAGGGCGGTGTGGCGGAGGACGCGGATGCCACGGAGCCCGACGTGACGGCGCCCACGCCGGCAACGGCCAGCGCGGCGACGGCACGCCGTCGGGTGAGGGGGAGCGAGGGGGGTATGTCGCGTGCGGGGCGGGGTGGTTGGGACATGATGTCTTCTCCGTCTCTCATCTCATTCCGGGACGTGCGGAGCAGTGAGCAGGTGGAGCGGTGGGCATGTTCCGGTGTGGTCAGGGGATCGCGCGCAGCACCACCGTGAAGTCCATGGGGGCCGCCGTCAACCGATGGGCCGGCAGTGTGTCGGGTCCGCAGGAGGCGGATCCCAGTCCGTGCTGGGCGAGGTCGAGATGGACGTGGACACGGTCGCGGGCGACGAGTTCGTGCGGGTGCCGGGCGGCGTCGAGGTCCTCGGTGGTCCAGCGGCGCGCCGTGAACCCGAGATGCGGCCGGCCCTCGAAGCGGATGCCGCCGGCCGATCCGTCCGGCGGCGTCAGCTCGGCCCAACGCACCTCGCTGCGATGGCCGTTCTCCTGCGGAAACGTGTACGGGAACTGGAGCGCGTCGACGGTGTGCTCCCAGCGCCCGACCCGTACCGCCGCACGGGAGTCGGGGTACGACTCGCCGGGCCCCAGCCCGAACCAGCGGACCAGGCTCCAGCCGGCCGGTACCGCCAGACGCACGCCGAAGCGCGGCAGCGGCATGTCCGCGGGCCACGGGCCGTCGGGCGCCGCTGTCAGGCGCAGCCGCAGACCACCGGGCACCGCGCTCCAGTGGTAGGTGGCGGCCAGCCCGAACTGCTCGGAGGCGGGCGCGAGCCGGCCGCGGACGGTGAGAGCCGTATCGTCGGCCTGCACCTGGTCGGTGCGATGGCGCATACGGTCCAGGCCGCGCTGACGCCAGGTACGGGCGGCCTCGGAGCCGCGCAGTTCCGCGCCGGGCTCACGGTCGTTGTCGGTCATGGCCCGCCAGATGTCGAGCACGGGCCCGTCCAGCTCCGTACCGCCCAGCGAGCGGAGCCGTCCGGTGTGGACGTCGAAGGTTCCCTCGCCGAAGGCGACTTGACCGGTCGGGTGCCGGTCCGTGGAGAGCCGCTCCGCCGCCGGTGGCCGTCGCGAGTGCCGGGCCGCGGCCTCCGGCTCCTGGGGCGGCGCGCCCTCGGCCACGCGCGCCTGGCCGAAGGCGACCTCGTGCCCGGCGGGGGCCCAGCGGTTCGCCGCCGCGAGGACGGCCCGTACCGTGAGCCACGTCTCGCGGCCCGTGGGAGCGATGGCGGGCAGGGCACAGGTCGCCTCGCCTCCGGCCGGGATCACCGGGACGTCCAGCGGTCCGGAGTCCACCACGCCGTGGTCGGTGACCACGTCGTACAGGAAGCGCAGTGCGGAGGTGTCCGCGAAGCGCAGCGTGCTGCGTACGGTGACCGTGACCGTGCCGGACCGCGGGACGATCGTCAGGCGCAACGGCTGGATGACCGCCTTGAGTTCCAGCAGGCCGGGCGTCGGGGTGCGGTCGGGGAGCAGCAGTCCGTCGGCGATGTAGTTGCCGTCGTGGATCTCCTCGCCGAAATCGCCGCCGTAGCCGAAGAACTCCTGGCCGCTGAGGGGATCACGGGTCCGCAGGGACTGGTCGTTCCACTCCCACACCAGCCCGCCCATCAGCCGCTCGTGGGTCTCGAACAGCCGCTGGTAGTCGGCGAGTCCACCGGGTCCGTTGCCCATGGCGTGGGCGTATTCGCACATCAGATAGGGCTTCTCGGGGTGCTCACCGCCGGTGCCGATGTGCTCCACACCGGCGTGTTCACGATAGGTCTGGCTGTAGATGTCGCTGCACTCGACATCGCCGGAGTAGTGGACCGGGCGGGACGCGTCCCGCCCGGAGATCCAGGCGCGCATCGCGTGCAGATTACGTCCCTTGCCCGCTTCGTTGCCCAGGGACCAGATCACCACGCTGGGACGGTTCTTGTCGCGCTCCACCATGCGCCGGGCACGGTCCAGACAGGCCGCCTCCCACGCCGGGTCGTCGCTGGGATTGCCGCGCCAGCCGGCCTCCAGGATGAAGCCGTGGGTCTCCAGGTCGCATTCGTCGATGACGTACAGGCCGTACTCGTCGCACAGGTCCAGGAAGTACGGATGCGGCGGATAGTGACTGGTGCGTACCGCGTTGATGTGGTGACGCTTCATCAGGACGACGTCGTCGAGCATGTCCCGCGCGGTCAGCGCGCGGCCCCGGTCGGGGTGGAACTCATGGCGGTTGACGCCGTGGAGCTTCACCGGCCTGCCGTTCACGGTGAACACATGACCGTCGATACGGACCGTGCGAAATCCGATGCGCAGCGGGACCACGGTCCCCGCCGCGGTGAGTGATCCCTCGTACAGGCGCGGCAGTTCGGCGCTCCACGGCTCGACCCGGGGGACGGTGACGCGCTCGCCCGCCGGGACGTCCACACCGAGCTCGGGTACACGCACACGCGCGTCCACGGCGTCGGCGTCGACCTCCACGCACAGGACGCCCTCGCCCGTCGCGGACGTGTAGCCGGCGTGCACCCGGTAGTCGGTGACCGCCCCGGCGGGCCGCGTGTGCAGCGACACCTCGCGGAAGACGCCCGACAGCCACCAGGTGTCCTGGTCCTCCAGATAGGAGCCCGCCGACCACTGGTGGACCTGGACGGCGAGTACGTTCTCCGTGCCCGGCCGCAGCAGATGGCCCACGGCGAACTCGGACGGCAGCCGGCTGCCACCGGCCGAACCCACCTCGGTACCGTTCAGCCACACCGTGAAGAACGAGTCGACCCCTTCGAAGCGCAGCACCGACCGGTCCGGGTCGGGCCAGGGCTCGGGCGGACGGAAGCCGTAGCGGTAGCAGCCGGTCGGATTCTCCTGGGGGACATAGGGGGGATCGACGGGGAACGGGTAGCGGATATTGGTGTAGACGGGCGCGCCGTAGCCGTGCAGCTGCCAGTGGGAGGGGACCGGCAGCAGGTCCCAGGCCGTGTCGTCGAACGTCTCGGACCAGAACGCGTCCGGCACGTGCGCCGGATCCGGGGCCAGGTGGAAGCGCCAGTCGCCGTTCAGGCTCAGGTGCGGGGCGGAGCTGGGGAACGCGGCACGGGCCGGCAGCGGGCCCGGCGGTGGGGCCGGGTCGAGGTGCCGGGGCAGTGCGGGGGACATGACGGGCGCCTCCTCGGACGATCGGGCCGGGATGTGATCGTGTCGGTACAGGCATGAACGGGTGGGTGCGCAGGCGGGGCGGGCGCGCGGTCGCCCCGCCTGCGCACCGCCCCCGCGTCAGCTCTTCAGCCGTACCGTCAGGATCTGGAACGGACGCAGCGAAAGGCTGACGTCATGACCGTCCGCCGTGACCGTCAGCTCGGACTCGGCCTGTTCCAACAGGTCCGCGAGATGGGCCGCCCGCAGCCCGCGAGCGCTGGTGAGCGTGGTGGTCGCGGCGCCGCCACGGGATTCGTAGAGCCGTACGACGACATCGCCGGAGCGGTCGTCGGCGAGCTTGACCGCCTCCACGACCACGGCCGGGTCGGAGACCGTGACCAGGGGTGCGGCCGTGGCCGTACCCGGGCGTCGGCGCAGCGGCAGATGCAGCGCGTAGCCCCCTGCGATGGCGGCGCCGATATCGGCGCCCGCCTCCAGCGCGTAGGTGAAGGAGTGCCGGCCGCGGTCGGCCTGCGGGTCCGGGCTGTGCGGCGCGCGCAGCAGACTGAGCCGCAGTGTGGTGGTGGTGCCGCCGTCCTCCCGGGTGTGACGGCGTACGTCATGCCCGTACGTCGAGTCGTTGAGGACGGCCGCGCCGAAACCGTACTCACCGACATGCACCCATCGGTGGTTCCACACCTCGAAGCGGGCCGCGTCCCAGCTGGTGTTCTCGTGCGTGGGCCGCCGCACATGCCCGAACTGGATCTCCGCGCTCTCGTGCTCGGCGTGCACATCCAGCGGCCAGGCCGCCTTCAGCACGGCGTCGCGCTCCTGCCAGTCGATATCGGTGTGCACCACCAACCGTCGGCTTCCGGCGGCCAGTTGGAGGTCCTGGGTGATCCGCGAGCCGCCGAAGGACCGTTCCACGCGGACACTCGCGAGCAGCGGGCCCCGCTCGGTCAGCGTGACCGAGTCGGCCTCGACGAGATCGCGCACCGTGTTGCGGTAGTGGTGGTCGATGTTCCAGGCGCTCCAGACGTTGGGGTCGTCGTGGTGCAGCTGGAGCAGGTTGCCCGGCTGGTCCGGGGCGAGCGTCTCGCGCGCGGCGGCCAGGTCCCGTACGGACCGGACGAGCCCGGCGCCGTCGATCCGTACGCGAAGCAGGCCGTTGTCGAGGACGAATCCCGCACCGTCAGCCGCGCCCGCGCCGTCACTCCCATCGTCTGTCGTGCCCGCGTCGTCTCCCGTACCCGCGCCGTCTCCCGTACCCGCGTCGTCGCTCCCGTCGACCGCCTCGGCCGTCACGGGCGCGAGTGCCTCGTCGGCCAGGGTGCCCGCGCCCAGGGCGGGCGCGGTGACGGCGACGGCGTACCGCCCGTCGCTCAACGGCTGCGCGTCGCGCGGTGCGCGCACGCCGGCCGGCAGGACGAGCACCTCGTGCCGCGCGTGCGGGCCCGCGTTGAACACACTGTGCGGCTCGTCGGCGTTCCCGTCGTCCCCGGCCGCTGTCAGCGCCGACAACGCGCCGTCGATGATCCGCTCAAGTCCCTCGTGGATCAGGCCGTATGTCTCCTCCGCCTGCCGGTGCACCCACGCGATGGACGACCCGGGCAGGATGTCGTGGAACTGGTGCAGCAGCACCTGCTGCCACAACTCCTCCAACTCCTCGTAGGGATAGGGTGCCCCCGCGTGCACGGCGGCCGTCGCGGCCCACAGTTCGGCCTCGCGCAGCAGCTGTTCGGAGCGCCGGTTGCCCCGCTTGGTGCGGGCCTGGCTGGTGTACGTACCGCGGTGTGTCTCCAGATACAGCTCGCCGCGCCAGACCGGCCGTCGCGGATACTCCGTGCGGGCCGTCTCGAAGAAGTCCGTCGGGCGGGTGATCTCCACCTTCGGCGAGCCCTCCAGATCCCGCAGCCGGCGGGCCTTCTCCAGCATGCCGCGGGTCGGACCGCCGCCGCCGTCGCCGAAACCGAACGGCGCGAGCGACCGGCTGGCCGCCCCCTTCTCGGCGAAATTTCGCTCGGCATGGGAGAGTTCACGCCCCGTCAGCTCCGCGTTGTACGTGTCGACGGGCGGGAAGTGGGTGAGGATACGGGTCCCGTCGATGCCTTCCCAGTCGAAGGTGTGATGCGGCAGCCGGTTGGTCGCGTTCCACGACAGCTTCTGCGTCAGGAACCAGCGCGCCCCGGCGAGGCGGGCCAGCTGCGGATACGCGGCGGTGTAGCCGAAGGAGTCCGGCAGCCACACCCCGTCCTGCTCGATTCCGAACTCCGCCGCGAAGAACCTGCGCCCGTACACGAGTTGACGTGCCAGCGCCTCCCCGCCGGGGAGATTGCCGTCGGCCTCCACCCACATGCCGCCGACCGGTACGAAGGTGCCGTCGCCCACCGCCTTCCTGATCCGCTCGAAGATCTCGGGGCGCTGTTCCCTCATCCACGCGTACTGCTGCGCGGAGGAGCAGGCGAAGACCAGCTCCGGGTACTCCTCGGCCAGGGTGGTGATGTTGGTGAAGGTACGGGCGCACTTGCGGACGGTCTCGCGCAGCGGCCACAGCCAGGCGGAGTCGATATGGGCGTGGCCGACGGCGCTGATGGTGTGCGCGGAGGCGTGCGCGGGCCGGGCCAGCACCTCGGAGAGCGCGGCGCGTCCGGCGGCGGCCGTGGCGGCGACGTCCCAGGGGTCGACGGCGTCGACGGCGCGGTCCAGGGCGCGCAGGATCTCGTGACGGCGCGACGAGTCGGCCGGCAGCTCGCGCATCAGCTCGTCCAGCACCTCGATGTCGTGCAGGAGATGCCACACGTCCTCCTCGCGGACGGCGATCCCGGCGGCGAGCAGCCGGTAGAGCGTGTCGGTGCCCGCGGTCTCCTTCGAGCCGTAGTGGGTGCCGATGCCGCGGCTGCCGCTGATCGGCGGGTTGGCGGCCAGCTCGATCAGCAGATCCACCGGCTCCTCGCCGTTCGCCGAACCGGTGAGCAGCACCGACCTGTTGTAGGGGTGCAGACCCTGGACCGGAGTGCCGGACGCGTCGTGCACGAAGCCCTCCGCCTGTCCGCCCGGTCCCTTCGTCAGATCGAAATCCAGGTCGAAGACGGCCTCCACCCGGCGGCCCGCCCAGGCGGCGGGGATACGGGCACGGGCGCGCAGCCAGGTGGTCGCCCACGGGCCGCCCCACCCCTCGCCCACGCTGAAGGGCTCGTACTCGGCGGTCAGGGCCTCGGCGACGGGAACGGGCTCGCCCGGCACCCGCCAGGCGGACAGCTCCAGGGGGAGCGACGGGCCGTAGAGGGCGGGCGCCAGACGCTCCGCCGCGAACTTGGCGATCCGGTCCTCGGTGGATACGCGGTCGTCATGCATGGGACGAGGGTTCCTTCTCGGTGGACGGCGGTGCGGGAACGGGTGCGGAGGCGGGAGGAGCGGGGAGGCGAACGGTGTCGAGCTGTCCATCGGGCCACAGGACGTCCACCACGATGGCGTGCGCGTCCGTCGTGTCGGTGGCGTCGGTGGCGTCGGTGGCGTCGGTGGCGTCGGTGGCTTCAGCGGCGTGGGCGGCGTCCGTGCTCCGGGGGCGGAGGCGGACCCGCGGTATCCGCTCCTCGGACAGAGCCGAGCCCCCGAGGTGGACGGCCGCGGCGTACGGCCGTGCGAAGACCACATCGCCTGAGGTGGAGAGTGTGGGTGTCGCGGATGTGGTCGTGAGGGCGTTGGTATCGGTTCCGTGGTGCACGTCGGTCTCGTCGAAGCCGGACGGGGATTCGAGGACCGACCCGGTCCCGGACTTGGACCCGGACCCGGAGCCGGACTCGGCGTTCTCGTCGAGGACGGGCAGCGGGACCAGACCGCTGCGCGGGTACACATCGCCCGTGCCCACGGCCCATCCCCCCAGCCGCAGCCGCCATGGACCGGGGTCGCCCCCGGGCGCCGGGTCCACCCGCACCAGCCGGACTTCCACCGTGCCGCGCAGGACGGACGCCACGGTGATCCACGGCCCCGGGCGGTACGCCGTGTCCGGGCCGCCGAAGCAGTCCCAGCGCTCGTCCTCCGGCCAGTGCGCGCGGCTCCGTGACACCGCGACGCGGCCCTCGACCGTGACGCGCTCCAGGGGCCGCCGGTGGCTGGCCCGTCCGTCCGCGCCGAGCAGCACGACCGACGAATCCACCGGCCCGCCGCGCGGATCCGACGGCGTCTCGGGCGCGGCATGCGTCGAGAAGGCGATCCGCGCGTACAGCGGGTCGTCGGAGTGCGGCCGGGCCGGATCGGCGTGGTCGCTGCCGTGGTTGACGACACGCACGACACCGTCGGCGCGGGTTCCGGACACCAGCCAGCCGGGTGCGCGCAGGGCGAGGGCGAAGTCGCCGGACTCGACGGGCAGCGGACTCTCGTCGGCGCTCCACACCGGATGGCCGTCCGGCAGCAGCAGGCCCGCGAACCCCTTGCTGGCCCAGTACGGAGACGCGGGTCCCGAGTACACCTGAAGGACGGGCCGGAACGGCCGGTGCCAGCCCAGTGTGAGCAGCCCCCGCTCGTCGACGGCGCCGTGACGGGTGAAGTGGTCCAGCATCCGGCCCGCCAGCCGGCGTGTCTGGCCGGGCGGCAGCGGCGTCGCGTCGAAGAGCGCGCCGGTCCACACCGGCGCCAGCGCCGCGAAGCGGTACGTCAGCGAGCGGCCCTGGATCAGCGGCGAGCCGTTGCCGCCCACCAGGTGCCGGGCATCGTCCAGGAAGCGGCGCAGCCGGGTCCGGTAGCGGTCGAGGAGTCCGTCCGGCGCCCCGTCCCCGAGGATGCGGCAGAACCAGAGCGGATAGAAGTGCATGGCCCAGCCGTTGTAATGGTCGTAGTTGCGGTGTGCGCCGCCGGAGAGCCCGTCGGAGTACCAGCCGTCGCCCGTGTACCAGTCCTCGGTGAGTTCGATGGTCCGCGTCAGATCGCCGGCCCGCCAGGCGCCGCCCGTGGTGCGGGCGAAGGCCTCGGTGATGGCCTGGAACCAGATCCAGTTGTTCCCCGGCATCGTGTTCCCGACCATGTGGCCCAGCCAGTCGTGCAGTTGATGCCGCGTACGGTCCGGCAGGCGGTCCCAGATCCATGGCCTGGTCTCGTGCAGGGCGATGGCGATCGAGGCCGCCTCCACCTTGGCCTGGTTGGACTCGGCGAAGGTGGGCCAGCGCTCCTCGCTCGCCGGGTCGACGCCCGCCACGATCCCGGCCGCGTACCACTCGGCGAGCCCGTCCGGATCGTGGCCGCGCGCGCCGGCCAGCCGGAACGCGGCCAGCAGGAAGGTACGGGCGAAGCCCTCCAGACCGTCGCTCCAGGGGCCGTTGACACTGGCCGTACCGGGCAGTCCGATCAGCGCGTGGCGTTCCGAGGCGTACGGGCGGACCGCCAGCAGGAGCCGGTCGGCGAGTCGCTCCCAGTCCGCCCTGGTGAGCGGGGTCGCAGGGGGTGTGGAGTGCGGCATCAGTGGAGACTCTCCCAGTACTTCTCGTATTCGGCCCGCATCCGGTCGCCGCCCTCGCGGCGCCAGGTCCGCAGTGTGTCGTCCCACGACGACAGCGGATCCCGGCCCTGCATGATGCCCTTGAGGGCGTCGTCGATCCGCTTCTGGAGGCCGCCGCTCGAGGTCACGTCCGTCTCGGAGTACAGACCCTCGGCCGCGTTCTTCACCAGGACGTCCACGGCACGCTTCTGGAACGCGTGCTGCTGCGGGACGACCTCCGGACGCTCGGGGAAGTACAGCGACTGCGGGGCGTCCGTGACGAAGATCGTCGGTACGGATGTCTCGACGGTCCCGGTCGGGGTGAGCAGCGGGTCGGAGCCCTTGAGCGTGTGGTTGACGCCCTCGACTCCGTACTTGCGCAGCTTGTACGCGTCGGTTCCGAAGGGCGCGGCCAACGCGTTGCAGAGGCGCAGCAGTTGGCGTATGCGTGCGCGTGGCGCCTTCTTGAAGACGAGCGTGGCGAAGCTGGAGTCGCCGGCCCAGTGGGTGCCGGGCCCGCCGTCGAAGCCGGGCGCGAGCATCCCGTCGATCGCGAAGCCCTCCGTGTTCTGCGCGTACTGCCGGTAGAAGTCGTTCCAGCCGGCGTTGCCGTCGTAGTGCAGCGCGATCTGGCCGCTGCCGAACCAGTCCTTGAACTTGCCGAGGACGGTGTAGGCGTCGGGGTGCAGCAACTGGTCACGGGTCAGCCGGCGTACGGCGTCCAGGGCCTGCTTGATCTCCTCGGTCTCCAGCCAGGAGGTGAAGCGCCCCCGCTCCTCGCGCCATTTGTTGGGGCCGCCCAGCATCTCCATCATGAAGTAGAGCGTGGTCATCGGGTCGCCCAGCGCGTAGCGGCTGTGACGTGGCTCGGACAGATCCGCGCACAGCCGCCTGAACTCGTCGAAGCTGCCCGGGTTCGGATCGAGTGACTTCTCCTTGACCCGGTCGGCCCGGTAGTACATGACGGAGCCGGTGTTGGCGCGTGGCATGGGCAGCCCGTAGATGCCGCCGTTGTAGACCGTCCAGCGCCACGACTGGGAGGGGATGTTGGCGAGGTACGGATACTCACGGATCGCCGGGCCGGACAGATGCTCGGTCAGGTCCTGGAAGAGGGCGTTGAACATGGCGGGACGCTGGGTCGCGGAGGGCAGCACCGCCATCGCGTCGGGCAGGTCACCGCCCGCGATGACCACGGAGAACTTGTTGGGATAGTCCACGACCGGGACGATCTCCATCGAGAGCTCGGTGCCCAGACTGTCGTTGAGGGCCCGCCAGTAGGTGTTGCGGTCGGGCGGAGGCGGCACGGGATTGAAGATCAGTGTCATGACCGAGACGTCCGGGCCCTTGGCCGGCGGGCCGTCCGGGAAGGCGCGGGCGGGACGCTCCGGGTAGTGCAAGTAGCCGTTGAGCGCGCCCTCGGTGGTACCGGCCAGGGGCGCGGCGACGCCCCGGTACGGGAGGTACTCGGGCAGCCGGACCCGCGCGTTGTCGGCGAGCGGGAGCGGTGGCCCGCCGTCGCCGCATCCGGCGAGGGCCAGCCCGGCGGCGGCGCCGAGCGAGCCGCGCAGCAGATGTCTGCGCGTGAGATACGAGCCCATGTCAGGCCTCTCCTCTGTTGACATCAAGGGCCGAGTACGACAGCGGCCCGCCGGGTCAGCCCTTGACGGCGCCGATCATCACGCCCTTCGTCAGATGGCGCTGAAGGAAGGGATAGACGATCACGATGGGGACGATGGACAGCACGAGGATCGCCGCCTGGAGCGCCTGCGAGGGCGGCAGCGCCGAGCCCGCGGCCGATGCCTGGCCGGCGCCGATCGCCGAGTTGTTGACGACATAGGTTCTGAGGACCAGTTGCATGGGCCATTTCGCCGACTCGTTCATATAGAGCATCGCGTTGAAGAACGCGTTCCAGTACGACACCGCGTAGAACAGCCCCACCACGGCGATCGCGGCACGCGACAGGGGCACCACGACGCGGCGCAGGATCTGGGCCGCGTTGGCGCCGTCGATCCGGGCGGCATCGGTGAGTTCGCCGGGGATGCTCATGAAGAACGACCGCAGCACGATCACATTGAACGCGCTGACCATGGTGGGCAGGATCAGTGACCAGTAGCTGTTGATCAGATGCAACTGCTTGATCAGCAGATAGCTGGGGATCACACCCGGCGCGAACAGCATCGAGAACAGGAGGGTCATCAGCACCGGCTTGTGGCCGAAGGAGCCCGGCCGGCTCAGCCCGTAGGCGAGGGTGACGCTGGACAGCAGGCTCAGCGCCGTACCGACCGCCGTGACACCGACGCTCACCAGCAGGGCCCGTGACACCAGGCCGCCCTGGAGGATGGCGCGGTAGGCGTCGACGGTGGGATGGTCGGGCCACAGCACGAACCCGCCCGCCTCATTGACCTGCTGGGTGCCGGCGAGCGAGGTCGCGACGATGGAGAAGAACGGGACGGCGACCAGCAGACAACAGATCAGCAGCAGCAGCGATTTGACGGCACGCCAGGGTGGCGAGGCGGGGGTCTGACCGGGGATCGCGCTGTCGGTACGTCCGCGGCGCGGGGCCTTCGGAGCGGTGGTGGCGGCGGCCCGGCCGGTGGCCGTGGTCCGGTCGGTGGTGGCGGTCTGTGCGGCGTTCATTTGCGGTAGATCCCTTCCTCGCCGAAGAAGTGGGCGAGCCGGTTCGCGCCGAGTACGAGGACCACCCCGACCATGCCCTTGACCAGGCCCACAGCGGCCGACACGCCCCACTGGCCCGCCAGCAGACCGTTGTTGTAGACGTAGGTGTCGAGGACCTCGCTGGATTCGAGCCCCACCCCTGTCTGCTGGAGGATGATCTGCTCGAAGCCGACGCTGAGCGCGTCACCGAGCCGGAGGATGAGCAGCAGGACCACGAGCCCGCGCAGCGCGGGCAGGGTGACGTGCCAGGTCTGGCGCCAGCGGCCCGCGCCGTCGACCGCCGCCGCCTCGTAGAGGTTGTTGTCGACGCGGGAGAGCGCCGCGAGGAACAGGATCGTGCCCCAGCCGGTGTCCTTCCAGATCACCTGGGACGTGAGCAGCGTCTTGAACAGCTCGGGGTCGCCGATGATGTTCCAGGTGCCCATTTCCTGGGCGCGCAGGAAGACATTGAGCAGCCCGCCGTTGCCGAGCATCTGCTGGAACACGGCGACGACGACCACCCACGACAGGAAGTGCGGCAGATACAGGATGTTCTGCACGGCCTTCTTGACCCGCTCGCTCACCAGGCTGTTCAGCGCCAGCGCGAGCAGGATGGGCGCGGGGAAGACGAACACCACCTGGATCAGCAGCAGTTGCACGGTGTTGTTCAGTGCGTGGAGGAACGCGGCGTCGCCGTTGACCAGGACGCGGAAGTTGTCCAGCCCCGTCCAGGTGCTGTGCCAGATCCCGATGAACGGCTGGTAGTCCTGGAACGCGATCACATTGCCGAGCAGCGGCACATAGTGGAACAGCAGGACCACGAGGATGCCGGGCACCGTGAACCAGAACAGCGACCGGTCGCGACGTGCGGACCGTGTGGACATGGACTGCCCTTCGCAGGGGTGGGTTGAGCGACGTGCCGACCATGACAATCCATTGGTTTGTCTTACGTCAATGCTTCGTGCGCGTAAAAATCTGCCGCGCCGGGCCACGGTGATCGTTCTTACGGTGCAGCTCAACCAGCAGGAAGCGGTTTCTTTTTGGCCCTCTGGCTGCGGCTTCTCGGCGCACGGGGTGCCCCGGGACGCTCTCCATGGGCTCCAGAAATTGGCAACTTAGTACTTTTGCAGTTGTGGCGGCGGGTGTTTGGATGTCTGCCATGCGTGACATGGACGAGACCAGCAAGCCGGTGCTCAGCGACCGGGACCGCGAGGCCCTGCGGGTCTGGGCGCGCGGCGGTCCCGAGCGGTCCGTCCGCGCCCGTATCGTGCTGGACGCCGAGGCGGGTCTCAGCGTCTCCGGCAGCGCGCGGTCCCTCGGCATCTCCCGCCCCACGGTGACCACATGGCGCAAGCGGTACGCCGCCCAGGGGCTGGCGGGTCTGGAGCACCGCCCGCGCAGCGGCCGTCCGCCCCAGGTCGACGAGGCCGATGTCGTCGCCGCGACACTCGCGGGACCCCCCGCCCCGGCCCGTACCTGGTCGGCCCGCGCACTCGCGGACCGCCTCGGCGTCTCGCACACCACACTGACCGGGGTATGGCGCCGGTGGCAGGTGGGTCCTGGCGAAGGCAGCCTGCCGACCGTGCCCGCCGATCCCGCCCTGCCCTGCGCACGGGCCGAACTGCTCGGTGTGTGGGCGAGAGCCGACAGGGCGGTCCTGGTCATCGGCGAGGCCCCCGCGTCCGAGGGACAGCGCGGCCGGGCCACCGACGCCGACGAGCGACGCGCGCGCCACGCCGCCCTCGCCGCGCAACTCGACCGCGTACGGGACACCGAACCGCCCCGGGCCGGGCCGCCGTCCACGACCGGTGCCCACGCCCACACGGTTTCCCCGGGCGGCGTCCCCCTGCCCCGTGACCCGGGCCCCGGCGCCCTGATCGCCACCGCCGCCGCCCGTCACCCCCGCCGCACGCTGCACATCATCGCCTGGGGCGACGAAGCGGCGGACCGCGCGACCCCGGACGGGCACCCGGACCACGACGCTCCGCCCGAGGCCATCTGGCACCGGGCCGACTCCACCATGAGCTGGTCCGCCACCGCCTGTACGGTCGCGCTCGCCGAACTCGCCCAGTTCCCCGGCCGGTTCAGACCGGTCCTGCACGCGCTGACCGAGGCCGCGCGGGCGTACGCGGACGCGCCGGGCGACGCCGCCTTCAGCTGGCAGCGGTCGGAGACCCGCGCGGGGCGGACCCCGCCACGCCCCGTCCCCCGCGCCTTCAACCAGCTCGCGCTCGGCTCGTACAACGAGAAGCTGGTGATCGAGAGCATCCGCGAGGCCGGGGCGCTCAGCCGGGTCGAGATCGCCGAGCAGACCGGACTCACGCCCCAGGCGGTGTCCCGTATCACCCGCAATCTGCTGACCGCCGGGCTGCTCGCCGAGGACGGACGGCAGTCCGCGGGCGCCGGCAAACCGAGGGTGCCGCTCCGGCTGCGCCCCGACGCCGCGTCCGCCATCGGGGTCCATCTCGACCCCGAGATGATCAGCGTGGTGGCCGTCGACCTGTGCGGCGGCATCCTCGACCGCCGGCAGATGCACCTGTTCGAACGGCGCGACCCCGGCTGGTGCCTGGAGCACATGACGCGGCTGGCCCTGGAGTCCGCGGCGGTGGCCCGTCAGGCGTCGGAGGCCCTGCTCGGGGTCGGGGTCGCCGTGCCGGGCCCGGTCGACGCGCGCGCCGGGATCGTCCTCGACCCGCCGCTCTTCGACGGCTGGGAACAGGTGGAGCTCAAGGCGGAGCTGATCGAGCGGCTGGGCACGGCGGTGATCGTGGAGAAGGACGCCACCGCCGCGGCGATCGGCGAACGCTGGCTGGGCGCGGCCGACCGCGCCGGGGACTTCGTCTACCTCTACCTCGGCGCCGGCGCGGGCAGCGGTGCCTTCCTCAACGGCGACGTGTACCGCGGCACGACGGGCAACGCGGGCGAGATGGGCGAACTCTGCGCCATCAGAACCGGGTTGCTCACCGACGAGGGCGGCCCCCGCATGGTCGCGGAATGCGCCCCGATCTCGGCGGTCGTCGACCAGGCCAGGGAAGCGGGCCTGGTGGTGCCGCAGGGCGACGGCGCGTACGACTGGGTCTGCGAAGCGGCGGCGCGCGGTGACGACCGGGCCGTCACGGTGCTGGAGAACGTGGCCAGGACGGTCGCCCTGGGAGCGGTCGGCATCATCGACCTCCTCGACGTGGAGCTGCTCGTCGTGGGCGGACCGGCCGTCCTGCCGTCCGTCGCCGACCTCTATCTCGGCCAGATCTCCGCCGCCGTGAACCGCTTCCCGGTCGCGCGGCGCGTACGCGATGTGCATGTCGCCCAGTCACGCCCGAACCAGGCAGCGGAGGTCGGCGCCGCGTCCAGTGTGTTCCACTCCGCCTTCACCCCCCGTCTGAGCCCGCGCGGCCGTTCGGCGCGCGGAGCGTCACCTCACGCCTGAGCCGGGGGAGCGCGTCACCTCGCGCCGGGGTCGGAGTCATTGACGTATGGCAATCCAATGGATTTACATGGACGACTCCCCCCAACCCAAGGGTGCCTCATGCACAGACGCCGAAATCTCGTCCTGAGACTGACCCTCGTCCTCTCCCTCCTGACAGCGGGCCTGTGGTGGTCGGCGACCGCCCTGACCCCCACGGCGCACGCCGCCGCGAACCCGACCGTGAAGAACCGGGTGTACGCCGGCTACCAGGGCTGGTTCAACGCGCCCGGTGACGGCTCGCCGCTCAACGCGTGGCGGCACTGGGCCGGTTCACAGCCCTCGCCGGGCAATCAGTCCTTCGAGCTCTATCCCGACATGAGCGCGTACCCGGCCTCGGCCCGCCACACCACGGGGTACGCGCCGCTCGGCAATGGACAGAGCCCCACACTCTTCTCGTCCTATCCGACCGCCGTCGTCGACCAGCACTTCAGCTGGATGCGGCAGTACGGCATCGACGGCGCCGCTCTCCAGCGTTTCGGCAGCGACATCGCCGCTCCCGCCGCGCCGGGAGCGGTGAACCGCAACTCCATCGCCGCCAAGGCCCGTGACGCCGCGGAGAAGTACGGCCGGGGCTTCTACGTCGAGTACGACGTCAGCGGACTGACCGACGCCAACGTCGAGCAGGTCCTCACGCGCGACTGGACCGACGTCATCACCGGTTCGCTCCGCCTCACCGACTCCCCGGCCTACGCCAAGGAGGGCGGCAGGCCCGTCGTCGAGCTGTGGGGCTTCGGCTTCCTCAACCGGCCGGGCACCGCCGCACAGGCCGAGCGCATCGTGAACTGGTTCAAGGACCAGGGCCTGTACGTCATCGGCGGCGTGCCGCGCGGCTGGCGCACCGACGCGGACGCCAAGCCCGGATTCGGCCCGGTCTACCGGGCGTTCGACATGCTCTCGCCCTGGATGGTCGGCAGCACGGCCGACACCACTCCCCAGCTGACGGCCGACCGCGACGCGCTCAACGCGACCGGCCAGGACTACCAGCCCGTCATCTATCCCGGCTTCGCCTGGTCCAACTGGAAGGACGGCCCCCGCAACCAGATCCCGCGCAGGAACGGCGACTACCTCTGGCAGCAGGCCGCCAACGTCCGCAAGGCCGGGGTCCCGCAGGCGTTCATCGCCATGTTCGACGAGTACGACGAGGGCACCGCGATCGCGCCCGCCGCCGAGGACTCCTCGATGATCCCGGCCAACCAGTACTTCCAGACGACCAGTTCCGACGGGATGTACGTGTCGTCGGACTTCTACCTGCGGCTCGCCGGGAAGGCGACCCGCATGATCACGGGCCAGGACCCGCTGGTCACGCAGGTACCGATCCCGCTGACGACCGGCCCCACCTTCTTCCGTACCAGTGTGGAGAAGGACACGGACGCCACACCGACCTGGACCAACACCCCGGTGCCCGGCGGTACGTCGAACGTGACCGGCCCCGGCGGCAGCGGCTCACCCGTCCTCGGCGTGGTGACCGGTGAGGACCACCGGCTCGGGCAGTCGGCGCTCCGGATCCAGGGCAGCACCGCCACGACCGCGCACGCCTACGCGTACTTCCAGGCGTTCGACGTCGACATCCCGGTGACCGCGGCGACGAAGCTGTCGTACGAGTTCCTGCCGAAGGACGCGGGCGGACGGAACGTCGCGGTGGACTTCCTGATGACCGACGGCTCCACACTGCGCGACAGCGCCGCGAACACGACGGGCGGCACCGATATGCATCCGGCGGCGCCGAAGGGTAGCGTCGGCGCCTGGACGAAGATCCAGAGCAATGTCGGTCCCGCGCTGGCGGGCAGGACGATCGACAAGATCCTGGTGGGCTTCGACCGCCAGGGGACGTCCGGCGGCTTCCACGCGTACATCGACGACCTCACGGTCTTCAACGGCTGAGCGGCCTGAGCGGCTGAGCGGTTGAGTGGCCTGAACGGCTGAACGCATACGGGTGCCCCGCGCGCGGATCGCACGCGGGGCACCCGGACCGTTCGGATCAGCCGGCGTCGGCCGACGTCAGACGACGTCAGACGACGACGTTGCCGTCGTGCAGCTTGCGGATGTCGTTCGCGTCGTAACCGAGGTCCGCGAGAACCTCGTCCGTGTGCTCGCCGAGCAGCGGCGCACCCTTGATGTCGGGCTTGAAGCCGGAGAACTTGACCGGGCTGCCGACGGTCAGGTACGTGCCGCGCTCCTTCTGCTCGACCTCGACGATCGTGCCGCTCTTGCGCATGTCGGGGTCCTCGGCCAGCTCCTTCATGCTGAGCACGGGGGCGCAGGGCACCTCCCACTCGCGCAGGATGTCGACCGCCTCGTACTTGGTCTTGTCGGCCAGCCACTTCTCGATCTCGCCGAAGATCTCCATGATGCGCGGCTGGCGGGCACGGGCGCTCGTATAGTCCGGGTCCTCGACCCACTCGGGGTGGCCGATGGCCTCGGCGGTGCGCTTCCAGTTCTGCTCCTGGATCGTGAAGTAGATGTAGGCGTTGGGGTCGGTCTCCCAGCCCTTGCACTTCAGGATCCAGCCCGGCTGACCGCCGCCGCCGGCGTTGCCGCCACGCGGCACCGCGTCGCCGAACTCGCTGTGCGGGTACTGGGGGTACTCCTCCAGGTAGCCGACCTTCTCCAGGCGCTGCTGGTCACGGAGCTTGACCCGGGTCAGGTTGAGTACGGCGTCCTGCATGGACACCGAGACCTTCTGCCCCAGACCGGTCGCATTGCGCTGGATGATCGCGGTCAGCAGGCCGATCATCAGGTGCATACCGGTGTTGCTGTCACCGAGGGCCGAACCGCTGATGGTCGGCGGGCCGTCCCAGAACCCCGTGGTGGACGCGGCGCCACCGGCCGCCTGCGCGACGTTCTCGTAGACCTTCAGGTCGTTCCACGACGAGTCGTCGTTGAAGCCCTTGACCGAGCCGAAGATCAGACGCGGGTTCAGCTCGTGGATGTGCTCCCAGCTGAGACCCATACGGTCCATCGCGCCCGGCGCGAAGTTCTCGACCAGGATGTCCGACTCGCGGATCAGCTTCTCCATGACCTCCTTGCCCTCGGGGGTCTTGGTGTTGATGGCCAGCGAGCGCTTGTTGCTGTTCAGCATGGTGAAGTACAGGGCGTCGAGGTCGGGGATGTCCCGCAGCTGATTGCGGGTCACGTCGCCGCCCTGGGGGCGCTCGACCTTGATGACGTCGGCGCCGAACCAGGCGAGCATCTGGGTACACGCGGGACCGGCCTGGACCCCGGTGAAGTCGATCACCTTGATTCCGGCGAGCGGCTTGTCACTCATGGTGGCTTCCTTCTCGTGAATGATCTCGGTACGGAGGGTGTGGTGTGCGGGGGAGTGCGGTGAGCCGGTCGCTCACTTCTTCGCCGGCGTGATGTTGCCGACGGTGATGCCCTTCGGGTTGAGATGCGCGATGTGACCGCTCTCGGTGCCGGCCGACGGGTCGATCGCGCAGTCGATGAGCGCCGGGCCGCCCGAGGCCAGCGCCTCGGTGAGGGCCGCGGTGACCTCGGCGGGCGTGGTCGCGCGGTAGCCCTTGCCGCCGAACGCCTCGATCATCTTGTCGTGGCGCGCCTGGAGCATCAGGGTCGTCGGCGACGGGTCGTTCTCCAGCGGGTTGACGTCGTCGCCGCGGTAGACGCCGCCGTTGTTCATGATGACGGTGACGACCGGCAGCTTGTAGCGGCAGATCGTCTCCAGCTCCATGCCGCTGAACCCGAAGGCGCTGTCGCCCTCCACGGCCACCACCGGCTGACCGCTCTCGACGGCGGCGGCGATCGCGTACCCCATGCCGATGCCCATGACGCCCCACGTCCCGCTGTCGAGACGGTGGCGCGGCACATGCATGTCGATCACATTGCGGGCGATGTCCAGCGCGTTGGCGCCCTCGTTGACGAGGTAGGCCTCCGGGTTCTGGTGCAGGACGTCACGTACGGCCTTCAGCGCGCCCATGAACTGCATCGGGTGCGGGTCGGCCTTGAGCCGCTCCGCCATCTTGGCGACGTTCGTCGCCGACCGCGCCCCCAGCTCCTCGCGCCAGGCGGCGGGGGCCGTGATCTGGCCGGGCTTCGTCCGCTCGGCGAGCGCGTCGAGCACCGACTCGATGTCTCCGACGAGCGGGGCGGAGATGGGCTGGTTGCTGTCCAGCTCCTTGGGCTCGATGTCCACCTGGATGAACTTCGCGTCGGGGTTCCACTGCGGAGCCTCGCCGTGGTTGAGCAGCCAGTTCAGCCGCGCGCCGAGAAGCACGACGACATCGGCCTTCTTCAGCGCCAGCGAACGGGCGGTGGCGGCGGACTGCGGGTGGTTGTCGGGCAGCAGGCCCTTCGCCATCGACATCGGTACGTACGGAATGCCGGTGGACTCGATGAAGTCCCGGATCTTCTCGTCCGCCTGCGCGTACGCGGCGCCCTTGCCCAGCACCACCAGGGGCCGCTGCGCACCCGCCAGGATCTCGACCGCGCGGTCCACCGCCTCGGGCGCGGGCAGCTGGCGCGGCGCCGGGTCGACGAGACGGCTCAGCGTCTTCGCGCCCTTCTCCTTGTCCATGATGGAGCCGAGCACCGCGGCCGGGATGTCGAGGTACACGCCGCCGGGGCGGCCGGAGATGGCGGTGCGCAGCGCGCGGGCGATACCGCGGCCGATGTCCTCCACCCGGCTCACGCGGTACGCGGCCTTGACGAACGGCTGCGCGGCGGCGAGCTGGTCCATCTCCTCGTAGTCGCCCTGCTTCAGGTCCACGAGGTGGCGCTCGCTCGAACCCGAGATCTGCACCATCGGGAAACAGTTCGTGGTGGCGTTCGCGAGGGCGACCAGCCCGTTGAGGAAGCCCGGCGCGGACACGGTCAGCGCCACGCCCGGCCGCTTCGTGAGGTACCCGGCCGCCGCCGCCGCGTGGCCGGCGTTGCTCTCGTGACGGAAGCCGATGTAGCGGATGCCCTGCGCTTGCGCGAGGCGGGCCAGATCGGTGATCGGGATGCCGACCAAACCGTAGATGGTGTCCACGTCGTTCAGCTTGAGCGCGTCGACGACCAGGTGATACCCGTCGGTGAGCTCGGCCTGAGCGTCGGCGGTCGCCGCGTTCTCCTGTGCGGAAGGGGCGGTCATGGTCCGAGGTCCTCCTTGGGCAGTCATGCCTGATCGGCTTCTCGTCCCACCTTCGGCAGCACGCATCCACACGTCCAAGACCTATCGGCGACCAGCCGATAAACAGCATTTATCGATCAAGGATCGTCGCAGGTCAGACCCGTGCCGACAGCCCCCTCGAACGCCTTGATAGATCCTCGCTATCGGCTGTTCACCAGCGGGTATTGGACGCCCGCCGCCCGCCCGCGCAAGCTCGCAGACGACAGCTTCATCGGACCTGGTGCGAGGAGGTGTGCACATGGCCGTTCCGACCGAGGCATCGGTGCGCGACGCGGGCCCGTACCGGCCGCCGGCGCTCACCGGCCTCACCGATCTCCTCGACCGGCACGCGCGCGACCGCCCCCGCTCCCGGGCGCTCGTCGTCAGCGGGGACCGCGTACCGCTGTCCTACGGCGGTCTCGCCGCCCTGGCCGGCGACATCGCCGTCCGGCTCGGCCGCGCGGGGCTGCGCCGCGGTGACGTGGTCGGCCTCGTCTCCGCCAACACCGCCGAGTTCGTCGTCGCGCTGCTCGGCGCCGCACGGGCCGGACTGGTGGTCGCCCCGGTCGACCCCGCACTGCCCCCGGCACAACTGACCGACGGTTTCGACGCGCTGGGGGCGCGGGCGGTCCTCCTCGGACCGGTCGCCGCGGACACCGGGCCCGCCGCCGTGACCGGGGTCCCCGTCTGGCCCCTGCGCGTGGACATCTCCCACGCCGGGACGGCGACCGCCACACTCGACACCGGCGCGGGCGCGATGCCGCCCGCGCGGGGCGCGGCACCCGAACTCTCCGACCGCGACGCCCTCGTGCTGTTCACCGCGGGCACCACCGGGCAGCCCAAGATGGTCCCGCTGACCCACGCCAACGTGACCGCGTCCGTACGGGACATCTGTGCCACCTACGGGCTGGGCCCCGGCGACGCGACGGTCGCCGTGATGCCCTTCTTCCACGGCCACGGGCTCTTCGCCGCGCTCCTCGCCACCCTCGCCAGCGGCGGCTGCGTCCTGCTGCCCGAACGGGGACGCTTCACGGCGCACACGTTCTGGGACGACGTACGGGCCGTGTCCGCCAGCTGGTTCACCGCGGTGCCGGCCATCCACGAGATCCTCCTCGACCGGTCGGCGGCCGAGTACCCGGGCCCGCGGGCCGCGCCCCTGAAGTTCGTACGCAGTTGCAGCGCGCCCCTGAACACGGCCACGCAGCGGGCGCTGGAGCGTACGTTCGGCGCGCCGCTGCTGTCCGCGTACGGCATGACCGAGTCCACCCACCAGGCGACCAGCGAGCCGCTGCCGGAACAGGGATACCTGAAGCAGGGCTCCGTCGGCCCGTCGACCGGAGTGCGGCTCCGCGTCGTCGACCCGCAGGGACGGACGTGTCCGTCCGGCACCCAGGGCGAGGTGTGGGTGCACGGCCCCACCGTCGCCCGCGGCTATCTCGGCGACCCGGCCGAGACGGCGCGCGGCTTCACCGACGGGTGGTTCCGCACCGGTGACCTGGGCAGCCTGGACGAGGACGGCTATCTGTTCCTCACCGGGCACCTCAAGAACCTCATCAACCGCGGCGGCGAGAAGATCTCCTCCGAGCACGTCGAGGACGTCCTCGCCGGCTGCCCCGGTGTCGCCGAGGCGGCCGTCTTCCCGATCCCCGACGCGCACTACGGGCAGCGGGTCGGCGCCGCCGTGGTCGTACGCGAGGGCGAGAACCTCGGGTCCGAGCAGATCCTGAGGTACTGCCGCAACCGGCTGTCCGCCGTGGAGGTACCGGACCGGCTCGATGTCGTGGCCGCGCTCCCGCACACCGCCAAGGGCGGGCTCGACCGGCGGGCGGTGGCGGGCCGGTACGCGCACTGACGGCGCGGGGCCCGGCTCCCGGATCTGCCGGACACGGCCCGGCCCGCGTCCCGTCGGACGTGATGCCCGTCCCGTCGGAGGTGATGCCCGTCCTGTCGGAGGTGGTGCTCGGGCTATCGGACGTGGTGCTCGGGCTCGGTCGGCAGCGGCTGGTCGAAGAACGCGTCCAGCGACAGGCCCGTCGCCGCGTTCACGAACGCCCGCGCGGCGATCGAACCGGGCGTCGCCGCGTGGATCGCGACCGAGACCTGCGCCCTGGCGTCCGGCGCGACCAGACGCACGGCCCGTGTCCTGCCGATCACCGGCATCGCGCGCAGCCAGGTGTGCGGCACGATGCTCGCCCACTCACCGACGCCCACATGCGCGTACAGCGAGGCGACCGAGTCCGTCTCCACCTGCGGGGTCACCACGACCCCGCTCTCCGCGAACACACTGTCGATGAGCTGACGGATCCTCATGTCGGGTGTCAGCAGCGCGAGCGGCAGCTGCGCCGCCTCCGCCCAGGTCATGGTGTGGGTCTGGGGCATCAGCTGATCCCCCGACGCGAGCAGTACGTACCGCTCCTGGTACAGCGGCACGACCTGAAGGCTCTCCCCGTCCTCCGGGGCGAAGTGCGAGATCGCGGCGTCCAGTTCGAATTCGCGCAGCTGGCGGAGCAGTGTCTTCGCCGACAGCCGGGAGCGTACCTGCACCTTCGCCAGCGGGTGCGCCCCGCAGAAGGCGGCCACGGGCAGTGACAGGGTCGTCGACGCCGTGGGTTCCGTACCCAGCCGCAGCGTGCCGGTGATACCCGACTGTACGGCGGCCACCTCGGCCTTGAACGCGTCCTGCTCGGCGAGGATCCGCTTGGCCCACACGACGAGCCGTTCGCCTTCCGGGGTGAGGCCCTCGTAGTTGTGCCCCCGGTTGATCAGCGTGACGTTCAGTTCCCGCTCCAGCTTGGCGATCGCCGCCGAGAGCGCCGGCTGTGACACGTAGCAGGACTCCGCGGCCCGCGCGAAGTGCCTCTCCCTGGCCACGGCGACGAAATACTCCAGCTGCCGGAACAGCATCGGCGACTCCTCCCTGACCGTGGATCCCTGCCCGCGGATCATGACGGCACCGGGCCGCGACTTCTCCGGCTCCGGCGACGCCTTCACTCATCCTACTTATCAACGGTTCAATGACCGGCCCGGAATCCCTCTCCGCATGCCGGGAGAACCGCCCGTGGCGGCGTACGAGGATCGTCGGCGGGCCCAGGCCCAGGCCCAGGCCCAGGCCCAGGCCCCGGCACCGGCACTGACCCCGGCCCCGGCATCACATCCGTACATGGCGCTCGATGTCCTCCCGGAACGCGGTGAGCGCCTGATCGGTGAGTGTGGGCCGGGTCTCGGCGACGGCCGCCAGGTAGTCGTCCGTACTGGCCGGCTCGCCCCGGCGGTCGACGACCTCCCGTTCGAACGCGGCGTGGGCGCCCTTGCGGGCGGCGAACTCGATGTCGGCGGGGGTGAACATCTCGCTGGCCGTGACCAGCCGGCCGAGATCCACCTTCTCGGTGGCGGGGCCGAGATAGCGCCGCCAGATCGCCTCGCGGGCGACCGGATCGGGCGGACCGACGGGGATGACGTAGTCGAACCGGCCGGGGCGCAGAAACGCCGGATCGAGGGACCGGACGGAGTTGGTGGCGCAGATCAGCAACCGGTCGTCGTGGTCACGGAAGCCGGGGATCAGCTTCAGCAGCTCGTTGGTGACCCCGTGCCCGGGATCGACGGCCAGACCGGAGCGGGCGGCGGCGATCTCCTCGACCTCGTCGATGAACAGCAGTACGGTCTCCAGCTCGGCCAGATCGGCGAAGGCGTCCCGCAGCGAGGTGGCCAGGCCCCCCACACCGGCCGCCGCGAGCCGGGAGGGGAACAGCTCCACGAACGGCCAGTCCAGCCGGGAGGCGACGGCCTTGGCGAAGGTGGTCTTGCCGGTGCCCGGCGGTCCGAAGAGGATCACCGCCTTCGGTGGCGTCACCCCGTACCGGTCGGCCAGCGCGGGTTCGGTCAGGGGCAGCACGATCCGCCGCTCGATGGTCTCCTTCTCCCGCTCCATTCCCGCGAGGGCGTCCCAGAGGCCCTGCGGCAGTACCCTCCCGCCGAGTTCGGTGAGCAGACCCGCGTCACCGGCGCCGAGATGCTCGACCTTCTCGTAGAGGACGAGTCCCTCGCGCGTCCGGTAGCCGGAGTTCCGCAGCGCGGTGTCTCCGGTGGCGCCCGGGGCGAGGAGCGCGCCGATCCGGCGTACCCCGTGGACGCGCAGGCGCCGCTCCAGCTCGGCGATGAGGGCGCTGCCGATCCCGCGCTGACGCCACGCCGCGGCGAGAGCCACCAGTGTGATCCAGGCCCGCTCGCCCTGGGTCCGGGCCACCGCCATCCCCACCAGATCGTCGCCGACCACGGCGACCACGGCGGGCTCGCCGGTCCGGGCCGCGGCCATGACCTCGGAGACGGGGAAGACGGGCGGCGCATCGTCATGCCGGTCCTGGTCCCAGATCTGGATCGCGGCGTCCAGATCATCGTCGTGGAAGTCCCGCAGTCGCCACGTCGGCATCGTCCGCCACCTCGCCGGCGGGTCGCCGCACACCTCGGCGGCTCCCCAGGTCACGTGCTGCCGGGCGGCAGCCACGGTCCCGCCCCTCCACATTCTCCGCGCCGGCCGGACGCCCGTCGAACGGGAGGCCGCGGCCCGGAGCCTGTCCGCCGGCCCGTCCCGGTGCGGCGGCAAGGATCACCAGGGTGACCGCGCACGCGAACCAGTGGGCCCCGTGGAATCCACCGATTCCGGCGCCAGCGCCGGCCGCGGCGCCACTGCCGACGGCCGCCAGGATCAGGGCGACGCGGGCGACGCCCAGGACCAGCGGGATGCGTACGGAGGGCGCGACGAACCGGGCGGTTCCACATAACGACCCGTCAAGGTCTCCGGCAACCGAATCGATCAGAAAAATGTACCGTTTGGTTCATGTATTGGGGTGACGCGGTACGCTGCCGAGGTGAACGGAGCCGAGACCTCGAACGCGAGCAGACGTGAGGCGCCGCGCGGGCGCATCGACAAGCGGCAGGCGATCCTCGAAGCCGCGTTCAGGACGTTCGCCCGTGAGGGGTACGGACAGTCCTGCGTACGGGAGATCGCGGCCGAGGCGGGCGTGGCCAAGCCCACCATCTACAACCACCTCGGGGACAAGGAGACGCTGTTCCGCGAGGCGATGCTGGCGGCCGTCGGCCGTACGAGCGGCGCGGGGCCGGCGGCGCTCGAACAGCTCCGGGAGCCCGACGGCGATGTGCGCGCCATGCTGGAGGAAGCCGGCCACCGCATCCTGAAGAACCACTGCGACCCGGAGTCCCAGGCGCTGCGCCGGCTCCTCAACGCCGAAGCGGCCAGGTTTCCCGACCTGTTGGAGACCATCCAGCGCGAGGGCCCGCAGCGCCTCCACGACGCGCTCGCCGACCGCCTGGCACGCTTCGCGCTCTCCGGGCGCCTGCGCACCAGCGATCCCGACCTGGCCGCCGAGCAGTTCCTCGCGCTGCTCACGGGCCCGATGGAGCTGCGCACCCGGCTGGGCACGCGCGAGGTGTCCGACGCCGAACTGCGCACCGTGGGACGGGCCGCGGTCGACACGTTCCTGCGCGCCCACGCTCCCCGGGCCGATGACGGCTTCGATCCGCTCACCCGGCAACTCGACGGCCCGGCGGCCCGGTTCGGCGGCTCCGCGGGCCAGGACTGACGGCCTTTCCGGCCCGGGGCCCGTGTCGGCTCCACCGCCTGCTTGGGCCCACCGCCCGCACGGGCTCTACCGCGCGTGCGGACGGACGCGGGCCGCCCTCAGTGCCGAGCGGGCGATGGCGTCCGCCTCACGGAACATCGCCGCGTCGGCGCGCGCCCGTGCGCCGATCGCCGTGTTCCAGTGGACCCCCTCGACCGGGATGCCGAACGCGAACAGCCGAGGATGCGGTCGCCCCGCCGCGTCGCGCACGCGGAGATCGGACGGCGAGGCGACATCGAGGGCCCCCGTCGCGACGCCCTCGTTGCCGGAGCCGGAGCCGGAGCCGGAGCCGGAGCCGGAGCCGGAGCCCGAGCCGGAGGCCGAGCCCGCCCTGTGCGGGCGGGCCAGTCCCGAGGCGACGAGTCCGCGCAGCAGCGGGTCGGCGCTCAGGGCCAGATCGGCGCCCGGGAGCCAGGCGTCCAGCAGCGCCCGCGCCGTCGCCGGGGGGCCGTCCGTGGTCGGGGACGTGGCGACGAAGGCGCCCGCCGCCGCGTCCACGGCGACGGCCGGGCGCGCGCCCACGAACTCGACCACCCCCGCCTCGTACAGCGCCGCCAGCTCCGCGATCCTGCTCGCGGGCGGACCACTGGCGATATGCGCGCCGAAGGACCGGAACCACGACAGCTCGCGGTGCGACGGCCCGTTCAGCACGCCCGCGGCGACCACCCGCCGTACCTGCCCCTTCACCGCCGCGATCGCCGCGGCGGCGGCCTTGAGCGGGGTGTGCTCCGGTGCGCGGGCCGCGTCCAGGTCCTCGTACAGCCGCTCCGCCAGCCACGCTCCGAACACCGCGCGGTCACGGAACCGCCGCCCGTCCAACGGCCTGTCCAGGGCGAACGGATCGAAGCGGTCGGCGGGGTCGTACAACTGCTCCGCGACCGGGTCGGCCTCCGCGCCGTATCCGTCGCCTGCCGCCGCGTACCGGTCGAGGAGGACGGCGGCGGGCAACCGCGCGGCCCCGGGACGTACATCGAGAAGCGTCCGGTACCAGGCCGCTCCCGCCTCCTTCACGATCAGCGGCCACACCTCCGCCAGGAAGCCGACCGTGCCCGGCTCCCGCGCGGTCAGCCGCCCGGTCGCCGCCGCGTCGAAGAACCGGAGGCGGTGGCCCGTGGGCATCCGGCCCGGCACCTGACGGCGCGCCAGATACGGCACGCCGCGCCCCGAACCGGCGAGCAGGCGCGGCTCACGGCCGGACGGCAGATAGCGGAGCCGGCCGGCCGGGCCGGCCTGTTCGAAGCGCCCGCCCCGCCCGGAGGTCAGCACCGTCAGCTGGTCGAAGAAGTTGAGCGCCAGGCCCCGTACGAGCACGGGCTCCCCGGGCGGCAGCAGGTCGAGCCGGGCTTCGGCGGGGTGGCCCGGGGGCAGATGCGCCAGCCCGTGCCGGCGCGCGGCGGCGGCGAGTTCGAGCGCGCCGGGGGCCGGCCGCTGATCGGTGTGGCCGGTGGCGAGCAGCACCGTGTCGACGACCAGCTCGGTCCCGTCGCCGAGCCGCAGCCGCAGCCGGCCCTCCGGTGCCTCGTCGAGACCGACGGCCCGCGTGGGATGGACGACGATCCGCATGTTCGGCGAGGCGGTCCGGACGATCCGCTCGTGGGACCAGGCCAGATAACGGCCCATCAGCGCGCGCCGCGGATGCTCCCAGGGCCGGAGGCCGGACGCGGCGCCGGGCGCGTGGTCGCGCGCCCACTCCACCAGGGTCGGACCGGTCGTGGCCGGTCCCTCCATCCGTACGGTGTCGTCCGGGAACGCGGTCGCGTGCCCGGCGACGGTATTCATCAGCAGCTCTTCCGGCTGCCCTGGATCCCAGACCCGCCCGGCGCCCGGGGTGTGCGGCTCCACGACATGCACCTCGGCCGGGGTGTCCGCCCAGGGCCCCGACGGGCCGAGATTCGCCGTGAGACGTTCCAGTACGGCGGTACCGCGCGGCCCCGCCCCGACGACCGCGACACGGACCGGGCCGACGAGCGAGCCCATGAGCGGGTCGGTGACCGGGCGCGCTGTCACGCGCCCGTGCCCCAGATCTCCGTCAGGACGCGGTGCATATTGCCGCCGAGGACCTTCCCGATGTCCTCGGCGGTGTAGCCGCGGCCGACGAGCAGCTCGGTGATCCGGGGCAGATCGGCGGGGGTGCCGAGGCCCTCGGGATGGATTCGGTCGAGATCGAGGTCCTCGCCGACGATCGGGATCTCCGGGTAGAGCCGGCGGACCCGCGCCATGCCCTCGCGCGAGTACTTGCGCTCGTCGCCGACGTCCGTGCCGACGATGACATGGTCGATGCCCGCCAGCTCGACCAGACAGTCGATGTTGTCGGCGAACACCTCGGCGCCGGGACGCCGGGTCAGACCGTCGGGGCTGAGGAACCCGGACTTGGCCGCCAGCCCGAACACCCCGCCGCGCGCGGCCAGTTCACGGACCACGACATCGCTCTTGTTGCGCGGACTGGCCACGAAGCGGGTCAGTCCCGCGTGGGTCACGAGGACGGGCCGCTCGGAGATCTCGATGGTCTCCAGCGTGGAGCGCTCGCCGGTGTGCGACAGATCGAGCGCCACGCCCAGCCGGTTGGACTCCCTGACCAGGGAGCGGCCGAAGCGGCTCAGTCCGCCGTTGGCGCTCTCGCCGGAGCCGTCGCCCGCGTAGTTGCGGTTCTGGTAGGTCAAGCCCATGAAGCGCAGGCCCAGTTGGTACAGCGCCTCCAGCCGCCACAGGTCCTCGCCCACCGGCTTGCTGTCCTCGAATCCGGCGAACCACGCGACGGCGCCCGCCGCCTTGGCGCGGGCCACATCGTCCAGGCCGAAGCCCTGGAACACCCGCCCGCCGGTCTCCGCCAGCCGCCGCTGCCAGCCGATGATCCCCGCCGCCGCGTCGTCGTACCCCTGGGAGATGGAGACCGCGTGGTTGATCGCGGTGACCCCGGAGGCGGCGAGCTTGCCGAGGTAGGTCTCGTCCGCCCAGGAGAGCGGGGTGCAGTCGAGCGCGTTGAAGACGACGCTGTCCCGGTGCAGTGCGGTGGGATCGAGGGGCTGCGCCTGGGTCACGGACACGGTGGACCTCCTTGGAAGGGGCCGGAGTCGGGGGACGGAGGGGGATCGGGCTATGAGGGAGTGGAGTCGCGGGAGAGGTGCCGGGGGAGGCGGGGTCGGGGGACGCGGCCGTCAGCCGGAGCGCAGCGTGCGCCGCAGACCGAGGCCGCGCTCCACGACCACGACCACGACGACGGAGAGCAGCACGAGCAGGACGGAGAGCGAGGCCACGGACGGATCGCTGCGGTACTCGACGTACTGGAGGACGGCCACCGGCAGCGGCACCGTCCGCTGCCCCGAGACGAACAACGAGATGACCGTCTCGTCGAAGGACAGCAGGAAGGCGATGATGCCGCCCGAGAGAAGACCGGGCCTGATGGCCGGCAGGGTGATCCGCCAGAACGTCATCGGCCCGCTCGCGCCGAGCGTACGGGCCGCCTCCTCGGCCCGCGGATCCGCGGACACCAGGGACGCGGAGACCGTCCGTACGACATACGGCACGGTCACCCCGAGATGGGCCAGGATCAGACCCGTGTACGTGTCGGTGAGCGGGATCGGCGCCAGGATCAGCAGCAGGGCGAGCCCGAGCACGATGTGCGGGACCAGCAGCGGCGAGAGGAAGGCCGCCTCGATGGCGGCGCGGCCCCGGAACCGCAGCCGGGTGAGCGCGAGCGCGGCCGGTACGCCCGTGACCATCGCCAGCAGCGCGGTCGCCGCGGCCGTGAGCCCGCTGACCCGGAACCCCTCGCGGAACGCCTCGTTGGCGAAGACCTGCCGGTAGGCGTCGAGCCCGAACCCCTCGGGCGGGAACCGCAGATAGGACGAGGTGTCGAAGGATTCCACGAGCACGATGAGGATCGGCGCGAGGAGGAACAGATAGAGGACGGTGAGGACCACGGCCCACACGGTCGAGGTCAGCCGGCGCGCGTTCATGAACCTGCCTCCCGCGGCCCGGTGAAGCGGGCTTCGAGGGCCCGCTGGGCCCGGAGATAGAGCGTGATGACCACACCGAACACGGCGAGCAGCAGGACCGAGAGGACCGCCGCCACCGGCCAGTCCAGGGCCGTGATGGCCTCGTCGTAGATCTCGGTGGCCAGGACGAAGACCCGGCCGCCGCCGATGAGCCGGGGCGTCACATAGCCGCTCAGGCTGAGGACGAACACCAGCAGCGCGGCGGTGAGCACGCCCGGCAGGGTGAGCGGCAGCACGATCCGGCGGAACACCGTACGGCGGGGCGCGCCCAGCGACGCGGCGGCGTGTTCGAGCGCCGGGTCGAGCCGGCCGAATCCGCTGATCATCGCGAGGATGGCGAACGGCATGTAGATCTCGGTCGAGGCGATGACCACGCCGGTGAGGTTGTTGGCCAGGGGCAGCGGGCCGTCGATCAGCCCGGCGCCCGTCAGCGTCTTGTTGATGACGCCCTGGCTGCCGAGGATCGCCATCCAGCCGAAGGTGCGCGCGACGGAGGAGATCAGCAGCGGGGTGACGGCGAGCGCGATGAGCAGGCCGCGCCACCGGCTGGTGGTGCGCGCCAGGAAGAGCGCCACCGGGTAGGAGACGAGGAGGGTGAAGACCGTGACGAGGACGCCGAGTTCGACCGTCCGGCCGATGACGTTCCAGTAGTGGCCGCTGCCGAGCACATGCCCGAAAGTGGCGAGGGAGAAGGTCTGCCGGATCGCGCCGCCTTCCCCCGACTCGTTCAGCGACATGCGCAGGACCCACACGAGCGGCAGCGCGTATGTCAGCAGCAGAGCCAGCAGGCCCGGCGCGAGCAGGGCGAGCGCCAGCCGGCCGGGGCCGCGTCCGCGCGGTGGCACGTTGACGGCGGGCGGGGCGTTCGCGGGCCGTGCGGTCCGAGTGCCGTCCGGGGCTTCCACGGCCTGCGCGGCTTCCGGGGCTTCCGCGGGGTCCACCGTCATGACCGGCTCTCCCGGGCGATCCCGGCGGCTCCGGCGGCTCCGGTGATGCCGGCGGGCTCGGCGGCCCCCGTGGGTTCGCCTTCCCCGACGGCGGCCACCAGCCGCGGGGCCTCCGGGTCCCAGGACAGCTCCACCTCGGCACCGGGGCCGAACGACCGCTGTGCGCCGGTGGGCCGTTCGACGTCCAGTACGGGCCCGGTGTCGCCGACGCGCACCCGGTAGGCGACGGTCTCGCCCGCGTACCCCGCCGACAGGACGGTGCCCCGGGCCCCGCCGGTGCCGGGCGCGACGGCGGTGAGGGCGATGCGGTGCGGGCGCAGCATGACCGTGGCCGTACGGCCCTTCGCCACACGGGCGCCCGCCGCGGAGACCGTTCCGAGGCCCGGCAGTTCGACGGAGGTCCGCTCGCCGTCCGGATCGCCCGCCGTACCGTCGAGCAGATTGGCCCGGCCCACGAACTCCGCGACGAACGGACGCGCGGGCCGCTCGTAGATGTCCTCAGGGGTGCCCACCTGCTCGATGCGGCCGTGGTTCATGACGGCGACGCGATCGGCCATGGAGAGGGCCTCCTGCTGGTCATGGGTGACGAAGACCGTGGTGACACCGGTCTCGCGCTGGATCCGGCAGATCTCGTCACGCATCGCGGAGCGCAGCCGCGCGTCCAGATTCGACAGCGGCTCGTCGAGGAGGAGCACGGCCGGTTCCACCACCAGCGCGCGGGCCAGCGCGACGCGCTGCTGCTGACCACCGGAGAGCTGGCCGATCCGGCGTCCGGCGAGATGACCGAGCCGTACGAGGCCCAGCGCGTCGTCCACCCGGCGCTTCAGCTCCGCCTTGGGGATCTTGCGCATCTCCAGCCCGAAGGCGATGTTGCGGGCCACGTCCAGATGCGGGAAGAGTGCGTACGACTGGAAGACCACGCCCATGTCACGGCGGTGCACCGGCGCGTCCGTGATGTCCCGGCCGTCGACCCGTACGGTCCCCGAGGTGGGCGGGACCAGACCGGCGATCATGCGCAGCGTGGTCGACTTCCCGCAGCCCGAGGGGCCGAGGACGGCGAGCATCGAGCCGCGCTCGACGGCGAGATCGATGCCGCGCACGGCGGCGCCGTCCTTGCCCGGATAGGTCTTGGCCAGCCCGTCGAGCACGAGATGCCCGGCGGCGCCCACGACGGGCGCGGGAGGCGGTGTGTCACCCACCGATGACCTCCCGCTTGATGCGGTCGACCCAGTCGGTGTAGCGCGGGGTGAGCCAGTTCCAGTCGACGGGGATCTGGTTCCTCTGCTGCTCGGCGGAGGCCTGGGTGCGTTCCTTGGTCGCGGCGGCGAGCCGGACGTCCTTGTTGACGGGAGCGTAGAACGCCTCGTCGTCGAACGCCTTCTGTGCCTCCGCGCCGATCGCGTAGTCGATGAACTTCTGCGCGGCGGCGGTGTGCGCGGAGTTGTTGACCAGGTTGATGGTGTTGACCTGGGTGACCGTGCCCTCCTTGGGGAGGACCGGCTGCACGACCCCGTCCGACGAGTCCTTGTAGTACTGGCCGCGGGCGTTCCAGCCGACCGCGACATCCGCGTCACCGGACTGGATCGCGGTGTAGACGTCGGGCGACGGCTGCCAGGTCTGGACGGCCGGGGACAGCGTCCTGAGCTTGTCGATCGCCGGGCCGATGTCCTGCTTGTAGTCGGCGCGGAGGATCTTCTCCAGGGCGATGATCAGGGCGACGCCCCGGGTGTCCGCGACGGGCATCGCCAGCTTGCCCTTGTACGCGGCGTTCCAGAGGTCGTTCCAGCTGGTGGGCGCCTTCTCGACGTTCTTGGAGTTGTAGAGGATCGAGAGGCTGTCGAAGGTGACGGCGGGGCCGTGGCCGTCCTTGCTCTTCGCGCTGTCGACGAGACGGCCGAGGTTCGGCACCTTCGACGCGTCGAGCGGTGCGAACAGCTTCTCCTTGTTGGCCGTCGGTGCCACGGAGCTGTCCATCAGCGCGACGTCGGCGACCGGTCGCGAGGTGCTCGCGCGCAGCTTGGCCAGTACCTCGGAGGAGTTCTGAACGGGCACGTACGTGACGGTGATGTCCGGGTTGGCCTTCTCGAACGGCTGGATGACCGTCTTGGTGAAGGCGTCCTGGAAGGTGCCGTAGAACCCCATGAACGTGACGGTCTGCTTGCCCCCGGAGCCGCCGGAGGAACCGGACGGCGAGGTGGCGGAGGAGGTGCAGGCCGTCGTCAGCAGCGCGGTGCCGGTCAGTACGGCGGCGGTCACGAGGGCGGGGCGCAGGGACAGACGCGGGGAGGGGCGCGAGGACGGGCGCGGGGACGGGCGCTGGGAAGGCATGGCGGTCTCCGGTCGGAGGACGAGGGCGAGGAGGGGATCGGGTGGGAGTTCAGCGCGGGGCGACGTCGGATCGGGGACCACGGGGACGGTTACGCGTCGCCTGTCCGTGGGTTCCGGTCCGGCGTCCTGCTACAGGACTCCCGTGCGTCGTCGCGCGGGACATCGGCGTCCGGGCGTCGCAGGGGCTCGGCGTCGCCGAGGACCAGCATCAGACGGTTGGCCCAGCCGAAGAGGGCCACGGCGTGTACCAGATCGGTGAGTTCGGCCTCGGTCAGACCGGCCGCCCGCAGCGCCGCCACCTCGGCGGGGCCGCCGCGGGGCGGCGTGCTGGTCTGGGCCTCGGCGAAGCGGGCGAGGGCCCGGCCGCGCGCGTCGTCGGCGAGCGCGTCGCCCCCCTCGCGCAGCACCCGCAGGGCGGTCGCTTCGTCGCGCGACAACAGCGCGTACTTCCGGCCGTGCACGGAGGCGCAGTAGACGCAGCCGTTGGCCCGGGAGACCAGCAGGGTCGCCAACTCGCGCTCGGCGCGCGGCAGACCGCCGCGGCCGTACATCACGGCGTTGTAGACATGCGTCCGGTGGTCCAGCGCGGCCGGGTCGTGCAGCAGGGTGCGGTAGTACGGCGACGCGGCCGACAGGGTGGCGTGCGCGTCCAGGACGGCCCGCTGTCCGGCGGTGAGCGCGTCGGCGTCCACGGCGGGGATCCGCGGGCGCCAGCTCAGCTCGTCCAGCGTGAAGCGCGCCGCCGAGGGCGGCCGGGGCCCGGCGGGGGACGGGGCCGGGGAGTGCTCGACGGACTCGGCCGCCGGTTCGCCGTCCAGCAGGGCGAGTCCGGAGGCGACGCGCGCCTCGTACGCGACGAAGGCGCAGATCTGGGCGAGGGCGACGACGGCGGGCGCGTCCAGCCCCCGCGCGGTCAGCGCACGCAGGAGGCCGGGTCCGGCCGCGCCGGGCGCGAGGGTGACACGGTCGGTGAAATCGCGCACCGCCCCGGTCAGCGCCGGGTCGGGGGCGACGGCGCCGCGCGGCGTCATGGCCAGGTACCGGGCGGCGAGACCTGGCTGCCCCGTCAGCTCGGCGGCGCGGACCGCGGCGGTGATCCGCGGTCCGTGGGCGAGGGTTCCGGGAACGGGCGGCGTGAGCAGGACGCGGCGGGCGGCGGCCGTGTGCTCGCCCACCCCGGCGCGTCGGCGCGTGTCGTCGCTCATGGTGTCCGTCCTCCTCCCTCGGCGGTGTATCGGCCCTGGGTGTCCACGTGCATGTCCACCATGTGGTCCGGCCGGCTGGATGTGGCCGCCGGGCCGGAGCTGAAAGTTAGCTCCGGTACGGCCCCCGCGCAAAGCCCTTCAAGGCCCACAACGGAGCTGTTCAGAGGGGGCGCGGGGGTTCCTGGGACCCCTGGTGGGGCGGGCACCTGATGCAACAGGCGGCGAGCCCGCGTGGCAGACTGCGCGGGAAAGTGGATTGTTGGCCTCACCTGATGCAACAAGTGTGCGGTGAGTCATCCGGAAGATCCGTTTCGTGATCCCCCGGATCGTCCGGTCCCGGAAAAAACTTCTCACGGATTGAGACTCTGTCCAGAAAGTGAGACGCGGATGGCGGTCGCTGCCTACCGGGCGATGGCGGATGACCTACGGCGCCGGATCGAGGCGGGTGAGTTCGCGCCGGGCGATCCGCTCCCCTCGCGCGCCGAGCTGGCACGCGACTACGGCGTCGGCTCGAACGTCGCGGCCTCGGCGGTCCGCGTCCTGGTCGCGGACGGACTGGCCAAGGGGCGCGCGGGGCGCGGTGTGTTCGTACGGGAGCGCCCCTCGTCCCGGACGATGGCCCGGTCATGGACGCAGGAGCGGCTCCAGGGCAGGCTCGCGGTCACGGGCGGCGGACGCGGCCTCACGGACGACGACGGCCGCTCGGTCCGCGGAACGCCGCGTTCCACCACGGGCGAGGCGCCGGAGGAGATCGCCCGCCGGCTCGGCGTTCCCGCCGCGGAACCGGTGATCCGCAGCGAGTACCTGATCACCCGAGACGGCAGACCGGCGATGTTCTGTGTCAGCTGGGAGCCGCTCGGCATCACCGGCGGCACCCCCGTCTCGCTCCCCGGGGCCGGCCCCATGGCGGGCAGCAGCGTGGTGGCCCGGATGTCGTACATCGGCCTGCGGATCACCCGTTCGACCGAGACCGTCACCGCGCGCACCGCCACCCGCGCGGAGGCGGACGTACTCGATCTGGCCCCCGGCGCGCCCGTCGCCGCCATCGAGCGCACGTACTACGCGGCGGAACGCCCCTTGGAGACCGCGGATCTCGTCGTGCCGGGCGAACGGTTCCGGCTCGCCTACGAGATCCCCGCCGAGCCCGCCGAAGGCTGAGGAGACCGGCCCGGGGCCCCGGCCGCTGGCCGGTGACGATGTGCGCTGCCCGGCCCCGTACCCCGTATCCCGCCCGGCGCCCCGCTCTGAGCCGGGCCCTCCGGGGACAGCGCTCGGTGTCCTGAGGGGCCACATGGGGTAAATATCAGCCAAAGGGGCTTATCCGGGCGAAGTCGTAATCTTGTTTCACGGTCCGCGGAGGACTCCGGTCGTCCGAGTACCTGACGGGCAGCGCCCGGCGGGGAGAGAGGACATATGGATGACACGCGTGGCGTGGTCTCCGGGGAGGCGGGGGACGCGTCCCCCGGGGGCGGGGGATGGGCCACGGCTGCCGTCGACGCGGAAGGTGTGATCGCGCGGTGGAGCCGCGCCGCCGAGGCGCTGCTCGGTTTCCGGGCCGCCGACACCGTGGGACACGCGGCCGGGGCGCTGCTCTCGGCCGATCCGCCCGACTCCGCGCGCCGGGCGCTGGCCGACGGGGAGCCGTGGAGCGGCACGGTGACGGCGCGCCACCGGGACGGCGGCCGACGCGACGTGCAGCTGCTCGCGTTCCCGCTGCGAACCGGCGAGGGGGACACCCGCTGGCTGCTGGCCGCGGCCGCGGCATCACCGGGCCCCGGTCACGAAGAGGCCCTGATGCGGCAGGCGTTCACCGACTCCGGGGTGCCGATCGCGATCTACGGCACGGACCTGCGGCTGCTGCACGCCAACGAGGCACTGTGCCGGGTCATCGGCCGCACGGAGGACGACATGCGGGCCCGGGGGACCGGATTCCTGCCCGAGAGCCATACCAACGCCGAAGTCCTGCGGGCGCTGCGGACGGTACTGAGCACGGGCGAGGCGGTGGACGCGCGGACGTTCCACCGGGCGTCGATCGAGAAACGTGACCGCGCCTGGGCGCTCTCCCTCGCCCCGCTCAAGGACGAGGCCGGGCGGGTGACCGCCATCGTGCTCACCGGATTCGAGATCAGCGAGGAGTACTGGGCCCGTGAGGGCCTCGCCCTGCTGAACGAGGCCGGCATGCGGATCGGCACCACACTGGATGTGACGCGTACCGCCGAGGAGCTGGCCGGTACGCCCGTGCCCCGCTTCGCGGACTTCATCAGCGTCGATCTGCTCGACTCGGTGCTGCGCGGAGACGAGCCCACCGCCGGCCCCGTCTCCGGCGTGGTCCCGATGCGCAGGGTCGCGCACGAGTCCGCCCACGCGCGGGAGGCCCCGGAGGCCGCCCTCGGCGTCGGAGAGGCGGCGAGCTATCCGGAGACCTCGCCGCCCGCCCGCTGCCTGGCCACGGGCCGGGCGGTGCTCACCGGCCCGTGGGACCCCGACTACCGCGCCTGGATGGCCGATCGCGCGCGGGTCGGGCTCCCCGACCTCGGTGTCCACTCGCTCGTCGCGGCGCCGCTGGTCGCCCGTGGGAGCACCCTGGGCGTGGCCCTCTTCTCCCGCCGGCTGCACGCGACGACCTTCGCCGAGGACGATCTGACCCTCGCCGAGCAGCTGGTGAGCCGCGCCGCCGTCTGTATCGACAACGCCCGTCGCTACACCCGCGAACGCGGCACCGCCGAGACCCTTCAGCGCAGCCTGCTGCCGCGCGGGCTGTCCCCGCAGTCGGCCGTCGAGGTCGCCACCCGCTATCTGCCCGCCGACTCCCAGTACGGCGTGGGCGGCGACTGGTTCGACGTCATCCCGCTCTCCGGCTCCCGGGTGGCACTGGTCGTCGGCGATGTCGTCGGACACGGCATCCACGCCTCCGCCACCATGGGACGGCTGCGTACGGCGGTCCGTACCCTCGCGGACATCGACCTGCCCCCGGACGAACTGCTCACCCATCTCGACGACGTGGTGGGACGGCTCGCCTCGGAGAGCACCGACCCGGTCAGTGACGCGGACATCGGCGCCAGCTGTCTGTACGCGGTGTACGACCCGGTCTCCCGCCGCCTCTGCGCCGCCAGGGCCGGCCATCCGCCGCCCGCCCTCGCCACCCCCGACGGCATGGTCAGCCTGCTCGAACTGCCCGGCGGGCCGCCCCTGGGCCTGGGCGATCTGCCCTTCGAATCGGCCGAGTTCGAGGTCCCGGAGGGCAGCACGCTCGTCCTGTACACCGACGGTCTGATCGAGGACCGCGCACATGACATCACCTCCAGCGTCAACGGGCTGTGCGAGATCCTGACCCATCCGTCGCCCTCGCTGGAGACCACCTGCGACACCGTGCTCCGTACGCTGCTCTCGCCGAGCCCGGTGGACGATGTGGCCCTGCTCGTCGCCCGCACCCACGCCCTCGACGCCAGCCAGGTGGTCACCTGGAACCTGCCCGCCGAACCCGCGCTGGTCGCCGACGCCCGCGACCACGCGATCGGCCAACTGGCCGCCTGGGGGCTGGAAGAGCTGACCTTCACCACCGAACTGGTGGTCAGCGAGCTGTTCACCAACGCCATCCTGCACGGCGCGGGCCCGGTCCAGCTGCGGCTGATCCGTGACCGCGCGCTCACCTGCGAGGTCTCCGACACCAGCACCACGGCGCCGCATCTGCGCCGGGCCCGCGTCTACGACGAGGGCGGGCGCGGCCTGCTGCTGGTCGCCCAGCTCACCGACCGCTGGGGCACCCGCCAGATTCCGAGCGGCAAGGCCATCTGGGCGGAGCTGGCCCTTCCCGCGGCGTGACCGGGGGCGGAGCCGGGGCGCGCCCGGCCGGGACCCGGCACGGTCCGTCCCGCTCCCGGACGTAACGGACGCGTACGCGTACGGCGTGTACCGGTCCGCCTCTCGGGGACGTAGCGATCCGCCCGTCGGGGACGTACCGCCCGTCCGCGTACGAGGGACGTCGTCTCGCTCGTGCCGGGTCCCGGCCCGCCGCTCTCAGCCTTCCAGGGCCGCAGAGACGACGCTCCTGGCCTCCTCCTGCACCCGGGCGAGATGGCCGGGCCCCTGGAAGGACTCGGCGTAGATCTTGTAGACGTCCTCGGTGCCCGAAGGGCGCGCGGCGAACCAGGCGTTCTCCGTGGTCACCTTGATGCCCCCGATGGGCGCGCCATTGCCGGGCGCCTCCGTGAGCACCGACGTGACCCGCTCCCCGGCGAGGGTGTCGGCCGTGACCTGCTCGGGCGAGAGCCGGGCCAGGACCGCCTTCTCCGCCGGGGTGGCCGGTGCGTCGATACGGGCGTAGGCGGGCTCGCCGAAGCGGCCCGTGAGTGTCGCGTAGTGCTCGGAGGGCGTTTTGCCGGTGACCGCGAGGATCTCGGAGGCCAGGAGGGCCAGGATGATGCCGTCCTTGTCGGTGGTCCACACCGCGCCGTCGCGGCGCAGGAAGGACGCCCCGGCCGACTCCTCGCCGCCGAAGCCCAGCGAGCCGCCGATCAGCCCGTCCACGAACCACTTGAAACCGACGGGCACTTCGACCAGCTGACGGCCGAGGTCGGCGGCGACCCGGTCGATCATCCCGGACGAGACCAGCGTCTTGCCGATGCCCGCCCCCGCGGGCCACCGCTCACGGTGCGCGTACAGATAGGCGATGGCGGCGGCGAGATAGTGATTGGGGTTCATCAGCCCGGCGTCCGGGGTGACGATGCCGTGCCGGTCGGAGTCGGCGTCATTGCCGGTGGCGATCTGGTACTCGTCGCGCCGGTCGATCAGCGAGGCCATGGCGTACGGCGACGAGCAGTCCATCCGGATCTTGCCGTCCCAGTCCAGCGTCATGAACCGCCAGGTGGGGTCGGTCAGCGGATTGACCACCGTCAGATCGAGCCGGTGCTCCTCGGCGATCCGGCCCCAGTACGCCACCGACGCGCCGCCCAGCGGGTCCGCGCCGATGCGTACGCCCGCGGCGCGCACCGCGTCCAGATCGAGCACGGCCGGCAGATCCGCCACGTACGTGCCGAGGAAGTCGTAGCGCCCGGTGGCCGGCGCGGCCAGCGCGCGGACGTAGGGCACTCGCCGTACGTCCTTCATACCGCCCGCGATGATCTCGTTGGCCCGGTCCTGGATCCAGTTGGTCGCGTCGGAGCCGGCCGGGCCGCCGTTGGGCGGGTTGTACTTGAACCCGCCGTCGGCGGGCGGGTTGTGGGACGGCGTGACGACCACACCGTCCGCCAGGCCGGAGGAACGGCCGCGGTTGTGGGCGAGGATGGCGTGCGACACGGCGGGCGTGGGGGTGTAGCCGTCGGCGCTGTCGATCAGCACGGTCACGTCGTTCGCGGCGAACACCTCGACGGCGGTCACCCGGGCGGGCTCGGAGAGCGCGTGGGTGTCGGCGCCGAGGAAGAGCGGCCCGTCGGTGCCCTGCCGGGTCCGGTACTCACAGATCGCCTGGCTGGTCGCCGCGATGTGGTCCTCGTTGAACGCGGTCGCCAGCGACGACCCGCGGTGCCCCGAGGTCCCGAACGCCACGCGCTGGCCCGGTTCCCGGGGGTCGGGACGCAGCGCGTAGTACGCGGTGACCAGCCGGGCGACATCGATCAGATCCTCCGGCCGCGCCTGCTGTCCCGCTCGTTCGTGTGCCATCTGCGCACTCCTCCATCTGGGTGGTGACGGTCGCTTGTAGGTTCATCTTCCCGGGTCGCCGCCACGCCAGACGGACGCCCCGCCGCACGCCCGCCCGGTGCGGCCGGGACGACCCGTGTTCCCGGGCGCCACAGGGCTGTTCGATACGATGGCGAACGGCGGCCGCCGCACGTTCCCCGGATCCTCTCCGGCGTCGTACCCACACCGTCGAAGGGGTCGAGGATGGCTACCATCAGGGACGTCGCCCGGCGGGCCGGGGTCGCCCCGAGCACCGTCTCGTATGTCTTCAACGGCTCCCGCAGCATTTCCGAGGAGACGCGCCGGCGGGTGCGGGAGGCCGTGGACGCCCTCGGCTACCACCCCCGGGCCAGCGCGCGGACGCTGCGCAGCAGCCGTACGCAGGTGCTGGCCCTGGCGCTGCCCCGCGCGGCCGGGCTCCAGGACTCCGTGGACGGCCGGTTCGCGATCGACGTCAGCGACGCCGCCAACGCACTCGGCTATGACCTCCTGTTGAGCACGTCCCAGGACAAGGCCGGAGGGCTGCGCAGGGTGGCGCTCAGCGGTCTCGCCGATGCCGCGGTGCTGATGGCCGTCGACATGGAGGACGCGCGGATCGACGTCGTACGGGAACTGGCCTTCCCGGCGGCGCTCATCGGGCGGCCCGCCGACGAGGACGCCCTCCCGTGGACCGATCTGGACTGGGAGGAGGCGGCGGCCCTCGCGGTGGGTGAGCTGGCCGCGGCGGGGCACCGCGAGATGGTGTATCTGGCGCCGGGTGAATCAGAGGTCAGGGCCCGGCGCAGTTACGCGTTGCGCGGGATCGCGGGCGCCCGCCGGGGCGCGCGTACCACCGGCGCCGCCGTCACGGTCGTCCACTCGCTCGACGACCCGGGCAGACTGGCCCATCGGCTCGGCGCGCTGCTCGGGGACCGCGCGGACCGGGGAGCGGGAAAGCGGCCGACCGCGCTGATCGTGCAGCATCCCTCCGCGCACCACCACATCCTGACGTCCATGAACGCGGCCGGTCTCCGGGTGCCCGAGGACCTCACCGTCGTGGTGATCGGCACCCTGCCCGGTGATCCGTCGAGCCACCGGCTGCCCCGGATCGAGCTGCCCGTCGAGACGCTCGCCACCGAGGTCACCCGGCTCGCCGTGGCCGCCGCGGCGGCGCTGCGCGAGGCCACCGGGCGGGGCGCGGAGGCCAGTACGCGACTGCTCGCCGAGTCCGTGGGCCATCTGCTGATACGCCCGGTCCTGCTGCCGGGCCCGGATCCCCTCGGCTCGCCCACGCGCTAGGGGACGCGCGTGGGCGGCGCGGCTACCAGTCCAATGCGACCGGCACGAAGGGAGCGTCCTCCGGTGCCGCCTTGCGGGCCTCCAGGGCGGTCCTGGCGGGCGCGCCCACCGGGACGCGCAGCGGAGGATCGGGCCGCTCGATCGTGTCGGCGACCGCGGCGGCCACTTCCTCGGGGGTGATGGTCTCGAAGACGGACGTGCCGCGCAGAGGGCCGAACTGTTCGAACAGCGGGGTGTAGGGGTCGTTCTCCGCGAAGAAGGACCTGGCGCGCTCGGCTCCGCCGGACGAGACCGAGCCCGGCTGGAGGATGCTCACCTTGACGCCGAAGTGGCCCGCCTCGACGGCCAGCGTCTCGGCGAACGCCTCCAGCGCCCATTTACTGGCGGCGTAGGGGCCGATGATCGGCACGACGAGCCGGCCCTGGACGCTGGAGACGAAAACCAGTCGGCCCGCGCCTCGTTCGCGCATGGCGGGCAGCACGCCCTGCACCATCCGCAGGGGTCCGAAGGTGTTGAGCTGGAAGAGGGCTTCCACCTCGGAGACGGGCACGTTCTCCAGGGGCGCGCGGATCGTCGCGCCGGCGTTGCTGACGAGCACGTCGATCTCTCCGGAGTCACGGAGGGCCTCGTCGACACTCTTCTGATCGGTGACGTCGAGGCGCAGACGCCGGTCGACGGGGAGATCGTCGAGGTCTTCCGGACGGCGGGCGGTGGCGACGACCCTGTGGCCGCGGGCGGCGAGTTCGATCGCGATGGCCCGGCCGATTCCCCTGGAGGCGCCGGTGATGAGAACGGACGTCATGTCGGTCTCCTGTTCTGGGCGGTGCGGCGGAAGCGGCGGCACACAACGCTGGCCGATCGCCCGGCTCCCGCGGAGTACGGGGTGGTGAGAGCCGCTGTCGCGGACACGCTCGCCACGTCAGTTCGATTTTCGAATCCACCGACGAGCGTTACAGTACCAGAGTGAGTCAGAAATTCGAATCGACGAAGCCGGTGGCGCCGCGGGAGTGTCCCATCGCCGACGCGCTCGAGGTCGTGGGGGAGCGCTGGAGTCTCCTCGTCGTCCGGGAGCTGGCCTTCGGCGTCCACAGGTTCAAGGAGATCCAGGCCAATACCGGCGCCCCCCGGGAGACCCTCGCGCTGCGGCTGCGCAAACTCGAGGAGGTGGGGATCATCGAACGCCGCAGGTACTGCGACCGCCCGCCGCGGGACGAGTACCTGCTCACCGGCGTCGGCCGGGACCTCTTCCCCGTCCTCACCGAGCTGCGCGTGTGGGGAGAGCGCCACGCCGCCCCCGCCCGCGCGTCCGCCCGCAAGGGACCGGTCGGCTGAACGGCGCCGGAGCCGCGCCCGGACCCCGGTGAATCACGGCAGGCAGGGCCACCGGCAGCGCTGCTGACGGGTCGTCACCTCACCGGCGCCGCGCCCGGCGGCGCCCTTGTCGCCTTTTCGGCGAGCGCCTAGCATCGCGACATCGCACCATCGAATCGATTCGACCGTACGACGCGACGCACCGCCGCCACGCACCTCGCCCTCGCCGTACCTCCCGCCGCCCGGACCCAAGAGCGCCCGGCCCCAAGAGCAAGAGCAGGAGCAGGATCACTGATGAAGTTCACCGACGGTCACTGGCAGCTGCGCGCCGGTGTCACCGCCCACTACGCGGTCTCCGTGGCCGACGCCGTGGTCGCCGACGACCGGTTCACGCTCTACGCGCCCGTCACCCGGGTCACGCACCGCGGCGATACGCTCAACGGCCCCCTGCTGACCGTCGAGTGCTGGTCCCCCGCGGAGGGCGTGATCGGTGTCCGCTGCACCCACCACGGCGGAGGGGGCCGAAGGCACCCGGAGTTCGCGCTCGCGTCCGGGCAGGACGGCCCGCCGGCCAAGGTGGTCAGAAAAGGCCCGGCGATCGAACTCGTCTCCGGTGAACTCTCCCTGCGGACCGACACCGCCGCGCCCTGGCAGCTGGACTTCACCGCCGGCGGGGAGATCCTGACCTCCGTCGGCCGACGCGGTACCGGCTTCGCGACCGACGCCGAGGACCGGCACTTCATGCTCGCGCAGCTGTCGCTCGGCGTCGGCGAGGGCGTGTACGGGCTCGGTGAGCGGTTCACCCCGTTCACCAGGAACGGCCAGACCGTCGACATGTGGCAGGCGGACGGCGGCACCAGCAGCGAGCAGGCGTACAAGAACGTTCCGTTCCATCTCAGCGACCGCGGCTACGGCGTCTTCGTCAACCACCCCGGCCGGGTGTCGTACGAGCTGGGCTCGGAGGCCGTCGGACAGGTCCAGTTCAGCGTCGAGGACCATACCCTTGAGTTCTTCGTCGTCCACGGCCAAGGCCCCCGGGACGTCCTCGACCGCTACACCGCGCTCACCGGCCGTCCCGCGCTGCCCCCGGCCTGGTCGTTCGGCCTGTGGCTGTCCACCTCCTTCACCACCTCGTACGACGAGGCGACGGTGCACCGCTTCGTCCGGGGGATGGCCGACTCAGGGATCCCGCTCGGCGTCTTCCACTTCGACTGCTTCTGGATGCGCGCGTACCAGTGGAGCGACTTCGTCTGGGACCCGGAGGTCTTCCCCGACCCCGAGGGGATGCTCGCCCGCCTCAAGGAGCGCGGACTGCGCGTCTGCGTCTGGATCAATCCCTATATCGCCCAGAAGTCCCCGCTGTTCGCGGAGGGGATGGCCGGGGACCATCTGCTGAAGAGGCCCGACGGCTCCGTCTGGCAGTGGGACAACTGGCAGCCCGGCATGGCACTGGTCGATTTCACGAGTCCGGCCGCCCGCGACTGGTACGCGGGGAAGCTGCGGCTCCTGCTCGACCAGGGAGTGGACTGCTTCAAGACCGACTTCGGCGAACGCGTCCCCACCGACGTGGTGTGGTCCGATGGCGCGGACCCGGAGCGTATGCACAACTACTACACGCAGCTGTACAACGAGACCGTGTTCGGGCTGCTGCGCGAAGAGCGCGGCGAGGGCGAGGCCGTCGTCTTCGCGCGCTCCGCGACCACGGGCGGACAGCGGCTGCCGGTGCACTGGGGCGGTGACTGCGAGTCGACCTTCGAGGCGATGGCCGAGTCGCTGCGCGGCGGACTGTCGCTGGGCCTGTCCGGCTTCGGCTTCTGGAGCCATGACATCGGCGGGTTCGAGGGCACGCCGACGCCCGCGCTCTTCACGCGCTGGGTGCAGTTCGGACTGCTGTCCTCGCACAGCCGGCTGCACGGCAGCAAGTCGTACCGGGTGCCGTGGGACTACGGCGAGGAGGCCGTCGCCGTCACCCGCGCCTTCACCCGGCTCAAGCACCGGCTGATGCCCTACCTGTACCGCGCCGCGGTCCAGGCCAGGGACACCGGTACGCCGGTGATGCGCGCCATGCTGCTGGAGTTCCCCGACGACCCCGCCTGCCGCGCGCTGGACCGGCAGTACATGCTCGGCGACGATCTGCTCGTGGCGCCGGTCTTCACGGAGGACGGCACGGTCGAGTACTACGTACCGGCGGGCACGTGGACCCATGTCCTCACCGGCGCGCGGGTGACGGGTCCCGGCTGGCGGCGCGAGACGCATGGCTTCGACACCCTGCCGCTGCTGGCGAGGCCCGGCGCGGTGATCCCGTTCGGCGCGGTGGACGAGGGGCCGGAGTACGCGTGGGCGGACGGCGTGACGCTCTGCGTATACGCCCCGGACCGTGCGGAGGGCACGGGGCCGGGGCCGGCCCGCGGACCGGATCGTGCGGAGGGACCGGATCCGGTGGGCGGTACGCCGGAGACCGTCACCGCCATCCCCACCCAGGACGGCTCCGGCGACGCGGCGGTCTTCACCGTCCGGTGGTCCGGCGGGGAGGTCGTCGTCGAGACGGGGAGCGAGCTGCCGTGGAACATACTGCTCGTGGGAGCCGCCGTCACCGGCGACGCGGTCCCCGACCCGCTCGGCGCGCGCCATCACTGCCCGGCGGGTACGCGTCGGCTGGCGGTCCCGTACCGGCACGGATGAGCGTCCGGGCGGACCGCACCCCTGGAAGCGGGCGCGGCCGACATGACGCGGGGCGGTGCCACCGGCCCTGAGCCGGCGACACCGCCCCCGACACGCCCCGCCCGGTACGTTCAGCGGGGCCTGTCCGTGTCTGCGTCAGCAACTGAGATTGCCGCCCGTTTCCACTCCGAGGATCTGAGTGAAGCTCGTGTAATTGTTGATCCGGCTCTGCACCTGGCCGGGGTTTCCGCCATTGCATTCGATGCTGCCGTTGATGCTGCGAATGGTCTCGCCGAATCCGGCGCCATTCACCATCGCGTTGTGCGGCGTCATGGTTCCGGGACCGCTCTGGGTGTTCCAGTACCAGAGACCGGTCTTCCACGCCACGGCCGAGTCGTTCTGCACGAGATCCGGGTTGTTCAGCAGATCGATGCCGAGCGCGTCACCCGCGCTCTTGTAATTGAAGTTCCAGCTGAGCTGAATCGGTCCGCGCCCGTAGTACTTGTCGTTTCCGGCCGGACAGCCATAGGGCTGCGACGCGTCACAATAGTGCGGATAATTCGCGGTGTTCTGCTCCACGATATGGACCAGGCCACCGGTTTCGTGGCTGACATTCGCCAGGAACGCCGCGGCTTCCTGCTTCCGTACGGTGTCGCTTCCCGTACCGGCGAAGCCCGGATAGGCGCTCAGCGCGGCGGTCAGACCGCTGTACGTGTAGAACGGATTCCGGTTCGGGAACATCTGGTTGAACTGGCCCTCGCTGACGACGAAATCGGCCGCCGCCCGCTGGTTCTGGGCCGGCTGCGCCACGGAGGAGGGCGCGAGGGAGAGCAGGGAGAACGCGGCGGCCGCGGCCGTCGCGGTGAGCAGCCCGATGAGGCGCTGACGCATGAGTGACTCACTCTCTGATGCGGCCGCCGAACGCGTGGCGGCCCCTGCGTATGTGGTGGGGGGTGGTGGGGGCGGCGGTCATGGGCGAGCCCCGAGGGCGGTCACGGGCGAGCCCCGAGTGGGGTGTCAAGGGCTCGCCCGGGGCAGGGGGAGCTTCGCTCAGCCGCCGACGTTCACATCGATGCAGGCGTAGAAGGCGTTCGTCGTGTCGGCGACGTTCCACACCGCCAGTACCTTCTGCTTCCCGGACAGGCCGCCGAAGTTCACCTGATGGGTCACGGTCGCGCCGGGCTGCGCGCCGTTGTCGTTGAACTCGGCTATCTTCTGGCCGCTCGCGAAGTACTGCCAGGTGCTGGTGGAATGACGAGCGGTCAGCTTCCACTGGAACGACGTGCTGCTGCCGACGGGAGTGACGGTCCAGCCCTTGGAGTCGTCGTCGAGATCGGAGAAACGCGAGTTTCCACCGCTGCAACTGGTGAGCCCCTTGGGCCCTTCCACGCTCTGCGGCTCATATGTGATGTCGCCGCAGCTGACGGTTCCCGCGGCGCACTGCGCCTGCCGGCTCGGCGGAGTGGAGATATATCCGTGGGCGCTCGCGGAACTCGCGGGAAGGCTCACGGCGAGAACGGGGGCGACGACGGCTCCGAGTACGGCGGCCAGCTTCCTTTTCGTGTGCATGGGGTCTCCTTCACTTCAGGTCTTCCCGCGCGATCACCGGTTCCGTGGGGGGATCCGGGAACAGCGGGTCGGCCTCTCGAGTGTGGGGCCAAGAGGCGCGAAGGGCGGCGGTGGATTCCGTTCGCGGACACGGTGCGATGGGCGTTGCATCCGGAAAGGTCTCGACCACTTGGACTAGACCATACAGGTCGACGTGCCCCCGTCAAGAGGGTTGCGAGAAAGCCCAGTTGAGGCGGCCGGGAGGCAGGGCGCGCCGGGCAAAAGCCAAGAACGGCGATATTTCTGACGAAACGTATAAAATGCCTGCATTTGCCAGGTTTCGCCGATGTTCACGCCCGCTGGGGGGACGCATGACTTCGCAGAGCGGTACGGAAGTGAAAGACCCCGGGAGTCGGATCAGGGCGGGTCGGCTACGGCGGCTGGGGGAGTGGTGCGCCCGGCACTTCATCACCGTCATCGTGGTCTGGCTCATCGCGCTCGGCGGACTGCAAGGACTCAACGGCGCGTTCGGCGGCACCTACTCGGACAACTTCTCGCTGCCCGGTACGCAGTCGGACGACGGCGCGCGGGTGCTCGGCCGGCATGTGCCGGGGGCGGGCGGCATCGGCGCCCAGGTGGTGCTGTACGACGCGCGCCGCCCGCTGACCGGCGTACGGAGCCGGATCGACCAGGCGGTCGGCTCGCTCAGGACGCTGCCGCACGTGCTGTCCGTCACGAGCCCGCTGCCCTCGGCGCCCAACGCGCCGCCCACCGGGGCACTGACCCCCGACGGCAGGACCGGCTACATCGGCGTCCAGTTCGACGCCAACCCCACCTCGTTCGGGGGCTCCTATCTCCGTGGGGTCGACGCGGCGGTCGAGCCGCTCCGCGCCGCCGGTGTGCAGGTCGAGTACGGAGGGCTGCTCGGTGAACTGGCCCGGCCCGTCCCCGCCGATCTGACCAGCGAGGCCATCGGGTTCGCCGTGGCGGTGATCGTCCTGCTGATCGGTTTCGGCAGCGTCATCGGCGCCGGGATTCCGCTGGTCACCGCGCTGGTCGGGGTCATCGTCGGGGTGAGCTGCCTGGGTCTGATCGCCACGGCCACCACCTTCGCGAGCGTCTCGCCGACCCTGGCCACCATGATCGGTCTGGGCGTCGGGATCGACTACGCGCTGTTTCTGATCACCCGTCACCGGCAGCGGCTCATGGACGGGGCCGACCCGGTGGCGGCCGCCGGCCTGGCGGTCTCCACCAGCGGCCGTGCCGTCATCGTCTCGGGCTGCACCGTCATCGTCGCCCTCGCCGGGCTGTATGTGTCGCAGGTCAGCTTCATCGGGAAGCTCGGCGTCGCCGCGGCCGTCACCGTCGTCACGGCCGTCGCCGGTGCCATCACGCTGGTGCCCGCCCTCCTCGGGCTCGCCGGGCGCCGGATCGACCGCTACTGGGTCCGACGGCCGGTCGCGGAAGGCGAACCGGCGCCGGCCCCGAACGGTGTGAAGCGCGGGGAGCGGACGAAGCGCGAAGGGCGGACGACGCGCGCAGGACGGACGACACGCGCGGATCGCACGGAGCCGGCCGACGGGGAGGCGCACGACGGCTGGCACCGGTACGCGCGGCGGGTGGAGCGCCGCCCCTGGTGGTTTCTGTTCGCCGGACTCGTGGCGGTGGGCGTGCTCGCGATCCCGCTGTTCTCCATCCGCCTCGGACACATCGACGACGGCGCCGACCCCACCAGCTTCACCGACCGCCGCGCCTACGACCTGATCGCGGCCGGCTTCGGACCGGGCGCCAACGGGCCGTTCATCCTCGTCGTCGACCAGAGCGCGGTGCCGGCGGCGGAGCGCCCCGCGCTGGCGTCCCGGCTCGGGAGGGCGCTCACCGATGTCCCGGACGCGGCCAGTATCTCCCCTCTGCGGCCCACCGCCGACGGTCAGTTGCTGACCGGTACGGTCATCCCCAGCGGCTCGCCGCAGTCGGCCGGGACCACCACGCTCTTCCATCACCTCAAGGGCGACGTCCTGCCGGGAGCCGTGTCGGGCACCGGCGCCACGACGTATGTGACGGGCACGACCGCGGCCATGGAGGACTTCCTCGATCTCATCACCGCCCGGCTCCCGCTCATCATCGGCGTCGTCGTCGCGCTGGCGTTCCTCATCATCCTGATCGTGTTCCGCGGCCTGCTGGTGGCTCTCAAGGCCGCCGTGCTCAATCTCCTGTCGATCGCCGCGTCGTACGGAGTGGTCGTCGCCGTCTTCCAATGGGGCTGGGGCGGGCCCTCGTTGGGCGTCTCGGGGACGGTGCCGATCGAGAGCTATGTGCCGATGATGATGTTCGCCATCGTCTTCGGGCTGAGCATGGACTACGAGGTGTTCCTGCTCGCGCGGGTCCAGGAGTCATGGCTGCGTACCCACGAGAGCAGGGGGAGCGTGGCGCTCGGTCTGGAGATCACGGCGCGGGTGATCAGCTGCGCCGCGCTCATCATGGTCAGCGTCTTCGCCGCGTTCATCCTGAGCGACAACATCGTGGTGAAGATGCTGGGGCTCGGCCTGGCGGTGAGCGTCCTCATCGACGCCACGATCGTCCGTCTGCTGCTCGTGCCCGCGGTGATGACACTGCTCGGCAGGAGTGCCTGGTGGCTGCCCCGGTGGCTGGACCGGATCCTGCCCCGGCTGGACAGGGAGGGCGAGGAGGCCACGCCGTACCGCCGGAGCGTGTCCGGCGGACGTCCGGGCGCCGGGGTCCAGGGCCCGCCGCAATGACCCGGCCGGACTCATTGACGTGAGCGCGTCACGGTCGTACGTTCCGGGAACGCTCTCTTCCGTCCGTCCTCACCCGCGTCGCCCGACCACGGAGTGGCCCATGTGGACAACGTTGTCAGCCCGGATGTGCCACCGGCTGCGCCGACTGATGGCACCGACCGTCACCGCGCTGGTGATGAGCACGCTCGCGGCGGTGACACCCCACGCCGCCGCGGCCACGCCTGCGGCCGTCGCGGTCCCGCGCGCCGCCCCCGCGGTCCCGCCGGCCGCTCCCGCCGCCGTCATCTGCAACGCGTTCTGCGACGCCCGCGACCCCGCGCTCGCGCCGCAGGTCCGTTCCCCCGTCACCACCACGCTCTTCTCGCGGGCCATCGCCCTGCACTTCGACGACCAGGACGCGATGGGCTGGGCCTCGATCGACAACGGCGGCCAGGGCGACGAGGTCTGGCTCGACCGGTCCTTCGACGGCGGGCGCACCTGGAGCTCCGGCAGCCGCCTCGGTGCCACCGCCGTGCCCGCCGGACAGCGTGGCCGGCGCACCCTGATGTACAACGTCGACGACTGGAACAACCGTGGCGTCGGCGCCCTGCGCGCCTGCGGCAAGGCCGGCGACCGCACGGAGATCGCGTGCACGCCGTGGGCGCGTACGACCTGGAACGCCTACGACCGGCGTACGGCAGCGGCCACCGCGCAGATGCAGTTCTACAACAACGGAACCGGTCTGTTCGACACCACCGGCTGGTGGAACTCCGCCAACGCGCTCACCGCGGTCGTCGACAACATCCAGGTCACCGGCATGCCCAGCTACCGGTACGCCATCGCCAACACCTACGAACGTCAGCTGGGCGCGGCGGACGGTCAGTTCCGCAACGACTACATCGACGACACCGGATGGTGGGGACTGGCCTGGGTCGCCGCGTACGACCTGACCGGCGACAGCCGCTATCTGAACACCGCACGCGCGGACGCCGACCATATGGCCGCGTACTGGGACGGCACCTGCGGAGGCGGTGTGTGGTGGAGTACGGCCAGGACCTACAAGAACGCCATCGCCAACTCCCTCTACATCCAGCTCAACGCGGCGCTCCACAACCGGATCCCGGGCGATACGGCCTATCTGGGCCGGGCCCGCGCGGGCTGGTCCTGGTTCCAGGGGACCGGGATGATCAACGGCTCGCGGCTGGTGAACGACGGGATCGATCTGGGCACCTGCCGCAACAACAACGGCACCGCCTGGTCGTACAACCAGGGTGTGCTGCTGGGCGCGCTCACCGAGCTGCACCGCGCCACCCAGGACGGCCAACTCCTCACCACCGCACGGCAGCTGGCCGACGCGGCGACGACCGCCCCGTCCCTGCACACCGCGGACGGCATCCTGCGCGATCCCTGTGAGGGCGGGGACTGCGGGGCGGACGGTCCCTCCTTCAAGGGCGCTCATGTACGCGGGCTCGGCAAGCTCAACGCCGCGCTCGCCGACCATCCCTACACGGGGTATCTGCGGAAGCAGGCCGACACCGCGTACGCCCGGGACCGCACTCCGCTCGACCAGTACGGGCTGCGGTGGAGCGGTCCGCTCGACAAGGTGGACGGCGCCCGCCAGCACAGCGCGCTCGACCTGCTCAACGCCGCTCCCTGAAGCGCGGCGGACGCGGACCCGCGGCGGCCGGTGGCCGGCCGCTGCGGATGCGGGATCGCCCGGCAGCGGTGATGGTGGACGTGACCACCGTTCCGAGCGAGGAGCCGAACATGTCGATGCTCGACAAGCTGAAGAGCCTCTTGAAGGGCCATGAGGACCAGGCGCACCAAGGGGTGGAGAAGGCGGGCGACGCGTTCGACCGGAAGACGGGCGACAAGTACAGGGACCAGGTCGACATCGCCCAGAAGAAGATCGACGAGCAGCTGGGCACGCAGCCCCCGAGGGACGACAGGCCGCCGCACGGCTGACGGGCAGGCCGCCGACGGGCCGCCGACCTGGGCCGACGGGCGCGCATGACCGAGACATGGGCCGCCGGGCGCGTACCACCTCACCGACCGACGGTCCCGTGCACCGTCGGTCGGCTCAGTGGTGTGATGCCCCGGCCCCGCTCCCGGAGGTCTTCTTCCCCGGGCCCTCCGGCTCAGCCGCGCTGGTTCTTCCGCTCCAGCGCGGCCCGTACCATCGCCGCCGCGAAGAGGGCCGGATCGGTGTCACCGGTCAGCCGCGCCAGTGCCTTGGGTTCGTCCGGCAGTCCGCGCCTGTGCGCTCCCTGGAGCGCCTTGGCGTCCAGGTACGGGGCGATCTCGGGCCAGACCCCCTGGACCTCGCGCAGGAAGATGTCCACCCCGACGGGGCCGAGGCCGGGAACCTGCCGGAGCAGCGAGCGCAGGGTGGCGATGTCGCCGCCCGCGGCCTCGCGGAGCCGGCGCAGATCCCCTCCGTATTCGTCGAGCAGCATCCCGGCGCCCACGCCGAGCTGTGTCGCGGTGCGTTCGTCGTAGCGGCGGTAGCCCCCCTCGCCCAGCGCGTCCACACGCCGCTGCCAGGTGGCGTCCGCCATCCGGCGCGCGTCGCGCAGCCCGGCGTGCGAGAGCGCGCGGGAGGCCGCGACGGCGGTTCCACTGCGGATCCGCGCGCTCAGCAGACAGGAGAGCACCAGCAATTGGTAGAGCGGCTGCGGGGTGTTCCGCAGATGGATACCCGCCTCATCGGCGTAGGTCCGGCCATGGGTGTCGAGCAGGTCCCGCACGGCCTCACGGGTGCTGGCTGTCGGCACGACGCACCTCCTCCGTCCGGCGGACGCCGGGGCGGGGGAGATCCGTGCCCGCGGCGTCATTCAGTGGCCGTTTCCATTGTGGCGCGGTCAGGTATCGGACGCATGCGTGCGCGCGTCGAACCGGAAGCGCTTTCCGTCCGTGCCATGAATGACATGGGCACGACTTCCGCTACGAGAGGGATCACCCGCAATGAACAGACCGCAGTTACCCCGACGCGTCCGGCGCTCGGTCGCCGTTGCCGTTCTCGCTCTCTGTTCGGTCCTCGCGGTCCCGACCGCGTCCTCCGCCCTTCCCGCCGCCACCGTCTCCGCCGCCGCACCGGCGGCCGTCTCCGCCGCCACCACCCCCGTCGTCACCTGGGCGGCGAGCGCGGACCGGCTCGACGCCGCCGTGCCCGCGCGCACCCACCGGGTCGTCGTCCACACCAGCGCGGGCGGCAGCGCGCTGCGGATCCGGCTGTCGAACGCCTTCGGCGAGCAGCCGGTGACCTTCGGGCGCGCCTATGCGGGCGTACGGGCCTCCGGCGCGGCCGTGGTGCCCGGCAGCAACCGCGCGCTGTCCTTCCGCGGCGCCGCCTCGGTCACGGTCCCGCCCGGCGGGTCCGTATACAGCGATCCGCTGCCCGGCACGGTGCGGCCGCAGTCCGATCTGGCCATCAGCGTGTACGTGCGGAACGCGGCCGGAACCGCCACCGGCCACCGGATGGGGCTCCAGACCTCCTACATCGCCCCCAGCGGTGATCACGCGGCCGAGGACGCCGCCACGGCCTTCACCCAGCAGACCGGCTTCCGCTACTACCTCGACGCGGTCGTGGTCGACGCCCCGAGCGGTACCGGGGCCGTCGTCGCGCTCGGCGACTCGATCACGGACGGCGCCATCTCCACCTCCGACGCCAACCGCCGCTGGCCCGACTTCCTCGCGGGCCGGCTCCAGAGCGATCGCCGCACCTCCCTCAAGGGCGTGGCCAACGAGGGGATCTCGGGCAACAAGGTCCTCTCCGACGGCGCGGGCGAGAGCGCGCTGAAGCGACTCGACCGGGACGTACTGTCGCAGAGCGGTCTGCGCACGGTCATCCTGCTCGAAGGCGTCAATGACATCAAGGCGACCCCGGCGCCCACGGCCGCCCAAGTCATCGCCGGATACCGGGAGATCGTCGCCCGGACCCATGCCGCCGGTGCCTGTGTGGTGGGCGCGACCGTCATGCCGTACCAGGGCTGGGGCGAGTGGAGCGCGGGCGGCGAAGCGGTCCGCCAGGAGGTCAACACCTTCATCCGGCAGAGCGGTGTGTTCGACGGGGTCGCGGACTTCGACGCCGCGGTCAAGGACCCGGCGGCCCCGTCGAAGATCCTGCCCGCGTACGACAGCGGGGACCATCTGCACCCGAACGACGCGGGGATGAAGGTCATGAGCGACGCCGTCGACGTGCGCGCGCTGCGCTGCGGCCGATAGGTCCCGGCGGTCGCGGTACGAGGGGCGGAGGCATATGCGGAGGCAGGTAACGGCCTCTGCCCCCGGGCCGGTACGGGCACGGAGGTGTGGCGGCGTGGGGGTGTGACGGCACGGCACGGAGGTATGACGGCATGGCGGTGTGACGGCATGGCGGTGTGACGGCCGGTCGGGGCGGTTCAGCCGAGCAGCCGCAGCGCGGTGGCCGATCTGCCGAGCCGGACCGTCTGCCCCCACGTCAGCTCCAGGGAGTCACTCTCCATACCGTCGCCGAAGGCCACCAGCCGGTCGGACTCGACGGTGAGCCTGAGCCGTTCCGCGCGGTCGAGCACCCCTTCCACCAGCGCGGTACCGGTGGTGGGAGAGGGCCACGCCTCCCTGACGTACCAGAGCAGTCGGGGATCGGCGGGGCCCGGAACCGGCAGCGCGCTGCCGCGTTCCCGGCGCACGGACCGCAGCCAGCCGGTGGCGCCCGTGCCGGTGCCCACCAGCACCCCGGACGACGCCTGGGCCTCGCCCGGGGCGCTCTCGTCGTCCGGTCCCAGACGGTAGCGCGCGGTCTGGTGGTCGGGCCGGCCGAGATAGATCTCGTTGAGCGCGAGCAGCCGTTGGGTGTCGTCGGCGACCGCCTCCACCATCGTCAGCTCGTCGACGGTGCCCCCGCCGGCCTCCGCCGCGCGCAGCAGCCCCGGGGCATCGGCCGCGCGGTGGCGCACCAGCACCCCGAGGCCCCGGCCGGGGTCGGGGTCGATCCCCACCACCGGCTGGCCCGACAGATACTTGGCCGCGTTGGCGACCAGCCCGTCCTGGCCCACCACGACCACCACGTCCTCGGGAGCGAAGAGGAACCGGTCCAGGTCCGCGCGCTCCACCCGCGCCTGCCGCCATCGCAGCGGCACCGCGCCCGCCACCTCGGCCAGCGCCCGCCGCGCCCGGTGGTGCCGGTCCGCCACCTCGCCGACGGACCGGCCGCGCGAGGAGAGGACGAAGGCTGCCTGGCCATGGGTGCCGTGCCGGGTGAGCAACTCCTCGTACTCGCTGGTGCGGTACACGAGCACGGCGCGCGGCGCCAGACTCATTCCCGCTCCTCGCCCGGCCGGCCCAGCCTGGCCAGCAGTCCGGTGAGCACGTCGGGGGAGAGGGTGACGCTCTCGATGTGCGGCAGATTCTCGGCGAGCCGGGTGGCGGCCAGTGCGTGCAGCGTGGCGGCGTCCGTCTCCGCGTGCACCCTGAGCCAGGCGGACTGGGCCCGCGCCCGCGCCTCACCGGTCTCCCGTGCCGCCTCCGCCTCGGCCTTCGCGAGCCGTACGGTACGCAGCGCCTCGGCCTCCGCGCGTACGGCGTCGGCCGCCGCGCTCTCCTCGGCCTCGCGGCGGGCGTTGGTGCCGTGCTGCTCGACCAACCGCTCTTCCCTGCGGGCCAGTTCGATCCGGCTGGCGAGTTCGTTCTCGGCGATGGTCCGCTCACGCTCCACGGCCACGGCCCGGCGCTCGTAGGTGGCCCGGTCCGCCTCCTGCTGGATCTGCTCGCGCGCCGGGGTGCGCAGCGCGCGTTCCACCTCGGGCTCGGGCCGGATCGCGACGACCCGTACCGCCACTACCTCGATACCGGTCGCGGGCAGCCGGGGCTCCGCCGCGAGCCCCTCGGAGATCCGCTCCCGTACGGCCGTGACGCCGTCCGCCAGCGCCGCCGACAGCGGTGTGCGGGCCAGCACATCGAGGGCGTGCTGCTGCGCGGTCTCGGTCAGCAGGGTGGCGAGCTGCTCCAGCGGAGCGCCGCGCCAGGCACCGGTGTCCGGGTCGATGGAGAAGTCCAGCCGGGCGGCGGCGGTGGCCGGTTCACTGATCCGGTACGTCACGGTGGACTGCACGGTGACGTCCTGGAAGTCGGCGGTCCGCGCGTGAAAGGCCATGGCCAACTCGCGGTCGTCCACCGGCACTTCGGAGAGCGCGGCGGTCAACGCCCGGAACCAGAAGCTCAGTCCGGGACCGTCGTGGACGAGCCGGCCGCGCCGGTGGTGGCGTACATGGGCGGTCGGGGCGGAGCGCAGATGATGCCGGCCGAGGCGCCGGGTGATGTCGGCCATGGAAGGGCCCCCCTTTTTCGTCAGCAAGACGATATCGAGACACCTTCTTATCGTCAAGATGACGAGAGAAAGGGGACAGGCCCCGTCCCCCCATACGGCCCATCAACGCCGCCCCCTGGCTCGCCGCGCCGCAGAGAGTGGAGTCGTACCGTCGCGAACCGCCCGCACCCACCCCCATGGAGCCCGCCATGACCTGCCACAGCCGAAGCGATCTCGGTCTGCTCGCCCTGCGACTGGGCACCGGCGCGGTGCTCGTCGCGCACGGCACCCAGAAACTGTTCGGCTGGTTCGGCGGAGACGGGATCGGCGGGACGGCCCAGGCGTTCGAGGCGATGGGCTTCCGGCCGGGCAGACCCTGCGCGATCGCCTCCGGGCTCGCCGAGGCCGGAGGCGGCGCGCTGCTGGCACTCGGCCTGGCCGCCCCGGCGGCCGGGGCCGCGGTGGCGGGCGGCATGGCGGGAGCCACCTCGGTACACGCCCCCAACGGATTCTTCGCCCAGTCGGGCGGCTTCGAATACCCGGCCGTCCTCGGCTGGACCGCGGCCTCCATCGGTCTCATGGGCGCGGGCCGCTACTCCCTCGACCGCGTCACCTGCCACGCTCTCGACCGGCCCTGGATGATCCCGGTCGCCTTCGCGACCAGCGCGGCGGCGGCGATCGTGGTCATCAAAAGGCGCGCCGAGGCCCTGGCGGCCGACCAGCGGGGCAACGCCGCGGACGCCGCTTCGGCAGAGGGCTGACGCGGAAGAGGCGGAGCGCGCCGGGCGCCTGGCCGTGGAACACCACGCCGTGCCTCCGGGTCGTCCTTCATCAGCTTCTTCGCACCGCGGGACATCGTGGCACCGGCCCGCGGCGCGAGATTCACCGGCGCCCGGCACGTATCGGCGGCCACGCTCGACCAGCGGTACTTCGCGGGCGGGACGGACGGCCTGCCGACGACGAACGGGGAGGAGCTGCTGGTGGCGACCGTCTGAGCGTAGGCTGGTGGGGCTTCATGAGGTGGGGCGGACGAGGGGTGCGCGCGGCGCCTCGACACTCGGTTGATGGAGCCCAGTTGGGGGACGTGGGCGCGCGCCCGCACCGAGGACCGCGCATCGGTACGGACCACCGCGCCGACGCCCGTCCCGTCGTCCTCCCCCTCGGTCCGACCAGGGAGGCTGAATCACGCCATGGCAGATCTCAACATCCGCGACAACCGGCCGCAGGGCCGCTTCGAGGCGTACGAGGACGGCGAGGCGGTCGGTGTCATCGCCTACTTCCCGCTGGCCGCCACGCCCGCCGCGCTGGTCGCGGTGCACACCGTCGTGGAGGAGGGGCACGAGGGCAAGGGCATCGCGGGGACGCTGGTGCGGGAGTTCTACGCGATGGCGGCCCGCGAGGGCGTACCCGTCGTACCCCTGTGCTCGTACGCGGCCAGATGGGCGCAGCGCCATCCCGACGAGGCGCCCGAAGCCCCGGCCGGGACGGTCAGTGCCGCGCGGGAGCAGCTGGCGGCCTCGCCGCGGCGCTGGTGAGCGCGCGCGGCACGGGGCCGGGCCGTCTAGCATCGCGATCATGCTGGCGCTGCTGCACACTTCACCGGTTCACATTCCGGTCTTCGACGCCCTGCGGGACGCCGACCACCCAGGACTCGTCCTGCGTCATCTCGTGGACGAGTCCCTGCTGAGCCGGGCCAGGGCCGAGGGTCCGGACGCCGTCGCCGCCGATGTCGCGTCGGCGCTCGCCGTCGCCGTCGCCGCGGGCGCGACCGCCGCGCTGTGCACCTGCTCGACCATCGGCGAGGTCGCCGAGCGGGCCGCCCCGGCCGTCGGCGTCCCCGTCCTGCGGGTCGACCGGCCGATGGCCGTGGCCGCCGCGGCGGCCGACCGGGTCGTGGTGGTCGCCGCGCTCGACAGCACCCTGGGAGCGACGGCGGCGCTGATCCGGGAGGAGGCGGGGGAGCGGCGCATCGAGGTGCGTACGGTCCTGGTCGAGGGGGCGTGGGAGCGCTTCGAGGCCGGTGACCGCGACGGCTATCTGAACGCGGTGGCCGCCGCCGTCGACGCCGTCACCGAAGCGGATGTGATCGTGCTCGCCCAGGCGTCGATGGCCGACGCGGCCGAGCGCGCCGCGAGTGACATCCCGGTGTTCTCCAGCCCGCGTCCTGGGCTCAACGCCGCCGCTGCCGCCGCCGTTGCCATCTGACCCCGGCTCGGGCAACGGGGATCGGACGGGCCGGGGTACGCGTGGATCCGGCGAGCGTGGGCACGCGCTCCGGGAGACATTGGGAACGCACGACTCCCGCACTTGGAGGTCCGGCATGACCAGCCCCTTCCCCGATCCCGTACCGCCGGCGCCCACCCCGCCGCCGGGCCCGCCGGGGCCGGTACCGGGGCCCGGCCCGGCACCGGAGCCCGTCCCCTCGCCGCCGAGCCCCACGCCCATCCCCGAACCCGACCCCGTACCGCACCCGCCGGGCCCCGACCCCGTACCGGAGCCGGAGCCCTCACCCGGGCCGCCACTGGGTTCCCGGGACCGTCACGCCTGGGACAAGGCCTAGGCCGAGACCTCGGAGCGGTCGCCGCCCCAGAGCGTGTGGAACGAGCCCTCGCGGTCCGTGCGCCGGTAGGTGTGCGCGCCGAAGAAGTCGCGCTGCCCCTGCGTGAGCGCGGCGGGCAGCCGCTCGGCGCGCAGCGCGTCGTAGTACGCGAGCGCCGCCGCGAACCCCGGCGTCGGCACACCCTGGTGCACGGCCGCGGCGACCACCGCGCGCCAGTCGTCCTGCGCCGCGCCGATCTCCGCCGCGAACTGCTTGTCCGACAGCAGGCTCGGCAGGTCCGGCTGCGTGTCGAACGCCGCGCGGATCCGGTCGAGGAACGCGGCGCGGATGATGCAGCCCGCCCGCCAGATCGCCGCGACCGAACCGAGATCGATGTCCCAGCCGTACTCCTCGCTGCCCGCCTGGATCTGGTGGAAGCCCTGGGTGTACGACACGATCTTCGACGCGTACAGCGCCTGCTCGACCTGGTCGGCGAAGCGCGCCGCCTCGGCCTCGCCGAGCGGAGCGGCCGTCGGGCCGGACAGCGTGCGGGACGCCTCGCGCAGCGCGGCGTGTCCGGACAGTGAGCGGGCGAAGACCGCCTCGGCGATGCCGGAGACCGGAACGCCCAGGTCGAGGGCGATCTGCACCGTCCAGCGGCCGGTGCCCTTCTGCTCCGCCTGGTCGGTCACGATGTCCACGAACGGCTTGCCGGTCGCCTCGTCCGTGTGGGCGAGCACCTCCGCCGTGATCTCGATCAGATACGAGTCGAGGCGGCCGGTGTTCCACGACCGGAAGGTCTCCGCGATCTTCGCGGGGGAGTAGCCCGCCACGGACCGCAGCAGGTGGTACGCCTCGGCGATCAGCTGCATATCGGCGTACTCGATGCCGTTGTGCACCATCTTCACGAAGTGGCCCGCGCCGTCGGGGCCGATATGGGCCACGCACGGCGCGCCGTCGGGGGCCTTCGCCGCGATCCGCTCCAGCAGCGGGCCGAGCGACTGGTACGACTCGGCGGATCCGCCCGGCATGATGCTCGGCCCGTGCAGCGCACCCTCCTCGCCGCCCGAGATGCCCACCCCCACGAAGTGGATGCCGCGCTCGCGCAGTTCCCGCTCCCGGCGCCGGGTGTCCGCGAAGTGGGCGTTGCCGCCGTCGATGATGACGTCGCCCTCCTCCAGCAGCGGGGCGAACTCCTCGATCACGGCGTCCGTCGGTTCGCCGGCCTTCACCATGATGACCAGGCGCCTCGGCCGCTCCAGCGCCGCGACGAAGTCCGCCGCGGACTCGGCGGCGACGAAGGTGCCCTCGTCACCGAACTCGTCCACCAGGGCCCGTGTCTTCGACGCGGTGCGGTTGTGCACGGCGACGGTGAAGCCGTTGCGGGCGAAGTTACGGGCGAGGTTGCGGCCCATCACCGCGAGCCCCGTGACGCCGATCTGGGCAGTACCACTCATGCGTGCGCTCCTGGATATCCGTCGGATGTGCCGTGCCGCGCCAGTACGTCCCGCCGGGGAGGGATACGCACCGCCGCAGACGGTCGTTCACCAATCGTCAAGCCGCCCGGGTGCTTCCGCATTCCGGGCTTGTCGCATCGTGCCGTGTCCGGTGCGTGAGCGGCAACAAGGCCCGCTCCCGGGATCGTTCGCGGAGTATTGACACCCTCTCAGCGGCGGCGTAACACTGACACGGCCTTGGAGAGCGCTCTCCCGCAGTGATTCCAAGCGGCATGGAGGTCCGCATGGCCGACAGACTCCGCACCACCGCCCTGATGTCCGCGTTACTCGTCGCCACCGCACTGGCTCTGGTGGCCTTCGGGTTGTCCGCGATTCCGGACACCGCCAACGCCACCACCCCGCGCGCGGCCGACCGGCCGGCCGCGGCGGCACAGGCGGCGCCGGCCGCCCACGCCGGGCACAAGATGGCTCCCGCCGCCCCCGTACCGTCGGGCGATGACCCCGACGGGGACGGGTACATACCGGCGAACCCGCCCGTGACCGGCGTGGAGCCGTCCACCGAGATCCCCCCGCACCGCTACTTCCACGAGTTCCAGGCGAACTGCTCGGTCACGCACACCAGGCCGGATGACCCGATCGTGTACCCCGGTCAGCCCGGCAAGTCGCACGACCACACGTTCATGGGCAACACCACGACCGACGCGAACAGCACCACGGCCTCGCTGAGCGGCGGCGGCACGGCGTGCAAGGCGCCGGGCGACAAGTCCGCGTACTGGATGCCGACCCTGTTCAAGGGGGACACGGCGGTCCGGCCGGTCGGTCCGCAGACCATCTACTACAAGTCGGGCGTCACCGACTACCGCACGGTGCGGCCGTTCCCCAAGGGGCTGCGCTTCGTCGTCGGCAGCCCCATGCAGTCGGCCGACGAGTTCCGCAACCACCCGGGCTGGGTGGAGGGCTGGGAGTGCGGTGAGCAGTACAACAACACCGAGATCCCGGCGTCCTGCCCGACCGCCCAGGACGTTCAGCTCAACCTCCGCTTCCAGGCGCCGAGTTGCTGGGACGGAAAGTATCTGGACACCCCGAACCACCAGAGCCATATGGCCTATCCGGTCGCGCAGGGCGCCAACCAGGACGTCTGCCCGGCCTCGCATCCGGTGGCTCTGCCGATGGTCGAGTTCAAGATGGCCTGGCCCGTCAACGGCGATATGTCGCAGGTCAGACTGGCCAGTGGTACGGGGCACTCGTTCCACTACGACTTCTTCAACGCGTGGGACGACGCGACGCTGAACGCGCTGGTCCAGCACTGCGTCGTGGGCGGACTCCAGTGTGACGCCCGCGGCTACGACCAGACCCATCCCGAGGCGGGCGCCGCGCTCGACGCGGACTACGAACTGCCCTGACCGGTCGCGCTCTCCCCGGTGGGTGCCGCACGCCCATCGGGGAGAGCGCTCTCCCGTGCCCGTTCCCACGGCCCGCATCCGCACCCGCCCCCCCACATCCGAGGAGACACCACCCCATGCACCCACCCGCCGTACACGCTGTACACCGGCCGGCCGGCCGGGCCCGCCGGTTCGCCCCGCTCGCCGTCGCCGCGCTCTTCGCCGCCTGCGCGGTGGCCCTCCCGGCCCCCGCCGCACACGCCGCCGGCAGCGTCGTCAAGGTCACCGGATCGCAGGGCTCCTGGCAGCTGACCGTCGACGGAGCGCCCTACCAGGTCAAGGGCCTGACCTGGGGTCCCGCGGTGGCCGACGCCGCGCGGTACATGCCCGACGTGAAGTCGATGGGCGTCAACACCGTACGCACCTGGGGCACCGACGCCACCAGCAAACCGCTGCTCGACGCGGCGGCGGCCAACGGGGTCAAGGTCATCGCCGGCTTCTGGCTCCAGCCCGGCGGCGGCCCCGGCAGCGGTGGCTGTGTCGACTACCTGACGGACACCACCTACAAGAACAACATGCTCGCGGAGTTCCCCAGGTGGGTGGAGACCTACAAGGACCACCCCGGCGTCCTGATGTGGAACGTGGGCAACGAGTCCGTCCTCGGCCTCCAGAACTGCTACAGCGGCACCGCGCTGGAGCAGCAGCGCGACGCGTACACCACCTTCGTCAACGAGATCGCGAAGAAGATCCACGCGGTCGACCCCAACCACCCCGTGACCTCGACGGACGCCTGGACCGGGGCCTGGCCGTACTACCAGCGCAACGCGCCCGACCTCGATCTGTACGCGGTGAACTCCTACGGCGACGTCTGCAATATCCGCAAGACCTGGGAGGACGGCGGTTACACCAAGCCCTATATCGTCACCGAGGGCGGCCCCGCCGGTGAGTGGGAGGTGCCCGACGACGCCAACGGCGTGCCCGACGAGCCCGCCGACACCGCCAAGGCGAGCGGCTACACCAAGGCGTGGGGCTGTATCACCGGTCATCAGGGCGTGGCGCTCGGTGCGACACTCTTCCACTACGGCACCGAGTACGACTTCGGCGGCGTCTGGTTCAACCTGCTCCCCGCGGGCCAGAAGCGGCTCTCGTACTACGCGGTGAAGCGGGCCTACGGGGGCAACACCTCCGCCGACAACACGCCGCCGGTGATCTCCTCGATGGCGGTCGACGGCGCCGCCTCGGTCCCGGCCGGGCGGGAGTTCACCGTACGGACGTCGGTCGCGGACCCGGACGGCGATCCGCTCACCTACCAGGTGCTGCTGGGCAGCAAGTACCTCGACAACTCGGGCCAGTTGACGGACGCCCGGTTCACCGACGCGGGCAACGGCACCTTCAAGGTCACCGCGCCCGGCCGGCTCGGGGTCTGGAAGGTCTATGTCAAGGCGTCCGACGGCAAGGGCAATGTCGGTATCGAGACGAAGTCCTTCAAGGTGGTGCCGCCGCCGGTCGGCGGGACCAATCTCGCCCAGGGCAGGCCGGCCACGGCGTCCTCGTCCCAGCCGAGCGGCACCGGCTGCCCCTGCCCCGCGGGCAACGCCGTCGACGGCTCGTTCGACACCCGCTGGGCCAGCGACTGGAGCGACCCGCAGTGGGTCCAGGTCGACCTGGGGCGCAAGACGGAGTTCCGGCACGTCCAGCTGGCCTGGGAAGCCGCGTACGCCAAGGGCTACACCCTCCAGACCTCCGACAACGGCCAGGACTGGGCCACGCTGAGGACCGTCGCCGACGGCGACGGCGGGATCGATGATCACGAGGTCGCCGGGAACGCCCGCTATGTGCGGGTCAACTCGACCGTACGGGGCACTCCTTGGGGCTACTCGCTCTACGAGTTCGGGGTGTTCGGCTGACGGCGCCGACTCGCGGAAGATCGCGGCGGGCCACGGGACTCCCGTGGCCCGCCGCGAAATGTTTAGCGGGCGATTTTGCGTATACGGGCGCCGCTCGCACGTGAATCATCGACCGCGTCGGGCAGCGAACGGGCACAAGCGGAGCCTCATTCGGGCAGTGATCCGCGCAACACCGACCCCGCAACCCGTGATGACCAGCGCAAAGCTTCTTGACGAAACGGGCATGAACGGACACAGTCGGTGCAGCGAAGAAGCTGGTCGCAGCGGGTCCCTTGCTTGTACAAACGACCCATGAGCCCGAACGGGTGCTGAGCCGCAGCAAAGCAGGGAAGTGTGTCACCGTGGACACCGACGAACGACGAAGAGAAATTCTTGAGATCGCCCGGCGTGACGGGTCAGTGGAAGTCAGCGCACTGGCCACGAAGCTCCGGGTCGCGAAGGAGACCGTCCGGCGTGATCTGCACGCCCTGGAGGGTCATGGACTGGTACGGCGTACCCACGGCGGGGCCTACCCGGTGGAGAGCGCCGGCTTCGAAACGACTCTCGCGGTACGGACCACCCGGCTCGTACCCCAGAAGTCACGGATCGCGGCGGCCGCCGCGGATCTCCTGGGAGACGCGGAAACGGTCTTCGTCGACGAGGGTTTCACCCCTCAGCTCGTCGCCGAGGCGCTGCCGCGGGACCGGCAGCTGACCGTCGTCACCGCCTCCCTCGCCGTGGCGACCGCGCTCGCCGAGGCCGAGAAGATCGCCGTACTGCTGCTCGGCGGGCGGGTGCGCGGCTCCACCATGGCCACGGTCGATCACTGGACCACCAGAATGCTCTCCGACTTCGTCATCGACCTGGCGTACGTCGGAGCGAACGGCATCTCCCGCGAGTACGGCCTCACCACCCCCGATCCGGCCGTCAGCGAGGTGAAGGCCCAGGCGATGCGCAGCGCCCGCCGCCGGGTCTTCGCGGGGATCCACACCAAATTCGGCGCCGTCAGCTTCTGCCGCTTCGCGGAGGTCGGCGACTTCGAGTCGATCGTGACGGACGCGGGTCTGCCGTCGGCCGAGGCACAGCGTTACTCGCTGCTGGGCCCGCAGGTCATCCGCGTCTGAATCAGCAGGCATCACCCCTTCTTCATCTTGCCCTCTTCCATCGGTCCGTTCCCCGGTCCGGAGGCGGGGCAGAGCCGTCCCGAAACCCCTCTCGTAACGATGATCAGGAGAAATCTCATGCCCCTCCAGCAACGACGACGCGACTTCCGCGTGCGTGTGGGTGCGAGCGCGGCCCTGGTGGCCCTTCTCGCGGGGTGCAGCGGCGCGGGCGGCGCCTCTTCGTCCGGCGGGGGTGACACCCTCAACGTGCTCATGGTGAACAACCCGCAGATGGTCGAGTTGCAGAAGCTGACCGCGGACAACTTCACCAAGGACACCGGGATCAAGGTCAACTTCACGGTGCTCCCGGAGAACGACGTCCGCGACAAGATCACCCAGGACTTCTCCAACCAGGCCGGCCAGTACGACGTCGCCACCATCAGCAACTTCGAGGTGCCCTTCTTCGCGAAGAACGGCTGGCTGCACTCGCTCGACGAGTACACCGCCAAGGACAAGGCATTCGACCAGGGCGACATCCTCAAGCCCCTCCAGGAGTCCCTCACCGCGGAGGACGGCAAGCTCTACGGCCAGCCCTTCTACGGCGAGTCGTCCTTCCTGATGTACCGCAAGGACGTCTTCGAGGCGAAGAAACTGACGATGCCGGCGAAGCCCACCTGGCAGCAGGTCGCCGACCTCGCCGCCAAGGCGGACGGCGCGGAGCCGGGCATGAAGGGCATCTGTCTGCGCGGGCTGCCCGGCTGGGGCGAGGTCATCGCCCCGCTCACCACCGTCGTCAACACCATGGGCGGCACCTGGTTCACCAAGGACTGGGAGGCGCAGCTCACCTCCCCGGAGTTCACCAAGGCCACCCAGTTCTATGTCGACCTGGTACGCAAGCACGGTGAGGCGGGCGCGCCCCAGGCCGGCTACGCCGAGTGCCTGAACAACATGACGCAGGGCAAGTCGGCCATGTGGTACGACGCCACCGCCGGCGCCGGCTCGCTGGAGGCCAAGGGATCCCCGGTCAAGGGCAAGATCGGCTACGTACCCGCGCCGGTCGACAAGACGGACAGCTCCGGCTGGCTGTACACCTGGGCCTGGGGCATGCAGAAGGCGTCCGCCAAGACCGAGAACGCGTGGAAGTTCATCTCCTGGGCGTCCAGCAAGGAGTACGAGAACCTCGTCGGCGAGAAGATCGGCTGGTCCAACGTGCCCGCCGGCAAGCGCGCCTCCACGTATGCCAACCCGGACTACCTGAAGGACGCGGCGGCCTTCGCCGATGTCACCAAGCAGGCCATCGCCAACGCCAACCCGCGTGACCCGGGCACCCAGCCGCGGCCGACGGTCGGCATCCAGTTCGTCGACATCCCCGAGTTCACGGACCTCGGCACCAAGGTCTCGCAGGAGATCAGCGCGGCCATCGCCGGCAAGAAGTCGGTCGCCGAGGCGCTCAAGAACTCGCAGGCGCTCGCCGAGAAGGTAGGCAAGGACCAGAAGTGAGTACCTCCGTCAGCACCCCCCCACTCTCCCCGGCCGGTGCCAAGCGCCCCTCGGCGCCCGGGCGCGCCGGCCGGGGGGCCTCGGGCCGGGCCCGCGCCTGGGCCACCCGTGCCCCGTTGCTGCCCGCCCTGATCTTCCTGATCGCGGTCACCCAGCTGCCGTTCGTGGCGACGCTGGTGATCTCACTCTTCGACTGGAACTCGCTCGCCCCCGACGACCGCAGTTTCGCCGGGCTCTCCAACTACGGCTCCGTCTTCACGGACGCGAGCCTGCGCGAGTCGGTCTTCACCACCGTGCTGCTCACCGCGACCGTGGTGATCGTCAGCGTGGTCCTCGGACTGCTGCTGGCCCTGCTGCTCGACCGTAAGTTCATCGGGCGCGGCTTCGTCCGTACGCTGCTCATCACGCCGTTCCTGCTGGTGCCCGTATCGGCCGCGCTGCTGTGGAAGCACGTGCTCTACAACCCCGAGTACGGCCTGCTGAACGGCGGTTGGGCGTGGTTCACCGGACTCTTCGGAGTCTCCGGCCCCGCCCAGCCCGACTGGATCTCCGACATGCCGCTGCTGGCGGTCGAGGCATCCCTGATCTGGCAGTGGACGCCGTTCATGATGCTCATCCTGCTCGCCGGGCTGCAGAGCAGGCCCGCCGAGATCATGGAGGCCGCGAAGCTGGACGGCGCGACGGGCTGGCAGATGTTCCGCTTCCTGACGGTGCCGCATCTGCGCCGCTATCTGGAACTGGGCGTCCTGCTCGGGTCGATCTACATCGTGCAGAACTTCGACGCGGTGTTCACGCTCACCTCGGGCGGGCTCGGCACCGCGAACCTCCCGTACACCATCTACCAGACCTTCTACCAGGCTCACGAGTACGGACTGGCCTCGGCCGCCGGAGTCGTCGTCGTGATCGGCACCATCGTGATCGCGACCTTCGCCCTGCGCGTCGTCTCGTCCCTCTTCAGTGAGGAGGCGAACCGGGCATGAGCACACTCTCCGTACCGAACGCCGGCGCGGCATCACGCCCCCACGTCGACAAGTACGCCCCCGCCGCCCGGCGGGCCAGGCGGCGCTCCGCCGGACTCGGGCTGCTGGCCTGGATCGTCGGCATCGCCTTCTGTCTGCCGGCGCTGTGGATGCTGCTGACCTCCTTCCACTCGGAGGCGGACGCGGCGACCAACCCGCCGTCCATCGGCGCGCCGCTCACACTCGACAGCTACCGGGTGTTCTTCGGCGAGGGAGGCGGCGCCAGCCCCTGGCCGCCGCTGATCAACTCCCTGACGGCGTCGCTGTTCTCCACGCTGTTCGTGCTGGTGCTCGCGCTTCCGGCGGCGTACGCGCTCTCCATCAAGCGGGTGGAGAAGTGGACGGACGTGATGTTCTTCTTCCTCTCCACGAAGATGCTGCCCGTCGTGGCCGGACTGCTGCCGGTCTATCTCTTCGCCAAGAACGTCGGGATGCTGGACAACATCTGGCTGCTCGTCATCCTCTACACCTCGATGAATCTGCCGATCGCGGTGTGGATGATGCAGTCCTTCCTCGCGGATGTGCCGGTCTCCATCATCGAGGCCGCGCAGGTGGACGGCGCCCGGCTGCCCACGGTGCTGATGCGGGTGGTGGCACCGGTGGCCGCGCCCGGTATCGCGGCGACCTCGCTGATCTGCTTCATCTTCAGCTGGAACGAGCTGCTCTTCGCCAGAGTGCTCACCGGTGTGACGGCTCAGACCGCACCCGTATTCCTGACGGGCTTCGTCACCAGCCAGGGGCTCTTCCTCGCCCAGCTGTGCGCCGCGTCCGTCGTTGTGTCCCTGCCGGTTCTCGCCGCAGGTTTCGCCGCCCAGGACAAGTTGGTCCAGGGCCTTTCTCTTGGAGCTGTTAAGTAATGAGGGCAGCGATCGTCGAAGCCGTCGGCAAGGTCTCCGTCACGACGGTTCCCGACCCCACCCCCGGCCCCCGGGATGTGGTTGTCGCCGTCGCCGCGTGCGGGATCTGCGGTACCGATCTGCACATTCTCCAGGGTGAGTTCGCGCCCACCCTGCCCATCGTGCCCGGCCATGAGTTCGCCGGGGAGATCGTGGAGATCGGTGCCGAGGTCACCGAACTGTCCGTGGGTGACAAGGTCGCTGTCGACCCGTCGCTGTACTGCAACGAATGCCGGTACTGCCGCTCCGGCCGGGGCAATCTGTGCGACCGGTGGAACGCGATCGGCGTCAGCAAGCCCGGTGGCGCGGCCGAGTTCGCCGTCGCGCCGGTGGCCAACTGCGTCAAGCTGCCCGACCACATCGATGTGAAGGACGCGGCGCTGATCGAGCCGCTGTCCTGCGCGGTCCGCGGTTACGACGTGCTCCGCTCCACCCTCGGCGCGGATGTGCTGATCTACGGTTCGGGCACCATGGGCCTGATGATGCTGGAGCTGGCCAAGCGCACCGGCGCCGCCGGGGTCGATGTCCTGGACATCAACCCGGAGCGGCTGGCGACCGCCGGCAAGCTCGGCTGCTCGCGCACCGCTGCCTCGGCGGACGAGTTCGACCGGCCGGGCGGCTGGGATGTCGTGATCGACGCCACCGGCAGCGCGGGCGCCATCCAGGACGGCCTCGGCCGGGTCGCCAAGGGCGGTACGTTCCTCCAGTTCGGCGTCGCCGACTACGCGACGACCGCGGTCATCGAGCCGTACCGCATCTACAACAAGGAGATCACGATCACCGGCTCCATGGCGGTGCTGCACAGCTACGAGCGGGCCGCCGCGCTCTTCGCCACCGGTGTTCTCGACCCCGCGGTCTTCATCAGCGACCGGCTGCCGCTGGAGCAGTACCCGCAGGCGATCGACCGGTTCAAGGCGGGCCAGGGCCGCAAGATCGTGGTCCAGCCGTGAGCGAGGGGCTCGAGGTCGGCTCCGGCGCCGTTCTGGTCATGGGCGAGGCGCTGATCGACCTCGTACCGGTGCCGGACGAGCCGGAGCTCAACCGGGCCCAGCCCGGCGGCGCGCCCGCCAATGTCGCCGCGGGGCTGGCCAGGCTCGCCACGCCCAGCTGGTTCGCCGGCGCGCTCGGCGGCGACGGCTTCGCCCGGATGATCGAGCGGCGGCTGGTCTCGGCCGGTACGGAACTGGGCCTGTGCGCGCGCTCGGAGCTGCCCACGACGCTCGCGGTCGCCGACCCGGGCCCGGACGGCACGAGCTACCACTTCCATCTCCAGGACACCGCGACCTTCCGGCTGCCGGACCACTCCGCGGTGGTGGACCGGTTCGCCGCGGTGTACGTGGGCGGGGTCGCGGCGGTCGTCGAACCGGCGGCCGGGGCGGTCGCGGCCACCGCGCGCGCGGGCGCCGCACGGTCCCTGCTGGTGGTCGACCCCAATGTGCGCGAGGACCGGACCATCGACCCGGAGCTGAGCGTGCGCAGGCTGCGTGAGCTGTGCGCGCTGGCACATGTCGTCAAGGCGAGCGACGAGGATCTCGCGCGCCTGTGGCCGGACACCGCCCCCGACGAGACCTGCCGGCGGCTGGCGGGGGAGGGCCGGCTCGTGATCCTCACCCGCGGCGCCAAGGGCAGCACGGCCTACGCGGGCTCCGCGGAACCGGTCTCCGTGCCCGCGGTGCCCGTCGAGGTGGTCAACACCATCGGCGCGGGCGACGCCTTCATGGCGGGCGTCCTCACCTGGCTGACCGCCAACGGCGTGCGCCGCGGCGACGGAGTGGCCGGGCTGCCGCGCGAACGCGTGGAGGAGATGCTCGTCCTCGCCTCCCGAGTGGCGGCCTCGGTGGTCGCCCAGACCGGTACGGAACCGTCGCTGCCCGACGGTCCCGGCTGACCTCTCCGGGTACGTCCGTGACGGCCGGAGCCGCCACCCCGTGGGTAAGGGGTGGCGGCTCCGGCCGTTGCCGTGGAACGTTCCGCGTCAGGCGGCCTTACGGCCCCGGGCGTTCGCCGCGCGGATGATGTCCGCGTAGCGGTGGCCGCTGCCCTTGATGGTGCGCCGCTGCGTCTCGTAGTCCACATGGACCAGACCGAACCGCTTGTCGTAGCCGTACGCCCACTCGAAGTTGTCCATCAGCGACCAGGCGAAGTACCCGGCGAGCGGGGCGCCCTTCGCCACCGCCCGCGCACAGGCGGCCAGATGCTCGTCCAGATACCGGGCCCGCTCGGGGTCGTCGACCGTGCCGTCCGCCGCGACGGTGTCGGGGAACGCCGCGCCGTTCTCGGTGACATAGAGACGCCGCGCGCCGTACTCCTCGGTGAGCCGCAGCAGGAGTTGCTCCAGACCGTCGGCGTGCACCTCCCAGCCCATGTGGGTGTGGCGCGCGTCCGGTACGTCGACCTGCCGGGCGAAGGGGGCGGCCCCGGTCGGGTCGTCCCGCACGATCTGGCGGAAGTAGTAGTTCAGCCCCAGCCAGTCCAGCGGCGCCGCGATGGTCTCCAGATCGCCGGCGCGCGCGGGCAGCTCCACGCCGTACAGATCCAGCATGTCCTGCGGATAGCCGCGGCCGTGGATCGGGTCGAGCCACCAGCGGTTGGTGTGGCCGTCGGCCCGTACCGCCGCCGCGCGGTCGGCCTCGCTGTCGCTGGCCGGCTCGATCGGGCTGAGGTTGTTGACGATGCCGACCCGGGCGTCCGAGGAGGCCGCGCGGAGCGCCTGCACCGCCAGACCGTGTCCGAGGTGGAGATGGAACGAGGTGCGCACGGCCGCGGTGAGATCGGTGATCCCCGGCGCCATCGTGCCTTCGAGATGCCCGATCCACGACGAGCACAGCGGCTCGTTGAGGGTCGCCCAGTCCTTGACCCGGTCGCCCAGGCGCTCGGCGACGACGGACGCGTACCGCGCGAAGTGCTCGGCGGTGTCCCGTACCGGCCAGCCGCCCCTGTCCTGGAGCGCCTGCGGCAGATCCCAGTGGTAGAGCGTGGCGAACGGCGTGATCCCGGCGTCCAGCAGGCCGTCCACCAGCCGGTCGTAGAAGTCCAGGCCGGCCTTGTTCACCGGTCCGTCGCCGCCGGGGACGATCCGCGGCCAGGCGAGCGAGAAGCGGTACGCGTCCACGCCGAGCCGCTTCATCAGCCCGATGTCCTCGGGGACCCGGTGGTAGTGGTCACAGGCCACATCGCCGTTGTCGTTGTTGTCGATCGTGCCAGGGGTGTGCGAGAACGTGTCCCAGATGGAGGGGGCACGGCCGTCCTCGGCCACGGCTCCCTCGATCTGGTACGCGGCGGTGGCGACGCCCCAGGTGAAATCGTGGGGAAGGGCGTTGAGGTCGTTCACGGACTGCCTTTCTGGAGGGGTCACTTCACGGCGCCCGCGGTCAGGCCGGCGACGAGGTAGCGCTGGAGGAGAAGGAACCCGACGACCACCGGCACGCTGACGACCAGTGAGGCGGCCATGATCTGGTTCCAGTAGACGTCGTTCTGGGTGGCGTAGCCCTGGAGACCGACGGCGAGGGTCCTGGTCGTGTCGTTGGTCATGACGGAGGCGAAGAGGACTTCGCCCCACGCCGTCATGAACGCGTAGACGGCGACGGCGACGATCCCGGGGACCGCGGCGGGCACCACCACACGGAACAGGGCGCGGATCGGTCCGCAGCCGTCCACCATGGCGGCCTCGTCCAGTTCCCTCGGGATGGAGTCGAAGTAGCCGATCAGCATCCAGATGGAGAACGGCAGCGAGAACGTCAGATAGGTGAGGATCAGACCGCCGCGCGAGCCGTAGAGCTCGACACCCGTGCTGTTCCCGATGTTCACGAAGATCAGGAACAGCGGGAGCAGGAAGAGGATGCCGGGGAACATCTGGGTGGAGAGCACCGTGACGGTGAAGACACGCTTGCCGCGGAAGCGGTAGCGGCTCACCGCGTACGCGGCGAACACCGCGATCACCACGGACAGCACGGTCGCCGAACCCGCCACGATCAGCGAGTTCACGAAGTACTTGGCGAGCGGGACGGTCTTCCAGATGTCGAAGTACGGGCGGATCGTGAGATTCGTCGGGAACCACTGGAACTTGCCGGCGACGTCCTGGAGCGGCTTGAGCGAGCTGCTGACCATCACATAGACGGGCAGCAGCGCGAAGGCCGCCAGCACCGTCAGCACGACGCGGCGCGTCCAGATGAACGACCGCGGCGGTGCGATGGGAGACCTGGGCTGAGACCTAGGCATCCGAGCCCCTCCTTCCCCGGGAGGTGACGAACAGATAGACCGCCGTGACCAGCAGCAGGAAGAGCAGCAGCAGGACGGACATCGCGGATCCGGAACCGAAGTTCCAGGTGACGAACGACGACTGGTAGATGTGGATCGAGATCAGATCCGCCGCTTCCGGCGCCGACTTGCCGAAGAGCACATACGGCGTGTTGAAGTCGTTGAACGTCCACAGGAACAGCACGAGCACCAGCACCTGGTTGACCGGGCGCAGCGACGGCAGCGTGATCTTGCGGATCTGCTGCCAGATGCCCGCTCCGTCGATGGAGGCGGCCTCGTAGAGATCACGCGGGATGTTCTGGAGGGCGGCCATCAGCATCAGGAACGCGAAGGGCCAGGACTTCCAGAGCGAGACGACGACCAGCGCGATGAAGCTGTTGTTGCCGATCAGCCAGAACGACGGTTTGTCGGTGAGGCCGAGCTGGTCGTACAGGATGTGATTGATGACGCCGTTGTCGTGCTGGAACATGAACGCCCAGGTGATCACCGCCGCGTACACGGGCAGGGCGTACGGGACGAGGAAGATCGTCCGCAGAATGCTCCGGCCCCGGAAGTTCTCCTGGAGCATGATCGCCGCCGTCACACCGAACAGCCAGGACAGCCCGACCGAGAGCACGGTGAAGGCGCAGGTCACCAGGAAGGAGTGGAGCAGCGCCTGACCGATCGGGGCGTCGAAGTCGATCGCGATCTTGTAGTTGTCGAGACCGGCGAAGGGGGAGTTGCCCCAGTTCCGGATGAAGAACTGGGTGAGCTGCCGGAAGCTCACCCAGATCCCGATCACCATCGGGATGATGTGGACGAGCAGTTCGAGCACGACGGCGGGCAGCAGCAGGAGGTAGGGCAGACCACCCTGACGGATCCGGTCGGGGATGCGCGGAAAACGTCGTCCGCGCGCACCCCCGCTGTCCGTCTTCTCCGTATTGCCCGCCTTGTGCCCACTGCTGGGTGTCACGGTGGCGGTCATGGGGAGAGCCTCACTGCGTCATCTGCTGCTGGGCCTTGGTCAGGGCCGCCTTGACGGATTCGGTGGTCACCGGCTTGCCCGCCGCGGCATCGGCGAAGAGCCCCTTGACGGCCGTACCGACGGTCGTCTCGAACTGCGACTCGTTCGCGACCTGCGGGAGCGGCGCGGCGCTGGTGGCCAGCGTGTCGCGCAGGACCTTCACGTCCGAGGCGGAGAACGCCGGGTCCTGCTGCGCGGCCTTGACGGGCGGGACCGAGCCGTAGGTCTTGTTCAGCAGCGTCTGCTCGGCGTCGCTCGTCATGAACTTCACGAACTTCTTGGCGCCGTCGATGTTCTTGGTGTTGTTGAACACCGCGATGTTGATGCCGGCGACCATGGAGTTGAGGTTCTGGCCGGTGCCGGGGGTGCCGGACGCGACCGGTACCGGTGCCACGCCCCAGTCCTCGGGCTTCATGCCCTGGGAGGCGAAGGTCGACGCCGCCGCCTGCCACAGGACCATGGCCGTCTTGCCCTTGGCGAAGTCCTGGAGGGACTGGTTCTGGGCGTACTCCGCGTTGCCCGGAGCGATGATCTTGTCCTTGGCCATGAAGTCGACGTACTGCTTCACGGCGGCGACGGCGCCATCGGAGGTGAAGGTGGCTTTGCCCGACTTGTCGAAGAAGTCCGCCCCGTGCTGCTTACCGAGGGCGAAGACCTGGTGGATGTTGTTCGAGAGGTTGGAGCCCTCGGCGCCGAGCGCCCACTTGCCGTCCTTGGAGATCTTCTTGCCGTCGGCGACCAACTGGTCCCAGGTGGCCGGCGGCTGTGAGATCCCGGCGTCGGCGAACATCTTCTTGTTGTAGTAGAGCGCGTACGCCAGCGAGTACAGCGGCACGGCGGAGGGGTCCTGGCCCTCCGCGCCGGCCGAGGCGACCGCCGAGTCGACGAACCGGTCCCGGCCGCCGATCGCGTCGAAGTTCTTCTGGTCCCACGGCAGCAGCGCGCCGGTGGCCTGGAGCGAGGCCGACCAGGTGTTGCCGATGTTCAGCACGTCGGGGCCCTGTCCCGAGGTGGTGGCGGCGAGGATCCGGTTGAGCAGGTCGGCCCAGGGGACCACTTCCAGCTTGACCTTGATCCCGGTTTCCTTCTCGAACTTCTTCAGTTCGGGGGTGAGTATCTTCTTGTCCGCCTCGATGCTGGGCCCCTGGTTGGACGCCCAGTAGGTGAGGGTCTTCGGTGATTCGTTGCTGCCGCCGTCGGACGAGGAGCCTCCGCCGCAACCGGCGACGGCGGTGAGGGTACTGGCGAGGGCGATGGCTGCTGCGGCTCTGACTTTGCGCATGAGAGGTGGCCCCTTTCCGGGGATGGCTGCGTTCGAGAGTCGAACGGCCTCCATGACTTAATTTATGACGTGATTTAAGAGGTGAGCGAAGGTCGCGTCAAGGTCTGTGACCGGGGTATGTTGCGTCAAGGGAAGGAGCACCATGGCAGAACGCAACAGACGGACGGTGCGTGACCTGCGCCGGGGGAACCGTGCCCGGGTTGTGCAACGGTTGTATTTCGACGGTCCGCTGAGCCGCCAGGAGCTCGGACCCGCCACCGGTCTGAGTTCAGGTTCCATCAGCAACGTCGTTGCGGAACTGGCCGCCGAGGGCCTCCTGGAAGAAGCCGGCGTGGTCGATTCCGACGGCGGCCGTCCCCGTACCCTGCTGCGGGTCGCCCCCGGCGGCGGCCTGCTCATCGGCATCGACCTGGGGGAGACCAGGGTCCGCGTCGAGCTGTTCGATCTGTCGCTCACCGAACTGGCCCGCACCGACCGGCTGCTGGGCCCCGCCCGGCACGGCTACGACGTCGAACGCATCGTGAACCACGTCCGTATCGGCGTCGCCGACGTGCTGCGCGACGCCGGGGCCGACCCCGAGCGGCTCCTCGGCATCGGCATCGGGGTCCCCGGCATCATCGAGCGCGGCGGCCCGGCCGGAGCCACGGTCCACGGCCCCACCATCGGCTGGCACGCGGTGCCCTTCGAGAAGCTGCTCCGTGCCGTCCTCGAAGTCCCGTCCGAAGTGCCGCTGTTCATCGACAACGGCGCCAAGACCCTCGGCCAGGCCGAGATGTGGTTCGGCGGCGGCCGGGGAGCGGGCACCGCCGCCATCGCGCTCATCGGCTCCGGCATCGGCGCGAGCGTCATCCACGGCGGCGCCCTCATCGAGGAGAGCGGCCGGGGCAGCGCCCTCGAATGGGGCCACACCACCGTACGGATGCGCGGCCGTCGCTGCCGCTGCGGCTCCATCGGCTGTCTGGAGGCGTACGCCGGGGCGGAGGCGCTGCGCGAACGCTGGGACGAGGCGGGCGGTTCGCTCCCCGAGGACGCGGACGACGAGACCGCGCTCGCCGCCCTGCTGGTCGCGGCCTTCCCCGGGCCCGGAGGCCCCCCGCCCGACCCGCTGGCCGTCTCGCTCCTGGACGACACCGCCGAATGCCTGGGCGCGGCCGTCGGCGATCTGATCAATCTGTTCCTGCCCGAGCGGATCCTGCTCGGCGGCTGGGCCGGGCTGCTCATCGGGCCGCGGCTGCTGCCCGCGATCCGGCGCCACGCGGAGCAGTACGCACTCGGCCACGCGGCGGCGCGTACCACGATCGAACTGGGCGAACTGGGTCCGGACGCGGTCACGGTCGGCGCGGCCACGCTGCCGCTGGCCGCGTTCCTCGCACGGGGCGGGAGCCGCCCGAGCGTTCCCGGTCAGGCGGGGCCGGCGGAGCCGGGCGGCGTGGTGACCCCACAGCGCTGGCGACGCGCCTCGGCGCCCGCTTCCTCGGCGCCCGCTTCCTCCGGGCCTGCTACCTCCGGGCCTGCTACCTCAGGGCCCGCTTCCTCCGCGTCCGCTTCCCCTCCGCCCGCTTCCTCCGCGTCCACATCGTCCGCCACCTCGGGTGAGCGCTCCTGACGGGTGCGGCCTGAGCCGAACCGGATCCTGAGGGGGGCGCGTACGCGGAACGTCAGGCCGATCCGCGTACCACCAGCGACGGTTCGAAGATCACCGACGTCACCGCACGGTCCGGCCCGGCGAGCCGGTCGAGCAGCAGCCGGGCCATCTCCGCCGTCATCTCCTCCACCGGCTGCCGGACCGTGGTCAGCGGCGGCCGGCACGCGACGGCCGCGCTGCTGTCGTCGAACCCGATCACCGCCACGTCCTCGGGCACCCGTCTGCCGTGCTCCCGCAGTACATGGCAGGCACCCACCGCCATCAGGTCGTTCGCCGCGAACACACCGTCCAGATCAGGGTGTTCGGCCAGCAGCCGGGTCATGGCCGCCTCCCCGCTCTCCTGGGTGAACCGGCCCTCGGCCAGGGGGACGTACGGCCGTCCCGCGCGCGCCATCGTGTCGCGGAAACCCGCCAGCCTGTCCTGTCCGGCGGGCACGTCCAGCGGACCGGTGATCGTGGCGATCCGGCGGCAGCCGCGCGCCAGCAGATGTTCGGCGGCCAGCCGCGCGCCGTCCTGGTGGGCGAGATCGACATAGCTGATGCGGGTCGGCCGGGAGGGGCGCGCGTACAGAACGGCGGGCAGCCCGGCGTCCGTGATCAGGCCGGGCAGCGGATCGTCGGCATGGGTCGACACGACGAGGGCGCCGTCGGCGCTGCCCTGACGGAGATACGAGACGACCTCGTCGCGGGCGCGCGAGGTCTCGGCGAACATCAGGACCGGATACATCCCGCGCGGCCGGAGGTAGTTGACGATCCCCGTCACCACCCGGCCGAAGAACGGGTCGGCGAAGACCTCGGCGGTGAAGGAGGATCCGGCCCCGCCACCGGGCTCGTCGGCGTGCCGCGTGCCGCCTCCGGCGCCCGCCGGTCCGGCGCGGTAGGGGCCGGTGGCCTCGGCCTCCGGAGACGGATCGTCCCCCGCGCCCGAGACCACCAGGGCGATCGCGTCCGTACGACGGGTGACCAGGGAGCGGGCCGCGCGGTTGGGGGTGTAGCCGGTCGCGGCCACCGCCTGCCGTACCGACTCCTGTATCACCGGGTCGACATTGCGGACCCCGTTGACGACCCGTGAGACCGTGGCGCGGGAGACGCCGGCCGCTCGCGCCACATCCTCCAGCGTGGGTGAACCGGCCGGTCTCGGGTCTTCCGTCATGCCCCCCTTTATAGCATCAGCGGAGAGCGCTCTCCGTGGCCGTCCCCGTCGATCGTCCCGGTGGCGCGGACGCCGTGATCACCGCGCTGAGCGGCAGGTCTCCGGCCGACCGGCCACCGTGCAGCAGCAGTTCGCCCGGTACGGTCTCCCAGCGGTGACGCTCCGCCGACCAGCGCTCCGTCGCCCTGCCCTCCACCCGTACCGCCGCGACGACGTCCTCCCCCGGGTCCGCGACGACCGTCGCGTATCCGGCGAGCCGCCGCACCGCCGGGTCCCCGGCGGACGAGGGCCCCGTCAGATAGAGCTGGACCACCTCGCGGCCCCGCCTGCGGCCCGTGTTGCGCAGCCGTACCCGTACGTCGAAGGGCCGGCCCGCGATCACCTCGTCCGGTGCCTCCATCGCCCCGTACGTCCACTCGGTGTAGCCCAGGCCGTGGCCGAACCAGTGGGCGGGGGAGGCGCCGGAGCGCAGCCAGGCGCGGTACCCGATGTACGGGCCCTCGGTGTAGGGGAGCCGGCCCCGTTCCGGACGGGTGCGCAGTACGGGCACGTCCTCCTCGGCCGCCGCCCAGGTGGTGGGCAGCCGGCCGCCCGGCTCGGCGCGGCCGAACAGTACGTCGGCCAGTCCGTCCCCGGCCTCCTGCCCGGGGAACCAGGCCAGCAGCAGCGCGGGTACCTCCGCGCGCCAGGGGAGGGCGACGGGGCCGCCCGCGTTGAGGATCACGACCGTACGGGGATTGGCGCGGACGACGGCCCGTACCAACGCGTCCTGGCCGTCGGGCAGTACGAGCGTGTCGCGGTCGCGGCCCTCCGACTCGCTCTCCTCGGTGGTGCCCACGACGACCACGGCGGCGTCCACGTCCCGGGCCGCGGCGACGGCCGCGGCGAGCGCCCTCGCGGTGTCGCCCGGCGGCGGGGCGGCTGCCAGGATCGTCGCCACACCGGTGCCGGGGGCGAGCCCGCGTCTGGCGACCACCTCCACCTCCTCCCCGGCGGCCAGCGCGGTACGTACGGACCGGTACGGCGGGGCGACATGGACCCGGGTCGGATCGTCCGAGTCGAGCGGGAAGGTGCCGGACAGCACGGTCCGGCCCGCGACGGAGAGGGACAGCGGTCCCCAGCCACCGACCGCGAGCGTCCACTCGCCTTCCTGGCCGGGCCGGATCAGGGCCCGGATCTCCACGGTCTCCGTGCCCGCGACCCTGGCCGGTTCCACGATCCGTCCCGACAGCCGGTGCTCCGCGTGGAGTTCGACGCCGTCCGCGTCCAACAGCCGTACCAGCACGCCCGGTTCACCACTGACCGGATCGCGGGTGGACGGACCGTCGGCCCGCAGCGGGTCCAGTGGCCGGGGCAGCGCGCCCGGGGGAAGGCCGGGGGCGTACGTCACCCCGGCGGTCGGGCCCAGGGCCGCCCGGATGCCGTCGAGCGGCGAGACCAGCGAGGCGGGGAACACCTCCGCGCTGCCGCCGCCCTGGATCCGCACCGCCGCGGCATGTGCCCCGATGACCGCGACGGAGCGCAGCCGCGCGGGGTCCAGGGGCAGCAACTCCCCTTCGTTGCGCAGCAGGACGGCGCCGGCGGCGACCGCCCGGCGCAGCAGCGCGCGCGACGGGGCCTCCGGCGCGGCGGACGGCAGTGCCGGAGGCCGCCGTACCCGGGGCGGATCGCCCAGGGCGCCCACCCGGTCGGCCAGCCGCAGCAGTCGCCGTACCTTGTCGTCGATCCGTTCCACGGGGACGAGCCCCCGCTCCACGGCGGCGCGCAGCCCGTCGGCCCAGGGGCCGTCGGGGCCCGGCATCGCCAGGTCCTGGGCGGCGCGGGCCGTGTCGAGCAGGGAGCGCACCGCGCCCCAGTCGGAGACGACGGGACCGTCGAAGCCCCACTCGCTCTTGAGTGGCCGCTCCAGCAGCGGGGCCGCCGCCATCGTGACGCCATTGACCTGGTTGTACGCGGACATCACCGCCCAGACGCCGGCCCGCACCGCGGCCTCGAAGGGGGCGAGATAGACCTCGCGCAGCGTCTGTTCGTCCACACGCACATCCACGGTGAGCCGGTCGGTCTCCGCGTCGTTGGCGACGAAGTGCTTGGCGGTGGTCGCGACTCCACCGGACTGGACGCCGCCGATCAGCGCGGCGCCGGTGCGCCCCGTCAGCAGCGGGTCCTCGGAGAAGCACTCGAAGTGCCGCCCGCCCAGCGGTGACCGGTGCAGATTGAGGGTGGGCGCGAGCAGGACGTCCACGCCCTTGCGCCGGGCCTCGGCGGCGAGCAGCCCGCCCAGCTCCGCGACCAGTTCGTCGTCCCAGGCGGCGGCGAGCGCGGTGGGCGAGGGCAGGACGAGTGAGGTGTCCCGTTCGTCCCAGGCTTCGCCCCGCACCCCCGCCGGCCCGTCGGAGAAGGTGAGCGCCCGCAGCCCGATGGCCGGTTCCGCGTGCGTACGCCAGGTGCTCGCGCCCGTCAGCAGACGCACCTTCTGGCCGAGATCCAGCTTCTCCAGCAGATGGCCGATCTCCTCGTCGGTCACGCCCGCCCTGTCCATGCCGGTCCTGTCCGTCCCGGCCTTGTCGCCGTCGGCCCCGCCCGTGCCCGCCCCGCCCATGCCTGCCCCCTCCGTACGTCGGGAGAGCGCTCTCCTGCTCCCCTTGCACAGATTCCCCGGACTCCGGCGGCCCTGTCAACGGCCGCCAATATGCGGCTCCTTGAGACGCGGCCGGGTCCCGGGTGGCACGCTGGGTGCTCAGGGGTGGCCGGGGAGTAATTGAGGTCTTGTCATGGTCCGTGCCCAGCCTCTAAGTTGACCGCTTGTGACGTGTCCTACAGCCAGTGGGGGAGCCCAGCCATGGCCGCAACCGGTCGGCACCGCCGATACCAGCCGAGCCGTATCAACCGCGCGTCCCTGACTGTCACGGCCGGTGGCGCGGGGATGGCGCTGCCGTTCATCGCCGTGGGCACGGCACACGCGGCCTCGGTCGATGTCTGGGAGAAGGTCGCGGCCTGCGAGTCGACCGGAAACTGGCAGGTCAACACCGATAACGGCTACTACGGCGGGCTCCAGTTCACCCAGTCGACCTGGGAGGCGTACGGCGGCGGGAGCTACGCCCCGCGCGCCGACCTCGCGACCAAGGACCAGCAGATCGCCGTCGCGGAGAAGGTGCTCAAGGGGCAGGGCCCCGGGGCCTGGCCCGCCTGCTCCGTCCGCGCCGGACTGACCCGGGGCGGCGACGCGCCGGACATCACCGCCGACCAGGCCCGTGACACCTCGAACGCGCCCCGCACGGCGACCGAGAAGACCAGCCCGATCCGCGCGAAGAGCGCGCCCGTCGCGCGCGAGAAGGCGTCGCCCACCTCCGTGCCGACGCAGCGCGAGGGCTACACCGTCGCCCGTGGCGACTCGCTCTCCGAGATCGCCGTCGACGAGTCGGTCAAGGGCGGCTGGCAGCGGCTGTACGAGGAGAACCGCCGGCTCATCGGCAGCGACCCCGATCTGATCTTCCCGGGCCAGAAGCTCGTCCTGCACGTCCAGGCGCCGCCGAAGGGCAGCGCCCCCGCACAGCCCCAGGCGAAGCCCGCCCCGGCCGAGAAGCCGAAGCAGTCGGCGAAGCCCGTCGACCGGCCCGAGCCCGCCGCCCCGGCGAAGCGGGAGGCGCGGAAGTCCGAGCAGGCCGAGAAGCCCGAGCGGGTCGAGAAGCGGAAGCAGGCGGAGAAGCCGAAGGAGACGGAGAAGCGCGAGGAGGCCAAGACGCCCGTCCGCGCCGAGAAGCCCAGGACGAGCGACGGCAGCGCCCCGGTCTCCGCCTCCACCGGCACCCAGTACCGCCAGTCCGGCTCCTGGGCCAGCGGCTATCACACGGGAGTGGACTTCCCGGTCCCCACCGGCACCTCGGTGAAGGCCGTCGCCGCCGGCCGTGTGGTCTCGGCGGGCTGGGAGGGGTCGTACGGCTATCAGGTCGTCATCCGGCACGGAGACGGCAAGTACAGCCAGTACGCGCATCTTTCCGCGCTCAATGTGCGCGAGGGCCAGCAGGTCGGCAGCGGTCAGCGGATCGCGCGGTCAGGATCCACCGGCAACAGCACCGGACCGCATCTCCACTTCGAGATGCGTACGGGGCCGGGGTACGGATCCGACATCGACCCCCTCGCCTACCTGCGGGCGCTCGGCGTCAGGATCTGACGGGGCGTCGGAGTCGTCCGGCGGCCGGTCCCATGACGCCGGCCGGGCCGCCGACGCGCCCTCGCCGTACCGCCCCGCGTGCTGCCGTGCCTCCCCGTGCCGCTGTGCCTCCCGCGTCTGAACGGCGAGACGCTCCGTGGTGAGCAGGATCAGCCCGCCCGCCGCGACCACACCGGAGCCCAGCGCCAGGACCGTACCGAGCACGCCGTACCTGAACTGCTCCCCGAACAGGGTGAGTCCCACGGCCGCGGCCACCACCGGATTGACGACGGTCACCGTGGCCAGCGGCGCGGCCAGTCCGGCACCCCGGTAGGCGGCCTGCGAGAGCAGCAGTCCGCAGGCCGCGAGGACCGCGATCACCACCAGGCTCGGCGCCTGCACGGTCGGCGCCTCCGAGGTCCAGTCCACGGCGACGGTCTTGGTGAAGACCGACGCGATACCGAACGCGCCACCGGCCGCGCCCGCCAGCAGCATGCTCCGTACGACCGGGCGCCCCACCGACTGCGCGACCAGGAAGAGCAGGCCCATGGCGCCGAAGGCCGCCGCCGCCAGCACCAGCCGTTCCCCGCCGTCCAGCGACCGGGAGTCGGCGCCGTCCGTCAGCGCCAGCAGTCCGGCCAGCCCCACGGACGCCATGATCGCGCCCCGCCAGGCGGTGTGCCCGGCCCTGCGGCCGGCGAAGAGCGCCGCCATGGGCAGCGCGAAGACGATGGTGAGCGCGCCGAGCGGCTGGACCAGACTGAGCGGTCCGTACGCCAGCGCGACCACGTGCAGCACCGCGCCCAGGCCGTTCAGCGCCACGGCGGCCCACCAGACCCCGTGGTGCAGGGGGGCGTACGGCCGGTCGGGGGTGTCCGTCGCGACGCGTTCCTGGAGAATCGCCCCGGCGGCGTAGGCGACCGCCGAGACCAGCGACAACAGCACGGACAGCGCGAGTGCACTCATGCGCCCACGATCTCTTGCCGGCGTGATTTCGGCGTCGTCCTGGAGAGGTCATTTCGGCGTACTGCTCTCGTAGTACACAGTGGGGCGGGATGTAGTCCTACGGAGGGGATGGCGGGATATGGACCGGGCGGACGGTACGGACCTGATAGGGCCGGCGGCCCTGGCGCGGGTCGCCGCCGTGGGCGGATTCTTCGCCCTGCGCACGGGAACACCCGCCGCCGGCCAGGTGCCGCTGGCCCGGGTGTACGCGGGCGACACCGCCCCGCTCACCGCCCGCGTCGACAAGGTGGCCGCCCGGCTGCGCGCCCCCGAGCGCAGGATCGGCGCCTCCGTGGCGCAGCTCGGCCTCGCCGCCCGGCTCTGGTCGATCGCGCTCGGCTGCGCCGTACTCGCGGACGCGGTCCCCGATCTGGACCCGCGCCGGCTTCACTGGGACCCGGAGGCGACCTCACCCGACGACCTCCTGCTGACCGGTCCGCGCACGCTGCCCGGCACCGCCGGGACCGTGCGCGAGGTGGTGCAGTACGGCCATCTCGTCCCGCTCGCCGAGGCGCTGCGGCGCGATGGCCGGATCTCGCCCCGGCTGCTGTGGGGAAACGCGGGCTCCGCGCTGGCCGGAGCCGTACGGGAGCTGACCGTCTGGGGCGAGGGAAACGGCAGACCGGAGGTGGCGGAACGGGCCGGGGCACTGGCCGCGGAGCTGTTCGCGCACCCGGACCTGCGCGCCACGGGCGGTCCGGTGGCCGGATCGTTCCGCCGCCGCAGCTGCTGTCTCTATTACCGGTGCCCGTCGGGCGGGCTGTGCGGGGACTGCGTCTTCGACCGGCCACCGCGGCGGTCTTCCGCGCCGACGGTTTCCGGGTGACCATGACAGGGCTGCGATCGCCGGGCGAGGACGGGGGGATGGCGTGAGACTGGGGCTGCTCACCCGTGAGTATCCGCCGGATGTCTACGGCGGTGCCGGTGTCCATGTGGAGTTCCTGGCACGGGAGTTGCGCTCCCTGACCGATCTGGAGGTGCACTGCTGGGGCGGCGACGGCACGGAACCCGCGGCCGGGGTGGTGCGCCACCGGGCCGCCGCGGGGCTCGACGGAGCCAATGACGCGCTGCGCACCTTCTCGGTGGACCTGGCGATGGCCGCCGCCCTGGAGGGCCGCGAACTGGTCCACTCCCACACCTGGTACGCCAATCTCGCCGGCCATGTGGCCAAGCTGCTGTACGGCATCCCGCATGTGATGACCGCGCACTCCCTGGAGCCGCTGCGCCCCTGGAAGGCTGAGCAGCTCGGCGGCGGTTACGCCCTCTCCAGCTGGGCCGAGCGCACGGCCGTCGAGGGCGCGGACGCCGTGATCGCCGTGTCCCGGGGCATGCGCGACGACATCCTCGCCTGCTATCCCTCGCTCGACCCGGACAGGGTGCGGGTCGTCCACAACGGCATCGACACCCGTCTCTACCGCCCGGACCGGGGGACCGGCGTACTGGACCGGATCGGCATCGACCCCGACCGCCCGTACGTGCTCTTCGTCGGCCGTATCACCCGCCAGAAGGGCGTGCCGCATCTGCTGCGCGCCGCCCGCGCCCTGGACCCCGGCGCCCAGCTGGTGCTGTGCGCGGGCGCGCCGGACACCCCCGAGATCGGCGCGGAGTTCCGTGAGCTGGTCGAGGAGCTGGGGCGGACGCGCGACGGTGTGCACTGGATCCCGGAGATGCTGCCGCGCCCCGAGGTGATCCAACTCCTCACCCACGCGGCGGTGTTCGCCTGCCCCTCGGTGTACGAGCCGCTCGGCATCGTCAATCTGGAGGCGATGGCGTGCGGGACGGCCGTGGTCGCCTCGGCGGTCGGCGGAATCCCCGAGGTCGTGGACGACGGGGGCACGGGCCTGCTCGTGCCGTACGACGAACGCCACCCGGAGGCCTTCGAGTCGGGGCTCACCGAAGCGCTCAACCGCGTGCTCGACGATCCGGAGTCGGCGGCCCGGATGGGAGCCGCGGGGCGGCGGCGCGCGGTGCGGGAGTTCGGCTGGGACCAGGTGGCCCGCCGTACGTACGCGGTGTACGAGGAACTGCTCACGTCGCGATAACCACGACCATGTGGGGAACAGGCACAGATACGGATACCCAGCAGGTCCGGACAAAGGGAGCGGCCATGCGCGGTGGACCTTCGGTGCTCGGGATCGTACTGGCGGGCGGGGAGGGCAAGCGCCTGCTGCCGCTCACCGCCGACCGGGCCAAGCCCGCGGTGACCTTCGGCGGTACGTACCGCCTTGTCGACTTCGTCCTCTCGAATCTCGTGAACGCCGACATCCTGCGCATCTGTGTGCTCACGCAGTACAAGTCGCACTCGCTGGACCGCCATGTCAGCACCACCTGGCGGATGTCCAGCCTCCTCGGCAACTATGTGACCCCGGTCCCCGCCCAGCAGCGGCTCGGACCGCGCTGGTATCTGGGCAGCGCCGACGCGATCCTCCAGTCCCTCAACCTCGTCCACGACGAACAGCCGGACTACATAGCGGTGTTCGGCGCCGATCACGTGTACCGGATGGACCCGCGGCAGATGCTCGGGCAGCACATCGAGAACGGTGCCGGTGTCACCGTCGCGGGCATCAGGGTGCCGCGCGCCGAGGCCGCGTCCTTCGGTGTCATCACGCCCGCGGCGGACGGCACGCAGGTGCGGGGCTTCCTGGAGAAGCCGGCCGACCCGCCCGGCCTGCCGGGCGACCCGGAGCGCGTGTTCGCCTCGATGGGCAACTACCTCTTCACCACGAAGGTCCTGGTCGACGCCCTGCACCGGGACGCCGAGGACGAGAACTCCGTACACGACATGGGTGGTTCGATCCTGCCGATGCTCACCGAGCGGGGCATGGCCCAGGTCTATGACTTCCAGGACAACCACGTACCGGGCGAGTCACCGCGCGAGCACGGCTACTGGCGGGACGTGGGCACGCTCGACTCGTACTACGACGCCCACATGGACCTGATCTCGCACCATCCCGCCTTCGACCTCGACAACCGCCGCTGGCCCATCTACACCCACTCCGGCCAGCTCCCGCCCGCGCGCTTCCTGTCGGGCGGTATCGCGAGCGAGTCGATCGTCGGCCCCGGCTGCGTCATCCGGGGCCAGGTCACCCGTTCCGTGCTCTCCCCGGGCGTGGTGGTGGCGGAGGGCGCGGTGGTGCAGGGCTCCGTGCTGCACCACAACGTACGGGTGGGGCGTGGGGCGGTGGTGCGCGGCGCGATCCTCGACAAGAACGTGGACGTACCACCGGGCGCGACGATCGGCGTCAACCCGGACCGCGACCGGGAGCTGTACACGGTCTCCGGGAACGGGATCATCGCGCTGGGCAAGGGACAGGTGGTGGCCTGACGCGCACCGGCCACCGCACCGGCCACCGGCCACCGCACCGGCCACCGCCCCGGCGGGCGGTGGCCGGACGCGCGCCCGCTCACACCGGTGGCGTCACAGCATCCGGCGCCTGCGGCCCAGCCAGGTCTGCGCGATCACCACCACCGCCAGGAACGCCCCGCTGACCACCTGCTGGTACGCGGAGTCGAGCGAGCCGATCTGGTTGATCACGTTCTGGATGACCTTCAGCAGCAGTACGCCGACGAGCGAACCGCTGATGAAGCCGAAGCCGCCGGTCAGCAGCGTGCCGCCGATGACGACGGCGGAGATGGCCTCCAGCTCCATCCCCGCACCGAGAATGGTCACGCCCGACACCAGCCAGGCCGCGTTGAGCGCGCCGGCCAGGCCCGCGCAGAGACCGGAGAGGGTGTAGACGGCGATCTTCGTACGGGCCACCGGCGCGCCCATCAGCGCCGCCGCGTCCTCGTTGCCGCCCACCGCGTACACATACTGTCCGAAGCGGCTGCGGCGCAGCGCGATCGCGCCCAGGACGAAGAGCGCCGCGGTGATCCATACCGGCAGGCCGATCCCGAGCAGTGTGTCCTGGCCGAGGCGGGCGAAGAAGGAGCGCTCGTCCACCAGATAGGTCTTCGAGCCCTCGTCGGTGACCGACAGCAGGACGCCGCGCGCCAGCAGCATCGCCGCCAGCGTCACGATGAACGGCGCCAGCCGGGCCCGTGCGATCAGCAACCCGTTGACCAGGCCGATCAGTCCGCACACCGCGAGCGGCAGGAGCAGCGCGACCGCCGTGCCGTACTGCGAGCCCCACGCGGCGAGCACCCCGCCCAGCGCGAACAGCGAGCCCACCGAGAGATCGATCCCGCCGGTGATGATGACGAAGGTCATGCCGAGGGCGACCACGGCGAGGAAGGCCGAGGAGACCGCCATGTTCTCCAGGTTGTCGCCCGTCAGGAAGGTGTCGAAGCCGATCGAGGCGGCGACGGCCACCAGGACGAGGGTGACGAGCGCGCCGTGCTGCTGGGCGAGCGCGCTGAGCCGTTCGGCCCGGCTCGCGCCGAGCGGTTCCTCCTCCAGGGGCGGGAGGCCCCGCTCCCTGGGTCCGGTCCCGGTCCGCACAGTGGTCACCGCTTCCCCCGTTCCCGTGCCGCGTAGACCGCGAGCACGATCACCACGGCCTGGGCGATCTGCGTCCAGGACGGCGGCAGATCGTGCTTGATGAGCGTGGCGGTCAGCAACTGGATGAGCACGGCGCCCGCCACCGTGCCGCCGATCCTGATCCGGCCGCCGCTCAACGGCGTACCACCCACCACCACCGCGGTGATCGCGGACAGCTCCATCAGGGTCCCCAGCGACGTCGGGTCACTCGCCTGGAGGCGGGCCGTGGCCAGCACCCCCGCGATCGCGGCGAGCACACCCGAGCAGATGTAGACGACGATCAGCACCCTGCGCACCGGGAGCCCGGCGAGCTTCGCCGCGGGCCGGCTGTCGCCGATCGCGAGCAGCTGCCGGCCGAAGGTCGTGCGCCGTACGGTGAAGGCGACGGCGAGCGCCAGTACGGCCGCGATCAGCACCACGTAAGGGATGCCGAGCAGATCCCCGGAGCCCAGCGAGGCCATCGTCGGATCCCGTACGTCCTTGAGCTGCGGGAGCAGCACCAGCGCGACGCCGCGCCCCGCGACCATCAGCGCCAGGGTCGCCACGATCGGCTGCACCCCGATGAACGCGATCAGTGAGCCGTTGGCGAGTCCGACGGCGGCCCCGCCGATGACCGCCACGATCAGCGCGATCCACGGCCCGTACCCCAGATAGAGGGAGAGCAGGGACGTCGACAGCGCCATCACCGAGCCGACGGAGAGATCCACCCCCTCGCTGCCGATGGCCAGTGCCATGCCGAGCGCCACGATGAGGACGGGCGCGACCTGCACGGCCTGGGTACGGAAGTTCTCCGCGGACAGGAAGTGCGGGGTGAAGAACGCGTTGGCCAGCAGCAGGACAGCCACGCCCGCGTAGACGCCGTACTCCTGAAGGAGCGTCAGCAGCCGTGCGCGGTCGAGCGGTACGCGTCCGGGCGCCGCCAGGTCAGTCATCGCGGGCTCCCCCCTGCGAGGCGATGGCGTGCAGCAGCCGGTCCTCCGTGACGTCGGTCCCGGTCAGCTCCGCGACCACGGCGCCGTCCTTGAGGACCACGACCCGGTCGGACCCCTCGATCAGCTCCTCCATGTCGGACGAGATCAGCAGCACCCCGAGCCCCTCGTCCGCGAGTTCGTCGATCAGCCGCTGCACCTCGGCCTTGGCCCCGACGTCGATGCCCCGGGTCGGCTCGTCCAGCAGCAGCACCTTGGGCCGCATCGCGAGCCAGCGGGCGAGGAGCACCTTCTGCTGATTGCCCCCGGACAGCTCACCGACCTTCTGGTGCGGCCCCGACGCCTTGATCCGCAGCCGCTTCATGAAGGTGTCCACCACTCGGTCGATCCGTGCGTCGTCGACCAGGCCGAAGCGGGAGAGTCCCGGCAGCGCGGCCAGGGCGATGTTCTCCCGTACGGAGAGTCCGGGGACGATCCCCTCGGCCTTGCGGTCCTCGGGCAGCAGGCTGATGCCCGCCCTGATCGCGGCGGGCGTGGAGCCGGTACGCACCGGCTGCCCCGCCACCAGCACCCGGCCCGAGTCGGGCGGCAGCGCCCCGGCGATGGCCTTCGCGGTCTCGCTGCGGCCCGAACCGAGCAGCCCGCCGAGCCCCACCACCTCGCCGGGGCGCACCCGCACCGACACCCCGTCCAGCTGATGACGTACCGTCAGGTCCATTGCTTCGAGCACGGGTTCGGCGCCGGTGTCATGCCCGCCGGTGAATTGGGTGAGCCCCTCGTCGCGCACCTCGCCGATCTCGCGTCCCAGCATCAGCGACACCAGCCTCAGCCGGTCGAGATCCGCGAGCGGACCCGTGTGGACCCGCTTGCCGTCCCGCAGGACGGTGACCGTGTCGCAGACCTCGTACAGCTCGTCCAGCCGGTGGCTCACGTACACCACCGCGATGCCGCGCTCCTTGAGCATCCTGATCACATCGAACAGGGTGCGGACCTCGCGCGGTTCGAGCGAGGAGGTGGGCTCGTCCATGATGACCACCCGCGCGTCGACCGAGACGGCCCGCGCCAGCGCCACCATCTGCTGGGCGCCGACGCCGAGCGTGCGCAGGGGCCGCCGTACGTCGACGCGCAGCCCGAGCGCCCGCAGCGCCGCGTCCGCCTCCCGGTGCATCCGGCCGAAGTCGATCAGCCCGAGCCCGCCGCGGGGCTCGCGCCCCAGGAAGAGATTGCGGGCCACACTCATCAGCGGGACGAGATTGACCTCCTGGTAGATGGTGGAGATCCTGGCGTGCTGTGCCTCCAGCGGGGTGGCGAACCGGACCGGCTCGCCCCGGAAGAGGATCTCGCCCTCGTCCGGCCGGTACACCCCGGTGAGCAGCTTGATGAGGGTGGACTTGCCGGCGCCGTTCTCACCGATCAGCGCGTGGACCTCGCCGGGGCCGACGGCGAAGTCCACGCCGTCCAGGGCCCGCGCGCCGGGGAAGGTCTTCGACAGTCCGGTCACCGACAGCACGTCAGTAGGCCTTGCCCAGATCGGAGGTGGCGTTCTCCTCGGTGTACGCGCTGTCCTGGATGACGATGTCCTGGGCGACCTCCTCGCCCTTGGTGAACGCGTCGAGGGTCTGGAAGGCCAGCGGCCCGAAGCGCGGGTTGGACTCGATGACGCCGGAGATCCAGCCGTCCACGATGCCCTGCACGGCATTACGGGTGCCGTCGACCGTCACGATCTTGACGGCGCCCGCCTTCTTGCCCGCGCTCTTCAGGGCGTTGACGGCGCCGAGGCCCATCTCGTCGTTCTCGGCGTAGATCCCGGTGATGTCGGGGTTCGACTGGATGAGCTGCTCGGTGACCTGCTGGCCCTTCTCCCGCGCGAACTCGCCCGTCTGCTCGAACACCACCTCCAGGCCGGGGGCCTTGGCCGCGATCTGGTCCTTGAACCCGCTCGTGCGCTCGGTGGTGACATTGTTTCCGGCCGCCCCGAGCAGGATCGCGACCTTGCCCTTGCCGCCGGTCGCCTCGATCATCCGGTCCGCGGCGCGCTTGCCCTGCTCGACGAAGTCCGAGCCGATGAAACTCACATAGTCCTTGCAGGGGGTCGCGTTGATCTTCCGGTCGATGGTGACGATCGGGATCTTCTTGGCGGCCGCAGAACGCAGCACGGGGCCCCAGCCGTCGGAGTTCAGCGGGGCGATCACCAGCAGGTCCGCGCCCTTGGCGATGAGGTCCTGGACATCGCTGATCTGCTTGGAGAACTGCGTCTGCGCGTTGGCGGTCAGCAGCTTGATGCCCCGCTTCTCCGCCTCGGCCTTGATGGAGGCGGTCTCCGCGATCCGGAAGGGGTTGGCCTCCTTCTCGGACTGGGAGAAGCCGACGGTCGCGCCGGCGAGATCCGTCTTCTCGCCGCCGAACCGCTCGATGGTGCAGGTCGGGGAGTCTCCGGCGCCGGGCGAGGCGACCAGCTGGCCCGAGTCCGCCCCGGCGGAGGCGCCCTTGTCGCCGGAGGCGTCGTCCTCGGACTTCGCGCAGCCGGTGAGCGCGAGCGTGGCGGCCAGGCTCGCGGCCAGAACGGTCGTGGTGGTGGTACGGCGGACGACGGACGGCTTCATGGCGGAACCCCATCTCGGCGCGGCCCCGGCGCGCAGGGCGCTCACGGGAGGTCAACTCGTACAGAGGTGCTGGGCGTTGAGATCGTTCGGAAGGGTTTTTACATCGTTGTACGGAGCCTGTAAACCCTTCGCGCGATAACGGCGGAGAACACCCGGAGCGCCGCGGTCACCCTCCGCCGACCGTGCTCTCCCGCTCCACCAGCCGGAAATCGGCCCGGAGTTCACGCGCGCGCGTGCTCCCGGGGGGCCTGGTCCCGGCCGCCGCCCCCGGGTCGTCCGCGGCGCCGGCCGTCTCCCGCAGCCGCTCCACCAGCGACTGCACGGCGAGCCGGGCGATGGTCTGCTTGTCCGGCGAGATCGTGGTCAGCGTCACCGTGCCGTAGCGGCCCTCGGTGATGTCGTCGAAGCCCACCACCGCGACATCCCCGGGAACCCGCAGCCCGCGTTCCGACAGCACCCGCATCGCGCCGATGGCGATCAGGTCGTTGTACGCGAAGACCGCGTCCGGCAGCACCCCGGAGTCCAGCAGCCGGGCCATCGCCGCCGCGCCGTCCGCGTGGTCCCAGCCCCCGGTCGGGGCGATCATCGAGTCCGGCGCGGGCAGCCCCGCCTCGGTCAACTCCGCCCGCCAGCCGCGCAGTCGGAGGTGCGAGGGCTCGTTGACCCGGTCGGTCCGCGCGCCCAGGAAGGCGATCCTCGACCGGCCCACGGCGAGCAGATGCCGTATCGCCGTCCTGGCCGCCGCGACATTGTCGATCGCGATGTGGTCGTACGGCAGGCCGTACTCCCGCTCGCCGAGCAGCACGAGCGGCGCGTCGTGGTCACGGGCGAGCAGATCCTCCCGTTCCAGCTCGATGGGGCTCAGGATCAGCCCGTCGATCACCTGCGCCCGGAACCCCTGGCTGACCAGGATCTCCTGTTCCCGGCGGCCTCCGGTGTGGTCGAGCAGCACGGTGTACTCGTGCTCGGCGGCCACGTCGATGACCGCGCCCGCCAGTTCGGCGAAGTACGGGTTGCCCAGTTCGGGCACCGCCAGCGCGAGGATTCCCGTACGGCCCTTCCGCAGATGACGAGCCGTCAGATTCGGCCGGTAGCCCAGCTCGTCTATCGCCCGCTGCACCCTGGCCCGCATCGCCGGGGTGACATGACGGTAGTTGTTGACCACATTCGAGACGGTCTTGATGGAGACGCCCGCTCGTTCCGCGACGTCCTTGAGGCTGACGGACACCCGCACTTCCCCTCCGGGGCGGCGCCCGCGGGCCCGCCCCCTGCCCTGTTCGTACATCGATGGATATGGCGTCGGCCCGCGCTCTGTCCTGACCCTGGACAGCGGGCGGAACGGCATGCTGTCATGCCAACTGCCGTTCCTTCCAACGTTGTACAGACTGTCGCAACGAGCCGCCACCCCAGTGTCCCTCCCGGCGGTGTCCGCCCCGTCACGACGTCCGGCACACGCCCGACGCCGCTTCCCGACGGACGGACACCACCGGTCGCGGCGCTGGCCACAAGGAGGACATGTGCGCATCCGAAGAAAACTGGCTCTCCTGCTCGCCTCCGTCCTGGGCTTCGCGGGACTCACCGCGGTCCCCGCCGCCTCGGCCGCCGACGACCCGGCCGAGGCCCATGGGCTCAAGGGCGAGTACTACACCCAGTCCGCCCCCGGAGCCTTCGACTTCCACGAGCTCAAGGCCACCGGGTTCGATCCGTCCATCGACTTCGGCAATCTGGAACCGCGGCTGACGGCCGCCACCGGTCAGGCCGATGACGTCACCGTGCGCTGGACCGGGAAGATCGTTCCGGCCACCACCGGCGCGCACACCTTCTCGATGATCGGCGACAACGGATTCCGGCTCTGGGTCGACGGCCGGCTCGCCATCGACCACTGGGTCGACGACTGGGAGAAGGAGCAGACCTCCCCGTCCGTCGAGCTCACCGCGGACCGGGCCTACGACATCAAGGTGGAGTACTTCGAGCACTACGGAGGTTCCAACCTCCACCTGAAGTGGACCGAGCCCGGTGGCAGCAAGCGGCCGGTGCCCCAGTCCGCGTTCCGGCTGCCCGACGGCTTCGCCTACGACGGCGCCACCGCCGCCACCGTCCTGCCGGACGGCCGTACCCTGCGGCTCGACTTCGTCCAGAAGCTCGCCGCCCCGCCCGCCGGACTCGCCTCCCATCTCAGCGCGGTCATCGGCGGCGCGGCCTGGCCGCTGGGGAGCGTGAAGAGCGACCCCGAGGACGCCAGGCGGCTGCTGGTCACCCTGAAGGAACCGGTCGTCGGCAAGGGCGGCTCCGCCGATCTGCGCTACGACGGCGCGGGCGGTCTCGCCGCCCAGCAGGGCAAGCCGGTCGCGGCCTTCTGGAGCAGCGGGCCCAACACCTCGGAGTACCAGCTCTCCACCCCCTGGGCCAAGGACGTACGCCCCGGGAACGCGCTTCCCGAGTACCCCCGGCCGCAGCTGACCCGCGACGCCTGGCAGAACCTCAACGGACAGTGGCAGTTCGCCGCGGCCGAGAAGGGCGAGCGCCCGCCGGTCGGCACCACACTGCGCGAGCGGATCCTCGTCCCGTACCCCGTGGAGTCTCAGCTCTCCGGGATCGAACGGCATGAGGACCGGATGTGGTACCGCCGCACCTTCACCGTGCCGCCGAACTGGCGGATAGGCCAGGACAAGCGGCTGAACCTCAACTTCGACGCCGTCGACTGGCAGGCCGAGGTGTACGTCAACGGCACCAAGGTGACCGAGCACAAGGGCGGTTACGACCGGTTCAGCGCCGATGTCACCGACGCGCTCAAGCCCGGCCGCACCCAGGAGCTGATCGTCGGCGTCTACGACCCGACCGACGCCGCCGACGGCGAGAACCCGCCCATGGGCAAGCAGCGCCTGGACCCGAGCGGTATCTGGTACACCCCCTCCTCCGGTATCTGGCAGACCGTCTGGATGGAGCCGGTCGCCGCCGACCATGTCGGCTCGCTCGGGCTCACGCCCGACGTCGCGGGGGAGAAGCTCGCCGTCGAGGTGCGCGGGATCCGGGACGGTGTGCCGGTCACGGCCACCGCGTACGACGGAAAGCGCAAGGTCGGCACGGTCACCGGCCGCACCGGAAGCACACTGAGCGTGCCGGTCCGCGACCCGCGTCTGTGGTCGCCGGACGATCCCCATCTCTACCGGCTGGAGGTGACGGCCGGAAAGGACAAGGTCGGCAGCTACTTCGGGATGCGCTCCCTCACGGTCGAGAAGGTCGACGGAGTGCCGCGCACGGTGCTCAACGGCACGCCGACCTTCCTGATGGCCACGCTCGACCAGGGCTTCTGGCCCGACGGGCTGCACACCGCGCCGACCGACGAGGCGCTCGCGTACGACCTCAGGATGCACAAGAAGCTCGGCTTCAACTCCGTGCGCAAACACATCAAGGTCGAGCCGGACCGGTGGTTCTACTGGGCGGACCGGCTCGGACTGCTGGTCTGGCAGGACATGCCGGCGATGAACACGATCACGCCGGACGCCGCGTCCCGCACCCAGTACGAGCACGAGATGAAGAAGATGATCGACCAGCACAGCAGCAGCCCCTCGGTGGTCATGTGGGTCACCTTCAACGAGGGCTGGGGCCAGTACGACCAGGCGCGGATCGCCGACCAGGCCAAGGCGTGGGACCCGAGCCGGCTGGTCAACAACATGAGCGGGCTCAACTGCTGCGGCGCGGTCGACGGCGGCAACGGCGACATCGCCGACGCCCACGGCTATCCGAGCCCGCAACTGCCCGCGCCCGACGGGAAACGGGCGCTGGTCAGCGGGGAGTACGGCGGACTGGGGCTCGCGGTGCCCGGCCACGCCTGGCCGGTGCAGCACACCTATGTGGGCGTCGACCAGGCCGCGTACACCGACGAGTACCTGGCCCAGCTCGGCAATGTCCGCAAGCTCGCCTGCCAGGGGAGCAACGGCGCGGTCTACACCCAGATCAGCGATGTGGAGGGAGAGCTGAACGGACTGCTCACCTACGACCGCAAGGTGATGAAGCCCGATGTCGAACGGCTCAAGGCGGCGCACGAAGCGCTGATCCGTGACGCCTCCGACCCGGCGTCGATGGAGTGCGCCACCCCGTGATCCATGGAGTGCGCACTTCCTGATCCACGGAGTGCGCCACTCCTGATCCGCGGAGTGCGGACGTCCTGATCCGCCCCTGACCCCGGTCCGCCCGCGTGCCGGGCGGGCCGGGGTTCGCCGACGCCGGGCGGCGTGCACGTCCGGCTCCCATGAACACCGTGTGACCTCGGGAATAGGCTGGCCGGTGATCCACCTTGAATCTGCTGTCGCCGCGTCCGATGTGGGCGGAGGCGGCGACGGAAGCCACCGGCCAGAGCGAGGAGCCCTCATGCCCAAGGCCACGTCCACGGCGTACGTCTTCACCAGGCACGGCGGTCCGGAGGTGGAGACCTTCGTCGACCGGCCGACACCGAGCCCCGGCCCCGGCCAGCTGCTGGTGGCCGTACGCGCGGCGGGCGTGAACCCCGTCGACTGGAAGCTGCGCTCCGGCTACCGCAGGCCCGGCTCGCCGCCCGCCTCGCTCCCCGAGACGCTGGGCAGTGAGGTCTCCGGTGTGGTCGAGGAGGTCGGCGAGGGCGTCGAGGGCTTCGCCGTCGGTGACGCGGTCTTCGGCTCCACCCTCACCGGCGGATACGCGGAGTACACCCTGCTGCCGGTCGGGATCACCGCGCACAAGCCGGACGCGCTGTCGTTCGCGGACGCCGCCGCGCTGCCGGTCGCGGCGGCGACCGCGTACGACGCCGTACGCCAGGCCGATCTGCCGTCCGGCGCCACTCTGCTGATCACCGGCGCCGGCGGGGGTGTGGGCGTGGCCGCCGTCCAGCTCGCACGCGGCTCCGGGCTGCGTGTCATCGGCACCGCGAGCGCGGGCAAGAAGGAGTTCGTCGAGTCCCTGGGCGCCGTGCACGTGCCACCGGGACCTGACCTCGCCGCGCGCGTACGGGCCGTCGCGCCCGAGGGCGTGGACGCCGTTCTCGACCTCGTCGGCGGCGACGACCTCAAGGCCGTGGCCGAGCTGCTCGTGGACCGTACGAAACTGTTCAGCGTGGCGGACAAGGCCACGGTTCCCCGGCTGGGCGGCGCGGTGGTCGTACGGCAGCGGACCGCCGCGGTCCTCGACGAGGTCGCGAAGCTCGTGGTGAGCGGCGCCCTGCGGCCGTTCGTGACCCGGACCTTCCCGCTGGAGCGGGCGGACGAGGCGCTGCGCGCGGTCGAGGCCGGGCACGTCCAGGGAAAGATCGTGATCGAGGTCGGCGCATGACCGGAACGCCCGGGGCCATATCCCACCCGCCCGCGCCCCGTCCGCCGGAGCCGTCCCCGGCCGTGCCGGGCCATCCGCTGGACCATCCCGCGCTGGCCTCGCTGACCGGGCCGCACGCGCACTTCGCCGAGCGGCGCGGCCGGCTGCTGCGCTATCCGCCCGATGTCTCGCCCTGGCTGGCGCTGCCCGACGCTCCCGACGCCGCGGACTGGGCCGACGCCGCCGCGCTCGCGGGCCCCGGCGGATCGCTGGCACTCGTGGGCTACCGGGTCCCGCCGCCCGACGACTGGGAGATCACCTTCAGCGCCGACGGAGTACAGCTCGCCGGTACGGACATGAGGACCGCCCCGGACGAGGAAGCCGTACGTCTCGGCCCCGCCGATGTGCCGGAGATCCTCGACCTGGTCGAGCGCACCCAGCCGGGCCCGTTCCTGGCGCGCACCATCGAGATGGGCACGTATCTCGGCATCCGCCGCGAAGGGGTGCTGGTGGCGATGGCCGGGGAGCGGCTGCACCCGCCGGGCTGGACGGAGATCAGCGCCGTCTGCACCGACCCCGCGTTCCGGGGCCAGGGTCTGGCGGCCCGCCTCGTCCTCGCGGTCGCCCACTCCGTCCGCGCCCGCGGGGAGCAGCCGTTCCTGCACGCGGCGTCGTCCAACACGAACGCCATCCGGCTGTACGAGACGCTCGGCTTCCGGCTGCGCCGGACGACGAGGTTCCTCGGGGTCCGGGTCCCGGCCGGTGAGTCCCGGAGTGCCGAGGCCGGGGGCGGGACCGGCTAAGATAGTGGGATTTTGTTGGCCCCCGGCGCGTCGGTATGCTCCTGACCTGCGGGGATGGCCGCAAACAGCCAGGAAAGCCCCATCAGGGACTCCGGCGCGCGAGTGACCCCGTGCCCGGCGTACGAGTGATCGAGGAACGGCAACAGCGATGACGGTGACAGAGGACAGCCCGGCGTACGGCGACAGCCGGCCGTATGCCGAGAGCCCGGTGTACGCCGAGAGCCAGGAGTACGGCCCCGGCATCGACCCCGAGCGCATGGCCGTCTGCCTGGCCGTGCTCGACGAACTCGACAAGCTGGATGTCGACCACCCCGACGCGATCGCGGTCCGGCGGGCCACCGCCGGCATCTACCGGACCGTCAAGCAGCGCCGCCGCCAGGAGCGCAGGGCGGCCAAGACCGCCCACGACAAGGCCGTCACCGAAGCCACCGCCACCGGCTCCGCCGAGCGGATCGACGACGAGACCCAGGGTCTGCTGCCCTCCTCCTCGGTCAGCGGCGAGATCGCGGGCGTACTCCAGCGCCCCCGCTCCTGCTACATCTGCAAGACCCGCTACACCGAGGTCGACGCCTTCTACCACCAGCTCTGCCAGCCGTGCGCCGCCGAGAACCGGGCCCGCCGCGACGCCCGTACGGACCTCACGGGACGGCGCGCGCTGCTCACCGGCGGCCGGGCGAAGATCGGTATGTACATCGCGCTGCGGCTGCTGCGCGACGGCGCCCACACCACCATCACCACCCGCTTCCCCGGCGACGCGGTCCGCCGCTTCAAGGCGATGCCGGACAGCGACGAGTGGATCCACCGCCTCAAGATCGTCGGCATCGATCTGCGGGACCCCGCGCAGGTCGTCGCCCTCGCCGACTCCGTCGCCGCCGAAGGCCCGCTGGACATCCTGATCAACAACGCCGCGCAGACGGTACGCCGCTCCCCGCAGGCGTACAGCGAGCTGCTGGCCGCCGAGTCCGCGCCGCTGCCCGCGGGCGAACTCCCCGCCTCCCAGGTCATCGGGGCGTTCGGCAGCGGTGCCCAGGCCGTACTGCCCGCCGCCGGCGCCGAGGCGCTGAGCGCCTCCGATGTCACCGGACTCGCGCTCGTCGGCGGCTCCGCCACGCTCGCCAGGATCGAGGCGGGCACGGCGATCGACGCCGGGGGCCTGGTGCCCGATCTGCACGACACCAACAGCTGGGTCCAGACGGTCTCCGAGGTCGACGCGGTCGAGCTGCTCGAAGTCCAGTTGTGCAATTCCACCGCGCCCTTCATCCTGATCAGCAGGCTGCGTCCGGCGATGGCCGCGGCCGAGGCGGCCCGTGCCTACGTGGTGAACGTCTCCGCGATGGAGGGAGTCTTCAGCCGTGGTTACAAGGGCGCGGGGCATCCGCACACCAACATGGCCAAGGCCGCGCTGAACATGCTGACCCGTACCAGCGCCCAGGAGATGTTCGAGAGCGACGGCATCCTGATGACCGCCGTCGACACGGGATGGATCACCGACGAGCGCCCGCATCCGGACAAGATGCGGCTGGCCGACGAGGGCTTCCACGCCCCGCTCGACCTGATCGACGGCGCGGCCCGGGTGTACGACCCGATCGTGCGGGGCGAGAGCGGCGAGGATCTGTACGGCTGCTTCCTCAAGGACTACGCCCCCGCCAACTGGTGACGGGGTACCGGTGACCGGCGGACTCATGGTCCGTCAGGCCGCCACTCGGCCGGTCGGCCGGGTCACCACTCGGCCCAGCGGCCGTGGGCCGAGTGGCCGGAATTTCACTCGAATGCGAGCCCTATCGAGCGGGTTGACGCTCAGATGGTTACGCTGGAGCGAACGGACGGCCAATCAGGGGATACACCATCCCCCAGGCTGTGCTGGGACAGGCCCACTACCAAGGCCGCGGTCCCGTCCGACAACGGCGCCACCGCGACGGAAACGTGTCCTGTCCCAGAGTTACGCGACACAGAGGAGTGCGCGGTGACACCAGATCTCACGACGAAGCACGAGCAGCGTCCGGCGGAATATGTCGAGCGGATCCGCCGGCCCGACAAGCTCGGAAACCTCGAAGTATGGGCCAGGTCGGCTCCGATCAGGCTGGCCGGCTACGAGGACGACCTCGCGGAGCCGCACATCCTCCCCGGGATCGACTGACGCGCCGGACCGACCGACGGATCGCTCCATGTCCCGTACCCCCGCATCGGCCGGGGTGCGGGACCACGCATATGCGGTGCCGTCCACCGGCGGCGTAGTGCGCGAGGACCGGGCACGGCGGCGCCGCGCCCAGACCGCGGTGATCGCTCTCCTGTCCGGACGACCGCCCGCGCGCCGGCCATCACGACCCGGCTGACCAGCATGAACGTCCCCCATCCCGCTCGGGACCCGCACACCTTCACGCGTCGCCACGCGCGTATGCCGCCGCCTGAACGTGTCCGGCCCCCGGGCGTGCCGTCGCCGTTCCCGCTTGCGGGGTACGGAGGGATCCGGCAGACATAGGGGGACATCCATGGAGGAAGAGTCGGGAGATTCTGGTGCGCTCACCCCACCGTCGTCGGTATGTCACGCTCGCCGTGCTGTCCGCGGGGATTCTGATCACGGCCGGCTGTGGCGGGGACGAGGGTGGCGGGGATGTGGCGAGCGCCGAGGAGTTGCTGCTCCAGCCGGCCGCCGCTCCGGGCCCCGATCCCTTCACCCGGTCCACCGTGAGCCCCGATGCCGTGGCCGGCCCGGCGGTCCGCCCCCCGTCGCCTGACGCCCGGGGCGGGGCGGGCGGCACCGTACGGACGCCGCGCGCCCTGCCGGGCTCCACGCCGGGGCTCTACGGCGGCACCTCCACCGCGAGCTGCGAGGTGGATCGGCAGATCCGACTCCTCACCGAGAACCGGAAGAAGGCCCGCGCCTTCGCCGAGGGAGTGGGCGTCACCCAGGACTCCGTCCCCCACTTCGTGCACGGACTGACGCCCGTCGTGCTGCGGCCCGACATCCGGGTGACGAGCCACGGCTACCGCGAGGGCTCCGCCACCGCCTTCCAGTCCGTCCTCCAGGCGGGCACCGCCGTCATGGTGGACAACCGGGGCGTGCCCAGGGTGCGCTGCGCCGACGGCAGCCCACTGAGCCCGCCGGTCGCGGCCAGCGGCTCCGTCCGGTACCGGGGCGAGAAGTGGAAGGGCTATCAGCCCGAGCGGGTCGTCGTCATCAACCGCACCCCCGAGGCCATCACCAGCCTGATCATCGTCGACCTGGCCGCCAACTCCTGGATGGAACGGCAGATCGGTACCGAGGGCCGGCGGGACAAGCCGCCCCAGGTGCCGCCGCAGTACGGTCCGGAGGCGGACATCACGGACCCGGACGCGGTGAAGCCGCCCCGGCCGGGCATGCCCGAGGCGCCCGCCGGTGTGGGATCGGGGTCCGGTGACGTCCCGCGGGGCAATGCCACGGACCGGGGCCGTGCCGTGCCGGACCAGCCGCGGGACGCACCGCTCGTACCGGACGACGGCGTGGTCCCGCCCGACGGCCCGGTGGAGCCGGAGCAGGGCGGCGGAGATCACGCGTTGTCCGACGAGGAGATCCTGACCGGCCCGGACGACCCCGTACAGGTCCCCGGGGACGAGTTGTCCGGCTCGTCGCAGGACGGCCCGCTGTCGGGCGACGAGCTGGCCGGCCCGGTGACGTTCGCCGGCTGACCGAGGGTCCGAGGCTGACGGGACCGCTCGAAGAATCCGACAAATGATGACAGAGTGTCTCCATGGTTGAACGGGAAGCGGGCCCCCTGTCGCTCTCCGACGACTGGCCCGCCCGTCCGCACATCAGTCTGTCCCTGAACCGGATGGGGACCTTCGACTGGCACCTCGACAGCGGGCTCCTGCATCTCGACGACCCCGCCCTCGCGGTCCTCGATCTGCGGCCCGGCGAGTACGACGGCCGGCCGAGCGGCCTGGAGACACGGTTGTCGCAGAGCGAGAGCAGCCGGCTGACGGACGTGGTGGAGCGGGCGCTGCGGGACGGCAGCGCCACCTACGGCGCGTACCTCCGTATCCGGCGACGGGACGGAACCCCGCGCTGGACGCACACCCAGGGCGCCATCCGCCGTGACCCGGCGGGCCGGCCCTACCGCGTCATCGGCATCGTCCGCGACGCCTCCCAGGAACTGGCGGACTCCGCCGCACGGCTCGAACTGAGCGCGGTGCGCCGGGTGCGCACCAGCGTCGTCGAGGGCACGGCCGCCGCGCTCGCCCACGCCAGGACCGTCCAGGACGTCATCGACGTACTGAAGGACTCCCACGGCCTGGCACACCTCGGAGCCAGCAGCCTGGTCATGGGGCTGATGGAGGCGGGACGCATCCATCTGGTCGCCGAGGGCCCCGAGGGCTCCTACGTACCGGGGACACGGATCACCCGCGCCGACGAGCAGTACCCGATGAGCGAGGTCGTACGCACGCTCGTCCCGCGCTTCATCGAGTCCGCCGAGGAGTTCGCGGAGCGCTACCCCGTGCTGTGGCCGGAGATCCGCGGGCTGGGCATCAACGCCGCCGCCTATCTGCCGCTGATCGCCCAGGCGCGGCCCATCGGCGCCCTCGGACTGCTCTACCGGGAGAAGAGCGGCTTCACCGCCGAGGACCGCAATCTGCTGGTCGCGCTCGGCAGCAGCATCGCCCAGAGCCTCCAGCGCGCCGTCCTCTTCGAGCAGGAACACGATCTCGCCGAGGGGCTCCAGCAGGCGATGCTGCCCCGCCGGATCCCCGCGGTGCCGGGCGCCGAGATCGCGGTCCGCTACCGCTCGGCCCGGCTCGGCCGGGACATCGGCGGCGACTGGTACGACGTGATCCCGCTGCCCGGCGGCCGGGTCGGGGCGGTCATCGGCGACGTACAGGGCCATGACACCCACGCGGCCGCCGTGATGGGGCAGCTGCGCATCGTGCTGCGCGCGTACGCGGCCGAGGGGCACGCGCCGGCCACCGTGATGGCGCGGGCCTCCGTCTTCCTCCACGAGCTGGACACGGACCGCTTCGCCACCTGCACCTACGCGGAGGCCGACCTCGCCACCGGAGTGATCCAGCTGGTCCGGGCCGGCCATGTCGATCCGCTGATCAGGGAAACCGACGGCAGCTGCCGCAGACTGCCGGTGCCCGGCGGGATGCCGCTCGGCCTCTCCGCGGCCTTCGGCCGGCTCGACTACCCGGTGGAGACGATCGAACTGGACCCCGGCCAGGCCCTGTTGCTCTACACCGACGGGCTGGTGGAGCAGCCGGGCGCCGATCTGGACGACGGGCTTCAGCTGCTGGCCGCGCTGGTACGGGACGGTCCGCGCGATCTCCAGCTGCTGGCCGACCGGCTCTGTGAGGTGGTGGACGCGCGGGGCGGCGAGGACGATGTCGCCGTGCTGCTGCTGCGCCGCCTGGGCACGCGCGCCCCGCGCTCGGGCGGCCGGCTCCAGCAGCAGGTCGCGCAGCGGGACCCGGAGGGGCTGAGCACCGCACGGCACATGATCCGCGCGGCGGTGGCCGCCTGGGGGGCCAGGGAGCGCTCCGACGAGATCGAACTGGCCGCCGACGAGCTGATCACCAACGCGCTGCTGCACACCGACGGCGGGGCCGTGGTGACCGTACGGGTGGTGTCCGGGGCGGAGCGACGGATGAGGGTCGAGGTCGAGGACGGTTCCAGCGCCCTCCCGCACCGCCGGGACGCCGGGGCCTCGGGGGTCTCGGGACGCGGGCTCCAGCTCGTGGAAGGGCTGGCGGACGAGTGGGGCGTGGAGTCGCGCGGCAGTGGCAAGTGCGTGTGGTGCGACTTCATCGTCCCGGACCGACCGTCACATTGAGCGGTTTTCGTCGTTAATTGTAGGTGACTTGATCGTACTTGACCGTAACTGGACAAAGGCGATGGACTGAGTCCGTCGCCGTACCTCGCCTTCTAGGACCTGGGGTTCCCTTGACCACCGAGCTGCTGGCACCTCTCGATCTGGCCTTCTGGCATCTCGAATCCGCGGACCATCCCATGCATCTCGGCGCGCTCGCGGTCTTCACCGCGGCACCCGGCACGGCCGGCGGAGCGGGCGTGCGGGAACTGCTCGCCGCGCGCGCCGCTGCCATTCCCCGGCTCAGGATGCGGGTACGGGACGTCTGGCTGCCGGTCGGCGGCGCGGCCTGGGCGGTGCACAAGGAATTCGACGTACGCCGGCATGTGCGCCGACTGCCGCTGCCGGAGGGGGAGTTCGCGACGGAGGCGGCGCGGCTGGCCGGGGAGCTGATGGAACGTCCGCTGGAACGCGGCATTCCGCCGTGGGAGATGTACGTCCTGACGCCGGAAGACGGCAGTGGTGGTGGCGGGGCGCTGGTGGCGGCGGACGGTGGCCGTCCCTTCGCCGTCCTGGTGAAGCTGCACCACGCGCTGGCCGACGGCATGCGCGCCGTCGCCATCGGCGCCGGCATCTTCGACCAGATCGCCGACGCGCGGGCGGCCGGGGACCGCCGGACGCGCCCGGTGCCGCCCCGGTCCTGGCTTCCCGGCCCCTGGCAGGTCGCCGGGCTGGCCAGAGGCCGGATCGAGGAGCTGGGCCGGGCGGTCGGCATCGGCGCCTCGGTCGTACGGGCCAGCCGGCTCGACCCGCGCGGTATGCCCGCGCTCACCGCCGGATCCAGCGGGACACGGCGGCTGGCCACCGCCCTGCTCGATCTGGAGGACGTCCAGCGGATCCGCAGGGCCGCGGGCGGCACGGCCAACGACGTCCTCCTCGCGACCGTGACCGGCGCGCTGCGGCGCTGGATGCTCGAACGGGGCGAACCGCTGCCCGCCACCGCGCCGCGCGCGCTCGTACCGGTCACCCGGCGCAGGCCGGGCGGTCCCTCCGGGTCGGGCAACCGGCTCTCCGCCTATCTCCTCGGCCTGCCGGTGGCGGAGGCCGACCCGCGGGCCAGGCTGGCCGCCGTACGCCTGGGCATGGACCGCAACAAGACCGGCGGCCCCTCGCGCGGGGCCGGCGCGGTAGCCGTCCTCGCGGACCAACTGCCGCCCCTCGCCCACCGGCTGGGGGCGCCCCTCGCCGGCAGCGCGGCCAGAATGCTCTTCGACATCCTGGTGACGAGCGTCCCGCTGCCGCGCTCCACACTCTCGCTGGGCGGCTGCCCGCTGCGCGAGGTGTATCCGATGGCGCCGCTCGCCCGCGGACAGTCCCTGGCGGTGGCGCTCTCCACCTACGGCGGGAAGGTGCATGTGGGGCTGGTCGCCGACGGCAAGGCCGTGCCGGACCTCGACCGGCTGGCGCGCGGGATGACCGAGGAACTGCGGGAACTGCTGCGGGTCACCGGGCCGGGCGGCCGGATCCGCTCCGCCGGCCCCGCCCGAGCGGCCCGCACGTAGCTCCGCACAGCTCCCCGCAGCCCGGCAGCGGTCCCGCGAAGCCCCGAGAGATCGGACAGCTGGGTACGAACTCCTCGGAGATTGCTGCCTCATGGGTGTTGACGCGTCCAGTCATCCGATGAATATTTCATCGTGATCGGCATCCCGGTCGCTCTCGGCATCGGCCGGTGCGGCCGGCAGGCGCTACATCGGGAGGCGGCAGCGGTATGCGGCACACCACGCTCGGACACGGAACGGTCGGGGTGACCGGACTGTCCTTCGGCGCGGCCGGGATCGGCAATCTCTACACCCCCGTCGAACCCGAGCAGGCCGCCGCGGCGGTGGACGCCGCCTGGGACGCGGGCATCCGCTACTTCGACACCGCGCCGCACTACGGCCTGGGGCTCTCCGAGCGGCGGCTCGGCGAGGCGCTGCGCGACCGGCCGCGCGCCGCGTACACCCTCTCCACCAAAGTGGGCCGGCTGCTCGACCCCGTGTCCGGCGCCGGACCCCTCGGCGACGATCTCGCCCACGGCTTCGCCGTACCCGCCACGCACCGCCGCGTCTGGGACTTCAGCGGGGACGGCGTACGCCGCTCCATCGAGGACAGCCTCCGGCGGCTCGGCGTGGACCGGATCGACATCGTCTATCTGCACGATCCCGACGACCACGCGGAGGAAGCCTTCCGGCAGGCGTATCCGGCGCTGGAGCGGCTGCGCGACGAAGGGGTCGTCGGGGCGATCGGCGCCGGGATGAACCAGACGGCGATGCTCACCCGCTTCCTCCGCGACACCGACGCCGATGTCGTGCTGTGCGCCGGCCGCTTCACCCTGCTCGACCAGTCGGCGCTCACGGCGCTGCTGCCCGAGGCCCTCGCGCGCGGCAGGAGCGTGGTCGCCGGCGGGGTCTTCAACTCCGGCCTGCTCGCCGACCCGCGCCCCGGCGCGACATACGACTACACCGCGGCCCCGCCCGAACTGCTCGACCGGGCCCTGCGGATGGACGCCGTCGCCCGGCGGTACGGAGTGCCCCTGCGGGCCGCGGCCCTGCACTACCCGTCGCGCCATCCGGCCGTCGCCAGCGTGCTCGTCGGCGCCCGTTCCGCGGCGGAGGTACGCGACGCGGCCGGCCTGGCCGCCCGTACCGTCCCCGACGACCTGTGGGCCGAACTGCGCGCGGAAGGGCTGCTGACCGAAGGGCCACGGCCCGGGGGACCACTGACCGAGGACGGAGTGCTGTCATGAGGGTCGCCCTGCACACCAAGGTCCGCGCCGACCGGGTCGGGGAGTACGAGGCGGCGCACCGCGAGGTGCCCGCCGAGCTCACCGCCGCGATCCGCGCCGCGGGCGCCACCTCCTGGACGATCTGGCGCAGCGGTACCGATCTCTTCCATCTGCTGGAGTGCGAGGACTACCCCCGTCTGCTCGCCGAGCTGGACCAGCTTCCGGTCAATGTCGCCTGGCAGGCCAGGATGGCCGAGCTGCTGGACGTCGTGCACGACTACTCCGCGGCCGGCGCCGGAGCCGGTCTGCCCGTCGTCTGGGAGCTGCCATGACACCGCCGGGCGTCATCGACGCGCACCACCACCTCTGGGATCTGTCCGTACGCGACCAGGACTGGATCACCGGCCCCGCCATGGCCCCCATCCGCCGGAACTTCACCCTCGCGGACCTGGCCGCCGAGACCCGGGCCGCCGGGGTGTCCGCGACCGTGCTCGTCCAGACCATCGGGGTCCCCGAGGAGACCCCCGAGTTCCTCGCCGCCGCCGACGGCAGCGATCTCGTCGCGGGCGTCGTCGGCTGGACCGATCTCACCGCGCCCGGGGTCGCCGACACGCTCGCCGCACTGCGCGAGCTGCCCGGCGGCGACCGGCTCGTGGGGATACGCCATCAGGTGCAGGGGGAGCCCGACCCGGAGTGGCTGCTGCGCCCGGACGTACGACGCGGTCTGGCCGCCGTCGCCGCCGCGGGACTCGTGTACGACCTGGTCATCCTGGAGCACCAGCTGCCCGCCGCCGCGAAGGCCGCCGATCTGCTGCCCGGTCTCACGTTCGTCCTCGACCACCTCGGCAAGCCGCCGATCGCCGCGGGCGCGACAGAGCCGTGGGCGGGCCTGGTCAGGGAGCTGGCCGCGCGGCCGAACACCGTCTGCAAGCTCTCCGGGATGGTAACCGAGGCCGCCTGGGACTCCTGGACGGCCGAGGGACTGCGCCCGTACGCCGACACCGTCCTCGACGCCTTCGGGCCCGAACGGCTGATGTTCGGCTCCGACTGGCCGGTGTGCCGGCTGGCCGCCACGTACGGAGAGGTTCTCGACGCGGCGCGCACCCTGACCGACGGGCTCGGCGAGGACGAGCGCGACGCGGTCTTCCGGGACACCGCGCGGCGCGTCTACGCCCTCTGAACCGGATCGATGCCGTCCTCGGCCGGCTCGGGGAAGGCATGGCGCACCGGGCCGGGGAAGGGCTCCATGCCCAGCAGCGCGGTGACCGAGTGGGTGGCCAGGGTGTGCCAGACACGCGCGCGGCGCAGCATCGCGTGATCACCGCCCGGCAGCAGTACGGCACACGCCTCGGCGCCCGCCGCACGCGCGCGGGCGGCCAGGTCGAGGCTGCCGCGCGGATCCGTGACCCGGTCACGGTCGCCGTGCAGCAGCACCGTCCTGGTGCCCGCCAGCTGCGCCACCGGCTCGTCGGGCGGACACCAGGGCGCGAGCCCCACCACCCCGCTGACCAGGTCGTGCCCGGCGGCGGCCAGGGCGGCACGGCCGCCCATCGAGTGCCCCACGAGCACGACGGGCACGGGGCCGACCAGAGGCTCCAGCTCATCGAGCGCCCGGCGGGTGTCGCGCGCCGCGTCGGCCCGGCTGCCGTTCCAGCCCCGGCAGCGGTAGCGCACCCGGCCCACCACGACGTCGTACCCGTCGGTGGCCCGGAGCACCGCGCGGGTGAACGGCCACATCCGGGCGCCGGGCAGACTCAGCCGGGCGGGCGGCGCCACGCCCTCCTCGCGCCCGCCGTGCAGCACCAGGACGACGGCGCGGGGCCGCGCGGCGGTTCTGTCGAGAACGAGGGCGGGCTGGACGCCGGCTCGGCGATCGCGTACGGACACGGGGGCCTTCCTTCCGACGGCGGGAGCCCGGGGGCTGCCCGGGGCACCTCTGGCGGGGCTCTTCCATGAACGATCCGGCGGACGGATTAGGTCCTGTCCGGTCGTGGAACCCACAACCGGCCCACCGGGCGTTCACCCAGCCCCTGCGGCACCCTGGACGCATGCCGGAAGTACCCGAAGTCGAAGCGCTGCGAGAGTTTCTCGACGGCCGGCTGGTGGGCAGGGAGATCGTCCGTGTCCTGCCACTGGCCATCAGCGTGCTCAAAACATACGATCCGCCTCTCTCCGCACTGGAGGGCGCCACGGTCACCGCGATCGCCCGCCACGGCAAGTATCTCGACATCGTCGCGCGTGATGCCGGGGACGGCGAACTGCATCTCGCCATCCATCTCGCCCGCGCGGGCTGGCTCCGTTGGAAGGACTCCTTCCCGGCCGCGCCCCCTCGGCCGGGCAAGGGACCGCTCGCGCTGCGCGCCGTTCTCGGCGGGGGAGACGGGTTCGATCTCACCGAGGCCGGCACCACCAAGCGCCTCGCCGTGCATCTCGTACGCGATCCCGCGGATGTCCCCGGGATCGCGCGCCTCGGCCCCGATCCGCTCGACGACTCCTTCGACCGGGCCGCCTTCGCCCGGCTCCTCGCCGGTGAGAACCGGCAGATCAAGGGCGCGCTGCGCGACCAGCGCCTGATCGCGGGCATCGGCAACGCCTACAGCGACGAGATCCTGCACGTGGCGAGGATGTCGCCGTTCAAGCCGGTGAAGAACCTCTCCGAGGCCGAGATCACGACCCTCTACGAGGCGCTGCGCGACACGCTGCGCGAGGCCGTCGCACGCTCGCGCGGGGTGGCGGCAGGGCGGCTCAAGGCGGAGAAGAAGAGCGGGCTGCGGGTACACGGCCGTACCGGTGAATCCTGTCCCGTCTGCGGCGACACGATCCGCCAGGTCTCCTTCAGCGACTCCTCGCTCCAGTACTGCCCGACCTGCCAGACGGGCGGAAAACCGCTCGCCGACCGCAGGATGTCCCGCCTGCTCAAGTGAGAGAGCGGCCCGCCGCCCGCCGCGCGCTCACCGGCCGGCCCGTCACCGCCCGCCGATGGTCATCACACGGCGGCCGTCCGACGCACGGACCTCGAAGTGGTCGATCTCGCCGGGCCGCAGCGCCGCACCGCCCCGCGTCACCAGCGGCATGGAGCCGCCGGCCCGCGCCGCCCACGACGTCACGGTCTCCCTCGACCCGTCCCGGCCCACCGCGATCAGGGCGCAGGAGCCGGAGTCACCGGACCGGACCAGCTCAAGGCCGATATCCGCCCCCCACGCCTTCTCCGCCGCCGTCACCACCGCCGCCGTGCCCGTCGACCGGTCCGACGCGGTCCACCGGGCGGTCACCGGTGTGCCAGGGTCCGCCCGGGGGACCACGGCGAGGACGGCGAGCGGACCGCCCACCGCGAGCACCACCGCCGCGGCCACCAGCGCGAGCCGCCGTCCGCGGTCCCGGCGCCGCCGCGCGGCGGTACGGCCGAGCAGCCCGGCCAGCAGCTCCGGCCCCGCGGCGGTGTACGGCGCCGTCCCGGCGGGGGTGCGCCGCGCGTACGCGTCCAACTGCTCCTTCACGGAGCCGAATTCGGCCAGCAGCTCCGAACAGCGCGGACAGTCCGTCAGATGGTCCTCGAACCGGAAGGCGTCCGCGGCGTCGAGCACGCCCAGTGAGTAAGCGCCGGCATCACGATGGAGGTCCAAGGTCCGCATGCTGTCTGTTACGCAGCGGAACGCGGAATGACTCAAGCCGGGGGAGTCCTTGTGCGCGGGGCACCGCCTACACTCCGGCGTCATGCTGCGTGTACTGGCTGTGGACGACGAAGAACCGGCGCTCGAGGAGCTGCTGTACCTGCTCAGGGCCGACCCGCGGATCCGTGGCGCGGAGGGCGCCACCAGCGCGACGGAGGCGCTGCGGCGGATCGGCGCGGCGCTCGACGCGGGCCCCGACGACCCCGCCGCCATCGATGTGGTCTTCCTCGACATCCATATGGCCGGGCTGACCGGGCTCGATGTCGCCCGGCTGCTGGCCGGCTTCGCCGAGCCGCCGCTGATCGTCTTCGTCACCGCCCATGAGGGCTTCGCCGTCCAGGCCTTCGATCTGAAGGCCGTCGACTACGTCCTGAAGCCGGTCCGCAGGGAGCGGCTCGCCGAGGCGGTACGCCGGGTCGCCGAACTGGTGGGGGAGCGCGGGCCGGTCTCCGCCCCCGCCGCCGATCAGATAGCCGTCGAACTGGGCGGAGTGATGCGCTTCGTCGCCGTCGACGACATCGCCTACGCGGAGGCGCAGGGCGACTACGCGCGGCTGCACACCGACACCGGCAGCCATCTGGTCCGTATCCCCCTCACCACGCTGGAGGAGCGCTGGCGGGCCCGCGGCTTCGTACGGATCCACCGCCGCCATCTCGTGGCCCTGGCCCGGATCGACGAGCTACGGCTCGACGCGGGCGCGATGAGTGTCCGCGTCGGCGACGCCGAGCTCGCCGTCAGCAGGCGTCACGCCCGCGCCCTGCGCGATCTACTGATGCGACAGGGTGGCCGCTGACCAGGGGCTTCCCCCGGGATCGCCGCGCTGCGTACACTCCGGGCCCGAGCACCGCTCCGGGCCTGGTCCGGACATACATATGGACATGGCCGGGCGGGCGGAGAGCCGGAGAGAACGAGAGCGAAAGGGGGACGGACATGACGGCGGAGCCCGCGTCCCGGCATCCGGCGCCCCGGCGCGAGGTGGTCACGGGTGAGCCGCGTCGTGTACGCCCCCTGCCGCGCTACCGCGCCCAGGCCGAGATCGAGGAGCAGACCGCGCTCGGCGACGCCTATGTCCGCTCCCTGATGCGCAGTCAACTACGGGCGGGGATCACCGCGTTCGCGCTGCTCGCGCTGGTCGCGGGCACGCTGCCGCTCGCCTTCGCCACCCTGCGCGACGCGACGGCGGTCTGGGTGGTGCTCGGCTTCGCCGCGTATCCGCTGCTCACCCTGCTCGCCTGGTGGTATGTACGGCGCGCGGAGCGCAACGAACGCGACTTCGCCCGGCTCGTGAAGGGCCGGCCCGTTCCGTGAGCCAGAGTTATACGGTGACCGCGGTCACCGTGGTCGTGCTCGCGACCGTCCTCGTCGGCGGCTTCGGGCTGCGGATATCCCGTACGACCTCCGATTTCTACGTGGCCTCCCGGACGGTACGGCCCGCGCTGAACGCCGCCGCGATCAGCGGCGAGTACCTCTCCGCCGCCTCCTTCCTCGGCGTCGCGGGCCTGGTGCTGCTGCACGGCCCCGACATGCTCTGGTACCCGGTCGGCTATACCGCCGGCTATCTCGTCCTGCTGCTCTTCGTCGCCGCCCCGCTGCGGCGCTCCGGCGCGTACACCCTCCCCGACTTCGCCGAGGGCCGGCTCGAATCGCGTGCGGTGCGCCGACTGGTGAGTGTGTTCGTGGTCGGTGCGGGCTGGCTCTATCTCGTACCCCAACTCCAAGGCGCGGGGCTGACGCTGAAGATCCTCACCGGCGCGCCCGACTGGTTCGGCGGGGTGCTGGTCGCCCTCGTCGTGGTGGTGGCGGTCGCGGCGGGCGGGATGCGCAGCATCACCTTCGTCCAGGCGTTCCAGTACTGGCTCAAGCTCACCGCGCTGCTCGTGCCCGCGCTCTTCCTGCTGCTGGCCTGGCAGGGCGACGGACGCCCGCGCGTCGACCTCGATCTCACGGCGGCCGTCACCGGCCGCGCGGACCATCCGCTGTACGCGACCTACGGCCTGATCGTGGCGACCTTCCTCGGCACGATGGGGCTGCCCCATGTCGTCGTCCGCTTCTACACCAGCCCCAACGGCCGGGCCGCCCGCCGCACCACCGTGATCGTCCTGGCGCTGGTCGGCGCGTTCTATCTGCTGCCGCCCGTCTACGGCGCGCTGGGCCGGCTCTATGTCCCCGAACTCCCCTACGGTACGGACGCCGACGCCGCCGTACTGCTGCTGCCGGAGCGGGCGATCGGCGGGCTCGGCGGTGATCTGCTCGGCGCGCTGGTGGCGGGCGGCGCCTTCGCCGCGTTCCTCTCCACCGCCTCGGGGCTGACCATGGCCGTCGCGGGGGTCCTCACCCAGGATGTCCTTCCCTCGCGGGGCGTACGTCACTTCCGGCTGGCCACCCCGCTCGCCATGGCCGTACCGCTGGGCGGGTCGCTGCTGGTCAGCGGGATGCCGGTGGCCGACTCGGTGGGCATGGCCTTCGCGGTCTCCGCGTCGTCGTTCTGTCCGCTGCTGGTGCTGGGCATCTGGTGGCGGCGGCTCACTCCGCCCGGCGCGATCGCGGGACTGCTGCTCGGCGGCGGTCTGGCGTTCGCCGCCACGGTGATCACGGTGAGCGGCGCCGTACGGTCGGGCTGGCCGCACGCGCTGCTCGCCTGGCCCGCCGTCTGGTCGGTGCCCGTCGGCTTCCTCGCGATGATCCTGGTGTCGCTGGCCACGCGCGGCCGGATACCGCCCGGCACCAACGCGGCGATGACGCGGTTCCATCTGCCGGAGGCTCTGATGTCCCGCGGCCACACGGCGAGCGCGAGCGCGAGTGCGAGCCCCGGCGCGACGAGTGGCGGAACGGTCACGGGAGATGTCACCGGAACCGGCGGCGCCCGATGAGCGGATACGCACTCGCCGTACTGATCGTGCTCGGTCCGCTGCTCCTCGCGGGCGGCTTTGTCCTCGGCCGGCGTACCGCGCGCCCCGAGCGGACCAGTGATGTCGGCACCCCCGTGGAGCGCGCCACCTTCGAGACGCTGCACACCGCCTCGCTCGCCGCGCCCCCGCTACGGGCCGGTCTCACCGAGGAGAGCGCCCGCAAGGCCGCCCGCCGGCTGCGCTCCCTGCTCGGCACCGACGCGCTCTGCCTCACCGACCGGGAGCGGGTGCTCGCCTGGGACGGGTCGGGCGAGCACCACGACCAGCAGGTCATGGCGCAGGTCGAGGGGCTCCTCGCCAGTGGCCGCGGTACCGCCTTCGCCAGTGGCTGCGGCGATCTCGACTGCCCGCTGCGCTGGGGCGTGGCCGTACCGCTGACCGTCGACCACCGGGTCCTCGGCACCCTGGTCGCCTATGCGCCGCGCGAGTCCGCGGTCCTGGCCAGGGCGGCCGGTGAGGTGGCCCGCTGGGTCTCCGTACAGCTGGAACTGGCCGAGCTGGACCGCTCCCGCACCCGGCTGATCGAGGCCGAGATCAAGGCGCTGCGGGCCCAGATCTCCCCGCACTTCATCTTCAACTCCCTCGCCGCCATCGCCTCGTTCGTCCGTACGGACCCCGAGCGGGCCAGGGAACTCCTGCTGGAATTCGCCGACTTCACCCGCTACTCGTTCCGCAGGCACGGCGACTTCACCACGCTCGCCGACGAGCTGCACTCCATCGACCAGTATCTGGCGCTCGTCCGGGCCCGGTTCGGTGACCGGCTCTCGGTCACGCTCCAGGTCGCCCCGGAGGTCCTGCCGGTGGCGATGCCGTTCCTCTGCCTTCAGCCGCTCGTCGAGAACGCCGTCAAACACGGCCTCGAAGGGGCCGTCACCACGAGCCGGATCACCATCAGCGCGCTGGACGCGGGCGCCGAGGCCGAGGTGGTGATCGAGGACGACGGGGTCGGTATGGAACCGGACCGGCTGCGCCGGATCCTGCGCGGCGAGGGCGGCGCGTCCACCGGGATCGGACTGCTCAATGTGGACGAGCGGCTGCGCCAGGTCTACGGGGACGAGTACGGCCTGGTCATCGAGACGGGCGTGGGTGCGGGTACGAAGATCACGGTACGGATCCCCAAGTACCGCGCGGGCGTGCACGGCACCTGAGCGCCGCGCCCCCGTGCGCGGCCGGAACAGCCGCTGGTCGGACAGCCGCCGGTCGAAGCAGCCGCCGATCGGAACAGCGGCCGGTCAGAACAGATGGATCGCCAGATGGCCGAGCGGCAGTCCGAGCTGCCAGGCCGGGGTCCAGACCTGGGGACCCTCCGCCTCGCCGATCGGGAACGGATCGTCGTACGACGGGCCCACGGCATCGAGATCAGGCGCCAGCAGCTCCGTCTCCTCCAGCCACCGCCAGGCCGCGCCCGCCAGCTCCAGATCCGGATCCCGGGTCTCCCGGCCGGTCTCGAACGCGGCCGCCTCCAGCCGGTCGATCCGCCCGCAGACCCATTCGCGCCAGCACGTCCCGTACGCCGTGAGGGAGCGCCACTCCTCCATTCTGGCGACCACGCGCGGGCCGCCCACCGAGCTGTCGGAGAGGAAGATGGTCAGGGCCAGCGCGTCCCGCCCCGCCCGGTATTCGAGCGTCGTCGGCGGCATCAGATCACCGGTGCGCAACAGTTCGTCGGCGATGTACTCCGCGTACATCCACGCCATGGGCACCAGGAGGCCCCCACCACCCGCCCCTTCGGTACATTCCGGACGCATCGCTTTTCCGCCTTCCTTTCTTCCCCCGAAGCCAGCTTCACGGAGCATTGAACCGGCGGTGGCCGCCCCGCGTGGCCAGAAAGGCAGGATCGGTCGGCGGACGGGAGAGGATTGTGACGGGTGTGGCCGAGGGGGACGCGTCCGACGGTGGAGCGGACGATTCCGGCCCGCATGTGCGGTCGCTCCTGGGTGCCTACGTGCTCGAAGCGCTCGCACCCGAGGAGGACCGGCGGGTCGCGGACCATCTGGCGGAGTGCGGCCCGTGCGGCGCGGCCTATCTGGAAGTGGCCGACGCGCCGTCGTCACTGGCGCTGCTGGACGAGGACGATCTGCGGTAGCCGGGCGCGCTGTGACCGGGCGTGCGGAACCCTGGCGCGCTGTAGCCGGGCAGTGAACGGGCCAGCGCGCGCAGCGCGTAGTACGAACGGGACTTGACCGTGCCGGGCGGAATCCCGAGCACCCCCGCCGCCTCGTTCACGCTCAGCCCGCGGAAGTAGATCTGGGTCAGCACCTCGCGGTGCTCGCGGCTCAGCGTGCGTACCGCTTTGCGTACGTCGAGCACCGCGACCGTGGATTCGGTGCGGTCCTCGGGATCGGGCGTGGCGGCGAGGATCACGTCGCTGACCTCCGTGGGCCGCGCCAGCCGGGATCTGCGGGCGTCGATGGCCAGCCTGCGGCCGACGGTGAACAGCCAGGGCCGCATGGACTCGAAGGGCCCGTCGAACGCCTCGGGATGCTGCCAGGCGCGGACCAGTGTCTCCTGGAGCAGATCCTCGGCGCGCTGCCGGTCGCCGTAGGTCAGGCCCAGCAGAAAGTTCAGCAGGGCCGGTCCGTGTTCGCGCTGAAGCTCCGTCAGTGCCCGCTCGTCGGTCCTCTCCTCGGCCATGGCTGTGGTCATCGTGAACGCCCTTCCCGCCGGGGTCGCCGTCGTACGCGGCTCCGTTGCCGCCTGGCGTATCCGAACGCATGGCGACGCCGAGGGACAGACAGCGCACCAAGGTCTGCGACGAGCGGTCGCTCACTGCGGCGAGTGGTGCGGTGAACGGTCGGGCGGTGGCGTTTGGCCCCTTTCGCGTGCTCTATCGGCTTGGTCACTTGACATCCATTTATATGAATATATGGATTCGTTGGGACGGTATCCCCCGGAAAATGGAGCCTGCCCGATGACGAAGCGCATGCGACAGGGAGCGGTGGCCGCTGCGGCGCTGCTCATCGGAACCGCGGCGGCCTGTACCGGTCCCGAGCGGCCCGACGCCCCGGTCCCGCACGGCCCGCCGCGGCCCGGCTCCGCGGCATCCGCCGCGGCGGGCGGTTCCGCGGCACCTTCCGCCGCGGGCGGCTCCGCGTCGCAGCGGCGCGGCTTCACGCTCGTCGCCTCCGGGGACGTGCTGCCGCACGACTCCGTCATCGACCGGGCGAGCGCCGACGCGGACGGCGAGGGCTATGACTTCGGGCCGATGCTCGACAGCGTGAAGCCGGTGGTCTCCGGCGCCGATGTGGCGATCTGCCACATGGAGACCGTGTTCGGCGAGAAGGACGGCTCGTACAGCGGCTATCCGGCCTTCGTCTCCCCGCCGGAGATCCCCGCCGGTCTGCGGGCCACCGGCTACGACTCCTGCTCCACCGCCTCGAACCACAGCCTGGACGACGGGGCCGACGGGGTGCAGCGGACCCTCGACGCCTTCGACAAGGCGGGCGTACGGCACGCCGGTACGGCCCGCTCGGCGGCGGAGGCCGCGCGCCCCGCCCTGCTGACGGCGGGCGGCGCCAAGGTGGCGCAGCTGGCGTACACCTTCGGCACCAACGACTACGACCTTCCCGACGGGCGGCCCTGGGCCGTCGGCCTCATCGACGAGCGGAAGATCATCGCGGATGCCCGCGCCGCGCGTAAGGCGGGCGCCGATGTCGTTGTGATCAGCCTGCACTGGGGCACCGAGTGGCAGACGGACCCCGACGAGCAGCAGCTGAGCCTGGGCAGGAAACTCACCGCGTCGCGCACCGGCGGGCGCCCCGACATCGATCTGATCCTCGGCACCCACGCGCATGTCCCGCAGCCGTACGAGAAGGTGAACGGCACCTGGGTCATCTACGGAATGGGCGACCAGATCGCCGGGACGATGACCAACGACGACGGCGAGCTGGACGCACGGGGCAACCACGGCTCGATCGGCAGGTTCACCTTCGCGCCGCCCGCGACGCCGGGGGAGCGCTGGCCGGTGCGGAAGGCCGAGTTCATCCCGCAGATGTGGGACCTCGACACCGGCCGCGTGGTCAATCTGCCGGCGGCGGTACGGGGCGATTCCGAGCGGGACGACTACCGCGAGATCCAGTCGGAGATCAGCGAGGCGGTCCTGAGCCGGGGCGCGGCGAAGGACGGCCTCACCGTGGGCCGCTGAGAGGGACGGCGGAAGGGCGGCGCCGGGAGGGAGGACGGGCGGACAGAACCCGTACGGCGCGGACAGAGCCCGTACGGCGCGGACCGGACGGGACCTTCGTGACCTGCCCTACGGGACGACCGTCACCGGCCAGCGGCCCGCCTTGACCAGCCGTACCGCCACCGAGCCGATGATCCGGTGCCCCGCCGACTCCGAGGCCCCCACCACCACGGCATCCGCCTTCAGCTCGTCGGCCGCCGTGACGAGTCCGCTGTACGGGTCCCCGTGGAAGGTGTGGAACTCCCACCGGACGTCCCAGACGTCCTTGACCCGTTCCACGGCCACCCGGATCTCCTCCACCAGACCCTCGGCGATCTCCCCGGTCGTCTCCGCGACCGGGGCGCCGAGGACGGCGCCGGCCGGCATGACGGGCTGTACGTAGACGATGGCGAGCAGGGCGTTCTGGCGCCGTGCGAGGCCGCCGGCGTACGCGGCGGCGCGGAACGAGGACTGCGAACCGTCCACGCCGACGACGATCACCTTCGGGCCGTCGGTACCACGTTCGAATTGAGTGGGCTGCTGAGTCACGGCACGCAGAGTATCCGCTTCCGGCGAACGGACCGGCGGCGGTCTCCCCGGAGCGCTGACCACGGTCCGGCCAGGAGCAGGTCGGCACGTGCCGTGAGCCCGCGTCGGAGAGCCGGGCGCCCGGCCGGGGAGCGGACCGGCCCCGGGCCGCCCGCTCCCCGGTGTGTCCGGGCCCTCCGGCCATTCGTGAGACACTGCCCCTGGCGTCGGCCCACCGGTGCCGTGTTCCCTTCATGGCTCACCCCATCGGGTACTTTCCCCCGGATAACCGGTGTTGGTGAGCGGCACGGAGCATCCACCGTGCGAGCCATTGGTCATGAAAAAGGATCAGATGATTCCGGGGCGCCGTGCGGTCCTGCGGATCGCCGCCTGCCTCGGCGCCGCGCTCACCACCCGGCTGCTGACAGCGGGACAGGCCCAGACACCCGGCAGCCCCACCCCGCCGCCCCCGGCGGGTGGAGCACAGGCGGCGAACAGGGCGAGTGCCCCGCTCAAACCCTCCGCGTACCGGCTCCAGCCCATGACGGAGGGCGCACAGCCCGGCTACCGCAGACCCCTGCCGCCGGTACGCAAGGCGCCCATCCTGGAGATGCCGGAACTGGGCCACTCGATGGTCCTCACCTTTGACGACGGGCCCCACCCCGACTACACCCCCGGCATCCTGCGCACCCTGCGCGACTACGACGTACGCGCGATGTTCTTCGTCTGCGGCGAGATGGCCGACGCCAACCCCGACCTGCTGCGGGAGGCCGACGACGACGGCCACATCATCTGCAACCACACCTGGTCGCATCCGCTGATGACCGGGCTCAGACCGTCGCAGATCCGCGACGAGATGGGGCGCACGAGCCAGGTGGTCGAGGACATCCTGGGCACCCCGCCCCTCTGGTACCGCGCGCCCTACGGTGCCTGGAACCGGTACGCCTTCGAGATCGGGTCCGAGATGGGTATGGAGCCGCTCGCCTGGACCGTTGACTCCCTCGACTGGGAGACCCCCGGCACCGACAGCATCGTCCGCAGAGTGCTGAACGGCGCCGGGCCGGGGGTCGTCGTCCTCAACCATGACGCGGGCGGCGACCGTTCGCAGAGCGTGGCGGCGCTGCGCCGCTATCTGCCCCAGTTGCTGGACGCCGGGTACCGCATCGCCGTGCCCCACAGATGAGACTTCCCGGCCGCCCCCGGCTGGTCAGCGGGTTCTGACCAGCCGGGCGAAGACGACGACATTGCCGTCGTATCCGTTCGCCTTCGAGAAGCCGCCCCCGCAGGTGATCACCCGCAGTTCGGCATGGCCGGAGTCGCCGTAGACCCGGGCCGCGGGGAAGTCGTTCTTCGAGTACACCTCCACCCCGTAGATCTCGAACACCGCCGTCCTGCCGTCGAAGCGCTCCACCTCGACGTGCTCGCCCTTCTCCAGTGAGCCGAGACCGAAGAAGACCGCGGGCCCCGATCGGTTGTCGACATGGCCGACGACCACGGCGGTGCCCCGCTGGCCGGGCGCGATGCCGTTCTGGTACCAGCCCGCCAGATTCGGATCGCGGGGCGGCGGGGCGGCGATCCAGCCGTCCGGGTCGAGGCCCACGTCCACGACCGGCGCGTCGACCCGGAGAGCCGGGATCCGTACCCGGGACATCGGCGCGTACGGCAGCGGCCTCACGTCCGGTTCCGAGTCGCTGGTGGAGGCGGCCGCCGCCGGGTCGGGCACGCTGTCCAGCGCGGCGGCCGCCGCGGGCTGCGGCGGTCCCAGCGGTACGTCCACCCCGTTGCGCATCATCGCGATGCCGGTGAGCATGACGAGAGCCAGAACACCCCAGGGCGAGCGCTTCCTCGACTCCGGGGCGTTGTGGTTCATGCGCATAGTTCTCCCTTCGTGGACGCCTGCAGGCACGGTAAGTGCGTCGCAACCCGGAGGCGATCACTGGAGGGCGAACGGGTGGCGCGAGCCGTGACGGCTGACCCATCCGAGCAACCGGAACGTAAAATCTCTGACGGTCTGTGACCTGCGGATCCATCGGACGGGCGTCCTCCTGACGGCGTGTCGGCTCACCGAGGTGGACCAGCGCCGAAATGCGGTACCGCGGGAGCCCGGTGAGGGTTCGTCATGGAGGGCGTACTCGTCGAATCTCCCGGAGCACCGCTTTGGGGCGCCTTCCGCTGGAGGTTCAACGATGCGTGCATCACGCGCTCTGGCGGTGACCGCCACCGCCTGCGCGGCCGTGGCGCTCTCCGCTCCGCTGGCCGTCGCCACCAACGGTCCGACCAATGTCACGATCAATCCGTTCGAGGTCCACCAGGGCAGCACGATCGAGATCAGCGCCCGGGGCTGCGGCCACGGAGGCACCGTCACGTCCAACGCCTTCCGGCGGGCCGAGCTGTCCGTGAACGCGTCGGGGCACTCCACGGCGAGGGCCCGGATCCATGACGACGCCACCCCCGGCAACTACAACCTGGCCGTCAGGTGCAGTGACAACGACCGGGTCGCGACCCACCAGTTCCGGGTGCTGGAGGGGCGGGGCGCGCTGGGCGGGCTCGGCGGATCCATCGGCCCCAGTTCCACCGAGATGGCCCTCGGCGGCGGGCTCGTCGCCACGGCGGCCGTCGGCGGTTCGCTGTTCCTCGCGCGCCGTCGCGGGCCGGCCGGTGTGGGGATCTGACCGGGCGCCCTTCTCCCGGCAGCCTCCACCGGGGGTCCGCGGGGCCCCGAACGCCCGTCGCCCCGAGTCCTGACCGAGGACTCGGGGCGGGGGCCTTTTCATGTGACTTCACCGGGATGTCGTGTGACGCCGTGTGACGTCGCGCGACGGGGACGCCCGGTGGCGCCCGGGTGTCCGGGCGCCGCCGGTGATCAGTGCTTACGGCCCTCCGCGCGTCGGCGTACGGCGTAGATCGTGCCGGTGGCCGCCGCGACCACCAGCGCCGTACCGGCGACGAGTTCTGTGGTGTTGATCCCGCCGACACTGCCGCCGAGACCTCCTCGGACGCCTCCCGGTACGACGGTGGCAGCCGCTGTACGGGTGACCGTCGGAGCCGGTGTCGGGTTCCGCGTGGCGCCCGAGATCCGGAGGCTGGTCGTCCCCGACTGGCCGTTGCAGGTGAAGGTCACCTGATACGTGGCACCGGCTTTGGCGTCCCAGTCGACCGTGGCGGTGGCCGACCGGCCCGAGGCGATGTTCACCGTGTCGAAGACCCCGGAGGAGGCGGTGGCGGTCGTACCGCAGTTGGTGACGGAGAGGGTCACCCTGCCCCCCGCCGCGACCGTGGAGGGCGTGACGGTGAATCCGAACGGCGCGTTTCCGCCGTCGACGGCGGCCGTCGCGGTGGGGGCGGTCAGTACGAGTGCGGACACTGCCAGCAGAGCGGCGGACGCGGCACGTATCGCGCGCATGGTGAATCCTCCGGGTCCCCGAGGAGCAGCTGCGGAACCGTTTCCACATAAGGCAGGGAATGCACCTCGATGCCGGAAACGCTAGGAGCGCGTTATCACAGCCGCGATCGCTGACGGGCGAATGGGGCACGGGTGTCCCCCGGGCGGCGGACACCCGTACCCCCTCGGGACCGGTCTTCCCTCAGGACCCGATCTGCGGAAACAGATCGAGGAAGGGCGCCGCGGTCGCGCTGATCCCGCGGCCGTAGGGGGCGTCGAAGTCCCAGATGAGGAAGAGCAGGAACGAGATCAGTACGCTGAACAGCCCTGCCAGCAGCAACTCGCGGAACGTACGGCGGATCTGGAGGACGAAGATCAGCCCCACCGTGACCACGGCGCCGATGATGAGGCCGAACCAGACGACCCCCGGCATGGTGGCGCCCGCGTTCTGCCCCCGCGCGCCCCTGGCGTCGTCGGCGGCGGCCACCTGGTCGACCAGCGGCTGGTAGGCCTGTCCCTCCAGATCGGTCCTGGGCGCGTACTGCGTGACGTCCGTGCGGATCCGGTCGAAGAGCCGGGTGCCCTTCGCGCTCAGAGCCTCGTGCTCGGACATGTGCGGCCACTCGTCGCGGACGACGTAGGTGACATAGGCGTCGACATCGGCGCGGATCCGGTCCCGTACCTCGGCGGGGTAGACCTGGACCCGCTGCCGGACCTCGTGCAGCGCCTGGGCCTCCTGGCGTACGGACTCCTGTGCCGCGCTGCGGCCCTCCCAGACACCGGCGATCGCGAGACCCAGCACGATCGCGTAGATCACGCCGATCATCATCGTCATGTAGTCCATGACATCGGGGGTCTCGGAGGGGTCGTCGTCCTCACGGACGCGGCGGTTGTTGATGACGACGATGGTCAGGACGACCGCGCAGGCGGCGGCCATCGCGATGCTCAGAACGAGCCATTCCGACATGAGATCTCCGTGGTTCAGCGGGAGCGGGGACGCAGGACGGCTACGGCGAGCACGGCCGGGGCCGTGATCAGGAGCATCAGCAGAACGGGGGAGGGGCCCCTCCTCGGCTGGTCACGGGTCGCCTTCCGGTAGGCGGGCACTGCCACCGAGGACGGCGTGGGTGCCGCCGACGGGGTGGGCGAGGGCCGCGGGGGGCGCGGGGCCGGTGGCTCCGGCGCGGGCGGCGGCGGTGCGGGCGGCGGCGGTGCGGGCCGGGGCTGCCGGACGGCAGGCGCGGGCGCCGGTACGACGCTGGGGACCGGTGGGGGCGGGGGCGGTGACGGCCGGGGCGGCGGCGCCGGGGGTGTGGGCGGCGCCGGAGGGGTGGGCTTCGGCGGTTTCGGTGGTTTCGACGGCTTGGGCGGCTTGGGTGGCTTGGAGGGTTTCGGTGGCTTGGTGGGCTTGGGCGGCTTGGTGGGCCAGGGTGGTGGCTCGGGCGGCGGGGGAGGCGTCGGGGTGGGAGTCGGCCGGCAGTGGCCGCCACCGGCCACGGCGACGGCTCCTGACGGGCTGCCGGGACCACCCGTCCCGAGGGACGCGTAGGCGCAGCTGCCGGCCACAGCGGGCAGCGGGACCGCCGACAGGGATATGAGTACGGCGGCCGCGAGCAGCCGTCCGACGAGTGATCCATACACGGGCAGGAGTTTGTTCCGCCTCCGGCCGCGGCACGCGGAAAGCCGCTCGAATTCCCTCGAATAGGGGGATGTGGCGGCTTTGGTCTTGCGCCGCGGAAGTTTTTTCCTGCCGCGTTGAACGCGAGGCCGCCCCCGCTCCGTACTTAGGACCATGAGCAGCGCAACCAGGCGCCTCAACTGGCCTACAGATAACGGGAGTTGACATGAACACCTGGCGGAACGCCTCGCTCGCGGTGACCGCGGTGGCCGTACTGGCCCTGACGACGGCGTGCGGTCAGGAGCAGGGGACCACCACCAACGGCCAGTCCGTCGGCGCCGCCAAGCCGGCCGACGCCGGATACGGGGCGGACACCGGATACGGATCCGATACGGGTGCGGCGGGCGCGGCGGCGGCCAAGCCGGCCGGCCAACTCGCCGTGTGGGACAGCAAGAAGCTCGGCAAGGTCCTCACCGACAGTGAGGGGTTCACGCTCTACCGCTTCGACAAGGACACGGCGAGCCCGCCCAAGTCGAACTGCGAGGGCGACTGCGTCAAGGCCTGGCCGGTGGTGGCCGCGGGTGACGCCAAGGCCGCGGCGGGCACCGACGCCACGCTGCTCGGCGAGATCACCCGCGCCGACGGCACCAAGCAACTCACCGTCGACGGCTGGCCGATGTACCGGTACGCCAAGGACACCAGCCCCGGCGACGCCAACGGCCAGGGTGTGGGCGGCACCTGGTTCGCCTCGGCCCCCGACGGCAAGAAGGCCGCGGTGGCCGGCGCGGGCTCCGGCTCCGGCGCGGACGTCACCCCCGCCGAGCTTCCCGGGCTTTCGGTCCGCAAGGACCCCAAACTCGGTGACATTGTGGTGGATTCGAAGGGAATGACGGTCTATCGGTTCACGAAGGACTCCGCCTGGCCGATGAAGTCGGCCTGCACCGGGGCCTGTCTGGAGAAGTGGCCGGTCGTCGCCCCCGTCGACAAGAATGACACCGAGGGGATCATCAAGAAGGGCTTCGTGACCTTCGACAGGCCCGACGGAATCAAGCAGCAGAGCATCGACTGCTGGCCGATCTACACCTTCGCCGGTGACACAAAGCCGGGCGATACCAATGGTCAGGGCGTTGGCGGCACCTGGTTCGCGGTTTCCCCGGATTCCAAGCTGGTCGGAGCGCCCAAGTAGTCCCCACGCCGCGCGTCTCCGGCCGGTCGGTCCGCCGTCGCACCGCTCCGTGCGACGGCGGACCGAACGCACGTGCCAGCGGCGTGTGACCAAGAACGGATCGCTAATTTCCGTTTGGGCTCGCTCTCTTGGCGGGCGATCAGTAGCCTCGGCTCGAACAACCGGCCGTGTACCTTGGCCGCATCCCGTGGCGACTTGTTGGAGACATCGATGGAGCGTCCCGCCTGGGCACCGCAGGGCATCGACATATCGATGCCGAGCGTTTCCCGCATTTACGACTACTATTTGGGCGGTTCGCACAATTTCGAGGTGGACAGGGAAGCGGCCCGCAAGGCAATGGGGTTCATGCCGGGACTTCCCACGATCATGAAGACGAACCGCGCGTTCATGCGTCGCGCGGTCAAATTCGCACGGGATGAGGGCGTTACACAGTTCCTCGACATCGGATCCGGCATTCCGACCTACGGAAATGTTCATGAGGTCGCCCAGGCCGGCAACCCCGACGCCAGAGTGCTCTATGTCGATCACGACCCGGTCGCCGTCGCCCACAGCCAGGCCGTTCTCGACGGCAACGACAACGCTGCCATCGTGAGCGCCGATCTCCGCGAACCCGGGAAGATCCTCGACAGCCCGGAGGCACGCGGGCTGCTGGACCTGGACCGGCCCGTGGCGCTGCTGCTCGTCTTCGTCCTGCACTTCCTGGAGGACGAGGACGACCCGTACGGCGCGGTGGCCGAGCTGCGCGACGCGCTCGCGCCCGGCAGCCTGCTCGTCCTCACGCACGCCTCGTACGACGGCGTACCGCTCCCGCAGGAGCAGACGGGCGCCGCGGTCGCCGTCTACAAGGACATCCGCAACCCGCTGATCATGCGTACGCGCGAGCAGACCGCCCGGTTCTTCGACGGCTTCGAGATGGTCGCGCCCGGTCTGGTGTCCATGCCGCACTGGCGGCCCGACAGCCCCGCCGACCAGGAGGACCCGTACGCCTTCTCGGGCTTCGGCGGAGTGGGACGCAAGGCGTGATGGTGCCCTCGCAGTCATCGGCCGCCGAGAGTGAACCGGACGGCCTGGAAGACAGACTCCGGCGCTTCGCGACGATCTGGAGCCGGGCGATCTTCCCGGCGACGGCCACGTCCCTGACGCGCCCCGAGTTCGAAACGCATCTGCTGCCGCTGGCCCGGGAGTTGCAGGAGGCGCTGCACGCGCACCCCTTCGACACCGCGCCCGCCACCCGCGTCGGCACCGCCCTCGTGGCGGCGCACTGCACGGACCCCGAGGCCCTCGGCCGTACGCTCGGCGTCATCGACTCCTACCTGGTGCTGTACTGCGGTACGGAGGAGCTGACCGCGGAGGACAACCGCGCCCGCTGCGCCCGCCTCCAGCACTCCCTCGCCGCCGGCTTCGCCCAGGCACTGCGCGAGCGCACCCTGAGCGAGCAGGAGGCCATCGCCCGCTCGGCGCTCGCCGCCCGCAACGACGCCCAGGACGCGCTGCACGCCACGCAGGCCCGGTTCCACGCGGTGTTCGAGGGCGCGGCCATCGGTATCGGCATCGCCGATCTCGAAGGCAATGTGCTGGAGGTCAATGACACCCTCACCCAGATGTTCGGCGGACTCGAACACCATGTCCGCAGCCGCAATGTGAGCGAGTGGGTCCATCCCGAGGACTCGGCCCATGTCTGGCGCCTCTACGACGAGTTGGTGCGCGGCGAGCGCGAGCACTTCCGGACCGAGAAGCCGTTCTACCGCAACGACGGCACGGTGCTCTGGACCAATCTGACCCTCTCGCTGCTCCGGGACGCCGAGGGCGCCCCGCAGTATCAGCTGGCGCTGATGGAGGACACCACCGAGCGGCGGCTGCTCAACCTGCGGCTGCGGTACGAGGCCACGCACGACGCGCTGACCGGACTGCCCAACCGGACGCTGTTCTTCGAGCGTCTGGAGAAGACGCTCTCGGCGGGCGGCGGCGGTCGCTTCGGCCTCTGCTATCTCGACCTCGACGGCTTCAAGGCGATCAACGACAGCCTGGGCCACTCGTCGGGGGACCGGCTGCTGGTCGAGGTCGCGGACCGGCTCCAGAGCTGCGCCACCGCGCCGGGCGAGATGGTGGCCAGGCTGGGCGGCGACGAGTTCGTGGCGCTGACCACCGGCCCCGACACCCAGCGGGGCGTGGCCGACCTCGCCTCCCGGATCCTTCACGTACTGGCCGCTCCGATCCGGCTCGAAGGACGGGAGTTCACGGTCCGGGGCAGCATCGGCATCGTGGAGGGGCCCTCCGCCGGGCGGAGCCCCGCGGAGGTGCTGCGCAGCGCGGACATCACCATGTACCGGGCCAAGGCCGCGGGCGGCAACCGGTACGAGGTGGCCGATCCGGAGGCCGACGCCCGCGCCATCACCCGGCACGGACTGACCACGGCGCTGCCGGCGGCCCTGGAGCGCGGCGAGTTCTTCATCGAGTACCAGCCGCTCGTGCACCTGGACGACGGATCGGTGCACGGCGCGGAGGCGCTGGTGCGCTGGTCCCATCCGCAGCACGGCGTCCTGGGCCCCGACCGGTTCATCCCGCTCGCCGAGCACACCGGACTGATCGTGCCGCTCGGCCGCTGGGTGCTGGAACAGTCCGTACGGCAGGCCATGTTCTGGCAGAGCCAGCTGCCCGAGGGCGCGGTCGGCGGACCGCTGCGGATCAATGTGAACCTGTCGCCGACCCAGCTGCACCACCCCGGGCTCGTCGCCGACACGGTGGAGGTGCTCGAGCGGATCGGTCTCCCGCCGGGCGCGCTCTGCCTGGAGGTCACCGAGTCGGCGCTGATCGGCGCGGACGAGGATCTGCTCAAGCCGCTGCGCCAGCTCGCCGAGATGGGTGTGGACATCGCGCTCGACGACTTCGGCACCGGGTACTCGAACCTGGCGAATCTGCGCAGGCTGCCGGTGAGCGTCCTCAAACTGGACCGTTCCTTCACCCAGGGCATGCAACAGCATCCGGCGGACCCGGTCGATCTGAAGATCGTCGAGGGCATCGTCGCGCTCGCGCACAGCCTGGAACTGGCCGTGACGGTGGAAGGGGTGGAGACCGGAGCGCAGGCGGAGCATCTGCGGCGGCTCGGCTGCGACACCGCCCAGGGCTGGTACTACGCCAGACCGGGGCCGCCCGAGCAACTGCACGCGCTGGCGCTCGCGGACGCGGTCTAGCCTCCGTCCGACGCGCGCCGGCCCGTCGCCCCGCGCCTGCCCCTGCCCGTGGTCCTGGATCCTTCCGGGGCCGCGGGCTGGGTGGCCAGCAGTACCTTCTGCAGTTCCCTGGCGGCGCGCGGCGGGGCGACGTCGCTGCGGTGGGCGAGCGCGATCGTACGGCGCAGCCCCGGCCTGGCCAGGGCGGTGACCCTCAGATCGCGTGCCCGTGCCGCGACCATGCTCGGGACGACCGCCACGCCCAGACCGGCCCGTACGAAACCGAGGACGGCGTCCATCTCACCGCCCTCCACGGTGAACGACGGCTCGAACCCCTCGGCCCGGCACGCGGCCACCGTCAGGTCGCGCAGGTCGTAGCCGTGCCGGAACATCACCAGCGGCTGGCCCTCCAGATCGGCGATCCTGGCCGGCTGCCGCGGGGCCGGGGCGGCGGCCGAGGAGACCACGACCAGGTCCTCGTGGAGCAGCTCGACCGTGGTCAGCGCGGGCGACGCGGCCGGCAGCGGCATCACCACGAGGGCCAGATCCAGCGCCCCGCGTGCCAGCTCCCGTACGAGATCGTGTGAGCCGCTCTCCTCGATCAGCAGCTCGATACCCGGGTGCAGATCGTGGAAGGCGCGCAGGACGTCGGGCAGCAGTCCGGTGCACAGGCTCGGCGGCGCCCCCAGCCTGACCCGTCCGCGCCGCAGCTGGACCAGCTCCTGTACCTCGACGCGCGCGGTCTCGGTGTCGGCGAGGATGCGCCGGGCGAGCGGCAGGAGCGCCTCGCCCGCGTCCGTGAGGGTGACATTCCCGCGGGCGCGGCTGAACAGCTCGGCCCCCAGCTCCTTCTCCAGCGCCCTGATCTGCTGGGAGAGGGAAGGCTGCGAGACATGGACCCGTTCCGCGGCGCGGGTGAAGTGCCGGGTCTCCGCGACGGCCACGAAGTAGAGAAGCTGCTGGAACTGCATGGAGCCAGGGTAGACCCGCGATAGGAACAGCCTATGGAGATCAGCCGCACCATGTCTTGGACCTCTCGGCATCGCGCGGCCTAGCGTGATGTCCATGGCGCTGGCAACGCGGGGGACGGACCAACGGCCGTCCATGACCCGCACCCTCTGGGGATCGACGATCGGAAAAAAGACGGTCATGGCCGTGAGCGGCCTGATCATGCTCGGCTATCTGGTCGCGCACATGCTGGGCAATCTCAAGATCTTCTTCGGACCGCCGGAGTTCAACGGCTACGCGCACTGGCTGCGGACCATTGGCGAACCGATTCTGCACTACGAGTGGGCGCTCTGGATCGTCCGAGTCGTGCTCGTCGTCGCCGTCGTCCTGCACGCCGTCTGCGCCTACCAGCTCAGCCGCCGCGATCTGGCCGCCCGCCCCAATAAGTACGTCCACAAGCGGGCCCGCGCCGGGTACGCCACCCGCACCATGCGCTGGGGCGGGATCATCCTCGCCCTGTTCATCGTCTGGCACATCCTCGATCTGACCACCGGCACGGTGCACTCCGGCGGCTTCCAGGCCGGCCATCCGTACCAGAACGTCGTGGACACCTTCTCCACCTGGTACGGGAACGTCATCTACCTCGTCGCGATGCTCGCCCTCGGGCTCCATATCCAGCACGGCTTCTGGAGCGCCGCGCAGACCCTCGGAGCGGGCAACGCCACCCGCGAACGCGTCCTCAAGGGCACGGCCAATCTGCTGGCGGTGGCGCTGACCGCGGGATTCATCGCCGTACCCGTCGCCGTCATGACCGGAGTGGTGAGCTGACATGAACGAACCCACCGACTACGCCGAATACACCGTGGGCGAGCCGATCGCCGACACCAAGGCGCCGGACGGGCCCGTCGCCGAGCGCTGGAACCGGCGCCGCTTCGAAGCCAAGCTGGTCAACCCCGCCAACCGGCGCAAGCACACCGTGATCGTCGTCGGTACGGGCCTCGCCGGCGGCGCCGCGGGCGCCACGCTCGCCGAACAGGGCTACCACGTCGTCCAGTTCTGCTACCAGGACTCGCCGCGCCGCGCCCACTCCATCGCCGCGCAGGGCGGCATCAACGCCGCCAAGAACTACCGCAACGATGGCGACTCCGTCCAACGGCTCTTCTACGACACCGTCAAGGGCGGCGACTTCCGGGCCCGCGAGTCCAATGTCCACCGGCTCGCCGAGGTCTCGGTCGAGATCATCGACCAGTGTGTCGCCCAGGGCGTGCCGTTCGCCCGCGAGTACGGCGGACTCCTCGACACCCGCTCCTTCGGCGGCGTCCAGGTCTCCCGTACCTTCTACGCCCGCGGCCAGACGGGCCAGCAACTGCTGCTCGGCGCCTACCAGGCGCTGTCCCGGCAGATCGCGGCGGGCGCGGTCGAGATGCATCCGCGCACCGAGATGCTCGATCTGCTCGTCGTCGACGGACGGGCCCGGGGCATCGTCGCCCGCGATCTGATCACCGGCGCGGTCTCCACCCACTTCGCGGACGCCGTCGTCCTCGCCTCCGGCGGCTACGGCAATGTCTTCTATCTCTCCACCAACGCCAAGAACAGCAACGCCACCGCCATCTGGCGGGCGCACCGGCGCGGCGCCTACTTCGCCAACCCGTGCTTCACCCAGATCCACCCCACCTGCATCCCGCGCTCCGGCGACCACCAGTCCAAGCTCACGCTGATGAGCGAGTCGCTGCGCAACGACGGCCGCATCTGGGTGCCCAAGGCGCGCGGCGACCAGCGGCCCCCGGCCGAGATCCCCGAGGACGAGCGCGACTACTACCTGGAGCGGATCTACCCCTCCTTCGGCAATCTCGTCCCGCGCGACATCGCCTCACGGGCCGCGAAGAACGTCTGCGACCAGGGCCGCGGGGTCGGACCCGGCGGACAGGGCGTCTATCTCGACTTCGCCGACGCCATCGCCCGGCTCGGCCGCAAGGCCGTCGAGGAGAAGTACGGCAACCTCTTCGAGATGTACGAGCGGATCACCGCCGAGAATCCGTACGAGGTGCCCATGCGGATCTACCCGGCGATCCACTACACGATGGGCGGTCTCTGGGTCGACTACGACCTCCAGACCACCGTGCCGGGGCTGTTCGCGATCGGCGAGGCCAACTTCTCCGACCATGGCGCCAACCGGCTCGGCGCGTCCGCGCTGATGCAGGGTCTGGCCGACGGCTACTTCGTCCTGCCGTCCACCATCAACGACTATCTCGCCCGCAATCCGCACCACGACGAGATCGACGAGTCCCACCCCGAGGTCGCCGAGGCGGTCGCCGACACCGAGGACCGGCTGCGGCTGCTGCTCGCCGTCGACGGTGACCGTACGCCCGACTCGTTCCACAAGGAGATCGGCGAACTCCTCTGGGAGCACTGCGGAATGGCCCGCACCGACGACGGCCTGCGCAAGGTGCTCGACCGGATCCCGCAGATCCGTGAGGAGTTCTGGCGCCGGATCAAGGTGCCGGGCACCGGCGAGCAGCTCAACCAGTCGCTGGAGAAGGCCAATCGCATCGTCGACTATCTGGAACTGGCCGAGCTGATGTGCCTCGACGCGCTGCACCGCGCCGAGTCCTGCGGCGGCCACTTCCGCGAGGAGTCGCAGACCGAGGGCGGTGAGGCCGCCCGCCGCGACGAGGAGTTCTCGTACGCCGCGGCCTGGGAGTTCGGCGGCACCGGCACCGCGCCCGTCCTGCACAAGGAAGACCTCGTCTTCGAGTACGTCCACCCCACCCAGCGGAGCTACGCATGAGGCTCACCCTGCGCGTCTGGCGACAGCCGGACGCCGACGCCCCCGGCGCCATGGTCACCTATGGCATCGACGGCATCTCCGAGGACATGTCGTTCCTGGAGATGCTCGACACCCTCAACGAGGAGCTGATCCTCAAGGGCGACGAGCCGGTCGCCTTCGACCACGACTGCCGCGAGGGCATCTGCGGCGCGTGCGGTGTGGTCATCAACGGCGACGCCCACGGTCCCGAGCGCACCACCACCTGCCAGCTCCATATGCGGCACTTCGACGACGGCGACACCATCGATGTCGAGCCCTGGCGGGCCGGGGCCTTCCCCGTGGTCAAGGACCTGGTGGTGGACCGGTCCGCGTTCGACCGGATCATCGGCGCGGGCGGCTACATCACCGCCCCCACCGGCGCCGCGCCCGAGGCACACGCCACACCGGTGCCCAAGCCCGACGCCGACTTCGCCTTCGAACACGCCGAGTGCATCGGCTGCGGCGCCTGCGTCGCGGCCTGCCCCAACGGTTCGGCGATGCTCTTCACCTCCGCCAAGATCAACCACCTCAATGTGCTGCCGCAGGGCGCACCGGAGCGTGAGACCCGGGTCCTCGACATGGTCGCGACCATGGACGAGGAGGGCTTCGGTGGCTGCACCCTCGCCGGTGAGTGCGCCACCGCCTGCCCGAAGGGGATCCCGCTGCCGTCCATCGCGGCGATGAACAAGGAGTGGCTGCGGGCGACCCGTAAGGTCTCACGCTCCTGAGCCGCCGCTACCGGGTGGCCGTCGGCACCCCCTCGTCCTCGTCGGCCGTCCGGCGCCGCATCCCCCGGGCGACCCCGGCGGTGGCGAGGGCGAGGGCCACCAGCAGTGCGCTGACCCACAGCGGTGCGCGGAAGCCGAGCCCGGCGCCGATCGCGACGCCGCCGGCCCACGGCCCGACCGCACCGCCCACGTTGAACGCGGCCGTGGCGAGCCCGCCGGCCAGGGTCGGCGCCCCGGCCGCCGCGTAGAGCACCCGCGAGATCAGCGTGGCGCCGACGGCGAACGAGAGGGTCCCCTGGACGAACACGAACGCGCCCGCCGCCACCGGGTTCCCGGCCGTCAGCGCGAACACGGCCCAGCCGACGAGCAGCGCCACGCCCCCGGCCACCAGCAGCGGGACGGGCCGTACGTCGGCGAACCGGCCGCTGATGGTGACCCCGGCGAACGAGCCCAGACCGAAGAGCGCCAGCAGGGCGGGCACCCACCCCGAACCGAGCCCGGCCACCTCGGTGAGGAGCGGCGCGAGATAGGTGAACGTACAGAACGTCGCCCCGTTCACCAGCGCGCCCAGCAGCAGCGTCACCAGCAACCGGGGCTCGCGCAGTGCGCGCAGCTCCTGGCGCGCGCTCGTTCCCGCGGCGCCGGCGCCACCGCTCGGCACCGCTCGCAGGATCGCCACGACGGCCGGTACCGAGACGATCGCGACCGCCCAGAACGCCGCGCGCCAGCCCCACAGTTGACCGAGCAGCGCGCCGCCGGGTACGCCCGCGACGCAGGCGATGGTGACACCGCCGAGCAGCGCGGAGGTGGCACGTCCCTTGGCGTTCGGCTCGACCATGCCGGTCGCGGTCACCAGCGCCACCGCGAGGAACCCGGCGTTGGCCAGGGCCCCGACGATCCGGGTGACCAGCAGTACCCCGTAACTGGTGGTGACCGCGCCGACCACGTGGACGGCGAGGAACGTGAGCAGGAAGACCAGCAGCGCGTGGCGGCGCGACCAGCGCAGAGCGAGCATCGCCATCAGCGGCGCGCCGATGACCATGCCGACGGCGAACGCGGAGGTGAGCGATCCCGCCGCCGGGATGGACACCCCCAGATCGTGTGCGATGTCCGGCCCGAGGCCGGACAGCATGAACTCGGACGTCCCCATGGCGAAGACCGCCAGTCCGAGCAGATAGAGAGCGAATGGCATAACAGAACTCCGCAACCACACCGTGGATCGTGTGACCGAATGAACCGGCAAGGAGTCGGCGCGGGCGCCGACAGGGCAGCGGTGGGCCGCGGGGGTATCCGTACGGACGCCGTTCACCGACGGTCCGGGCAGGAGATACGCGGCGACCACCGCGCGAAGGGCCCCGGCGTCAGGGAAGTGACACCCGGCCGAGGCCGAACACAGTCCGTACTACGGCGATCCGATGGCGACGGGCCGCGGCCGACGGCACCAACGGCCCCATGGGCCGCGGAGCTTGTCGACGCGACAACGCGAGCAGGCCACCGGACGACCGGTGGCTAGAGTCTTGACGCCTCGGGACTGGACATGGCGGCAGGCTAGCGGGACCGGGCCCGCGATGTCGAACGCGCGGTAGCCCCTAGGCTGGTGGACGTGACGCGCGCGACGGGGAGCGGGATGACGGGGAACGGCAGGCCGCTGGCCGTATTCGACCTGGACGGAACGCTGGCGGAGACCGGCCACCGTCAGCACTTCCTGGAGCGGCGGCCCCGCGACTGGACGGGATTCTTCGGCGCGGCCGGACAGGACACGCCACTGGCCGAGGGCGTACGGCTGGTCGCGGAGGCCACCGAGGAGTGCGAGGTCATGTACCTCACCGGCCGTCCGGAGCGCTGCCGCGCGGACACCCTGGCCTGGCTGCGCGAGCACGGCCTGCCCGAGGGGCGGATCTGGATGCGCCGGAACGACGACCGGCGGCCCGCGCGTACGACCAAACTGGAGATCCTGCGCGGGCTGGCCGGCGGCCGGGAGGTGCGGATGCTGGTGGACGACGACGAACTGGTCTGTGACGCGGCCGAACGGGCCGGCTTCCGGGTCGTACGGGCCCGCTGGGCGAGCACGTCACCGGCGATGAAGGACGCGCAGGAGCGCGGCCGTACCTGACCTCGGCCGGTCAGTGGGTGTCGTCGAGGCGGAAGCCGACCTTCAGTCCGACCTGGTAGTGCTCGATGTCGCCGTCGACGATATGGCCCCGCACCTCCGTCATCTCGAACCAGTCCAGACCGCGCAGCGTCTGGGAGGCACGGGCGACGCCATTGCGGATGGCGTCGTCGATGCCCTCGTGCGAGGTGCCGACGATCTCGGTGACCCGGTAGGTGTGGTGGGACATGGCGTCGCTCTCCTGTTCACGTGTCACGGGTATCGCGGTGTCACTCCACCGTGCCCCACCGTGCGGCGCTCCGCGAGACATCCGGAGCCGGATGGCGCTGAAGGAGCACGTCCGAAGGCGCGTCGTCCGTCCGGAGGGCGGGCCCGGGAGACGGGCGTCAGGGGCGCGCGTCCCCTTCCGTCCGCGTTCCGTTCGCTTCCGGGACTTGACCGGCCGTTTGGTCCATACCAAAATCCCACACACCCGTGCGAACCCGGTTCGCTCCCCCCACGTCGGGCCCTCTCTTCCTGCTCCGTGCACTCACGCCAGAAGGTTGACCTACGTGAAGAACCGCCCTCTCGCCTGTTCCGTGGCCCTTGTGTCCTCCGTCGCCCTTGGCGGCTGCGGAATGCTGCCCGGCGGGGACGACTCCGTGACGGTCACCGTCTGGCTGATGAAGGACAGCGTCTCGGACGATTTCCTCGAGCGGTTCGTGAACGACTACGAGAAGGAACATCCGTCCGTCCGCCTCGACATCAAGATCCAGGAGTGGACCGGGATCGGCGAGAAGGTGCTGACCGCGCTGGACGGCGAGGACACGCCGGATGTGATCGAGGTCGGCAACACCCAGGTCGCCCAGTACGCGGAGAGCGGCAATCTGCGCGATCTCACCCTGGAGTCGGTACGTGATCTGGGCAGCGAGGACTGGCTGCCCGGTCTCGCGCAGCCGGGCAGCATCAACGGCGCGCAGTTCGGCATCCCCTGGTACGCGGCCAACCGCGTCGTGATCTACAACAAGGATCTGTTCGCGCTCGCCGGCATAGAGAACCCGCCCAAGACCAGGGAACAGTGGCTGGACGACACCGCCGAGCTGAACCGCGGCGGGAACCAGGGCATCTACCTCGCCGGGCAGGACTGGTACACCCTGGCCGGGTTCATCTGGGACGAGGGCGGCGAGCTGGCCGTCGAGTCCGGCGGCGAGTGGCAGGGGACGATCCATACGCCTGCCGCGCTGAGAGGCATGGACTTCTACAAGGACCTCCAGTCGCTGGGCAACGGACCGAAGAACTCCGACGAGGCCAAGCCCCCGCAGGCGGAGGTCTTCGCCGAGGGCGATGTCGCGCAGATCATCTCCACCCCCAGCTCGGCGCGGATCATCGAGGAGAAGAACCCCGAACTGAAGGGCAGACTCGGCTTCTTCCCCATTCCGGGCAAGAGCGCCGACAAGCCGGGGGCCGTCTTCACCGGCGGCTCCGATCTGATCGTGCCGAAGAACTCCAGCCACCACTCCGCCGCCGTCGAGGTGGTCAAGGCCCTGGCGGGCGAGACCTGGCAGACCGAGCTCGCCCGGACGATGAGCTACGTGCCGAACAAGACGACCCTCGCCGAGGTCATCCGCGGTGACGCGAGCACGGCCGCGATGGCCGAGGGCGCCGCGCGGGGGCGGGCCACCCCGAACTCCCCGCAGTGGGCGAGCGTCGAGGCCGACAACCCGATCAAGCCGTATATGACGGCCGTCCTCGAGGGCAAGGACCCGGAGGAGTCGGCGAAGGCGGCCTCCGACCAGATCAGCGCGGAACTGCTCTCCGGCTGAGGGCACGGGCCGAGGCCGCGGGGGAGGGAGGTCCTGGTCGGGGCCGCGGGCCGAGGTCCCGGGGTGGACGGCGCGGGCCGAGGGCCCCCGCCGGGGTCACGGGCGCGGCCGCGGGCCCGGGGCGAATCGCGCGGTTCCCGGACTCCCGGCCATTCAGCCGTCTCACATCCGCGCTCCGCCGTGTGGTCATGTCAAATCCAGTCGGCCACGGAAGAAACAAGGTGCCGGGCCCGTCGCGCGAGCGGCGGACCCCGGCGGCCTGCCTTCCCTACCGGCACAGGAGTCCGCATGTCCGCCATCGCCCCCGCTCCCTTCGTCCCCGCCGCCCCCGCCGCCCCCGCCGCCGTCCCCGTCCCCGTCCCCGCCACGGTGACCGGGCCCGGACCCGCCGAGCCGCGCTACGTCGTGTCCCTCGCCCGCGACGAGGAGGACGTCCGGGCCGCCCAGCGGCTGCGGCACCTGGTCTTCGCCGGCGAGATGGGCGCCCGGCTCGACGGCCCGGAACCGGGACTGGACGTCGACGCCTTCGACGCGTACTGCGACCATCTGCTGGTGCGCGAGGAGAGCACCGGCGAGGTCGTCGGCACGTACCGGCTGCTGCCGCCCGAGCGGGCCAGGGCAGCCGGACGGATCTACTCCGACAGCGAGTTCGACCTCACCCGGCTCGCCCCGATCCGGCACGATCTGGTCGAGGTCGGCCGCTCGTGCGTCCACCCCCTGCACCGCACCGGCGGTGTCATCGCCCTGATCTGGGCCGGGCTCGCCCGCTACATGACCGACAGCGGCTACAACTGGCTGGCGGGCTGCTGCTCGGTCCCGCTCGCGGACGGCGGCGCGCTCGCCGCCTCGACGTGGAGCACCGTGAAGGAGAAGCACTTGGCGCCCGAGGAGTACTGGGTCACCCCGCACCGCCTCTGGACCCCGGACGCGTCCGCCGCCGCTGCCCGGCCCTCCGAGCTGCCGCCGCTGCTCCGCGGCTATCTGCGGCTCGGCGCCTGGGTGTGCGGCGCGCCCGCGCACGACCCGGAGTTCGGCGTCGCCGACCTGTACGTGCTGCTGTCGATGCGCCGCACCAACCCGCGCTACCTGCGGCACTTCCTCTCGCTCGCCCCCGGCGCATGAGCGCCTGGCTGCCCACCGCGCCCTGCACCCCCCGCGACTGCTCCACCCACCAGGGCCCGGCCGCCGGGGCACTGACCGGGGCCGTACGGCTGCTCGCGGGGATCGGTCTCGTCCTGGCCGGCGCGCTGACGGCTCCCTTCCTCAGGGTCCTGGGCGGGGACGTACGGGACCTGCTCACCCGGCACTGGGCGCGCACGGTGCTGCGGCTCTTCGGCCTGCGCGTCCGTGTCGTGGGGGAGCCCGCGCCCCGGCGCGGGGCCGGGGTGCTGGTCGTCGCCAACCATGTGTCCTGGCTGGACATACCGCTCCTCGCCACGGTCTTCCCGGGGCGGATGCTCGCCAAGAGCGAGATACGGCGCTGGCCGCTGCTGGGCGCGATGGCCGCGCTGGGCGGCACCCTGTTCGTCGAGCGGGAGCGGCTGCGGGCGCTGCCCGGGACCGTACGGACCCTGTCCACCGCGCTCGCCGCCGGCTCGCGGGTGATCGTCTTCCCCGAGGCCTGCACCTGGTGCGGGCGCGACCAGGGGCGGTTCACCACCGCCGTCTTCCAGGCGGCGCTGGACGCGGACGCCGCTGTCCGTCCGGTACGTATCACCTACCGCGCGCCGGACGGGAAGCCGTCCGGCGCCCCGGCGTTCGTCGGGGACGACACCATCACCGCCTCGCTGTGGCGGGTCGTGACGGCCGGCGGGCTCACGGCGGAGATCACGGTCCTGCCGCTGATCCCCGCCGGGCGCCACACCGACCGCCGCGAGCTGGCCGCGGACGCCCGGTCAGGGATCGCCCACACGGTCACGGACGCCGCCGCCCGGACCACCGTCACGCACGGCGTCATTCACACAGCGGTCGCCAGCGACAGCGCGAACCGGCCCTCCTCGTCCGTCCACCAGTGCGCCAGCTCCAGTCCCGCCTCGGCCAGTTCGGCGCGTACCCGTTCCTGACGGAACTTCGCCGACACCTCCGTACGCACCTCCTCGCCGGCCGCGAAGTGCACCACCAGATCAAGCTCCGGGACCTTCGCCGTGAGGTCCCGGCGCGCCCGCAGCCGCATCTCGATCCACTCGTGCTCGGCGTCCCAGAGCGCCACATGGCCGAAGTCACGCGGATCGAAGTCCGCGCCCAGCTCCCGGTTGATGACCAGGAGGACGTTCTTGTTGAAGGCGGCCGTCACCCCGGCCGCGTCGTCGTAGGCCCTGACCAGTACGGACTCGTCCTTCACCAGGTCCGTACCGAGCAGCAGCGCGTCACCGGGCGCGAGCAGCCCCCGGACCGATGCCAGGAACGACGCGCGCTCCGCCGGCAGCAGATTGCCGATCGTGCCGCCGAGGAACGCGACCAGCCGGGGCCCCGGGGTGCCGGGCAGCGCCAGCCCCCGGGTGAAGTCGGCGATGAGCGCGTGCACATGGAGTCCGGGGTGCTCGGCGAGCAGGGACTCGGCGGCCCCGGTCAGCGCGCTCTCGCTGACATCCACCGGCACATAGCTGTGCAGACCGGTGAGCGCGTCCAGCAGATGACGGGTCTTCTCGGAGGATCCGGACCCCAGCTCCACGAGGGTCCGCGCCCCGGTCGCCGCCGCGATCTCCGGCGCCCGCGCGAGCAGGATCTCCCGCTCGGCGCGGGTCGGATAGTACTCGGGCAGCCTGGTGATCTCCTCGAACAGTTCACTGCCCCGGGAGTCGTAGAACCACTTGGGAGGCAGCACTTTGGGGGTACGGGTCAGCCCCTGGAGCACATCGGCGCGCAGGGCGGCGTCCGTGGCGTCCTCGGGCAGGGTGCGGGTCAGCAGGAACGGGCTCACTCGGGTGGCTCCTTGAGAGGGGACAACTGCACGTCGTCGCGGGTCGCCACGAGCAGGGTGCGGTCGGGGACCTCGCGCCAGCGCGCGTCGTCGTCGTACGGCTCGGAGGCCACCACGGTCCAGTGGCCCCCGGGATCGGTCAGATACCAGAGGGTGTCCCCCCACGCGGTCGCGGCGATCCGCTCGCCGTCGGTGACCAGCAGATTGAGCCGGGAGGCCGGCGCGGCGGCGGCGATGTCGAGGACGGTGTCGCCCAGCGCCTGACCCAGCTCGTCACCGGCCCGCAGCCGGTGCAGGAGCAGCGCCCACACCAGCGCGGAATCGTTGCGGGCCGCCAGGGTGAGCAGCTCCTCGGCGGGGAGGGACGCGGCCGGGCCCGCGAGACTGCCCGGCCAGCCGCCGACCGAGCCGTTGTGGCTGAACAGCCACGGCCCGTCGGAGAACGGCGCGGCGGCGGCCTCCCCGTCGGCGCCCGGCTCGGTCGCGTCACGTACCGCGGCGAGCAGGGCGCCGGTACGGATCACCCGCGCCAGATCGGTGAATCCCAGGTCCCCCCAGATGGGCCGCGCACGGCGGTAGCGGGCGGGCAGCGGATCGCCGTCCGCGTACCAGCCCACCCCGAAACCATCGGCGTTGACCGTGCCGTTGCGCTGCCGACGCGGCGCCCAGGACTGCCGGAACAGCGCGTGCGGCGGCGCGATCAGCACCTCGCCGAGCGCCACCGGCGGCCCCAGCCGGGCGAGATGGCGGCACATCAGACATCCCTGGCGGTGCGGAAACCGGAGAAGATCTGGCGGCGGACCGGCAGATCCCAGTTGCGGAACGTACCGCGGCACGCCACCGCGTCCACCGCGAACGACCCGCCCCGCAGCACCTTGTGGGCGCTGCCGAAGAAGACCTCCGAGTACTCGCGGTACGGGAACGCGGCGAACCCCGGATAGGGAAGGAAGTCGCTCGACGTCCACTCCCACACGTCCCCGATCAACTGCCGTACACCGAGCGGCGAGGCGCCCCGCGGATAGCTGCCCGCCGGGGCGGGCCGCAGATGGCGCTGGCCGAGATTGGCACGCTCCGGGGTGGCCTCGTCGTCACCCCACGGATACCGCAGCGACCGGCCGGAGACGGGATCGTGGCGGGCGGCCTTCTCCCACTCCTCCTCGCTCGGCAGCCGCCGCCCCGCCCAGCGGGCGTACGCGTCGGCCTCGTACCAGCTCACATGGAGCACCGGCTCGTCCGCGGGGACCGGCTCCTCCACACCGAACGCGCGGCGCAGCCACTGCCCGCCCTCGCGCCGCCAGAACAGCGGAGCCCCGATGTCGTGCGTACGGATCTGCTCCCAGCCGGCCGGCGCCCACCAGCGCTCGTCCGTGTAGCCGCCGTCGTCGATGAAGTGCCGGTAGTCACCGTTGGTCACCGGCACCGTGTCGATGAAGAACGCCGGGACGAGCCGCTGATGGGCCGGGCGCTCATTGTCGAGCGCCCAGGGCTCGGTGGACGTGCCCATCGTGAAGGGCCCGGCCGGTACGAGCACTTCGGCGGGCAGTCCGGTGGTGTCCCCGGCGGGCGGCGGGGGCGCGGTCAGCGCGGCGGGGCCCCGGCGCAGCTGGTGGGTGATGAGCATCGTCTCGTCGTGCTGCTGCTCGTGCTGGGCGATCATCCCGAAGGCGAACCCCGCGTCCAGCAGCGGACCGCCGTGCAGCGGGGTGCGCTCGATGATGTCCAGCACCCTGCCGCGTACGTCCGAGGCGTAGGCGCGCGCCTCGGCGGGAGGCAGCAGCGGCAGCGTCGGCCGTGCGGACCGGGGATGCTCGAAGGCGTCGTAGACGGAGTCGATCTCCGGGCGGATGGCGTCGCGCCCCGCGACCGTCCGCAGCAGCCACTGCTCCTCCTGGTTGCCGATGTGCGCCAGATCCCAGACCAGCGGGGACATCAGCGGCGAGTGCTGCGCCGTCAGCTCGTGGTCGTCGACACAGGAGGTCAGCAGAGAGGTACGGTCCCTGGCGGTGGTCAGGGCCTCGACGGCGCGCCGCCGCAGCCGTTCCGCCGTCGTCCCGACGGCTTCCGCGCTGTCCGCGCCTTCCATGGTTTCCGCGGAGTCGGTCATGTCCTGAGGTCCTTCCCGTTCACAGAGGCGCGCAGATCATCGGCGGGACATCGGCCGCGCATGACATAGCGGTCGTTGAAGGCCGCGACCGCGTCCTGTACGGCCCTCGTCGCGCCGATGCGCGGGAGTGCTTCCCGGGCGATGGCGAAGCAGGCGATCGCCGCGGCGTGCAGCTCCGGATCGCTCAGCGCGTGGCGCGCCGCGTTGGCCCACAGGAGATTGCGCGGTGCGGGCAGCGAACCGGCGGTCTCCGCCAGTGGTTTGACGGTGCGGTAGACGGTCTCCGACGCCTCGGGATCGTCGAACAGCGCGGTGGTGACGGCGAGCGGCACCATCCAGCCGTCCTCGCCCGGCTGGGCGTCGATCATCCGCAACTCCAGATGACCACGCGGCCGGACGGGCGGAAACAGTGTCGTGAGGTGGTAGTCGAGATCCGCGCGGACCGGCGGACGCGGCAGCCCGGACCTTATCCACTCCCGGAAGGTCAGCCCGTCGGGCACCGGCCAGGGCCCCTTCTCCGCCCGGATGCACATCACCGGTGTGTCCAGGGCGTGTGCCGCCCAGGCGGCACGGGGTTCGTACCGCGCCGAGGGCGCGGCGGTACGGGCCGGGTCCAGCTGTGCCCACATCGCCTGCCGGGTGGAGCGCCAGCCGGTCGGTCTGCGTTCGCTCATGGGCGAGTTCGCGAAGGCGGCGACCAGCACCGCGCCCAGCAGATGGGCGAGTTGCCAGCGCCGGCCGTATCCGAGCGGGCCGGGTTCCTCGTGGCCCGCGTCCAGACACACCTGGATGGAGGCCGTGGTCCGCATCATGGCGCGCCCGGCCGGACCGATCCGGTCGAGGTAGGTCTCCATCGCGTCATAGCGCGGCTCCCGCAGCATGCGGTGCGGGGAGTGCCAGGGGTCCTGTCCGAGACCCGCGAGCGCGAGTCCCGCCGTACGCAGGGCCGGACGTACGGTGTCCAGGTCCGCGGCGGTGGTGGTGATGCACTCCATCAGCGACGCGGCGGGCGGGGAGCTGAGCTCCAGCTGACCGCCGGGTTCGAAGGTGAGTGCCGAGGCGAGGCGCAGATCCCTCAGCCCCTCGTACGCCTCTCCGAGGCGGTGGGCCGGGACCGCTCTCTCGGGGGAGCGCAGGTCGTGCACGAGCCATTCCAGTTCCACACCCACGGTGCGGGGCGGGCCCGTCTTGAAGCAGATACCGCGTAGTAGATCCTCGGCGTCGTCTTCGCCGAGTGGTGTTCCCTCATCGGGGAAATCGTCGGATGGCATGGCCGGATCCTCCTGTCGAAGACCGTGACCGGACTCCGCTCCCGGGTTGGGGGCGAAGTGCTTCGTCCAACCTAAAGCCACTCTCGCCGCTTCGCACAAGAGTGCCCCTACAGTCATCGTTTCGTCAGAAATCCGGGTGCCCCGAACATGGTCGTCCACGCAGGATTTCCGCGTGAGCGCACGGCTGCGGGGGATCGCGAAAGAAACAGCCGAGATCGTCCGAACGGGCGGCCACCGTACGGAGAACGGCTGTCCGGGCCGCTCGGCCGGGCGGGCCGCGCGCCGGTCGTCGCGCGTCGCGGTACTCGGCCGGACGGCGGACGGGGCCACGCCGGGGCGTTCCGGTGGGTGCTCGCGTACAGCCTCCGAGGCGTTCGGGGGCGTCCGCGGGCGCGGTGGCGCGGTGGTGGCGCGGTGGTGGCGCGCCTCAGCGCCAGCCGTACAGCTCCCTGAGGCGGTTGACGACCAGGTTGAACCGTCCCCGGTCCAGCGCGCAGGCCTCGCGCCGCATGCCCTTCTCGTGGACGCGCAGTACCCGGTCCACGTTCACCCAGGACTCGCGGCCCGCGCGGTCCCATGGCCCGACCCCGATCGGCACCCACTCGCGGTCCTCGTTGTGACGCTTGCTGGAGAGCTGGACGGCGAGCAGCGTGCCGGCCGCCTCGCGGGCGACCACCAGCACCGGGCGGTCCTTGCCGCGCCCGTCGTTCTCCTCGAAGGGCACCCAGGTCCAGACGATCTCGCCGGGGTCGGGATCACCGTCGTGCTCCGGGGCGTACGAGGTGTGGACCCGCCCCACGTCCCGGGGCTCGGCCTCCGTCGTGGCGGCCGGGCCGCCACGGCCGGGGGAATCGAGGTCGCTGCTGTCACTGGTGCGGTCGCCGCTGCCGGCGCCGGGGAAGGGCGTCATCCGGACGACGTTAGATCGTCCGCGGGCCGCACCGTGGGGCGGGTCCCCTTCGGCCGGGGGCGTGGGGGGCGGGACCTCGCCCGGATCGGCGGATCAGGTTCGTATCGCGCCCAGTCGTATCGCGCCCGGTCGTGTCGAGCCCGGACGTGTCGCACCGGTCGTATCGCGCCTGGTCATATCCAGCCGTCCAGGGACGCCATGAACCCGTCGAAGTCGTCGCGGTGGATGGTGTGCCCGGCGCCCGCCACCGTACGGACATGGAAGCCGCGACGCTCCAACTCCGCCGCGTGCGCAGGGGAGATCATGACGCTCGGATCCGCGAGCTGAACGAGCGAGGGGACGACGGGCGCGGCCGGCAGCAGATCGGCGCCGAACGCCGGGGCGAGACCGAACGCGGTGTTCTCGTCCCAGACCGCGAGGGTCTCCAGCTCCACCTCGACGTCCTCGGTCTCCCACCGGGGGTTCAGCGCCGTGATCTCCTCCCGGGACAGGGTCCTGGCGCGGGCGAGCGCCCTCGGGCCGTCCAACTCCCCCTCGGTGCGCGGCAGACACCAGGCCGGGTCGGAGTAGACGGCACGCCCCGGCGCCAGCCGCTCCACGGCGAGGGAGAGGGCGAGTCCGCCGAGGGAGTGTCCGATCGCCACCTCGGCCCCGGCCGGCAGCGTCTCCACGAGGTCGTCGGCGAACCGCTCCATGCCGTAGTCGTCGCCGTGGCCGGCGCGGCCGGTGGCGCCGTGGCCGCGCAGATCGACGGCGATCACGCGCAGACCCCGGGCCGCGAGGGCGGGGCCCACACGGCGCCAGGTGCGGTGGTCGGCCATGATGCCGTGGATCAGGAGCGCGACACGGTCGCCCTCGCCCCAGGTATGGGTGTGGAGTCGCACAGTGCATGCCTTCCGGGATCTCGGTCGGACGGTTCCGCTCTCGGGCGAGGTGGCGAGGTGGCGTGGTGGCGAGGTGGCGTGGTGGTGTGTTGCCGTGGTGGCGCGGCGAAGACGGCGTGCCGTCCTGCTGGTTCGGCCGTCCGCCGGACCTCCGCGGACCGGTCTGGAAAGATACCGGCTGCCATGACCCAGTCAACCGAGCAGCCCGCTGACCGTCCCGTTCCGACCAGCGCCGATGTCGCCCGGCTGGCCGGAGTCTCCCGGGCCACCGTCTCGTACGTACTGAACAACACCTCGGCCGTGCGGATCAGCGATCCCACCCGGCGCAAGGTGCGCGAGGCCGCCGAGCGGCTGGGCTACGTGCCGCACGCCGCCGCCCGCTCCCTGCGCGCCGGGCACACCAGGATGGTTCTGCTGCCCACCGCGCACATCCCCGTCGGACCGCTCTACAGCCATTTCTTCAACGAACTCCAGTGGGCGCTGCGCCGGCTCGACTACACCGTGGTGCAGTACGGCAGTGTCGGCCTGGACGGCGACGGGGCGGCCCGCGCCTGGGCGGAGCTGCGGCCCGTCGCGGTCGTGTCGCTCGGCGAGATCGTCCTCACCCCGCACGGGGTGGAGGTGCTCAAACGGTCCGGCGCGAAGGCCGTCATCACCGTGGGACCCGGGCAGGTCGAGGGCGCGCACGCGCTGGTCATGGACCAGAGCGGGATCGGTGGCCGGGCGGTGGCGCATCTGATCGCACGGGGCTGTCGCCGGATCGGGGTGGTGATGCCCGAGGAACCCGGTCTGGGGATGTTCTCAGGACCCCGGCTCGCGGGCGCCCGCGCCGCTGCCGAGGCCGGAGCCCACGCCGACGCCGACGCGGGCGTAGGCGCAGGCGTACGGATCGTCCCGCTGCCGCTCGCGTACGCGGAGGACTCGGCCGCCGCCCTCGCCGCTCGCTGGCGGACGCTGGGCCTCGACGCGGTCTTCGCGTTCAGCGACGAGTACGCGATGCTCCTGATGCGCGCGCTCCAGGACGAAGGAATCTCCGTCCCGGCGGAGACGGCCGTGATCGGCTCCGATGATCTGCTGCTCGGCAGGCTGCTGCGGCCCCGGCTCTCGACGGTGCGGATCGACATGGTGACGGGGCAGTGGCTGGCCGACCTCGTCGACCGGGCGGTCCGCGATCCGGGCGGCGATCCGGAGCGGTACGACCTGATGGACTCGCGGGTCGTCCACCGCGAGTCCAGCTGACCCCTGCGGCGGCGCCGGGGGCGGGCAGGGCCCGGTATGGCGGCGCCCGGTACGGCGGGGCGTGCGCGGCACAGGTCCGCGACATGCGTGGCCGTGGCGGGGTGGCTAGCGTCGGAGGTATGACTACCGTTCCGGCGCGCTTCGAGATCCTGCTGGTCGCCGAGCACACCGAGGGCGACGGGCCGCCCAGCTCGGCGAACGCCCTGCGCTCGGCCCTCGTCGAGGCGACCGGCGAAACGGGGGCCTCCGGCTATCCGCGCTACGCGGGCAACGGCATGGAGGCCGATATCGACCCCGAGACCCGCACGGTGGAGGCGCTGCTGATCGACGGCTACGAAGTGGACTACGGGCTGTCGGTCCGCGTGGTCGACGCTCCGGACGGCTGAGGCCCCGGGCCCATCGCGCGACATCTGAGGGCCGGGCCCGGAACGGTGTGGCCGTTGACAGCGGTCGTCTCCGGACAGAGACTCTGTCGGTGCCGGTGTGAACGATGGTTCACCAGGCAGGCGAACACCCTGAGGGGAGAGGGGAGACGTGGGGAGCAGCCGCCCACGCGTCCTCACCGCCGGCACCGCGTCACGCCGTGGGAGAGAAGCCGGAGATCCGATGACCATTCGCGACGTCTATGTCGTCGACGCCGTCCGTACCCCGATCGGCAAGTTCGGGGGTGCCCTGGCCTCCGTACGCCCCGACGATCTCGCCGCCCATGTGCTGAAGGCGCTGGTGGACCGCTCTCCGGAGCTCGACCCGGCCAGGATCGACGACGTCGTGTTCGGGGACGCCAACGGCGCGGGCGAGGACAACCGTGACGTGGCGCGCATGGCCGTGCTGCTCGCCGGACTGCCGGTGTCCGTCCCGGGGGTGACGGTCAACCGGCTCTGTGGCTCCGGCCTCGAGGCGGTCATCCAGGCCGCCCGCGCGATCGCCCTCGGTGACGCGTCCGTCGCCGTGGCCGGCGGGGTCGAGTCGATGTCCCGCGCGCCCTGGGTCCTCCAGAAGCCGGAGCGGGCCTTTCCCGCCGGTCATCAGCAGCTCTACTCGACCACCCTGGGCTGGCGCATGACCAACCCGGCGATGCCTCCGGAGTGGACGGTTCCGCTGGGCGAGGGCGCCGAACTGATCGCGGACAAGCACGCGATCACCCGGGAGCGGCAGGACGCGTTCGCCCTCGCCAGCCACCGCAAGGCGGCCGACGCGTGGGCCGCGGGCCTGTACGACGGAGAGGTCGTCCCGTACGGCGGGGTGGACCTGGTCCGCGACGAATGCGTCCGCGACAGCACCTCCATGGAGGCGCTCGCCAAGCTGAAGCCGTCCTTCCGTACGGACGGGACCGGGACCGTGACGGCCGGCAACGCCTCACCCCTCAACGACGGCGCCGCCGCGCTGCTCCTCGTCGACGAGACGGGGCTGCGCGAGACGGGCCGCGAACCGCTCGCCCGTATCCGGGCCTCCGCGGTCACCGGAGTCGAACCACAGCTCTTCGGCCTCGGTCCGGTCGAGGCGGTCCAGCGGGCCCTGGCCAAGGCCGGCCGTACGTTCGCCGATCTCACCACGTTCGAACTCAACGAGGCCTTCGCCGCCCAGTCGCTGGGCTGCCTCGCCGAATGGCCCGGACTCGACCCGGCCGTCGTCAACCCGCGGGGCGGCGCCCTCGCGATCGGTCATCCGCTCGGTGCCTCCGGCGCCCGGCTGGCCGGATCCGTCGCCCACCAGCTCGCCGCGGCGGGCTCGGGCACGGGTCTCGCCGCGCTGTGCATCGGCGTGGGACAGGGCCTGGCGCTGGTTCTGGAACGCTGACAGCGGGCAACGGGCAACGGGCAACGGGCAACGGGACGACCGCGGCGACGGGGGCCGGTCACCGCGCGGCGGCCTCGGCCACCGCGCGGCCCCGGTCACTGCGCCGCTTCGCCATTCTTGGCCTGCGCCTCGGCCTCGGCCACCGACTTCCGGACCTCGTCCATGTCCAGCGCGCGTGCCTGTCCGATCACGTCCTCCAGGGCGGTCTCGGGCAGCGCGCCCGGCTGGGCGAAGACCGCGACATTGTCCCGGACGATCATCAGCGTCGGAATCGAACGAATCTCGAACGCGGCGGCCAGCTCCTGCTGCGCCTCCGTGTCGACCTTGGCGAAGACCAGGTCTTCGTGACGCTCCGAGGCCTTCTCGTAGACCGGGGCGAACTGGCGGCAGGGACCGCACCAGGAAGCCCAGAAGTCGATCAGGATGAAGTCGTTCTCCGACACCGTCCGGTCGAAGTTCTCCTTGGTGAGTTCCACAGTGGCCATTGCCTGATACCTCTTCCTGACTCTCCGGGTTACGGCGCCTGCGACAACGGTGTGCGTCGTCGCCGTATTCCTCGCCCCTGCCCGAAGATCGTGTGGCCATGCGACCGGACGCGCACCAGACTGACCCCTATGACGCATGCCACGGAAACCCTTGAATACGACGTTGTGGTGCTGGGCGCCGGACCGGTTGGTGAGAACGTCGCCGACCGGACCAGGGCGGCCGGGCTGAGCACGGCGGTCGTCGAGAGCGAACTCGTCGGAGGCGAGTGCTCGTACTGGGCCTGTATGCCCAGCAAGGCCCTGCTCCGGCCGGCGATCACGCGCGCCGAGGCCCGGCGCGTCCCAGGGGTGAGCCAGGCCGTCCAGGGGCCGCTGGACGCCAAGGCCGTGCTCGCCCACCGCGACGAGTTCACCGCGCACTGGAAGGACGACGGCCAGGTCGCGTGGCTCGACGGGACCGGTGCCGATCTTTACCGCGGGCACGGCCGGCTGGACGGCAGGAAGAGGGTCGCCGTCACGGGTCCCGACGGCGACATCAAGGTGCTGGTCGCGCGGCACGCCGTCGCCGTGTGCACGGGCAGCCGGGCCGTACTGCCCGGCCTCCCGGGACTCGCCGACGTCAAGCCGTGGACCAGCCGCGAGGCGACCAGCTCCTCGCGGGTCCCGGGACGGCTCGTGATCGTCGGCGGGGGAGTGGTGGGCGTGGAGATGGCCACCGCCTGGCGGGCGCTGGGCTCCGACGTCACACTGCTGGTCCGGGGTGACCGCCTGCTGCCCAGGATGGAGTCCTTCGCCGGTGAGCTGGTCGCCGAGTCGCTGACGGAGGCGGGCGCCACGGTCCGTACGGGCGTCTCGGTGAGCGCGGTCGAGCGCGACGGCGGGACGGGAACCGTGACCGTGACGCTGGGCGGCGGTGAGCGGATCGAGTGCGACGAGGTGCTCTTCGCCACCGGCCGCGCGCCGCGCACGGACGACGCCGGTCTCGCGTCGGTCGGTCTGGAACCGGGCTCCTGGCTGACCGTCGACGACACCTGCCGGGTCGAGGGAAGCGACTGGCTCTACGCGGTCGGAGACGTCAACCACCGTGCCCTGCTCACCCATCAGGGCAAGTACCAGGCCCGGATCGCGGGAGCCGTCATCGTGGCGAGGGCCCAGGGCGTACCGACCCTGGACGCGGGCCCCTGGGGCAGCCACGCCGCCACCGCCGACCACGCCGCCGTCCCCCAGGTCGTCTTCACGGAGCCGGAGATCGGCGCCGTGGGCCTCACCCTCGCCGAGGCCGAAGCGGCGGGCCACCGCGTTCGCGCGGTCGACTACGACATGGCCGGGGTCGCGGGCGCGTCCCTCTACGCCGACGGCTACCGCGGCCGGGCCCGGATGATCGTCGACCTGGACAGCGAGATTCTCCGGGGCGTCACCCTCGCCGGCCCGGCCGTCGGCGAACTGCTCCACTCCGCCACGATCGCGGTCGTCGGCGAGGTCCCGATCGACCGCCTGTGGCACGCGGTTCCGTCCTACCCGACGATCAGCGAGGTGTGGCTGCGCCTGCTGGAGACGTACCGCGGGTAGGGCCGCGGGTAGGCCCCTCTTCGACGGCCCGAGGCCGGCGCCGAGCACACACGCCGCCGTCGGGGGCACGCCATCGCCCCCGACGGCGGCGGCGTGCCCCGACGGCGTACCGCTCTTGACGGCCCCCGACGGTGCGCTTCCAGCCCGGCGGAGAACACAGGTTAGGGAGATCACTAATGAAGTTGATCTAACGTGCGGCTGAAACCCCCACGAACGAAGTGAGCTGAACAGCCGTGCGCAAGGAAGCAGTCCAGGACACGCCGCCACCCCCGCCGGAACACCCGGTCGCCGCCTCCTCGCCGGACGCGGGAGACGCCGGGTACAGCAAGGACCTCACGTCCCGGCACATCAACATGATCGCCATCGGCGGCGCGATCGGCACCGGGCTGTTCCTCGGCGCCGGCGGCCGGCTCGCCTCCGCGGGGCCCGCCCTCGCGCTGGCCTACGCCGTCTGCGGCCTCTTCGCCTTCTTCGTCGTACGCGCCCTCGGCGAACTGGTCCTGCACCGGCCGTCGTCGGGCTCCTTCGTCTCCTACGCCCGTGAGTTCCTGGGCGAGAAGGGCGCCTACACCGCCGGCTGGATGTATGTCGTGAACTGGTCGACCACCGGTATCGCCGACATCACGGCCGTCGCGCTCTACGCCCACTACTGGAGCCTCTTCACCGAGGTGCCGCAGTGGACGCTGGCCCTGGTCGCGCTCGCCGTGGTGCTCAGTGTGAATCTGATCTCGGTGAAGATCTTCGGCGAGATGGAGTTCTGGTTCGCCATCATCAAGGTCGCCGCGCTCGTCGTCTTCATGGCGATCGGTATCTTCCTGCTGGTCACCCAGCAGCCGGTGGACGGGCAGACGCCCGGCCTCCATGTCATCGCCGACAACGGCGGCTTCTTCCCGTCCGGTCTGCTGCCGGTGGTCGTGGTCCTTCAGGGCGTTGTCTTCGCCTACGCGGCCGTCGAGCTGATCGGTGTCACCGCGGGCGAGACGGCCGAGCCGCACAAGGTCGTGCCGCGCGCGGTGAACTCCATCATGTGGCGGGTCCTGGTCTTCTACGTCGGCTCGGTCGTGCTGCTGGCCCTGCTGATCCCGTACGACGGCTACTCGGCCTCGGAGAGCCCCTTCGTCACCGTGCTGTCCAAGATCGGTGTGCCGGCGGCGGGCGATGTGATGAACCTGGTGGTCCTCACCGCCGCGATGTCCAGCCTCAACTCCGGTCTCTACTCGACCGGTCGCATCCTGCGGTCCATGGCGATGGCGGGCTCGGCGCCGAGGTGGACCGGGCTCATGAACCGGCATCAGGTGCCGTACGGCGGGATCATGCTCACCGCCGCCGTCTGTGTGCTCGGCGTCGGTCTGAACTATGTCGTGCCGGGCGAGGCGTTCGAGATCGTCCTCAACATCGCCGCGCTCGGTGTGCTCACCACCTGGGCCATCATCATGCTCTGTCACCTGGTCTTCGTCCGGCGGGCCAGGGAAGGGCTGCTGGCGCGCCCGTCCTACCAGTTGCCGGGGTCGCCGTTCGTCGAGCTGGTCACCCTCGCCTTCCTGGCCGGGGTCGTCGTGCTGATGTGGGCCGACGGCGGAGTCGGCCGCCGTACGGTGCTGCTCATTCCGGTGATCGCGGCGGCGCTGGTCGTGGGCTGGTTCGCGGTGCGGGGGCGGGTACGTGACACGGCGGCGGCGTCCGCGGCGAACGGGGACACGGCGCCCGCCGGGAACGCCGGGGACTCCCGCTAGAGGCATGCCCCTCGCGGTCCGGGCGCGTTCCGTCCTCCCACCCGTCATGGGCTTCGATCAGTCCATCATGGCCCTCGATTCATCCGATGGATACCGTCGGGGCAAGAAAATCCGGTCCTGAAAGGAGCGTTGACAGGTTCTTGTCATGCTCCAATCATCGGATCTCATGACGGAACTTCCCAGACGCCATGTACTCGGAATGACGGCAGGGGCGGCAATCGGCGCCGCTCTGGTCCAGCCGGCCACGGCCGACGCGAGTCCGCGCACCACACTGCCGGGGACGGAAACGGGGACCGGGACGGGGACGGAAACGGAAGGGGGAGACGGCGACTGGGGCACGGTCCCGGCCGCACTCCCCGTACCCCTGGAGCCGTGGTTCGACAACGACGGCATCGACACCGCCGACGCCCGCGGCGGGAACTTCGACGGCTCCGGCTACACCTTCCCCGGCGAGGAACTGCCCACGGGGGAGGTGGAGATCGACGGACTGACCTATCTCTTCCCGGCCGCCACGGCGGGGGCGAAGAACAACATCGTCGCGCTCGGGCAGCGCGTCGAACTGCCCCCGGGCCGGTACCTGTCGGCCCACTTCCTGACAGCGAGCAGCTACGGCGAGACCTCCGGGGAGGCCACCGTCCACTACGCGGACGGCACCACCTCGACCGCCGCCCTCGGCGGCCCCGACTGGTACGCGGGCAAGGGCGCCCTCGTCGCCCCGTACCGCTACGGCCCCACCGGCGCCGAGGATCCGCACCAGGTCGTGATCGCCGCCTCCGCGGTCGCCCTCGACCCGGGCAGGGAGGCGGTGGCCCTCACCCTGCCGGTCACCCGCCCCGCCGAGGCGAACTCCTCCTCGCTGCACGTCTTCGCGCTCTCCCTCCAACCGGCCGCGGAGGGGCGGGCGTTGGCGCTCCGCGGCGCGCGCTCGACGACCTCCGCACTGCACCACGGCGCCCAGAGCGTCGAGGCCACGGTCGTCAACGCGGGCACGGTAGGCATCCTCGCCGCCGACGGGCTCACCCTCTCCGTGGAGGTCCCGGGGGCCCGTACGGTCGCACCCGCCCGTGTCACCCGGCTCGCTCCCGGCGAGGAGACCCGCGTACGGATCGGCATCCGGCCCGGCCCCGGCACTCCGCCGGGCACCGGCGGGGACGGCCGTATCGTCGCCCGCGGCCGGGGCCAGCAGGCCGCCGAGGCGCGCCGCTCCCTCACCCTCGGAGTGCCCGACTTCCGGCCCACCGACGACTCCCTGAACACCCATCAGGCGCCGTACTGGTTCCAGGACGCGAAGTTCGGCATCTTCATCCACTGGGGGGTCTACTCCGTGCCCGCGTGGGCGCCGGTCGGGGTGCAGTACGCCGAGTGGTACTGGTCCCAGATGCAGGACCCGGACAACCCGGCATACGCGTACCACCGCCGGACCTACGGCGAGTCGTTCGCCTACGACGACTTCATCCCGCTCTTCCGCGCCGAGCGGTTCGATCCGCGCTCCTGGGTGGAGCTGTTCCGGGACGCGGGCGCCCAGTACCACGTCCTGACCTCCAAGCACCATGAGGGATTCGCCCTCTGGGACACCAAGGTCTCCGACCGCAACTCCGTGAAGATGGGCCCGAAGCGCGATCTGATCAGGGAACTCTTCGACGCGTCCCGCCGCTACACACCGGAGCTGCACCGCGGTCTGTACTTCTCGATGCCGGAGTGGTTCAACCCCGACCACCCCTGGGAGGGGCACGCGCCGCGCAATCCGTACACCCTGGAACCCGTCCCGTACACCGGTCACTTCGCGGGCCAGGACTACATCAAGGACCTCCAGGCCCCGCAGATGCTGGAGCTGATCGAGGAGTACGACCCCGAGATCCTCTGGTGCGACATCGGCGGCGAGAACGACAGCCATCGCGTCCTGGCGGAGTACTTCAACCACGCCAAGAACCGGGCACGCCCCATCGAGGTGACCGTCAACAACCGCTCGGGCATCGGCCCGCACGACTTCACCACGCCCGAGTACACCACGTACGACTCGGTCGTCACCGCGAAGTGGGAGGCCAGCCGGGGGCTGGACCCGCGCTCCTACGGCTACAACCGGGCCACCCCCGACGACAAGTACATGACGACCGAGGAAGTCATCCACTCCCTGGTCGACATCGTCTCCAAGAACGGCAACTTCCTGCTCGACATCGGCCCGCGCGCCGACGGCACCATCCCGGAGATCATGGAGCGCAGGCTCCGGGAGACCGGGGAGTGGCTGAAGGTCAACGGCGAGGCGATCTACGGCAGTACGTACTGGGCGAGGATGCCGCAGCTCGGTGAGGACCTGCGCTTCACGGTCCGGCCGGAGAAGGCGTTCTACATCCACTCGCTCACCCGGCCGGGCAGCACCCTCACGGTCGGGGCTCCGGTGCCCGTCAGGCCCGGGGACCGGGTGACCCTGCTCGGCCACGACCGGGCGCTCAGCTGGCGTACGACCGGCGGCTCGCTGGTCATCGACGTACCGTCGGCGGCACGCGGGTCCGGGCAGCACGTATGGGTGTTCAAGGTCGACTGGCGTTCCTGAGGTCCCGAGGGGGCTGGGGGCGGGAGCCGGCTCCCGCCCCCTCAGGCCGCGCTCAGCAGATCCCGTCCCCCGGCTTGGGGTTGCTCAGCGCGAACAGCGGACGCAGCTTCAGGCCGGCCCAGGTGCCCAGGATCGCGACGGCCCCCCAGATCCAGCCGTGCAGACTGCCCGACGCGATGCCCGCCAGATAGGCGCCGATATTGCAGCCGCCCGCCAGCCGGGCGCCGATCCCCATCAGCACACCGCCCAGCACCGCGGCGACGGCGGTCCGCCACGGCACGCCGCGATGGAGCGTCCAGGTGCCGCCGAGCGCCGCCGCCACCGCCGCGCCGATCATGATGCCGATGTCGGTCAGGCTGTTCTTGTCGGCGAGCACCGGGCCCGCCAGCATCCCGGCGTTGTTGGGCTGCTGCCAGAACGTCCAGGTCTCCGGGTGCCCGCCGAGGGCGCGTACCAGCTCCGCACCCCACAGGCTGAACGCGCTGGTGACGCCCCAGGCGCCGCCGGAGACCAGCAGGACGCCGGCGCCGAGCACGGACAGCACCAGGGCGCCCGCGGCCAGCGGCCAGGAGCCGCGCAGCACACGCGCGGCGGCGCCGCGCGCGGACGGTACGGGGCCGGTCGGCGGCGGGTTGCGGCGGGCCTGGACACGCCGCGAGACGAGCACGATGAGCGCGAGCGCGGCCATGGTCACGGCCCAGGAGCCGAACCAGCCGACGTGGTCGGCCAGGACGACGGGCTCGAACGCGGGCAGATCCTTCCAGAGGCCGAACTGCCAGGCGGCGAGGGTCGAACCGGCGATGAAACCGCCGAGGGTGAGCACGATCGACGACTGCCCGGACCCGACCGCGAACAGGGTCCCGGAGGCGCAGGCGCCGCCGAGCTGCATGCCCACGGCGAACAGGAACGAACCGGCCAGCAGCCCCACGCCCAGGGTTCCGGCCGACGGCGCGGGCACCGAACCGAAGAGGCCGGTGCCGGTGCCGATCAGCAGCGCGAACAGGGTCGCCGTGGTCCCGAGCAGCAGGGTGTGGGCGCGCAGGCCGGTGCCGTTGCCGACGGCGACGAGCTGCCGCCACGCGGAGGTGAAGCCGAAGCGCGAGTGGAAGAGCGCCACGCCGAGACCGAGGCCGAGCAGCAGGAGCACACCGGGCCGGGCCCCGTGGGCGGACCACACATAGCCGGTCAGCGCCACGGCGATCAGCACGGACACGACGAGCGGCACCCGGCGCACGGGCGGGGCCGGGGGAGCGTCGGGACGGGGTACGGAGGTGGGGGAGGGGGCGAGCAGGGCGGCGGACTTCGTCGCCTCCACGGGCGGTGCGGTCATTGCGGGATCTCCGGGGACGGGCTGGGATACGGGAGGGGCCGACGTGACACGGGTGGCTGCCGGGACCGTGGCGGAAAACGTCCGCGAGGAGGGCTCAGCGGCTACGGGCGCGTCGGCCGGGGGCTCGGCGCCGACGGGACTCGGCGGCGACAGGTTCAGCGGCGACGACGACGGGTTCAGCGACGACAGCGGGGGCGAGGACAGGCCGGGCGGCGACAGAGGCCGTCGTCGACACACCACGCCGAGTTCGCGAAGAGCGCGAGACAGAGGAGGCGAGCGGGTGCGGACATGGGTACGAGCATAAGGGCCGGTTTCCGCCTTGTGGACCGGCGTCTCGCCATGCGGTCGGCGCGGGCTCGTCGGGATGCCGCGGGCCGGTGAGGCCCGTCGGGCCGCCCTCAGACCTCGGCGGAGGTCCGCGCCGGAGTGGGCCAGCGCGTGTGGAAGGCGTCGATACGGTAGTCGTGGCCGTGCCACCACCCGGCGTGGGTGGCCACCGCGTCCCGTACGTGCGGATGTCCGGCGGGGAGTTCGCGGTGCACATGACCGAGGTGGCCGGGGTCCCGGCGCGGCCAGAGGGCCACCGCCGCGACGGCGGCGGCCAGCGAGACCCCGGCCAGCACCCCGGCCGCCGTGGGCAGGCCCGCCCCCACGGCCAGCGATCCCGCCAGGGGATACGTGAGCAGCCAGCAGCAGTGGGACAGCGAGAAGCGCGCGGCGAAGGCGGCCGGGAGATCGGCGGGAGCGGCGGAGCGGCGCAGCAGGCGCCCGCTCGGGGTGAGCACCGCGGATGAGGCGATCCCCAGCAGCGTCCACGCGGCGAGCAGCGCCGGCCACGCCCACCGGCCGGGCGTGACGGCCGTGCCCAGCGAGACGGCGGCCAGCACGCCCGGCAGCACGAACGCCGCGGGCAGCATCACCGTACGGTCGCCGGTCCTGTCGAGCAGCCGGGGCAGCAGAAGAGCGGCGGCCATGGACCCGCCGCCGAAGGCGCCCAGCGCCAGCGAGACATCCCCGGCGGTGCGGCCGAGACCGCCGCGTACCAGCACCACCGTATGGACGGTGACCATGGCGCCGCCCGCCGCGACCGCCAGATCGAGGCACAGCAGCGCCCGCAGCCTCGGGGTGGCGAAGAACAGCCGGGCGCCGAAGGACACCTTCGCGCGACCGCCCCCGGTACGTTCCACCGGTGCCGGCCGGGGCAGCAGTACGGAGACCACCAGCGCGGCCGAGGCGAGAAAACCCAGCGCGGTGCCCGCGAACAGCCAGTTGTAGGAGATCACGGTCAGCAGCGCGGCGGCCAGCGCGGGACTGAACAGACTCTCCAGGTCATACGCCAGCCGCGAGAGCGACAGGGCCCGGGTGTAGTCGCGCTCCCCGGGCAGCAGCCGTGGAATGGTCGCCTGGAACGCCGGGGTGAAGGCCGCCGAGGCGCACTGCAACAGAAAGATCAGGACATAGATCTGCCACACGTGGGAGACGAAGGGCAGCGAGAGCGCGACACCGGCGCGGACCAGATCCGTCGACACCAGCAGCGCACGGCGCGGAATCCGGTCGGTGAAGGCGCCGATGACCGGTGCGACGCCCACGTACGCGACCATCTTGATGGCCAGGGCCGTCCCCAGGACGGCCGACGCGTCCGCCCCCGCCAGGTCGTAGGCCAGCAGGCTCAGCGCGACCGTCGCGAGCCCGGTTCCCACGAGCGCGACGACCTGGGCCGCGAAGAGATGCCGATAGGTGCGGTTGTGCAGCACACTGAGCATACGACTGTCCTTGACCGGCGGTCGGGTGCGTCCTCCCAATCTAATGCACGTGTGCGCATCCATGCACGTGTTGGGGTGGGCGGAACGCCGCGAGGGGCAGGCCGCAGCACGCCGTGGGGGACAGGCCGGGCAGTCTCAGTCGTGCCAAGGTTCGCCGGTGACCTGGTGGTTGGCGTGGCTGATCGCCTCCACCACCAGCCGGCGGAGATGGCCGTCCGTGAGCGCGTAGACGACATGACGGCCGTCCTTGCGCGACCGCACCAGTTCCGCCAGCCGCAGCTTGGCCAGATGCTGACTCACCGCGGGCCGCGCCGCTCCGCACGCGGCGGCCAGCGCCGTCACATCGGACTCACCGCGGGTCAGCAGCCACACCAGATGCAGCCGGGTGGGGTCGGCGAGCAGCGAGAAGACGGACGCCGCCGCGGCCAGTTCGGAGGCGCCGGGCGTTTGCTGATGCGCATCGCTCGCTGTTGAGGATCCATGGCGTCCGGGCATGGGCCCATCGTAGGCGCGGCTCGTGGAACACCCCCGCCCGCGTCGCGACGGCGCCCGGCCCGGAAACCTCTCCGTCATCCGGTGAACGCCGGTGGGAAACACCGACTGCCTACTGTCCCCGCGTGGGCAGGTCCCCCGCGGGGGAAGCCGCTCCCGCCCCACCCCGGCCCCCAGGAGGCGTGGCATGAGCACCGAACCACGGCTGATAGCCCCCGACAGCCATCCGGAGCCCCATCGGGCCGGGACGGCCGCGGCGACCGCGACGGACACCACGGGAACCGACGACCGGGCGGTCAGCGAGACCCTGGAGGACTACACCCTCCGGTTCGCGCCGCGCAGTTACCGCCGCTGGACGCCCATGGTCGTGGCGACCACCGCGCTCGGCGGCATCGCCTACCTCGCCGACTTCTCCATCGGCGCCGGTATCGGGCTCACCCACGGCACCGGGAACGCGCTGGCCGCGATCGGCCTCGCGGCGGCCGTCATCTTCATCACCGGATTCCCGCTCGCGTACTACGGAGCGCGGTACAACATCGATCTGGACCTCATCACCCGGGGCTCCGGCTTCGGTTACTACGGGTCCGTGCTGACCAGTGTCATCTTCGCCAGCTTCACCTTCATCTTCTTCGCCCTCGAAGGCTCGATCATGGCGCAGGGGCTGAAACTGGGCTTCGGACTGCCGCTGTGGCTGGGCTATCTCGTCTCCACCCTCATGGTGATCCCGCTGGTCATCTACGGGATGAAGGCGCTCAGCAAACTCCAGGTCTGGACGACTCCCGTCTGGCTGCTGCTGATGGTCGGTCCGCTGGTCTATCTGGTCGCCAACGACCCGGACACGGTGAACCGTTTCCTCGCGTACGCGGGAACCGACGGCGACGGCGGCGTCAACACCGCTTCCGTACTGCTGGGCGCGGGCGTGTGCCTGTCGCTCATCGCCCAGATCGGCGAGCAGATCGACTACTTGCGCTTCATGCCGCCCAAGACCGAGGCGAACAAGCGCGGTTGGTGGACGGCCGTGGTGATGGCCGGCCCCGGCTGGGTGGTGCTCGGCGCGCTCAAGCAGGCCATGGGGGTCTTCCTGGCCGTCTACATCCTCTCCGAGGTGGGGCCGGCGGCGGCCACCGAACCCATTCAGCAGTTCCGCGGCGCCTTCGACGCGATGATGCCGTCCTGGCTGGTCGTACCGCTGGCCGTGGTGCTGGTCGTGATCAGCCAGATCAAGATCAATGTCACCAACGCCTACTCCGGCTCGCTGGCATGGACGAACTCCGTCACCCGCGTCACCAAGCACTACCCGGGCCGCATGATCTTCGTCCTGGTCAATCTGGCGTTCGCGCTGATCCTGATGGAGGCCGACATGTTCAGCTTCCTCAACAGCATCCTGGGGTTCTACTCCAACTGCGCGATCGCCTGGGTCGTGACCGTCGCCACGGACATCATGATCAACAAATATCTGCTCAAACTCTCCCCGCACGCGCCCGAGTTCCGCCGTGGCATGCTCTACGCGGTCAACCCGGTGGGCGTGGTGGCCTTCATGGCCGCGTCCGGACTCTCGATCGCCATGTACTTCCACGCGCTGGGCGACACGCTCCAGCCGTACTCACCCGTCGCCGCCGCCGTGATCGCGTTCGTCGTCACCCCGCTCATGGCCGTCGCCACCAAGGGCCGTTACTACCTCCGGCGCACCGACGACGGGATCGGCGAGCCGCTGCTCGACGCCGAGGGAAACCCCAGCGCGACGACGTACGCCTGCCATGTGTGCCGGCAGGAGTTCGAACGGCCCGACCTGGCCGCCTGCCTCACCCACGACGCGGTGGTCTGCTCGCTCTGCCTGAGCACGGACAGGACGGGCGACCATCTGCTGCCCGCGACGCCCACGGTGCCCGCCGCTCCGTGATACCAGGTGGGCCGCCGCCCCGCCGGACCACCAGGCGTCTCACGCCCGGCACAGCAACTCCTCGATCAGAGCGCCCACCTGCGCGGTCTCGATCAGGAAGCCGTCGTGTCCGTACGGCGACTCGATGGTTCTGAGCCGGTCGGCCCCGGGGATCGCGGCGGCCAGCTCCGCCTGCTGGGCCGGCGGATAGAGCCGGTCGGAGTCGACCCCGGCGACCAGGGCCGGCATCCGGACGCGGCGCAGGGCCGCCGCGACGCCACCGCGGCCCCGGCCCACGTCATGGCCGTTCATCGCCTCGGTGAGCGTCACATAACTTCCGGCGTCGAACCGGCGCACCAGCTTCGCGGCGTGATGGTCGAGATACGACTCGACCTGGTACCGGCCGCCCCGCCAGGGATGGCCGCCCGGCTGCGGTCCCCGGCCGAACCGGGCGCCGAGCTCCGGCTCGCTGCGATAGGTCACATGCGCGATACGGCGGGCTATCCCCAGCCCCCGGTACGGACCGCCACCGGCCGGCGCGTCGTGGTAACGGCCCTCCTGCCACGCCGGGTCCGAGCGGATCGCCGCGATCTGGACGGAGCCCCAGGCGATCTGCTCCGCGGAGGCGGCGGCGGGACACGCGAGCACCAGCAGCGAGCCCGTGCGCTCCGGGCGGCCCACGGCCCATTCGAGCGCCCGCATACCGCCCATGGACCCGCCGATGACGGCGGCCCAGCGCGCGATCCCCAACGCGTCGGCGAGGGCCGCCTCGGCGGCCACCTGGTCACGCTGCGTCAGATACGGGAACTCCGGCCCCCAGCGGCCCCCGCCCGGCCGCGCCGACGAGGGGCCCGTACTGCCCTGGCAGCCGCCGAGCACGTTCGGGGCGACCACGAACCACCGGCCCGTGTCGAGCGCCAGGCCGGGGCCGACCAGGGCATCCCACCACCCCCCAGTGGGATGCCCCGGCCCGGCCGGTCCCGCGACATGGCTGTCCCCCGTCAGCGCGTGCAGGACCAGCACCGCGTTCGAGCCGTCGGCGGCGAGCCGCCCCCAGGTCTCGTACGCGAGCCGGACCCCGGGCAGCGCTCCGCCCGCCTCCAGCGGGAGCGGACCGTCGAGCGTCACCCAGGAGCGGCGGCCGGCCGGATCCCCTTCCTGCCAGCCACCGGTGGCCGGCGGGAGGGGGAGCGTGGCCGGTTCGGCGGAGGTGTTCAGGACGCCGCCTTCGCGGCGCGGAACCCCGCCTCCAGATCGGCCTTGAGATCGGCCACGTTCTCCAGCCCCACCGAGAGCCGCACCAGCCCCGGAGCGGTGCCCGTCGCCGCGAGCTCCTTCTCGCCGAGCTGGCTGTGGGTGGTCGACGCCGGATGGATGATGAGGCTGCGTACATCACCGATATTGGCGAGATGGCTGAAGAGTTCGACCCCGTCCACGAACCTCTTGCCCGCCTCGACCCCGTCGCGCAGTTCGAACGCGAGGACCGCGCCCGCGCCGTGCGGGAGGTAGCGCCGCCCGGCCTCGTACCAGCGGTTGGACGCCAGCCCCGGGTAGTGGACGGCGGCGACCTCGTCGCGCTGTTCCAGCCACTCGGCGAGGGCCAGCGCGTTGGACGTGTGCCGCTCGACGCGCAGGCTGAGCGTCTCCACGCCCTGGAGCAGCAGGAACGCGGAGTGAGGGGAGAGCGCGGGGCCGATGTCACGCAGCAGCTGGACCCGCAGCTTCACCGCGAAGGCGCCGGCGCCCAGATCCGGCCAGTAGCGCAGCCCGTGGTAACTGTCGTCCGGGGTGTGGAAATCCGCGAACCGCTCGGCGTGCGCGCCGAAGTCGAAGGTGCCCCCGTCGACCACCACCCCGCCGATGGTGGTGCCGTGCCCGCCGAGGAACTTCGTCGCCGAGTGCACCACGATGTCCGCGCCGTGCTCGATCGGACGGAGCAGATACGGCGTCGGGACGGTGTTGTCGACGATCAGCGGCAGTCCGGCGTCGTGCGCCGCGTCCGCCACCGCCCGTACGTCCAGGACATTGCCGCGCGGATTGCCCAGCGTCTCCGCGAACAGCGCCTTGGTGTTGGGGCGTACGGCGGCCCGCCAGGCGTCGATGTCGTCCGGGTCGTCGACGAAGGACACCTCGATGCCGAACCGGGGGAGCGTGTGCCGGAAGAGGTTGTACGTCCCGCCGTACAGCGAGGTGCTGGAGACGATGTGGTCCCCGGCGCGGGCCAGCGTCAGGATCGCCAGCGTCTCGGCGGCCTGCCCCGACGCGAGCGCGACGGCGGCCACCCCGCCCTCCAGAGCGGCGATCCGCTGCTCCAGGACGTCCTGCGTGGGGTTGTGGATCCGGGTGTAGATATTGCCGGGTTCGGCGAGGGAGAACAGATCGGCCGCGTGCTGGGTGTCCTTGAAGACGAACGACGTCGTCTGGTAGATCGGCACCGCACGGGCGCCGGTCGTCGGATCGGGCTCGGCCCCCGCGTGGATCTGCTTGGTCTCGAAGGACCACGAGGGCCCGGCGTCCTGCCGGGAGGTGTCCTCGGGAGTGTGTCCCCCGGTGATGGAGTCGACGGGCTGGCTCATATCTGGCCTCGCACGGGTTCTTGTGACAGCGGGATCGCTTGACTGGCGGGATCGCTTGATTACGGACCGTAGAGCCGCCGCGTCATGGCAGGAAGCGCGCCGCGCGCATGGCCATGAACCCGCAATGTCGCGGCAACACACGGCACACGCGATCTGATGATCCGTCGGCGGGGCGCGGTACGGCGGCGCGGCGCGGCGCGGTGTGCCGGGCGGCGGACGGCGGACGGTGGATCCCTCAGGTCCGGCGGGCACGACGGCCCGCGCGGCGACGGCCGCGGTGCGCCCACGGGTGGGTGATCAGCAGAAAGGCGGTCGCGACCACGGCGATCGCCTCGGCGACGACCGTGAGTTTCTTGTCGCCGTACCAGATGGGCTCGTACATGTTCGGGATCGGGCCCAGCTGGCCGACATCGACATAGCGGTAGACCAGCAGCAGCGCCAGGCCGCCGACCGCCACACACCACGCGAAGAGATCCCCGGGCAGCCGCTGCCAGACCAGCACGAACAGCGCCGCGAGCGACGCCAGTGCGGCCTCGACGCGGAAGAGGTCGCCCTGGCTGATGGTCGCGGTGACCACGTCGTACTGGTCGGCCAGATAGGCGTGGAGATAGGCGTCCCACGCGAGACCGGCGGCGGCCAGCAATCGGGCCGCTCCGCGCAGCGGACGGAGTCTCCGGCCGGAACCCGAGCGGACGCCGGTGGGCGCTGAGGACATCACTTCTCCCGGGGTTTAGTAGCCGCCGCCGGTGTTCTGCTGCGGAGTGGTGTTCTTCTTGCCTGATGTGCCGAGGACGTACCAGGTGCCGTGGGACCAGTAATCGCCCTGGCCGTTGGTGTCACCGGGCTTGTGGTCGCCCGTGAACCGGTACAGGGGGTGGCCGTTGTAGGTGACCTGCTTCGCCCCGTTGTCGCGCGTGGTGGTGGAGAGCAGGTTCCCCTTCACCCCGCCGGTCCCCGCCTCGGGCTTTCCGGTGACGATCAGGGGCGGCCAGATCTTCACACAGTCACCCGTACAGGTGGACTTGTTCCGCTTGTCCGCCTCGAAGAGATAGAGGGTCCGCCCCTCACCGTCGACCAGGATCTTTCCGAGGGACGTGGACCTCGCGGACACCCTGCCGGCCGCCGTGGCCGAGGGGGACGGGCTCGCGATGGCGGACGCGGAGGCCGCGAGATCCTCGGGCGCCCCTGTCGTCCTCGCCGCTGTACCGGCACCACCGGCGCCGCCCGAACATCCGGCGACCACCGTCGCGCACAGCAGGGCCAAGGCCATCGCGGTGGCACGCCCGGTGTTGGTCCCCATGAGGCTCCTCGGATCCGGCCGCTCCTCGGGCGGCGGACCGCCCGCCCGATCACGGCGGTACCACCCACTACACGCCACGCCCCGCTACGGGGCCACCGGACAGAGCCGTCCGCATGTACGGGGCGGGGCACGGTGGAGAGGCGCGCGGCGTGCCGCGTGTGAGGCGTGGCGTGAGGTACGTCGGGAGGTGCGTGGCGACGACCGCGCCGCCGGCCGGACGAACACCTCCGGCACGAAGATGCCCCGGATGGCCGTGCCCAGCGGGCCGGGTCCGCTGTTCACCACACGGGAGTCCGACGGCGCGCCGCTCTGATCCGGACCCCGGGGACCGATCCCCATCCGCGTCCGAAAGGGGCTTGACGCCGTGAACGCAGCAACCATGAGCCCGAGGGGCCGTCCCGCCCCCTCACCACGTGGCCGGCCGAGCAGGCGGGACCAGTACCGCCGGGCCGGCCGCTGGCTCGCCCTGACCGCCGCCGCCCTGGTGCTGGGCACGGCAGCGGCGGGTGGCTGGTTCTACACCGCGCTGAGCGGAAACATCCGCGGCGCGGGCGTGGACGACGCCCTCGGCGACAACCGCCCCCGGGCCAGCCGGGGCGAGAACGTCCTGATCATCGGCTCCGACAGCCGCGAGGGACAGGGCGGCGCCTTCGGCAAGAACCTGACCACCATGCAGTCGGACACCCTGCTGCTGCTGCATATCGGCGGCAGCGGCGAGTGGGCCACCGTGGTGTCGTTCCCCCGTGACTCGTGGGTACGGATCCCCGCGTGCGGCCAGGGCGACGGCGCCGTCTCCACGCCCCATCATTTCAAGATCAACCAGGCGTTCGCCATCGGCGGTTCCACGGGCGACACCGCCAAGGCCGCCGCCTGCGCGATCAAGACCGTCGAACAGAACACCCGTGTCCGTGTCGACCACTTCATGATCGTGGACTTCCGCGGGTTCACCGGCATGGTCGACGCCCTGGGCGGCGTCGAGATCTGCCCACCGGTGCCCATCCACGACACGAAGGCCCATCTCGACCTCCGCGCGGGCTGCCAGACGGTGAAGAACGGCGAGGCCCTCGGCTACGTACGCGCCCGCTACAGCCTCGGCGACGGAACGGACATCGGACGGATCGGCCGCCAGCAGGAGTTCATGCGCGCCCTCGCCACCAAGGCCAGGGCCCAGCTGTACCAGCCGCGGGCGCTCTACGGATTCCTCGACTCGGCCACCGAATCGCTGACCACCGACCCCGAACTGGCCGGTCTCAAACCCCTGTACGACCTGGCGTCCGGCATCAAGCGCATGCCCACGGAACGGATCACGTTCCTGACCGTCCCCCACTATCCCCGGGCCAGAGACGTCCCCGGCGACACCGCCAACGTCGTCTGGAACCCGCCCGCCGCCCAGCAGTTGTTCAACGCCCTCATCCACGACCGGGAGATGACCAGGGACCGCCTGCTGAAAGCGGCGGAGCAACTGCCCCCGGCGGCCGGCACCGTTCAGGTCACCGTCCTCAACGGCACCGACGTCCCCGGCAAGGCCCGCGAGACCGCCGAACAGCTGCGCGCCCTCGGCTTCCGGATCAGCGCGACCGGCAACGCCCCCGCCCCGGCCGGGCGGAGCACGCTCATCTACCCCGAGGGCTTCGCCGAACAGGCCCGGTCCCTGGCCGCGAGACTCCCCGGCCTCGACCCCGTCCCCTCGGCGGGGGCCGGGCACGGCACGCTGACCCTCACCATCGGCCCCGATCTGCCCGATGTCAGGGGGTGACCCGCGGCTCCGCCGCGCTCGTCAGACGGGCCGCGCCAGTGACAGCAGCGCGTGGTACGCGCCCTGGATGAACGCCTGGTCGGCGGCCGGACTCACGTTCGTCAGCGCGACCAGTGCGGTCCGGTGGCGCGGGCTGAACCCGGCGAAGGAGCTGAATCCGCGGGTGCCGCCGGAGTGGTGGTAGACCTCGCCGTCCGGACGGACGCGGATGTTCCAGACCAGCGCCAGCCGCTTACCGCCGTCGCGCAGGGCGAGCCGGGGGCGGACCACGTCCACCAGCGCGGTACGCAACGTGTCCGGCACCGGCACCGACGGCGCGGCACTCGACGGGACGTCCGGCGCGGCGTCCAGGACGACATCGAGGAGCCTCAGCAGATCACGCGCGCTGGACCGGAGCGCGCCGGCGCCCGCGAGCCCGGGGATCAGCCACGGCGGCCTGGCGCGTCCGTGCCAGTAGCCGGTGGCCTGCGGAAGGTCCGGCCCGCAACTGGTGCGAGTCAGCCCGAGCGGGCCGAGCACCCGGGCCGCGAGGAGGTCCCCGTACCCCGGTCCGCCACCGGGCGCGGCGCGGGTGAGGAGATGACCGAGCAGCCCCACACCGAAGTTGGAGTACCGCACGCGCTCGCCGGGGCGGGCGTGCGGACGTGTCCTCGCCAGGGCGCGCAACAGATCGGCGGTGAAGAGATGGGCGTACGGATTGGAGAACCAGTCCGCCGCCGCGCCGCCGAGGAACCCCGGGGGCAGCCGGGGCAGCCCCGAGGTGTGGGTGGCCAGATGAAGCAGCGTGATGGGTCCGCCGCGCGGCCGGGGGAGGGCTTCCGGCGGCAGGAACCGGGCCAGCGGATCGCCGTACGCCACCTCGCCCCGGGCCACTTGCTCGGCGAGCAGCAGCGCCGTGAAGCACTTCGTGAGGGAACCGATCTCGAACCGGGTGTCCGCCGTGACGGGGATCCCGCCGTGGTGCGAGGTGCTGCCGTACGTCACGATGGCCCGCCGGTCGCCGTGGCGCAGCGCGACCGCGACCGCGCCGGTGCGCGGCGCCGCCGCCCTGATGGCGTCGGCGGGACGACGCGCCCAGTCGGGCGGGAGCGGCCCGCCATCGGCGTTCGCCATGTACATCGCGGTCCCGCCCGCCCCGGCGCCCTCGCCGGTCCCCGTCGTCCCCGCGTCCTCTTTCGTCCCCGTCGGTCGCGTCGTTCCGGTCGCCTCCTCGGCCCCCGCCGCGCCCGGCGTCACGACCGGGCGCCGAGGGCACGGGAGACGGTGAGGGTTCCGGCGACCACCGCGACGACGGTGGTGTGGTGGTGCGCGGCGAAGCGTTCGGCGGGATCCTCGCTGACGGAATGGCCGTCACGGGGCATCAGCCCGTCCGCGTGCTGGATCACGGCCAGCCGTTCCCACGCGGCCGGATCGCGGTACGGCTCGGGGAGACAGTCGCCGACGATCAGCAGCTCGGCGACCAGGTCCCATTCTCCGATCTCGGCCCAGATGTCGATCCAGGCGGGCAGCCAGCGAGTGAGGTACTGGGCGACCTCGCCCGGCAGCCCCGAGGGCAGCCGGCCCCAGTCGGTGAGATGGAAGACGGTGTGCGTCATGCAGTAGGCGGTCATCCAGTCGATGAACCAGGGCTCCGGGCACGCGCCCAGCCAGGTGGCGCGGGACAGCGTGGCCCAGTCGGTGGCGAGGCCGCCCCGGTCGAATCCGCCGATCCGCGCCGCGTTGGCGACGGCGAGGCGGCGGTTCGGCAGCATCTCCGCCGCCCGCGCCGAACGCAGCGAGGTGGTGTGCGTCAGCAGCCGGTCCAGTGCTTCGTGGCGGTAGCCGCAGCGGGCGAAGTGGGCGTATGTCTCCAACGGGTCGGTCATCATCGGATAGCGCAGCAGCCGCTCATGGAGCATGACACCGCCCCCGAGCTGCTTCCAGCTGAAGTCCAGCAGTTCGCGGGCGAGCCGTAGTTCGGCGGAGCCGGCCACGCCCTCGCGCAGGACGAGCGAGGCGGCGAGCGCGGTCTCGCCCAGCGGCTTGTACACGCTGTCGGGCTCGGCGAGTTCGGCGGTGGTGTCGGGCGGCAGGGCGCCGTGCTCCCGCTGGGTATGGAGCCAGGTCAGCGCCTGGGAGGCGATCCGGTGGGCGGCTTCTGTGACGGGCATGGCCATCGGGTCTCGGTCCGATCGGTGTGAGTGCGGGATCCGGGTGGCTTGTGCGGAGGATCAGAGGGGCCGGAAGGTGAGGAGGGGCCGGAAGGTGAGGAGGGGCCGGAAGATGAGGAGGGGCACGGGGCCGGGTCCTGGTCACATGGCGATCAGCCGACGGGAGATCGCCGTGTCCAGCGCCAGTCGCTCCCCGCAGGCCAGCGAGCCGATGTGCTCCACCAGCGGAGCCGCGTCGAGCGGCAGTCTCAGACCGTCCGAGCGCAGCCAGGCGAGCCAGCGCGCGATCCGGGCGGCGGTGGGGTAGTCCCGGCGCAGTACGGCACGGGTCGCCCCGCGCGCGAGAGCCAGCGGTGATCTGCGGGCGGCGTCATGCACCGGACCGTCCAGCCCCGGCAGCGCCAGTGTGGACAACTGCCCCATTCTGACGGACCATTCGGCCCAGCCCGCCGCGTCGTCGGCCGGTGCGGAGTCCGCCGGGTGCGCCGGCCGCGGCGCCGTCAGCCGCACGCCGTCACCGCCCGTGAGCACGGTCAGCAGAGTGACGGTGCCCCAGTCGCGCCAGGCCATCAGCCAGGGGCCCTCCGGCCCGGCGGGCGGCGGGAGCGGCGCGTCCCGCGCGGGCGGCAGCGCGGCGAACGCCAGGGCGATGGCCTGCGCGTCCTCGTGGTGGAGGGGTGCACCCGCCAGCACGACCGGCGCGAAGGTATCGGCGCCGAGGATCCGGATGGCGGCCAGCGCGGCCCCGGGGTCCTGGGCGCTCTCGACATGGGCGGCGACCATGGCCGTGCCCTCGGTGCCCCGCAGGGCACCGAGGGCACGTCGTGCCAGGCCGGCCGCTGATTCCTGATAGGCGGTCCGCGACCGGTCGGGGTTCACAGGCCCTTCGGCTCCTTCGGCTCCTTCGGCGAAAGGAGAGCCAGCAGGAGCAGCACGCCCCCCGCTTCCGGCGCATAGACAGGCGCGTCGCTGAAGGGTGCCTCGGGTTCTGCCATCGCCAGGGTCAACGCGTGGTGGTCCAGAGTGATTTCTCTCGGCCGGACGGTCTGAGAAAGCATCGATGGGCTCCTCATGTAGATGCCTAATGCCCTGTCTGGGCAATGCACCGCCCACGCTAAGTGACAGGTTACAAACCGGCCAATTGGGATGATGAGTGGTCATTCCGCACCCATGGCTCAGACATGGAACGGAACGGTGGTCACCACGATCTTCGGGAGCGACCGGAGCGCGCGCCGCAGCCGTCCCGCCAGCGGGCTGTGGAGCAGACGGTGCCACCAGTGCCGTTCGACGATCTCCGGCAGGATCACCGTGATGGTCAGATCGGGGCGTTGGTGGTGCAGGGATTCGAGATAGCTGATGAGCGGCGCCACCGTAGCCCGATAGGGGGAGAGGACGATCCGCAGCGGAAGATGGTCGCCCCACAGCTGCCAGGCCTCGCGGAACCGCTCGGCGTCCTCGTCGCTGGGGCTGACATGCAGCACCAGCAGGGGCTGCTGGAGGGAGGCGGCGTACGCCAGCGCGCGCATGCTCGCCTGATGCAGCGCGTCGACCGGGACGACCGAGAGATGACGGATCTCCTCCGGTGTCTCCTCGGTCTCCGGGTACTTCGTCCTGGCCGACGGGGCCCCGGCACCGGGCGGCGGCTCCGCGCACGGCTGCGGTGTGATCGTACGGCTGGGGACCTCGATCGTCTGGGGATGCAGCCGCAGCGCCTCCGCGACCTGGTCGTAGTGACGCCGGATCCGCGTCGTCACCAGCAGGAACAGGGCGACGGTGAGAATCGCGAGCCAGGCTCCCTCGGTGAACTTGGTGATCCCGGCGGTGATGAAGACCACCGCCGAGAGCAGCGCGCCGGTGGCGTTGAAACAGAGGCTCTTGCGCCAGTGCCGGTCGCGCCCGCGCCACCAGTGCATCACCATCCCGCTCTGCGACAGCGTGAAGGCGAGGAACACCCCGACGGCGTACAGCGGAATCAGCGAGGCCGTCTTCCCCTCGAACGCGACGTAGACGCAGACCGCGGCCACGGAGAGCAGAATGATCCCGTTGCTGAAGGCCAGCCGGTCGCCGAGACGCAGAAAGATCCGTGGTGCGTGGTTGTCGCGCGCCAGCAGGTACAGCACCCGGGGGAAGTCGTTGTACGCCGTGTTCGCCGCCAGCAGGAGCACCAGCGCGGTCGCCGCCTGTGTGACGACGTACATGGGGCCGGAACCGAAGCTGCGATGGGCCAGTTGGGACAGCACCGTCTCCTGCGACTCGGGGATCACACCCTCCAGATAGACCATCGCCATCGTGCCGGCGAACAGCGCGATGAGCAGCCCGATCATCCAGGACAGCGTCGTGCGCGCGTTGCGCCAGGAGACCGGTTTGAAGGCGGGCACCGCGTTCGAGATCGCCTCGATACCGGTCATCGCCGTCGACCCCGAGGCGAAGGCGCGCATCACCAGCAGCAGACCGACGCCCTCGACCGCGTGCAGCGGCGGGGTCGGTACGGGTTCGAAGTCCCGGCCGGCCGCGTCGTACACACCGACGGCGACCAGCGCGGCGATGGCGATGATGAAGGCGTAGGTGGGCGCGGCGAACAGCGCCCCGGCCTGCCGGACACCTCGTAGATTCCCCGCCAGCAGCACGGCGATGACCAGCACACCGATCAGCACGGCGTCATCCGCCAGCCCGGGGACCGCGGAGGTGACCGCCGCCATCCCCGAGGAGACCGAGACGGCGACGGTCAGCACGTAGTCCGTCATCAGACCGGCCGCCGCCACCAGCCCCGGCACCCGCCCCAGGTTGTCCGTGGCGACGATGTACGACCCGCCTCCCTGCGGATACGCCCGGATCGTCTGACGGTACGACAGCCCGACGGCCAGCATCAGGAAGATGATCGCGAGGGCCACCGGCACCGAGTACGCGAGCCCCGCGGTACCCCCGAGCACCAGGACGGCCAGCAGCGCCTCGGGGCCGTACGCCACCGACGACAGCGCGTCGGCGGAGAGCACCGGCAGCGCGATCAGCTTGCGCATACGCTCCCGCGCGATGGCCGTGCTCTTCAGCGGCGCCCCCAGCGTCACCCGCCGGACGAAGGCGCCGAACCGGCCGAGAGGCGTGACGATCTCGCTGTCCGTGGCCTCGGACGGCGGCGCGCTGAGCACCGGCACCTGCACGAAACGGCCGAAGCGGGCCGGGACGATCTGCGCGGGCTCCGGGTAGCTGCCGGTATCGGGGTCCACGGGCAGCGCACGACGCCAGGCGTCGGGGGTGGCGGACACCCGCTCCCACTCCCGCCCGACCAGCCGCAGCATCGTGGACTGCTCGGCGTCCAGCTCCGGCACGGAGAGCGGCGCGGGGGAGGTGCCGCCCGGGTCCTTGCCCCGGCCGTCCGGGCCTTCGTGTCCCTGGGTATCCGTCACACCCGCGAGTCTCTTCGGCGGACCGTGCCACCGGCCCCACCCGCGCCGGACGACACACGGCCGGGGACGGCGACAACCCGTTCGGACGTACGGCCCGGCGCGGCCACGGCGTGCTTCGGACGTGCTTGGGACGTGCTTCGGGCCTGCCGAGCGGGCCGGGGCATCCCCGCCGGCCGCCCCGGTGGGGATGCCCCGGCCCCGGTGGGTCCCGCACCGTGCTGTCTCCCGTCAGCGGATCCGGGACCGGTATGAGGGGGCCGTCCGGCTACGGAGCGGTCTTCGGCAGTCCCACGGGGTTGAGTTCGGAGGAGGACACGGCCTCGTTCGCCAGCCCCCACCGCTCCAGCACCTTCTGGTACGTACCGTTCTCGATGACGGTGTCGATCGCCTGCTGGAACGCCTTCACCAGACCGTTGTCCTTCTTGGTGGTGGCCGCGATCTTGCCCTGGACCTCGTCCCCGGCGCCCGAGAACGTTCCGATGATCTCGGTCTCGCCGGTGGAGGCGGAGTGGTACGCGGCCACCGGGTTGGGGCCGAGGTACGCGTCGAGACGGCCGGAGCCGAGCGCCAGATAGTAGTCGCTGGAGTTCTGGTAGATCTTGATCTCGGTGGGCTTCAGGCCCTTCTCCACATTGGCCTTGCTCCAGTCGACCAGCAGCTTCTCCTGGTTGGTGCCCGAGGCGACCCCGATCGTCCTGCCCGCCACGTCCGCCGGGCCCTTCACCCGCCAGTCGCTGCCCTTCTTGGACTCGAAGGCGATGTTGTCCAGACGGTAGGTCGCGAAGTCGTACTTCTCCTTGCGCTCCTCGGTGACCGTGATGTTGCTGAGGCCGAGGTCGTACTTGCCGCTGTCGAGACCGACGAAGATGTTCGCCCAGTCGACGGTGTTGTAGTGCGGCTTCAGGCCGAGGACGTTCGCGATCAGCGAGGCGAGGTCCGGCTCCACCCCGATCACGGTCTTGTCGTCGGTGGCGTAGAAGTCGAGCGGAGGCACGGAACCGGCCGAGTTGACGACCTCAAGGGTGCCGCGCTCACGGATCTCCGCCGGGACGAGCGCCGCTATGGAATCCACCGTGGGCGTGGTGATCCGCTTCTGGTCGGGGCCCAGATTGATCTGGACCCCCTTCTGGTCGCCGGCCTCGGGCACCGCCTTGTCGGTGCTGCCGTCGGCGGAGTTGCCACAGGCGGCGAGCGAGAACGTGGTGGCGAGGCCGAGCAGGGCGGCGGTGATACGGAGGGGACGGCGACGGGGCGGCACGGAGGACTCCTCGGCAGGGTGGCGGAACGCAACGACGGACGGATGACGGTGTGGACGCACGGATGACGGTGTGGACGGACGGAGAGAGGGACGAGCGGACGGACGTCACAGGACCTTGGACAGGAACGCCTTCGTACGCGCGTGCCGCGGGCGGTCGAGCACATCCGCCGGCGGACCCTGCTCGACGATCACTCCGTCGTCCATGAAGACGACGGTGTCGGCGACTTCGCGGGCGAAGCCGATCTCATGGGTGACGACGATCATGGTGGTGCCGGTACGGGCCAGGTCCTTGATGACATCGAGGACCTCACCCACCAGCTCGGGGTCGAGCGCGGAGGTCGGCTCGTCGAAGAGCAGCACCTTCGGTTCCAGCGCCAGGGCGCGGGCGATGGCCACGCGCTGCTGCTGGCCGCCGGAGAGCTGACGCGGATAGGCGTCGGCCTTGTCCGCGAGGCCCACCCGCTCCAGCAGCCGTCCGGCCTGCTCCACGGCGGCTTTGCGGGGCCTGCGCAGCGCCGAGATCGGCGCCTCGACGATGTTCTCGACCACCGTGAGATGCGGGAACAGATTGAAGTTCTGGAAGACGAACCCGATGTGCAGCCGCTGCTTCAGCACCTCCCGTTCCTTGAGTTCGTGCAGCTTGGAGCCCGCACGGCGGTAGCCGATCAGCTCGCCGTCGATACTGATGTATCCCCGGTTGAGCTTTTCGAGATGGTTGATGCTGCGCAGCAGCGTCGACTTTCCCGAGCCCGACGGGCCCAGTACGACGGTGACCTCGCCGGCGCGGACCTGGAGGTCGACCCCGCGCAGCACTTCGAGCGCGCCGAAGCTCTTGTGGACGCCGCGCACCTCGACCATCAGACCGCCGTCGGCGGACGGACCGGCGGGTGTGGCCGTGACGGCGGTGCCGGTGACCGATTCCGAGTCGGTGCTCATTTCTGGATACCTCCGGTGGCGGCAGCGGCCCGGATCCTGCGGGTGAAGGACCGGGCCCGCTGGAGCGGTGTGGGCGGGGGCGTACGCTCGGCGCCGCGCGCGAAGTGCCGCTCCACGTAGTACTGGGCGATGGTCAGCAGGGTGGTCAGCAGGATGTACCAGGCGGTCGCGACCATCAGCAGCGGTACGACCCGCCCGTTGCGGCCGTAGATCACCTGCACCTGGTAGAACAGCTCCCCGATCGCCATCACCGAGACGATCGAGGTCCCCTTGAAGAGGGAGATCACCTCGTTGGCGGCGTTGGGCAGGATGCCGCGCATCGCCTGGGGCAGCAGGACGCGGCGCAGCTGCCGCAGCCGGGGGATGCCCAGGGCCGCCGCCGCCTCCAGCTGCCCGGCGTCGACCGAGATGATGCCGCCGCGGACGATCTCCGCGGCGTAGGCGGCCTGGTGCAGGGCGAGCCCGATGACAGCGGCGGACAGCGCGCTCACCAGGTTGAGCGTGTCGAAACTCCACAGGACGGGACCGAAGGGGATACCGATCCCCAACTCCTTGTAGAGATAGGCGAGATTGAACCAGAACAGCAGCTGCACGATGAGCGGGATCGAACGGAAGGCCCAGATGTACGTCCACGCCACCGTCTGGAGGATGACGCTCCGGCTCAGCCGCATGAAGGCGAGGACGACGCCCAGCGCGAAGCCGAGCGCCGTGCCGTACACGGTGAGCTGGAGCGTCACCCAGACGGCGTTCAGCACGGTGTCGGCGGACAGGTACAGGAAGAAGGTGTCCCAGTCCCAGCCCGGGTTGGTGATCAGACCGTGGGTGAACTGGGCGACCACGACAAGCGCGGCCGCGCCCGCCACCCAGCGCCAGTAGTGGCGCGCGGGCACGACCTTCAGCCCGGCGAGATCATCCCGCTCCGGGACCGCTCTCCGCGGTGGTACGGCGTGTCCGGGCGGTGGCGCGGCCTGCGCGGCGCCGGTTGCGGTGTCCATCAGTGGCTCCTGCCGGCTACTTCTTCTCGGGCGGACTGATCTGCGACTCCTCGATCGCGGAGTCCTCCGTTCCCCACTTGTCGAGGATCCGGCGGTAGGTGCCGTCGTCGATCAGCTGGTCGACGGCCCCCTGGAACGCCTTGAGCAGCGGGGAGCCCTTGGCGAAGGCGAAGCCGACATCGAGCCGGTGGAACTCGCCGAGGAACCTCACCCCGGCCGCCGGCTGGGCCGCCTGGTAGCGCAGGCCGTTGATCGTCGACATGACCACATCGACCCGGCTCTGCTGGAGGCTGGTGAGCAACGCCCCGTTCTCGGAGTACACACTGACCTTGTACGGCTTCCTGCCCGCGTCCGCGCAGACGCCCTTCCGGGAGTTGAGGGTGGCCTCGAAGGTGGTGCCCGCCCCCACCCCGACGGTCTTGCCGCACAGTTGGTCGAGCCGGGTCACCTCGTCGAGGCTCTTGTCGTCCGCGCGGACGGCGAATCCCTGACCGTCGTTGATGTAGGTGACGAAGTCGATCGTCTTGCGGCGTACGTCGGTGACCCCGAAGTTGCCGGTGCCGACGTCGTACTTGCCACTGCCGAGCGCGGGCAGGATCGCCTCGAAACTCGCCTCCTCGCGGGTCAGCCGCAACCCGAGGACCGTGCCGACCGCGTCGGCGATGTCGATGTCCAGTCCGGCCGGGCGGCTGGTCGAGGCGTCGGGGTAGTAGGCGCTGGGCGGCGCTCCCACGGACGAGGCGATCCGTACGGTCCCCCGCTTCCTGACGTCCTCGGGGAGCAGGGCCGCCAGTGACGCGTTCTTCTTCAGCGAGGCGGTGACATCGTCGGCGGGCGCCGGTGAGGCGGCGCCGGCCGCCCCCTTGCCGGAGGCCACGTCCGATCCGCAGCCCGCGAGCACCGGCAGCAGCAGGGCGGCCACCAGCGCGGCGGCCATCTGGTGACGCACGGGCCGCGCACGGCCCGGAATCAGGATGCGCACGGGGTCACACCTCTCTTTCGGAGGAATCGGGGGAGCCGGCGGGCTCGCCGGTGAGGTACTTCTCGAAGGGGAGCGGACCGATGGTCTCCGGATCCGCCCCGGTGTCGAACAGCGGTGTGTAACCGGCCGCCAGATACAGCTCCCTGGCCTCCGGCTGGCGCGGCCCCGTGGTGAGGTGGACGCGGCGGTAGCCCCGTGTGCGGGCGACACGCTCCAGCTCCGCGACGACCCGCTTCGCCAGCCCGCGCCGCCGGTGCGCGGAGTGTGTCCAGATCCGCTTCAGCTCGGCCGTGGTGGCGTCGTAGCGGCGGAACGCCCCGCCGGAGATGGGCTCGCCGTGCTCCAGCAACAGCAGCAGGACGCCGTGCGGCGGGGCGAACTCCTCGGCGGGATAACGGGCCAGCTCGCTGTGCGCGTCCTTGCCGTAGCGGGTGGAGTACTCGTGTCCCAGCTCGCGCAGCATCGGCTGTGTGAGCGGATCGGATACGGAGGTCGACACCCACGTCAGACCGCCGGGTTCGGCGACGGAGGTCATCAGCCGGCCTCGACCAGGGTCTCCGGGCCACGGGCCGCGCCTGCCGCGTCGCGCCTGGCGACCTCTTCGCGGACGAGCGGGATGACATGGCGGCCGAAGTCGATGGCATCGCCGAGCAGGTCGTAACCGCGTGCGGAGAGGATGTCGACACCGAGGTCGTAGTAGTCGAGCAGCGCCCGCGCGACCGTCTCCGGCGTACCGACCAGGGCGTTGGAGTTGCCCGCGCCCCCGGTGGCCGCGGCCGTGGGCGTCCACAGCGCCCGGTCGTGGCGCTCACCGGACCGCGCGATCGAGATCAGCCGCTGCGAGCCGGTGTTCTCCGGATCGCCCCGCCGGTGATGGCGCACCACGGCAGGCTCGCCCTTCTCCCTGCGGGCCTTGATCGCGTCCACCGTACGGTGCGCCTTCTCCCAGGCGAGCGCCTCCGTCGGGGCGATGATCGGCCGGAACGCCACCTGGAAACGGGGCGGGGTGGTACGGCCCGCCGCGCGCGCGGCGGCCTTCACCGCCTCGATCTGCTCGGCGGTCTTCGCCAGCGGCTCGCCCCAGAGCGCGTAGATGTCCGCCTCGGCGCCACCGGCCGCGTACGCGGCGGGCGAGGAGCCGCCGAACGAGACATCGGGCCGGGGCCGCTGGACGGGGAAGACATCGCTGACGAAGTCGTGGAACCGGTAGTGCTCGCCCTCGTGGTCGAAGGGCTCGTGCGAGGTCCAGATCCGCTTGACGATCTCGATGTACTCACGGGTGCGGGAGTAGCGCTCGTCCTTGGTGAGTGTGTCCCCCTCGCGCCCCTGCTCGTGATCGTTGCCACCGGTGATGAAATGCACCGTCAGCCGGCCGTCGCTGATCCGGTCGAGCGTGGCGAATGTCTTGGCGGCGAAGGTGGGATACGAGACATTCGGCCGGTGCGCGAGCAGGATCTGCAACGTGTCCAGCCGGGAGGCGATGTACGCGGCGGCCGGAGCGGGATCGGGCGAGCCGGAACCGTACGCGAACAGCACCCGGTCCCAGCCGTGGTCCTCATGGGCGCGGGCCAGCTTGAGTGTGTATTCCTTGTCAAATGCTGCGCCGGACCGGGGACTTGTCTCCGATCCGCTGTTGGTGGCGGCTATGCCGAGGAACTCCACAGGCATGACGGACCTTTCGTGCGGGAGATGGGCGTGCGCCGGCGGGACGGCATGCCGAGGAAGACCCCGGGGACCGTGGACGCGGCGGACGCGGGGGACCACCGGCCGTACGGGCAGCCGGGCGGGACGGTGCGAGGGCGCGATGACGGGAGGGAAACGAAGGCGCGATGACGGGAGAGACATGGAGCGCTTCAGGGAGAGCACGGCAGCGAACGCCCGGTGAAATACGGGAAATCGGCCCACGACGGGGTCACCGAAGGGACGGGGTCACCGAGGGAGGGAGGGGCCGGTCAGGCGGCCCGCTGCCGGGTCAGGCGCAACAAGAAGCGGACCACACTCGACCGAAGTCTATGTGGCCGCGGATGACCAACGGCAGCTGCTTCTGCATGGAGCCAATTGAGCACGGGACGTTCACCGAAGTCAACAGCCTCTCGCACTGTGGGCGGCGTCCGCGGTCCTGCCCCCTTGACAGCCGTCCGGCGTGCGCCCGTACGATCGAGGGGTGTGCGGCTCCGGCTTCCTGCGTGAACACCGGTCCGCACCGGCCGTGTTGAGGGACGCGGTACGCGTGATGACACCTGCCGCCCGGTCCACGCCGCCGACCGTCTCTCCCGCCGGAGCACCCTCATGTCCGTATCGCCCTCGCTCGACGGGCCGCGCGCCTCCGCCGCGGCCTCCCGGAAGACCCGCCCCACCGACCCCGCGGACACCGTCCCGCCGGGGACCCCGGGCGCCTCCCCGCTCTCCCCGCCAGGACCCGACGAGATCTCCCGCATCGTTCCCCGCCGCCATCCCGGCCGGTGGCTGTCGGCGGCGGTGGCGCTGCTCGGCCTCGCGATGGTCGTCAACTCGGTCGTCCGCAACGAGAGATTCCAGTGGAGTGTGGTGAGCCAGTACTTCACCACCCCCGCGGTACTCGACGGCCTGCTGCTCACCCTCTGGCTGACCGCCGCCGTGATGGTGCTGGGCTTCCTCATCGGTACGGTCCTCGCCGTCATGCGGCTCTCCGTCAACCCCGTACTGCGAACCATCAGTTGGGGGTACGTGTGGATCTTCCGTTCGACTCCGATGCTGGTGCAGCTGCTGTTCTGGTTCAACATCGGAGCGCTCTATCCGACCCTGGGGATCGGGATCCCCTTCGGCCCCGAATTCCTCACCTTCAAGACGGTGAACCTCTTCGGCGCGGGTCTCACGGCGCTGATCGGCCTCACCCTGCACGAGGCGGCCTACGCGGCGGAAGTGGTACGCGGCGGCATCCTCTCCGTCGACGCCGGCCAGACGGAGGCGGCCGCGGCGCTCGGTCTGAGCCGCCGGCGGGTGCTGCGCCGGGTCGTCGTGCCGCAGGCGATGCGCTCGATCGTCCCCACGGCGGGCAACATGCTCATCGGCACGCTCAAGGGGACCAGCATCGTCAGCGTCCTCGCCGTGCAGGACCTGTTGTTCTCGGTGCAGCTGATCTACAACCGTACGTACCAGATCATCCCGCTGCTGATGGTGGCGACCATCTGGTACATCGCCGTCACGACCGTGCTGTCCGTGGGCCAGTTCTATGTCGAGCGCCACTACGCCCGTGGCGCGGCCCGCGAGCTGCCCCCCACGCCTCTCCAGCGCCTGCGCCGGCAGACGGCGGCCCTGGGGGCACGGCTCCGTACCGCGAGCGCCTCCGACGCGAAACCGCTATGAGACCGGGGGAACGACGGGCCGCCGGGCCGCCGGGTCCTGGATCGTCCTCGCCGTGCCTCCGTGCTCCCGATGGACGAGAATCTATGGGACACGGTATGAGGAAGGGCGTGAGCCGTATGCGAGTGGCATTTCTGGTAGCCCCCGAAGGCGTGGAACAGGTCGAGCTGACCGAGCCCTGGAAAGCAGTGAAGGACGCGGGCGGCGAACCCGCGCTGATCTCCACGGAACCGGGACAGGTTCAAGGGTTCAACCATCTCGACCGGGCCGACACCTTCCCCGTCGACCGTACGGTGTCCGCGAGCACCGCCGGTGACTATGACGCGCTGGTACTGCCCGGCGGCGTCGCCAACCCCGACGCGCTGCGGCTGGACGCCGGAGCCGTGGCGTTCGTGAAGGACTTCTTCGAGGCGGGCAAACCCGTCGCGGCGATCTGCCACGCCCCGTGGACGCTGATCGAGGCCGATGTGGTGCGCGGCAGGACACTGACCTCCTGGCCCAGTCTGCGCACCGACCTGCGCAACGCGGGCGCCACCTGGGTCGACGAGCAGGTCAACGTCTGTACCGCGGCACCCGGCACACTGATCACCAGCCGGAAGCCCGAGGATCTCAACGCCTTCTGCTCGGCGTTCCTCAAGGAATTCGACAGCTGAGCGGACAGCCGGGGTCCGGACGGCGGCTCCGGCCGGTCAGGCGCGGACGGCGAGTGTGAAGGAGTGCCCGGCCGGATCCGAGTAGACGCGCACATCGCGCGGGCCACCGTTGTGTTTGGTGTCCAGGGGCCTCGCCCCGAGGCTGATCGCCTCGCGCTCCGCCTCGTCCATCTCGTCCTGCGACACCAGGATCCGCAGATGCGCCTGCTGCGAGCTCTCCGGCCGCGGCCAGCTCGCGGGCGCGTGGCCGTGATCCCTCCGGATCGCCAGCCGCACACCGTGGTGGCCGACGATCTCCACGAAGTCCGGATCGGCGCCGAGACGGGTCTCCGCGCCGAGGAACTCCGAGTAGAACAGGGCCAGCTCCGCGGGTTCGGCACAGTCGAGGACGAGAACGCTGCTCTTGGTGACGGTCATGTGTGTGCGTCTACCCGCTCTTCCCGGCGGCACGCGGCGTACCGGCGGCGGTGCGGGCGCGTCCTGTTGACCGCTTCGGCTCGCACACTCCGGGTACCAGGGGGAGTCTGGAGACGGATCGGTTCGGAGCGGCGACGGAGAGGAAAGATCCACGTGAACAGTGCGGACCAGCCCGCGGCGGACGTTGTGGTGGCGCTCACCGGTGACGAGAAGGAAGACGCGCGCGTGGTGTTCGGCGCGCTCCGTACAGCCTTCGCCTGCGACCGCGCGGCGGACGATGTCCCGCAGGCGGCGGCCAGTGGCCGCCCCACCGTATGGATCGCGACGTTCAATGTGTCCGAGGTACGCGCGGAACCCCGCCCGGCGAGGCTGAGGGCGCCGGTGGCGGTCACCCTCCAGGGCGGCTACACGGCGGTGGACAGTCTCCGGAAGAGCCTGGCCTCCGCCTTCACCGTCCGTATGGTCGGTACGGCCTCCGGCGATCAGGAGGAGGAAGTCCAGCTACGCCTGGAGAACCGCGAGAACCGCTGAGCGCTGTCGGGCCCCACAGAGCCCTGACCGGGGCCCGCCGAGCGTGCTGTCCGGGTCCTGCTCCGCTGTCTCCGCGCTGTCCGGGCTGTCCGGGTCCCGTTCCGGGGCGGGCGTCCCGTGTCGTCCCGGCGGGGCTCACCGCCATCGTCCCGCGAGGCTCACTCCCACTCGTCCGGCTCGGCGACGAGATGTACCGCCGCCTCCTCCGCCGAAGCCGCGGCACCGTCGATCCCGACATCGCGGGCGATCATGTCCTTCTCGGCATCCTCGTGAGCGCCCTCGTCCGGAGCCACCAGCCGGCCGGAGCGCCCGTCGCCCACCTCGTCGTCCAGCCGCTCACCCTCGCCGTACGGCAGGTCCCCGATACCGTCGCCGACGATGGCGCCCTGGTCGGGAATCTCCTCCGCGAGCCGCTGGTCGAGCGTTTCCCCCGCCCGCTGCTCGGCGGCCGTCGTACCGACGTGTTCGACACCGAGCGGGCGTTCCGGAGGCGACCAGCCCTCGTCGAAGGGGTCCGAGCCCCGGTCGAGGAGGGTGTCCTCGTCGTCGAGGATGCCCTCGTCCTCGCCGATGTCGGCGCCGTCGGGCTGGTAGACCTCGTCGCCCATCGCCTCGCCGTAGTCGCCGCTCACGTGACTCTCCTCGCCTCCGTGCGCCCTGCCGTCGTGGACGAGAGCTTTCATGACGCCTCTGCCGTCCCTCGCCTTCCGATGCCTTTCGTCGTGACGTCCTGCAGGCGCTCGGCTCATCCGCTCCGTCCACCTTCCCACCAATCACTGCCGTGTCAAACGGCAGGTGAGGCCCCCTGCGACAGGGTGCGCCGGGGGGCCTGCGCGCGATCCCCGTGTTTGTCACCGCTGTCGTCGGGCACGTGACCAAACGACCCGTACGACCCGAAATGCAACCCTCCGGAGTCGAACGTGAGCCGAGAACGCATAGTCATCGTCGGTGCCGGATTCGCCGGCTACCAGGCGGCCCGTACCCTCTCCCACCGGGTCAGGGGGGCTGCCGAGATCGTGCTGCTGAACCCCACCGACTACTTCCTCTACCTCCCGCTGCTGCCCCAGGTGGCCGCGGGCATTCTGGAGCCACGACGGGTGACGGTCTCCATTCCGGGCACCCTGCCACGGGTACGGCTCGTGCTCGGCGAGGCCGACCACATCGACCTGGAGGCGCGGCGTATCGGTTACACGGGACCTGAGGGCGACCGGGGCGAACTGGGCTACGACCGGCTCGTCCTCGCCGTGGGCAGCGTCAACAAGCTGCTGCCGGTCCCGGGGGTGGCGGAGTACGCGCACGGCTTCCGTGGGCTGCCCGAGGCGCTCTATCTGCGCGACCACGTCACCCGCCAGATAGAACTGGCCGCCGTCACCGGCGACCGGGCGGAGAGCACCGCGCGCGCCACCTTCGTCGTGGTCGGCGCCGGCTACACCGGCACCGAAGTGGCCGCCCAGGGCAAGCTGTTCACCGACGCGCTGGTCCGTAAACAGCCCGCGTGGCGCGGAACGGGCAAGCCCCGCTGGCTGCTCCTCGACATCGCCCCGCGCGTCCTGCCGGAGCTGGACCACAGGCTGTCGGACACCGCGGAGAGGGTGCTGCGCGAACGCGGTGTGGACGTACGGGCCGGTACCTCCGTCAAGGAGGCGCGACCGACCGGGATCACGCTGGACAACGGCGAGTTCATCGAGACCCACACGCTGGTCTGGTGTGTGGGGGTACGGCCCGACCCGCTGGTCACCGATCTCGGACTGCCCGTCGAGCACGGCCGGGTACTGGTGGACCCGGAGCTCAGTGTGCCCGGCCATCCCGAGGTGTTCGCCTGCGGTGACGCCGCCGCCGTACCGGATCTCACCAGGCCGGGCCGGTTCACCCCGATGACGGCTCAGCACGCGGGCAGGCAGGGCAAGGTGGCGGGCCGCAATGTGGCCGCCTCCCTGGGGTACGGGGAGCGGCAGACCTACAAACACAACGACTTGGGATTCGTCGTGGACCTCGGCGGAGTCAAAGCCGCGGCCAACCCGCTCGGAGTGCCGCTGTCGGGACCGCTCGCGGGGGCCGTCACACGCGGCTACCACCTGGCGGCCATGCCGGGGAACCGGGTGCGGGTCGCCGCCGACTGGATGCTCGACGCGGTGCTGCCGCGCCAGTCCGTCCAGCTCGGACTGGTCCGCTCGTGGACGGTGCCGCTCGAATCGTCCTCGCCCGAACTGGCGCGGGTTCCCGGCGCACCCGGTAAGGAGTGACATGAACAGCCAACGCACGAACAGCCGACACCCGGAGGGCGGGCACGCGAAGGGCACGCGCTCGAAGGGCCGGCATCACCAGCTGAACAGCGAACAACTCACCGAGCTGGGACAGCAGTTGCGGGTGGACTCGGTACGGGTCGCCGACGCGGCCGGATCGGGCCATCCCACCTCCTCGATGTCCGCCGCCGATCTCATGGCGGATCTGCTCGCCAACCACCTGCACTACGACTTCGACCGGCCGGACCATCCGGGCAACGACCGGCTGATCTTCTCCAAGGGACATGCCTCGCCGCTGCTGTACTCCATGTACCTGGCGGCAGGCGCGGTGGACGAGAAGGAGTTCCTCACCTATCGCACTCTCGGCAGCAGGCTCGAAGGCCATCCCACCCCGCGACTGCCCTGGGTCGATGTCGCCACCGGATCGCTGGGGCAGGGACTGCCCGTCGGCGTCGGCATGGCGCTCGCCGGCCAGCGGCTCGGCCACACTCCGTACCACGTCTGGGTGTTGTCCGGCGACAGCGAGATGGCCGAGGGCTCCGTATGGGAGGCGATCGAGCACGCCGGGGACCAGCATCTCGACTCGCTGACCCTCATCATCGACGTCAACCGCCTCGGCCAGCGCGGACCCACCCGCCACCAGCGGGATCTGGACGCGTACGGCCGCAGGCTGCGCGCCTTCGACTGGCACACCATCGAGATCGACGGCCATGACCTCGATGCCGTAGACGCCGCCTTCGACGAGGCCCGGTCGACCTTCCGCAAGCCGACCGCGATCATCGCGGGCACCCGGAAGGGCCGTGGCGTCGCCTCCGTCGAGGACCGCGAGGGCATGCACGGCAAGCCGCTGCCCGACGCGGAGAGCGCCATCGAGGAGCTGGGCGGCCGGCGCTCCATCCGGGTGTCGGTGGCGAAGCCCGCCGAGCCCGAGAGCCACCCCCGCGGCGCCGGACGGCGCGCCGCCATCGCGCTGCCGCGATACGACGTCGGCGACTCGGTCGCCACCCGTGACGCCTACGGCAGGGCGCTCGCGGCCCTCGGCACGGCCCGGGAGGACGTCGTCGTCGTGGACGGCGAGGTCAGCGACTCCACCCGCTCGGAATTCTTCGCCAAGGAGCACCCCGAGCGGTTCTTCGAGTGCTACATCGCCGAACAACAGATGATCGCCGCCGCCGTCGGCATGCAGGCACTGGGCCATGTCCCGTACGCGTCGACCTTCGCGGCCTTCCTGACCCGCGCGCACGACTTCCTGCGGATGGCGGCCGTCAGCCGGGCCTCGATCAATGTCGTGGGCTCGCACGCGGGTGTCTCGATCGGCCAGGACGGCCCGTCCCAGATGGGCCTGGAGGACCTGGCGATGTTCCGTGCCATACACGGCAGTACGGTGCTCCACCCCTGCGACGCCAACCAGGCGGCGCGGCTCGTGGCGGCGATGCATGAACTGCCCGGCGTCTGCTACCTGCGTACGCTCCGGGGCGCGACACCGGTCATCTACGGCCCCGACGAGCGGTTCCCTGTCGGCGGCAGCAAGGTGCTGCGCCGCTCCGACGCGGACCGCGTGACACTGATCGGCACCGGAATCACGGTCCATGAGTGTCTCAAGGCGGCGGATCTGCTGGCCGGGGAGGGCTTCCCCGTACGGGTCGTCGACCTGTACTCGGTCAAGCCCGTCGACGAGCACACGCTCCAGACGGCGGCCGACGAGACCGACTGCCTGATCACGGTCGAGGACCACCACCCGGAGGGCGGTATCGGAGACGCGGTGGCCGCGGTGTTCTCGGACGGGCGTCCCGCGCCGAAGCGGCTCGTACGGCTCGCGGTGGGGAACATGCCGGGCTCGGCGACCCCGGCGGAGCAGCTCGGGGCGGCCGGCATCGACGCGGACTCGATCGCGGCGGGGCTGCGGCTGCTGGCGGAACAGACCCTCCGCTGACAGCGGGAGGTCACACACGGCGAAGACCCACGAAGGAACCGGACCACGAAGGAACCGGACCACGGAAGAACCGGACCACGGAAGAACCGGACGTACAGCGAAGAAAGGGAAGACGGCATGAACACCCATCCCGGCCCGCGGCCCGTCCCGGCCGCGACACACCGGCCGACCGAGCGCGAAGGACGGATACGCACCTGCGTTCCGGCGCGGGTCACCCCGCGCGAGCGCCGGGCCAGAGCCGGCCACGAGCGACAGGAGACGGCCGATCAGGAGTGGAACGTAGTGCGTGGAGAGGACTGAATGACTGTGCGGCTGACGACAGCCCGACTGAACAACGGCCCGGACGTGGAAGCGGGCCAGAACGCGGACACCTGGGAGTGGCTGCGGCACGCGGCCTGCACCGGCGTCGACCCGGAACTGTTCTTCCCGGTGGGGGAGACGGGACCGGCCGCCGAGCAGGCTGAGCGCGCCAAGCAGGTGTGCCACAGCTGCCCGGTGGAGAGCCAGTGCCTCGAATGGGCGCTGGCCACCGGCCGCACCTCAGGTGTCTGGGGCGGAACGGACGAGGAGGAGCGCCGGCGGCTGCGGCGCCGCGTCGAGCGGCGCAGGGCCCCGGACGGCCCCCCGGCGCGCCCGCGCGGGTCCGCGGCGCCCGGCCGGCCCCGGCGCCCCTGAGGCGTGCCCACGTGAGCACGTCCATGTGAGCGTGCCCGCGTGATCCCGGCCCACGGCACGAGCGTCCCGTGTTGCGGGGCCGGGCGGACCACGGGAGGGTCGGACTGCCGAATCGAGGCGAACCGAGGAGGAATCGCCCCATGCCCATCGCGACGGTGAATCCCGCCAGCGGAGAGACGCTCAAGACCTTCGACGCGTTGGGAGCCGAGGAGATCGAGAGCAGGATCGCTTCCGCCTCCCATGCCTTCCGGCGGTACCGGCTCACCGGATTCGACGAACGCGCGCGGCTGCTGAACCGGGCCGCCGATCTGCTGGAGCAGGACGCGCCGGAGATCGCCCGGACGATGACCACCGAGATGGGCAAGCCGGTCGTGGCGGCCCGCGCGGAGGCGCTGAAGTGCGCGAAGGCGATGCGCTGGTACGCGGAGCGCGCCGAGGGACTGCTCGCGGACGAGCACCCCTCGGCCGCCGACGTACGGGACGCGGGCGCGGCACGGGCGAGTGTCCACTACCGGCCGCTGGGCGTGGTCCTCGCGGTGATGCCGTGGAACTTCCCCCTCTGGCAGGTCGTACGGTTCGCCGCGCCCGCCCTGATGGCCGGCAACGTGGGGCTGCTCAAGCACGCCTCGAACGTCCCGCAGACCGCCCTGTACCTGGAAGACCTGTTCGCCAGGGCCGGATTCCCGGCCGGCTGCTTCCAGACGCTGCTGGTGGGCTCCAGCGCGATCGAGAACATCCTGCGCGACCCCCGGGTGGCCGCCGTGACGCTCACCGGCAGCGAGCCGGCCGGCCGGTCCGTCGCGGCGATCGCGTCCGACGAGGTCAAGAAGTCGGTCCTGGAGCTGGGCGGCAGCGATCCGTACGTCGTCATGCCCTCGGCGGACATCGAACGGGCGGCGCGTACGGCGGTCACGGCCCGCGTGCAGAACAACGGCCAGTCGTGTATCGCCGCCAAACGCTTCATCGTGCACGAGGACGTCTACGACGGCTTCGCCGAGCGGTTCACGGCCGGCATGCGCGATCTGACGGTCGGCGACCCGATGGACGAGACCACCGACGTGGGGCCGCTCTCCAGCGAGCGGGGCCGCGCCGATCTGGAGCGGCTGGTCGACGACGCGCTGAGCCGGGGCGCGATCGCGCTGTGCGGCGGACAGCGCCCCAAGGAGCACGAACGGGGCTGGTATTACGCGCCCACGGTGCTCGCCGGCATCACCGCCGCCATGCGGATCCACCGCGAGGAGACCTTCGGTCCGGTCGCCACGCTCTACCGGGTCTCCGGGCTGGACGAGGCGGTGGCGCTCGCCAACGACACGCCCTTCGGGCTGAGTTCCAACGTCTGGACGCGTGACGAGGAGGACGTGCGCCGCTTCGTCCGGGACCTGGAGGCGGGCGGGGTCTTCTTCAACGGGATGACGGCCTCGCATCCCGCCCTCCCGTTCGGCGGTGTGAAGCGGTCCGGTTACGGGCGTGAGCTGTCGGCGCACGGCATCAGGGAGTTCTGCGACATCACCACGGTGTGGCACGGCGCGGAGCCCGACGACGGCTCCTGACGCGGGCCGCGCGACCAGCAGGGAGACGAGGCGGGTATGCGCAAGGCGACCACGACCACCGCGGGGGCGTCGGCCGGGCTCACCGAGGCAGAGCTCGCCGCTCTCGACGCCCACTGGCGTGCCGCCAACTATCTGGCCGTCGGCCAGATCTATCTGATGGCCAACCCACTGCTCCAGGAGCCGCTGGCGCCGGAGCACATCAAACCCCGCCTGCTCGGCCACTGGGGGACCTCACCCGGCCTGAACCTGGTGTACACCCATCTGAACCGGGTGATCAAGGCCCGGGATCTCGACGCGCTGTGCGTCTGGGGGCCGGGACACGGCGGCCCCGCCGTACTCGCCAACTCCTGGCTCGACGGCACGTACTCCGAGACCTATCCGGATGTCGGCCGGGACCGGGAGGGGATGGAGCGGCTCTTCCGCCAGTTCTCCTTCCCCGGCGGGGTCCCCAGCCATGTCGCCCCCGAGACACCGGGCTCGATCCACGAGGGCGGTGAGCTGGGCTACTCCCTCGCGCACGCCTACGGAGCCGCGCTGGACAACCCCGAGCTGCTGGTCGCCTGTGTGATCGGTGACGGAGAGGCGGAGACGGGGCCGCTGGCCGCGTCCTGGCACGCGAACAAGTTCCTCGACCCGGTGCACGACGGCGCGGTGCTGCCGATCCTGCATCTCAACGGGTACAAGATCGCCAACCCGACCGTGCTCGCCCGGGTGCCGGAGAGCGAACTCGACTCCCTGCTGCGCGGCTACGGCCATGAGCCCCTCCATGTCACGGGCGACGATCCCCTGACCGTCCACCGCGCCATGGCCGCGACGATGGACCGCGCCCTGGACCGCATCGCCCAGATCCAGCGGGACGCCCGCGAGGGCCGGACCACCGACCGGCCGGACTGGCCGGTGATCGTGCTGCGTACGCCCAAGGGCTGGACCGGCCCCCGAGAGGTCGACGGACTGCCCGTCGAGGGGACCTGGCGCGCGCATCAGGTCCCGCTGAGCGGCGTACGGGACAACCCCGACCATCTGCGCATGCTCCAGGCGTGGCTCCGCTCCTACCGTCCCGAGGAACTGTTCGACGCGACGGGCACGCCCCAGCCCCCCGTACTCGACTGCGTACCGGCGGGAACGCGCAGGCTGGGCGCCAATCCGCACGCCAACGGCGGCCTGCTGCTGCGGGATCTGCCGGTCCCGCGGCTGGAGCGGCACGCGGTCCACGTGGACAGGCCCGGCACGACCCTGCACGAACCCACCCGGGTGCTCGGCTCGTTGCTGGAATCCGTCATGGAAGCCACCTCGGGACGGCGCGACTTCCGCGTCTTCGGCGCCGACGAGACGGCGTCCAACCGGCTGGACGCGCTCTACGAGGCCACGGCCAAGGCCTGGCAGGCCGCGACGCTCGACACGGACGAACATCTCGCGCCCGACGGCCGGGTGATGGAAGTGCTCTCCGAGCATCTGTGCCAGGGATGGCTGGAGGGCTATCTCCTCACCGGCCGGCACGGTCTCTTCTCCAGCTACGAGGCGTTCGCCCATATCGTCGACTCCATGGTCAACCAGCACATCAAGTGGCTGAGAACCTCGCGGCGGCTGCACTGGCGCCGCCCCATCGCCTCCCTCAACTACCTGCTGACATCACACGTCTGGCGCCAGGACCACAACGGCTTCTCCCACCAGGACCCCGGCTTCGTCGACCACATCCTGAACAAGAGCCCCGAGGTCGTCCGGGTCTATCTGCCGCCGGACGCCAACACCCTGCTCTCCGTGGCCGACCATGTGCTGCGCAGCCGTGACTACGTCAATGTGATCGTCGCCGGGAAGCAGCCGAGCTTCGACTGGCTGACGCTCGACGAGGCCCGCGCCCACTGCGCCCGGGGCGCGGGGGTCTGGCAGTGGGCCGGTACGGAGAGCGCCTCCAAGACCAGCCACCGCGAGCCGGACGCCGTCCTGGCCTGCGCGGGGGACGTCCCCACCCAGGAGACGCTGGCCGCCGCCGACCTGCTGCGACGGTATCTGCCCGAACTGGTCGTGCGTGTGATCAACGTCGTCGACATGGCGCGGCTGCTGACCCATGACGAACACCCGCACGGGATGACCGACTCCGAGTACGACGCCCTGTTCACCGTCGACAAGCCGGTGATCTTCGCGTACCACGGCTATCCCTGGCTGATCCACCGGCTCACCTACCGCCGCCGGGGGCACGAGAACCTCCATGTCCGCGGCTACAAGGAGGAGGGGACGACCACGACCCCGTTCGACATGGTCGTCCGCAACGACCTCGACCGGTACCGGCTGGTCATGGACGTGATCGACCGGGTGCCGGGTCTGGGGGTACGGGCGGTCGCCGTACGTCAGGCGATGGCGGACGTACGCACCCGCCACCACACCTGGATCCGCGAGCACGGCACGGACCTGCCCGAGGTCGCGGACTGGACCTGGACGGGCTAGAACACGCCCGTCCAGGTCCCGCGGCTCACGGCCTCGCCGCGCGTACGGGGCTCACGGCGTGAACTCGCCGTTCAGCGCCGCGGCCATGCGCAGCTGCGGCGCGGCCTCCTCGGCCCTGCCCTGCCGCTCCAGCGTGCGGCCCAGCATCAGCCGGGCGTAGTGCTCCACCGGGTCGCGCTCCAGGACGGCGCGCAGCTCGGCCTCGGCCTTCGCCAGCCGCGCCGAGTGGTAGTAGGCGCGGGCCAGCAGCAGCCGCGGGGCGACCTGCTCCGGGACCTCGTCCACCAGCCCGGTGAGAATGCGGGCGGCCGTGCCGTACTCCTTGGCGTCGAAGAACAGCTGCGCGCGGTCCCAGCGCTCTGCGGCCGTTCCGTACTCGTAGTACGTGGTCTCCACGTGCCCCTCCTTCATCGTCTTCGTACCCCCTGAACACCGTAAGATGGTTGAACATTCCACTATCGATTTCGTGTGGGTACTGCCCGTCCGGGCACCACGGGAATAGGTTGTCCGCCATGAGCAATCTTGATCGTCAGGCATCCGTCGCCGTCTGCGGCGGTCGCGGCTTCGTCGTCGCCGAACCGGTTCGTGAGTTGCTGAGCCCGCGCCGGGTCCAGCTGGGGGAGTCCACCGAGGTCCGCAGGCTGCTGCCCAACCTGGGCCGCCGCATGGTGGGCGCCTGGGCCTTCGTCGATCATTACGGGCCCGACGACATCGCCGACGAGCCTGGCATGCAGGTACCGCCCCACCCGCACATGGGCCTCCAGACCGTCAGCTGGCTGCACGACGGCGAGGTGCTGCACCGCGACAGTCTGGGCAGCCTTGAGACGGTACGCCCGCGCGAACTGGGCCTGATGACCTCCGGCCGGGCGATCTCCCACTCCGAGGAGAGCCCGCGCTCGCACGCGCGCTTCCTGCACGGTGCCCAGCTCTGGGTGGCGCTCCCGGACGCCCACCGGGAGGTCAGCCCGCACTTCCAGCACCACACCGACCTGCCGGTCGTCACCGCCCCCGGCCTGAGCGCCACCGTCATCCTCGGCGCCCTGGACGGCGCCGTCTCGCCCGGCACCACCTACAGCCCGCTCGTCGGCGCCGACCTGTCCCTCGCCCACGGCGCGGAGACCCGGCTACCGCTCGACCCGGACTTCGAATACGCCGTACTGGCCATGTCGGGCGAGGCCGAGGTCGACGGCGTACCCGTACTGCCCGGCTCCATGCTCTACCTCGGCTGCGGCCGCACGGAACTCCCCCTGCGCGCCGAATCCGACGCAGGTCTGATGCTCCTCGGCGGCGAGCCCTTCGAGGAGGAGATCGTCATGTGGTGGAACTTCATCGGGCGTTCGCACGAGGAGATCGAGGAGGCGCGGCGAGCCTGGATGGAGAGCACCCGCTTCGGTGAGGTGACGGGCTACGCCGGCGACCGGCTGCCCGCCCCCGAACTCCCCCCGGTGGCCCTGAAACCGCGCGGCCGGGTGCGCTGATCAGGGGTCATCGAGCTCGCTGCCGCCCCGTGGTGTGACGTCGCGGATCATGCAGGCGTACCGGACGGGGCGGGAAGCCGTGGGCGGGTACGCGACCGCTCCCAGTAGTCACTTGAGGCTCATCGGTTTCCTCGTTGGCGCAACCAACATCGATGCCCCACCGTCTGAGTCCATGACGGACGGCTGTCGATCACCCGGGAGGGCACGTGGCGAAGAAGGACGGGACCGTGGGCGCGGCGAAGGAAGAGGACCGCGAGAAGTGGATGGCGCGATTCCAGGTGCGACTGGCCATGCAGCCGGGCGTGGACCGGGCCGTGGTGCTCCAGGCGGTGAAGGATGTCACGGCGCACTGCGCGGAGACGGGAGAGCACCCGCGGGCTGCTTTCGGCTCCCCGGACGCCTATGCCGTGCAGGCCGCCGAGCGGCTGGTGCCGGCCGACCGGGCGGCGCGCGAGAAGCGGCGCGACGGAGCGGTGGACGCCGTCGGCTCCGTGCTGAAGAGGGTCAGGGACGTCACGGGTATGTGACCGGTTGAAGCGACCTCCGTCATGGCCCGGCGCATGGGTTCTGACGCGGCTTTCCGCTGTCTTCCATCCGTCGGGGCCATGGGCGGGCTCAGGCGAAACGACTCCTTGACTGCTCAAGCATGATGATATGCTTGAGCAGTCAAGGAGGTGGCAATGAGTGATGCGCTGGATGTGTCGCTGCGTCTCGTACGGGCCCAGGTGTCCCTGGTGAAGCGGTTCGACGCGAGCCTGTCGGGGCTGCACGGCGTGAGCCTGGCCGACTTCACGATGCTGCTGCGCCTGGGGGAGGCGCCCGGCGGCCGGATGCGCCGGGTGGACCTGGCCGAGAAGCTGGGGCTGACCGCCTCCGGGGTGACCCGGGGACTGGCTCCGCTGGAGCGGATCGGGCTGGTCATGCGCGAGACGGATGCGCGCGACGGACGTGTGGCCTATGCCGCACTGACCGACACCGGACGCGAACGCCTGACGGACATGCTCGTCACCGCCGAGCAGATCGCCGCCGAGATCTTCGCCGCCCCGCTGTGGAGCAAGGAGGACGTCGGCCATTTGTCCGTCCTGCTGACCCGCCTCGGTGGCACCGGGCTCCCCGGCCACGGAACCCCGCTCCCGTAACTCCGTTGGAGCTCACCCATGAAAACCGCCCCCGCCATCCCCCAACGACCCGTCACCCCGGCCGGCACCGCGACAGCCATCCGCACGGAGGGCCTGCGCAAGGTCTATCCGCGAGGGCGGGACGGCCTCGTCGCCCTCGAAAGCCTTGATCTCACGGTCGGCCAGGGCGAGTTCTTCGGCCTGCTCGGCCCCAACGGTGCGGGCAAGTCCACCACGATCGGCATGCTCACCACCCTGGTCACGCCCACCGCCGGAAGCGCGTGGGTCGCGGGTCACGAGGTCGGCGCCGACCCGGTGGGCGTGAAATCCCGCATCGGCGTCGTCTCCCAGGCCAACACCCTGGACCGCGCGCTCACCGTGCTGGACAACCTCACCTTCCGCGGACGCTACTTCGGGATGTCCGCACCGGCTGCCCGTCGTAGGGCGCTGGAACTCCTGGATCAGTTCGCTCTCGCCGACAAGGCCGGTGCGAAGACGCATCAGCTCTCCGGGGGCCAGGCCCGCCGGGTCATGATCGGCCGGGCCCTGATGCACCTGCCCGAGGTGCTCTTCCTGGACGAGCCGACCGCCGGCGTCGACCCCCAGGCGCGCGAGGACCTCTGGCGGATCATCGGGAGTCTCCACGAGGGCGGCCAGACCGTGGTGCTGACCACGCACCACCTCGACGAGGCCGAGGCCCTGTGCCGGCGCCTCGCCGTCATCGACCACGGGCGTCTCCTCGTCTGCGACACCCCCGAGGCGATCAAGGCGACCAGCGGCGCGCGGACCGTCATCACGGTCCGCTTCGACGCCGATGCCGGCCCTGTCGCAGACGCGGTACGCCGGATACCCGGCCGCCCGCACGACATCGACGTCGACGGGCCGAGCCTACGGGTGCGCACCACGCGCCCCGACGGCCTACTGGGGCACCTGTTGCGCGAAGGAGGCGCCGCGGGTCTGACGGTCCGCGATGCCGCCACCACACCCCCCAGCCTCCAGACGGCCTTCCTCACCCTGACCGGACGTGACTACCAGCCATGACCACCTCGGCCCTCACCGCGACCGTCCCCCGCCCGCGGTCGTCCCGCCGGACGGCCTGGCGCGCCTACCGGGCGCTGACCGCTCGCGACCTGCACGTCCTCGGCCGTAACCTTCCGGTCCTGCTCCTCCAGGTGGGTCTTCAGCCGCTGCTCTTCGCCTTCGCCTTCGCGTATGTGATGCCCAGCATCGGCAGTGGACTCGGCGGAGCGACGTCGTTCTCCACGATCCTGCTGCCCGGTCTGATAGCCAGCACCCTGACGTTGCAGAGCATCATGTCCGTCACCGGGCCGCTGGCCGCCGAACTCGGTCCCGGCCGCGAGATCACCGACCGCGCTCTGGCCCCGCTGCCCGTCTGGGCTCTGGGCCTCCAGAAGATCACCTCATCGGCGATCTTCGGTCTGGTCTCGTCCCTCGTGGTCGTCCCGATCGTGTGGCTCGTGCACGCCCCGGGCGCGGCCCCCCAGGCCCAGGTCGGCAACTGGCCTCTGCTCGTCGTCACCCTGGTCCTCAGCGCGCTGCTCGCGTCCACGCTCGGGCTGCTGCTCGGTACGGCGATCGACGCATCCGCCTTCGGGGCGTTGCTGGGCCTGCTCCTGGCCGCGGCCACGATGCTGGGCTGCGTCTACTACCCGTGGACCGCGCTGGACTCGATCGGCTGGGTCCAGGTCCTCACACTCGTCAACCCGCTCGTCTACATGAGCGAGGGCCTGCGTGCGAACCTGACGCCCACCACCGGTCACATGCCGACCTGGGCCTATCTCACCGCCCTCATCCTCGGTACGGCTGCCCTCGGCTACCTCGCCCTGCGCCGCTTCACCCGGCGGGTCCGGACCTGAGGGCACTCTGCCGCAGTGCGTACCAGTTCGGTCGCCGGTTCGATCGCCATGCCCGCCCCGCCGTCCAGGCCGCTTGCCTGCTTACCGATGGGCGAGGGTGCGCTGCCGTCGCCGCGCGCCGTGGGTCAGTGGATCACCGGGCGGATCAGACCGGGTCCGGCTCGTGAAGGGCGATCGCCGCGGAGGGACAGACGCCTGCGGCCATCCGTGCGGCCGCACGGTGGGCGGCATGCGGCTCGGCACGCAGCAGGAGCACAAGGCCGTCGTCCGGATCCTGGCCGAAGACGTCGGGGGCGGTCATGGCGCACATGCCGGCGCCGATGCAGCGCTCACGGTCGACGCTCAGGTACGGCGCGCTCATTTCTTGTCCCACGTGACCGGGAGGCGCTTCACTCCGAAGATGTCCGCGGTCTCCGGGCGCAGACCGACCTCCGCGGCCGGCACGGCCAGGCGCAGGGTGGGGAAGCGGTCGACCAGCGCACGGAACGCGACCCGCATCTCGACGCGGGCCAGCTGCTGCCCCAGGCACTGGTGGATGCCGTGGCTGAAGGCCAGGTGTCCGGCGGCCTGCCTGCGGAGGTCGAGCGTCTGGGGGTCGGTGAAGCGATGGGGGTCGCGGTTGGCGGCGTTGTACGAGAGGACGACCGTCGTGCCGGCCTTGACGATCTGGCCGCCCAGCTCGACGTCCTCCAGCGCCGTCCTGTGGAACGTCTTGGCGACGCTCAGATACCGCAGCAGTTCCTCCACGGCCCCGTCGGTGAGTGCGGGATCGCCGCGCAGTGCCGCGAGTTGCTCCGGGTTCTGGAGCAGCGCGAAGGTACCGAGGGACAGCATGTTCGCGGTGGTGTCGAATCCGGCCGCCAGGAGGATGAGGCTGATGCCTTTCAGCTCCTCGTCGGTCAGATCGCTGTCGGTGAGTTCACTGAGAATGTCGTCGGTGGGCTTGGCCCGCTTCGCGGCCACCAGTTGTGCGAGGTACTCCTGGGTCGCGGTGTAGGCCGCGATCAGCTCCTCGTCGCTGACCTCCCCGCCCATGAACGCGTCGATCTGCTCCTGGAAGGAAGCCCGGTCCTCGTACGGCACACCCAGGATCTCGCAGATCACGATGGTGGGGATGGGCTTGGCGAACGCGGTCACCAGGTCCGTCGGCGGCCCGGCCTCCTCCATGGCGTCCAGGCAGCCCGCGGTGATCTGCTCGATCCGCTCGGTGAGCATCCGCATCCGCCGCACGGTGAACTTGCCCACCAGCGGCTTCCGGTAGCGGCCGTGCTCCGGCTCGTCCATGAGGAGGAACTCGCCGGGCGGCGCCGGAGGAAGCTCGAAGTCGACGACGTTCATGAGCTCCTTGCGCGAGCTGAACCGGGGGTCGGCCAGGACGGACCGCACCATCTCGTATCCGGTGATCACCCAGCCCGGTTTTCCGCCGGGGTGGGTGTAGCTGCTGATGGGCCCGTGCCGAAGGGCATCGAGCAGCTCGGCCGGCGGGTCGAAGGGGCAGCCGCTCCCACGCTCCCCCGGAAGAGCCGTGACGGTGTGTACGGACTCGCTCATGACGACTCTTCCCCGTTTCGCGATATGACGTGTTTAGCAGGGCTCGAACGCTACGTCGCCTTCACGGTGCCGTCAATTATGTGAATCCATAACACCAGCTGAGAAGCGGTAAATTGGCGCAATGATTGCAGCCGAATGCAACGGCGCGTTGCAATGATTGGAAGCGAAGGCAATACTGGCGGCATGCCAGGAGGACGGTTGACCCAGCAGGAACGCCAGCGCATCGCGGCCGGACTCGCCGACGGCCTCTCCTACGCCGAGATCGCCCGCCGGCTGGAACGTCCGACCTCGACGATCAGCCGGGAGGTGGCGCGCAACGGCGGCCCCGGCGGCTACCGGCCCCAGCTGGCGCACAAGGCGACGGCTCAGCGGGCGCGGCGTGGCACACCGGCACACTCCCACGCGGACCGACTGCCGGGCGGCACCGCGGAGGACGAGATCATCGAACTGGCGGTCAGGTCGGGGATGCCGAGGATGATGGCACGTGTGCACGTCGACCTGTTGCTGTCCGAGGACGGAAGGCGCACCGCGGCCGAGCTCGTCCGCAGGCTGAAGGTCAGCCCCGCCTCCGTCTCCGTGGCCGTGAACTCCCTGGTCCAGTACGGATATGTGCGGCGTGAGCGCGATCCGCGGCGGCGGCGCGACATCTATGTCGTCGACGACGAAGCCTGGTACCACTCGGTCGCGATCAGCGCGCGGCAGACACTTGAGTCGGCGCGGGCGGCGATGGCGGCAGCCGAGACGCTCGGACCCGACTCGTCGGTGGGTCAGCGGCTTCTCAGGGCGGGTACGTTCCTGGAACGGGTCGTCGAGGATATGAAGGAATCGGCCGACCGCTGGCGCACCCTCCTGAGGTGAAGGGTCCCTGACCCCCTCGCCACCCCACCTGCCCCCTCGCCACCCCACCTGCCGCCTGTCCGCGCGCCTGGCGGCGGCACTCGGTCCGCTCGGGGGAGACGCTGAACGCCGGGCAGGTCTATGTCACGTTCACCGTTCCGGGGCGGCCGGGTGCGTCATGGCGTGTGCGATGGCGGCCAGGGCTGCCTCGGCCGGTGACGCCGGCTCGACGGTGTAGGCGATGAGTGTCTGATCAGGGGCCTCGGGCAGGCGCAGCGCCCGGAAGGCGAGGGTGAACTCTCCGGCGGCGGGGTGGTGCAGCCGGTAGGTACCGGTGTCCTTGTCGCGGACCGGGTGGACTTCCTGCCAGAGTCTGCGGAAGTCGGGATGCTTGGAAAGGTCCGCGATCAGTGTGGCGAGCAGTGGGTCGTCAGGGTGGCGTGCCGCGTCCAGGCGGAGGAACGCGACGATGTCGTACGCCTTGGCAGCCCAGTCCCGGTAGGTCGTGAGGCTGTGCGGATGCTGGAACACCAGCCGGGGCATGTTGCGCCGGTGGGGCGGCGAGTGCCGGAAGAAGACCTCTTCCGCGATCGCATTGCAGGCGAGTACGTCGCCCCGGCGCCCGACGACGTACGCGGGAGAATCGGCGAGGGAGTCGAGCAACTGTCGCAGGCCGGGCCGCAGTTCCATGGAGCCGGTCGGGTCGGCGAAGTACGCGTCCGGCGTGTGACGGCGGCCGGGCCGGGCCAGCAGGTGAAGATAGCGGCGTTCGACGTCTGTCAGGCACAACGTGCGGGCCACCGAGTCCAGTACGGCATCGGAGACTCCGTTTTTGCGCCCCTGCTCGAACCGCAGGTAGTAGTCCACGCTGACACCCGCGAGGTGGGCGACCTCTTCGCGTCTCAGCCCGGGAACGCGGCGCCGGCCCGTGCCGTATGAGCGCAGTCCTACCTGTTCGGGGCTGATCCTGGCCCGTCGAGAGCGTAGAAACGCGGTCAGTTCCGTACGTCGGTCCATGGGCGTCAGTCTGCATGAGGCCAGGTGTGCCGCACAGAGTTCCGTCAGCCACTCTGTGGCGCTAACGCTTCTCGGCTGGTGTGTCAAGGGTCTTGTCCGAACCCTGCACGGGGTGGCAGCCGACGGGCGACAGTGGTGACCGTTCCGCCACCGCCCGCTTCTCCTGTCGCTCCGTCCCGTCCCCTCACGTCCGTATGCCAACAGGGCTCCAGGCCAATCAGGTTGTCCAGGCGGCGGAACACGCCTGCCAGTCGCCATGATGGCCGTCGCCCTGATCGCCGCCTCTGTCCCGGCCACCGCCGGGTCGGCCGCGGCGGCGCCCGCCCGTGTCCGCTGCCGGCACGGAAGCGGCCCCCGTATCGGGGCAAGGCGTCGTCCGGCGGGGAATCGCTTGACCTCGTGTCAGTCCATGCAAGATCACCGCAATGAGGAGAAACACGTGAAACGAATCATTCCTCTCGCTGCCGTGGCTGGTGTCACCATCATGCTGGTGAGCGCGATACCCGCGAGCGCGAGGAACGATGTCATCGGACCCGCCAGCGTACGCAAGAGCACGTGGGTCCACTACACAACACAACGAACGGTGAGCGAGTCCGGAACGAACATCTATGTGCGGAAATCGAATGGCCCCGAGCTGGACGTCACGTGGCGCAGGTGCGCGGGAGGACAGACAGGCACGCCGGTAAGACTGCCGAACACCGACCCGACCAGCGCCATACGCATCGGACGTGACTTCTTGGCGGGAACCGTGTTCTGTCTCTCCGCCTACAGCCGTGGGAACAACGAAACGGACACGTGGGAGGGCATCATCTACTGGGATGTCCGTCAGGCCCCGTGAAACACGGGCGGGTCATGGCCGCGGTGGGCCTCGGTCTCATGACCGTCGCGGCGTGCGGCCGGAGCCCGGCCTCCTCACCGGTCTCGCCGATCACACTGAACCAGGCAGGCTACGCCACGGAACTGAGGCAGTCCTTCGGCCAGTACCACTGGCCCCCCGACTACCGACCGGATACCGACCGCCTGATCGAGGCGACCCAGCCGCTCGCGGACGAGCGTCTGTCCGCCGGCGTCACCAAGACCGTGCTCGACATCGTGAACAGCTGTGCCTGGTACCTGTCGTGGGACGCCGCGACAGCGCGCGGAGACCGCGAGGCAAGCGAAGGTGCTCTGAGGGTCATGGCCGGGAAACTGACGAGGTATCCACCGGCCGAGGACCTGAGAGGCAAGGAATTCGTCACGCGCGCCGCTGAACGCGCCAAGGCGGGCGACCCCGAAATGGCTCGACAGTATGTCCGAGCCAACTGCCAAACGGTCAGGTGGAGGGGGGAATGATGGGAGAGCGCCTGCCGAGTCGGGCCCGCAGGGGGGACGGGCCCGCCTCGGCAGGCGCTCCGATCACTGTCGCATGCCCGCCGGATCCCCTGGTTCTTCTCTACGAGGGGCGAGTCGTGGGTGGGTTGAGGACATACTCGTCCGGTGCGCTGCGGGCCAGCGCGGTCACGATGTCGACGTTGGACCGTACGTCGTCCCAGCGGCGTTGGAAGGCGCAGTAGGCGATGGCGTCGAGGCCGATATGGATGAGGCAGGCGTGGAGGCGCTCGCGCATGCCGGGTTCGCATGCCCGCGCTCTCCACAACACGGCCTCGCCGCCTGGGGCACAACACGGCCATGCCGCCTGGGACAACTTTCGGTCACGCACGGCATTGGCGACGCCGCGGCGTGGTTCGCGTGATGACCTGGGCACGTCATCGAGGTGCGGAGGACCCCGAAGCACCCCTCGATCGTCAACACACCACAACAGGACGAATGGGTGCGCCCGCACGCGGTGTGACCGGTCGTGAGTCTGGCCAGAAACGACTTGCCCGGCTGGGTGTTACGTATAACCTGGCTTCGCTGGCCATGTCGTCGGCTGACGCATGGCTCAGCCGGAACGTCCAACTCTTCCGACTACCCCAAGGGGAAATCGTGAACGACATCACCGCCTTCATCAACGAAGACGCGCGCCTCGACGAGGTCCCGATCGAGCGGGCCGAGGGCACCGTACTGGTGGACCAAGGTGTCACCGTGCTGGCGACTCCGTCGGCGAACTGGTGCGTTACGTTCGCCATCGGGGAATGAACCGCGGGGCCAACGCTCTCGACTCCGCGCAGGCGGACGAGGTGGCCGAGCTCATCACTCACGTGATGAGTCCATCGCCCTGACGGAGACCGAGATCCCCACCGACACGAGCCGGGGTTCACACCGGCCGTGCTCGCGACGCCGGCCGCATCGCTCAGCGGTGTGGCGGTGTCCTGTGCCGTGGTCGGCGGCCCCGACGACGGCCAGGGACTGATTCACGGGGCATGGCGCCGTGTCCCCGCCTGACGCACGGAACTCTGCCGGGCCGGAGACCGCCTTCCGGCCCGGCGGAGCGGGCAGCCCGGTCATGGAACGAAGACCCGTTCATCGGTAGAAAGTCAGGAGGCCCGCGTGAAAGTGCTCACCAGAATCGTGTCCACGCTGACCGGACCGATCCCTGTGACCCGATCACAGGCCATCGGAGTCTCGGAGCGCCTGTCCGCCGTCACCTCGCTGACCTCCTCTCTGGAATACCTGACCCAGCGAAAGCAGACCAGGCGGGGCGGACTCCAGCACTGGCCCACGATGGCCCGTGACGGGCGTGGAACCCCCTTGACCCGCAAGTTCCTCGACGCCATCAGCGGGGAGAAGGCCACCGCTGCGGTGCATATGGCCCGGGTCGCGGTCAGCGCGGGGTTGCTGCTGCCAGGTCAGGCGCGTTGGCGGGGAGCGGGCAACATCTTCCTCGGTGTCACCACCGCCGCGCTCCACGCGCGGCACCGGTACGGCTCCGACGGCTCCGACCAGGTAGCGGTACTGGTGCAGACGGCCACCGGTATGGCACGTCTCTCCACGCGTCCGCAGACCCAGGACGCCTTACTCTGGTACGTGGCACTACAGGCCAACACCTCGTACGTCATATCCGGTTGGATGAAACTGCTGAGCAGCTCATGGAGGGACGCCACCGCGCTCAGCGGCATCATGCGAACGGCGACGTACGGCCATGAGCCCGCCTTCAAACTGGCGAAGAAATACCCGAAGGCCGCGGCACGCCTCACACACGGTGTGCTCGCGCTTGAGTGCCTCTTCCCGGTGGCCTACCTGGCCGGCGGGAAACTCGCGCGGCCCCTGATCGCCGGCGCGGGCGCGTTCCATGTCGCGAACGGCCTGGTCATGGGGCTGGGCCGGTTCGTCACCGCGTTCATCTCCATGCACCCGATGGTCGCCTATACCTCAACCCCGAGGACGCATCCGTCGGTGGCGGGCCGCGACGACCGCGCCCTGTACGCCGGCGCGACGCTGCTGGCCGGAGCCGTGTCCCTCGCCGGTGTGATCGCGGTCCAGCGACGCATGCGCACGCTGGAAGGCAGTTCACACTCCGCGTACCTGACGACACGCCATCACAACGAACTCCAGTACGAGCGAAGCGAGGGCGACGACCCCGCCCTCCCGGTCCTCGTCTTTGTCAACGGCATGGTCTCCACATCAGAGCACTTCACCTGGATCACGGAGAAGATCGCCCGGGAGAGCGGGTACGGCGTGGTCACCTACGCCCGTGCCGGATACGCGGGCAGCACGTACCGGAGCACCTCTCCCTACGATCTGGCGGAATCGGTCGACGACCTGGTGGACCTCACCCGCGGTGTTGTCCCGGAAGATCGCACGATCGTGCTCGTCGGTCACTCGCTCGGCGGTGAACTGGCCCGCCGGGCCGCCGCGGACCTGGGAGACCGGCTGCGGGGCATCGTCTATCTCGACTCCTCCCACCCCGACGAGTTGAACCGGTCGAACCAGCAGAGCACGTCCGCCGAGGGCCTCGTCCTCGTGATGAACACGATGGTGCGGTCCCTCAACGCCGGACTCGGCATTCTCCTGTCACGGCCGGCCTGGGTGCAGGCGCTGCCCGCCAACTGCCGTACCCGTGTGTTCGCCCAGTACACCGACGCACGGATGTGGGAGGCCGGCCGCCGTGAGTGGGAAGCCGTCGAGCGGGAGTTCCGGGACTTCGACGGCACACTGCCCCTCATCGATGCCCATGCCCTGGTGGTCTCCGCACAGCAGACCGTCGACCGGGACCCGGAGCAGTTGTTGATGCACAACGAACTGGCCGAGACGCACCGGGGAGAGGGACGTCACGTGACGAGCTTCGTGCTGGAGGGCGCCGACCATGACTCGCTGCTGACCGGCGCCCGGTTCGCCACCGAGGTGGGCCGCCGGATCATCGCCTTCCTCGACGAGATCCGGGCAGCTGACGCACCACAGGTGCGCGTCGTGGAAGAGGCAGCGCAGTGAACCAGATGATGAAGAGCGCCTTCACCGGCCACGGCGCGGGCGCGCGGATCGCGGGCGCGGCCATGCTGATCGGCACGCTCGCCGCGCAGCACCCGAACCCGATGTTCAACCGGCTTCAGCGCAAGGACACCTTCGCGCTGCTGCCGAACTGGCGATTCTTCGCCCCGGAACCGGCGGTGCACGACTACCACTTCTTCTACCGCACACTGAACACCGCCGGCGAGACATCGCCCTGGAAGGCGGTCGATCTGATAGCCGGGCGGCGGCTCCACCAGATCTTCTGGTTCCCCAGCCGACGAACAGAGAAAGCGGTGTTCGACATCAGCAGTGAGATGCTGCAGATGCTCGACAAGGGCTTCTCCGAGGTGATCCGCACACCTGCCTACCGGGTGATCACCGCGTACATGCGGGAGCGGGTACACACTGAATCCGCGGGTGGTGTCCGAGGGTTTCAGTTCGCTCTGGCACGTGCCACCGGTCACGACACCTCCACCACCCCTGAGATGCTCTTCGTCTCGCCGTACACACTGATGGACCCGGCGCCCACCCCGGCCCCCGCCCGCCCCCGCCTCCGGGGTGGATCACTCCGGGTCCGATGACCTGGGGGTGCGGGCCGGCGTGGCCGAAGCCGTGGGAAGTCGATGGGAGAAGGGCGACCACACCCACGGTGGATCGGTCATCGTAAGGGTGTCCGGGGGAGCGCCGACGTGGTCATTCCGCCGTCGGTCTGGGTGACATCGAGTGCGCCTGCCTCCAGCAGGCGGTCGATGGTGTCGGGCAGCCCGGCGCGCTGTGCCAGCCCTTGGACGACCACCAGGTCGGTGCCGTGCAGGCCGGCCCCGATCCGCCAGGAACGCTCGGGCATGGAGCGGGCTACCCGTTCCAGACAGTGCGCGGGCACGCGTACGGTCAGCAGCGCGTTGGTGGACCTCGTGTGAGCGGCGTCCAGCAGCCGGGCCATCCCCTGGATCCTTCGTTGCCGGCCGGCGTCACACCACGCCTGCGGACTGGCGATGAACCACGGGGTGCAGGTGCGGATCGTCTCGATGATCCGCAGGCCGTTGTGGTCGAGTGTGGAACCCGTCTCGACGACATCCACGATGGCATCGGCCAGTTCGGGGATCTTCGCCTCGGTGGCGCCGTACGAATGGACCACATCCGCGTGGATTCCCGCGTCCTGGAGGAACCGGCGGGCGATCGTGGGGTATTCGGTGGCAACGCGTGTGCCCTGGCCGAGATCCCGCACGGTCCGCGCCGCGTGCTGGGCCGGAACCGCCAGCACCACCCGCCAGGGCGAGTCCGTGGTCTTGGAGTAGCTGAAGGACACCACGCTCTCGACCTTGGCCTCGGTTTCCTCGACCCAGTCGGCACCGGTCAGTCCGGCATCGAACGACCCGTCCGCGACGACCAGGGGGATTTCCCGTGGCTTGAAGAAGGCGACCCGTATCGGGCCGTTGTAGGCGATGGTGCCCCGGTAGGTACGTTCGGAGGGCCTGGTCACTTCCAGGCCGGCCGCGGCGAACAGGCCCAGGGTCCGCCGCTCGAGCGAAGACCCCTTGGGCAGTGCGAGGGAGAGCATGCGGTCCTCCTAGACGTGCAGCAGCCGGTCGATTCCGGTGACAGGGGGTTTGGGCAGCGATGCCGGCCTGATCTCGATCTCACCCACCAGCAGGTCCTTGGGAAAATCGTCGATGATCGAGGCGATGCCCTTGGCGACTGCCTGAGTTGTCATCTTGTGGGGATCCGTGTCGCCCTCCAGGTTGGCGATCGCGCCCGGCGAGATCAGGCATGCCCGCACACCGTTGTTCCGTTCCTCCAACAGCAGCGTCTCCACGAAGGCCGCCAGAGCGGCCTTCGTGGCACTGTAGGTGGCACCGCCTTCGAAATACCGTGTGCCGGCGTGGCTTCCCATGAAGACGATCAGCCCGTTGCCGGATCGCAGGGCCGGTAGCACCGCCTGGGTCAGATGGAGGTTCGCGCTGAGATTCACCGCCAGAGACCTGTCCCAGTCCACCTGGCGGATGTCGGCGATCGGTTCCAGGAGGCGGTCTACCGCGTTGGAGACGCACACGTCGAGCCGGTCCGTCGCCGCGAGTACCCGGGCGACGCGGTCCCTGATCTGCTCGGGGTCCGCGAGGTCGCACCGCTGTTCATGGAGCCAGTCCTCGCCGGTCGGCGTACGGTTGAGGGAGAAGAGGCGGTAGCCCCGTTCATGCAGCTCCCGGGCGAGGCTTCGGCCGGTGCCGCGGTTCGTCCCGGTGAGCAATGCGACCGGGCGGTCAGTCGAGCCCATCGAACAGCCTCCGCCATTGCGACGTGATCGTTGCCTGGGACGCCCCGCTGCGGAAGAGGTCCTTGTCCAACGGGGATCCGTCGGGGTGGCGCAGCCGCATGCAGTCCTGCGACACCTCGGATATCAGCACGGGCTCACGGTCGTCCGTGAATCCGAAGATCAGGCAGAAGTCCCACAGCTCGACGGGGTGCAGCCAGTCGCCGAGGACGGTGTTCACCGCCAGCGCCTGGCGGCGCAGTTCCTCGACCGGCAGGTCCAGCGCGCGCAGGTAGTCCTCACCGATCGGCTGGTCCTCGGGGTCGACCCGGTAGTCGAATTTCACCACCGGCCTGGGCAGCGGCTGGTTCTCCTGGAACAGCCCCGGATACTTCACCAGCGTGGAGCCGACCGCGCGGTTCTTGACGATGACCTCGAACGGCGGCGCGGGGTGGTACTCGGCCACGTAACAGGTGGCGGAGACGCGGCGGGAGAACGCGGTACGGATCCCCGCACCCGCCAGTTTCGCGGCGGCCCGCTCGTAGAAGTCGAGCCGTAACGGGCCCGTGTCCACGACCAGTTCGTCCCGGGCGTACGTGAAGCTTCGCAGCGAGGGGATGATCTCGACGAGGCACAGACCGTTCGGCAGCAGCCACAGTTTCTTGCTGCGCCCCTCGGTGTCCGCGGGCCTTCCCTCCTTCCAGGAGAGAAGGTCCCCCTCGGGGGAGTCGCTCACACCGTTGTCTGTCTCCACAGGTTGTTTCACTACAACTCCTCTGTGCAGTACGTACGTTGATGACGGGCTGGGACAACGACCACGGTCGCGGGGAATCATGTGCCGCGTGTGCCGGTCACGGTGTGTTCACGGGACGCTCCCCGCCGGCCAGGGCCACATACGCCTGCGCGACCTGGGCGTCGATCTCGGGCGGGACCGGTACGACACACTGGTCGGCGGAGACACGGCCGGCCGCGATGGCTTCCAGGCAGCGGGCCTGCAGGGTGAATCCGAGGTCCATGGACTCCACCGAATTCCCCAGGGGACGCGGCCCGTTCAGATTCACCATGTGGCCCTCGGTGAGGATGTTGACGCGGGCGCCGCCGCTCAGAGTCAGGGTCTGCAATCCTTCGGTCGGCTCGGTGCAGCTCAGGACGGTGGGGTGGGCAAGGAGTCCCGGTACGTCGATCTCCCACGGGAGGTGACCCGCGTTGACGAGGATCACACCGTCGGACAGCAGGGGGAGGTCCTCCGCGGTGAGAATGCCGGGGTTTCCCGTGGACGTCACGATGATGTCCGCCGATGCGAGTGCCTCCTGCCGGCCGGGGACCGCGTAGCCGTCGAACATGGCCTCCAGGCGACGGACGGGGTCGCTCTCCCACACAGCGACACGGGCATGCGCGTGGGCGAAGTTCTTGGCGATACCGCGCCCGCAGGCGCCATAGCCGACGACGGTGACACGCCGTCCGTTGGTGGCCCGGTTGGTGATGCGCAGAAACGACTCCAGCACGCTCTGGCCGACCGCATGGGTGTTCTCCGCGAACTGCTTGATCGGACTGTCGTTGATCACCAGCACCGGGCGCTTGATCCGGGCACGTACCGGCATCAGCCGCGCCCGCCCCGATGTGGTCTCCTCCGTCCCTCCCAGCAATCCCTCGTAGGGCGCGTCGAGGTAGCGCAGGAACAGGCCGCCGCCGTTGTCCAGAAGCAGATGCGGCCGGGTCGCGAGGACCTGGCGCAGACACGCGTCCTCGGTGTGCGGGTCGCGAGTGCGGTCACCGATGACCGTGACCCCCTGCTCCCTCAGGAAGGTCAGCGTGGCGCCCTGTGTGGTCCTGAGGTTTCCCGTCGCGACGACGTCCGCGCCGCCCCGTGCCAGCACCAGGAGCAGGGTCGCCGTCTTGGGTTCGAGATGGATCGCGGCGCCGATCCGCAAACCCGCGAAGGGCCGCTCCCGCTCGAAATCGACCGCTGTTGAGGCCAACAGGCGACAGCTGCTGGTTACCCATTCCATGGTTGGCATCCGGACCATCCCCCTGTCATCGTCAACCTGCTTCCAAGAACATCGCCGGCGTGGCCGTGGCATCGGGCATCGGGGCAGGTCATGCCGTGGACACCGCCGACGCCGTGGCGCTCGCACGCTGTTCCGCATCCAGCCGTGACTGCCCGGCCAGGAGGATGAGGACGCTGACCGCGAGCCCCAGCACGCCACACGCCGCCGCCCATCTCGGACCGCCGTGCTCCAGGACCAGCCCGACGACGGCGGACCCCAGCGCCGAGCCCGAGGTCATCAGCGTGACGAGCCAGGCGAACGCCTCGGTGACGGTGCCCGCCGGGGCGAGCTCTCCGACCAGGACGAAGGAGACGGTCAGTACGGGTGCGAGGAACAGCCCGGTCAGCAGCATCAGGCAGGACATCAACGGAGGAGTGGGCAGCAGGCACAACAGCGCGTAGCCCAGCCCCAGGCCGATGACCAGCAGCAGGGTCCGCCGTGCGGGCGGGACCCGCCAGTGGCGTACGGCGCCGTACGCCAGTCCCCCGACCAGGGCACCGAGGGCGTTCAGGGCCAGGAGCGTCGGGGCGCCCCCGGGCAGCCGGTGTTCCTCGGCGTAGGCCACGACGATGACATTGAGCGTGCCGATGGCAACGCCCACACCGGTGAGGCTGACCAGCAGGACGACAAGACCGCGGCTGCGCAGCGGACCGAGCCAGTCGGCCTGGCGGGCAGGGGCCTGCCAGGCCCGGGTGGGCGCCGCCGTGGCGACGACGAGGACCCCCGCGAGCCCCAGCAGCGCGGCGGCCCACAGGGCTTCCACGGGTGAGGCGGCGGCGACGCAGCCGGCCACGATCAACGGCCCGCCCACGAAGATCAGTTGCTGGGAGGCGGAGTCCAGAGCGTAGGCCGACTCCAGTCTCTTCGCGTCGACGACCGCCGGCCACAGCGACCGCAGGCAGGGCTCCAGCGGCGGGGTCGCCGCTCCCGCCAAGGCCGCTCCGGCCACGACGGCGGCCTGCCGGTCGGGGGCCGCCGCGATCACCAGGAACCCGCAGCCCGCCAGCACGGCCGTCGACAGCAGCACCAAGGGCTGGCCGACATGGTCCACCAGACGGCCGAGCAGGGGCCCTCCCACGGCCGCGGCGATGGCGAACGCCCCGATGGCAACCCCGATGAACGCGTAGGGTGCGCCCGCGTTGCGCAGCGCCAGGGGGATGGCGACGGCGGCCATCGCGCTCGGCAGCCGCCCGACGAGCGTGCCCACCAGCAGCCGGGTCGCGTACGGACTCCGCAGGAGGCTCACATAACTCATGAGGCGCCCTCGCCGCTGACGGAGACCGGGGCCTCCTCGGTCAGGTGCAATTGCAGCGCGGCGGGTCCGCCCTCGCACAGCTGCACCTCGATGTCGCCGACGGCGGTGAGACGACGGTGGACGGGGGCATCGACGATGCTGATCCACACGACGTCGGCCTCCGCGTCCAGCAGCCACTCCCGTCCCACCACGGTGGTCCAGGGCCGTGAGCGCTGTGCGTGAGGCACGTAGTGGGTGAGCGCCTCCGGAGCGTCCAGCAGGTCCACCTCCACAGGCTGTCCCTGTTCGTCGAAGGCCAGCCCGACGCGCCCCCGGAAGCCGATGCGCGTCACAGCGCCGTCGGGCGACGGCTGTGGTGCCACGGCCAGGAAGCGGGTGAGCGGATCCCAGTGGACGCGGGTACCACCGGGGCGGGACACGGTGTCCTCGTTTCCCCACTGCGAACGGAACTCGGCGGCGAACCGGTGCAGTTGGAAGGCACGCTCGGCGGCCAGGCGCCGGGCCGGCTCCGTCAGCATGTCCTTCTCGAGGTGGACCAGCTTCTCGTACAGATGGGCCAGGACCGACGACGTCTCGCCTTCCGCGTACAGCTCTTTCAGCCGGGCGCCGGGATCCCACATCGACTCCCCGAGCAGCCCGCCGAACGCGAAGGCGCGTCCGATGCCGACGGCGCCCATCGCGTCGAGATTGTCCGCGTCGTGCACCGCGGCGGCGATCACGTCCTCGCCGTCGAGGTCGTCACCGCCGAAGCGGTAACGCCCGGTCAGCTCGACGGCGCGCAGGATCGTCCCGTGCAGCTCCTGCGGGACCTCGCACCGTTCCAGCACGTCCAGTACGGCGGTACGGGCCTCCTCGGGGCGGATGGGCCGCCGCCCCTGCCTGGCCTCCTCCACCCGGTGGTAGTCGTGGACGTACGCGGCGACCTGGGCGGACAGCGGATCGGCGGACAGACGCGCCGCGATGTCCCCGGCCAGGGCCGCGACCCGGTCGAGGTGATTGATGTCGTGCGCCGGGTCGGCGGCGGCGAAGTCGGCACGGACATGTGCGCGGACCCGGTCGAGAAGTGTCACCACTGTCGCCCGTACTCCTCGCGCCACTGCTGGGCCAGTTCCTGCTGCGTCCGGGGGTCGAGGCGATGCAGTCCCGGGCTCCACGCGCGGCGGGCCAGCTCGCGCGTGCACAGGTACAGCTCGGTGTAGACCAGGTCCAGTACGGAGCCGAGGATGCTCTGTTCCAGGAAGTTCACCGGCTTGCCCTGATTGAGCAGATACACCGTGCGGTCGGCGACCTGCAACTCCATCACCTCGTCGGTTTCGACGAGCGTGTCGGCTCTGCGGCACAGCCCCTCGACGTCGAACTCGACCTGCTTGGAGCTGCCGCTGGCCAGCACTACGCCGTCACGCAGCAGGGGCAGATCCTCGGTGGTGAGTGCGCGGTGCCCCGAGACACCGACGATCACCTCAGCCCAGCCCAGCAGGTCCTCCCGTGCCCCCACCCGGAAGCCGTGCACCACCGCGGCCGACATCCGCACCTCGTCCGGGTCGTAGACCGCGACGTGCGCCCCGGTCCGCCGCAGGTGTTCGGCCAGGGCCGTACCGATGCCGCCATAGCCGAGCACCAGCACCCGCCGCTCGCTGAGCAGCCGGTAGAAGCGCAGTCGTAACAGACGCTCGACGCTGTAGGCCACCGAGCGGCCCACCTGGACGTCCTCCAGCGCTTTGAGCGGGCTGTCCGCGATGGTGAACACGGGCAGTGGTAACGGCATGTTCCGCTCGTACCGCCATTGTCCCTGTTTGGTGTCCTCCACCACGCCCCGCACGCTCGGGTGCTGGGCGAGCTCGCCGACCGCGTCGGCGCAGTATCCGCCCACCTCCTGTACGACCACGGGGAGTTCGCTCTCGCGGGCCGCGCGCACGGCGTCGCGCACAGCCAACGTTCCGACGTCCCCGATCGATTCGGGCACGGTGACCGGAAGGTCATCGAGCCGGGAGAGTGCTTCGGGCTGCACGCTGTAGGGGACGGGCACCACCCCGACCAGGTCCATACACCGGTCGAACAGCCGCACGAAGGGGACAGCGGTGTCGAGGAGGTGTGTGACGAGTACGAGGCGAGCGGGCGGCATGGGCCAGCGGGCCTGGGCACTCTGCAGCACCGGCAGGTCTCCGGCGCGAGCAGCATGGCCGGCGCCCGAATGGGCGACGGGGGCTGCCGGACTGAGGGTGTTCGTCACTGAATGCTCCTGTCGGTGGAAGGCGGCGGGTGGGGCGATGGCCGTGATGTACGCGGTTCGCGGTCCTGGCTCCGCGGGGCAGCCAAGGCGGGGAAGGGAACGGCGGTGATGGCGTCGAGAGGGTCAACTCCTCACAGCGGAGAGGTGCGTCGGATTCAGCTGTCGCGCGCGACCACCGGCCCTCGGTGCGGCTTCTGGTCGCCCACGACCCGCTGGTGGGCGAGTGAGTCGAAATGACGTGTTACGAGGAGTCAGGTTATACGTAACACGCCGCTGGGCAAGCCGTTTCGAGCCAACCTTGCCATCGTTCACACTGTGCCGGAGGTTCATCCGTTCGCCTCCCGTGGGACATGTGGCGGGATCGCCGGTGCTCCGTGGTCCTCCCTGGTTGGACGGCCCTCCATGGGCGCGCCGACATCAGCCGATCGCCCGCACCACACCGGTATGAAGAGCCCCTTGAGGGCGCTCCGCACCCGTTGCCTGAAGGTACGCAGACGGCCTGGGGGCTTCGGATCGGGCGGTAGCATCTACTCGCGGCGTGGCCGCACGTCACCGACTGCGGCCCGCCCTGCGGCACATGAGCAGTGACCTCCCCCTGGAAAGGTGTCCATGGCCTCCGGTTCCCGTCGCGAGGGCGTGCCCGACCGAGACCGCCCGGATTCCGAGGCGGTCACACCGTCCGAGCGAGGGAGCGCATCGACGCCCCGACGGCCCACCTCTCGCGACGTGGCGCGGCTCGCGGGGGTCTCCCAGGCCAGCGTGTCCCTGGTGTTCTCGGGGAAGGGCAGTAAGCGTGTGTCCAAGGCCACGGAGAAACGGGTGCGGGACGCCGGCGAGCGGCTCGGCTACCGGCCTCAGGCGGCGGCCCGTCAACTCCGCCTGGGGCGTACGGGGTTGGTGCTCCTGGCCGTGCCCAACATCCGGGGCCCCCTGTTCGCGCAGGTGCTGGCCAGCGCCCATGACGCGGCCGAGGCCCATGGCCTGACGGTTGTGGCGAGTTCCAGTTGGAACAGCAAGACCATGGCGCGGGTCCTCTCCGCGAACCAGTTCGACGGTTTGATGATCTGTTCGCCGAACGACCGGCAGATCGGCGAACTGCCGCCCCTGGTGCCCACCGTCCTCATCGACTCCGACCCGGCGCTGTCCGCGCGGAACCGACTGGTCGTCGATCTCGATGTGGCGGGCGGCATGCGCAGGGCCGTCGGGCACCTGGTGGACCTGGGGCACCGCTCGATCGGCCACCTGCGCTACCGGCGGACCTCGTACAGCTTCCGGTCCCGGCAGGCCGCGTTCGAGGCCGCCGCCCGGGACCTGCGGGTCACCGAGTTCTCCATACCTCTCACGGAGGCGCTCGACCCCACACTGGACACGGCACGCAAGCTGCTGAGCGATGGCACACCGCCCCGTGCGGTGGTGTGTGACGACGATGTCGCCGCGGCCGGTGTCTATCATGCCGCCGCCACGCTCGGTATGCGGGTGCCCGATGACATCTCCGTCGTGGGCATCGACAACACGGACGTCGCGGGGATGCTGCTCCCCGGCTTGACGACGGTCGATCTGCACGGCGAGGAGCTGGGCAGGCTGGGGGTCGACGCGATGGCGGCGATGCTGCGCGGGGAAACGGTGGAGCCCTTGAAGCAGGTGCCGACGGACCTGGTGATACGGCAGTCCACCCGCCCCGCCGGATGACGACCGCGTGACGCCATCTCGTCGGAGGTGAAGCGGGGAATCCGCCAGGCGGAGTCCTCCGGGCGGGGCCACGGCTCTTCACAAGCGCGCAAGCGTGCAACGTGTGCACGCCTCCGCTCCGCCCGCGGGGTGTTCTCGGCGATGTGCTGCGAGTAGTACTGGAGTGTGCAAGCGCCCGGCCGCTTCGTGCGCGGTCCCTCTGAACGGCCAGGGCGTGTGAGTGCTTCCGCTGTGCCGGCTGCCCTGGTGAGGGCTCCCGGCCCGGCGCCGGGGTTCGCGGCCCCGTCGCGGCTGTCGGCGGCACGAGACGGATGAACGGACACCCACCCACGTGGAGGACGTAGTTGACGGTTCCCGTATGAGCCCGGTGCCGTCGCCCTAGCGGTTTCAGGCCAACATCATCCCCGGCATGCCGTACCCGCGCTGGGTGAGCGGCATGCCCCCGGGACATGGGCGAGCCCACGGCCGGCCGCCGCTCCCATTCCGGCGGAGAATCGGGGAATTCACGTCCGGGGCATTATGTGCCGGGGCCGGACAATGTGCTCCGCTCTTGCCATGGGTCGATGTCGATATCGACCCCATTGAGCAGACCGGCGATCATCGAGTAATAGCCGACCAGTACGATCAATTCTGTGATCTGGCGTTCCGGATAGCGGCTGAGCGCTGCCCTGAAAACGTCCGGTGCGATAGTCCGGGAGAGGAGAAGATTGTGGGCGACGTCGAGAGCTGCGGTCTCCGTGTCGTCGAAATGTTCACTGCCGCGGTGGCTCCGGACGGAGATCGCGTCGAGTTGTTCCGGGGTGACTCCGGAATCCCGTGCGATCGGCGTGTGCTGGATGGCTATGTAGGAGCACTCCGCATCGGCGGCGACAGCCATGATGACTATTTCGCGAGTGCTCGGCGGCAGGTCCGATGTGGTGAGGAGCGCCATCCCGAGATCTGCGGCCGGTGCGACCAGGTCGGGGGCGTGAGAAAGCATCTTGAAGACGTTCAGCGGAATCGGGAGCCGGCTGATGATGTCCGGCAGTTCTTCCGGGTAGGGGATACGTGGCATGTTCTCGTCCGCCCATTCTGTACGGTCGAAGGAATCGCGTTGCCGCTCGCCCCGTCGGGCTTCGTCGCACGACCGCGGGGCGGCGCTCGGGGCGGCCGTGGCCGCTCCCGCCCGTGCCTTCCGGCGGGGCCGCCGTCAGGTCACGATGAACCCCCGGTAGCCGTCGGCGGCGACGGCATCACACGTCTCGCGGTAGCTCTTGACGCCGCCCAGGTAGGGCATGAAGGTCCTGGGCTTCCCCGCGATGTTGGCTCCCGTCCACCACGACGCGGCCCGGGGCAGCAGCGTCGCCGCGCTGAGCGCGTCCACATGGGCCGTCCAGGCGTCCTCCGCCTCGTGAGCCGCCTCGAACGACGTGGCCCCGCGCAGGGACAGCCACTGGAGGGTGTCGGCGATCCAGTCGACGTGCTGTTCGATGGAGACGATCATGTTGCTGAGCACCGAGGGGCTGCCGGGGCCGGTGATCAGGAACAGGTTCGGGAACCCCGCGGTGGCCAGCCCCAGGTAGGTGCGGGGGCCGTCGGCCCAGGCGGCTTTGAGCGTCCGGCCCTCCCGTCCGCGGATGTCGACGGCCAGCAGGGCCCCGGTCATGGCGTCGAAGCCGGTCGCGAAGACGATGCTGTCCACCGGGTGTTCGTCCGCGCCGGTGACGACGGCCTGCGGCGTGACGCGGGTCAGCGGGCTGGAGCGCAGATCCACCAGCGTGACGTGGGAGCGGTTGAAGGTCTCGTAGTAACCGCTGTCCAGGCACAGGCGTTTGGCGCCGAAGGGGTAGTGCCGTGGAACGAGTCGTTCCGCGACAGCCGGGTCGTTGACCGTCTCGCGGATGCGGGCTCGGACGAAATCGCCGGCCGTCTCGTTCGCCTCGCTGTCGGTGATGAGGTCGCTGTACGTGTCGGCGAAGCTGAAGAGGCTGCCCGCCTCCCACGCGTGACGGTAGCGCGCCTCGCGCTCCGCGGGGCGGGCCGCCAGGGCGGAGCCCAGGGCGGCGTGCGGGGCCTGGGGGACGCCGGACACGGACTGCCGGGCCAGTTCGCGCACGTGCGGGTAGTTCCTCTTGGTCCTGGTCCACTCGGCCGGGTCCAGCGGCCGGTTGCGGGCGGGCAGGGAGAAGTTCGGGGTGCGCTGGAACACCGTGAGCTGTGCGGCCTGCCCGGCGATCAGCGGAATCGCCTGGACGGCGGAGGATCCCGTGCCGATGACGGCGACCCGGCGGCCGCTGAGGTCGACGTCCTCGTGCGGCCAGCGCGCCGTCCGGTAGACGGAGCCGCCGAAGTCGTCGAGTCCCTCGATGGCGGGCAGTCGGCTGTGGGAGAGGCATCCGGTGGCCATGACGCAGTAGGAGGCCGTCAGCGCGGCTCCTTCCCGCGTGCGGATCCGCCAGCGACCCCCGGCCTCGTCGAAGTGAGCCGCCGACACCCGGGTGCCGAGGCGGATGTCCCGGCGCAGGTCGAAGCGGTCGGCCACATGATCCAGGTAGCGCAGGATCTCCGGCTGGCCCGCGTAGCGCTCGGTCCACTCCCACTCCTGCTCCAGCTCAGGGCTGAAGGAGTAGGAGTAGAACATGCTTTCCACGTCGCAGCGGGCGCCTGGATAGCGGTTCCAGTACCAGGTGCCCCCGACTCCGTCGGCCGCTTCCAGTACGAGGGTGCGCAGTCCCAGTCCGCGCAGCCGGTGCAGCGCGTAGAGGCCGGCCGGGCCCGCGCCCACCACGATGACGTCGTACGGACCGGCGTCGTCCGCGGATCCCGGGCGGTGGAGCGGATCGTCACCGGACATCGCTGTGCCCTCCTTCGGTGGTGGCGGTTGCGGTGGGGCTGTGAAGGCGGGAGCGGGGCGGCGTCCCCGCCGTGCGGATGGTCCGCTGCGAGAGGCGGACGTGGATGCGCTCGACGATGTGGTCCAGGGCGCGGTCACTGCCGGGCAGCAGGCCGGTCATGGTGAAGAAGCCGTGCATCTGGCCTTCGAAGCGGCGCAGCCCCACCGGGACCCCGGCCTCGCGCAGCCGCTCGGCGTACGCCTCGCCCTCGTCGCGCAGGACGTCGTACTCGGCGGTGATGATCTCGGCCGGTGCCAGGCAGGAGAGGTCCGCGGCGCGCAGGGGAGAGGCCGTCGGCGCCGTCCGTGACGCGGTGTCGGGCAGGTACGAGTCCCAGAAGCGGATCATGAGGTCCCGGCTGAGCAGGAGCTGGTTCTCCGGGGCGCGGTAGCTCCGGGTCTCCAGATCGCAGTCGGTGGCCGGGTAGACCAGGATCTGGAGCGCGAGAGGCGGGGCGCCGTCGTCGCGGGCCCGTTGCGCGGCCACCGCGGCGAGGTTCCCGCCGGCGCTGTCCCCGGCGACGATGACGGGCACGTCGCGTCCCGCGATCTCCGCGCGGTGGGCGGCGGCCCACCGCAGAGCCGCGCAGGCGTCGTCGACCGCGGCGGGATGAGGGTGCTCGGGCGCGAGGCGGTAGTCGACCAGCACGACGGCGCAGCCGCTTCGCCGGGCCAGAGCGCGCCCCAGCGGTTCGACATCCGCCGGCTCGCCCAGGACCCAGCCGCCACCGTGGTAATAGACGATGACGGCCGGTGGATTTCCGTGCGGAATCAGGATCCGCAGCCGGAAACGGGACCCTGTCGGGCCTGTTTCCACGTCTTCCGTTCGCGCCATCTCGGGACCGGCGGGCTGCCCTGTTCGGGCACGCATGAGGGCGATCTCACGACGGGCCTCATCAGGGGTGCATTCGGATAAGGGGATTCCTCCGGTCCGGGCCATCTTCGCCAGGAGATCCGATGTCGCTCGGTCGAGTGCCATGAGCCACCTCGTTGCGGTTCGGTATGCGCTCACTTCGGTATGGAACTTAGGGATGGTTTCCGTGATCTGTCAATGCGATGCCGTTCCGTTCCGGGCGTATAAATACCGAAGAGGATTCCCGGCGATGTACCCGTTAAATGCGCCCCTATGTTATTTCCGTCCGCCTCTTTTCAAGAACTCCGGGCCTCGGATAGGAAGAGGACAAGGGCGTTGGCCCGGTGTGCTGGATCCAGTGTGACACCCACTGGTCGTTTTTATCTGCGCTTTTATGATTCGATACGCCGTTCGACGAGGAGAGAGAATGTCTGATTCAGTTGCTTTTCATGGCTCCGTTGGTTCGGATCACCCGGCGGCGGCTCCCGTGGCCGTGGTCGGTGCGAGCTGCCGACTTCCCGGTGGCGTGGATTCGCTCGATTCCCTGTGGGGGCTGCTGCTCGAAGGCAAGGACACGGTCGGTGAGGTTCCGCCGGACCGGTGGGGGCCCGAAGCTGTGGCGGGAGTGAGCCCAGAGGTTGCTGAACGGATGCGGTGGGGCTGTTTCCTCGAACGCGGGTTGGCTGATTTCGCACCATCATTTTTCGGGATCAGCCCGGACGAAGCACCCTGGGTCGCCCCGGAGTACCGGCTCTTCCTCGAAGTGGTGTGGGAGGCCTGTGAGAACGCCGGGCTCCCCGTGGACAAGCTGCGTGGAACGAGGACGGGTCTGTTCACCGGCGTGTACGGCGTCGACTATGTGCTGCGCGCCCTGCGCCCGGTCGACGAGATCAACACGTACTACGGCCTGACGGGTGCGCACGGCACCATGACCGGCCGGACCGCCTTCCTGCTGGACCTGCGCGGTCCCGCCATGGCGGTGGACACGGCGTGCTCCTCCGGCCTGGTGGCCCTGCACCTGGCCTGTCAGAGCCTGCGCGCCCAAGAGTGTGATCTGGCGCTGGCCGGCGGGGCACAGGTGCTCAGCGCCCCCGAGACCATGATGACCCAGGTGGGCTGGGGCATGCTCTCGCCGACCGGGCACTGCCACTCCTTCGACGCGGACGCGGACGGCTTCGTCCGCGGTGAGGGAAGCGGGGTCGTCGTCCTGAAACGGCTGGCCGACGCCCAGGCCGACGGGGACCGGATCCTCGCGGTGCTGCCCGGGTCGGCGGTCAACCAGAACGGCCGCGGGACCCGCCTGACGACGCCCTCGCAACGGGCTCAGGAAGAGGTGTTCCACCAGGCCCTGCGCCAGGCCGGCGTGGACGCGGCCGATGTGGGGATGGTGGAGGGGCACGGACCGGGGACACCGGCGGGCGATCCGGTGGAGTTCGCCTCCACGGCCGCCGTCTACGGCCAGGGCCGGGGACGCTGCGCGCTGGGCTCGGTCAAGACGAACATCGGCCACCTGGAGCCGATGTCCGGAATCGCGGCCCTGCTCAAGACGATCGTGAGCCTCCGGCACGGGACGGTGCCCGCCTCGCTGCACTTCAACGAGTGGAACCCGCAGATCGAGGCCGAGGGAACGCGGCTGTTCGTACCTACACGGGCGACGGAGTGGCCGGTCGAGGGGACCCCTCGGCTGGCCGCTGTCTCGTCGTACGGGCTGGGCGGCACCAATGCCCATGTCATCGTCGAGCAGCCGCCAGTCGCCATCCGGCCGGTCCCGGAGCCCGCCGGCGTGGTGTCCGGACAACAGCCGGACACCACGCCGGACTCCTCGACGAACACCGCCGCGCACAGCGATTCCTGGCCCTATGTGATGCCGCTGTCCGCCGGAACCTCCGGGGCGCTGCGGACCGCCGCCGCACGTCTCGCGTCCTGGCTGGAGGAGGACGACGGCCGGACCCCCCTGTCCGACGTGGCCCACACGCTCGCGGTGCGCCGCTCCCACGCCCCGGCCCGGCTGGCGGCGGTGGCCGCCTCCCGCACCGAGCTGGCCGCGGCCCTGACCGCCTACTCCGCCGACGGAACGGCGCCCGGTGCGCGGACAGGGCTGGCCGGACGGGAAGCAGGGCCGGGAGCGGTATGGGTGTTTTCCGGCCAGGGCTCGCAATGGGCCCGCATGGGCCGCGGGCTGTGGGGACACGACGAGGCGTTCACCCGGACGATCAAGGACCTGGAACCGCTGATCCTGAAGGAGTCCGGGTTCTTGGTCTCCGAGGTGCTGGCCGCGCCGGAGGTCGTCACCGGCATCGCGCGGGTGCAACCGGCCCTCTACGCGATGCAGGTCGGGCTCGCCGCGATGTGGCGCGGCCGCGGACTGGAACCCGCCGCGGTCATCGGCCACTCCCTGGGCGAGGTCGCGGCCGCCGTGGTCGCCGGGGTGCTCACCGCCGAGGACGGCGCGCGCGTGGTGTGCCGCCGCTCCCGGCTCATGGCCCGCATCGCCGGACGGGGCGCGATGGCCTCGGTGCAACTGGGCCCCGACGCGGCGGAGGCGGAGCTGGAGGAGGTCGCCCCGGGAGTGAACGTGGCGGTCAGCGCCTCACCGTCCACCACCGTCGTCGCCGGCGACCCCGAGCAGATCGAGGAACTGCTGAAACGCTGGGACGCGGCGGACATCGGTGCCGCCCGGGTGGCCGTGGACGTGGCCGCGCACTCCCCGCAGATCGACGAGATCCTCGGCGACGTCCGTACCGCCCTGTCCTGCCTGACGCCCGGGTCCGCCGCGATCCCCTTCTACAGCACGGTCCACCCGTCTCCCCGCACCGAGGTGACCGGGGACGCCGCGTACTGGGCGGCCAATCTGCGGCAGCCGGTGCGGTTCGCCGACGCGGTGGCGGCAGCGGCGGCCGACGGATTCCGGATCTTCGTCGAAGTCGCGCCGCATCCGCTGCTCACCACCGCCCTGCAACAGAACCTGGACGCGGCGGGGGTGGACAGCGCCCTCGTCCTGCCCACCCTGCTGCGCGAGCAGGACGAACGGCACACCGTCGCACGGCACTTGGCCGAGGCGTACTGCGCGGGCTGCCCGGTCGACTGGAGCCGCTCCTACGGGAACGGGACCCTGGCCGACGTACCGGCCACCGTGTGGGAGCACGACCACTACCTGCTGGAGCGGCCCGTCGTGCACAGCCCCGGCGTCGGAGAACGAGGCGGGCACCCGCTGCTGGGGCTCCGTGTGCACGGACTCGATCCCGGAGACGACAGGCACTGGTGGCAGCCGCGCCCCACCGAGGCGGCACTGCCCTGGCTCGCCGATCACCGCGTCGAGGACGTGCCGGTCCTGCCCGGTGCGGGGTTCTGCGAGATGGCGTACGCCGCCGCCCGCGACGTATGGGAAGCCGGACCCGCCGATGTGCGCGTCGACGACGTGCAACTGCTGCGACTGCTGCCGGTGGCGGAGGAGAGCGAACTCATCGCCACGGCCACCCCGACCGAGACCGGCGCGATCCGCTGGGAGCTGGTCGGCCTGGACCCGGAGGGCAATCGCACGCCGTACGCCACCGCGCTCCTCCACCACGAGCCCGACAGGGCGGCCCCGGGCCCCCAGGATCTGACCGCGCTGACCGCCGCGCATCCTCGGGCCGCCGACGTCGCCGCGTTCTACGCCGGCCTGCGCGAGCGGCACCGTATCGAGCACGGCGACGCCTTCGCCGGACTCACGGAGCTGAACCTTGCGCCCGAGGGCGACGAGCCGAGCGCCCTGGCCCGTATCGGACTGAACGACTCGGCGTTCACCAGGGCGGGCGGACTGAACTGGCACCCCGCTCTGCTGGACACCTGTCTCCAGACGCTCGCCGCGCTCTGGGCGGACACCGCGGACCTGGGCGACGCACTCTCACTGCCGACCCGCGTCGGTTCGGTGCGCGTGCACGAGGACACCTCCGGGGGCAGCCACTGCCTGGCCCGCATCGACACGGCGGACGCCGAACGGTGCGTGGGGCGCCTGTGGCTGCTGGACGAGGACGGCCGGGTCCTGGCCGAGGCGACCGGCGTCGTCTTCAGCAGGGTCGGCGACATGAGCGCCGACCAGCAGTTCAACGACCGTCTGCTGCGCGTGCACTGGCAGCCGCACCCCCTGCCCGCCCAGCCGTCCGAGAACACCGCGCGAGGCCGGTGGCTGCTGCTCGCCGAGGACGGGACGGACCCCTTCACGGAACAAGTGGCCGATCTCCTGCGGATCGCCGGAAACGACTGCGCCGTCGCCGCCGTCCCGGCCGGCGCCGAGAGCGTCGACGCCACGACCACCGGGCACATGGCCGCTCCGGACCTCGCGGGAGTGGTCGTCCTGCCCGGCCACGAGAACGGCGCCGTACCGGAGGCGGCCGACCTCGGCCGCGCCCATGACCGCGTACGGCGACTGGCCCTGCTGGTCATGGAACTCGCCCGGCACACCGGATCCACTCGCCCCCGGCTGTGGGCCGTCACCCGGAGCGCCCAGGAGGTCCTGCCCGGCGACCGGACGCACTTGGCGCAGAGCGGTGTTCAGGGCCTGATGCGGGTGCTGTCGTATGAGCACAGCGAACTCTGCCCCACCGTCATCGACCTCGACGACGACACCGGTGCCGTCGATCTCACGGCCGATCTGCTGACCGGCGACCGGGGCGACGACGAGATCTCCTGGCGCGCCGGAACCCGCTACCGGGCCCGTCTCGGCCTCGCCCCGATGCGGGATCACGAGCGCCGCACCCTCACATGCAGCGCCCCCACCGACGGATACGCACTCCGCCTGCGCCACCCCGGCGACCTCGACTCCTTTGAACTGGTGCACCAGCCGCGCCGCACACCCGGCCCAGGGGAAGTGGAGGTCCGGATCGCCGCCAGCGGCCTGAACTTCCTCGACGTGCTGGTCGCCATGGGCCTCTACCCCACCGAGTACGGCATCGGCATCGACTGCGCGGGCACCGTCACCGCCCTCGGCGAGGGCGTGGACGAGGCGTGGCTGGGCCGCCGGGTGGCGAGCATGGTCGGGGGCGGTGGCGGCCTCTCCTCCTATGCCACGACCAGGGCCGACTGGCTGCTGCCGGTCCCCGACGCGATGAGTCCGGAAGCGGCGGCCGGGCTGCCCGCCGCCTATGTCACCGTCTGGTACTCGCTGTGCCACCTGGCGGACCTCCGCCCCGGCCAGACCGTGCTGATCCACTCCGCGACCGGCGGAGTGGGCCTCGCCGCCGTCCGCATCGCCCAGGCGCGCGGTGCCACGATCCTGGCGACCGCGGGCACCGGGACCAAGCGGAAGTACCTGCGTGAACTCGGCATCACCACGGTCATGGACTCCCGTTCGCTCGACTTCGCCCAGCAGGTCCGCGAGGCCACCGGGGGGCGCGGGGTCGATGTGGTCCTCAACTCCCTGACGGGCCAGGCCCTGAAAACCGGTCTGGATCTGGTCGCACCCGAAGGCCACTTCATCGAGATCGGCAAGCGGGACATCTACGCGGACACCCGCGTCGGCCTGTATCCGTTCCGGCGCAACATCTCCTTCCACAGCGTGGACTTCGCGCTGCTCGCCGACACCCACCCCACCCTGATCGCCCGTCTGCTGGAGGAGATCTCCCTGGCACTCGCCGCGGGCGAGATCGGCGCCGCGCCGCACACCGACTACCCCGTGGAGCGGGCCACCGAGGCCTTCCGCGTCATGGCCAACGCCGAGCACATCGGCCGCCTCACGCTCACCTGGCCGGACCACGGCACGGTCTCCACCGTGCAACTGCCCGAGGACGTGCCCGTCGTACGCGACGACGGCAGCTATGTGATCACCGGCGGTCTCGGCGGACTCGGTCTGCTCATCGCCCGCTGGCTCGCCGACCTCGGCGCCGCCTCCATCGTCCTGTGCAGCCGCTCGGCGCCCTCCGAGCACGCCGAGCGGATCCTGGCGGAGCTGCGCGAGAGCGGCACCCGGATCGCCACGGTGAGCGGCGACATCGCCGACCCCGGCGTCGCGGAGCGCCTGGTGGCCGAGGCCACCGCAGAGGGACACCCCCTGCGGGGCGTGATGCACGCGGCGGCCGTCGTCGAGGACGTCACCGTCGCGGAGTTCGACCCCCGGATCCTCGACCGGGTCTGGCGCCCGAAGGTGACCGGGGCCTGGCGGCTGCACGAGGCCACCCGCGACCACGACGTGGACTGGTGGACGGGATTCTCGTCCATCGCGTCCCTGTACGGATCACCCGGCCAGGGCTCGTACGCCGCCGCCAACGCCGCACTCGACGAATTCTGCGCCTGGCGGCGCGCCCAGGGACTCAAGGCCACCAGTGTCAACTGGGGGCTGTGGGCCCAGTTCGGCAGGGGCGCCGCCCTCGAACAGCGCGGCTACTCCATGATCGATCCGGCCGAAGGAATCCGTGCCCTGGAGTCGATCCTGCGGCACGCCAGGCCCCGCACCGGCTACGCACCCCGGGACATCTCCCGCTGGCTCCAGAACTACCTCAGCTCGATGGAGACCACGTTCTTCGCCGACATGGCGGACCGTCACCAGGCCGCGAGCACCCCGGATGAACGGGAGACCCTGGACGGGCTGCACCGAGCCGACGACCGGCCCGGCCGGCTGCGGCTGCTGGAGCGGCACATCGCCGACAACGTCGCCGTCATCCTGCGCATCCAGGCCGAGAACATCAGCTCCGGCGACAACCTCGCCGCCCTCGGCCTCGACTCCCTGATGGCCCTGGAACTGCGGACGCGGCTGGAACACAGCCTCACCATCGACATTCCCCGCACGGTCATCTGGACCTCGCCCACCATGGCGGCCCTGGCCGCTCAGATCGAGGCGTACCCCGAAGCGCCCTGGGCCGGCCCGACCCAGCCCGCGGAGTCGTCATGACCGACCACCACGACTACCGGCTTGTCGGCGGTCCGCCGGAACTCGTCCGCGACCCCGTCCCCCCGGTCCGTCAGGACCCGACACGGATGACCCTCCCGTGGCGCAACGGCTACGAACACTACGAACTCGACGAAACGACCGCCCGTGCCTCGGCCCGGCCCGTCTACCGGTGGATCTACCGCACCACGATCGCCGAGTAGGACGCACACCCGACCGTTCACCGGAAGACGGAAGAGAGAGGGGAGAGACCATGCCCGACACGTCCCACGGATTCATCAGGCTCCCCGGCGGGCGTTTCCACTACCAGCACTGGACCGGCCCGCACGGCGACCGGCCCCCGGCACTCCTGCTCCACGGGGGCACCGCCAGCACCGAGACCTGGCGGCACATCGCGCCCGTGCTCGCCGGGACCCGGCCGGTCTACGCCGTCGACCTGCGCGGACACGGTCTGAGCGCCCAATCGCCGGACGACAGCTACCACCTGTGGCTGGTGGCGGACGACATCACCGACTTCATCACCGTCATGGGCCTTGAACGGCCCCTGCTCATCGGCCACTCCTGGGGCGCCGCCGTCGCTCTCGTCCAGGCCGCCGCCTGCCGTACTCGGCGGCCCGCACCGGATCTGTCCGCGCTCGTCCTCGAAGAAATCCCGCCGACGATGGCCTCACCCGTCCTGACCGAGTTCGCCGAGGCCGCGGCGGAGCTGGCCGGCAGCCCGGCGGACCTGATCCAGGCCGTCATCCGCGCCGCCGGTACACAGCACACCGACGCGTACGTCCACACCGTGGCCCACGGACTGCACCACACCACCCCCGCCGCCGTCCGCGGTGTCTTCGCCGACGGCGCGCGCCAGGGCGATCTGCTCCCTCTCCTCGCGGCCGTCTCCGTCCCCGTGCTCCTGCTGCGCTCCGACCCGGCCGTCCGCAGCGGGATCGACACCGCCGCCTGGCGACAGGCCCGCCACCACCTCCCGCCGGACGGACGGATGACACAGATCGCCGGCGCCGACCACGACATCCACCGCACCCACCCCGGGGAATTCCTCGCCGCCGTGGAGGAGTTCACCCGCGCCCGAGACCGTACGTGAGATCGAGAGGGATCTCTTCGTAGACGCAACACAACAATGAATGGAGGATGCACATGGATTCGACCGAGACAGTAGAAGGCCGGACGGACTTCATCGACCGGGGGGTGGAAACCACCAAGACCCGTGACGTGGAATCCTACGGAAAGCTCCTCATGGACGACCTTCACTACGAGGACGTCACATGCGGCGCGGAGTATCAGGGAAAGGACGCCTTCCTCGACTACTACAGGACCTGGCTGCGCGCGTTCCCGGACTTCGAAATGAAGACCCTTCCCTCCGCCATCACCACCGAGATGGCGGCAGTGCCCTGGGTCATCACCGCGACGTACGGGGATCCTCTGCCCGGACTTCCCCGGGAGATACCGAGGGGAAGCCACGTCACCCTCAAGGGAATCTCCACGGTGGTGTTCGGAAAGGGTGACTCCATCAGCGCGATCAAGGAGTACTACGCCGTCGCCGAGGTAGTACCCCCGGCGGTGTAGGGGGGATCGGGAGCGGTCGGCCCCGGCGACGGGGCTGGAGCTCCGGAGGATCACGATCCGTCGGCTGCCGCCCATGGCAGAGGTCTGCCATGGGCGGCGGCGCGCCCGCTCCTCTGAACACGGCCGCGAAGAGGAGCGATTCCGAGAAACCTTCCCAGGTGCGATACCGGAGAAATCGAATGAATCATCCTCCGCACCCGGTGCATACGGGCAACCGTCATGTGCCGGACAGCGAGAACGTACTGTCACCGGATTTCTGGAGGCGTCTCCCTGACGATCGCGACGACGTCTTCGCCGAGTTGCGGGCCGAATCCGATCCGGCTTTCTTCTCCTACTCCTCCGTGCCCGGCTGGCCCGCGCAGAGCGGGTTCTGGGCGATTACCCGATACGCGGACATAGAGGAAGTCTGCCGCAACCCCCGCGCTTTCAGTTCCGAACCGACCGTCTACCGCCTGGAGGAAGCGGCGCCGCCCGGGGACGAGGGGTCCATGCTCAACCTCGACGACCCTCGCCACACCCGCTTGCGGCGGATCGTCGCCCGCGCCTTCACCCCACGCATGCTGCGAACGGTCGAACAGGACATCCGGGCCATCGCCCGAAGGGTCACGGCCGAGCTGGCCGAGCGGGGAGCATGCGACTTCGCCGCCCACGTCGCCGCCACGATGCCGCCGGAGGTCATCTGCTCCATGATGGGCATTCCGGCGTCGGGCCGGGCGAACGCCGTCGAGGTCGCCGAACTGGGCATGGCGCTGACGGACCCCAACTGCCCCGTCTCGCTCGAAGAGTTCATGCCCAAGCTGGTGGAATGCCTTCAGCTTGTCGAAGAGCTGGTCCGCCACCGGCGCGAGCACCCCGCCGACGACCTCATCACCGCCCTCGGACTGGCCAACAGCGACGGGGAGTACCTGACGCACGAAGAGATCGGATCCTTCTTCATGACGCTGGTGTCCGCCGGCGTAGAAACGGTTCGCGAATCCCTCTCCAACGCCCTGGTACTGCTGACCGAGCACCCGGACCAGAGGGAGTTGTTGCTCGGCGACTTCGCGCAGTGGCTCGCGCCCGCCGCCGAAGAGGTCGTCCGCCATTGCAGCCCGGTGGCCTGGATCCGCCGCAACGTCCAACAGGAGTACACCCTCGGCTCCCACACCTTCCGCCCCGGGGACCGGCTCATCCTCTACTACGCCTCAGGGAACAAGGACGAGACGGTGTTCGAGAACCCCCGCCGGTTCGACATCACCCGTGCCTCCCATCCGCACCTCGGGTACGGCGGTCCTGGCCCCCACTACTGTCTCGGCGCGCAACTGGCGCGCCGCGAGATCACCACCATGCTCCACGAGCTGTACAGCAGGCTCCCCGGGCTTCACGCGACGGCACCACCGCTGCGCCGTCAGGTCGGGATCATCAGCAGCGTCAGCAGCCTGCGGTGCGCACTCGACTGAGCACGACGACCCCCGGCTACCGCATCGCCGACGGCCCACCTGTCTGACGGGGCTCTGATGGTCGAGGGTCACGCCGGCCCATATCACTCGGGCCCCCGTCACCGGCCTGGGTGCTCGCCCGGTCCGTGTCCCGCCCAGGGCCCTTCTTCTCCGACGGTGGCTCGGCGGATGGCCCGGCCGTGGTGTCGGGTCGGGGCGTGACGGGGGCGGGCGGCGTCGCCGGGGTCCGTGAGGGCGGTGGGAGCGAGGGGCCGCGCATCGGCGGTGGGGCGAGGGGGACCGTCGGGGACGCGGGTGACTCCGATGCGGCCAGGCGGAGCGGAAGGACGACGAGGACGGCGACCACGCACACCATGCCGGCCCTGGCCGCGGTGCGCACCAGCCGACGGCGGACCGCGGCGCGCCGGATCGCCTCGTACTGGCCGACGGGCGGGCCGAGGGTGTCGGAGTAGGAGGACCGGAGGATCACCGCGAGGGGGTCGTCGGGCTCGAACTCCGGGCCGTCGTCACAGCGTGTGGTCATGGCTTCTCCTCAGATGGGCGCGGAGCAGTTCTCGGGCCGCGTGCAGGTCGGCCTTGACGGTTCCTTCCTTGCGCCCGGTCAGTACGGCCACCTCCCGTATCGGCATGTCGGCGTAATAGTGCAGCAGGATCGCGACACGCAGTCGTTCCGGCAGTGACCGCACGAGCAGGCGTACCGATGGGTCCTCCTGTTCGGGGTGGGGACGGACGGCGGCTTCGGTGGTGGCGCGGTGCATCGCTTTCCGCTCGCGCTCCAGTTTGCGCCAGTGGTCCCGGACGAGGTTGGCCGCGGTGACGTAGAGGAAGCCGCGGGGCTCCTCCACGGACGTCCAGCGGGCCCAGAGCCTGGTGAACGCCTCGGAGGCGATCTCGTGGGCCGTCTCGTCGTCGTCGACGAGACGGCGGACCCAGCCCGCGAGGCGCGGGTAGAGGGTGCCGAACAGCTCGGCCGCTGCTTTCTCGCGGGACCGTTTCAACGCTCTCCATGGTCGTGGACACATTCGTGAGGAAGGATCCCGGGCCGTTGGCATACGGTTCCAACGGCCCAGGATCCGGGTGGCGAGTCAGGGACTCGCCGGGCTCGGTTCGGCGAAGACGATCACGTTGTCGAGGTACTCGCCACCGTCACGGGGGCCGCCGCATGTGATGAGCCGCAGCTCCGGACGGTCCACGTCCCCGTAGACGTCGTCCGTCGGGAAGTCCGCCTTGGCGACCGTCCGTACGGCGCTGACGGCGAACCACGCCTCCGTGCCGTTCTTCAGACGCGCCACGATCCGGTCACCCCGGCGCAGCCGCGCCAGGTGACGGAAGACCCCGTCCCCATAGGCGCCGACCGTGACATGACCGAGGATCACCGACGGGCCGACCTGCCCCGGCGTGGGCGAATGCCGGTACCAGCCCGCCCGGTCGTGTGCCGTGATGGGGGGCACCTGCACACTGCCGTCCGGCGCCAGCCCCAGCCCCATGACCGGGGTGTCGACCCCGATGGCCGGGATCCGCAACGCGACCGGGACCGAACGCCCGAGGGCCCGCCCCGCCGTTGCGGGGGAGCCGGAGGAACGTGAAGGCGGTGGCGCGCCGCTGGGGCGGGCCGTTGTGCCCTGGCTCGCCCCGGGGCCGCCGCAGCTCACGAGCAGCGAGGCCGTCGCCGCGGTGACGAACGCGCGCCTGGAGGGCGAGATCATGCCCCGGTCGTCCTCCGGCGGCGCAGGACGAAGACCGCCGCGCCGCCCGCGACGAGCACCGCGGCGGCGGACCCGCCGATCAGCCCGGTGTCGGATCCGGACGGCGTCGATACGACCGCCACACCCGTGTCGGGCGCTCCGCTCGGTACGACGGACACCTGGTCCCGGGCCGGAGTCTTGGCCGGTCCGGCGTCCTGGGCCGGAGCCTCGGACGGCTCCGCGGTCGGGGCCGCGGTGGCCGGGCGGGGCGTCTGAGGGGACGGCGTCCCGTCGGCGAACGCGGGCACGGTGCCCGCCAGTACGGCGGTGCACGCCAGTGCCGTGGCGCTCAGGATGGTGCGGCGCATAACTCGCTCTCCTTCATTGGTCCGCCCGCCCGGTGGCTCGGCGGACTGAGTAACGGATCGAGCGGAGAGACGAGGCAGCGGCGCGACGGGTTGTAAAGAAACGGCAAAGTCATCGCGGGTGGTGGTGCGGGCACGGCGCAGCGACCGCGGTTGGCCACTGTCCGCTCCGTGGACGTTCCTCACTTCCGTCGACCGCGCAGTGCGCGAGTGATCTCGGCGACGGAGCGGAGAATGGCGGCCCGGTGCCGGGGCGGGACGCCACGCAGGGCCTGACGGATGATCACCGCCACCGTCGTCGCGGTCACGGTGCCGGTCAGGATCACCGTGACCGCCCGCATGGCCAGCAGGTCGAGCAGGAGGCGGGAAGTGGTCATCATTGACTCCCATGGATCTGTCGCGGGGACGGGGCTGTCCCATGACGCCTGTCCAGGGGGCTGTCCATCGACTTCTCCACCGCAGATTGGACGGGCGATGTCCCGGGCGGCAGGCGGGACTTTCGTAACACGCCCTAGGCTGGCAGCCTCTCGACGCGTTCGTGGTGGACGTGTTGGACGGCTGGCAAAGGGAACAGGCCGGTAGCGCCATGACACAGGACGGCAGCGCGGCGGCGCTGGAGGACGCGTTCTTCGACGACCTCAAGCGTGTGGAACAGCTTCGCCGACGGTTACCGACGGGGGTGCGCCCCACCCTGCGCGACCTTGCCTCGCGGGTGCTCCGTTCGCACAACACCATCGACAACTGGCTGAGCGGCAAGGCGTTCCCGGCGGACGTGGGCGTCCTGGCCGACGTGATCGCCGTCATCGGGCAGGCAGCCGCACGCGGTGGCCTCGTTGTGGACGGTGACGCGGTGCTGCTCGATCCGGACCGGTGGCGGGAGCGGCATGGCGCGATCAACCGGGCCCGCGTACGGGAAGCCGAGCAGGCGCGGCGAGGCCAGCAGGCGATCGCCGACCTCGCCGACGCCGAGACCCGCGCGCGCCGCGATGCTCTGACCGACCGGCCCCAGCGCCTGGGCTGTTGGACGCCGGCCCGGTTGCGCGTCCATCCGTCCATCTCCGGCATCGGCTCGCATGACTCCGGATTCGTTCTGCCCACCTACGTCGAACGGCCCCACGACCAGCGACTGCGCGACGTACTGCGCACCGCGGTCGCGGGCGAGGAGGCGGTGCTGGTGGTGGTGCGCGGGGGCTCGTGCACGGGCAAGACCCGCGCCGCGTACGAAGCCGTCCGGCATGTCGGCGGCCTGGCCGACTGGGATCTTGTGTTTCCCCGTACCGCGGAAAGCGCGCTGGAGGTGATGGCCGCCCGCGCGCTCAAGCCGTGCACGGTCCTGTGGCTCGACGACGCCCACCAACTTCTGGCCGGACGCGAGGGCGACGCCGTCGCCGCCGGGCTGCTCTCACGGCTGGCCAGGCCCGGCCCCGCGATCGTCGTGGCCACCCTATGGGACGTCGCCTTCACCAGCCTGACCGCGCCCCCGCCCGAACGCGCCTTCGGCGGCGCGGACCCGCACCGGCATGTCCGTGCGCTCCTGACGGGTGCCACCGCCGTCGTACGCGTCCCACCTGCCTTCGGAGCGGAGGACCTGCGGGCGCTGGACACCGTCGGCGGCGACCCCGCGCTGACGGCCGCCAGTCACGCGTCACGCGACGGGAAGATCACCCAGACCCTCGCCGCCGGCCTGCACCTCGTGGACCGCTACGAATCCGCCCACGAACCCCCCGCCTGCTACACACGTGCCCTGGTCACCGCCGCCATGGACGCGTACCGACTGGGCTGGGACGCAGCCCTGCCCGACGGCTTTCTGCACGACGCGGCACCCGGCTACCTCACCGACGAGCAGCGCACCGCGGCCGGCCCCCACTGGTTCACCTCCGCTCTCGCCGACGCCCGCGCCCGGGTCCAGCGGGTCGCCGCGGCCCTGGAACCCGTCCCCCGACACGGCGGTATGGGCGCGCAGCGGGACGTTTCGCGTCTGTCCGACTATCTCGACGCCTACGGCCGCACCACCCGCGAACATGCCACCCCACCAGAGTCGTTCTGGGCCGCCGCGGCCGACCACGCCACGGACGCGGGCCATCGTGCCCATCTGAGCAGGGCAGCCGAAGCGACGGGTCTCACCCGGAACGCCGAGCACTTGGCCCGGCTGGCCGCGGACGCCGGCGACTCCGGCGCCTACGCCACGCTGGCCGAGATGCGGGAGCGTGCGGGGGATCTCCAGGGTGCCGAGCGCATGGCCCGGCTGGCCGCCGACGCCGGGGATCCGCGCTGCTGCGCCGCGCTGGCCTGGATGCGGGAGCGGGCCGGTGACCGGCAGGGTGCCGAGCGCCTGGCCCGGCTGGCCGCCGGCGCGGGACATCCGGACGCCCTCCGTAGCTTGACCGAGACGCGGCAGCGTGCGGGAGACCTCCAGGGTGCCGAGCGTCTGGCCCGGCTGGCCAATGCCTCCGGCGACCGGGGGGCCCTGCGCAGACTGGGCAAGGAACGGGAGCGGGCAGAGGACCACGAGGGCGCCGAGCGCCTTTACGGACTGGCCGCCGACGCGGGCGACTGGCGCGCCTACAACGCCCTGGCCAGGATGCGAGAGCGGGCAGGGGACCGTGAGGGCGCGGAGGAGACGGCCCGGATGGCCGCCGAAGCGGGGAGCGCCCGCTGCTACGCCGCGCTGGCCTGGATGCGGGAACGGGCCGGTGCCCAGGAGGATGCCGAGCGCCTGGCCCGGCTGGCCGCCGACGCCGGGGACCGCCGAGCACTCCGCGAGCTGGCCGAGCTGCGCGAACGGACCGGGAATCGCCGGCGTGCCGGGGGCCCGGGTTTGAGTGCGAGCCGCGAACCAGGGCCCCACGATGAGGTCGGCTCGGGCTGATGCGGTCGGCTCGGGCTGACAAGCCCGATGGCTACCGTCTCGGCTCGTACCGCATCGCCACCACCCCCGAGCCGAGCTCCACCCGGCTCGCGAGCTTCAAGTCGACATGCTTCGACAGCCCCGCGAACAACGTCGGCCCGTGGCCCGCGAGCCTGGGGTGCACCACGAACTCGTACTCATCGATCAATCCCCGTTCCGCCAACGCCAACGGGAGCTTCACACCTCCCACGAACAGTCCCTTGCCGGGCTCCCGCTTGAGCCGCTGAACGGCCGTGGCCAGATCCCCGCGCACGAGTTCCGCGTTCCAGTCGACCCGCTCCAGGGTGCTCGACACCACATATTTCCGTGCCGCGTTGATCGTCTGGGCGAAGGGTTCCATCCAATCGGGTCTCGCTCCCGGCGGCGCCGGTGGCCGCCACGCTTCCTCCATCATTTCGTAGGTCGTCCGGCCGAAGAGAAGTGCGTCGGCCTGGTCGAGGTTCCTGGCGTGGTGACGATGCATGGCTTCGTCCGGGGCGATGACACGGTGATCGCAGCATCCGTCCACAGTGACGTTGATGGAGTACCGGAGGGGTCGCATTGCGAGAGAGTACCGCCGACGGGACGGACCGGTGCTGTGTCGCCGAAGCGGTGATCGGGGGCCTGCTCGCGGGGGACGAACGTGATCGGGGGGCCTACTCGCGGGGGACGAAGCGGTCGGCCAGGAGCGTGAGACGGTCGGGGGCTCGGTCGGCCGACAGGCGTCCGGCGCGGGTGAGGGTGACCAGTCCGTGCAGCGCGGACCAGAACGTCTCGACGAACAACCCCGGTTCGTCGGGATGCGCGTGGTCGACGAGAGGGTCCAGCAGGGCCTGGAACGCTTCACGCAGTGGAGCGGGAGTGGCCTCGTCGGCGAAGGGGAGGCCGTTGTCGAGGCTGAACATCGCGTCGTAGAGGGCGTGGTTGCGCTCGGCGAAGTCGGTGTAGGCGCGGGCCAGCGCGACCACTGCCGCCCGGCCGGCAGGCTCCTCCGGCACCGCGGCACGCAGCGCGGTCGTCAGCTCGGCGAACCCCTCCAGCGCGACCGCTCCCACGATCTCGTTCTTGCCCCGGAAGTGGCTGTAGAGCACGGGTTGGCTGTACTCGATCCGCTCGGCGATCCGGCGCGTGGTGACAGCGTCCCAGCCGTGGGTCTCGGCCAGTTCGCGGGCCGTGGAGACGATCAGCCTGTGGCGGTTGGCCCGCTCGCGTTCCTTGCGTTCATGTACCGACATGACTCGATCCTAGCACCGCTAGACAATCGAGCGATGACATGGCTAGCATCGCATCAGAATCTAGCGGCGCTAGAAAAAAACCCTGGGAGGGGACATGCAGGAGGTACTGGCCGTCGTCACGGTCGTCGTGGTCGGGGTGATGGTGGGCGTGGAGTTCGCGGTGGCGGTATTCGTCAACCCGATCCTCGACCGCCTTCCGGACGACGGCGGACTGGGAGCCCGGAGCGACGGGGCGCGCGTCCTCGGCCGGGTCATGCCGTTCTGGTACATCGGCTCGGTCGTCCTGGGCGCGCTGTGGTCCACGCTGGCGTGGGGCGCCGCGGGCGTGTCGTTCGTCGCCGCGGGCACGGTGCTGCTCGTGGTGAGCGTGGTGATGTCGATCCTGCTGCTCGTGCCGATCAACTCGCGTGTCGCGACTTGGTCGCACGAGGGCGTGCCCGCGGACTGGAAGCAGCAGATGGGGCGGTGGGACCGGTTCCACTATGTCCGCGTGGGCGTCATCGTGCTCGCCTTCGCGCTGTTCGCCGTCGCCCTCGTCCACTGACGAACGGGCGGCCACCGCCGCCTCGTTCACCCGCCCGCCATGAGGTGACCGGCGACCGGACCGCGGTTGGGGTCGCCTGGCTGGAGGTGGGCGGTGAACGGGAGCGGTTCCGCGAGCGCATCGGGGCGGAGGCCTTGGACCGGCCGCCGCGGTGTTTCGTGCCCGGCGAACCCGGACCGCGGTCGCGGTGAGCGTCAGGCGTTCTTCGCGGCTCGGTCGGACTCGCTGCGAAGAACGCAGAACTCGTTGCCTTCCGGGTCGGCGAGGACCGCCCAGCCGGAGCCATCAGGATTCCGGAGATCGTTGACAACCGTGGCACCGAGGCCCATCAGCCGTTCCACCTCCTGGTCGCGCGAGGTCTCGGGGCGCAGACACAGATGGATCCGATTCTTGATCGTCTTGGGTTCGGGCACCTGGTTGAAGTGCAGCACCGGACCCCCCGTCAGCGGTACCTGAGTCTCCCGTTCGCCCGGTTTGTTCTCCGGGTGCGGCGGACGGCCGGTCACTCCGCTCCAGAACCGGGCCAGCTCATAGGCATCCACACAGTCAATCGCCACGTTCTGCAATATCGAAACCATGTGCGCGAGCCTCCCGCACTTCCACTCCGGCCGCCACCGAGTTGTGCTCGGCCTCCGCGTGGTCGCCGCCGTTCCCCGAGGCCACATCCCGGGTTGACTTTTGGTCGTTGACCAATTTCACTGGGATGCGGAACTTGGTCAACGACCAAAAAGGCGGTGATGAAAGATGACCGGAGTCAAGGCGCTGATCTCCGGCGCCGGGATCGCGGTCCCGGTGCTCGCGTACCGGCTGGCGCGGTGCGGGGCACAGGTCACGGTCGTCGAGTCGGCGTCGGCCCGCCGCACCGGCCGCGGTCGGCTGCGGCCCACATGACCTGTTGAAGAACACCATCCACGTCGTGGGGCACCGCCCGAACTGGTCGGGCCGATCTTCGCGGCCCGCCTGCGGGCCTTCGGCGGCGACCCCGTACGGCGAGCACGCTCATCGGCGTCCAGGCGCTCGGTCGGCCCGAATGGCTCATCGAGGTCGACGGCCTGGCCGTCATCCCCGTGCACTCCCCGCTCACCCGGCGCGGCCGGGGAGCATCAACCGGCACCGAGGAACACAGGAGCACGACATGACCACGAAGACATGGTTCATCACCGGCGCGTCCACGGGGTTCGGCAGGCAGTGGACCCAGGCGGCGCTGGAACGGGGCGACCGCGTCGCCGCGACGAGCCGGACCCCCGACGCGTTCGACGACCTGCTCAAGACCCATGGCGACAACCTGCTGCCGATCCAGCTGGACGTCACCGACCGCGCGGCCGTCGTTGCCGCGGTGCGTCGGGCCGCCGACCGCTTCGGCCGACTCGACGTCGTGGTCAACAACGCCGGCTACGGCCTGTTCGGCATGGTCGAGGAGATCGGCGAGGAACAGGCACGCGCGCAGATCGAGGTGAATCTGCTCGGCCCGCTGTGGGTCACGCAGGCCGCGCTGCCGCACCTGCGCGCCCAGGGCGGCGGGCACATCATCCAGGTCTCCTCGATCGCGGGCGTCTTCTCGCTGCCGGGCCTCGGCGTGTACCACGCCTCGAAGTTCGGCCTGGAGGGCTTCACCGCGAGCCTCGCCAAGGAGGTCGAGGACTTCGGCATCAAGGTCACCCTGGTCGAGCCCGCCGGATACGCCACCGACTGGGCGGGACCGTCCGCCATCCACGCCGAACGCCTGGCCGCCTACGACGGCTTCCGCGCCGGCATGCGGCGGCCGGCCGGAGTGCGCGGCGAGCCGACCGCCACCCGCGCGGCGATCCTCGCGGTCGTCGACGCCGAGGAGCCGCCCCTGCGGATCTTCTTCGGCAAGGGACCGCTCGATGTGATCCGGGCGGAATACGCGTCCCGCATCGAGGAGTGGGAGCGCTGGGACGCCGTGTCCCAGGCGGCGTTCGGCGCCTGAACAGGGTGATGAACGGGGCCCTGAGCAGCCCACTTGTACCATGACCCGGAAATCGCCGGTGGGTGACGGAGAACGGACGGAACGGGACACGAGGATGCGCTGGACGCTGGACGACGTGATCGAGGCGGCGTTCACCACGCTCGAGGCGGAAGGTCTCGAGAAACTGACGCTGCGTGGGGTCGCCCGGACCCTCGGCTCCCACCTCAACTCGGTGAGCTCGTACGTGAAGACGAAGCAGACACTCATCGATACGATGGCCGACCATATCGTCGGCTCCGTCGACGTCACCCACCTGCCGGACGAACCGGCCGAACGGGTCCGCACGGTCGCCACCCGCTACCGGGACGCCCTGCTCGCCCACCGCGACGGCGGCCGCCTGGTCGCGGGCACATTCACCGGCACGGGCAAGACCCTGCGCGTCGCCGAAACCATCGTCGGCGCCCTGCTGGACGCCGGATACCACGAGGCGGACGCGGCCCGTCTGTGCTGGTCGATCGTCTACTTCACGCTCGGTCTGACCCAGGAGCAGCAGACCCCGTCCGGCACTCCGCGCGGCTCGTTCCACGAACTCGTGGCCACCGGCAGCTACCCCGCCCTCGCCCGGATCGGCGAGCACCTCATGGCCTCGGACTCCTTCGACGACCGTTTCCGCTACGGACTTTCGCGGCTGCTGCCTCCAAGTACCTGAACGCGCGAGCATCGAACGTGACGGCGGATCGCCGCGCCGCCCGTTCCGAACGACCCTAGAGCGTGTCGCGAAAGGAGCGCGTCCCGCCCGCCCGCAGACCAGGCGGTACTTTACGGACACGCCCTAGGCTCCCGCCATGAGCACGAACCCGCGTATCGCCTGGCGGCAGTCCACCCTCCAGATCACCCGCATCCACCCGCCCTGCCCCGCCCCCTACGACCAGCACACCATCCGCCACGCCCCGGCCCATGACCCGGTCCGCGCCCGCGCCGTCGTCGCCGAACTCCCCACCGTCTCCACCATCGTGGAAGAACTCGAGCCCATGCTCCGCCGCGACATGGACCACCCCCGGCACATGGCCGACCTCGACTACGTCGCCGTCGGATGCTGGGGCACCGTCGTCCAGATCAGCGACCCGGCCTTCGGCGAGGACGGCATCCTCTCCACTCATCTCGACGCCGCGTTCGACGCCCAGGCCCAAGCCCATCCCGAGGCCAGGATCACCGCCGTGTGCGAGATGTACTCGGCTGAGACCTACGCCAAGTACCTCGCCCGAATCCCCGGACAGTCCCGCCTCTCCGCTGATGGCTGGGACGACCAGGACGTCACCGGCAACCCCGCACAACTCCTGCGCGCTGTCGGCGTCAACTCCGGCGATTCCGGAGCCGGGTACCTCGGCACCGACGAGGGGGAGCCCTGGATCGGCGTCGAGTATCTCGACCTCCTCGCGTGTGGGCTGCATTCCCTCTACGCCGAGGAGAACCTCATGGTGTCCGTCTTCAAGGTCACCCGCACCGAGGACGTCCAAGCCGCCATCGACGACGTCTGGCTCCAGAACTGAGGCCGGCGGACGGCCCATCCCGAGCGGTGGCGAAGAGAGACGCGCGCCCCTCGCGCAGATCCTTGCGTGCGTCGGGCCTCCGCCACCCCGCCGCTTCTTCCGCCGCCGGGTCCCCAAGGGCCCGCGGGGTACCGCTTCGGTCGTATCCTCTGTGCGATGGGACGGGGGATACGGCGCTTCGCCGTGTGGGGGCCTGTGACGGCGGTCGCGCCGGCGGGCGGTGGTGTGTGGGGACACTGGCTGGTGGGCCACCGGAGCTTCCGGTCCGGCCCGCATGATCATCCTGTCTACGACGCGGAGCACAACGCGGTCTACCGTCCCGATCTCGGCGCCTGGTTCGATCTCGACACGGCCACCTTGCACTCCTACGCGCCCGACTCACCGCTGTCGGCCTACTTGCTGCCGTTCGTCGGCGCGGTCTCCTGCGCGTTCTTCGTTCTGTCGACGCTCTGGGCCATCACGCATCGGCGGATGCTGGGACAGGTCTGGCTCGGCTACGTCCGGCGGCCGGCCACGATGCTGCCCCGGTACCTCCTGCTCAGTGGTATCTGGATTTCCGCCCTGGCGGTTGTGGCGGTCATGCGGTGGGGCCGGCTGAAGGCGATTCTGACGGAGGACACGCCGACCGGGGTGTTCTTCGGGGCGGTCGTTGCCCAGCTGTTGCTCCCGTTCTTCCTGGTCTACCTCCCGTGGCAGGGGGACAGGCTGCTGGGGCTGGTCGGAATCTATTTCCCCGACGGGCCCGTCCGCTCCCGCCGCGGCCGTGGCGCCGCCACCAAGCAGGACGCGCTGCGCGGGAGGGCCGACCGGGCCGAGCGGTTCCGCCTGTCCACGTCCCGTGATTTCTCCGCCCTGGCCTGGTCGCTGAAGGCCGATGCGCTGATCGGCCTGATGGCCGAGCGCGGCAACGACACGGACATCCTGGAGGAGGTGCTGCGGGACGGTCCGGCGGCGCTGGGCGCTCCACGCCACTTCGCCGAACGGTTCTTCGCCGTGATGGACCGGCCGGGGCTCAAGAACGTGGTGGCGCGGGCGTTCATGCTCCGCTACGAGTGGACCGGAACGGTGATCAGCCTCGAACGGGCCATCGACATCCTCACGCCCATGGCGGCTCGGCCCCGTCCCTGGTTCTGGCTCACCAGCGCCCGGTGGCGGGACATCTGCCTGAATCTGGCCCGTGCGCTGACGTACCGCTACGAGCTGCGCGGGGACGCCGCGGACCTGGAGGAGGCGCTGACTCTCGTACACAGAGTGGGCCGCCGCTTTCCGTCCAGGGTGCCCGGTCGCCTCCTGGAGCTGCGGTTCCTGCGCTACCTGGAGACGAAGGACCCGGCGGCGCTGACCGCCGCCGTCGAGGCGGGCCTGCGCGCCGCCCCCGACCCGCGACTGGTCCGGGCGCTGGTGGAGAGGTTCCGGCTCGGCGGCGACCGGGACGACCTCGACCGGGCGCGAACGCTGGCCGAGCGGCTCATGGCGGAGAACGGTCCCGGCGCCCCCGCGCACGCCCTCTGCCTGACCGCCCACGCCCAGGTCCTCGCCGCGTCGGGCGAGACGGACGCGGCGGCGGAACGCCTGCGAGCGGCGGCCTCCGGGTCGTCCTCTCCCTTGCAGGTGCGGCTGGCCGCGGCCACCGACCTCGGTGACCTCGGCGCCGGGGGCCCGTTGTCCGCCGAGGGCTACGGGCTCGCCGTCGAACTCCTGCCCCAGCTGGCCTGGATCGGACTGCGCCGTGACGACCAGCGGTGGCTGCTCAGCCGCTGGCAGGGGGTGCCCACGTCCGCCGCGGCGGCGGCGATCGCCGCGGGACAGGTGAAGACGGCGATCGAGATCCTCGACCACGGGCGCGCCGTGATGTGGGGTCAGCTCGCCCGCCTCCGGGACGGTGCCGAGATCGCGCGCGCCGCCGATCCCGTGTCGGCACGCCGCCTCGACGAGATCCGCGCCGAACTCGACATGCCCGAGACAGCCGAGTGGCGGTTCGACGAGGCGGGCGCCGATGTGGAACGCCGCGTCCGGCTGGGGAAGGAGTGGGACGAGCTGTCGGCGCGCCTTGCCCTGACCCGGCGGCACACCTACGAGGAGCTTTCCCGGGCGGCCGTCGACGGGCCCGTGGTGGTCGTCAACACGAGTCCGCTGCGGTGCGACGCGGTGGTCCTGCTCCCGGACGACGAGCCGGTCCTGGTGCCCCTCGACGGACTGGACCACGCCGAACTCGTCGCCTGGGCACGGCAGTCGGCGGACCCCGACGGCCGGCATCAGGCGATGCTCCACGTCATCGCCCCACGGCTGTGGGACGACCTCGCCGTTCCCGTACTGCGCGCCGTGGCACCGCACCTCGGCGAGACGCGACGGATCTGGTGGTGTCCGACCGGGCCGCTGGCCGCCCTGCCCCTCCACGCGGCGGGGCACCACTCCCGGCCCGGCGGCCCCGCCCTGCTGGACGAGGTGGTCTCCTCCTACACCCCCACCGTCAGCGCCCTGCTGCGGTCGGCCGCACGGGTGGTGACTCCGCGCGGGGGCCTCGCCGTCGCGGCGCGCCGGACCCCCGGCAGGTCGGATCTGCCCGCCGTCGACGAGGAGACCGAGGAGTTCCTCCGGTGCTTCCCGGGCGCGGCGGTGCTGCGCGCGGCGCGCGTCGACGACGTTCTCGCACGGCTGCGCGACGCCCACTGGGTGCATGTCGCCTGCCATGCCGACGCCTCCGGACTCGCCGTCACCGACGGCGTCGTCTCCCTGGAACAACTCGCCGATCTGCGCCTGGCCGGCGCCGAGTTCTGCTACCTGTCGGCCTGTAGCACCGCCGCGCCCGACCCGCGTGCCTACGACGAAGCGGTCCACATGGCCGCTCTTCTCCATCTGCAGTCGTTCGTCCATGTGGTCGGCACCCTGTGGGAGATCGACAGCGACAGGGCCCTCCACGCGGCCCAGGAGGTGTACCGGACGCTGACCGAAGGGGGCGCCCCCGACGGCGCGCGGTCCGCCTGGGCCGTCCACGCCGCGGCGCGGTCGCTGCGCCGCCTGGCCCCGGACGACGTGGACGTCTGGTCGTCGCTGCTGCACATCGGACCGTAGAACCGCACACCGGACGGTACAACCGCACACCGGACGGTAGAACCGCACATCGGACCCCAAGGAGTGGATCAGTGCCCCTTCCCCCATGGCGCCTGCCCTGGCGGCGTCAGCCGCGACGCGCGGCCCCCGGATCCGGCGACCCGCGAGCGACCGCCGGGGCCGAGGCCGTCCCCGGTGCTGTCCCTGGCGTCGTCCCCGGGGCCGTCACCGACGAGCAAGCCGGTCTGGAGTGGCTGTGCGCCAACCTGCCCGAGCTCAGGAGCAAGGCCGACAGATTCGGGTGGCGGACCGAGCTCGAACGGGAGCTGACCGAGGTCCGTGCGGGCAAGGCGGCCACCGAGGCGTTGCGCGAGCTACGGCTCCGCCGCGACGGAACCCGTGGTTCCGGGCTTCCTGCCGACGGCACCTGGCAGGAACGGCCGTTCGTCGAACGGTTCCTGTGCCCGCACGGCCGCTGCCCCGCCCGGGGGCGGAACGCCGACGCCACCGAACCCCGCTGCCACCTCGAGAACGCCCCGATGGCGGCCGAGGACGGCGGCTGATGGACGGCATCCTCTCCGACCTCGCCAAACGCGTCGCCGATCGATGGTTCGCGTTCCTCGTCCTGCCCGGCGTGCCCTTCACCGCGATCCTGATCGTCGCCTGGGCGATGGGCCCGGCCGGCGCGGGCCACGCGCTCGATCTCGACTCCCTGGTACGGCGCCTGGACACGCTCGGCACCACCGCCCGGACCGCCAGAGGCGCCGTCATCGGCTGCCTGCTGGTCGCCGGAGTCACTGTCGTGGCCTTGCTGGTGAGAGAACTGAGCCTGGTCGTGAACCGGCTCTGGCTCGGCACGTCGGCCGTCCTGTGCCGGATCATGCGCCCCGGCGTGCGGCGCCGCCGCCGGCTCGCCCTTGACGAGGCCCGGCGCGGCGCTTACGCGATCCCCGAACGCTATCTGCCCCACCGCGCCACCTGGATCGGCGACCGCTTCGCCCTCGTCGACGAACGAATCGCCGCACAGTACGGCGTCTCCCTCTCCCGGGCGTGGCCGCGCCTCTGGCAGCTGCGCGACGACCGGATCACCAAGGTCGTCTCCGCCGCCTGGGACGACTACGCCGCCGCCACCGTGCGCGTCGCCTGGGCCGTGCCCTACCTGGCCGTCTCGTTCTACTGGTGGCCGGCCTGTCCGGTGGCCCTCGCCCTGGCGCTCCTGGGCTGGGCCCAGGGACGCCGCGCCGCGGACGACTTCTGCCTCAGCTGTGAAGCGGCGGTCGACGTGCAGATCCGCCGCCTGGCGCACGTTGTGGGCGTGCCCCTGCCTCGTCGGCGCGTGACCGCGACCGAGGGCCGGCGGATCGACGGCATCCTCGCCAAGGGCGCCTTCCTGCCCCGGCCGGACGAGAACCCGCCGCCGGGCGTGTGACGACGCCGCTCGCGTTCACTTGTGCCGGGCCGTGACCGCCAGGGCGGCTACGGTCAACAGAGACAGCAGCGCCCAGGCCTGTGAGGAGCCCGAGCGCATGAACGGACTCCGCGCGCAACTCCGCGCGGAAGAACGAACTCCGCGCGGAAGTCGGCATCGAGCCGTACGACGAGTACGTTGCCAAGTTCGCGATGGCCTGACGCCCCGTCTGGAACGGGCCTCACGCTCGCGCACCGGGGGTCGGGGACAGGGCTCTGGTGCCGGTCACGTGCGTAGTTGTTGCCACCACCAGGCGATCGAGGGACAGGGCAGCGGTTCGGTGCTGGAGTCGCTGGGGTGGTCGGTGAGTGTCAGGGGGATGGGGGCGGGATTCGACGGGGGGAGCTGGGTGCGGGGTGTCACAGCGGTGTAGCGGGCAGAGTGCGAGCCCCAGTCGAGGTTGGAGCGGATCGCGTAGGCCAGGTCCGCCACGTAGGCCCTTCCGGGGGCGCTCAGCTTGGGCTGTTCCTGCTCGCGCAGCCTCAGGAAAAGCGTCATCAGGCGGTCTCGCAGGGCCACCGCCTGGTGGACGGCCTGCTCGGGCGGGCAGTCGTTCAGCCGGGCGAGCAGCATCACGATGTTGAGTTTGGTTTTGTCGATGAACAGTTCGCGGTTGTAGGAGAGCAGATCATTGTCGAGGGCCATCAACAGGAAGGACGATTCCTGCAGTGCGCGCATGGCGGGGGAGTGGAACTCGGCGCCGGGGATCTCCTCCCCGATGGTGATCTCCGACCAGGACAGGCTGGCGGCGCCGCCGGCGTTCAGCATCCGCAGGTGCAGGAACTCGTCCAGGCCGGCGAGTGCGGGACTGGACATCCCCCACAGGATGGCGTGGAACCACTTGCGGTGGGCCTCGCCGAACCGGTACAGCTGCGTCGGGGTGGCGACGGCCTGTACCGAGGACATGAGTGACTGCAGCGCGGCGATGGGGCCGGTCTGATCCGCGGCCGGTTCGATGGCCGGGGACTCCATGACGCGGAGCAGGTGGCTGGTGAGGCCGATCGCCGAAGCGAGCTTGGTGGGAGTGACGGCGGTTTCCATGCGCACGTCGTCGACGTAGAAGATCCAGTGCAGCCATCGAGCGGTGAGCGCGACGCGGTCGGTGATGCCTTCGGGATAGATCCGGCACATTGCCTCCGCGTAGTGTCGCGCGATGACCCAGGTCCGGTCGATGTCGCTGGTGTAGAGGCGGAAGCGGTCGAGCCAGACCTGGGAATCACGGTCGATGCTGTCGAGATCGGGGTGAACGGCCGCGTCGATGGGGCAGTACAGCGGCGGCAGTTGAAGCAGTTGTGCGGTTGTCGTGTCCGGGGTCGCGTGCATGGCATGCTCCGTCGTGGTGTGGAGTGATGGGGGCGGCGTTCCCGCGCGGGCCCGTGTGACGCGGCCGAGTTGTCAGGACGTACGGGTGGCCACGGAGGCGGCGAGACGGCCCGGTGCTGCGGTGGCGGCGGGCCGCAGGGCGCTGCCGTCCCGTGCTCGTCGGGTGGCGTGGAGCCGGTCGGTGAGTATCTGTTCGACGGCGGCTGCCGCCCCGGCGGGAGGGGACACGACAGTGGTCACATGACACCAGCCTCACCTGCGGCACTGATTCCTCGGTCTGCCGGACGAGCCCCGGCATATTCGGTACGTCCCTTGGCAGGATCGCCTCAGCCCCGCCTCCCCGGGTAGAGAGCACGACGCCGCACTTGACGTGTGCATGTGCCAGATGTGTACGCCCCGGGCGTGCGGCTCCCGCCGTGCACGCCCGCCGTGATTCCTCCGTCCGCCCGGAACTGGTCGGGTTGTCACACACGGCCCCGAGTGGACGCCGGGCGTGGGCGGTTGGGCGGTGCGCGGCCGAGAACATATCGACGGGCGCGTGTACGGAGCGTTTTCCGGCGGGCGGTCGTGTGGGGCGTTGCGTGTGCTTCCGCACGCCCTGTGGGCGGGGTTGTCGCCGGGCTCGGAATGGGCACTCAGAAAGCTGACGAACACCTGTCACCTGCGCCGTCGTTCACGGCGGACCCGAGCAGAAGGAGCAGCCTGTCATGAGCGAGACCTGGCCGCGTCGCGGCATCGTCAAATTCGTCGGCGCCGTCATGGATGGTGCCAGGGAAAGCGCCTACGGGCTTCTCGACTGCGCGGCGCGCGTGGACGGCAAGGCCCGGGAGGCGGTCCTCGTCCTCCTGGACGAGGGCGAGGGCACCGCCGACACCCGCGAAGACGTCCGGAGCGCGGAGGCCCGGGAGGAGGAACTCAAGCGGTTGTGGGCGGAGTTGGCCGCGCTACAGGAGAAGCTCGGCCGCCTGGTCGAGGCCACTCCGTCCGGGCAGGAGCCGGTGGGAGGCCGGTCCCCGGTGACGGCACGTGGGTGACCGTGCGGGCCGGTACGGGTACGGGTACGGGTACGGACGGTGCGTCCCCCAACCTCCCGACAGGCATGGGCGCGGAGCGCCACCTCGTCCGAACGGAAGGCGGGCAGCTGTTCGACACGTTCATGTGTCGCCCGGTCACTGTGGAGGAGCTGGCCGACGATGTGCGGCACGGTCGTCGTTTCCGGGTCAGGGAAGGCGAGAGCGGCGGTGAATGCACCTACCAGGTTCTCGCTCAGGTGCTTCTCACCGCGCTTGCCCCGGCCGCGCCCGTGGCGGCTCGGGCGGTCGGCCGGTCGTCGGGCATGGCGGGGCCGCTGTCCGAGGCGGCCGGCGACGGCTCGCCTCCCGGCCGGAACGGGTAGGCGGAGACCAGGTACGGGCGTCCCGGGCACTGCCGGGGGCCGGCGACGACGGCCCGCTTATGACGAGCGGAAGCACCCCGGTGCCGATCGTGCCTGACTGCCTTTGGAGGACGTGTGTCCGCTCGCGCCCGGTACGTGGCCGGTGTGCTGGGCCGTCTGCTCGTGGAAGAGACGCGCCGGTCCAGGCGCGGCGGCGGTGCGGATACCGGGGAGGAGGGGCAGGAGCGGGCGCGGACGGTGTGTGAGGCTCTGCAATCGCTCGGGCCGTTCTACATCAAGGTCGGGCAGATGCTCTCCACCCGCCCCGACTTCGTGCCCCCGGCGATGATCGAAGAGTTCGAGAAGCTCCACGACCAGGTCACCCCGGTGCCGTTCCACGTGTTCGAGCCCGTCCTGGTGGAAGCGTTCGGGGCCCGCTGGCCACGCCTTTTCCGCGAGATCGACACCAGTACGCCGCTCGGGGCGGCGTCACTGGCCCAGGTCTACCGCGCCGTTCTGGCCGACGGCACACCGGCCGCGGTCAAGATCCAGCGCCCCGGCGTGGAGACGGTCATGACCCAGGACATGGCCGTCCTGCGGCGGGCGGCCCGCGTGTTCGCCCGAGCCGCACCCCGGTTCACCACGGTGATCGACCTGCCGGCCATGCTCGGGGTGCTCTTCGACGCCATGGAGGGCGAGAGCGACTTCCGCAAGGAGGCCGCCAACATGGGCATGGCCCGCCGCCTGACCGCGGAGCACAAGCACCTGACCGTTCCCCTCGTCCTGCTCGAGCCGACAAGGCGGGTCCTGGTGCAGTCCCTCGCACCCGGCACATCGATCCGCGACGCCGACCCCGAGACGTTCACGGCCGACGAGCGCGCCGGTATCGGGCGGGACCTGATGGCGTTCATGTTCCGGGGGTTCTTCCTCGACCGCTACTTCCACGCCGACCCCCACCCGGGAAACGTCTTCGTCGCCCCCGGCCACCCGGCCCATCTGATCGACTGGGGCATGGCCGGCCGTGTCGAGGCCAACGTCAGCAGAAGCCTCGTCCTGGCCCTGCTCAACGTGGCCGCCAACGACGGCACCGGGCTGGCGAAGACCTGGACCGAGATGGGACACCCCACCCCCTGGGCCGACCTGCCGGGCTTCCGCACCGACATGGCCGCCCTCGTCCCGAAGGTCACCTCCGCGTCACTGGAGGAACTCAACTTCGGCGTCACCCTCACCGCCGTCCTCACCCACGCCACCCGCCGGGGCATCCAGTCCAGCCCCGTGATCGCCCTCCTCGGAAAATCCTTCGCCAACCTCGAAGGATCCATCCGCCACCTGTGCCCCGAACTGTCCATCACGGACGTATTCGGAGAGAACCTGCGCAGCATCATGTTCGGCCTCGCCCAGGAAACCCTCTCCGAACAGCAAGCCGCCCGTACGGCACTCGAACTCATGATCGCCGCCCCCGGAAGCCTCCAGCAGGCACGCGAAATCCTGCGCAACCTCGCGAACCACGACTCCGCCCCGACCTCCACGGCAAACGGATCCGCGTTCGGCCGCGGCCGGCCCTCCACTCACGCGCACCACACCCGCGCAGCACTCATCTTGGCCGCCGCCATCATCTGGAGCAGCCGAAGAAGGTAATCCCGAACAGTCCCGGACACCCCGCAACACGCCCTGAACACGGCTTCTCGGTACTTCGCGCCGACGCTTGTGCCTTCAGAGTGTCGGGCGGGTGCACTGCTCACCCTGCGCGCCGGCCGTCACGGATTCACGGGGAAATCGGTAAATGCTTTGTGGATCCGATTCATCACTGATCGCCTTTCTTCCACGTCAAGGTGTTCAATCCCGTTTCCTGCGCAGTTCTTCACGCATTACTCGGGCGGCGATTCCTCACCCAGCCCTTCCATGGCTTTCGTACCCGGCCAGGGCGTCCCCTGTCGTCGCACGCCATTTCGCCCACAACCGTCTGAAGCGGAAGCAGAAGCAGAAGCAGTGGCGTGGCCTTCGACGACAGAACCTAGGCGTCCCGCACCCACGGCCCCAGCTTCTCCGGGTTGCGGACCGCCCAGATCCGGGTGACGCGGCCATCGGCGACATCGAACGCGGCCACGGTCATGACGGCGCCGGCGTGCTGGGCCACCAGACCCGGCACACCGTTGACCGACCGTTCCAGGAGTTCGAGCCCCGGAGCCCTGTCGGCGATGGCGACCATGTACTGGGCGATGCGCGTACCGCCCTCGATCGGGTGCAGGACCGTACCGACCAGGCCCCCGCCGTCGGCGGTCATCACGGCGGCCGGGTCGAGGAGCTCGACGAGGGCCGCGATGTCCCTGGTCTCCCACGCCTCTTTGACCTGTCGCACCACGTCGGCCTGCCCGATCGCTGTCACCGGAGCCCGCGCGACGCGCACCCGCCGCCGGGCGGAGGCCGCGAGCTGCTTGCAGGCCGCGGGGGTCCGGCCGAGGATGCCGGCGATCTCGGCGAAGGGGTAGCGGAAGACGTCGTGCAGGACGAACGCGACCCGCTCGGCGGGTGTCATCGACTCCAGGACGACGAGGAAGGCCATGGTCACCGATTCGTCCAGGATCAGCTGGTCGGCGGGGTCGGTGCCAGGTCCGTGGTTCCACTCGGTGTGGTCGGGCAGCGGATCGGGCAACCACGCGCCGACATAGCGTTCACGCCGGGCCCGCGCCGAGCCGAGCACGTCCAGACAGACGCGGCCGGTCACCGTCGTCAGCCAGGCGCCGGGGGACACGATCTCGTCCCGCCGGCTTCGTGGCAGCGCGTACCAGCGCGCGTAGGCCTCCTGTACGGCGTCCTCGGACTCGGCCAGCGAACCGAGCAACCGGTAGGCGACATTGATCAGTTGACGCCGCTCACCGGCCGGCGCATCGGTGCTCGTCCCAGCCGTCCCCATGCTCCCGACCGCCTCCTCGCCTTACCTTTCGCGGGCCCGCGTCGTCGGGCTGTTGAAACCCTACCGATCTACTGCCTCCGGGCGGAAAGGGGACCGTGACATGGCAACCCAGGCAACGGCACAGCGCCGCTTGTCGTTTCTGCAGATCGCGATCACCCTGCAGACCCTGACCATCTTCCTTCAGGCGGTCTCCGCCGGACTGCTGCTGACCTCGTCCTACGGAGAGACGCTGCACAGCGTCGGAGCCCGTGTGATGTACGGGGCGTCCATGCTGTACGTGCTCGCGGCGGTGCTGGCGTGGAAGCCGGGTGGCGGCTCGCCCCGGCCCGTCTGGCACGCCTCCGGCTTCCTTGTCCTCGCCTCGGTCCAGGTCGTGCTCGGCATCGCGCACGTACCGTCGGTTCATCTTCCCCTGGGCGTCCTGATGTTCGGACTGAGCGTGCTGGCGCTGGCACGGCGCTGAAGTCCGTGTGTGCCGGGGCCCGCGATCGCCCGCGCCGGGGCGACCAGGAGAGCGGTCAGGCCGACACTCCCTTCGGTACCTTCCGCCCCGATGCCCCGATGCCCCGATGCCCCGATGCCCCGATGCCCCGATGACGCGATGAGCTGTGCCGGCCATGTGTCCCGGGTCCGGCCAGGTCGGGCCGGGGGGCGGGGCATACCCACACGTAGTGGCCGCCACGAGTCCGGACCCCGGCGTCCACGACCGAGGCCAAATGCCCAGGATTCTTGAGCGGTTGCGGGGGTCTCCGGGGCTTCCCCACCGGCGGAAGCGATGCGGCGCTTTCACTTCCGGTCATTCACACTTGGACAAACGGCCAGTGCGTGGTTTCCCTCTATTGACGTGACCTCACAGGGATGGTTTTACTCCCTGGCACGCCGTCAAGGACGGGTGGCCTACGCGTCACAGAGCTCCACGATGAGACGCGATCGTGTTCCTCCTCGCATCGCCCGGGGCCTGCGCCCTGCCTTTTTCGCATCCTGACGGGGTGACCTGTCGCTCCACCATCATTCCGGTCGAACCACTGTCCCGCTGGAACGCTCCCATGGAAAGGAGGGGGCATTTCGGATCGGCCGGGGACACGCCTCATGAATTCCCTCTTGAAGGAGTTTCCGTTGAGACGACTGTTTCGCTACGCGCTCGGCGCGGCCCTGCTCGCACTGCTCGTCCCTCTCGGTGCGATGGCCAGCCCGGTCAGCGCCAGCTCGCCGGTCACCCAGTCCACCTCCATCGTCTTCGATCCCGGCCCCAAGAACCGGTGCTTCGGAGTCGTGGGGGAATTCCCGGACCTGCCCGCCGGGCCACCGAGCACGTACTACGACACCTCCGGCTGTCGCGCCGTGGACAATGAACTGCGAGCCGACGATGGCTGTTCCGATCGCTTTCCCTACACAGACGCGAACAACAGGAAAGCCTGCCCCGCCTGGGACTTCGTGACGCTGAACTGGAAGAGTGACCAGCGCACGAAGTACCCCGGCTACGACGCTCAGGTTTCGGGGAATTCCGGATCCCCGCTGAAGCTGGGGATGGAGAACAACGCGCGGCAGGTCGGCGATTGCCTCCTCCGTGAGGTGGCATTCTCCTACCACTATCCGTCGAGTTCGCTGCGCCGCCCGGCCCCGGGCCAGCACTACAACTTCGCGGACGGACGGCTGAAGGTCACCTACGACGCCTACGCCAAGCAGAGCGGCACCTTCGCCTGCGGGGAGAAGCGCGCCATCCTCACGACCGACCTCATCTACAAGGACGGCGACAGGAAGAACGTCATTTCCGTTGTCCACTTCAACCCCGGAAAATTCATCGAGCCGAACGCGGACGGCGTCTTCTGGAACAACGGCTGCCAGGACAACTCATGCCGCGTCACGGTGCAGGGGCAGGAGATCGCGGCCGGAACCACCAGCCAGGTCTCGGTCGACTTCACCGCACTCGCCCAGAAGTACCGTTCGTACCTGGGCGGCACTGCCGTTCCGGCGGAATCCGAGGTGATAGCTGTCCAGATAGTCAACAGCACCATGGGAGCCGATCTGCGGACCGAGGTGTCCAACGCCTCGGTCACGCTCGAACCTGCTGCGTGACGATCCCGCGACGGATCTGACAGGTCCGCCGCGGCCAGGCCCTCACCCCGGCCCGACACGGGGTGGGGGCCTCCGGAGGCTCTTCCTTTCCGTCCAGCCTGATGTCCAGGAGCCGCGCTCGCGGCCCGTCGCCCTACGGGGCGTGCGAGGGCCTCGTGGTCCCCGGAGGAACACTGGTGTCCCTGATGACCAACTCCATCGGGATGAGGAGTGGTTCGCTGTCGGGCTCCGAGGTCATGAACAGCTCCAGCCGCTCGGCGGCCTGCCTGCCGAGCTGGTCCCGGGGGCCCGACACCGTGGTGAGGAGGCGGCCCGAGGACGGCATGCGGTCGAGCGACAGGTTGTCGCATCCGATGACGGACATGTCGTCGGGCACCCTGACGCCCCGCTCCTCGAATCCGGCCATGGCGCCGAGAGCCACGAGGTCGTTGTACGCGACGATCGCCGTGATGCCTGTGTCCGGCAGCGGGGCGATCGCCTCGTACCCATGGCGGGTGGTGGAGCCGCAGGGGACGACGGTGATGTCGAGGCCGAAGGCGGCGGCCGCGGCGAAGGCCCGTACGCGCTCCGCGTTGGCCCAGGAGGCCTCGGGGCCGCTGAGGTACGCCACGCGGCGGTGCCCGAGCTGGGCGAGGTGCCCGCAGACCAGTGTCATGCCGCCGTAGAAGTCGACCGAGACCGAGGGCGTGCTGAGGCCGGGCACCATCCGGTTGACCATGACCATCGGAGTGCCCTGGAGGGTCAGGTCCACCAGCGAGGCACGGTCCATCCGGGTCGAACACAGCAGCACCCCGTCGCAGCACCGCATCAAGTCCTGCGCGTACTCGTATTCGCTCGCCGCGTTCTCGTCGGACTCCATGATCATGACGCGGCGTCCGTGGGTACGGGCCACACTGGAGACCGCCTTGAGGATGTCGGGGAAGTACGGGTTCGCCAGATCCGGGACCAGGACCCCGATCGCGCCCGCCTCGCCGCGGGCCAGTCCCTGGGCGGCCGCGTTGGGCCGGTAGCCGAGGTCCGCGACGGCGTCGTGCACCCTCTGCACCAGCGAAGGGTCCACCTTGGCAGTGCCGTTGAGCACCCGGGACACCGTGGAGGTCGAGACGCCGGCCGCCGCGCCCACTTCACGGATGGTCACCCGGGACCGCCCTGTCTCGCTGCCTGATCTGCCGATCCGCGACCTGCTCAACGAGCGCCTCCGAAAGTCCGGGAGAAAACAACAACCTCAGGCGGAAATCATCTGGGTAGGCCACCGGCCGGTTGCCGCGGAGGCCGTGGGCGTACCTCTGACAGGGTAAAACGATTCACTGCGCCTCGTTTTCCCTCCGCGCGTCCGCGATGAGGTCCCGCAGGTGGTTCACGTCACGCTGAAGCACGCGCTCCAGCGATCCGAACGGGTAGTGGACGTGGAGCGAGAGCGGGCCCCGGTAGCCGCGCCGGAGCAGGAGCGGGAGGATCTCCGGCCAGTTGACGACGCCGCCGTCGGCGAGTGGCTGCCAGTCACACTCCCAGCCCCGCGTACCCCGCTGCCACACCGCGTTCTTGACGCCGACGCAGCCGATACGTTCGACGCCCAGCATGTCGAGGCCGAGCCGCATGTCCTCGCTTCCCTCCTTGGCCTGGTTGCCGGGATCGGCGTAGACGAGGACGTCGCCGTGTCCTTCAAGGAGCCGCAGAGCGTGTGCCGCTGAGATGTGCAGGGTGCCGTGGTGCAGTTGGAGCGCGGGCCGCACACCATGAGCGGCGGCGAGGTCCACGAGGCCGGCCAGCCGCCGGCGGGCGTCGTCCAGGTGCGTCGTGTAGTCCCCGTGCCCGGGGTAGCGGTAGAAACCGATACGCACCAGAGGGACCCCCGCTTCGGCGCAGCTCGCGATGATCCGCTCCGCCTCCGGCCCGGCGGCCGTGAGATCGGTGGTGACGATGTCGAGCCCGAGCCCCGCGCGCTCCAGGGTGCGTGCCGCGGCGACGATGTCCTCCGGGGTGCTGGGCGTTACCGCCTGCCCCGCACGGACGAGAAGGTCGGTGCCGTCCACGCCCAGGGAGGCGAGCCGGTCGGCGACCCGGTCGACACTGGTGGATCCGAACGGTTTTGTCAGGACGATCAAGCGCACAACGGCGGCCCTCCGGTCTCGGTTCTGGTGTGTGAAAGCGTTTCCTCAGAACCTACCAGCCATGTCCTTCGCGTACGCGACCTGGCACAAAGAGCAGGTCAGAGGTGATGTGGAGGAGCCTCTTCCAGGGTGGATAAAATTGATCTTGTGAAAACGCTTGCTCGGATCTTCTGCCGCCCCTAGCCTCATCCGCACCTCGGGCCCTGGGTTTCAGTGGGGGCCGATCGGTCGGCAGAGGTCAGTGGTGCCCTCGCCGTAACGCCAGCAGGAGGACTCTGATGCTCAAGAGACGACGTTCGAGGACAGTCGCCGCGCTGATGACGGTGATGGCGGTGGGCCTGTCCGGCTGCGGGACAAGTGGGGACGGCGCCGCGGAGGACACCCTCACCATCTGGGACTTCTCCGTGGAGCAGACCGGCTTCCACGACAAGGTCGTCGCCCAGTACGCCAAGGAGCATCCCGGAACCAAGGTCGAGTGGCGGTCGATCTCGCAGGACGAATACCAGCAGACGCTCCCCCTGGCCTTCCAGAGTCACCAGGGGCCGGACATCTTCTACTGGAGTTCCGGCGGCCCGTCGAACATGGCCCAGTTGCTCGACCAGAAATGGATCCGGCCGCTGACTTCGGACGGCAAGGTCTCCAAGGACTTCACCAGCCGCTGGCCGGAGGGCTCGTTCGTCGAGGGGATCAACACCTACCAGGGCAAGACCTACGGTTTCCCCTTCTCCGAGAACCTCTACTGGGGTCCCGGATACATGTTCCTGAACAACAAGGTCTTCGAGGACGCCGGGCTCGACACGGCGAATCCGCCCAGGACCTGGTCGGAACTGAAGGACTCCTGCGCCCGGATCGAGGCCAAGACCGACGCCTACTGCATCGCGTCCCCCAGCAAGGAACAGGAACTCCAACGCATCTGGTTCGCGCTCGCGTCGGGAGCGTCGACCGACCTGTTCTTCAATTTCCACGAGGGCAAGTTCTCGCTGGACGACCCGCAGGCCCTGAAGACGTTCTCGTACATCCAGGAGCTTCAGAAGGCCGGTTACCTGGCCCCCGGGCTGAACGACAAGAACTTCTCCCGGCAGCAGTTCGCCGTCGGGCAGGCCGGGATCTACCTGGACGGCACCTGGGTACCCAGTGTCTGGAACAGCCAGGGGTTCACGGGCGACAAGTACACCGTCGCGGCCCATCCCGTACCCGACGGCGGGGCGACCGGTGCCCTGGCCCGCCAGCACGACGGCAACAAGTACTGGGTGAGCTCACAGACGAAGAAGGCGGAAGCCGCCTCGGAATTCCTGCAGTGGATGACCGAGCCCGACGGCTACTTCGCGAAGGAGTACCTCAAGACCGGCTTCGGAACGCTCGCGTTCGCCGATTCGGCCAAGCAGGTCACCGACCCCGCCGTGAAGCAGATCATGAAGATCGCGGATCAGCCGGGCTACCGCGTGAACGTGCCCGTTCCTGTCCAGAAGTGCCCCGACCTCGTCAAGTCGACGGCCTATCTGGACGCCATCTCCAAGCGGCCCAACTGGGAGTACGAGGCGATGGTCGAGGCACTCACAAGCGGAAAGCCGCTGGCCCCGGAGGCGAAGAAACTGGTCGCGGAGCGTCAGAAGACCCTGGAGGACGGGCTCAAGAAGGAAGCGGCGTCGGGCCTGAAGGTTTCGATCGACTGCTACACCTTCCCCGACTGGAAGTACACCGAGGACTACTCGCCGAAGCAGTAGTGGCCGCGAGTTCAACCCCGACCGGTCCACCCCGCACCGCCCGTACTTCCCCGCAAGACGAGGACCTTTCATGACAGCCGTTCAGATTCCCCCGCCGGCCGCACCCCCTTCAGCAGAGCCCGCTCCGCGGAAGGACGCGTCGAGGGAACCGCCGCCCAGCCACGAGGCACCACGCGAGCGGGCCAAAGGATGGGACCGCCTGTGGGTGGCCCTCTTCATGGCCCCCTTTCTTCTCCTGTACATCGGGTTCACGATGTGGCCGCTCGTCGCGACGGTCTACTACTCGTTCTTCGACTGGTCGGGCAGCGGGCCGATAGACAACTTCGTCGGCACCGACAACTACGGGTCCATCCTCGGCGACAGCCTCTTCTGGCTCGCCGTGGCCAACACCCTGATCTTCGCCGTGCTGACCACGGCGATCAAACTTCCGCTCTCTCTCGTCGTCGCCGTTCTCTTCACACGGAAATGGCTACGGGGCAAGAGGGTCTTCCGTACCGTGTTCTTCGCGCCGCTGATCATCCCGGTGGCCATGGCGGGTCTCGTCTTCACGTACCTGCTCAATCCGTCGAACGGCGCACTCAACGCGATTCTGCATGACCTGGGGATCACGGACGAGTCGGTCGACTTCTTCGCCTCGCGGTGGAGTTCCCTGCTGGCGCTGGTACTCATCTCGGTGTGGCAGGTGTTCGGCCAGTACGTCATCTACTGGATGGCCGCCATCCAGAACGTCCCCGATGAGCTGTACGAGGCGGCCGAAATCGACGGCGCGAGTGAATGGAAGAAACTCACCCGCATCACGCTGCCGATCATCAAGCCGGTGGCGGTCATCATCCTGCTGCTCGGCCTGGTCAACGCCATGCATGTGTTCGGGCTGGTCGTCACCCTCACCGGCGGCGGTCCCGGCACCAGCAGCTATGTCGTCTCGTACTTCATCTACGAAGAGGCGTTCGGAAGTCTGCCCTTCTCCTACGGATACGCTTCGGCCGCGGCGCTGCTCTTCTCGGTCATCGCCTTCATCATTGTCATGAGCCAGGGCTTTTTCGTGCGCCGGGCGCAGAAGCTCCGGAAGGAGTACGGCGTCTGATGAGCACAACACGAGAGCGTTTCCGAATGCGCCGGGCCACCCGGGCCAATCTCATCACGCTGCCCCTGCTCGTGGTGGTCTCCCTCATCTGGATCTACCCCTTCCTCTGGACCGTCTCGGGGGCGTTCAAGACCCAGACGGGACTATTCACCGGGGGTGCGGGACTCATCCCCGACCAGTTGAACTTCGAGAACTTCCGACGTGCCTGGGTGAACGCCGGATTCTCGCGATTCTTCTTCAACACCGTGCTGTACACGGTGATATCCACCGCCATCGAACTGGTGAAATCGGCGCTGTGCGGTTACATCCTCGCGCGCTACGATTTCCCCGGCCGTAAACTGCTCCACCGGACCATCGTCGCGACCCTGTTCATCCCGGTCGCCTCGATCATCATTCCCCAGTTCGTACTGGTCGACCAGCTGGGTCTGCTCAATACGCGGGCCGGTGTCATTCTCGCGATGTCGGGAGCCGCGGGCGCACTGTACGTACTCCTCTTCATCGGGTTCTTCTCCAGCGTGCCGCCCGCCCTCTTCGACGCGGCCAAGCTCGACGGCGCGGGCTTCCTGCGCACCTTCCGCCTCGTCCTCCCGCTCGCGAAACCGGTGATAGCGGTGGTGGTCATCTTCCAGTTCGTCAGCAACTGGAACGAGTTCAACATCCCCCTGGTCTTCACCCTGGGCCAGCCGGAGTTGCAGAACCTCGCCGTCGGAATGCTCTCGTTCAAGGGCGAACACGCCGTGGACTGGACCGGGTTCGCCGCCGGGATGACGATCTCGTTCGTCCCCATGCTCCTCGTCTTCCTCTTCTTCCAGAGCTACTTCGTGCGTGGCCTGGCCGGCGCGACCAAGGAGTGACACGCGTGATTGAAGCGACTCTTCCCGCCGACCGGTCCACGGGTCCGGCCCGGGGCCGCGACGGGACGTTCGCCTACACCTGGGACATCGTCGGCGATCCGGCGGCGGCGGACCGGATCGCCGGCCTGGGGCTGGGCACGGTGACCCTCCAGGCCGGCTACCACGCGGTACGGGCGATATCACCCCGGCACCCGCGCCACAGAATCGTGCACGCGGCACACGCCGCCGCGTACTTCCCGCTCACCCCCGAGATCTGGAAGGGGCAGACACTCACACCGCTGCCCCCCACCTGGGGAGTGGACGTGCCGGACCGTTTCGGCGCCGCCGCGGCTGCCCTGAACGCCGCCGGTCTCCGTATCGAGGCATGGCTGGTCCTCACACACTCGTCGGTCCTCGGCGCCCGCGCCCCCCACCTCACGGTCCGCAACGCCTTCGGCGAGCACTACTCGTACGCTCTCTGTCCGGCCCACCCGGAAGTGCGTGCCTACGCCCTCAACCTCGTCCGGGAGGTCTGCGGCCGCTACGACGTGCCCAGCCTGATGCTGGAGGCCTGCGGCTGGCTCGGATTCGAGCATGGCAGCCATCACGAGAAGACCCACGGCGTGGACCTCTCGCCCGGCTGCCGCGATCTGCTCTCCATCTGCCTGTGCACGGCCTGCTCCGCGGCGCTCGCCGGCGACGGCGTGGATCCGGACGCCCTGGCGCACGACATCCGCACCGCCGTCGACGACGAACTGGCACACGGCCGCCCGGCCCCCGCCACACTCACCGAGACCCTCGGCGAGGACCACGCACAGGGGTTGTTCCGTCACAGACACGCCGTCATAGCCGAACTGACCAGCGCCGTCGCCTCCGTGGCACCGGACCGTGAACTGCTGCTGATGGCGGACGACAACCCTCAGGCGACCGGCCCCGACAGCGGAGTGGACGTCACCGCGTTCGGCGGCCCCGCCGATGCCTTCGTACTGAAGTGCTGGGGCGACGAGGACAGCGCGGTCGCCGCAGTCGCACAGGCCGTACGGCGCACGGCCGTTCCGGTAATCGCCAACGTCTCCGTACTCGAAGACCCGCCGGACACGATCGCGCGGCGCGTCGCCCGGCTCGGCGCAGCGGGCGCCCAGCAGATCCGCTATTACCACGCGGGACTGGCCTCGGCCTCCCGGCTCGCCGCACTGCGCACCTCCGTACAAGGGGAACAGCGATGACACTCACCGGCATCTACGCCATGAACCCGGCCCTCTTCGAGGATGTCTACGGTCCCGAGGAACGCGCCGCCATCGAACAGCATGTCCATATCCGGCATCCGCTGTGCCCCGGCGACGCCCTCACCCCGGAGCACCTCGCCGAGGTGGATGTCCTGATCACCGGCTGGGGCGCCCCCCGGCTGAACGCCGCACTGCTCGCGGCCGCGCCCACACTCGGCCTCGTGCTGTACGGCGCCGGTTCCACACGCGGCCTGGTCACCCCCGACTCCTGGGCCCACGGTGTCAGGGTCACCTCCGCGGGACCGGTCATCGCCGAGACCGTGGCCGAGTTCACGCTCGCGCAGATCCTGTACGCGCTCAAACATGGATGGCGCTACGCGCTCGGCTCCCTGCGCAACCGGGCACCGGTACCCAGGCAGCCCGAACTCGGCACCGGCGGCTCGGCCGTCGGCCTGGTCTCGCTCGGCGCCGCGGGCCGCGCGACGGCGCGTCTGCTCTCCCGCCACGACGTACACGTCCAGGCGTACGACCCCTACGCGAGCCCGGACATGGCCGCTGAACTCGGGGTCCGGCTGGTCCCACTGGACGAACTCTTCGCCACCAGCGACGTGGTGAGCCTGCACACCCCCTTGCTCCCGGACACCGAGGGCATGATCGGCACCCGGTTCCTCGCATCCATGAAATCCGACGCCACCCTGATCAACACCGCCCGGGGCGGACTGATCGACGAGCCCGCACTCATCGAGGTGGCCCGCCGGCGGCCGGACCTGTTCTTCGCACTCGACGTCACCGATCCGGAACCCCCTCCGGCCGGTTCCCCCCTCTTCTCCTTGGACAACCTCGTGATCACACCCCATCTCGCCGGAAACCTCGGACCGGAGCGGCGCCGACTCGGCCGCGCCATGGCCGATGAACTGGAGCGTTATGTGACCGGACGCCCGCTTCGCCACGAAGTGACGGCCGACGGAACGCGGTACGCGGCATGACCGGGGACCGTCACCTGCTGGTGATGCTGCCGCCCCACGACCAGCGCACGGCCTCATGGCCGGCCCGGCTGGAGAGTGCCGTCCCCGCGATCAGGGTCGTACGGCCCGAGACGCGGGAGGAGACGATCGAGGCGCTGGGCCGGGCCGACGCGGCGTACGGCACGCTCCCGGCGGAACTCCTGCCGCACGCGGGCCGGCTGCGCTGGCTGCAATCCCCCCAGGCAGGACCGCCGCCCGGCTTCTACTATCCGGAACTCGTCCGGCACCCCGTCCGCGTCACCAACATGCGTGACACCTATACCGACCATGTCGCGGCGCACACCATGGCGCTCGTCCTCGCCCTGGCCAGGGGCCTGCCGCGCTATATGCGAGACCAACTCGCGCCGCTGTGGGCCCCCGACTGGTCGCCGGACTCGGTGATCCCCCTCTCGGAGATCCGCGCCCTGATCGTCGGAACGGGAGCGGTGGGCGCCGAGGTCGGACGGCTGCTCGCCGCGTTCGGTACCGAGGTCGACGGCATCGACGCCCGGCAGACCGTGGCCCCGCCCGGGTTCACCCGTCTCCACCGGCCGGAGCGGCTGGAGGCCTGCCTTCCCGAAGCCGACCTCGTCATCGTCACCCTTCCGCACACACCGCACACGGAAGGGCTGGTCAACGCCGAGCGGCTGGCGATGATGAAGCCGACCGCCTGTCTGGTCAACGTCGGCCGCGGCCAGACGGTCCGGCTCGACGCACTGACCGAGGCGCTCGACAAGGGGCGGCTCCGGGCCGCCGCCCTGGACGTCTTCGAAACCGAACCGCTCCCGGCGGACCATCCTCTCTGGCGCCGCCCCGACGTCCTGATCACCCCTCATGTCGCCGGTGCCGGCCCGCACGCCGACGAGCGCCGCCTCGCCGTCCTCGTCGACAACGCGAAGCGATTCACCGAGGGAAAACCGCTGGTCAATGAGGTCGAAAAGGCGAATTGGTACTGAGGAGACCCGGACCATGACGCACCACACCCATGGATCGCCCACCATCGAACGCGTCGAGACCTTCACCGTCGCCCTGCCCACCCTGCGCGACTTCGCCGTCGCCGGCGGTCCCGTCACCCGCGGCGGCCGGCCCGCCATCCGCGTCCTGGTCAAGGTGACGGCCTCGGACGGCAGTGCGGGCTGGGGCGAGGCCACACCGATCCCCTCGTGGACGTACGAGACCACCGAGTCGATCGTCTCCACCATCGACCACTATCTGGCGCCCGCGGCGACCGGACGGGCACTCTGGGATCTCGACGGACTCGTCAGGACCTTCGACCGGACCATCAGCCGGGGCTTCTCGATCGGGATGCCCCTGGCCCGTTCCGCCGTCGACGTCGCCTGCCACGACGCCCTCGCCCGGTCACGGGGCCTGTCCCTGGGCGAACTGTGGGGCCGCCGCCGCAGCGACACCGTCGAACTCGCCTGGATAGTGACGGGCACCGACGCGGCGGCGGCACGGGACTCCGTCGCCGAAGGCCGGGCGAACGGCTACCGCCACTTCAAGGTCAAGACAGGTGTCGCCGCCGGGGCCGATGACCTCGCCGTCGTCACCGCCGTCCGCGAGGCCGCCCCGGACGGCATCCTCTGGGTGGACGCGAACCAGTCCTGCACCGCGGACTCCGCGCTGCGCATGGCACGGGCACTGGAACCCCTCGGCGTCACCGCGTTCGAACAGCCGCTCCCCGCCAACGACATCGACGGTCTGCGCAGACTGCGCGACCTGAGCCCGGTGCCGGTGGCGGTCGACGAAAGCCTGCGGCACCCCAGCGATCTGGCCACCTTCGTACGCCTCGGTGCCGTCGGAACCGCCGTCGCCAAGGTCCAGCGCTGCGGCGGCCTCACCCTGGCCCTGCGCCAGTGCCAGCTCGCGGAGGACTGCGGAGTGGAGATCATGGGATCGGGCCTGACCGAGTCCGACATCGGACTCGCGGCCTCACTCCACCTCTTCGCCGCGTTCGGCGTCACCACCCCCGTCGACCTCAACGGCCGGCAGTTCCTCACGAGCCCCTATGCCACCGACCCGGTCATCCGCATCACCGCGGGAACCGCCGAGGTACCCGCGGGACCGGGCCTCGGTATCGGCGTCAACGAGGAGGTGATACGCGAACTTTCCGCCTGAAGCACGTAATCCCCAACATGAGGAGCCGTTCATGTACCAGTTCACGTCCCCCACATCGCGTCGCAGGCTGTACTTCGGTCTCGCGTCCCTCGCCGCCTGCGCCACGCTGGTCGCCGGCAGTCCCGCGGCCTTCGGCCTGCCGGCCCAGTCGCCGACGGCGACCCCGGCCGCCTGCCCCGCGCCGTCCTCGGTGCTCGGGCTCACCAGCAACTGGAAGATCCAGCTGCCGGTGGACGACCCCAACGCCTCGGGTACCCAGCCCCTGGAGATCAAGCAGCCCGCGCTCGCCTCGTACGCCATCAACCCGTGGTTCACCCCGACCTCGGACTGCAAGGGCGTCACGTTCCGCGCGGCGGTCAACGGGGCGACCACGACCAACACGTCCTACCCCCGCTCGGAACTGCGGGAGATGACGAACAACGGTGCGTCCCTGGCCAGTTGGTCCTCGTCCTCCGGCACGCACACGCTCATCATCGACCAGGCCATCAACCGTCTGCCGGCGACGAAGAGCCATGTCGTCGCGGGACAGATACACGACGGCAACGACCGCTCGGTCTTCCGGCTGGAAGGAACCAGCCTGTACGTCACCAAGGACAACGACACCCACTACAAGCTGGTGACGAGCAACTACAAGCTCGGCACGAAGTTCGAGGCGAAGTTCGTCGTGAGCGGCGGCAAGATCAAGGCGTACTACAACGGGGTCCTCCAGACCACCATCACCTCGGCCTTCACCACCGGGTACTTCAAGGCAGGGGTCTACACCCAGGCGAACTGCGGCAACTCCTCGCCGTGCAGCAGTGACAACTACGGCGAGACCACGATCTACAACGTCAGCGTCAAGCACAGCTAGGGCGTGTCGCTGACATAGCGCGGTCCGCCCACAGGGCGGGGCCCGCGCCCGCGGTGGCGACAGGCCGCCGCGGGCGCGGGCGATCGTACGGAGCGAAGGCGCCGGTCAGGAGCCGACGTAGGCCGCGAGGTGCTCGCCGGTGAGGGTGGAGCGGGCGGCGACGAGATCGGTGGGTGTGCCCTCGAAGACGATCCGGCCCCCGTTGTGCCCCGCACCGGGGCCGAGATCGATGATCCAGTCGGCGTGGGCCATGACCGCCTGGTGGTGTTCCACGACGATGACCGACTTGCCGGAGTCGACGAGCCGGTCGAGCAGACCGAGCAGCTGCTCGACGTCCGCGAGATGGAGACCGGCGGTCGGCTCGTCGAGGACGTAGACACCGCCCTTCTCGGCCATGTGGGTGGCCAGCTTGAGCCGCTGCCGCTCCCCGCCGGACAGCGTGGTGAGCGGCTGGCCGAGGCTGAGATAGCCGAGCCCGACGGCGGCCAGCCGGCCGAGTATGGCGTGCGCGGCCGGTATACGCGCCTCGCCGGCGCCGAAGAACTCCTCGGCCTCGGACACCGACATCGCGAGCACCTCGCTGATGTCACGGCCGCCGAGGTGGTACTCCAGCACCGAGGCCTGGAACCGCTTCCCCTCGCACTCCTCGCAGGGGGTGGCGACTCCGGCCATCATCGCCAGGTCGGTGTAGATGACACCCGCGCCGTTGCACTGGGGGCAGGCGCCCTCGGAGTTGGCGCTGAACAGCGCGGGCTTCACCCCGTTGGTCTTCGCGAACGCCTTACGGATCGGGTCGAGCAGTCCGGTGTACGTCGCCGGGTTGCTCCGCCGCGAGCCGCGGATCGGACCCTGGCCGACTGACACCACACCCGCGTCGGCCGCCCCCGACCGTCGCGGCAGCGATCCGTGCACGAGCGAACTCTTGCCGGAGCCGGCGACGCCGGTGACGACGACGAGCACCCCGAGCGGGATGTCGACATCGACGTCGCGCAGGTTGTGCGTCGTCGCGCCGCGGATCTCCAGCGTGCCGGTGGGCTTGCGCACCGACTCCTTGAGGGAGGCCCGGTCGTCGAAATGGCGGCCGGTGATGGTGCCGCCGGTCCGCAGCCCCTCGACGGTGCCCTCGAAGCAGACCGTGCCGCCCGCGGCGCCGGCGCCGGGGCCGAGATCGATGACATGGTCGGCGATCGCGATCGTCTCCGGCTTGTGCTCCACCACGAGCACGGTGTTGCCCTTGTCCCGCAGTCGCAGCAGCAGGTCGTTCATCCGCTGGATGTCATGGGGGTGCAGGCCGGTGGTGGGCTCGTCGAAGACATAGGTGGTGTCGGTGAGCGAGGAGCCGAGGTGGCGGATCATCTTGACGCGCTGCGCCTCGCCGCCCGACAGCGTGCCCGAGGGACGGTCGAGCGACAGATAGCCGAGCCCGATCTCCACGAACGAGTCGAGGGTCTGCCGCAGCGTGCCGAGCAGCGGTGCCACCGAGGGCTCGTCGAGACCGCGCACCCATGCGGCCAGGTCGCTGATCTGCATCGCGCACGCGTCGGCGATGCTGATCCCGCCGACCCGCGACGACCGGGCCGCCTCGCTGAGCCGGGTGCCGTCGCACTCGGGGCAGGCGGTGAAGGTGACCGCGCGGTCCACGAACGCCCGGATGTGCGGTTGCAGCGCGTCCTTGTCCTTGGAGAGGAACGACTTCTGGATCTTGGGGATGAGCCCCTCGAAGGTGAGGTTCACCCCCTCGACCTTCACCTTGGTCGGCTCCCGGTAGAGGAAGTCCCGCATCTCCTTCTTCGTGAACTCGCGGATCGGCTTGTGCGGGTCGAGGAGGCCCGACTCGGCATAGACCCGCACCGTGAAGAAGCTGTCGGACTTCCAGCCCGGGATGGTGAACGCGCCCTCGGCGAGCGACTTCGAGTCGTCGTAGAGCTGGGTGAGATCGATGTCGGAGACCGCGCCGCGGCCCTCGCAGCGCGTGCACATGCCGCCGGTACGGCTGAAGGTCTGTGTCACGGTCTTGCGGGCGCCGCGTTCGACCGTGATCGCACCGCTCGCCCGTACCGAGGCGACGTTGAAGGAGAACGCGTTGGGCGAGCCGATGTGCGGCTGCCCGAGTCGGCTGAAGAGGATGCGCAGCATCGCGTTCGCGTCGGTGGCGGTGCCGACCGTGGAGCGGGCGTCGGCGGCCATCCGCTGCTGGTCGACGATGATCGCGGTCGTCAGCCCGTCCAGGACGTCGACCTCGGGCCGCGCCAGCGTCGGCATGAAGCCCTGCACGAACGCGCTGTACGTCTCGTTGATCAGCCGCTGCGACTCCGCGGCGATCGTGCCGAACACCAGGGAGCTCTTGCCCGAGCCGGAGACGCCGGTGAGCACCGTCAGCCGGCGCTTCGGGATCTCGACGCTGACGTCCTTGAGGTTGTTGACGCGCGCGCCGTGCACGCGGATCACATCGTGGCTGTCGGCGACATGCGGCGCGGGCGACCCCGTGTCCGTCCTCGTGGCCATGCTCATCGTCTCTCCATCTGTCGGGCGGGGTCGCCTTCGCGGTCTCCGTCGGCGTCGCCGCTTCGGCTCCTGGCACAGCTCGGCCCCGGGAACGTGGGCGATACGGAACCGTTGGTACGTGGCCGACGCGGCCGGGGCGATGCCGGGTGTGCGCGTCGAGCGGTCACCCCGCTCCCGCGGCAGCGCGTCGATCTTCAGGGACGTCGGCTTCGCCCGCGGCTTTCGGAAGCGCCTCGCCGTCCCGGTCGAGCGGCCACGGTACCAGGGGCGGTGGACCGTCCTCCGTGGCTCCGGCCACCCGGACGACCTGTCGTGCGCGGGCTCCTTGTGTTCATGACGGTCACACTAGGTGTGGCTCGGTGCCGGTGCTTCTCGATTCCTGACCGGTCTGGTCACCTGCTTCGCCACGCAGGACGGCATCCCCGCCGTCGCGCTCGCCGCCCGGTGCCGGTAGACGCTGGGCGGCATGCCGACGAGTTCGGTGAAGCGTGTGCTGAAGGTGCCCAGCGACGCGCAGCCGACCGCGAAGCACACCTCGGTGACACTGAGGTCGCCACGACGCAGCAGCGCCATCGCCCGCTCGATGCGACGTGTCATGAGGTAGCCGTACGGCGACTCGCCGTAGGCGGCCTTGAACTCGCGGCTGAGGTGCCCGGCCGACATGTGCTCGCCGCGCGCGAGCGCCTCGACGTCCAGTGGCTGCGCGTACTCCCGGTCGATCCGGTCGCGGACGCGACGCAGCCGCGCGAGGTCGCGCAGGCGCTGCTCCGGGGTGGGTCTGCTGGTCACATGCGCGATGGTACGTCGTGGGTGTGACAGTCTCCCGAAGTGTTCCACTGACGTCACCGGCCCCCCGGCCGGCCACGCCGACCGGTTCGTCTGGTCGTCGGACCCCGCAGGCGGCGGGACATGATGGGGTGCATGCGCGAGCTGACCTATTCCGATGTGGGCATGACGGCGAAGAACGGACCGGCACCCCCGGGCTTCCACCTGCTGCGGCTCCGTATGTCACTGGGGTTCGGCACGTACGACCGTGCCGCCGAAGCGCTCTTCGGGTGGGGGATGCACCGGGCCACTCCCTTCATCCGTGTTCCGGACGACACTCCGCACGCCGCGCCCGGCGTACGGGTGCTGGTGCGGGCAGGACCGCTCAGGGCGCCGTGCCAGGTCGTATGGACCGTCGACGAGAGGCATCGGACCGGGTTTGCCTACGGGACGCTCGCCGGACACCCCGAGTGCGGTGAAGAAGCGTTCGTCCTGGAACGCCTGCCGGACAACTCCACCGACTTCGTCATCGTCGCGCTCAGCCGGCCCTCGGCCTGGTATACGAAGGCGCTGGGCCCCGGCGGACGCTTGCTTCAGCATGCCGTGGCGCGCCAGTACGCCCAAAGCCTGCGGCGGCTGGCCCGGACGACGTGAGACAGGCTCTGGGGCACGGGGTGCGCCGAGAGCCCGAGGCGTCGCGTCACCAGGCGCGGCCGTCATGCCGGGAGTGGCTGCTCGGTCCAGATGATCTTGCCGGAGGCGGTGTAGCGCGTCCCCTGGTGCTGGGTGAGCCGGCTGACGATCGACAGTCCGCGGCCGCCCTCGTCGGTCGTTTTCGGCTGACGCCTGTGCGGGCCCGAGCCGCTGGTGTCGGAGACCTCGCAGATCAGTGTGCGGTCGTCCCTGATCAGGCGGAGACCTATCGGGCCGTCGGAGTAGCGGATGGCGTTCGTGACGAGTTCGCTGATCACCAGGGTCGTGCTGTCCGTGAGGTCGTCGAGTGCCCAGGCCGCCAGCTGCCGGCCGGCCCAGTCGCGGGCGGTCGCGACGGCGGCGGGATCCGGTGGCAGGGTCCGGGTGGCGACGTCCTTGGCCTCCAGCGCCCGTGTGCGGGTCAGCAGGAGGGTCGGTTCACGGTCCGGTGGCAGGTCACGCAGCATGTGGTCGCGGAGTCGTGAGACGTCGGGTCCGGATGCGGCCAGCGCCTCGTGGAACCGTTCCATGGTCGGGTCGGCGCTGGTGTGGGGTGTGGGGGAGAAGCCGCCGTTCAGGAGCAGGGTGCTTCCCGGGGGTGCCTCGAACTCGGTGTTCTCGAACGGCAGATCGCCGACGCCCAAGGGGGAATGGGGGGCGAGGCGGGGGGCGCTGACGTCGCCGTTCGGATGGGCGATCATCAGCGTCGGGCCGCCCGCACGGGCCGAGACACAGCGCTCCGTGGCGGGGTCGTAGATCACGTAGAGGCAACTGGTCCCGGTCTGTTCCGCCTCGCGGGGCCCCCGGCACGGGACCGGGCGCTGACGTTCCAGGCGGATCACCGTGTCGTCCAGACGCGTGAGCAGTTCGTCGGGCCGCAGGTCGAGCGCCGAGAGCGTGGTGATCACCGCGCGCAGCCGGGTCATGCCGATCGCGGCGTCAACCCCCTTCCCCTCCGCTGTCCCCACCACCAGGGCCACCCGAGCGCTCGACAGCGGGAGGACGTCGAACCACTGCCCGGTGGCGGCCTCCGCCGGGACATGGCCGTGCGCCGCTTCGAGCGCGCTGAGGGGCGGCAGCCGCTCGGGCAGCTGCGAACGCCGCAGAAGCCGTGCGAGAGCCTCCTCCTCGATCTGGCGGCGGACGGTGTCCAGGCACCGGGCCGCGCGGTCCGCGAGCGCGGCGGCTTCCCTGAAGTCGTTCTCGTCGAACGGGCTCGATTCGTCGCGCCGGTACAGAACGAACAGACCGAGGACCACGTCCCGGATGGTCAGCGGCAGCACGATGAGGGAGTGTGCCCGTGCCTCACGGAGGACACGGGCGCGCCGGGGGTCGCGGACGAGCCACCGGCTGTCGTGGTTCAGATGGCGGATCAGGCGGGGGCGCAGATCGGAAAGGCTCTGTCCGTACGGCGTCGCGGGCCTGACCAGGCTCACTTCACCGACCTCGTACGCGCCGCGGGCCGCTTCTCCCCGCGTGCTCACGAAAGCCGCGCGGCGCAGCCTCTTGCTTCCGTCCACCGGTCCGGGCGGTGGCACGTCGCCGCGCAGCAGGACTTCGAGGACGTCGACGGAGGAGGCGTCGGCCAGCTTCGGAACCGCGGCGCCGGCGAGTTCCCCGGCGACCTGGAAGAGCCTTCGGCTGTGCGGTGGGTCGGTGTGAGACGTCATGGTGTTCATCCTGTGCGGGAGACGCTGGTCTGCTCTCCTTCCGAGCCTGCTGCCCAGGGGCCTCCGCGGCGTCGGCACTGATCCGCAGGCGGCCCTTCGCGTTGCACACCGCCGGATGCGGGCTGTCCCGCCCGGCCCGCGGGATCGCCGCGACACTGTTGCGGGTTCCCCGCCGCCCTGGCCGTCGCGCTCTCGTGGACGAGGTTCGGGACTTACGGTGGTGCTATGGACGGTAGTGCTACGGAGGCCGACCGCCTCATCAGAGGGGAACCCGCGTCACATCTGACCGTGGTGCTCGCCGATGACCATCTGGTCGTACGCGCGGGCATGCGGCTGCTGCTGTCCCAGGACCCCGCCTTCGACATCGTCGCGGAGAGCTCCACTCTTCCCGACACCTTTCTGGCCGTGGAGCGCCACCACCCGTCGGTGCTGGTCCTGGACCTGACGCTGGCGGGACAGTCCAGCCTGCGCGCGATCCCGGAGCTGCTGGCGGCGTCGCCCCGTACCCGGATCCTCGTCCTCACGATGCAGGAAGACCCCGCGTTCGCCCGCGAGGCGTTGCGGATCGGCGCGGTCGGCTACCTGCTGAAGGAGGCGGCAGCGGAGGAACTCCTCGGAGCCGCTCGCCAGGTCGCCGCGGGGGCCACCTACGTTCAGCCCTCGCTGGGCGCCCGCCTTGCCGTCACCGCCCCCGGCACGACGGGGCCGGGGGCGGGGCCGGACGACTCTCTGACGGCGCGCGAGGTGGAGGTGCTGTCCCTGCTCGCCCTGGGCCACACCAATCAGGAGATCGCGGAACAGACGCATGTATCCGTTCGGACGGTGGAAACCCACCGGGCCAGGATCCGGGAGAAGCTCGGGGCCGAGACCAAGGCGGACCTGGTCACGGCGGCACGAGAGCGCGGGCTGCTGGCATGACCCACCTGTCGCGAGCACGTGCCGGCGCCGCCGCGGAGACGGCGGGCACGCTCCTGCTCGTGGCCACACTGGCTCTGGAGATCGTGCACCACTCCCTGCACGCCGAAGCCGTGCTCTGCTTCGCCGCCGGCGCCCTCTTTCTGGCAGCCGCCGCGCTGAGTCCCGAAGCCCGGCGGTCGTGGCTGGCGATCATCAGCGGGATCTCGCTCGTGATCGCCGTGGCGCTGCTCGTCCGTATCGTCGAGGCGCCGCTGCTCAACGGTCTGCACCTCGTGCCCCTCACACTGATCGCCTGTGCCGTCGCGATCGGACACCGTTCCGCTCTGCGCAGCGGCACCCTCCAACGGGAGTGGACCCGGGCCCGTCGTGACGGAGAGGAACGCGAACGACGGCACTGGGCCCGCGAGCTGCACGACGACACGCTCCAGGAACTGGGCGCCGTCCAGATCGTGCTGGCCGGGGCGACCGCCAGCAGCCGCCCGGACGTCATGAAGGACGCCATCGATCAGGCGCGGCGCCTGATCGGCAACCAGATCACCTCGCTCCGGCGTCTGATCGCGGAGCTGCGCCCGGCGGCGCTCGATCAGCTCGGACTGCGCCCGGCCCTGGAGGCCCTGTGCCGGAGCACCTCGGAGAACTTCGGTATCGACGCCGAACTGCGCGTGGGCGCGGACGGGGACCGGTTCGGCGCGGAGCTGCCGCCCGAGGCACAGGTCCATGTCTACCGGATCGTGCAGCAGGCGGTGAACAACGCGGTGAAGCATGCCCGGCCGACCCGGATCCTCGTCGAACTCGACAGCGACGACCACGGCCTCTTCACGAAGGTCACGGACGACGGCCGCGGGATGACGCCCGAGCCCGCCCCGGCGGCCCTGCGCACCCCGCCTCACGCGACCGCTTCCGGAGGCATGGGCATCGCGGCCATGCGGGAGCGCGCCCACCTGCTCGACGCGCACCTCACGGTGGACTCGGCGCCCCGGGAAGGCACGCGCGTCACCCTGCGGATGCCGCGCCGTGTCGGAGACGGCAGACGGCGCCGTCCGTTCAGGGACGGCAGACGGCACCGGCCGTAGACGACGGTCGTGGACGACGCGGCCCCGTGCGGCGCGCCGGGCGTGCTCCCCGGCGAACGGGAAGCGCCGGGCCGCCCCGGAGGCCCGCGACCGGTCCGGCGCACCGCGCCCGACGGGCGGCCACCGCGCTGAGGCAAGATGGGACCATGAGCATCGTCAAGATCAATGTCCTGCAGGTTCCGGTGGAACAGCGTGAGGTGCTGGAGAAGCGCTTCGCGTCCCGCGCGGGGTCGGTGGAGAACTCCGACGGATTCGAGTGGTTCGAGTTGCTGCGCCCGGTCGAGGGCACCGACCAGTACCTCGTCTACACGCGCTGGCGCAGCGAGGCCGACTTCCAGGCTTGGATGGAGGGCCCGATGAAGGCGGCCCACCAGCGTGGCGGCGCGGACGGCGCCCCTCAGCAGAAGCCGGCCGCTTCCGGCTCCACCCTGTGGTCCTTCGAGGTGGTCCAGCAAGCCGCCCCCAAGGCGGCCGACGGTCAGTGACCCGCCCGCGTCACCCGTCAGCGGGCACGTGGGACGTAGTAGGGGCGGTTGTGCGCCGCGACCGGGGGTGACTGGCAGGTCCACGCCCCGGCGGCCGGGGCGTCCCCGATGAGCGTGGCCAGGTCGGCGCCGACGGGTGAGGACGCGTCGTGGACGGTGAGCCTCACCCGGTCGGCCTCGCCGGTCAAGTCCCGGTATTCGTAGGGCTGGTAGACGTTCATGGGACCGGCGAGCGGCCGGCCGTCCGGGTCGGTGCCGTAGCCCGTGATCGGGGTGTTGTTGACGGGGGTACGCGGGAGCCCGGTCAGGTCGGCCGAGAAGGAGAACAGGGTCGGCTCCAGCCGGTCGATGCCCGCGCCGGAGGGTGCGTGCGTCGCCTGCTTGCACGCCACGGTCCAGATGTCACCCGCGGGGCCGTTCAGGGAGGGCATGGTCGCCTCGAACCACGCCGGATACTTCGGTTCCCCGAAGAGTGTCGTTCCGGCCTCGATGGCCAGCGGGTTGTCGCACAGCACATGCAGCCGGGCGATACCGAGCAGCTTGGTCTGGTCGAAGCCGTGCGCGAACTGCTCGTACGACAGCCGGGCCAGGCGCCCGGCGCTCGCGGTGGGGTGGGCGATGACGCTGTACTCGATCTCCTGGATGATGGCTCCGCCGTTCGGGTACTGGGCGAAGTACAGCTGGTAGTTGAGCGTCACGCAGGCCCGGCCGTCGAACTCGGCGGCGCTCAGATCGGGATGGTGCCCGGCCAGCGCCTTGCGCACCGGCTCGGGATCGACCAGGTAGTCGAGGCCGACGTTGTGCAGGGCTCCGTAATGGAACGGCAGTTGGTACGGGGCGGCGACGGGCGGCAGGGTGAGGTCGTCGGTCACGGGGCGTGGGTCTCCTCGGGGGTGGCCGGGCCCGGGACGTGTCCGGGGGCCGGCGGGCGGATCGTGGCGCGCTGTTCCGACAGGTCGCGGTCGATCTGTTCGGCGCTGCGCAGAGTGATCGCGGCCATGGTGAGCGTCGGGTTGGAGGTGCCGAGGGAGGGCATCGAGCCGCAGCCCACCGCGTACAGGTTGGGGTGGTCCCAGCAGCGCTGCCACGAGTCGACGACGGAGTCGGCGGGGTGGTCACCCATGATGTGCGTGCCCGCGCCGTGGCCCGCGCCGCGGTAGGCGTAGGGCCGGCCGTCGTACTCGAACCACCCGGGCTGGGATGGCCCCGGCTCGTACCGGCTGTGGTCCCGTGCCCCCAGCAACGCGAAGATCTGGTCGGACACGGACTTGGCCGCGACGATGCCCCGCTTCACATGGTCGGACAGGTCATAGGTCAGGACCGGGCGAGGGTTGCCCAGCAGGTCGCGATGGACGGCGTCGAGCGAGACGCGGTTGGCGGGATCGGCGCTCTGCTCCATCTCGAACTGCAGGACGAACTGCCGCCCGATCCGGTCCCCGGCCGCCTGCCGCAGCGCCGGGCCGAACAGCCCCCCGCCCTCGCCGGGCTCCTTCTGGTCCGTGGGGCGCAGCAGCGCGGCGACCTCGTGGCCGGGCGGGCCGACCGCCCAGTTCCAGCCCCAGTTGCCGATCTCGATACGGAAAGGGGCGCGCGCCGCGCGCGCCGGGCCGAAACGGAATCCCTCCAGTCCGGAGGTCGATCCGGGCCCCCGGTAGGGGCCGACCGGCCGGGGCATGAGGCCCCAGGTGAGCAGGACGGGGTGGTCCATCAGATTCCGGCCCACCTGGTCGCTGGAGTTGGCCAGGCCGGAGGCGAGCAGGAGCCGGGCGTTCTCGATCGCGTGGGCGGCCAGGACGACCGTGTGCGCGTGGACCGTCCGCCGGCTCACGGAAGCGGGGCGGGCGGGATCGTCGTAGCGCTGGTACTCGACGCCCGTGATCCGGCCGGAGGCGTCGGCCAGCAGTCGTCCGACGACCGCGCGGGTGCGCAGGGTGACGCTCGGGCCCCAGCGTTCCTGGGTGCGCCGCGGGGTGTATTTCGCCCCGGTGGGGCAGATGGGGATGCAACTGGCGCTGCCCTCGCACACGGGACCGTGCTCCTCGGTGGCCGCGCTGTTGCGCGCCTGGGGCGTCCCGACGACCCGCAGTGCGGTGGGACGCGGATGCGAGGGATCCACGATCTCGTGCCCGTCGAGCCTTTCGGCCAGCAGCCGGTCCAGATAGCTCGCGGGAAGCGGCCGGTGCGGGAAGGTGTAGCCGTCCGCGAGCGGCAGACCGACGTGGTCCCGCTGCTCCGCCGGATCGGCGGCGACCCCCAGCTCGCGTTCCGCGGCGCGGTAGTACGGCTCCAGCTCCGCATACCCGATCGGCCAGTTACGGCCGTATCCGAAGTCGGCGGTACGGAAGTCCTCGGGATGCATGCGCGGGGCCAGCCCCGTCCAGGCCGTGCCCGTACCGCCGTTGACCCGCAGATAGCCGCTCGCGTAGGGCAACGGGCCGTTCTGGACGAGGTGTCCGCCGGCCCGGTAGCCACCGCCGGGGCGGCCCGCGAGGTCCAGTACGTCGGGTGACGGCACCAGGGCGTTGTCCGCGATCGCCGCGCTGGGGACCTTCACCGGCGCGGCCCGGAACCGTTCCACATCCGCCGCCCGTCCGCCATCGGGTGCGGTGTCACCATCGCCCACACCCGATTCCAGGACCAGGACACGCCGGCCGCGGTCCCCCAGCCGCCGCGCCACCAGCGACCCCGCGATACCGGCTCCGACCACGATCACATCGAAACGCTCCCCGGCGGTCAACGCTCCCCGCCTTCCGCCACACCGGCGGGACGCTCGGCCCAGGTGCCGTAGCCCGGTCGCCCGGTGCCGGGGGCGTGGCCACCGAAGCTGCTCCACACCAGCCCGCGGGCATAGGCGTGCGCCGGGAGCGGGGAGGGTGCGGTCCGGCCGGCGTCGTCCCGCTCTCCCGGCCACGCCCCCAGATACCAGAGGTGACACACGGCTCGGGCCAGCTCGCCCAGCTCCTCGTCCTTGTCCGCCACCGTCCCCGGGTCCGTCCCGGATCGCGTGTCGGCCTCCGTGTCGACCAGCGCGTCCACCAGCCGTGCGTAGAGCGCCGGTTCGACCCGCTGGGCCACGAACGTCCGGTAGATCTCGGTCATTCCGGTCGCCGCCAGCTCGGCGGCGTCGAACCCCGTCAGCACGGCCGAGAGCGTGACGAACCGCTCGGTCTGCGTCATGGACACAAGTCCCCCCTCGTCGAGCCGCTCTCACCGGAGACCGGGCACATCAGCCGGGATCCCTACCTCGATGGGAACCCGTTCATGCCTCGGAAACTCGCCGAGTGTGAGCACGGCCGAACGTAAAGTGACCGAAAGGGGGTGTGTGGCGCCGGGGACCAAGGGGTCTGTGGCGCCCTGGAGTTACGACCGACGGCCGGGTTTGCCGCGCCTACCACCCTTGGAGCCGCCCTGGGCACCGCCCTTGGGGCCGCCGGAACCGCTCCGCGGATTCTTGCCGGCCGGCTTGCGGGGGGAGTTCCCGGCCGACGTGCCGGACGACTGACCGGCCACCTGCTTCCGCCGCGCCGCGCCCCCCGTGTCGGCGCGTTCGCGCTTCGGCTGCGGCGGGGTCGGCCGGCCCCGTGAGCTGTTGACGGTCCGCCCGCGGACGATACCGATGAAGTCCTCCACCAGATCGGTGGTTTCGTCCTCCGGCCAGGACAGGGCGACACGCGACTCGGGGGCGTCCAGGACCGGCCGGTACGTGAGGTCCCTGCGGTGATGCAGACGGGCGAGCGACTGCGGGACGACGAGCAGTCCGACCCCTGCCGCCACCAGTTCGACGGCGTCCGCCGTCGTGTCGGGGCGCGCGTTCGCGGGCCGTCCCGGCAGGGTCTCCCAGTCGAGGGTGTCGTCCAGCGGACGCAGCACGATCTCGTCGGCCAGATCCTCGGCGGACACCTCGTCGACCGCCGCCACCAGGTGGTCCTTCGGGACCACGACCACCGTCGTCTCGGTGTAGAGGGGAATCGCGCTGAGATCCGTCCGGTCCACCGGCAGCCGTACGAAACCGGCGTCGGCCCCGCCGGCCCGCAAGAGACCGGGCGCCTCGGCGGCGGACACCGCGACGAGGGCCAGCGGGATGCCGGGCAGCCGCTCGTTCCAGATCCGCACCCACTTGGTGGGCGTCACGCCCGGGACGTACGCGAGCCGGAACGAAGGGGGTACTTCCGAGCCTGTCACGCCACCAGGCTACCGGCCGTGGTCGGAGGGATCGCACACGCTCGCTACTCTTGACACCATGACGTCGCACCAGACCACCCAGACAATGAAGCCCGCGACCGCGGCGAAGAAGCTGGGTGTGTATCTCGAAGCCACCCCCGCCGAGTTCCAGGAGGGTGTCGTCTCGCGCACCGAGCTGAACGCGCTCCAGGCCGACCCGCCCGAGTGGCTGCTGGAGCTGCGACGCAACGGCCCGCACCCCCGGCCGGTGGTGGCGGCGAAGCTGGGCGTCTCCATCTCGGGTCTCGCGCGCGGCGGCATCACGGAAGCCCTCACCACGGAACAGATCGAGGCGTTGAAGGGCGACAGCCCGGGGTGGCTGCGGCAGGAGCGCGCCACCCAGGCCGAGGTGCGCAAGGAAGCCGTGCGCATCAAGGAGAAGAACGCGGAGCGACGCGAGGAGCCCCGCCGTCCCCGTTCCTGACCCCCGCCGCCGACGCCACGTCGTCGCGGTCGTCGAGTTCGACCACCGTGCCGGTCACCCGGGCCCGTTCCGCCGCCCACACCACGCGGTGGCTGGCGAGGCTCTCGGCGGCGTCGGAGAGCAGCAGTGACGCGTCGCCGGCGGCGACGGCGGTGAGGAACGCGTCGGTCAGCGCCTCGTCCCCGCCACCGTGGCCGTCCTCCGGCGTAGGCCCCGGGCTCCCCGCCGTCGCACGTGTGGAGGTGTCGATCGTCTCCTCGGAGCCATCACGGAAATCGACCAGCCGCAGTGTGTTTCCGTCGCCGTCGATGAAGCCGTGGGTGCCCAGCAGCCGGGTGCGGCGCTGTTCCATGGGGGTGAAGGCACTCATGGTGAACGAACAGGTGGCGCCGGAGTCGAACTCCATGCCGACCACCTGGTGGTCGACCACGTCGTTGTCGCACGCGTACACACAGCGGCCGTACGGCCCGGTGCGCAGCGCGTCCAGTACGCCCGTCTCGGTGTGGTCGTCGGTGACCGCCGACAGCGGCCAGAACTCCTGGTCCGGATCGCCCAGACAGCCCAGGTAGAGCCGCTTGGCCGAGTACGGGCAGTCCTTCTCCAGCGGGCAGTCCAGGCAGCGGCCGGCCGCGCCGGCCGGGGCGCCCTCGGGCCGGAAGTGTGTCAGGCCGCCGAAGGAGCTGACCTTCCGGGGCGTACGTCCGAAGAGGTGGACCAGCCAGTCGATGTCGTGGCAGGACTTGGTGAGCAGCATCGGGGCGGAGGTGTCCTGACGGCGCCAGTTGCCCCGTACGAACGAGTGGGCGTGGTGCCACCAGCCGACGGGCTCCAGGTGCTGGACGCTGACCAGGCCGCCGATGCGGCCACTGTCCAGCAGTCGCTTGAGGAGCCGGGTGTACGGCGTGTAGCGCAGCACATGGCAGACGGCCAGCAGGATGTCGTTGCGCCGTGCCGCGTCCGCGATCGCCGCGGCCTCGTCCTCACCGGTCGCCATCGGCTTCTCCAGGAGAATGTGGTAGCCGAGATCGGCCAGGGCCACCGCCGGTTCGGTGTGCAGCCGGTCCTGGGTCGCGATGACACAGGCGTCGGCGAGCTTGCCCGCCGCCACGACATCGCTCCAGTCCGCGTACACCCGCTCCGGCGGGACCCCGAACTCCTCCGCCGCCCGCGCACGGCGCCGCGGGTCCGGCTCGGCCACCGCGACCACCCGTCCCGCTCCCGTGGCCAGGGCGCGCCGGGCATAGGTCATTCCGCGGAGTCCCGCTCCGACGAGGACCACCGTCACCTGGGACATGGGGCCTCCTTCCTGGAATCGCCGAGTCCGTCCCGTTCCTGTCCGATCAGCCGCAGCAGGCGGGCGACCTCGTCCGCCACAGCCTCCCGCGCGGGACGCAGATAGGCACGGGGATCGACGGTCGTCGGCCGCGCGGACAGCCGGTCGCGCACCGACGCGGTGAAGAGGGTGTTGAGATGCGTGGCGATATTGATCTTGCGCATGCCCGCCCGTACCGCGGCGGCGAGGTGGCTGTCGTCCACCCCCGACGAACCGTGCAGCACCAGCGGGACGGGCACCGCCGTGCGCAGGTCGCGGATGAGGTCCAGATCGAGCCGCGCGGTACGCCGGGTCATCTGGTGGGACGACCCGACCGCGACGGCGAGCGCGTCGACACCGGTGTCGAGGACGAACCGGGCCGCCTCGCCGGGGTCGGTGCGCACCCCGGGGGTGTGGGCACCGTCCTTGCCCCCGATCGCGCCGAGTTCCGCCTCGACCCACACCCCGGACGTATGGCACCGGTCGCTCATCTCGCGGGTGCGGGCGACGTTCTCCTCCCAGGGCAGATGAGCGCCGTCGTACATCACGGAGGTGAAGCCGCGCCGTACCGCCTCCTCGATCAGCTCGGGCCGGGTGGCGTGGTCCAGGTGCAGCGCGACGGGTACGGATACGGCGGCGATGGCCTCGTGCGCGGCGGCGGTGAGTGGCCCGAGGGCGCCCCGGTACGCGACGGCGTTCTCACTGATCTGGACGATGACGGCCTGGTTCGCCTGCTCGGCGCCCGCGAGGACGGCTTCGAGCTGTTCGAGGAGGACGACATTGAACGCGCCGACGCCGTGCGTCGCTGCGCCGAGGATGTCGCCGGTGGGGACGAGTGGCATGTTCCGCTTCCTGTGAGGACAGGTGGGTGAGGGACAGACAGGTGGGTGAGGGACAGAGGTGAGGGACAGGCGGGAGGGCGAGAGGCGCATGGGAGTGCTGCCCGCCCGCCTCGCCGGTGTCAGCCGGCCGGCTCCAGGACGACCGAGCGCGTCAGATGCGCCGGCTGGTCGGGGTCACGGCCGGCCGCCGTGGCCAGCTCGACCGCCAGACGCTGTACGACGACGAGTTCGGCCAGTGGGTCGAGCCGGGGGTGACGCAGATGGGCGCCCGTGGCACGGATCTGCTCGGCGAGCGGCCCGGGGAGTGATGAGAGCCCCCAGACCGCGCGGCCCGGCGCGGCCACGGCGATGGGGCCGTGGCGGTACTCCATGACGGAGTACGACTCGGTCCACCAGGCCGCGGCTTCGCGCACCTTGAGCGCCGCCTCCGCGGCGATCCCGACGCTCCAGCCCGCGCCGAGGAAGGAGATCTGCCCGGCCCCGAGCAGCTCGGCATCGATCTCGGTGGTGAGGGCCGTTTCTCCATCGGCGAGCGCCCGGACGGTGCTGTGGCCCAGGTGGGCACGGAGCAGCATGAGCTGTGTGGTGGGAAAGCGGGTCTGGACGACGGACCGCTCGTCCGCGTAGTCGAGGCAGATCACGTGATGGGCGGCGGCCGCCGCGGGGGAGTCGCCGACGGCGGTGACGACGGTCGTGCGGACGCTGGGCGCGAACCGGTCGAGCGCGGCGAGGACCTCGGTGGTCGTACCGGAACGGGTCAGGGCGAGCACCCGGTCGTAGGCGCGGTGCGGCTTCACCTCCGAGGCCGGGTACGCGTCCGTGAGCCCGAGTCCGGCCTCCTCCCGGAGATGCGCGTACGCCTGCGCCATGAACAGCGAGGTGCCGCAGCCGATGACCGCCACGCGCTCGCCCGGTGCGGGCAGGGCCGCGGCGTGGTCGGGAAGTTCCTTGAGGACGCGCTCCCAGCAGGCCGGCTGGGAAGCGATCTCTTGGCGGGTGTGGTGCTGGGACATGGTTCTCCGACGAGGTGTGAGAGTGCGGTGCGCGGGTGGGCGCGGGGGAGGGGGGAGCGAGGTGCGCTCAGTGGCCGAGCGTGCTGCGCAGCGACGGCTGGAGCAGATCCGCGTGCGCGCGCACCATGTCGTCGCACAGGTCCCAGATGCGTTCGACGGGCAGGGCGGCCGCGGTGGCCGGGTCGGCCATGGCCGCCTGCCGGATGGAGCGGGGGTCGTCCTCCAGGGCGGCCCGGACGACCAGTTCGTTCATGCTCAGATAGCCCCGGTTGAGCGCGGCGCACTGGGCGGGCAGCGAGCCGACACGGGTGGGCTGCACGCCCAGGGCGTCCACCAGGCACGGGACTTCGACGGTACCGGTCGACGGAAGATTGTCGATCAGCCCATGGTTCGGGACGTTGCCGTAGACCGTGCGGGGCGTGCCGGTGGTGATGCTGTGGATGATCTGCGGGGCGTACTCCATGGTGCCCTCGACGGTCAGCGGGGCCCCACTGGCCAGCGCGTCACGGGTCCGCTCGTACTCGGCGATGTTCTCGTCGACGATGCCGAGGTAGGCGCCCACGGGCAGGCGCAGCCGCTCGATCTCGCTGTCGTGGTGCAGATACCAGGGGACGTATTCGGAGGAGTGCTCGCTGGTCTCGGTCGGGTAGTAGCCGAGGCGCCGGTACATGTCGACGCGCACCCGGCGCCGTAGCTCGGGGTTCTCCGCGACGAGGGCGTCGAGCCGCGGGTAGAGGTCGTTCCCCTGGTGTTCGAGACGCAGCACCCACGCCTGGTGGTTGACTCCGGCGGCCCGGTAGGTGACCTCCTCGTGCGGGACGCCCAGGAGGTCCGAGAGGTCGCGGATGGTCCAGTAGACCGAGTGGCACAGACCGACGACGCGGGTCAGCCCGGTGGCGCGGGTGAGGTACTGGACGTTCATCGCCATGGGGTTGGTGTAGTTGAGCAGCCAGGCGTCGGGGCAGACCTCGGCGATGTCCTCGCCGAGCGACTTGAGCAGCGGGAAGGTGCGCAGCGCGCGGAAGATCCCGCCCACGCCGAGGGTGTCCGCGATGGTCTGGCGCACCCCGTACGCGGCGGGAATCCCGAAGTCGGTACGGGTCGACTCGCGCATACCGACCTGGACGATGTTGATGACGAAGTCGGCGCCTTCCAGGGCCGCGCGCCGCTCGGCGTGGGCGGTGATCCGTGGCGAGGCGCCGCTCGGCCCCGTCAGCCGGTCCGCGATGTGGCGGGCGGCTCCGTGGGCCGTGGCGAGCCGTTCGGCGTCGATGTCGTGCAGGGCGATATGGGCGCCCTTGAGCTCGGGGAACGCGAAGAGGTCCGCCAGGAGGCCCTGGGTGAAAACGACGCTTCCCGCGCCGATGAACGCGATCTTCGGGGTGGTGAGGGTCATCAGAGGTTCTTTCCGTCGCGGGCGAGGGCCGTTCCGGCCTCGTCCCAGGTGGGCTGGGCGGCGGTACCGCCGTGTGCCCGGGTGGACAGAGCGCCGCAGGCGGCGGCGAACGCGAGTGCCTCGGCGATGGGCAGGCCGCGCAGGAACGCGGCGATGAAGCCGGCGTCGAAGCTGTCCCCCGCGCCCACGGTGTCCAGCGGGCGGGCGGGGATTCCGGAGGTGCGTAGCAGGGTGCGGCCGTCGTGTACGAGGGCGCCGTCGGCCCCGTTCTTGACCACCACGCGTGGCCCGCGCGCCGCGAGTGCGCCGGCCGCGGCCTCCAGGGAGCCGGCAGCGGCGGGCGAGCCGGTCGCGTCCGGAGCGCCGCCGGCAGCGAGCGCCAGCGCCTCCTGCGCGTTGGGCAGCAGGAAGTCGGTGACCGCGAGCGTCGCGTCGATACGGCCGGGCGCCCACGTGCCGGAGGGGTCGTCATTGGTGTCGAGCGATGTGGTGACGCCGTGCGCCCGTGCCGTGGCCAGCAGTCCGGGCAGCGCTTCGGCGAGTTTCGGCAGCAGGAAGTAGGAGGCGGCGTGCACATGCCGGCTGCTGGTGAGCAGCGCCTCGGGGATGTCGTCGGGCCCGGTGGCGGAGAGGGTGCCGGGGGAGGTGAGGATCGTACGGTCGCCGTCCTCGCGTGTCACGACCACCGTGAGCGGCGTCGGCAGGACGGGATCGACGCGCAGCGCGTCGGTGTTCACGCCCCGGGCGTCCAGCGCCGTACGGATGAAACGCCCCGCGTCGTCGTTCCCGACGCGCCCGGCGAAGGCGACCTCCAGCCCGAGCCGGGCGGCTCCGCACGCCATGATCGCGGCGGAGCCGCCGAGCGTGAGCAGGCCGGTGTCGACGAGCTGTTCGCGCTGTCCGAAGGCGAGCGGCGCGTCGAGCGGTCCCAGAACGATGTCGGGGTTGGCGTCCCCGATGACTAGCAGGTCGAAGGTGTGCGGCATGCGGCTTCCCGTGATCGCGGTCCTGGCTACGCAGGTGTGGTGTGGTGTGGTGTGAGTGGTGGTGTGCGGTTTGTTGTGGTCTGTGGAGTGTTCGTGGGGCGGCACTCAGCCCTTGAGACCGCTGGACGTGATGGACTGGATGAAGGATCTCTGCGCGAAGAGGAAGGCGAGCAGCACCGGCAGCACGGTGATCACATTGCCGGCCATGACCGCGGACCACTGGGTGTGATGCTGCCCCTGGAAGGTCGTCAGGCCGAGCTGGAGCGTGTACTGGGTGTCGTGGTTGATGGCGATCAACGGCCAGGTCAGGTCGTTCCAGGTGGTCAGGAAGGTCAGGACCGCCACGGTGCTCAGGGCCGGTCGTGACAGGGGCAGCACGATACGGAACAGCACCCGTAGCCGTGAACAGCCGTCGATCCAGGCCGCCTCCTCCAGTTCCCTGGGCAGGGAAAGGAAGAACTGGCGCAGGAGGAACACGGCGAACGGTGTGACCAGCGACGGGACGATCAACGCGCCCAGGGTGTCGATGAGTCCGAGACGCTTCATGACCAGGAACGTGGGGATCATCGTCAGCTGGAACGGGATCGCCATCGTGGCCAGCATCAGGCCCAGCAGGACACGGGAGCCGGCGAACCGCATCCGGGCGAACGCGTAGCCGCCGAGGGATCCGAGCAGCAGGTTGGACGCCACCGCGACCACCGACACGATCAGCGAGTTGGCGAACCAGCGCGGGAACATCGCGTTGCCCAGCACATACCGGTAGCCGCCCAGGTCGATCCCCGAAGGCCACAGGGCCGGCGGGAAACGATTGATCTCCGCGTTGCTCATCACGGAGCTGAGCAGCAGCCAGATCAACGGGATCGCGAAGATCAGCGTGAGAGGAGCGAGCAGCAGATGCCAGGGGCTGAACGGCAGCCACCGACGGCCTCGCGGAGGTCCGGCGGCCGGCCGGCCGGAAACGGGAGACGAGGCGGAAAGGGAAGGAGAGGGGGCGGAGGGGGAGGCGGAAGCGGATGTGGCCGTCATCGTGCGGCTCCTTCGAGGCGGTGGTTCTCGCGTCGGCTCCGTACGGCCCGGATCACCCGCGGGACGGCGGCGACCAGGAGCAGCGCGAGCGCCAGCGCGTAGGCGGCCGCCGCGCCATAACCGGCGGTGAAGTTCTTGAACGCCTGCTCCCAGATGAAGTAGACGATCACGGTGGTGGAGCCGAGCGGTCCGCCCTTGGTCGTCACGTACACCAGGTCGAAGACCTGAAGCGCGTTGATGGTCTGCCACAGCAGGAGGAACACGATGACCGGTGTGAGCGCGGGAAGGATGACATGCCGCAGCAGGTGCCCTCGTCCGGCGCCGTCCAGCCGCGCCGCCTCGATGAGGGACGGCGACACGTCCTGCAACGCGGCGAGAGTGACCACCACGCAGAAGCCGGTGCCGCTCCACAGCGAGATCGCCACCAGAATGAGCAGGGACTGTCCGGGGTCGGAGAGGAAGCCCTGGGAGGAGATGCCGAGCTTGTGCAGCACGGAGTTGGCCGCGCCGAACTCCGGATCGAGGATGAAGGAGAACAACACCCCCTGCGCCGTCGCCGAGATGACGAACGGCACGAACATCAGGGTGCGGTACACACCCACCAGCCGGATCCGCTGATTCAGTACGAGGGCGAGCAGCAGCCCCAGACCGATGCTCAGCGGCACATACAGCACCGTGTACAGCAGTGTGTTGCGCACCGCCTGGCTGAAGTGCGGGTCCTGCACCAGCGCGTGGTAGTTGCCGAGGCCGACCCAGCGGCTGGGGGTGACCAGGTCGTCGGCCTGGAAGGACAGCAGCAGCGACCAGGCCACGGGGATGACGCTCAGACCGAGAATGATCAGGACCGAGGGAGAGACGAACGCCCAGGCGGTCGCGGTCTCGCCGCGCAGCCACCGCCGTGCAGCGCCGGGGCGTGGCCGCTTCCCCGAGGCGCCCGGCGCCGCGTCGCGGGCGCCGTTGCCGTTGCCGTTGGCCGCATGGTCGCCGGCTGTGTTGTCCTGGTGTTCGTTGTGCTCGTGGCCGTGGTCCGGAAGCGTGAGCGGAGTGGGCAGGCGCGGCATCGTATTCCTCTCAACGCGGGATGAGCAGAGCGGCGTTGGCCTCGTCCGCGCACGCGCGCAGGGCCTTGACGGGGGTACTCCTGCCGAGGAGTACGGCGGCGATGGCCTGTCCGAGCGCCTGTGAGATCTGCGGATAGGCCGGGTGTACGGGACGTACGCGCGCCGTGTCCAGCGCGCGGGTGAACACCGGCAGCCCGTCGGTCCTGGCCTCCTGCGCCTGCCAGGCGGGCAGGGCCTCGGTACTCCGGCTCAGCGGCAGGCTGCCGGCCATGACGTCCCAGCGCACATCCTGCGCGGGCTGTGCCAGCCAGGTGACGAAGGTACGCGCCGCCCGTACGCGCGCCGGACCGTTGTCGAACACGGTCCAGGTGTCGGGGCCCGATATGGTCATCGGCTTGCCGCTGTAGCTGGGCAGTGGCACCACGTGATAGTCGATCTTCGCCTGTTCGATGTCGGGCAGCTGCCACGGTCCCGTGACGGCCATGCCCATCCGGCCGGAGAGAAAGACCTGGTACATCTGCTCGCTGCCCGGCTTGGGGTCGACGTAGACGCTCTTGTCCTTCGCGAGCGCCGCCACCGTCTCCAGGGCCTGTACGCCGACGTCCGCGAACCCGATCCGCTGCCCGTCCTCGCTGACGACCTCGCCTCCCAGGTCCCACACCATCGGCCACAGCCGCCAGACCGTGTCCTCGTCGCCCACGCCGGGCCAGCCGGTGCCGAACGTGCCACGCCCCGCGTCGGTCAGCTTCTTGGCCGTCGCGACGAACTCCGCCCAGGTCCAGCCCGGTTCGGGAAGGGGCAGGCCGGCGTCGCGGAAGAGCTTCTTGTTGCAGACCACGGCGAGCGAGTCGATCAGCGCGGGGGCCGCCCGTACCCGTCCGTTGAGGGTGACGGCCTCGCGGGCGGGGGCCCAGAAGTCTTTCCAGGGGAGCGGGCCGGAACGGACCGTGTCGGTCAGATCCACCACGGACGGGCTGCGCGCGACACTGGCCAGGTCGGAGCCGAAGACATAGGCGACGTCGGGGAAGGAGCCCGACGCGAGCGCCGCCGTGATCTTCTGCAGCATCGCGTCGGCCAGCACACCCCCACCGGAATCGACGCGGATACCGGGGTGGGTGCGGTTGAACTCCGCGACCAGTTTCTCGATCGCCTCACGGCCGGTGTCCGTCTGCCCGTGCCACAGTTCGACCGTGACCCGTCCGTCGGCTCCTACGCCGTCGCTCGTGTCCGTACCGCATCCGGGCAGGGCCGCGGTGGCGGCGGCGCCGAGCGCCAGACCGGTGCCCCGCCGCAGGACCGTGCGGCGCGAGAGCCCGGCGGGAGCGCCGGGAAGGCGGTGTGCTGCGGCCATATGAGCCCCCAGGGGAAACGCGGCACGGGACGTCACGCGGAGAGCGTCCCGGCACGGTGGGTGGTGTGCGGTGAGGTGGTGTGTGGTGTGTGACGAGGGTGGTGTGTGACGAGGGTGGTGTGTGGTGCGAACAGTGTGCGCCGCGTGGGGGGCGGGGAGCGGCGGCTTGGTGCACCCCACCTGAGACCGGGATGCACCAAGCCGGTCAGGACCGCTCGGCGGGCTGATCGGAGGGGCGGGTTCAGCAGGTCTTTCGGACGTACGCGCTGTTGCCGGGGGTGGTGACGTCGACGTCGCGCAGAACGACGCTCAGCCGGTCACCGAAGCCCGCGCACGTTTCCTTGAAGTATTTCTCCTTGTACTCGATCACGATGACGTTGTCGCCGAATCCCTCGGTGTAGTCACCGCACTCGTCCCACTCACCGCACTCCTCCGCGATGGCGAAGTCAAGGCCCGTCTCCGTGTGCTCGGTGGAGAAGTTCGCGGTGTTCTTCTGGGCGATGGCCAGGCCCTTGTCGTGCGCATGCTGGGAGAGCAGCTTGACGAACGCCTTGGCGTTGGCCTCGCTGATCAGGTCGAACCGGTCGAAGGTGTCGAGATTGTCGGGTTCGACGGCGTTGAAGCCCTTGCTCGCGCAGGTGTCGATCCAGGAGTTCACCTTCGCGGCGATCCGCTGGCGCTTCGCGTCGGTACGGATGTCCAGGACGGCCTCACCCCAGCCGTCGTCGTACACGATGTCGCCGTTCGCGTCCCGCAGCAGCAGGTCGCCCCACTCGTTCTCGGCTCCCGGCTGGGCCTGGAAGGCGTTGACGTAACAGATGTTGTACAGGCCCGCCGCCGGTGCGGCGGTGTGGTCACGGCTGACGACCTGCACACCGGCCGGTGGTGTGTAGGGCCCGCCGATCTGGTAGTCGAAGTCGGCGTGTACCGGAGGGAGTGTCACGGCCCGGGGCGCCGCGCTCGCGGTGGAGGAGGCGAGCAGCGGGGTGATCACCGCCGTCGCCACGGCCGCCGCGGCGACGGCGCGACGACACGACCGGACACGGTTGATTAAAGGCATCTTGAGCTCCAGAAGATGGGGGGTACGTCCCCGCCTCGGACTCCGCGATCTCCGCGGGTGTCCTGGCGACTCAGTCCGGGCTGGCGGTGCGTGGACCGCGTTACCGGCTGGGCGTACCTCTGGCGCCGGGTGCTCAACTCTGGCGTTGCATGGAGTAAAGCGAGCAACTTTCTGCATGTCAACAGATCGAACCTGCGCACTTTGCGCACATGGGCAGTGGGCTCGACGGTCAGCGGGCCCCGGCTCATCTCCGAGCTGGGCATTCCCGTGCGGGGCTATGCTCACCTCATGCTGAAAACTGAGCGTCATGCGCGGATACTTGAGCATGTCTCCGCGCGAGGCGGCTCCGATGTCAATGAACTCTCCCGCCTGCTGAACGTGTCGGCGGCCACGGTCCGGCGCGATCTACAGCATCTGAGCCGGCTGAATCTGCTGCGCCGGACGCACGGCGGAGCGGTGGTCGGCGGCGTCGCCGCCGAGCTTCCGGTCCAGCACCGCACGGAGCGCCGCCGAGCCGAGAAGCAGGCCATCGCCCGAGCCGCGGCCGAGCTGGTACCGGCGGGGGCGGTCGTCGGTCTGACCGGTGGAACGACCGTCATCGAGATCGCGCGGGTGCTCGCCGCGCGCGGACCCGTCACCATCGTGACCAACGCGGTCAACATCGCCGCGGAACTGGTCCCGCACAGGGATGTCACACTGGTCGTCGTCGGCGGTTACGCCCGTACCGCGAGCTATGAACTCGTCGGCCCCATCGCCGAGAAGACACTGGCCGACCATCACACCGACATGACGTTCCTGGGGGTGGACGGGATCAGCGCGGACCACGGCTGTACGACCCACGACCAGCTCGAAGCGGCGACGGACCGCGCCTTCGCCGACAACAGCGGCAGGACCGTCGTCGTGGCGGACCATTCGAAGATCGGCAAGGTCACCTTCGCGAAGATCTGCCCGCTGACGGACATCGACCACCTCGTCACCGACAAGGCGGCTCCGGCCGACCCGCTGGCACGCATCGCCGACGCGGGCGTCGCGGTGACGGCGGTCTGACGCCCCGCTCCGCCACCCGACCGCACCGGCACCGGCACCCCGGTGTTCCGCCCGGTCGGTGACCCGGTGCGGCCGGAGCGATACCCGGCGTGTGCGCGGCACGGCGTGCCCGCGGCCCGGCGAGCCCGCCCGATCCGAAGATCGCGCGTCCCTGCGCATTGTGTGACGCGGTGCGATTATGGGGTGCGTAGGGGATGGTGAGGTGGATGTCATCGGCGCGCAGGCAGTCGAGCCCGAGGCCCGGCGCTCCCCCGCCCGCGCGTTCGGAGGTTCCTTTGGACGCATCCAATGACGCGACCGCGGTGGTGGACGCGGCGGGCAACGTCGTGGCCTGGACCAGGGGGGCGGAGGAGATCCTCGGCTACCCGTCGGCGGAGGTGGTGGGCCGGACCGCCGCCCTGCTGCTGACCGATCCGGGCGATCGGGTACGTGCGGTGGCGGTCGCCGAACACTGCCGCGCGGGCGCCGGGTGGAGCGGCGTCGTTCCGGTGCGGCACCGCGACGGCCGGCGCGTCGAACTGAACCTGCGCGTCTCCACCTCGTTCCGGATCGGTGGCGATGAGTGCTTTCTGATCTCGGCATGGGAGCAGAGGACCCAATGGGCGATGGGCCAGTCCGTGCTGGACGGGTTCCTGACCCGGTCGCCCGTCGGCATGGCCGTCATGGACATGGACCTGCGCTACAGCTGGATCAACGACACCCTGGAACGTTTCGGCGGTGTGCCGCGTGAACAGCGCCTGGGCCGCCGGCTGAGCGAGCTGCTCCCCGGCCTCCAGGCCGACATCCTCGAAGACCTGATGCGCAAGGTGCTGGAGACCGGCGTGCCGGTCACCGACTACGAGTACCTGGGCTGGAGCTGGGCGGATCCGCACCGGCAGCACGCCTACTCCACCTCGTTCTTTCCCCTGGTCGACGTCGACGGAGCCGTCACCGGCGTCTGCTACATCGTTCTCGATGTGACCGACCGGTGGAACGCCCGCGAGCTGCTGGCCATGGTCAATGACGCCGGAGCCGTCGTCGGCAGCACCCTGGACGTGACCCGGACGGCGCAGGAGCTGGCCGATTTCGCCGTACCCCGCTTCGCCGACTTCGTCACCGTCGACCTGCTGGAACCGATTCTCAGCGACGAGGGGCACGGGACCTGGCTGACCGACGCGGGACCGGCGGTCACACGGGTGACGATGCGCAGGGCGGGCATGAGTTCCGTACGGGAAGGATGCCCGGAGGCCGTCGCCCGGATCGGCGACCGGGTGGACTCCCTCCCCCCACCGCACGGCCCCGACCTCCTGGTCAGCGGCGAGCCCGTCCTCATTCAGGTCCTCGACGCCAGCACTCCCCAGTGGGTGACACGGCAGCCCGCCAGGGCGGCGAACATCCGCGAGTACGGGATGCACTCGCTCATCTCCGTGCCGATGCGGGCGCGGGACACCGTGCTGGGCGTCACCACGTTCTTCCGCTCGCTGAACCCGGTGTCCTTCAAGGCGGACGATGTCCTGCTGGCCCGGGAAGTCGTCGCCCGCGCGGCGGTGTGTGTGGACAACGCGCGCCGCTACACCCGCGAACACAACGCGACCGTGACACTCCAGCGCAGTCTGCTGCCGCACACACTGGCCGGCGGGGCCGCCGTGGACGTGGCCTCCGTCTATCTGCCGGCCGGCGCGGGGGACGGTGTGGGCGGGGACTGGTTCGATGTGATTCCGCTGTCCGGCGCCCGTGTGGGTCTGGTCGTCGGCGATGTGGTCGGGCACGGCATCAGCGCCGCCGCCACCATGGGACGCCTGCGCACCGCGGTGCAGACACTCGCCGACATGGACGTGCCCCCGGACGAACTGCTGGCCCACCTCGACGATCTGGTGCTGCGCCTCAGCGACGAGGAGCCGCTCAACGAGTCGGCCGACCCGTTCCGTACGACCGTGGTCGGCGCCACCTGTCTCTACGCCGTCTACGACCCGGTCACCCGGCGCTGCACCCTGGCCAGGGCCGGCCATCCGCCGCCCGTCGTCGTCTCTCCGGAAGGCTATGTCAGATTCCTGGAGCTGCCGGCCGGACCGCCGCTGGGGCTGGGCGGACTGCCCTTCGAGTCCACCGAGATCGAGCTGGCCGAGGGCAGTCTGCTCGGTCTCTACACCGACGGTCTCATCGAGGCCGCCGACCAGGACATCGACCTCGGCATGTCCCGCCTCGCACACGCCCTGGCACAGCCCGGCCTCTCCCTCACGGCGCTGTGCAGCGCCGCGGTGGAGCGGCTGACCGCCGCGGCGCAGCCCGACGACGTGGCGCTGCTGCTCGCGCGTACCCGTGCCATGAGCGCCGACCATGTCGTCTCCTGGAACGTGGCGTCCGACCCCGCCGCCGTCGCCGGCATCCGCAATCTGGCCACCCGCCAGCTGGAGGAATGGGGCCTGGACGAGCTGGTCATGACGACCGAACTCATCGTCAGCGAGCTGGTCACCAACGCGGTCCGGTACGGCACAGGACCGATCCGGCTCCGGCTGATGCGCCAGTCCCGTCTGATCATCGAGGTCGCCGACGCCAACAGCACCTCCCCCCGGCTGCGGCACGCCCGCACCACCGACGAAGGCGGTCGCGGGCTCTTCCTCGTCGCCCAGCTCGCCCACCGCTGGGGCACCCGGCACACACCGGAAGGCAAGATCATCTGGGCGGAACAAGAACTGATGTGACTCCGCCGGGGCGGCGGCGCGTCTCACTTCCAGTGCCGGACGCTCCAGGTGTACTGGTCGCCGCCCACCCACCGGACCACCTCGGGATCGTCCAGATCGGTGCCTTTCAGGCCCAGCGCGAAGGCGTACTCGAAGACATCCTCGATCGAGAACGCCTTGCCGGCCAGCTCGCCGTGGATCTCCACCAGCCGGAAGGGCGGATCCCCTTCATGGACCGGCAGGACCACGACCGGAGCGTATTGGAACCGCGGGCTTTCACTCTCTGTCATGAAAACGACCCCTGCCTCGAAGATGCGCGCCGTGCCCGCTCTGACAGGCTCCGGTCCCCGGGCGCGCACGGCAACCCGGGGAGGTCCCGGCGCGGGGGTGTCAGACGAACGATTCGTGCATGTAGCACCAGCGCCAGTCCTCCCCGGGCTCCAGGGACGCCACGAGCGGGTGGCCGAGTGAGGCGGCGTGGGCGCGGGCGTGCCGGAGCGGGGAGGAGTCGCAGCATCCGACATGGCCGCAGGTCAGGCAGATCCTGAGGTGCTCCCAGGGCGCGCCGAGCCGCAGGCACTCCTCGCAGCCGTCGGGGGTACGGGGGGTGACCGGGCGCGCCATGGACAGGTGCCAGTCGGCGTCCGTGCTCACGGCCCTCGCCTCTCCCGTCACGGCACGCACGTTCCCCCGCACGGCCCTCGTCTTCCCGGCCATGCCCGTCAGCCTCCCGGTGCGGACTCGGGCTCGGGCGGGTCCTGGTACGTCACGACCAGCTCGCCGTTCTGGGCGTCCACCTTGATGTGCGACCCGTCCTCCGCCTCACCGCGCAGCAGCGCGCGTCCGACCAGCGTCTCGACCTCGTGCGAGATATAGCGACGCAGCGGACGGGCCCCGTACACCGGATCGAAGCCCTGGTGGGCGATGAGTTCGCGGGCCGGCTCGGTGAGTTCCACCGTGATCCTGCGCTCCGCGAGACGCCGGCGCAGTTCGTCGAACTGGAGGTCGACGATCCGCTCGATCTGGGTCAGACCGAGCGGCTTGAAGAGCACGATGTCGTCCACGCGGTTGAGGAACTCCGGCCGGAAGTGCGCGCGGAGTTCGGACATCACCTGCGCGCGGGCATCGGGCTTGATCTCGCCGTCCGCGCTCGCGTCCAGCAGGTAGGGGGAGCCGATGTTGGAGGTCATGATGACGACGGTGTTGCGGAAGTCGACGGTCCGCCCCTGGGCGTCGGTGATCCGGCCGTCGTCCAGCACCTGGAGCAGGGTGTTGAAGACATCGGCGTGGGCCTTCTCGATCTCGTCGAACAGGACGACCGAGTACGGCTTGCGGCGGACGGCCTCGGTGAGCTGGCCGCCCTCCTCGTACCCCACGTATCCCGGCGGGGCGCCGACGAGGCGGCTCACGGTGTGCCGCTCCTGGTATTCGCTCATGTCGAGGCGCACCATGCTCTCCTCGGAGTCGAAGAGCGCGGCGGCGAGGGTCTTCGCCAGCTCCGTCTTGCCCACACCGGTCGGGCCGAGGAAGATGAACGACCCGATCGGGCGGCGCGGGTCACGGATGCCGGACCGGGCCCGGATGATCGCGTCGGCCACCAGCTGTACGGCCTCGTCCTGCCCGATCACCCGCTCCTGAAGGATCTCGTCCAGCCGCAGCAGCTTCTCGCGCTCGGCCTCCTGGAGCCGGCTCACCGGAATGCCGGTCCACGCGGCGACGATCTCGGCGATCTCGTCCTCGGTGACCACCTCGCGCAGCAGCCGGGTCTCGCCCTGTTTGGCGCGCAGTTGCTCCTCCTCCGCGGCGAGCCGGCGCTCCAGCTCGGTGAGCCTTCCGTAGCGCAGCTCGGCGGCGCGGTTGAGGTCGTAGGCCCGTTCGGCCTCGTCGGCCTCCTGGCGGACCCGTTCCAGCTCCTGCCGCAGCTCCTGGACCTTGCGGATGGCCTGGCGTTCGGATTCCCACTGGGCGCGCCGGGCGTCGGCGTCGGCCCGCAGATCGGTGAGCTCCCGGCGCAGCTCCGCCAGTCTGGTGACGCTGGCCGGGTCGGTCTCCTTGGCGAGGGCCGCCTCCTCGATCTCCAGCCGGGTCACCCGCCGGGTCAGTTCGTCCAGTTCGGCGGGCATCGAGTCGATCTCGGTACGCATCCGCGCGCAGGCCTCGTCCACCAGGTCGATGGCCTTGTCGGGCAGGAACCGGTCCGAGATGTAGCGGTGGCTGAGCGTCGCCGCGGCGACCAGCGCCGTGTCCTGGATCCGTACACCGTGGAAGACCTCCAGCCGCTCGCGCAGGCCGCGCAGGATGGAGACGGTGTCCTCCACGCTCGGCTCGTCCACCAGCACCTGCTGGAAGCGCCGCTCCAGCGCGGCGTCGGACTCGATGTGCTTGCGGTACTCGTCCAGGGTGGTGGCGCCGATCATGTGCAGCTCACCGCGGGCGAGCATCGGCTTCAGCATGTTCCCGGCGTCCACCGCTCCTTCGGCGCCGCCCGCGCCGACCACGGTGTGGAGTTCGTCGAGGAAGAGCAGGATCCGTCCGCCGGCCGCCTTGACCTCGCCGAGCACCGCCTTCAGCCGTTCCTCGAACTCACCGCGGTACTTGGCACCGGCCACCAGCGCGGCCATGTCGAGCGCGAAGACGGTACGGTCCCGCAGCCCCTCGGGCACATCGCCGCGGACGATCCGCTGGGCGAGGCCCTCCACGATCGCCGTCTTCCCGACCCCCGGATCGCCGATCAGCACCGGGTTGTTCTTGGTCTTGCGGCTGAGGATCTGGGTCACCCGCCGTATCTCGGCGTCCCGGCCGATCACCGGGTCCAGACTGCCGCTACGGGCCTCGGCGACCAGGTCGCGGCCGTACTTCTCCAGGGCCTCGTACGCGGCCTCCGGGGTCGCGGAGGTGACCCGCTGGTTGCCGCGGACCCGCGTGAGCGCGGACAGGAACGCCTCCTTGGTGAGGCCGTGGTCCTTCAGCAGACGCCCCGCGGCGGTCGCGGAGCCCTCGTCGGCCAGCGCCATCATCAGATGCTCGACGGAGACGTACTCGTCCTTGAGCCGCACGGCCTCCTGCTCGGCGGTCTCCAGCAGCCGTGACAGCCGCTGGGTGACGAACACCTGGCCCGGCGCGGCTCCCGGGCCGGTCGACCCGGGCCTGCGCGACAGCTCGCTCTCGACGGCGGTGCGCAGCGCGGACGGATCGACGCCCGCCTGGTCGAGCAGCCGGGGGACGAGCCCGTCCCGCTGGTCGAGCAGCGCGAGCAGCAGATGTTCTCCGTCGACCTCGGTCTGCCCGAGGCGTACGGCCGTGCTCTGGGCCTCTTGCAGGGCTTCCTGGGACTTCTGGGTGAGGCGGTTCATGTCCATGGCACGTCGTCACTCCTCGCGCCGGTACGGCGCAGCGCGGCCTCCAGCCGGCCGATCCGGTCCAGCAGGTCCAGTACCAGGCCGATGGAGGCGTAGTTGAGGGGGAGTCCGGCCCGCAGCCGCTGGATACGGGCCAGCGTGCGCGGGGCGGACCGGTCGAACCTGAGCCGGCCGGCGGGGTCACGGGTGGCGTCCACCAGCCCCAGCGTCACCAGGCGCCGGACCATCTCCGGGTGCATCCCCGAGCGGCGGGCCACGCTCTCCAGGCTGAGCCCGCGGACGGGCACCAGCTCGTAGACCCGGACGGCCGTCGCGTCCGGCCGTCGCCCGGCTGTCCCGTCCTGCCGTCGCCCGGTCGTCGTGTCCTGCCGTCGTCGCCGTCGCTCGGGCGTCATCCCGTCCTCCTCGGGTCGAAGTCGGACGCGGCCGCCAGTTCCTCGAACAGCTCGCGTTCACGGTCGGTGGGGCGCGGCGGGACCATCACCCGGACCTCGGCGTAGAGATCGCCGTCGGTGCCGCGCGGGTGGGGCATTCCCTCGCCGCGCAGCCGTAGCCGGCGCCCGCTGGAGGAGCCGGGCGGGACCGTGACCTTGGCGGTGCCGCCCGGGGTGGCCAGGGGCACGGTCGCGCCGAGAGCCGCCTCCCAGGGCGTCACGGGCAGCCGGACATGGATGTCGCGGCCGTCCAGCCGGTACCGCTCGTGGGGGGTGACGTGCACCCGCAGATAGAGGTCACCGGCGGGCGCGTCACGGCTGCCCCGGCCGCCCTCGCCGGCCAGCCGGATCCGCTGCCCGTCCCGCACCCCCCGGGGAATGGTGACCTGGTAGTCGCGGCGGCCGTCCGGACCGGCGAGGCTGACCGCGCGCCGCCCGCCCCGGTACGCCTCCTCCACGGACAGCTCCACCTCGGCCTCCTGGTCGGCGCCGGGGACGGTACGGCGGGGTCCGCCGCGTCCGCCCGCCCCGAACAGGCCGCCGAAGAGATCCTCGAAGTCCACGTCCTGGAAGGATCCGCCCGGCCCCTGGGCGAAGCGCACCCCGCCACCGGTGGAGGCCCGGCCCGCGCCGCCGCGGCCCGCCCCGGCGGCCACCCGCTCGTCGTAGTCCTCGGGGATCTGCCGGAAGTCCGGGCCGAAGCGGTCGTACCGCGCCCGGGTGTCCGGGTCGGCCAGAACGCTGTACGCCTCGTTGACGTCCTTGAAGCGCTCCTCCGCCTCCGGATCCTTGTTGACATCCGGATGGTGGCGACGGGCCAGCTTCCGGTAGGCCTGCTGGATGTCCTCCTGGCTCGCCGTGCGGGGGACACCGAGCACCTCGTAGTAGTCCTGTGCCATGCGCCGTCACTCCCGCCGGCTGACCGCGACGGCCATCGGACGCAACTGGCGGCCGTCCTGTCCGTATCCGGGACGCAGGACCTCCACGACGGTGCCGGGCTCGGTGTCCGGGTCGTCGACGACCCGGACCACCTCGTGCCGGTTCGGGTCGAACGGCACACCGCTCTCTTCCTGGCGCGGATAGCCGAGCCGCGCCAGGACGCCCACGGCCTGGTCCCGTACGGCCTCGACACCCTTCAGGACCGAGGAGGGATCGGAGCGGGCGTGCGCGAGGGCCAGTTCGAGATGGTCGAGTACGGGAAGCCACTCGGAGGCGGTACGTGCGCGCTCGGTCTGCCGCGACTCCTCCAGCTCCCTGGCATGGCGCTTGCGCAGATTGTCGAGATCGGCGAGCGCGCGCCGCCAGGCGTCCTGCGCCTCGGCCAGGTCCTTCCGCACGTCGTCGTTCTGCGCGTCGTTCTGTATGTCGTCCGGTCGCCCGTCCGTCCGTTCCTCGGGCGGAGGCGTGGCGTCCGTTTCGTCGGGCGCTGGTACCGGTTCCGGCTCGGTGGCCATGGCGTGACCTCAGCTCCGGTCGAAGTCGGCGTCCACGACATCGTCGTCGCCTCCGGTGCCGCTCGCCGGGGGCGGGCCTCCGGGGCCGGACCCGGACGAGCCGGCGGGACCGGCCGGCCGGGCGGACAGCGCCTGGTGGACCTGCTGGAGCTCGGAGGTCAGCGACCTGACCCGGTCCAGCGTTTCCTCGCCCTTCACCGCCTGGCGCGCGTCGGAGACCAGCAGTTGGGCCCGCGCCCGTTCGTGCTCGGGCGCGTTCTCGCCCAGCTCGCCCAGCCTGCGTTCCACCTGGTAGGCGATGGCGTCCAGCTCGTTGCGGGCGTCCACGGCCTGCCGCAGCGCCTGATCCTCGCCGCGGTTGCGCTCCGCCTCGGAGATCATGCGCTCCACCTCGGACCGATCGAGGTTGGAGCCCTCGCTGAGGGTGATGCCCTGTTCCTTGCCGGTGTCCTTGTCGCGCGCGGTGACATGGAGGATGCCGTTGGCGTCGATGTCGAAGGTGACCTCGACCTGCGGTTCCCCGCGTGGCGCCGGGCGGATGTCGGTGAGCTGGAAGCGGCCCAGGACCCGGTTGTCGGCCGCGCGCTCGCGCTCGCCCTGGAGGACGACGACATCGACGGCGGGCTGACCGTCCTCGGCCGTGGAGAAGGTCTCCGTACGGCGGGCCGGGATCGTGGTGTTCCGCTCGATGATCTTCGTCATCACCCCGCCGCGCGTCTCCACACCGAGCGAGAGCGGGGTGACGTCCAGCAGCAGGACGTCCTTGACCTCGCCCTTGAGCACCCCGGCCTGGACGGCGGCGCCCAGCGCCACCACCTCGTCCGGGTTGACGCTCATATTCGGGTCCTTGCCACCCGTCAGCCGCCGGACCAGCGCCTGCACGGCGGGGATCCGGGTCGAGCCGCCGACCAGGATGACCTCGTCGATATCGCTGTCCGTCACCTTCGCGTCGGACAGCGCCTGCTGCACGGGGCCCAGGCAGCGGTCCACGAGGTCGGCGGTGATCTGCTCGAAGGTGGAGCGCATGACGGATTCCGTCAGATGCTTGGGGCCGGTGGCGTCGGCCGTGATGAACGGCAGGCTGACCTGGGTCTGGGTCACCGAGCTCAGCTCGGTCTTGGCCTTCTCCGCCGCCTCGAACAGCCGCTGCAGCGCCTGGGTGTCCTCGCGCAGATCGATCCCGTTCTCGCGCTGGAACGTGTCCGCGAGATGGTCCACCAGCCGGCGGTCGAAGTCGTCGCCGCCGAGGTGCGTGTCGCCCGCGGTGGAACGTACCTCCACCACGCCGTCCCCGACGTCCAGGATGGACACGTCGAAGGTGCCGCCGCCGAGGTCGAAGACGAGGACCGTCTCGTGCTCCTTCTTGTCCATGCCGTACGCCAGGGCCGCCGCGGTCGGCTCGTTGATGATGCGCAGCACTTCGAGGCCCGCGATCCGGCCCGCGTCCTTGGTGGCGGTGCGCTGGGCGTCGTTGAAGTACGCCGGCACGGTGATGACGGCCTCCGTCACCCGCTCTCCCAGCGACTTCGAGGCGTCCTCGGCGAGCTTGCGCAGCACCAGCGCGCTGATCTCCTCCGGCGCGTACTGCTTGCCCCGGATGTCGAACCGCGCGACGCCGTTCTCGCCCGCCACGACGTCGTATGTCACCGCCTTGACCTCGTCCGAGACCTCGTCGAAGTGCCGGCCGATGAACCGCTTGGCGGAGTAGATGGTGCCCTTGGGGTTGAGGATCGCCTGCCGGCGGGCCAGCTGGCCCACGAGCCGTTCGCCGGAGTCGGTGAAGGCGACGACGGAGGGGGTGGTGCGGGAGCCCTCGGCGTTGGGGAGGACCGTCGCCTCACCTCCCTCCCACGCGGCGATCACCGAATTGGTGGTGCCCAGGTCGATGCCGACTGCCTTGGCCATGAGGTGCTCCCTTGCGTCCACTGCCTTCGCTGGCTGCCCTCGGGGCAGGGTCCCGTCCCCTCCAGCCTGACGACGGCGCCGTGTCGATTCCTGCTCCTGAGAGGTCGAAATCCGGGCGGTGACTGAACCTGCCGGTACAGGGCCGGCCCACCGGGCGGACCGGATGCGCGGCCCCGCCCGCTCGGTAAAGTTGTGGTGGGGGCGACTCTCTTCGGGAAGGTGTCGGGCCAGGAAGATGAGCACGGCCGCCGGAAGAACCGGAGCACCGGACCCCCCGGGCAGCCGGTCCTCCCGCCTCCACCGTCTGATGGCGCTGTCGGGCGCCCTGTCCGACGGGCGGGACGAGCACGAGGTGCTGCGGCTGGCGGGTTCCTGCGTCGCCCGGCTCGGTCCCTGGCGTACCGAGGCCGGATATCTGCCGGCCGACGGGCGGCTGGTCCGCTGCCCGCCGGTCGCCTCTCTCGCCGCGGACCCGTGCGCTCCGCCGGACTCCGAGGGCCCCTTCCTTCCGCCGGGCTCCTCCGCCACCGGCCGGGCGCTGGACAGTCAGGTCAACCGGCTGGACGGCCTGGACGGCGCCATCCAACTCCCCGGCCGGGAGTGGTCATGGGCGTTCGCCCTCCGGGGGCCCGCGGGCCGGGCCGGAAGCCCCCCGGCCGGATATCTGGTCGTGAGCGCCCGGAGACCGCCCGGCGACGACGACATCGCGCTGCTCGGGCTCCTGGCGCGGCAGACGGGCGCGGCCCTGGCGGGCGCCGCCGCCCACCGCCGGGAGCGGGAGTACGCCGCCGAGCTCAGCCGGGCCCGGCGGGACGGGAACGCCGCGCGTGAGCGCCTCGCCGACGTGGAGTCCGAGCTGATGTACCGGCGCTCGGTGCACGACGCGCTGAGCGGTGCCACGGCCACCGGCGACACCGAGGCGGGGATCGCGTGGACGGTCCACCGGCTGACCGGCTTCTCCGCTGTGGTGGAGGACCAGTTCGGCAATCTACGGGCCTGGGCCGGCCCCGGCCGCCCCGATCCGTACCCGAAGCCCGACCCGGGGCGTCAGGAACAGCTGATCCTCGACGCGATCCGGGACGCGCGCCCGGTGTACGTCGGGCACCGGCTCACCGCCGTCGCCCGCCATCGAGGAGAGATCCTCGGCACCGTCTCCCTGGTCGACCCCCGCGGGGCCGCGGGGGAGCGGGAGGAGTTCACGCTCGGTCACGCCTGCGACGCACTCGCCCTGGAGATGGCGCACCTGCGCAGCCTGGCCGAGATGGAGCTACGGCTGCGCCGCGAGCTGGTCGACGATCTGATCACCGGTACGGACGACGAGAGCGCTTTCGCGCGCGCCGCGGCCGTCGGCCACGATCTGCACGGCGCGCAGCATCTGGTGGCGGTGGGGTGGACGGGGCTGACCGCCGACGACGCGTTCGTCCAGGCGGTCGCCGGCGCGGCGGCCGGCCTGGGGCTCCGGGCCCTGGTGGCCAGGCGCTCCGGCCGGGCGGTCCTGGTCGTCCAGGGACGCCCGAAGGGGGAGGAGCTGTATCTGGCGGTCTCCCAGGAACTGGGCTCGCGCGCGGGAGCCATCGGGCTCGGCAGCCGCTGCGACTCCCCGGCCGAGATCCCGCGCTCCTACCAGGAGGCGCTGCGCGCGCTGGAGGTACGGCAGCGCTCGCGCGTACCCCACGGCGCGACCTCGTTCGACGATCTCGGGCTGTACCGGATCATCGGTACGGGTGACGACTACCGGGAGATCGAGGGGTACGTCCGCGAATGGCTCGGCCCGCTCCTCGACTACGACGCGGCCCACCGGGGCGATCTGGTCCGTACCCTCTCGCAGTACTTCGAGGCGGGCGGGAACTATGACGGCGCGGCCTCCGCCCTCGGCATCCACCGCAGCACGCTGCGCTACCGGCTCCAGCGCATGCGCGAGATCGGGGGGCACGACCTGAGCGACGTCGAGACCCGCCTCAATCTGCATGTGGCGACCCGGGTCTGGAAGGTCCTGGGCGGCGAGGCCTGACCCCGCCGGCGAGGTGACCGCACCGCGCGGGGCCGGGGCAGTGGCCCCCGGGGTCGGTGCACGGCGGCGTGCCGCCGCCCGCGCGGGGGCCACTGGAAGGTAGTCCGTACGGAGGAGTCCTCCCGTCAGGACTGGGGGCGTCGGCCGTGGTTGGCCCCGTTCTTACGACGTGCCTTCTTCTTGCGACGCCGCTTCGATGACATGACGTCTCCTCTCGTGAGAGCTGATCCTCGCCGGACAGGGACCGTTAACGCATAGGCACCGTTAGCGGTTACGCACCGTTCTACCGCGTTTCCTTCCGGTGATCGGGGACCGCTTACCCCACGTGCGCGATCCTCATGCGCCATGCCGTTTGTACGGCATCCTCTGCTGGACGGTAGAACGTGCCCGGGGACTGAGGTCTTCCTCTCCCCGTGCCCGTGACGGTAAAGGACCGAGAGCTGATGAGTGACGACAATGCGGACCTGCTGGCGTTCGTGCGGGCGCGTCTCGACGAGGAGGCGCGGCACGCGCAGGAGGCCGGCGGGGAGCGCTGGCGGTGTCCGCCCGAGATGCCGGGCGAGATCCACGACCGTACCGGCGGGATCGCGTTCACGGTGCGGACGCGCGGCTACGACGAGCACATCGCCCACCAGAACCCGGAGTACACCCTGCGGCGCATCGAGACGAGCAGGGTCCTCCTCGACGAGTACGCGGAGGTGTCCCACCTGGACACCGACCGTCCCGCGGACGACTTCCCGTCAGGCCGCGCCGTCGGGCTGGGCTTCGTCGTCCGGCAGATGGCGGCGGAGCACGCGGGACACCCCGGGTACCGGGCGAAGTGGCTGCCCCGGTTCGTCCGTTAGGGCCTGTCGTGTGAGGGGCAGCACGCTTGCCCCGACATGTGCTCGCGCGGCGTCCTGGGTGCCTATGGTGTGGATCATGAGCACACACTTTGATGTCGTGGTCCTCGGAGCGGGACCCGGTGGATACACCGCGGCGGTCCGCGCGACGCAACTCGGGCTGCGGACGGCGGTCGTCGAGGCGAAGTACTGGGGCGGTGTCTGTCTGAACGTGGGGTGCATCCCCTCGAAGGCGCTGTTGCGCAACGCCGAACTGGCGCACATTTTCACGCAGGAGGCGAAGACCTTCGGAATCCGGGTGGAGGGCCGGGTCAGCTTCGACTACACGGAGGCGTTCAGGCGCAGCCGCAAGGTCGCCGACGGCCGGGTGGCCGGCGTGCACTATCTGATGAAGAAGAACGACATCGCCGAGTACGACGGCCGTGGCACCTTCGTCGACGACCGCACCCTCCAGGTGGCGCTGTCGGACGGCGGCAGCGAGACCCTGACGTTCGACCACTGCATCGTGGCGACGGGCACCACGACCCGGCTGCTGCCGGGGACCTCGCTGAGCGAGCGGGTCGTCACCTACGAGGAGCAGATCCTCTCCGACACGCTGCCGGAGAGCATCGTCATCGCCGGTGCGGGCGCCATCGGCGTCGAGTTCGCGTACGTGCTGCACAACTACGGCGTGAAGGTCACGATCGTCGAATTCCTCGACCGGCTGGTGCCGTTGGAGGACGCCGAGATCTCCAAGGAACTCGCCAAGCGCTACCGGCGGCTGGGCATCGAGGTGCTGACCTCCACCCGGGTCGAGGAGATCGACGACAGTGATCCGTCGGCGAAGGTGCGGGTCACCGTCTCGCGCGACGGGCAGCGGCAGGTGCTGGAGACCGACAAGGTCCTCCAGGCGATCGGCTTCGCGCCGCGCATCGCCGGCTACGGCCTGGAGAACACCGGCGTCCGGCTGACCGAGCGCGGCGCGATCGACGTGGACGGACGCGGCCGTACCAGCGTGCCGCACATCTTCGCGATCGGGGATGTCACGGCGAGGCTGATGCTGGCCCATGCCGCGGAGTCGATGGGCGTGATCGCGGCGGAGACGATCGCCGGCGCGGAGACCATGGAGCTGGACTTCGTGATGATCCCGCGCGCCACCTACTGCCAGCCGCAGATCGCCAGTTTCGGCTGGACCGAGGAGCAGGCGCGCGAGCGGGGCCATGACGTCAAGGTGGTGAAGTTCCCCTTCACCGCGAACGGCAAGGCCCATGGTCTGGGCGATCCGGCCGGTTTCGTGAAGCTGATCAGCGACGGCCGGTACGGCGAACTGCTGGGCGCGCATCTGATCGGCCCCGAGGTCACCGAACTGCTGCCGGAGTTGACGCTGGCCCAGCAGTGGGACCTGACGGTGCACGAGGTGGCACGCAATGTGCACGCCCACCCGACGCTGGGCGAGGCGGTCAAGGAGGCCGTCCACGGTCTGGCCGGTCACATGATCAATTTCTGAGGCCCGCCGGCGGGGGCCGGGGACCGGCGGCGGCGATCGGGCGGAGACGTTCCGCATCGCCAACGGTTCGCTCTCGGAGGACTCTTGACGGGTGGTTGGTCCAGTCCTATCTTCCCACTCAACCATTCAAAATCAGAGTCGGCGTTCATGTATGTGGAATACGGGCTCTGATCGCGTCCTCCCCCCAGAGAGGGAAGTGAGACATGTTCACACGCCTTCGGACGTTCACGGTTCTCGCCGCGGTGGCCGCTTCCTCGTTCCTCGCGGCCCCGCACGCCTCCGCGGAGGTCGAGCCCGGCGGCTGGACCTCCGTCTCGCCCACCTTCACGGTCCAGGAGCGGGGGTGCGGCCAGGTCGACGGCCTGACGTTCACGCTCACCTGCTCCACCGCGAGCGGCGACCAGCGCGCCGAACGCCGGTACGCCACCTACACCGGGGGCACCCGGCAGTTCGAGGGCTACTTCCGCATCAGCAGCCTGAGCGGTACACGCATCAGCCTCAAGCAGACATTCAACGAGTCCGCTTCGGGCCCCTACTTCATGCTGGCCGCCGAACGCGGCGGGCGGCTGTACGCGGTCCACGGCGGCACCACGCTGTCGAACGCCGGCACCGTGGGCGCGACGGTCCGCGTCAACACCGTTCACCAGGTCGGCACCTCGCACCGTACCTACATCAACGGGTCGCTCAAGCACACCTACGACAGTCCGGGCGGCAGCTTCTACGACAAGTTCGGCGCCTACCGCACCGACAGCGGCAACGGGCCGGCCACGGTGGTCTGGAGCGACGTCCGCTTCTGGCGCAAGTAGCGGACCCGTCCGTGCGCCCAGCGATCCGGGCCGCCGTGCCGGCCGTCGCGCTCGCGCTGGCGGTGGCGGCGTGCTCCACGCAGCCGCCGGCCGAGCGCCCCGCCCGGGGATCCGCCACCTCCCCGGGCGGTGCCGCCGCCACCCCGGGAACGCCCGGGACCGGCGACGCAGCGGCCCCCACACTCCGCGCGGTCCTCACCACCCCCACCGACATCGATCTCAGCTGGCGGCGCGGTGCGTCCGGCGCCCTGGGCCATGTCCTCGAATTCGCGACGGAGGAGGCGGGGCCGTACACCGTCCTCCAGTACCTGCCGCCCGACGTGACGGCCTACCGGCACCCCGATCTGATGCCGCGTACGACCTTCTTCTACCGCCTCCGGACCTTCGACGGCCCGGCGTCGGCGCCGGTCGACGTCTCCCTGCCACCGGGCGAACCGACCACGGAGGACCAGGAGTCCGGCCACGACTGGCTGCCTCCGCGCAGGGATCCCGGACGGTCCGCGCCGGGTCGCCCCGTCCGGAGCGGGGGAGCGGCGGCGCCCAGCGGGCTCAAGGCCGTGGTCAAGCATGCGAACGGCATTCACTTCAGCTGGACCGATCACGCGTCGGACGAGGAGGGTTTCCTGCTGGAGGCGCGCCCCCGGGGCGGTTCCGCTTACGCGCCGGTCGCCGTCCTCGACCCCGACATCAACTCCTGCGGGCTGATCACACTCCCCACCGAGAAGCGGGCCTCCTACCGGGTCCGCGCCTTCACGTACGGCGCGCGGTCGAACGTCCCCCGGCTGACGACCGGGGAACCGGCGGCGGACGAACGTTAGGTCCGTTCTCTCACGCGGACTCCCGGACCACCAGAACGGGGGCGAACAGCTCCGACCGTACGGCCTGGTCCGGCCGGGCGATCCGGCGCAGCAGGAGCTGGGCCGTCGCGGAGGCCATCTCCTCGACCGGCTGCCGTACGGTGGTCAGCGGCGGGTCGCAGGACTGGGCGGCATGGCTGTCGTCGAAGCCCACCACCGCCACGTCCCGCGGCACCTCTCTGCCCGCGCGCTGGAGGACCGGCAGCGCGCCGAGGGCCATGAGGTCGGAGGCCACGAACAGTCCGTCCAGATCCGGCCGCCGCGCGAACAGCTCCCGTACGGCCGACGCGCCCCCCGTGTGGGTGAAGTCGCCCTCCGCCCAGGGGACATCGTGGATGCCGTGCTCCGCCAGGGCCGCGCGGAAACCCTCCAGGCGCTCCCGCGCCGCGGGCATGTCCTGCGGCCCGGCCACCGAGCCGATCCGGGTCCGGCCCAGGGCCACCAGATGCCCGGCGGCCAGCCGGGCTCCCTCCCGCTGGTCGGCCTCCACGAACGCGAGCGAGGAGTCGCGCCGCGGACGCCCCGACAGGACCGCGGGCAGCCGGGTGTCGGCCAGCAGCCGCGGCAGCGGGTCGTCCACATGCGACGAGATCAGCACCACGCCGTCCACATGTCCCTGGCGCAGATACGAGAGGGTCTGGAGGCGGGACGCCTCGTCGTCCACCAGCATCAGAACGAGATGGACGCCCGCGGGCCGCAGCACATCGACGAGCCCGCTGACGACCCGTCCGAAGTGCGGATCCGTGAACACCCGGCCGAGGAAGGGGGCGGCGGCGTGGCGCTTCTCCTGCTCGGAGACCACGAGCGCCACCGAACCCGTCCGCCGGGTCACGAGTGAGCGGGCCGCGCGGTTGGGGACGTACCCCGTGGCGGCCACGGCGTTCTCCACGGCGTGCCGGAGCGCCAGGTCCACCGTGGGTGTCTCGTTGATGACCCGGGACACCGTGGCCCGGGACACACCGGCGACGCGGGCCACGTCCTCCAGGGTCACCGGGCGGGAGGGGGGCGAGGAGTCGGCATCCATGAGGTCTTTTATATCCACGCCCTCCCTGTCGGCACACCGGCGGCCTCGCCGTAGCCGTACGGCGGTCCCTCGCCGTACCGCACGGTCACCGGTCCAGCGAGGACAGCGTCCTCAGCTGTCCGGCGCGCGAGTCGGCGATGCGCGCGGCGAGCCGCTTCGCCTCCTGGCTGCCGCCCGCCCGGGTCTCCGAGAGGGAGACGCGCCGCGACTGTTCGAGGTGCGCGCGGATCTCCTGGCGTACGAAGCCGTCGAAGCGCGCGCCCGTGAGCCCGCGGGCGCGGTCGAGATCCGCTTCCGTGACCATGCCCGGCATGTCATGGCCCTCGTGCACATTGGTGTCGGGCAGGCCCATGCGGCCGAGCAACTGCCTGAGCTGGGCCAGCTCCGTACGGTGTTCCTTCGCGAGGGCGGCGGCCCACGAGGCCAGCGGCGGCGCGGCGTCCTGGGCGGAGGCCATCGCGAGAAGCTGCCCGGCCTGCTCGCTCATCGGCGTCATCAGCTGGATCCAGCCGGTGTCGGTGGCGGTGAACGGCGCGCTGGACGAGGGGGCGGGAGCGGCGGACCTGCCGGGGGTTGCCGGGCGGTCGGCCGACGCCGAGCAGCCGCCCAGGAACAGGAGCGGCACCAGAAGGAGGGGGAGCACGAGCAGGGCCGGCAGGGGCGTGACGAGGCGTCGCTTCATGGTGGGGTTTCCCGTGAAGGGCCCGCCCGGGAGACCCGGGCGGGCGTGTGGGGGTGCGGTGACGATCACTCAGGGACGATCGGTCAGCGGCGGTCGATCAGGGGCGATCGATCAGGGACGGCCGTCCGCACCGCACTTGATGATGGGGTTGATGCAGTCGCGGACCCGGCGTTCCATCTCGCCGGCGGGCCAGACGTTGAAGAAGTCGCCGTGCATGGTGTACCCGGGCCCCGACGCCAGCCGGAACCGCGCGGGATCCCCGTTGACGGGATACCGGAGCACCTGCCGGAGCTTGGGCACGGGGACCGGGTGCGTGGAGGGGCAGGCGCCCGCCACCGGATAGGACATATGGCTCTTGTGGTCCGCGGAGTCGAGGTCCTTGCCGTTCCAGCACTGCGGGAAGTCGAGATAGGACTCCAGCATCGAACCGGCCGGGCAGTTCACGAAGTTGGGGGAGGACCCGACCTCGCCGTGGTGCAGACACGACCAGCGGGAGATGGTGTTGTCATGGGGGCCGGTGGCCTTGGCGTTGCCGGCCACGATGCGCAGGCCCCGGGGCATCGGCTGGATCTTCGCGATGATGTCGTCGCGTACGCCTTCACCGAGGTAGTAGAAGGTCGTTCCGGTCGGCTCCACCGCGGTGTCGCCGTTGTACAGGGTCGGCACCCAGTAGGACGACAGGTCGGTGGCGGGGCTGCAATTGCTGGACGCGCGCTCCAGACTGGTCAGGTCCGAGTGGGCGTTCGTGGAGGTGTTCCCGAAGAAGCTGTGCATGTGGGACGCGCCGGGAAGGCCGGGGAACACGATGGGGTCGTCGGTGGCCCGGTGGCTGTAGGGGCACTCCGCGAGGAACTCGGCGACGCGCACCACCTCTTCGGCCTGAGCGGGAGCGGCCTGGGCCTGCGCGGCCCGGGTCTGCGCGGCCTGGGTCTGCGCGGCCTGCGCGCGCTCTCCCGGGTAGCTGAAGCCGGCGATGAGCAGAGCCGCCACGGACGCCGCGGCGAGTCCTAACAGCCGGCGCCAGCGGGGCGGGGAGGGTGCGGTGGGGGGAGCGAGGATCTTTCTCACGAGGGTCCAATCCTTTGGTTGCGGTGATGTGCTGGGCGGGACGGATACGACGTGCTGACGCGCGGGTGGGGAATGGGGGGACGGGAGAACGCCAGAACGGGGCGTGCGGGGAACGGACGGCGCGGCCGTCCGTATCAGCCCTTCTGCTCGACCCTCACCCAGTCGACCTCGGTCTGGATGCCGCCCTGGGCGATGCGGTCGACGCTGGACTGCGGCAGCCCCCAGTAGGGCGTGGTGACCTTGTTCCAGCCGGCCGGATAGGCGCCGCCGAGAGCGAAGTTGAGAATCACGTACTGGTTGTGGTCGAAGACCCACTTGCCGCGTGTGGACTCCAGCTTGGTGCGGGACGTCTCCTGGACGATCCGGTCGTCCACGAAGAACCGCATGGCGGTCGGCGTCCACTCGACCGCGTACGTGTGCCACTGGTCCGCGCTTCCCCCGCCGGGGTAGTACTGCTGCGCGCCGATGTTGCCGTCGGCGGAGTACCCCGGCCCGTGCAGGGCGCTGCTGGTCCAGTTGCCGTAGCCGATGTTCTCCATGATGTCCGTCTCGCCCGAGGCGGGCCAGGACACGGCCGGGTTGTCGACATCGCTGCCGAGCAGCCAGAACGCCGGCCAGTAGCCGTCGCCCACGGGAAGCTTCAGCCGGGCGCTGACCTTGCCGTAGGTGAAGTCGAACTTGGTGTTGGTGTCGATACGCCCCGAGGTGAAGTCGTACGTTCCGCCGCCCGCCTGGGTGCACCCCTTGCAGTACTTCGGGGCCAGGATCAGACTGCCGTTGGCGGTACGGATGTTGTCGGTGGAGTCCACATACGCCTGGGCCTCGCCGTTCACCGACCCCATCTCCTGGCCCGTCCGCACGACCCGCCACTTGGAGCGGTCGAGCGACGCTCCCGTGAAGTCGTCGAAGAACGTCGTGCGGTACGCGCCCCCCTGCTCGCCGGGGAGCGCGGGATAGGCGGCCGCCGCGCTGCCCCCGGTGCCCCACACCTGGAACTCGTAGAGTGAGTAACCGAATTGGGCCGTGGCGGGCGCCGGGTTGTAGAAGGAGCGCCGCTCCTTGCCGAGCATGCGCACATAGCGGCCGGTGGCGGGTGCGGAGAGCGTGATGGTGTCATGCCGCCCCGCCGCCTCGGCCGGGGACTTGATGTCGGCGCGGCGCGCGGCGACCTCGGCGGCGGACGGGCGGTGGACGGTGCGCCAGGTCCTGTTGTCGTCGGAGACCTGGATCTCGTAGTCGACGGCGTACGCGGCTTCCCAGTACAGGTCCACACTGTTGATGGTGGAGGTGGCGCCGAGGTCGACGGAGACCCAGCGGTCGGCGTTCCAGTCGCTCGCCCACCGCGTCTGGTCGCCCTTGAGGGCGGCGGGCCAGCCGCCGTCGGTGATGAACGCCGGCGAGTTCCCCGCGTGCTGGTAGAGGTTGCTGTAGGCGGGGTGGTGGAGCGCGAGATTGGCGCGGGTGGTGGAGGCCGGGGCCGGGGTGCCGCCGTAGATCTTGAAGGAGTACAGCGAGTAGCCGTAGGGCGTGCCCCGTTCGACGCCGCGCAGGCGTACGTACCGGCCTCTGACCTCCTGCGGATAGGTGTGCGCGGTGACGGTCCCGCCGGTACCCGCGTCCTCGGTGTAGAAGGGCCGCCAGTTGGTGCCGTCGCCCGACACCTCCAGCACGTACTTCTTGCCGTAGGCGGCCTCCCAGTCGAGGGTGACCCGGTCGATACGGAGGGTCTGGCCCAGATCGACCCGGATCCAGGCGTTGTCGGCGACGTCGCTCGACCAGCGGGTCGCGCCGTTGCCGTCGAAGGCGGCGCCGGGTCCCATCTCCGCGCTCTGGCTGCCGGACGCGGTGGCGGCGGCCGGGTTCGCGCTCAGGGCCGCGGCCGCGAGGTCACTGTCCCAGGCCGCGGCCGCGGCTCTGGGGGCACCGGTCGCGCTCGGGGCCGTCGCCGCCGTCAGCGCGGCGACGACAGCGGCGGCGGAGGCGAAAAGCAGACGTGGGCGCATGGCTCTCCTTCGAGAGGGGTGGGGGAGCTCGGACACAGCCCGCGGGGAAGGCCGGGGCTGAGGAGACCACAGCGAGAGAGCGCTCTCGTGGAACGTAGAAGCAGCCCCAGAAGGTGTCAAGACACCTGCGGCACACAGATGGCTGTTCGGCCTGATCGACACTTCGTGAATACAACCCCGCACGCCGGGAAGCGCGCTCGATCCACCGGGATAGCTCCTCATATCCCTTTATCACAGGGCCAGTTGAGCCTTGATGCATTGCGAAACCGGTCATCTCCCTTGACGGGCTGTTCACATGCCGTGAACATGCCTGAGTGAGAGAGCGCTCCCTGTCACCCCCACCGTTCACATTCTGAACAAGGAGAGTCGCCATGCCCACTCCCCCCACGCGCCGTACCGTTCTCGGCGTCATGGCAGCCGCCGCGTCGGCTCCGAGCATGCTCGCACTGTCCTCGCCCGCGTCCGCGTCGGCGTCCGCGCGTAACGGCCGTAACGGCGCCGCGGCCCTGCCCGGCGGTGGTGATCTGGGGCCGAACGTGGTGGTCTTCGATCCGTCGACGCCCAATATCCAGGGCAGGCTGGACGAGATCTTCCGCCAGCAGGAATCGGCGCAGTTCGGCTCGGGCCGCTACCAGTTGCTGTTCAAGCCCGGCACGTACAACAACATCAACGCCCAGCTCGGCTTCTACACCTCGATCTCCGGCCTCGGGCTCTCGCCCGACGACACCACCTTCAACGGTGATGTGACCGTGGACGCCGGCTGGTTCAACGGCAACGCCACCCAGAACTTCTGGCGCTCCGCCGAGAACCTCGCCCTCAACCCCGTCAACGGCACCAACCGCTGGGCCGTCTCGCAGGCCGCGCCCTTCCGCCGTATGCACGTCAGGGGCGGCCTCAACCTCGCCCCCGACGGCTACGGCTGGGCCAGCGGCGGCTACATCGCCGACAGCCGCGTCGACGGCACCGTCGGCCCCTACTCCCAGCAGCAGTGGTACACCCGCGACAGCTCCGTCGGCGGCTGGACCAACGCGGTCTGGAACATGACGTTCTCCGGTGTCGAGGGCGCCCCCGCCCAGGGCTTCCCGAACCCGCCCTACACCACGCTCAACAACACCCCTGTCTCCCGCGAGAAGCCCTTCCTCTATCTCGACGGTGCCGATTACCGGGTCTTCCTGCCGGAGCTGCGCACCAACGCGCGCGGCACCACGTGGGGAAGCGGCACACCCAGGGGCACGTCCCTGCCGCTCACCCAGTTCTACGTCGCCAAGCCCGGTGTCTCCGCGGCCACCCTCAACGAGGCGCTCACGCAGGGACTCAACCTGCTGTTCACGCCCGGCATCTACCACCTCGACCAGACCGTACGCGTCGAGCGCGCGAACGCGGTGGTCCTCGGCCTCGGCTACGCCACGCTCATACCCGACAACGGCGTGACGGCGATGAGGGTCGCCGATGTCGACGGGGTACGGCTCGCGGGCTTCCTGATCGACGCGGGTCCGGTGAACTCCCCGACGCTTCTGGAGGTCGGCCCGCAGGGCGCCTCCGCGAACCACGCCGCCAACCCCATCACCGTCCAGGACGTCTTCATCAGGATCGGCGGCGCCGGCCCCGGCAAGGCCACCACCAGCATGGTCGTGAACAGCCGGCACACCATCATCGACCACACCTGGGTCTGGCGCGCCGACCACGGCGACGGCGTGGGCTGGGAGACCAACCGGGCCGACTACGGCGTCATCGTCAACGGTGACGACGTGCTGGCCACCGGGCTGTTCGTCGAGCACTTCAACAAGTACGACGTCCAGTGGAACGGCGAGCGGGGCCGCACCATCTTCTTCCAGAACGAGAAGGCGTACGACGCCCCCAACCAGGCCGCCATCCAGAACGGATCCATCAGGGGCTACGCCGCCTACAAGGTCGCCGACAACGTCACCACGCACGAGGGCTGGGGCCTGGGCAGCTACTGCTACTACAACGTCGACCCGTCCATCCGCCAGGCCCACGGCTTCGCCGCGCCCGCGGTCCCGGGCGTGAGGTTCCACGGCCTGCTCGTCGTCTCGCTCAGCGGCAACGGACAGTACGACCACGTCATCAACGCCATCGGCGCCGCCACCTCGGGCACGACGACGGTGCCCTCGACGGTGGTCTCCTTCCCCTGACGGTGATCTCCTTCCCCTGACGGTCGGCGCGCGCCGCGAGCGGTGTGGACCGCACCGCGCGGACCGCACGCGGCGCGCGCTGTCATGACGGACCCGCACGGCCCCGGGCGGGTGCCGGGCACGGGGACTCCCCCCGGCCCCGGCCCTGCCCGGCGGCCGGGCCGGGCGGGTCCGCCATCCGTACGGTCCATCACCGCGCGCGGACGGCCGGGCACGGGCGTCCAATGGACGGGTGACCGCGCCTCCGGACGACTGCCTCGCGCGCAACGAGTGGATCTGCGGCGACTACCTCTCCAGCCGCCGCACCATCCTGTGGGACGCGGTGCTCCAGCATCTCCATCTGACCTTCCTCGCCATCCTGCTCGCACTGGTCATCGCCGTCCCCCTGGCCCTGGCGGCCCGCCGCTGGAACTGGGCGGTCGGGCCCGTGCTCGGGATCACCACGATCCTCTACACCATCCCCTCGCTCGCGATGTTCTCCCTGCTGCTGCCCGTGTACGGACTGGCGGCCTCGCTCGTCGTGGCCGGTCTGGTCCTCTACTCGCTGACCCTGCTCGTACGGAACATCCTGGCCGGACTGCACGCCGTACCCGAGGAGACCCGGGAGGCCGCCCGCGGGATGGGGTACGGACCGGTCCGGCTGCTGCTCACCGTCGAACTGCCGCTCGCCCTCCCCGCGGCCATGGCCGGGCTGCGGATCGCGACCGTCTCCGCCGTCTCCCTCGTCACCATCGGCGCGATCGTCGGCTACGGAGGGCTCGGCAATCTCATCTACGCCGGGATGAACACCTTCTTCAAGGCGCAGGTGCTCACCGCCTCCGTCCTCTGCGTGGTCATCGCCGTCGCCGCCGATCTCCTGCTGCTCGGACTCCAGCGGCTGCTCACCCCCTGGGCGCGGGAGCGCCGCGCGTGAACACCCTCGCGGCGGCCTGGTCCTGGCTCACCAGCGCCTCGAACTGGTCGGGGTCCGGCGGGGTCTGGAACCGGCTCGGCGAGCACCTCTTCCTCACCGTCGTCTGTCTGGTCATCAGCTGTGCGATCGCGCTGCCCGTCGCACTGGTCCTCGGCCATCTGGGGAGGGGAGGCGCGCTGGCCGTGAACATCTCCAATGTCGGCCGGGCCGTCCCGACCTTCGCCGTTCTCGTCCTGCTGCTGCTCACCCCGATCGGCACGCACGGCCAGTGGCCGACGATCATCGCGCTGGTGCTGTTCGCGATCCCACCGCTGCTCACCAACGCCTATGTCGGGATGCGCGGGGTGGACCGCGATGTCGTCGAGGCCGCCCGGGGCATGGGGATGACCGGCGGTCAGCTGCTCTGGCGGGCCGAGGTGCCGCTCGCCCTGCCGCTGATCCTCACCGGTGTACGGATCGCCGCCGTCCAGCTGGTGGCGACCGCGACCATCGCCGCCCTGGTCGGCGGCGGCGGTCTCGGCCGGATCATCACCGCGGGCTTCAATCTCGCCGACACACCCCAGGTGGTCGCGGGCGCGGTCCTCGTCGCCGTGTTCGCGCTGCTGGTGGAGGGGGTGTTCGAGCTGGTGCGACGGCTGGGGCCGCGGTGGGTGAGGGGCGGGGGATGAGAGCGGCGCGTACCGCCGCGGCCCTGGTCGCCTCATTCCTCCTGGCCGCCGCCTGCGCCACCGGACCGTCCCTGGAGAACCGGGGCGATGTCACCGCGCCGCCCGGCGACAGCAAGCATCTGACCATCGGCTCGGCCGGATTCACCGAGAGCGATCTGCTCGCCCAGATGTACGCGCTCCTGCTGAACCGTGCGGGATACCACACCCGGATCCTCTCCGTCACCAACCGGGAGATCTACGAACCGGCCCTGGAGAGCGGCCAGATCGATGTCGTACCGGAGTACGCGGCGACCTTCGCCGACTGGCTGAACGCCAAGGCCCACGGCCCCGACGCGAAACCCGTCGGCTCACCCGACCTGGGCGCGACGATGAGGGCACTGCGCTCCCTCGCCGCGCCGCGCGGACTGACCGTCCTCGATCCCGGCCGCGCCGTCGACCAGAACGCCTTCGCCGTCACCGCCGCCTACGCCCGGAAACACCGGCTCAGGACACTGAGCGACCTGGGGCGATCCCGGCTGCCCGTCAGGCTCGCGGCGGGCGACGAGTGCGTACGGCGCCCGTACTGCGAACCCGGGCTGAAGAAGACGTACGGCATCGACATCACCGGCATCGACCCCAAAGGCGTGGGGACGACACCGGCGAAGCGGGCCGTGCAGAACGGTCAGGACCAGATGGTCCTGACCACGAGCACCGACGCCACACTCGGCCAGTTCGGACTGGTGCTCCTCGCCGACGACCGGCATCTCCAGAACGCCGACTACATCGTGCCCGTCGTCAACCGGGCGCGGGCCGGGAGCAAGGGCGTCACCACGGCGCTGGACAAGCTGAACACCGTGCTCACCACCAAGGATCTGGCCTCGATGAACCAGCGGGTGGACAGCTGGCGCCGGCTCCCCGAGGACGTCGCCCGCAGCTACCTGGAAGCGAAGAGGCTGATTCCGGCGTCGCACTGAATCACCGGCGCGGGGACCGGCCCCGGCCGGACCCGCGCAGCTCGACCGAGACGGCGGCCAGCGCCAGCGGCCCGGCCGCGAGAAGGACGAGCGGCGGCAGCGCCCAGACGATCGCGGCGCAGAGCGCCAGAGCCACCGCGATCAGTACGGACCCGGCCGGATCGGCGGCCGAGCGGCGGGCGGCGCCCCGTACGGCGGCGGGCCAGCTGCGCCGCGCCACCGGATGCGCGGCGGCCCGTACCGCCACGACCAGCGCCCCCGTCCCGACGACCGCCAGCGCGACCGAGACGGCGGCGGCCCCCGGCAGTCCGGCCCCGGCCAGCGCCAGATCCAGCAGGAACAGCGCGCCGAGCGCGAGCGGCACCGCGCCGGCGGCCAGCGTACGGGCGACACCGTGCGCCCGGAGCGCGTCCCGGTACCGGCCGGCGGTCGCCGTCCGTTCCGTACGGGCGGACTCCCGCAGGACGGAGCAGCCGGCGGCCAGCGCGGCCGGCGCGGTGAGGAGCGGCAGACTCGCCACCGTCGTGAACAGACCGACGGCGAGCATGTCGGCGAAGAGCGCGAAGCGCGGGCCGAACAGCTCCCCGGGCTCGCGGCGGTCGTACGGCGAGGACGCGGCCGGCCGGGTACCCATGGCGCTCACCCCTTCAGTCCCGAGGTCGCCATGCCCTGCACCAGATAGCGCTGGAACGCGGCGAAGAAGAGCACGATCGGCAGCAGCGAGATCACCGACATGGCGAACATCGGACCGAACGCCGACTGGCTCGACTGGTCCACGAAGTTCCGCAGGGCCAGGGTGATGGTGAACTTCTCCGGGTCGAAGAGATAGATCAGCTGGGTGAAGAAGTCGTTCCAGCTCCAGATGAAGGTGAAGATCGCCGTGGTGATCAGCGCCGGACGGGTCAGCGGCAGCACCACGGACCGGAAGGAGCGGAACGGCCCGCAGCCGTCGATCCTGGCCGCCTCCTCCAGCTCGCGGGGCAGCCCCCGCATGAACTGCACGATGAGGAAGACGAAGAACGCCTCCGTGGCCAGGAACTTCGGCAGGACCAGCGGCCAGTAGGTGTCCACCATGCCGAGCTGGTTGAAGAGGATGTACTGCGGGATCAGCACCGCGTGGTGCGGCAGCATCATCGTGGCGACCATGAAGCCGAACATGACGCCCCGCATCCGGAACCGCAGCCGGGCGAAGGCATACGCGGCCAGCGAGCAGGAAAGGACGTTGCCGAGCACCGAACCCGCCGAGATCAGCAGCGAGTTGGTGAGCAGCGTCGAGACCTTCACCCCGCTCACCCCGTCCAGGGCGGTGCTGTAGTTGCTCCACTCCAGCCGGCTCGGCAGCAGTCTCAGACTGGTCAGGACCTCGTCGGCCGGTTTGAGCGAGGTGGCGAGCAGCCACACCAGCGGATAGAGCAGGACCAGCAGGATCAGCCCCGCGGCCAGATGCAGGGCGATACGGCGGCCTCGGCTGCCGGTACGGGTACGGGCGTTGCGCTTGCCGATGGCGGCGGTGGACATCAGGCCCCCTCGTTGGCGTAGAAGACCCAGGAACGCGACGTCCTGAAGAGCACGATCGTCACCGCTCCGATCCCGAGCAGCAGCGCCCACGCCATGGCCGAGGCATAGCCCATGTGCGAGGCGGAGAAGCCGCGTTCGTACAGATAGAGCGTGTAGAACATGGTCGAGTCGGCGGGGCCGCCCCTGCCCCCGCTGATCGCGAAGGCGGGGGTGAAGACCTGGAACGACTGGATGGTCTCCAGCACCAGATTGAAGAAGAGGACCGGGGAGAGCATGGGCAGGGTGACGGAGACGAACTGCCGCCACCGCCCGGCCCCGTCGAGCGCCGCCGCCTCGTAGAGATCGCCGGGTATCTGCTGGAGACCGGCCAGGAAGATCACCATGGGCGCGCCGAACTGCCAGACGGCCAGCAGGGCGACCACGAGGACCGACAGATCGGGGTCGGCGACCCAGCCTCCGGTGTGGACGCCGATCCGGCCGAGCAGGTCGTCGACCGTACCGCCGTCGTTGTACAGCGCCCGCCACACCAGCGCGATCGACATACTGGCCCCGAGCAGGGACGGGGCGTAGAAGGCGGAGCGGTAGAAGCCCCGGCCGGAGCGCATGTTCTTCAGCAGCAGCGCGACGCCCAGGGCGAGGGCCAGTTTCAGCGGGACCGCCACCACCACGAAGATCAGTGTGGTGCCGACCGAACGCCAGTAGCGGGGGTCCTCGAAGAGCATGTCCGTGTAGTTGCGCAGCCCGACCCAGGTGGGGGCGTCGAAGAGGTTGTAGTCGGTGAAGGAGAGATAGAGCGAGACGGCCATCGGCGCGAGCGTCAGCAGCACGACGCCGAGGATCCAGGGGGAGAGGAAGACATAGGCGGGGCCCTGGCGTTCACGGCGCGGCGCGCGCCGGGACGCCCGCCCGGCGGCCGGGGGCGCGGGGGAGGGCGGAGGCGGGGATACGGTCCGACGCGGATCTCCGGTGAGGTTCATCGCAGCTCCCTCTCCGCCTCGGCGACGAATTCCCCGGCCGCCTCGGCGGGACTCTGCATGCCGTGGATCACCCGCTGGTAGATACGGGTGAAGGAGACCTGGAGCACCACATCGCCCCGGGGCGGTGCCTTCGGCGGCGGATCGACACCGTACGCGGCGATCTTCCTGCCGTATTCGAAGACCTCCTTCTCGGGTCCGCGCAGGTCCTTGCCGATCGCCCGCGCGATGTCGCGGTTGGGCGGGGTGGAGCGGGTGACCCCGAGGATCTTCCCGGCCTCGGGGTCGTTGAGCAGGAAGTCCGTCAGCGCCGCCGCCTCCTCGGGGTGTTCGGTGTTGGCGCCCGCCCCGATCAGGACGCTGGGCTTGAAGTACTGTCCCGCCGTGCCGTTCACCGTGGGGACGGGCGCGAGATGCACCTTGTCGCCCATCAGCGGCGCGTAGCCGAGGAACGGCCCGTCCCAGTTGAAGTCGGTGGCGGCCAGACCGCGCCCCATCGGTCCGTCCTCGATCGCACCGCCGATCTGCGAGGTGTCCTTGGCGTGCGAGGCCGTGCCCTCCTCGCGCAGGCCGTTGGTGAACGTCCAGAACGCGGCGAGGTCCTCGGTGGTGAAGCCCAGCCGGTGCTGGGAGGCGTAGAGCTGCTTGCCGTGGCCGCGCAGCCAGTTCTCGAACGCGTCCTCGTTCACGCCGATGTCGGTGAGTCCGGTGTACGGGCGTCCGTCCGGGCCCTTCAGCCCGAGCGCGCTGATCGCGCGGCCCGCGTCGGCCCACTCCTCCCAGGTCCAGCCGGGCTCCGGTGCCTTGAGCCCGGCCTTCGCGAACACCGTCGCGTCATAGGCGAATCCGGTGGAGCCCTGCCCCATCGGCAGCGCGTACTGGCCGGGCCCGTAGCGGCCGGTGGCGACCAGCCCCGGGTCCATCGCGCCGGTACGGAGCGTGCCGTCCTCGATGTACGGGGTGAGGTCGAGCAGGGTGCCGCTTCCCGCGTACTGGGATATCTGGCGGTAGTCGAGCTGGGCGACATCGGGCAGATCGCCGCCCGCGGCCTGGGTGGCGAGTTTCTGGACGTACGCCTCGTAGCCGGCGAAGGACGTCCGTACCGTCACGCCCGGATGTCTCTTCTCGAAGAGGCGTACGGCCTCGTTGGTGCGCTCGGCGCGGTTCTCATTGCCCCACCAGCTGAAGGTGAGGGTAACTCCGCCGCCGGCCGGCCCGCCGCCGGAGCAGCCGGTCAGCAGCAGGACGAGGGCGGTGAACGCGGAGAGCGCCGCCAGGACGTGTCCGTGAAGTATCGCCGTCCGCCCGCAGGGCGGGGTTCGCGGCGTCCGGTGTGTGCGATCGCACGGCGGAGGATCGTCCTCGTACCGGACGTACTCGGACGACTCCGACAACGCGGCGAGCGTGCGTGCCGGGCGTCGCGGACCAGGCGGGACTTCACGGGCACGGCCTGGGACGGCGGTGCGGGGCGGGGCGGGCAGTCTCATGACCGTGCCTCCTGGTGAACCGATTTCTGACATCGTTGTCGGAAAGCGCTTTCTCCGGGAAACCTAGGGTTAACCCCGGGTGCCGGTCAAGAGGCGTTCCCTGTCGGCTCGTTGCCGGACGGCCCCGGGAGGCCGGGCGGGCGGCGGCCGGTCAGGGCGTCACAACCGGCCCGCCAGCCAGGCCAGTTGGACGGCCTCCTGGTACGGGCCGCCGCCCTCGTGGTCGTTGAAGTCGTATATCTCGATCGACTTGTCCTCGTGCGCATAGGCGTTGAAGGCCCCGAAGACCGTGGACGGCGGGCAGGTCTCGTCCTCCAGGGCCACCGAGAACAGCGCCGGAGCCCGCCCGCGCGCCGCGAAGTGCACCCCGTCGAAGTAGCTGAGCGTCCGCCAGGCGTCCGCCGTCCTGCCCCGGTAGGTCTTCAGGTAGTTGCCCACCTCGCGGTACGGATTGCGATCGGTGATCGTCGTCGCGCGCGGGAAGTCGCAGAGGAACGGCACATCGGGCGCGATCGCCGCGAGATCCGGCACCAGCCCGCCCACCGCGAGCGTGATCCCGCCGCCCTGGCTCGTGCCCAGGGCCACCGTGCGCGAGGCGTCGGTGAGGGGGTGGGAGCGTGCGGCCTCCACGGCACGTACGGCGTCGGCGAAGAGCCGCCGGTAGTAGAACGCGTACGGGTCCTCGATGCCCCGGGTCAGAAAGCCCGGGTACGAGGAGGCGCTGCCGACCGGGTCGGGGGTGTCGCCACCGCTCCAGGCGCCGCCCTGCCCCCGGGTGTCCATCACGAAGTGTGCGAAGCCGGCCGAGCCCCAGAGCAGATGGGTGTGCGGCAGGCCGCGCCCGCCGCCGTAACCGAGGTACTGCACCACCACGGGCAGGGGCTCGGACGTCCCCGCCGGCAGGACGAACCAGCCCTTGACCGGATGGCCGCCGAACCCGGCGAAGGTCACATCGAACACGTCCAGCGTGGCGAGTGCCGTCGGGACGGGAACGAAGCGGGCGTCGAGCGCGTGGCCGCGCGTCTCGGCGAGGGTGGCGGCCCAGAAGCGGTCGAAGTCCTCCGGCTCCGCGGACCGGCTCCGGTAGCCGCGGAGTTCGTCGAGGGGCAGGTCGAACAGGGGCATGGAGGACCACCTTTGCCGAGGGGAGGGCCGCACGAGACGGAGGACCACACCGTACGGCCGCGGGCCGCCGGGCAGAAGGCCGGGGCGGAACCCCGGAAAGAAGTCCGGTCCGCCCTCTTGACCCCGATCGCCCGGAGGTCCACAGTGCTCGTTAATGCGCATTACTAATGCGCATTAACGGTTCCGGAGAAGCATGAGGAGCAACCGGTGGACGAACCAAGGAAGCGTTCCCGGCCAGGCCGGGCCCCCGCACCGGCCGGGCGCACCGCGCGCCCGCGTCAGTCGGAGGTCGCCCGGCTGGCCGGGGTCTCGCAGGCCACGGTCTCGCTGGTGCTCGCGGGAAAGAAACAGGGCGCCACGATCTCGGAGGAGACACGGCGCAAGGTGCTGGACGCGGCCCGCAGCCTCGGTTACGTACCCGATCCGGCGGCCCGCAGGCTCGCGGCGGCGCGCAACGACCTGCTCGGTGTCTTCAGCTTCACCGCCACCTTCCCGACGGATGTGCAGCACTCGTACTACCCGTTCCTGGTCGGTGTCGAGCAGGAGGCCGCCGCGCGCGGCTACGACCTGGTGCTCTTCACCGGTTCGAGCACCGGCGGCGCGGGGGCCGCCGGGCCCGACGCCCTCAGCAGGGTGCGGCTGGCCGACGGCTGTCTCTTCCTCGGCCGCCATGCGCCGGCCGGGGAGCTGCGGCGGCTGGTCGCCGACGGCTTCCCCGTGGTCCATATCGGCCGCAGGGACGAACTGGAGGGCCTGGCCTGGGTCGGCGCCGACTATGTCAGCGCGAGCCGTGAGGTGGTCGGCCGGCTCGCCGCGCTCGGCCACCGCGGGATCGTGCTCATCCGCGAGGACGACGACGCGCCCGCCTCCACCGACCGTGAACACGGCTTCCTCAAGGGGCTGGAGGCGGCCGGTCTGCCCGGCGGCCCCGCCGCCGTCTTCCGCTCGGCCGCCCCGGAGCGCGAACTGACCGCGGAGCGGCTGCGCGGATGGCTCGACGACGGTGTGACCGCCTTCGTCGCCGAGGAGACCGACACGGGCGGCGCCTGGCGCGCGCTGCGCACGGCCGTCCGTGACGCGGGGATCGACTGCCCGCGCGAGGTCTCGCTCGCGCTGCTCGGCTCGCCGCCCCCGGACCTGGCGGACGGTCCGCGGCCCACCGGATTCGACATCCCCAGAACCCGGCTGGGCGCGGCGGCGGTCCGTCTGCTCGCCGCGCTGGTGGCGGGGGAGGAGGCCACGGAACCGCTGGTGTCCTGCGTCTTCAGGGCCGGTGCCACCGCCGGTCCGCCGCCCGCCCCGTAGCGGGCGCGGCACCCCACAGCACCCCACCCCGGCCCCACGGCACACCACGCACCACGTCACACGCACCACACGGCACAACACAGCATCACAAGGAGATCCGTGATACCCGAACCGGACATTCTCATCGTCGGCGGCGGACTCGGCGGCGTGGCCGCGGCACTCGCCGCCTGCCGCGCCGGGCGCAGTGTCGTCCTCACCGAGGAGACCGACTGGATCGGCGGCCAGCTCACCTCACAGGCCGTGCCGCCGGACGAGCACCCCTGGGTCGAGCAGTTCGGCACCACCGCCTCGTACCGTCACCTGCGCGAATCCATCAGGGACTTCTACCGCCAGTGGTACCCGATGCGGTCCGAGGCGCTCGCCCTCACCTCGCTCAACCCCGGCGCCGGGCGCGTCAGCAAGCTCTGTCACGAGCCACGCGTCGCCCTCACCGTCATGGAATCCATGCTCGCCCCCCACCGGGCCGCCGGGCGGCTCACCCTCCTCACCGAGCACCGGCCGGTCGCCGCCGAGGCGGCCGAGGACGACACCGTACGGAGCGTCACCGTCGAGAGCCTGCGCGACGGCGGCCGGCGCACGATCGCCGCGCGCTATGTCATCGACGCCACCGAGACGGGCGAACTGCTCGAACTCGCGGGCGTGGAGCACGCGGTGGGCGCCGAGTCCCGCGCCGAGTTCGACGAGCCGCACGCGCCCGAGACCGCCCAGCCGCTCAACCAGCAGGGCATCACCGTCTGTTTCGCGCTCTCGCACCACGAGGGCGAGGACCACACGATCGAGAAGCCCGCCGACTACGACTTCTGGCGCTCCTACCGCCCCGATTTCTGGCCGGGGCCGCTGCTCGGCTTCCTCGCCCCCGACCCCCGCACCCTGGAGGCCGTGCCGCGCACCTTCGTACCCAACCCCGATCTCGACCCGCTCGATGTCACCGCCGACCAGAGCGCCGACGCGGGGGACAAGGAGCTGTGGGGCTTCCGCCGGATCCTCGCCCGCAAGCTGCACAGGGACGGTGCCTTCCACTCCGACATCACCCTGGTCAACTGGCCGCTCAACGACTACTGGCTGAAGCCGCTGATCGGCGGCGGCGCCGGGACCGCCGCCCAAGCGGTCGCCGAGGCACGGCAGTTGTCGCTCTCCCTGCTGTACTGGCTCCAGACCGAGGCGCCACGTGCCGACGGCGGCACCGGCTTTCCCGGGCTGCGTCCGCGCCCCGATGTCACCGGCACCCCTGACGGCCTCGCCAAGGCGCCGTACGTACGCGAGTCGCGCCGGATCAAGGCCGTCACCACCATCACCGAGCACGATGTCGCGATCGATCTGGTCGGTCCGTACGGCGGCACCCGCTACCGGGACTCGGTCGGCGTCGGCAACTACCGCATCGATCTGCACCCCTCCACCGGCGGCGACAGCTATGTCGACATCGGGTCCGTGCCCTTCGAGATCCCGCTCGGCGCGCTCGTACCGCGCCGTGTCCGCAATCTGCTGCCCGCCGGAAAGAACATCGGCACCACCCACATCACCAACGGCTGCTACCGGCTCCACCCGGTGGAGTGGAACATCGGCGAGGTCGCCGGTGCCCTGGCCGCCCACTGTCTCGCCGAAGGCGTGGAACCGCACCAGGTCCAGTCCGAGGACAAGCGGTTCGACGCGTTCGCCGGAGTGCTCGACCGCGCCGGAATCCAGCGCAACTGGCCCGACGTGCGCGGCTACTGACGCGCGCCTCGTCGCCCGACCCGACGGGCGGGGACGGCCGGACGGAAGCAGCTCCACCTGTCTCCGCCCGGCCCACCGCCCGCGTACCGGTCCCGGCCGGCCGGCCACACCGGCCGGCCAGGACCTGCCCACCGTGCACAAGGAGGTGCCCATACCATGACCACCCACCGCATCCGCGTCGGCATCGACGTGGGCGGAACCTTCACCGACGCCGTGGCCGTCGACGCCACGACCCTCGAACTGCTGGGGCAGGTGAAGGTTCCCACCAGCCACCACCACGAGGACGGCGTCGCCCACGGCATCGTGGAAGCGCTCGGCCGACTGCTGGACCGTACCGGCCACGCCCCTGAGGACGTCGCCTTCCTGGCCCACGGCACGACCCAGGCTACCAACGCCCTGCTGGAGGGCGACGTGGCCACCGTCGGACTGATCGGCATCGGCTCGGGGCCCGGCGCCGCGCTCACCCGCAGGCTCGCCGCCCTCGGCAAGCTCGAACTCACGCCCGGCAAGCGGCTCCCGCTCCACTACGCGCATGTGCCCGACCCCGACGACAGCGCCGCCGTACGGAGCGCGGTCGACGACGTCATACGGGAGGGAGCCGAAGTCCTGGTCGCCACGCAGCCGTTCAGCGTGGACCGGCCGGAGGGCGAGGACGCCGTGCTCGACGCGGCCCGCGGCCGGGACCTGCCGCTGACCGCCGCGCACGAGATCACCTCGCTGTACGGGCTCCACAAGCGGACCCGTACCGCCGTGGTCAACGCGGCGATCCTGCCCCGGATGCTCGCCACGGCCGATCTGGTCGACGCCTCCATCACCAAGGCGGGCGTCGTCGCACCGCTGATGGTGATGCGCTGCGACGGCGGTGTGATGTCCCTGGACGAGATGCGCCGCAGACCCCTGCTGACCGTGCTGTCGGGACCCGCGGCGGGGGTGGCGGGCGCCCTGATGCGGGAGCGGATCAGCGAGGGCCTCTTCCTGGAGACCGGCGGCACGTCCACCGACATCAGTGTCGTACGGCGCGGCAAGGTCGCCGTACGGCACGCCACCATCCTCGGCAAGACGTCGTATCTCTCCGCGCTGGACGTCAGGACGGTCGGGGTCGGCGGCGGCTCGATGGTGCGGATCGGCGGCGGGAAGGTCACCACGGTGGGTCCGCGCAGCGCGCATATCGCCGGGCTGCCGTACGCCTGCTTCGCCACCCTCGACGAGCTGAGCGACGCGACCCTCGCCACCGTCAGCCCGATGGACGACGATCCGGCCGACTACGCGGTGCTCGACGCGGCGGGCGGCCGGTTCGCGCTCACCATGACCTGCGCCGCGAACGCCCTGGGACGCGTCCCGGAAGGGGACTTCGCCCGCTGCGACCAGGTGGTGGCGCGCGCGGCGCTCGCCCCGCTCGCGGCGGCGCTGGGCACCGATGTGGCGACAGCCGCCGCGCGCGTCCTGGACGCGGGAACCGGCCAGGTGAAGTCCGTGGTGGACGCGATGATCCGCGACTACCGGCTCGACAAGGACACCGCCGTCCTGGTCGGCGGGGGCGGCGGCGCCGCGTCCGTCACCCCGCATCTGGCCGCGGTCTCCGGCCAGGAGGGCAGGATCGCCCGGCACAGCGAGGTGATCAGCCCCATCGGGGTCGCCCTCGCCCTGGTCCGCGAACAGATCGAACGGATCATCCCGGGCGCGGGCCAGGAACAGATCCTCGCCGTACGCGCCGAGGCCGAGCGCGCCGTCATCGCCCAGGGCGCGGCGGCCGACGGCGTCGAGGTCGAGGTCACCGTCGATCCGCAGACCCACACCGTCCGCGCGGTCGCCACCGGCGCCACCGAACTGCGCACCCAGGACCGCGCGCACCGCGCCGGCGCCGACGAACGGCTGCGTGCCGCCGCCGCCAGCCTCAAGACCGGGCCGGCGGAGGTACGGATCCTGGCGGACACCCCGTCCCACACCGTCTACGGCACCGAAGTGCGCCGCCGCTTCCGCGCCACCCGCCATCCGGTGCGGGTCGTCGACGCCGACGGCGTCGTACGGCTCCACGCGCCGGACGCCCGCGTCGAGACCACCACCGCCGGCCGCGCCCCCGAGGTACTGGCCGGGCTGGTGGGCGAGGCCACCTCGTACGGCGACGGCGGCGTCCGGGCCCCCGCGCTGCGCCTCCTCATCGGCGCCAGGATCGCCGACCTCTCGGGGGTCCTGGACCCGCAGCCGCTGCTCGCCCTCGCCCGCGGCGAACTCCGGTCCCGTGCCGCCGACGAACCGGTCATCGCCGTGCTGGAGGTCCGGACATGACCCGTACGGTCACCACCGAGCGGGCCGTCCGCGAACTGGCGGAACTCGACGACATCGAGTTCGCCGTACGCCTTCTCGCCGCCACCCCCACCCACGAGGGCCGCGATCCCGGGCTGCTGCGCCAATGGGCCCACGCCGCCGAGGAGTTCGGCGCGGGGCTCGAACCCGCGCGGTGCACGGCCCGGATCGTCGAGCGCGACGGCGGTCTGGAGCGCGGGCTCATCGCGCGCTACACCTCCCGGCCCCCGGCCGTCGAGCTGTACACCGATACCCTCGCCGCCGCCGAGGAACTGGTCGACCGGCTCGGCTGGCGCGACTGGTACCCCGTCGGATCCGTACGCGCCGCCGCCCTCGCCCATGAGGCCGTCCACCAGCGGCTGCACCAGGGACCGGCCAAGGCCGCTCTGCGCCGCTCCCTCGGCCATGCCGTGCTGCGCCTCGGCCGCCACACGGTGTACGGCCATGTCGCGGGCGCCGACGAGATCGCCGCCCATGCCCACGCCCGCGCGGTCTGCGGTCTGGGCCGCGGTCCGCTGCTGCTGACCGCCGCGCTCGCCGCCACGGCCTCCCCGCACGGAGCCGCCGCGGCCCACCCGCACGGAAGAGAGAAGTAACGCCATGGGCGTCGTCATTCTGCTGATCATGGCGGCCGGGGTGGCCGCGATGCTGACCCGCAAACTCCCCACGGCCTTCGCGCTCGTCCTGCTGGCCGTCGCCATCGCACTGGTCGCGGGCGCCCCGGCGACCGGCGAGAACAGCGTGCTGGACACGGTGCTCCAGGAGGGTGCCCCCGCGCTCGCCGCCACCATGATCGCCATCCTGCTGGGCTCCTGGCTCGGCAGACTGCTCGACGAGACCGGCATCGCGGGCACGCTCGTCCGTAAGATCGTCGAATTCGGCGGTGACCGGCCCGTGGTGGTCGCCCTCGGCGTACTGGCCGTCTCCACCCTGGTCGGTACCGTCACGGGCTCCGCCCCGGCCGCGATGCTCGCCGGGATCATCGGTATCCCCGCGATGATCGCCGTCGGCATCCCGAAGGTCACGGCCGCCGGCACGATCCTGATGGGCATCGCCGCCGGTATGCCCTTCGAACTGCCCGTCTGGCAGTTCTTCTCCAGCGCACTGGAACTGCCCATCCCGACCGTGCGCGGTTTCATGATCAAACTGTTTCCGTTCGCACTGGCCGCGGCGGTCCTGTTCGTCCTCATCGAGACCCGCCGCAAGGGCGTCGAGCACGCCTGGTCCCTCAAGTCCGTCCCGGAGAAGCCGCTCTCACGCCGTCAGCGGCTCGGTGACGCGCCCTGGTACGCGCTGCTCACCCCGGCCGTTCCCCTGATCCTCGCGCTCGGCCTCGACGTGGCCATCGTGCCCTCGCTGCTGGCGGGCGTGATGTACGCACTGGTCACCACGACCCGGCCGGGGGAGATGAACAAGCGGCTGCTGCGTACGCTCTACAGCGGTTTCGAGATCGCCGCCGCGCCGATCGCGCTGTTCATCGCCATCGGGATCCTGCTGGCCGCGGTGAAGCTGCCGGGCGCGGTGGAGGCACTGGAACCGCTGGTGAAGGCGGTCAGCCCGCAGAACCCCGTGCTGTTCGTCCTCGTCTTCACCCTGCTGGTACCGCTCTGTCTCTACCGGGGCCCGCTCAATGTGTTCGGCCTCGGCGCGGGCATCGCCGGGGTGCTCATCGCCACCGGGATCTACCCGGCCGTGGCGGTGCTCGGCCTGGCCACCTCGTACAACCAGGTCTTCGGTGTGGCCGACCCGACCAGCACCCAGACGGTGTGGAGCGCGCAGTACGCGGGCGTCACCCCGCAGCAGGTGATGGCGCGCACGCTGCCGTACGTCTGGCTCGTCGCGCTCGGCGGATTCACTGTCACCGCCGCGACGTACCTCTGACGACCCTCATACCCCTGACACTCCTGGGACGGAGAACCTCATGACCGAGCCGCAGAACCCGAGCCGCCGTATCTTCCTGCGCGGCGCCGTCGCCACCTCGGCCGTACTGGCGGCGGGCGTCGGGACCGCGCCGGGCGCCGCCGCGGCCCCCGGCGGTTTCCCCGACTACCGTTATGTCAAAACCCTGCTGACGCCCTCTCAGCTGAAGTACAACCCCACCGGCGAGATCATCTTCCCGTGCATCCGGGGCACCGCGGGCCGGGTCGCGGGCGCGCTGGGCCGCTACTACCTCTACTACGCGCCGCACGACGCGCCCGGCGGTATCTGCCTGGCGTACGGCGACTCCCTGGAAGGCCCGTTCACGGAGTACCCGGCCAATCCGCTGGTCTCCCGCAGCTGGCAGCCCCACTACTCCGTCAGCCATGTCTCGTCCCCGCACGTCCTGTGGAACGAGGACGCCAAGGAGATGTGGCTCTACTTCCACGGCGAGAACACCACCACGCGGCTCGCCCGCTCCAAGGACGGCATCACCTTCACCTACGACAAGGTGGTCCTGTCGACCTCGATGATGCCCGCCGGGTCCACGGAGACCTCGTACGCACGGGTCTTCGCACATGACCTGCCGTCGAAGAACGCCCGCTACGTCATGCTCTTCATGCTCAACAACACCAGCAACCACCGTGATATCGCCTGGGGCTGGTCGCCGGACGGCCGGAACTGGACCTTCGACCAGACACCGCTCGTACGCCACTCGGACGTCGGCGCGGTCAATGTCGGCGGCCCGCATCTGCTGACCCGGAACGGCAGCACCTATGTCGTCTACAACAAGGACAAGGAGAGCGGCGGCGACCTCATGATCACGGAGGTCGGCAACGACTTCACGCGCCGACAGCACCTCGGCGTCTTCTACAACTCCGCCGCCGGCGCCCCGGACAACGGCCGCAGCGCCTCTCCGAGCTTCGGTACGCAGGGCGGAGTGCCGTACATGGTCTACGAGGCGGGGGAGCGGCTCGGCGGATCGATCGCCGTCGCCCGCGGATAGCGCGCGGCGGTACGGGACCCGGCCGCCGCGCCGGGTCCCGTACCGCCGGACCCCCGCTCACGCGTCCGACACCGAGTCGAAGTCGACCTCGTCGCGCCCGATGCCCTGGGCGTCCGCGTCCACCGAGCGGCGCAGCGCCTCGTGCAGCTTCGCCGGGGTCAGCACCCCGGCGAAGCGGGCCCCTTCCAGTACCGCCACCCACCCCGCGTCATGCTGGAGCATCTCGCTGAACGCCTGCTTCAGCGGGGACCCGAGCGGTACCCACGCCTCCATCCGGCGGGCGAGATCACCGACCGAGCCCCGCTCCCGGGCCTGCGCCAGCGCGTCGGCGGAGACCCAGCCGTGCAGTTCGCCGTCCCCGTTCAGCACCACCGCCCAGCGGGCCCGCTGGGCGCGCATCCGCGCCGCCGCGTCCCGGGCGGGCTCGTCGGTCCTCGCGACCGGCGGCTGCTCCAGATCGGCCGGCTCGACGGCGGTCACCGAGAGCCGTTTCAACCCCCGGTCCGCGCCGACGAACCGGGCCACATAGGGCGTGGCGGGGGTGCCGAGAACCGCCCCCGGCCTGTCGTACTGCTCGATACGGCCCTCGCCGTACACCGCGATACGGTCCCCCATCCGTACCGCCTCCTCGATGTCGTGCGTCACCAGCAGTACCGTCTTGCGCACCGTCGCCTGGAGCTTCAGGAACTCGTTCTGCAGTCGTTCGCGCACCACCGGGTCCACCGCGCCGAACGGCTCGTCCATCAGCAGCACCGGGGGATCGGCGGCCAGAGCGCGTGCCACGCCCACCCGCTGGCGCTGCCCGCCCGACAGCTGCGCCGGGTAGCGCGGACCGTACGTCGCCGGGTCGAGCCCGACCAGTTCGAGCAGTTCCGCCGCCCGTTCGCGCGCCCTGGCCTTCTTCCAGCCGATCAGGGCGGGCACGGTCGCGGTGTTGTCGAGGACCGTCCGGTGCGGAAAGAGCCCCACCTGCTGGATGACATAACCGATCCGTCGGCGCAACTGGACCGGGTCGACCCCCGAGATGTCCCGGCCCTCCACGAAGATACGGCCCGAGGTGGGCTCGATCAGCCGGTTCACCATCATCATCGTGGTCGTCTTGCCACAGCCGGAAGGGCCCACCAGCGTGACCAGTTCGCCCTCGTCGACGTCGAAGGAGAGCGCGTCAACGGCGGCCGTTCCGTCCGGGTAGACCTTGCTGACCTGCTCGAACCGGATCATGACCTCACGCTAGGAGCGGGCGGGCCGCCGCGCGCGCGGACCGGGACTGTCCGGGGACGTGGGCCGGGACTCTCCGGGGGCGCGGACGGGACCGTCCGGGGAACCGCGTACCCGCCGCACCGCGCTGAACGGAGACGCTCCCGTGGCCGTACAGGTCGTCACACGCCATCACGGGCCGGGGGCGAGCCCGAGCGGGGCGGTCCTGAGCGGGGCGGTCTCCGCCCGGCCGTGGCCCGTGTGCTGAACTGTCCGGCGTGACTGCCCCGGAAGGGGCGAGCGAGAACAGGAGCACCCTTGACCAGCTACCGTCAGCCCGGCGTCGTCCTCACCGACCACCGCTTCACGGTCCCGCTGGACCACGGCGATCCGTCGGGGGAGCGGATCGAGCTGTTCGCCCGCGAAGTCGTGGCGAGCGCACGGGCGGAGGCCGATCTGCCCTGGCTGGTGTACCTGGAAGGCGGTCCCGGTTTCGGCGCGCGCCGGTTCATCGGCCGGCAGGCATGGCTCGGCCGCGCCCTGAAGGAGTTCCGGGTGCTCCTCCTCGACCAGCGCGGCACCGGCCTCTCCACCCCCGTCAACCGGCAGACCCTGCCCCTGCACGGCCACCCGCGGGGGCAGGCGGACTATCTCGCGCACTTCCGCGCCGACTCGATCGTGCGGGACTGCGAGACGATACGCCCGCTGCTGACCGGCGGCGCCCCGTGGACCGTGCTCGGCCAGAGCTTCGGCGGCTTCTGCGCCACCCACTACCTCTCCACCGCCCCCGAGGGCCTGGAGACCGTACTGATCACCGGCGGGCTGCCCTCGCTGGACGCCACGGCCGACGAGGTCTACCGCGCCGCGTACCCGCGGATCGCGCGCAAGGTGGAGGCGTTCTACGCCCGCTATCCGCAGGACATCGGCACGGCCCGCCGGATCGCGAAGTATCTGGCCGAGCACCGGCCCGTACTTCCCACCGGCTACGTCCTCACGCCCGAGGCGTTCCAGTCCCTGGGGATCATGCTCGGCGGCGGGGACGGCGGCCATCAGCTGCACTATCTGCTGGAGAACGCCTTCGTCCGTACGCCGAAGGGCCCGGTGCTCTCCGACGCGTTCCAGGAGAGCGTGGCCACCGCCCTCTCGTTCGCCGGGCATCCGCTGTACGCCGTGCTCCACGAGGCGATCTACGGCCAGGACGGCCGGCCGACCCAGTGGGCCGCCGAGCGGGTGCGGGGTGAGTTCGCGCGGTTCGACGCGGCCAAGACCCTCGCCGGGGAAGGGCCGTTGTACTTCACGGGAGAGACCATCCACCCCTGGCACTTCGACTCCGACCCCGCGCTGCGCCCGCTGCGCGAGGTCGCCGAGCTGATCGCGGCCCGTACCGACTGGAGCCCGCTCTACGACCCCGCCCGGCTGGCCGCCAACGAGGTACCGGTCGCCGCGGCCGTCTACCACGACGACATGTACGTCGACACGGAACACTCCCTGCGCACCGCGCGCGCGATCCGCGGGCTGCGGACATGGGTCACGGACGAGTACGAGCACGACGGAGTGCGGGCGGGCGGTCCCCATGTGCTGGACCGGCTGCTCGCGCTCGTACGGGACGAGAACTAGGGCGAGCACATCCGAACGTGGGGATCCGCCTCCGGGACCGTCGTACCTGGTCAGGGCCCGGCCCGCCGGACTCACCGAGCGGATGCCGGGCGCCGGGTGGACAATGACCCCCAGGGGACCGGCGCCCTGCCGCGTGCGAAGCCGTAGGGAGCGGGTGGATCCCGAACGCGGGAGGTGGTTGGCATGTTGCTGCCGGACAGACATCTGGTGGCCGATCTGCTGGCCCGGTACCGGGCCTGGGAACGGCTGGTGCTCGCCGATCCGCTCGACGAGGAGACACGCGGACGGTTCGAGGATGTGGCGTACACCCTCTGTGTACTGATGGGACAGCGCACTGCACGTGAGGCGATCTGGCAGGCGGAGGCGTATCTGCGCAGGATCAGGCCCGTTCCGCTGTTCCCGGACGGAACGGCGTCCGTCGCGCCGGGAGCCAAGCCGTAGAAACCCTGAAGACAGGCCCTAGGAGCGATCCGTAGCACCTGATCAGCCGGGTCGCCCCCGTCGCGGCCCGGCAAATTCTGTTGCCGACCTGGCAATCGATGATGCAATGGGGCCATGGATGACGACGACGCCCGGCTCGAAGAAGTACTGAACGAAGTGGGACCCCGGCTGCGCAAGATCCGGCAGGAGCGCGGCGCCACACTGAGCGCGCTCTCGGAGGCCACCGGTATCTCCGTGAGCACCCTCTCGCGGCTGGAGGCGGGCCGTCGCCGCCCCAGCCTCGAACTGCTGCTGCCCATCGCCCGCGCCCATCAGGTCCCGCTCGACGAGCTGGTCGGCGCGCCGCATGTCGGTGACCCCCGGGTGCGCGCCAAGCCGATCGTGCAGGGCAACCGCACGATGCTGCCGCTCACCCGCCAGCCGGGCGGGCTCCAGGCGTACAAGGTCATCATCCAGCCCTCGCCGGACGACGACCGCGAACAGCGGACGCATGAGGGGTACGAGTGGCTCTATGTGCTGGCGGGCCGGCTGCGGCTGCGGCTCGGCGAGCACGACGTGGTGCTCGGCGCGGGGGAGGCGGCCGAGTTCGACACGCACGTACCGCACTGGTTCGGGCCGGCCACGGACGCGCCGGTCGAGTTCCTGAGCCTGTTCGGTCCGCAGGGCGAGCGCATGCATGTCAGGGCACGGCCGAAGACATCCTGAGGGGCGGAATCCAGGCCGATTCCGGGCGGATTCCGAGAGGATCGCCCCAGGGCAGGATGTTCCCAGCGGGGCAAGCGACTGCTTAGTATGCGCACGAGTGAGGTACTGCCCATCGTGTGTGGAGGCTCCGAAATGCAGGCATGGCGAGTGCACCGGAACGGCGAGCCCGGCGAGGTGATGCGGCTCGAAGAGGTGGAGCGTCCCGTGCCCGGCGAGGGACAGGTCCCGCTGCTGGTCCGGGCGGCGAACATCAACTTCCCGGACGCACTGCTCTGCCGCGGGCAGTACCAGGTCACGCCCCCGCTGCCCTTCACCCCGGGCGTGGAGATCTGCGGCGAGACGGAGGACGGACGCCGGGTCATCGCCACGCCGGCGCTGCCGCACGGCGGACTGGCGGAGTACGTGGTCGCCGACGCCGCCGCGCTGCTGCCCGCGCCCGAGGCGCTCGACGACGCCGAGGTGGCGGCCCTGCACGTCGGCTATCAGACGGGCTGGTTCGGACTGCACCGGCGGGCGCGGCTCCAGCCGGGGGAGACCCTCCTCGTACACGCGGCGGCCGGCGGTGTCGGCAGCGCGGCCGTACAGCTCGGGAAGGCGGCCGGGGCCACCGTCATCGGTGTCGTCGGAGGCCGGGAGAAGGCCCGGGTGGCCCGGGAGCTGGGCTGCGACCTGGTGATCGACCGCCGTACGGACGACCTCGTCGGCGCCGTCAAGGAGGCCACCGGCGGCAGGGGCGCGGATGTCGTCTACGACCCGGTGGGCGGCGACGCCTTCACCAAGTCCACCAAGTGCGTGGCCTTCGAGGGGCGCATCGTGGTCGTGGGCTTCGCGAGCGGCGCGATCTCCACCGCCGCCCTCAACCACGCGCTGGTGAAGAACTACTCGATCCTGGGCCTGCACTGGGGCCTCTACAACACCAAGGACCCGGCGGCGGTGGCCGGTTGCCACCAGGAGCTGACCGCGCTCGCCGCCCGGGGCGCGATCAAGCCGCTCATCAGCGAGCGGGTCCCCATGAAGGACGCGGCCGACGCGGTCCAGCGGGTCGCCGACGGGATCACCACCGGACGCGTGGTCGTCCTCCCGGAGGACGTCCGATGACGGACGCCGCCGAACTGCGCTCGCTCACCAGGGAGTTGCTGGCCCGCCGGCCACCGGCCACCACCGGGCGCACCGAGTTCCTCACGGCGCGCTTCGACGCCGGACTCGCCTGGGTGCACTACCCGGTCGGGCTCGGCGGGCTCGGCGCGCCGCGCTCCCTCCAGGCCGTCGTGGACGCCGAGTTGGCCGCGGCGGGCGCCCCCGACAACGACCCGCGCCGGATCGGCATCGGCCTCGGCATGGCCGCGCCGACCATCCTCCGCTACGGCACCCAGGAGCAGAAGGAACGCTTCCTGCGGCCCCTGTGGATCGGCGAGGAGGTGTGGTGCCAGCTGTTCAGCGAGCCGGGCGCCGGCTCCGACCTGGCCGCGCTCGGGACCCGCGCGGTGCGTGACGGCGACTCCGTCTCCGGCGACTGGATCGTCAACGGGCAGAAGGTGTGGACCTCCAGCGCCCATGCCGCCCGCTGGGCCATCCTCATCGCCCGTACCGATCCCGACCTGCCCAAGCACCTGGGCATCAGCTACTTCCTCTGCGATATGACCGACCCCGGTGTCGAGGTACGGCCGCTGCGCCAGATCACCGGCGAGGCCGAGTTCAACGAGGTCTTCCTGACCGACGTACGCATCCCCGACGCGCTCCGTCTCGGCGGGATCGGCGAGGGCTGGAAAGTCGCCCGGACCACCCTGATGAACGAGCGCGTGTCCATCGGCGGCGCCCGGCTGCCCCGCGAGGGCGGCATGATCGGCACGGTCGCCCGCACCTGGCGCGAGCGGCCCGAGCTGCGCACCCATGAACTGCGTCAGCGGCTGCTCACCCTCTGGGTGGAGGCGGAGGTCGCGCGGCTGACCGCGGAGCGGCTGCGCCAGCAGCTCGTCGCCGGGCAACCGGGCCCCGAGGGCAGCGGGATGAAGCTCGCCTTCGCCCGGCTCAACCAGGAGATCAGCGGTCTGGAGGTCGAACTCCTCGGGGAGGAGGGCCTGTTGTACTCCGACTGGACCATGCGCAGGCCGGAGCTGGTCGACTTCACCGGACGGGACGCCGGCTACCGCTATCTGCGGTCCAAGGGCAACTCCATCGAGGGCGGTACCAGCGAGGTGCTGCTGAACATCGTCGCGGAGCGCGTGCTCGGCCTGCCCTCGGAGCCGCGCAACGACAAGGACATCGCCTGGAAGGACCTAGCCCGATGACCGACGCCTCCCCCGATCTGCTCTACTCGGACACCGAGGACGATCTGCGCGCGGCCGTACGGTCGTTGCTCACCGACCGCGCCGACGTACCGGCGGCGCTCATCCGCGCCGAAGCGGGCGATCCGTACGATTCCGAGCTGTGGACCTCGCTCTCCGCCGGGATCGGCGCGTCGGGGCTCCTCGTCCCGGAGAAGCTCGGCGGTCAGGGCGCGAGCCCTCGCGAGGCCGCGGTCGTACTGGAAGAGCTGGGCCGCGCCGTCACGGCCGCCCCGTATCTCACCAGCTCCGTGGTGGCGACCGAGACGCTGCTCGCCTGCGACGGGGAGAGCACCGAGAACACGGACGTCGCGGGCCTGCTCACCGCGCTCGCCCACGGCCACCGGGTGGCGGTCCTCGCGGTGCCGCTGTCCACCGCCCCGGACGGACCGCTCCCCTCCGGCGCGGGCACGGTGAGCGGGGTCGCCGACGCCGTACGCGCCGATGTCCTGCTCGTGGTGCGGCACGACGGGCTGTACGCGGTCGAGACGGCCTCGCCGGGAGTGACCGTCGAACCGCTCACCCCGCTCGATCTGACCCGGCCGCTCGCCGTGGTCACCGTCGACCCCGCCGCCGGGATCCGGATCGCCGCGGCGCCCGCGGCGCAGGCCGCCGTACGCCGCGGACTGCTGGCCGGGGCGGGGCTGCTCGCCTCCGAACAGCTCGGTATCGCCGAGTGGTGTCTGGAGGAGACCGTCCGGCACACCCGCGAGCGCACGCAGTTCAACCGGCCGATCGGGTCCTTCCAGGCGCTCAAGCACCGTATGGCGCAGCTGTGGCTGGAGGTCGTCTCGGCCCGCGCGGCGGCCCGCAACGCCGCCGACGCGCTGGCCACCGGCAGCCCGGAGGCCCCGCTCGCGGTGGCTCTCGCGCAGGCGTACTGCGGGCGGGTCGCGGTGCACGCGGCCGAGGAGTGCGTCCAGTTGCACGGCGGGATCGGGATGACCTGGGAGCACCCCGCGCATCTGTATCTCAAGCGCGCCAAGTCCGATGAGATCGCCTTCGGTTCGCGGGGTCCGCACCTGGAGACGCTGGCCGCGCTCGTCGATCTGCCCGGACCCCGGTAGCCCGCGTCTGGACAAGCACCCCTTTACGTGCTGTTTAATTGCGACTCGATCGCAATAACAGATGATCTTCAATAGGGGTGGACGCATGACGGCCCGATCGATACGCGGCACGGCCGCCGCGGTGCTGGCCGGAGCGCTGGCCCTCACCGCGGCGGCCTGCTCGAACCCGGGCGGCTCGGGCACGGGCGGCGGGGCGAAGGACTCGGTGGTCGTCGGCATCGCCTACGAACCCGACAGCCTGAGCCCGCTCCTCGGCTACGGCAAGGACGGCAACTCCAAGATCTTCGACGGGCTGCTCGCCTACGACGGCGAGATGCGGCTCAGGCCCGCGCTCGCCACCGCCCTGCCGACGGTGAGCGACGACGGTCTGACCTACACCTACCAGCTCCGCGAGGGCGTGAAGTTCAGCGACGGCGAGCCCTTCGGCGCCAAGGACGTCGTCTTCACCTACCGCACCATCCTGGACGAGAAGACCAACAACGCGTCGAGGACCGAGCTGGACGCCGTCAAGGACATCACCGCCCGGGGCGAGCACACCGTCGTCTTCACCCTGAAGTACCCCTACGCGCCGTTCGACCGGCGGACCGTCCTGCCCATCGTGCCCGCGCACATCGCGGGCGGACAGGACGTCAACACCGGCCCGTTCACCACGAAGCCCGTCGGCACCGGCCCCTATCTCCTCACCGGCTGGTCCAAGGGCGAGAAGATCAGCTTCAAGGCCAACCCGGACTACTGGGGCGGCGCGCCCCAGGTGAAGCGGTTCACCATGGCGATCATCAAGGACGACGACGTCCGCGCCACCCGGCTGCGGGCCGGTGAACTCGACGGCGCGATCCTGCCGCCCAACCTCGCCAAGGGGTTCGCCGAGGACAGCGGCCGCGAGACCTACGACGCCACGACCTACGACTACCGCACCGTCACCCTGCCGACCCACCACAAGGTCACCGGCGACACCGCGGTCCGCAGGGCCCTCGACATCGCCGTCGACCGCCAGACCATGGTCGACCGGATCCTCGAAGGCGCGGGCAAGCCGGCCTACGGCCCGGTCCCCACCGGCAGCGAATGGTTCGCCCGGGGCACCGAACGCCGCTACGACCTCGAAGGGGCCCGGCGCATCCTGGACGAGGCGGGCTGGAAGCCGGGCAAGGACGGCGTCCGCGTCAAGGACGGGGTACGCGCCGCCTTCCCGCTCTGGTACCTCACCGGCGACAAGCTCCGCCAGGAACACGCCCTCGCCTACGCCTCCGACGCCAAGAAGGCGGGCATCGACATCACGACCCAGGCGGGCACCTGGGAGGTCATCGAACCGCGGATGAGGCAGGACGCGGTCCTGGCCGGCGGCGGCTCGCCCGGTGACCCGGACTTCGACCAGTACACCCTGCTCAAGTCCTCCCTCGCGGGCGACGGCTTCAACAACATGGCGTGGTACGACAACCCGGCCGTCGACCGGGCCCTCGACGCGGGCCGCGAGAGCGGTGAACCGGCCGCGCGCAAGACCGCGTACGACACCGTCCAGCGCGAACTGGTGAAGAACCCCGGGTACACCTTCCTCACCCATATCGACCACCTCTATGTGGTGAACGACCGCTGGGACGGGCTCTCCACGCAGACCGAGCCGCACGACCACGGTCTCGCGTCCGGCCCCTGGTGGAACATCGAGGACTGGACGCCGAAGAAATGAGCCGCCGCCTCCCCTGGGGGGCGATGGGGCGGATGGCGGGGCGGCGGCTGCTGTTCGCCGCCCCGGTCCTCCTCGTGGTGACCTTCGGCGTGTTCGCCGTCGCCGCGGCCTCGCCCTTCGACCCCGTGAAGGCCTACGCGGGCACCGCGGGCCTCACCGCCTCGCAGGAGAACCTCGACCAGCTCCGGGTCAACCTCGGAGTGGATCAGCCACTCGTCCACCGCTGGTGGAACTGGCTGACCCACGCGCTCACCGGCGACCTCGGGGACTCCTCCGTACTGCGCGCGCCCGTCTCCGCCGTGATCGGCGAGCGGATCGGCTGGTCCACGCTGCTCGCCCTCACCGCCTTCGCCGTCGCCGTCCTGCTCGGCACCTCCCTCGGCGTGCTCGCCGCGCGCAGGCCCGGCGGCCCGCTCGACCGCTGCGCCGGCTCGGCCGCGTACATCCTGGAGGCCGCGCCCGCCTTCTGGCTCGGGCTCCTCGCGATCTGGTTCTTCGCGGTCACGCTCGGCGTGCTCCCGGCGGGCGGGCTCACCGACGCGGCCAGCGACACCGTCACCTTCGGGCAGGTCGCGTCGCATCTGGTGCTGCCCGCCGCCGTGCTGGGCATCTCCCAACTGCCCTGGTTCTTCCTCTACGTACGCCAGGGGGTCACGGACGCGCTCGCCGAGGACCCCGTACGCGGCGCCCGCGCCCGCGGGCTGAGCGAACGCACCGTCCTGCTCGGCCACGCCCTGCGCTCCGGCATGCTGCCGATGCTCACCCTCATCGGCTCCCGGGTGCCCGAACTCATCACCGGCGCGCTGCTCGTCGAGACGGTCTTCAGCTGGCCCGGAATCGCCGCCGCCACCGTGCAGGCGGCCACCTCCGTGGACTTCGCGCTGCTCGCCGCCCTCACGGTGCTCGCCACCGCCGCCGTGCTGATCGGGAACCTGCTCTCCGATCTGCTCTACGGACTCGCCGACCCGAGAGTGGGCTTCGATGGCTGACACCACCACCGGCCTGAACACCACCGGCCTGAACACCACCGGCCCGAACGCCACTGGCCCGGTCACCACTGCCCCGGACACCGGCCCGCCGGTCTGGCGCTCGCACGGGCGCACCCGCCGCTCGACCCGCACGGTCCGCGTCCGCGTCTCCGCCGGCATCGTGGCGGCCGTGGCGCTCGCCGTACTCGTCGTCCCGCTGCTCGTCCCCCTCGACCAGCAGGCCGTCGATCTGGCCAGAAAGCTCCAGGCACCGTCCTTGGCGCACCCGTTCGGCACGGACGACGTCGGCCGCGATCTGCTGCTGCGCTGTGTCTACGGACTGCGCGTCTCGCTGCTCGTCGGACTCGTCGCGGCGCTCGTCGCCACCGTGATCGGTACGGCGGTCGGCGCGGCGGCAGCGGCCTTCGGCGGCTGGACGGACCGGATCGTCATGCGGCTCGTGGACACCTTCTCGTCCGTGCCGCATCTGCTGCTCGGCATCTTCATCGTCGCCATGTTCCGGCCAGGTGTCTGGCCGGTGATCGTGTCCGTGGCACTCACCCACTGGCTCTCCACCGCCCGGATCGTCCGCTCGGAAGTGCTCTCGCTGCGCGCGCGTCCGTATATCGACGCCGCCATCTCGGGCGGCGCGTCACGCCGGCGCGTCATCGGCCGCCATCTCCTGCCGGGCGTCATGCCGCAAGCGGGACTCGCCGCCGTACTGATGGTGCCGCACGCGATGTGGCACGAATCCGCGCTCTCGTTCCTCGGGCTCGGCCTGCCCAGCCATCAGGCGAGCCTCGGCAATCTGGTGCAGACGGCGCGCGGTTCGCTGCTGGCGGGTGACTGGTGGCCGACGCTCTTCCCCGGGCTGTTCCTGATCGTCCCCACCCTCGCCCTCGCGGGTCTCGCGGGTGCCTGGCGGGAACGGATCAATCCGCGCCGCCGATCGGAGCTGATGCTGTGAACACGTCGTCCCCGGCGGTCCCGCCGACCGGTCCCGTCAACGCTGTTGAGCCCTTGGAGCCCACGGAGCCCACGGAGCCCGCGGGCGCCGTCGGGTCGGCCGCTCCCGTGGGGCCCGATGAGCCGGCCCCGCCCGTGCTCTCCGTACGCGGGCTCGGCGTCCGCTTCCGAATGCGCGGAGGCCGGCACATCGCCGCCGTCACCGACGCCGGCTTCGATCTCGCGGCGGGGGAGTGTCTCGCCCTCGTCGGTGAGAGCGGCTGCGGGAAGTCCGTCCTCGCCTCCGCCCTGCTCGGACTCCTGCCCGGCAACGCGCAGACCACCGGCTCCGCCGTCCTCGACGGCATCGACCTGCTCGCCGCCGACGAGCGCACGCTCGCGCGGACGGTACGAGGACGGCGTGTCGGCCTCGTACCGCAGAGCCCGGCGGCGCATCTCACGCCCGTGCGCACGGTACGGGCCCAACTGGAGGAGACCGTCGGGGAACTGACCGGCACGCGCGGGCGGGAACTCCACCGGGCCGCCGAGGCCGCCGCCGACCGCGCGGCCTTCCCCGCCGGCCACCTCGACCGCTACCCGCACGAACTGTCCGGCGGCCTCGCCCAGCGCGCCGCGACCGCGCTCGCCCTGATCGGTGACGCCCCGCTGCTGCTGGCCGACGAGCCGACCACCGGACTCGACCGGGATCTCGTGGACCGCACGGCCGACGAACTGCGGCGGCACGCCGACGAGGGCCGCGCCCTGCTGCTGATCACCCATGATCTGGCCGCGGCCGAGCGGATCGCCGACCGCGTCGCCGTGATGTACGCCGGACGGATCGTCGAACTCGCCGACGCGCGACGGTTCTTCGGGAAACCGGGACCGCGTCACCCCTATGCGCGCGGACTGCTGAACGCCCTGCCGGAGCGCGCGTTCGTCCCCATTCCCGGGCTGCCCCCGGAGCTGGGCGAGCTGCCCGCGGGCTGCGCCTTCGCGCCCCGCTGCGAGCGCGCCACCGATCTCTGTGCCACACCACCCCGCTTCACGGACGGACTCGCCTGCCACCACGCCGGGGAGAGCGCCGACGAGCGGCCTGACGACATACCCGACGAGCGGCCCGAAGAGAGACCTCGCGAGAGACCCGACGAGAGCGCCGAGGAGACCGTCCGTGCTTGAACTCCGCTCCATCACCGCCGGATACGAGCGGCGCGCCCCCGTCGTCCGGAACGCCTCACTCACCCTCGCGCCCGGTGCGTCGCTCGGACTGCTCGGCCCCAGCGGCTGCGGCAAGTCCACCCTCGCCAGGGTCGCGGCGCTGCTGCACCGGCCCGACGCGGGCACGGTCACGGTCGACGGCCAACGTGTGGCCGGCTGGCGCCACCGGGCCCCGCGGGCGCAGCGGACCGCGATCGGCGTGGTCTTCCAGCAGCCACGGCTCTCGGCGGATCCCCGGCTGCGGCTCAGCGACTTGATCGCCGAGCCGTTGCGCGCCACCGGCCGCCGGACGGATCTCGCCGCGCGCGTCGGCGAGTTGGCCCGCACGGTCGGGCTCACCGCTGAACTGCTGGGCCGCCGCCCGCACGAGGTCAGCGACGGCCAGCTGCAACGCGCCTGTCTGGCCCGTGCGCTGGTGCTGCGCCCACGCTGGCTGGTCTGCGACGAGATGACCGCGATGCTCGACGCCTCCACCACGGCCGCGCTGGTCGCCGTCGTCGAGGAGTACCGCCACGAGCACGGCGCCGGCCTGCTCGCCGTCGGCCACGACCGCGTGCTGCTGGAGCGCTGGTGCGACCGTACGGTCCGCTGGACGGAGATCACCGGTACCGGCTGAAGCGCGGATGGCGGGTCGGCGAACTCTGCGTAGGACGATATCGGCCGGGCCATGACAGGGCGGATACTCGCCAGGACCGAGCCCACAGCCGAGCCGACACCCGAGCACATCCGAGCCCACCGAGCCCGACCGAGCGCCCTCGCGCCCCACCGCGCCCTCGCGCCCCAACGCGTCCCCCCGGAGGCATCATGGCCCTCACCACCCGCCGCAGAGCTGTCAGTACGCTCGCCGCCGCGCTCGCGGGAGCCGTCGCGGCACCCGCGTACGCACAGGCGGCCTCACGGACCGAGCGCGGCGACGACGGCCCCCGGCCGCTGCGCCAGGCTCACGCCCACAACGACTATCTGCACCCCCGCCCGCTGCTCGATGCTTTGTCGCACGGCTTCACCAGCGTGGAAGCCGATGTCTTCCTGGTCGACGGCGAGTTGCTGGTCGCCCACGAGGCCACCGAACTCGACCCGGCGCGCACCCTCCGCGGGCTCTACCTCGATCCCCTCCTGGCACGGGTGCGGGCCAACCACGGCTCCGTATACCGGGGTTATCACCGGCCGGTGCAACTGCTCATCGACATCAAGGCGGACGGCGTCGCCGCCTACGCGGAGCTGCACCGCCAACTGACCCGCTACCGCTCGATACTGAGCCGCTACGCCAACGGGTCGGTGCGCGCGGGCGCGGTCACCCCCGTCATCTCCGGCGACCGCGCGGCCCGTGCCCCGATGGAGGCACAGCGCGTACGGTACGCCTTCTACGACGGGCGGCTCGAAGACCTCGGGACGGCGGCCCCGGCCTCGTTCGTCCCGCTCATCAGTGGGAATTGGACCCAGAGCTTCAGCTGGCAGGGCGTGGGCGCGTTCCCCGCCGCCGAGCGCGCGGAGTTGCGACGCGTCGTCGACGCCGCGCACGCGCACGGCCAGCGGGTGCGTTTCTGGAGCACGCCCGATCTGCCGGGGCCCGCGCGGGACGCCGTCTGGACCGAGTTGCTGGCAGCCGGGGTCGACCACCTCAATTCGGATGACCTTGCGGGCCTCGAACGCTTCCTGCGTCGGCACCGTTCGTAGCTCACCGCGGGCGGCCCCGAGGGCAACCACCCGTACGGCGGACACGCCAGTCGGCCTACCCGGCCTCCTCCTCCGCCACACTGGCGGCCGAAAGCCGCGATCCGGTGCGGCGGAGGAGGTTCTCGATGGCTATTTCGATCTCAGTGATTCTGCTTCTGGTGATCCTCGCGGTGGTCTTCCTGCGCAATGGAGGACTGAAGTTCTCACACGCGACGGTCTGCGTCCTGCTCGGGTTCTTCCTCGCGGGCACGAGCATGGCGCCGACCATCGCGAACGGGATCTCGACCACGGCAGGCGTGGTCAGCGGCCTCCGCCCCTGACCGGTCCGTTCGCGTTCCCGGGGGCTATGTCCCCACCAGCCGCGACCTGATGAGGAAGCGCACCCCCTCGGGCGCCTCCAGGGAGAAGCCGCTGCCGCGTCCCTTCACCACGTCGACGATGAGCCGGGTGTGCCGCCACACCTCGTACTGGCTCACCGACATCCAGAAGGGCACCGGTTCGGCGACCCCCTCGATCTCCAGGGACTGGAGCAGGACGTCGGAGTTCCCGGTACGGAACTCACCGTCCGGATAACACATCGGCGCGCTGCCGTCGCAGCAGCCGCCGGACTGGTGGAACATCAACGGCCCGTGGTCCGCCCGCAGCCGCCGGATCAGTTCGGCGGCCGCGGGGGTCACCTCGACGCGCGGCTCCGGCGGCCCGGGGGGTTCCAAAGGCGTGGGGGACTCCCGTGGTTCCACGGGAGTCCCCGGTTCCCGGGGGGAAGTCTGCTCGTCCATCGTCTCTCCGCCGCCCTCGCGTCGTCGGTCCGCGCTTCCGGGGACTCAGTCAACTCCCCGCGACGTTGCGAGACGGTTGCACGCGGACCGGAACCCGGTCCCGATTATCGGACAGGTGCCCGTCCGTCGCCACTCGTCCGCGTCAGCCCCGTGGTTGAGAGGGCCACGGCGCTCGCGGCCCTCCCTCACCTCCGGCGTGTGCCCGGCCGGCGCTGCCGGCGGACCGGGGCCGGCAGCGCTCCCCGGTCCAGCTTGCCGTTGGGGGTCAGGGGAAGCGCGTCCAGACGGACGAACGCCGTGGGGATCATGAAGTCGGGCAGAAAGGCGGCGAGTTCCTTCCGGGCGAGAGGGCCGTCGAACTCGTCACCGTCCGTGGGCACGACATACGCGACCAGACGCTGATCCCCGGGAACGTCCTCGCGCAGGACGACCACCCCGTCCCTCACCCGCGCCAGCGAGCGGAGCGCGACGTCGATCTCGCCCAGTTCGACACGCAGACCACGCAGCTTGACCTGGTGGTCGAGCCGCCCGAGGAACTCCACGACGCCGTCGGCGTCCTGACGGGCCAGATCACCCGTGCGGTACATGCGGCTTCCCGGCGGGCCGGACGGATCGGGTACGAACCGCTCCGCGGTCAGCCCCGGGCGGCCGAGATACCCACGGGCCACTCCCACTCCGCCGATGTGCAGTTCGCCCGGCTCCCCCGGGGCCACGGGGGCACCGGTCCCGTCGAGGACGTACAGGCGCATGTTCTGGATGGCCGTGCCGATCGGTACCGATGTCCGGCCCGCCAGATCCTCGGGGCGGCAGTGCCAGGCGCTCACGTCGATGGCCGCCTCGGTCGGGCCGTACAGGTTGTGCAGCTCCGACCACGGCAGGCGCCGGAGGAACTCCCGGGCGCAGTCCGGGGGAAGGGCCTCTCCCGAGCAGATCACCCGGCGCAGACTCGTCATCGTCTCGACCGCCGGTTCCTGGAGGAAGGCCGCCAGCATGGACGGGACAAAGTGCGCCGTCGTCACCGACCGCCGGACGATCAGATCGCGCAGATACGCCGGATCCTTGTGGCCACCCGGTGCGGCCAGCACCAGCCGCGCGCCGGTCATCAGCGGCCAGAAGAACTCCCAGACCGACACGTCGAAGCTCGCCGGCGTCTTCTGGAGCACCGCGTCGTGCCCGCCCAGGCCGTATGCCCGTTGCATCCAGTCCAGACGGTTGATCACTCCGCGGTGTTCGTTGGGCACTCCCTTGGGCCGTCCGGTGGAGCCGGAGGTGTAGATGACATAGGCGAGGTGGGCCGGGCCCGACAGATTCGCGGGTGGTCCGGTCGGTTCCGCGGCCCAGACGGACGTATCGTCCAGGAGCAGCGTCCCCGCCTCGGACCCTGCCTCGGTCCCCGCTTCCGTCCTCGTCCCGGGAACCGGCGCGCGGCCGGCGAGAGCCCGTTGGGTGAGCACGAGGGGAACACCGGCGTCCCGGGCCATGAACGACAGCCGGTCCGCCGGATAGCCGGGATCCAGGGGTACGTAGGCGCCCCCGGCCTTGAGGATGCCGAGCAGACCCACGACCAGCGCGAGTGAACGCTCGGCGCAGATCCCCACCAGCGTCTCCGGTCCCACCCCGCGCCGTCGCAGGCCGTGCGCGACCTGGTTGGCGCGCGTCTCCAGCTCCTCGTAGGTCAGGGTGGTGCCCTCGAACTCCACCGCCACCGCGTGCGGCGACAGCCCGGCCTGTGCGCCGACCGCGCCGTGCAGTGTGGCCCCCGGCCCGGGACCGGACACCGCCCGAGGGCGCGTCGCGTTCACGGCCTGCTCCGCCGGTTTCCCGGTCCGTTCTTCCCGTTTCACGCCCCGCCCTTTCCGTCCACCGCGACCATCCGCAGTTCGCAGGTGTAGTGCTCGCCCGCGCCGTCGGTCAGCCAGGTCTCATGGAGGTCCGGCAGCATCTCGCTGAGCCGCACGGTCCCGTTCACCGCGGCGGCGCCCCTCACCCCACGGGCGAGGAGATCGACCAGGACCAGACTGGTGAAGTCCACGAACTGCGGCTTCGGTTCTGTCGGGAGCGAGTAGAAGCACCGCTCGGGGATCCCGTTCCGCTGCCGCCAGCGTCGCGCCTCCCGGAAGCGCGCGGCCCCGTCACCCCGTTTCGCCCACGCCAGTTCCCCGGCCGCGAACCGCCAGGACTCCCGTGCGATCACCAGCCGGTCCACGGTGACCCTGGGGCTGTGCCGCGCGGGGCCGAGGACGGAGAACCCGTTCATCGCCGCCCAGCCGAGGGTTTCGCCCAGTACCTCGAAGAGATCGAACTCCCTGCCGTCCGCGTGCGACAGCACCGTCAGCCTCCCGTCGTGGCTGACGACCTCCATGCCGCCCGCCGGGAGGAGTCCGCTCGGGCGGTCCACGACATCGGAGAACATCGTCCAGTAGGTGAAGTGGGGTGTGTACAGCGCCGAGGGATGGGTGCGCGAGTTGACTCCGCTCGACTCCCTGGAGGGCAGGGACACGACGCGGCGGCCGGCGTGGTCGGCCGACTCCGCGTCGAGCAGCGGGCCGGGATCCGCCGCCTGAGCCACGAACGCCCGTGCCTCCAGGGTGTTCGCGCTCACGTGCAACTCGCCCAGTACCGCGAGGAAGTCCCCCCGGGCCATGGCCTCCGGGCTCCTGGCCGCGATCATGAGGTCGGGGGAGTGCCGCAGCGCGCCCGACCAGCGCGGCGGCGGTGAGGCGAACTCCCGCAGCACGCGCTCCCGTATCCCCGCGGCCGTCAGTTCATGTCTGCGGCGGTCGGAGGGGACATCGAGAATGCCCGCCCAGGCGCGCCGCAAGGCGTCGGTGCACCGCGCGACCGGCGGGGGCGTTCTGTGGAACGCGTAGACGAGGTCGGGGGTGAGCGCCGCGAGCAGACGTGCCAGCGGGACACGCGGCTTCCCCGTACGCGCGCTGATCCTGGCGAAGACCTCGTGGAACCGTTCGTCATACGCGCGCGCGACCTCCCAGGTGAACCATCGGGCGCTCTCCAGCAGCAGTTCCAGCGGCGCCGAGACCGCGTCCAGCAGAGGAGCGCCGAGGGAGACCTCGACATCGCGCACCGTGTCCTCGTACACCGGGGTACGCCCCGCGTACATCTCGCCGGGCCGCCGGTCCGCGGCCTCGCCCGAGACGGCGCTGAACACCGCGCGCAGCTCGGTCATGGCCGTACGCAGTGCCCCGGGATCGCCCGCCGACCGCGCGATCCTCTCCTTGGCGGCGGTCAGTTCCGCCAGTGCGGCGAGCGCTCCGGTCCGCGGCGCGGAGTCGGGCAGGGCGGCCAGCCGCTCCCGGAGCGCCTCCTCGGGACGCTCGCCGGGCGGTACCCACAGATCCGCGACCAGGACGCCCCTGTCCCGCAGGTCCTGGAGCGTCGCGGAGAACTCCGCGGCGGAGGCGCGATCCCGATGCCGTTCACCGAGCCGGCCGGCGATCTCCGCGACGCCGCTGACGCCGTCGCACTCCGCCACCACCAGCGACTCCCGCTCCGACAAGGCCACCCGCCTGCCCGAGGGCGTGACGACCGTCCGGCCGGTGACGAGGTTCTCCGGGGACGGGACCGGGCGCAGGAACGGCGCCAGCCCGGGATCGCGGGAGAACGCAGCGGCGACCGCCGCGACCGCCCAGTGTTCGAAGTACACGGTCCTGCGGGCCAGAAGGTCCCGGCCGGGCGACACCCGTACCGGAACGTCGCCCCCGGTCCACCGCGCCCAGCCCACCGGTCCGAAGAACCCGATGGAGTCGTTCTTGAGCGTGTACCTCTGGAGGTAACTCGCCACTGTCAGCAGGCGTTTGCGGTGCTTGGAGGCCGGTACGCCGCCGTCGAACCGGGGCGCGAGAGCCACGTTCTCCAGAGAGTTGGCGACGGCGGCCGGATTCTGCCAGGTGACGGCCTCCAGGAAACGCGGATCCCGGCAGACGTCCCCCAGCCGGTCCGAGACCCGCTGCCAGGCCGGCCCGTAACCCTCCAGGTACGCCGCGGAGGGCCGCTCGTCATCGGCGTCCTTGTCGGCCAGGGCCGCGAACTCCGCGTCCGCCAGCGCCAGCACCCGGCCGGCGGCGAACCCCGCGCTCCGCACCGCCGCGAGCGTCCAGAACGACCAGGACGTGCCGTCGAGACGGATCAGATGGCGCGTACGATCGTCACCGCTCACCGCGGGCCCGCCGCCCTTCGATCCTGACCGGCAGTTCCTCCAGACCGTGGTTGATCGAGGTGTCCACCATCCACTTGAGCTCTTCCGGGGCCACCGCCAGTTCCATGGAGGGCACACGGCGCAGCAGCGTCTCGAACGCGATCTCTCCCTCGATCCTGGCCAGCGGCGCGCCCAGGCAGAAATGGGCGCCATGGCCGAAGCCCATATGGCGGTTGGGCGACCTGGTGATGTCCAGCCGGTCGGGATCCTCGAACTCGGCCGGGTCACGGTCGGCGGCGCCCACCGACAGCAGCAGGAAGCTGCCCTTGGGGATCTCCGTTCCGGCGACCGTCATGTCCTCGGTGGCGAACCTCGGCGTGCCGCGCTCGACCGGGCCCTCGTAGCGCAGGAACTCCTCGATCGCGGACCTCATCAGGGTGGGATCCGACCGCAGCAGCGCCAGCTGGTCCGGGTTGCGCAGCAGCCCCAGGATGCCGTTCCCGATGAGGTTGGAGGTGGTCTCGTGCCCGGCGATCAGCAGGAAGATCAGGGTGGAGACCAATTCCTCGTTCGTGAACGTGCCGTTCGCGTCGGCGGCCTGGACGATTCCGGTGATCAGGTCGTCGCGCGGGTCGGCGCGGCGCAGCGCCATCATCCGGTCGAAGTACTCCTGCACGGCCGCGCTCGCCGCCTTGCGCCGCCGGGCTATCTCCCCGTCGACGAAGGCCGACTGATTGAGCACGAAGGCCCATTCACGGAACTGCGGACGGTCCTCCAGCGGGACGCCGATGAGTTCGCAGATCACCGTGAGGGGGAGCGGCACCGCGAAGTCGCCGCGCATGTCGACCTCCCCCGACTCGGGGAAGGCGTCGATGAGATCGTCGGTGAGCTTCTGGATCTGCGGACGCAGCGCCTCCATCCGCTGGTTGGTGAGCGTCTTGCTGACCAGCCTGCGCAGCCGGGTCTGCTCGGGCGGGTCGCACGTCACCATGGAGTAGGCGAGGACCGGGCTGTTCTCCAGCATGCGCTGGTGGAACCAGGCGGGCCCGTTGTCGAGCCGCTTGGACAGCCGGGGATCGGTGAACCCGGCCCTGACCTGCTCGTAGTCCACGACCAGGAACGACTCGGCGCCCGGCGGGAAGTCGATACGGTGCACGGGGCACTTGGCCCGCAGCTCCGCGTTGGGCGTGTACGGGTCGGCGGCGTACTCCGGCGACGTCATGTAGTCCGAGGGCAGGATCTCGTTCATCGTGACTCCTTCGCGTGATCGAGGGGTTCTTGGGACGGGCGGGCGAGCAGTCCGGCGGCGAGCCCCCGGTAGTCGGGGGCGTCGGCGTCCGCGAGTTCACGGCGCAGCCCCGCGATGCGATGGCGCGCGCCGGCGCAGTGGACATCGGCCAGGTCCTGGGCGTCGGTGCGTCCGGCGGCGGTATGCGCCGCGGCGCGGGCGAGCGCGAGAGACGCGGTCAGCACTTCGTTGGCCAGTCTGTTGAGAAGGATGAGCGGGCGCGCGTCGGCGTACAGCGCGGTCTCGTCGGGATGGCGCGCCACCAGCGCCCGGCAGATCCGGGAGAAGTCGGTCACCTGCCCGGTGAGGAAGCGCAGATGGCGCTGGTTGCGCGCCGACAGCGGGCCGGGCGCGCGGGCGTACAGCCGCTCGCCGTCGTCGCCCTGCGGCTGCCGGGCGGGGGCCGGCGGGGCGGCCGTGGCGAGGTAGTGCGGCAGGATGTGCTGCCGGGACATGACCTGGTCGAAGTGGAAATCGACGCCGCCCGCGATACGGAAGGCCCAGAGGTCCCGCAGGGCGCGCTCGACGGGAAACGGCCGCCGTGCTCCGCGCCGTCGCTTGCTGGCGACGGTCTCGTACCCCTCACCGGCCAGGAGGGCCACCGTACGGTCCACGACCCGGGCGGCGATACCGGTGCCGATGTTCTTGATCGCGCTCTGTTCGAGCCGGGTGTCCGCGCGGACCGGTTCGCTCTCGGCGAGCAGCACCCACTCGGCGACGGCTTCGAGGGCGAAGACCTCGGCCGCCGACCGCGCCAACCGCCGCTGGATCTCCGGGTAGTCGCCGAGCGGACGGCCGTCGATCGTCCGGGACCCGACGAACTCACGCGACCAGGTCAGACACTGCCCGGCGAGGGCCAGCGAGGGCGCCGCGGTGAGCAGGACACGGCCACGCCGGGCCATGGTCGCCGCCACCGGGGTCAGCCGTACGGAGTCGTCGCCGCCCTCGGTCACCACGCGGTCCGCGGGTACGGGGACGCGCTCGCAGACCACCCGGCCGATGGGGAACCCCCGGACCCCCGCGAAGTCCTGCGCGACGATCCGCACCCCGGGGGCGCGGGTGTCGACGATCAGCAGCCGACGGTGCTCCGCCCCGTGCTCCCGCACGGTCGCGGAGACGATCAGATGGTCGGCGACCGGGGCGTTGCCGACGAAGAGCTTCTCCCCGTCGAGGAGGAAGCCCTGTTCGTCCCCGGCCGGTGCGGCTGTGGTGAGACGCCGCAGATTGGAGGCTCCGGCGGCTTCGGTGTCGGCCAGCCCCGAGAGGGTTCCCGACCGGACACGCTCTTCGACGAAGTCCCTGAGAGGGCCCGGCCGCAGATGGCCGAGCAGCGCCCCGAGCCCGAAGCCGTTCTCCACCGCCAGGACCATGGCGGCCGGCAGGGAGTGCGCGGCGGCGGCCGACACCATCCGGAAGACATTGAGAGGGGAGAGCTCCAGCCCGCCCATGCCCGTGGCGAGTCCGGCGTGCAGGAACCCCCGCTCGCGCAGGTCGTCCAGCACACCGTCCGGAAGCAGCCCCGTACGCTCGACGGCCTCGGCGTCGACGCGCCGGTCCAGCAGCGAGCACAGCGCGCCGATGACCGTGTCGCCGGTGGTCCGGTCCACGGCGGCCTGACGGGGGAACGGGGTGACGAGATCCCACCGGAGCCGGCCGCGGTGCAGCTCCCCGAGGAACGAGGGCCGGTCGTGGTGGGCGGCCCTTCCGCTCACCACGCGACCGCCCCCGTACGCCCGTCGTCGGATGTACGGCCGTCCCGCGCTCCGGGCTCCCCGTCCTCCGGTCGGGACGTCGCCTTCGGGGCGGCCAGCGCCTGGCGGATCGTTTCGGCGAGCTGCCCGACGTGCGGCTCGGTGAGCATGCTCCAGTGGTCGCCACCGACCGGCCGCACGCGTACACCCCCCGGATAGACGGAGTGGAGGCCGTCGCGCGCCGACGACAGCCGCGCCGCGCCGGACCCCGTCCTGAGGATCACCGCGTGGCATCCGACGGCCCGCGGACGGTATCTCCACAGCGCGCGGATGTGGGCGTTGAAGAGGCGCCGCAGCTCGGGCGCGCCACGGACCAGCTCACCCACCGCCCCGCGCCCGAGCGCCGTGTGCAGTTGGAGGCGTACGCCACTGCGGAGATAGCCCCGGTCGAAGACGAGGGGCCGGCCGCCGGTGTCCGGTACATGGCCGTCCAGGAGCAGCAGCGATTCGACCTCCGCGCCCGACGCCAGCAGCCGGCGTGCCATCTCGTGGGCCACGACGGCACCGAAGGACCACCCGCCCAGCAGGTAAGGCCCTTGGGGCTGGACCCGTCGGAGGGTCTCGACATGGCGGGCGGCGATGTCCTCGACCGAGACCCGGCCCCGGCCGCGTACGTGGTCGTGGGAAGGGGCGGTGGGCTCAAGACCGTAGACGGGGCGGCCGTCGTCCAGCCGCTGTGCGAGGGACCGGTAGCCGGCGGTCGTGCCGAGCGCGTCGGCGGCCAGGAACAACGGGGTTCCGGCCCCTTCCGCGTGCAGCACCACCAGACCTGGCGTCCGGTGCGGCGCCTGCGCGGCGGGGTGATCGGGCGGGTGATCCGGCGGCTCAGGGGCCTGTCGGCCGGCCAGTTCGACGAGTCGGCCGAAGGTCGCCCTCTCGAGGAACTCGGCGACCGGCAGGTGCAGGCCGGTCCGCTGCTTGAGCCTGCTCATAAAGTGCACGGCCAGCAGTGATTCGCCGCCGAGGACGAAGAAGTCGTCCTGGTCGTCCGCGTGCGGAACCCCGAGCACCTGGCACCAGTGCTGTTCGAGTGTGCGACGCACCGCGTCCGGCCGGTCCGTGGCATACGGGGCCTGCGCCGCCGCGCCGTTCGCGGGTACGGGTGTCCCCGTGCCCGCCGTACCCGCGCCGTCGACAGGACCGCTCTCGACGACCGGTTCACGGGAGTCCAGCGGGTGGGCCGGCAGCGAGCAGCGGGAGGGCGGTTCGGTGTCCCGCAGCTGATCGAGGGGGATGGGGAGACCTCGCTCCCACAGCGCGCCGAGCGCGCGCAGCAGAGCGGTCTCACCGCGCGCTTCCGCTCCGCCCAGGGGCGCGACGCCCAGCCGGGCGCTATCCCAGCCGGCACTGCGGCGGACTCCGCCGAGCAGCGAGGCGCCGGGCCCCAGTTCGATGAGGACGTCGCAGCCGTCGGCCAGGACGGCGTCCATCCCGTCGGCCAGCCGGACCGTACGCCGCAGATGCTCGGCCCAGTACTCCGGGTCCGCCGCCGACTCCGGATCCGTCCAGGTGCCGGTCAGATTGGAGACGAGCCGGTACCGGGCCGGCCGGCCGGGCGCGGCGGCGACCGCGGCCCGCACCCGGTCGACAGCCGGTGCCATCAGCGGGGAGTGGAAGGCGCGTTCGGTCTCCAGGGTCCGTGGCATCAGGTCCTCGGTCGCCGCCGCGTCCGCCAGGAGACGCGTGACGTCGGCCTCCGTTCCGGACAGCACGGCGCTGTCCGGCCCCGCCACGGCGAGCGAGATACCGGAATGGCGCGCGAGCAAGGACGCGAGCCGGTCCGCGCCGGCGTTCACCGCCACCATGCGCCCCGGCGCGGTGTCCCGCATCGCCTCGGCGCGGCTGTGGACCAGCCGTACGGCGTCGGGCAGGGGCCAGACGTCCGCGAGAACGGCGGCGACGTACTCGCCGATGCTGTTGCCGAGCATCGCCGCGGGCTCGATGCCCCACCGGCCGAGCTGGCGGCCGAAGGCGTGGCCCAGCGCCAGGAGGCCCAGTTGCTGGTGCACGGTGTCGGTGAACCAGCGGGGATCGGGGTCCTCGGCGACGGCCGGGGAGAGATCGACGCCGTGTTGTCGCCGCACCTCGTCGGCGAGTTCGTCGAAATGCTCACGGAACCCCGTGAGCAGGCGGTACGCGGACGCTCCCGCACCGTCGCGCAGTACGCCCTGGCCCGGGAAGAGGAAGGCGACCCTCGGCGTGTCGGACCCGGTGGACGCGCCGTCCGCCGTCGGCGCCGTTGCCGCTCCGGTCGCTTCCTCTTCCGCTTCCGCTGCTGCTGTCGGCGCTCCGCGCAGCCGCTCCGCGGCCTCCACCAGGCTCTCGGCCACCACCGTGCGGCGGTGGCCGTACACGCGGCGCCCGGCGGCGAGCGTCCACGAGACGTCCGCCAGATCGAGATCCGTACCCGGCTCCCTACCCGGCTCCGTACCCGAATCCCCACCCGGCTCCGGGTGCGCCGCGGATTCCAGCCGGGCCGCCAGTTCGCTCCGCGTCCGGTCGAGCGCGCTCGGCGAAGCCGCCGAGACGGCGAGCAGGCGCGGCCGGGGACGCGCGGCGCGGCGCGTCCGCTCCGGCGCCTCCTGGAGGACGACATGGGCGTTGGTGCCGCCGACACCGAAGGAGCTGACCCCGGCGAGGCGCGGGCCGGGGCCCCGCCAGGGCGCGCTCTCCGCGCAGATCAGGAACGGCGTCTTCTCGATCTCCAGCAGTGGATTGGGCTCGCGGTAGTGGAGGGTCGGGACGAACACGCCGTCGCGCAGCATCAGGGCCGTCTTGATGAGCCCCGCGACACCGGCCGCCGCGCCCACGTGTCCGAGATTGCTCTTCACCGACCCCAGCCGGCAGTAGCCGGTGGCGTCGGTCGACGACCGGAACGCCTCCGTCAGCGCCCGCACCTCCACCGGATCGCCGATACGGGTGCCGGTGCCGTGCGCCTCGACGTACCCCAGGTCGGCCGGATCGATCCCCGCCAGGCGGTGGGCGAGATGGATGACCTCGCGCTGCCCGGTCACCGAGGGCGCGGTGTAACCGATCTTCTCCGCACCGTCGTTGTTGATGGCGGAGCCGAGGATCACCGCGGAGATCCGGTCGTGATCGCGTACGGCGTCTTCGAGCCGCTTGAGCACCACGACCCCGACGCCCTCACTCGGCACGGTGCCGTCGGCCGCCGCGTCGAACGGACGGCAGCGGCCGTCGCGGGAGAGGATTCCTCCCTCCTTGTGGACGTAGCCGAGCTGCCCGGGAGAGGTGACGGTCACCCCGCCGGCGAGCGCCGCGTCGGACTCGTGGCACAGCAGGCTCTGCACGGCGGTGTGCACGGCCGTCAGCGACGTCGAGCAGGCCGTCTGCACGGTCACGGCCGGCCCGCGGAACCCCAGCTTGTACGCGACACGGGTGGCGAGGAAGTCCTTCTCCCGCCCGATCACCCGGATCAGCGGGTCCAGGTCCTCGTCCGCGGACAGCCGCACCGCGTCCGCACCGGCGTACACACCGATCCAGCCGGGGAAGCGCCGCGGATCGATGCCCGCGTCGTCGACGGCCTGGGAGGCGCATTCGAGGAACACGCGCTGCTGGGGGTCGATGACCGCCGCCTCGGCCCTGCTGTAGCCGAAGAAGGACCAGTCGAAGCGGTGGGCACCGGGCAGTGCGCCCTTCGCTGGTACGAAGTCCGGGCGCCGGATCAGTTCCGCGTCGACGCCCGCGTCTCGCAGTTCTCCGGGCGAGAGCCGGCGGATCCCTTCCTCGGCCGCGCGCAGGTTCGCCCAGTACGCGCCGACATCGCGGGCGCCGGGGAACCGGCAGGCCATTCCGATGATCGCGACGGCGTTCTGCCCGGTCACCGCTCGCTCCTTCGGGCACGGCGGGCGGCGCCGGCGCGCCGTGCCTCGACAGCGCGGTCGGCTCGGTCCGTACGGTCGGCTCGGTCTGTCCCGTCTATTCGGCTCGTTCCGTCCGTACGGTCCGTTCCGTCCGTACGGTCCGGCCCGCCCCGGCCGGGGCGCGGGATTTCCGGTGCCTCGGCCAGGGACCGGGCCAGGCTGCGGACGGTGGGGCTGGAGAACAGCCGGTGGACCGGGATGTCCTGGCCGAGCTCCGCGCACAGCTTCGCGTGCAACGTCACGAGCAGCAGCGAATTGCCTCCCGCGTCGAAGAAGTTGGTGTCCATCCCGATCCGGTCGGCCTGGAGCACCGAGCACCAGACCCGTGCGATCCGCGCCTCCAGTTCGCCGCCGGGCGCGGCTTCCCGTGCCGCCGCGCCGGGGGCGGGGCGAGAGACAGGCCCCGCGACGGGGCCCGGCCGCCGGCCGGTCGCGCGCTCCGCCGGCCTCCGGTCCTGGGCATCCGGGCCGCCCGCGTCGAGTTCCCCGATCCGCAGGCCGGGGTGCCCGCCCGCCGCACCGAGGAGCCGTACGAGCGAGTCGGCGAGCGCCTGCGCGGTCTCCGGGGCGAACAGCTCGCTGTTGTACTCCAGCGCGCCGTCGATGCCCGCCGGCTCGCCCTCGGAGCCGTGCCGCTCATGGCACACGAACGTGAGATCGAACCGAGCGGCGCCGGTGCCGACAGGCTCCCGCGCGCTTCTCAGCCCGTCGAGTTCGATCACCCGCTCCGGCGTACCGAAGACCGAGAGCGCCACCTGGAAGAGCGGGTGGCGACCGCTCACCCGGCCGGGGTTGACCCGCTCGACGACATATTCGAAGGGGACGTCCTGATGGTCGTAGGCCGCGAGATCGACCGCGCGCACGCGGTCGAGCAGCTCGGTGAACGAAGGGTTCCCGGAGGTGTCGACACGCAGGACCAGCGTGTTGAGGAAACAGCCGACGAGATCGTCGAGCCCGCGGTCGGGCCGACCGATGGCCGGGGTGCCTATCGGCAGGTCCGTGCCCGCGCCCCACCCGGTCAGCAGCGCGGCGAGACCGCTCTGCACGACCATGAAGAGGGTGGTTCCGGTGGTCCGCGCCAGCCCCGACAGCCGCTCGTGGACCCCGGCGTCCAGCCGGAACGGGACGGTGCCGCCCCGCATCACGGCCCGCTCAGGACGCGGCCGGTCGACGGGCAGGGGCACCTCCTCCGGCAGCCCGGCGAGCGCGCCGGCCCAGTAGGCGGTCTGCCGGTTCAGCGTGCTGTCGGCGGCGCCGGGCGCACCCAGCACGCCGCGCTGCCACTCGGCGAAGTCGGCGTACTGGACGGGCAGTGGCGCCCACCCGGGGTGACGCCCCGCACGGCGCGCCCGGTAGGCGGTGCGCAGATCCTCGCCGAGCGGCCGCAGTGACCAGGCGTCGCCCGCGATGTGGTGCAGCACCAGCAGCAGCGTGTGTTCCCGCTCGCCGACGCTGAACAGGGCTGCCCTGAGCGGCGGTTCCGCGGCCAGGTCGAAGCCGTACGCGGCGGCCTCCGCTAGCGCACCCGGCAACTCCGCGCGGTCGACGCCCCTGGTCGACAGCACGGGCGCCGCGTCGCGCGGATCGAGGATCAGCTGATAGGGCGTGCCCTCGTCGTCGCGGAAGACCGTCCTGAGGCTCTCGTGCCGGGCGATCACATCGGACAGCGCGGCACGCAGCGCGGTGAGGTCCGGCGCGCCGGTCAGCCGTACGGCCATCGGGATGTTGTACGTCGCGCTCGGGCCCTCCAGCCGGTGCAGGTACCAGAACCTGCGCTGTGCGTACGAGAGCGGTACGCGCGCCGGGCGCGGCACGGGACGCAGCGTCGGCCGGGTCTCGGCGTGCGCGCCCCGGAGCCTGTGGACCAGCTCGGCCGGGGTCGGCGCCTCGAACAGGTCGGTGACCGTGGCCGCGAGACCCAGGCTCTCCCTGACCCTGGCGGCCACCTTCGCGGCCAGCAGGGAGTGTCCACCGAGCTCGAAGAAGTCCTCGTCGGGCCCCACCGCGGACTCCCCGAGCACCTCGGCGAAGAGGTTGCCGACGATCTCCTCGCGCGGGTCCTGCGGCTCGGGCGCGGATTCTGCGGAGGGCGGCCCGGGGAGCGGCAGCGCGCAGCGGTCGAGCTTGCCGTTGGCGGTGAGCGGCAGCCGGTCGAGCACGACACAGTGCGCGGGCACCATGAACGCGGGCAGCAGGTCGCGGAGATGACGCAGCAGCGATTCCGCGGTGAGCGCGTCCGCCGGGCCGGCGGCCACGGCGTACGCGACCAGCTCCGGACCGGGGCCCGTGTCATGACGCACCGTCACGTACGCCCGGGAGACCCGGGGATGCTGTTCGAGTACGGACCTGACCTCGTCCGGTTCGATCCGGAACCCGTGCAGCTTCACCTGGTCGTCGACCCGCCCGAGGTACTCCAGAACGGAGTCGAACTGCCGGCGGACGAGATCGCCGGTGGCGTACATCCGGTCCCCGGGAGCGCCGAAGGGGTCGGGGAGGAAGCGTTCCTCGGTCAGTTCGGGCCGTCCCGCGTAACCACGGGCGACACCCGCCCCCGCGATGTGGAGCCGGCCCACGGCGCCCGGCGGGACCGGGCGGAGCAGCCCGTCCAGGACGTACGCCCGTGTGTTGTCCATCGGTCCGCCGATGGGCACGCCGTCGCCCGGTTCGCGGCCGGGCGGCAGCCGGTACGCCGTGGCGAACGTCGTCGTCTCGGTCGGGCCGTACCCATTGACCACGGTCACCTCCGGGCAGGCGGCCCTCACCCGCCGTACCGCGTGGGCCGACACCGCCTCCCCGCCGGTCCACACCTCCTGGGCGCCGCGCAGACACCCGGGGTCGCCTTCGGCGAGCGCGGCGAACAGCCCCGCGGTCAGCCACAGTGACGTGACCCGGCCCGTGCTCAGGAGCCGGCGCAGCAGGGGCGCCGCGATCTCGTCCGGCGCGACCACGACCGTGCCGCCGGACAGCAGGGGAACCCACAACTCGTAGGTGGACGCGTCGAACGCGTGGGGCGAGTGGAACAGCACGCGCCGGTGGGCCGGTCCCCGGAACCGGCGGTCGAGGGCGAGGGCCACGATGTTGCGGTGCGTCACCTCCACGCCCTTCGGCGTGCCGGTCGACCCGGAGGTGTGCATGATGTACGCCAAGGAGTCCGGTGCGCACCGGGGTTCCGGCCGCCCCTCCGGCGCGACCCCGCAGGCGCCCACCCGCAGGACGGTACGCCCCGGGCTGATCTCCCGTGCCGCTCCCGGATCGTCGGTGACGATCACCGACGATCCGACATCGTCCAGGACGGCGCGCATACGGGAGGGCGGAAACCGGGGATCGAGCGGTACGAACGCACCGCCGGCCTTGAGCACGGCCAGCAGCGCCACCACGAGCTCCGCCGACCGATCCATCAGGACCCCCACGGGCGCTTCCTTGCCCACGCCCGCGGAGACGAGCCGGGCGGCGAGCCCGTCGGCGCGCGCGTCCAGCTCCGCGTAGGTCAGCGCGCCCTGTTCCGCGTCGACGGCGATGGCCGAGGGGTTCCTGACCGCCTGCGCGTGGACCAGTTCGGGAACGGTCGCGTCGGGAAGCGCCACCGAGGTGTCGTTCCACTCCTCGACGACGGTGTGCCGTTCCGCGTCCGTGAGCAGCCCCGCCTCGGCGACGGGCCGGTCGGGCCCGTCCGCCATGGCGTCGCCGAGGAGGGAGAGCAACCGCGTCCGGTGGGCGTCGAGTTCACGGTCCGGGTAGCGTCCGGGGTGCGCGTCCAGATCGATCCGCAGTGCCCCGTCCCGGGACAGATAGCAGCAGATGGACAGATCTTCCGTCGGGGTGGTCTCCAGGTGCCGCAGCCGTGCCGTCCCTCCGTCGAACTCCGACGGAGCGCCCTCCGGTACGTAGTTGACCATCGGACCGAAGAACATCCCGTCGCCCGCCACGAACTGCCGGCGTACGTCCTCACCGCGATAGCGCTGGTGGCGGCGGGTCTGTTCGATCTCGGCGGTGATCCGGGCGCCCAGTTCCGCCCAGGTCGTCCCCGCGTCCACGGTCAGCCGCAGCGGCAGCACGTTCGTGATGCGTGTGGGAACCGCCCTGGCCGTCGGGGTCTCCCGGCCGCTCAGTACGAGACTCAGCAGGACGTCCTCGGCCTCCCGCATCCGCGAGAGATACACGGCGACCGCGGCGGTGACGAGACCGAGCCAGCGGGTGCCCGCCCGGCCGGCCGCGGCGCGCAGCCGGTCCGTCTCGTCGGGGGTCAGCGCGATCGAGCGCCGCGCGACCCGGCGCGCCACGCCGTTCAGGGGGCCGGCGGACACACTGACGGGAGCGGGACGGTCCGCGAGGCGTCCGGCGAAGTACTCCTGGTCGGCGAGGAACCGGGCCGAGCCGGGATAGGCGGACTCCTCCTGGACGTACTGACGGAGCGGGGCGAAGGGGGAGGCGCCGGGCGGTCTCCCCTCCCGGAGGGCGGCGTACACCTCGGAGACCCGGCGGACCAGGAGATTGATCCCGGCGCCGTCGAGGATCAGCTGGTGGTACCCGAGATACCAGAGGAAGCGGTCACGGGGCAGACCGAGCAGGACGAAGTCGAACAGGGGGCCGCGCGCCGGATCGTAGGGGCGTGTCCTGCGCGCTTCCATCCAGGCGTCGACGTGGGCCGCTTCCGCGGCGTCGGCTTCTGTCCCCGCGTCGGCTTCTATGTCTGTGTCGGCTTCTGTCCCCGCCACGGTCCCGGCCCCGGTCCCCGGCTCGCTCTCGGCCGTGGTTCGTTGCCCGGGGGAGGAGCCGCCGAGGTCCACGAAGGGCAGGTCCCAGGCGTCCGGGCCGACCGCGACCGCCTGCCGTGGCTCGCCGCCGTTCTCGGTGAAGCACACCCGCAGACCCTCGGCCTCCCGCACCGCCTGCCGTACCGCCGCCGCGAAGAGCGCCCGGTCGAGAGGGGCCGGCAGTTCGAGTCGGCAGGCCATATTGAAGGCCCGGTTGTCGGTGTCGAGCAGTTGCGCGAACCATATTCCGCGCTGGGCTGCTGTCAGCGCCAGGGCCGTGTTCCGCTGATTCTCCACTGCCGTCTGCATGTTCTCGATCCCCGTTTCCCGCATTACTTGCTTGTCACCTGGTCTGGATTGGGCAGATTCCGCATATGGCGGGACAGTGTCGGCAGAGCGGCGAGGGCCGCCACGACCGCAACGGTGCCGAACACCCATGTCGGACCGGCGAGGTCGAAAATCACCCCCACGCCGAGAATTCCGATCGGCTGCGCCAGGAGCCCCAGGAACAGTACGGCGCCGATCACCCTGCCCTGGAGGTCGTCCGGCACCAGTGCGGCGACATAGCCGAAGAGCAGCGCGTTGGTCGCGGGTACCAGGGCGAAATGGAATCCGAGAATGATGCCGAGCGGCAGCACACCGGGTGTGATCGCCAGCAGAATTCCGGCCGTCGGTGCCCACCAGGCAGCCGCCAGAACAATGGTGGACGGACGGAGACGCTTCAGCAGGGGTGCCGCCACGAACGCGCTGAGGAGCCCCATGAACCCGGCGAGCGAGAGGGTGAATCCGGTCAGCGAGGCGGAGGCGCCGCGGCTCTGGGCCGTCGCGATGATGGCGAGGAAGGCGCCGGTGTGGACGAAGGCCATGTTGCAGCCCGTGATCCAGATCATCATGGAGCGGAGGATCGGCTGCCGGGCGATGATCCGGAACCCGTCCGTCATCCCGCGCCACCTGCGGCCGGAGTTGAGCGTGGCCTGCATCGGCTTCTTGATCAGCAGCAGCAGGGCGAGCGAGACGACATGGACCACGGCGTCGGCGACGAAGGGCAGCGCGCGGGTGACGGCGAAGAGCGAGCCGCCGACGGGTGGCCCGATCACCGTGGTCGCGAAGAATCTGACCTGGTTGTGCGCGGTGGCGGTGGACAGCTGCGACGGATGGACCAGCTGTTTGATCCCGGCGAGTGCCACCGGCTGTCCGATTCCGAGACATACCGAGGACGCGATCACCAGAGCCAGGATCACGAGGATATGGGTATGACCGGTGATCACCAGGGTCGCGAAAACACCCGCGAGTACCGCTCTGCTGATATCGCAGTAGATCAGGATCTTGCGTCGGTCGAATCTGTCGGCGAGCATTCCACCGGGCACGGACATCAGCATGGCGGCGACGAACTGGACCGCTCCGGCGGCCCCGGCATAGGTCGCCGAATGCGTGATCGCCAGAATCAGCAGCGGATAGGCGACCTCGGTCGATTCCTTTCCGGTGCCGGCCAGGAAACGGCTGATCCACAGTGCCTGAAAGTCCCGGTTCCGGGACAGAGGAGTGATCCCGGACTTCTTGTTGTGCGGAGCTGTATGAGATGCCACGACTTCCTCCGACGTCATGATCCGCAGCCTCGCACGCGTCGCTACCGCCCGGCTTCCCGCCGTCTACCGCCGGGAATCCGCTCTTCGCCCGGAGAAGCGCGCCTCTCCGGCACACGCGCGAGCGCCGCGCGAAGTGCGGGGCCCGATTCCGCGCGGTACGCGGTCTCCAGAGCGTGGAGACGCACCACTTCATGGAAGCGGAACCGTCTGCGCCCCGTCGCGTCCGCCCCGGCGACCAGGAGCAACCGCGCCTCCACCAGAGCCTCCACCAGGTCCTCCGCCTCGCTCGTCGCGACGTCGAGCAGTCGCGCGGCCTCCGGGCAGGTGAAGCCCTCGGGGTCCAGGAGCGCCAGCAGCCCGAACGCCCCGTGTTCCGCCGCGGACAGCCGCCGGCAGCCGAGCGCCAGACTCGCGCGTACGTCCAGAGCGCCGGCCGTCAACTCGTCCAGGCGGCCCCGCTCGTCGGTGAGCCGGGCGGCGAGGCGGGCCAGGCTCCAGTGCGGCCTGCGCAGCAGCCGGGTCGCCGCGATCCGGACGGCCAGCGGCAGACAGCCGCATAATCGGACGATCTCCGCCGCCGCCTCGGGCTCCGCCGCCGCGCGCTCCGTCCCGATGATGCCGTCGAGCAGTGCCACCGCTTGTTCCGGTGTGAACACGTCGAGTTCGACACGGCGCGCGCCCTCCAGTCCGGCGAGCCGGTGTCTGCTCGTGATCAGTACCGCGCTGCCCGCCGACCCCGGCAGCAGCGGCCGTATCCCCTCCTCGCTCTCCGGGTCCTCCAGCACGATCAGGACGCGGCGGGCGGCGATCCGGGTGCGGTACAGCTCCGTCTGCTCGTCGACCGTGCCGGGTATGTCCTTGTCGTCGCAGCCGAGCGCACGGAGGAAACGCCTCAGGACCACGGTGACGTCGAGGGGTTCGGCCCCCTCGCCCCGCAGACTCATATAAAGCTGCCCGTCGGGGAATCCGGCCTTCACCAGATGGGCGACGTGCACGGCCAGCGCCGTCTTGCCCACCCCGCTCTGCCCGGACACCGTGACCACGGCCGCGGGCCCGGCGGGAGCGGCGTCCGACGGGGCCAGCAGCGCCCGCAGCGCCGAGACGTGTTCCTCCCGGCCGCTGAAGTCGCCTATCGACGGCGGGAGTTGAGCGGGCTCCGGGGCACCGGTCACGGCGGTGCGGGCGTTCGCGACGGGCAGGGTGTTCATCGAGGCGTCCTCGGTCAGTATGGCCTGATGGAGCTGGCGCATTTCGGAGCCGGGGTCCAGGCCCAGCTCCTCGGCGAGGATCTCGCGAACGTTGTCATAGACCGCGAGAGCGTCGCTGATCCGGCCCGAACGGTAGAGGGCGCGCATCAACTGCGCCCGTAGCCGCTCGTGGTACGGGTGCTGGTCGATCAGCGACCGCAGATCCCCGATGACTTCGTCGTGCCGCCCGAGCGCCATCTCGGCCTCGATGCGTTCGATCCGTGCGGTCAGCCGCCGTTCCTCCAGCCGTGAGCCCTCGGTGTCGATCAGCTCGCTGGTGCCGTCGGCGAGCGCCGGGCCGCGCCACAGGCCGAGCGCCTCGTCGAACTCCTTCGCCGCCTCGGCCGCGTGCCCCGCCTTGAAGTACCCGCGAGCGGCGTCCAGCCGCCGGTTGAACACCGCCAGATCGAGCTGCTCCTCCTCCGCCCGGAGGACATAGCCGGTGCCGCGCCGCACGATCAACTCGGGGCCGAGCAGGGCCCGCAGACCCGACACGTACTTGTAGAGCTGAGTGGCCGACGTCGGAGGCGGATCCTCGCCCCACAGCGACGCGGTGAGGTGCTCGGTCGACACGAGCTGATTCGAACGGAGCAGCAGGGTGGCGAACACCGCCCGCTGCTTGGGACCGCCCAGTCTGATCCTGGAGCCGTCCCGCCACGCCTCGATCGGGCCCAAGACACGGAAATCCATACGCGCACCCCCAGCGCTGTCGGAACGTCGAGTCGGAATCACGAGTCGGTGGAGGCGTGGAGCCCGCCTCGCCGAGCAGGTGTAACAGCCAGAAGGTTGTTCGGTTTCAGCGATCTGGTGGTGAACAAACGGATACTGAACAATCGTGATGATCGACAGGGGGGTGGGCACGTGCCACGGGGAGAGATGCCGCTCGCGGCGGGGGACGGGCCACTTCTGCGGTTCGCGGCGGATCTCCGCCGGCTGCGTGACGAGGCCGGGAAGCCGGCCTACCGGATTCTGTCGACCCGCGCGCACTACTCCATCGCCACGCTCTCCGGGGCCGCGGCGGGCCGGCGGCTGCCGACTCTCGCGGTGACCCTGGCCTACGTCCGCGCCTGCGGTGGGGACGAGACGCGGTGGGCGCGGCGCTGGCACGACGTCGCCGCCGAACTCGCCGCGGAGAGCGCCGCGGACGAGGACGCATCCGCGGTCGCGGAGCGCGCGGAGGCGCCCTACGTGGGCCTGGCGGCCTTCCGGCCCGACGACTCCAAGTGGTTCTTCGGCCGCGAGGCCCTCGTCGGCGAGGTGATGACGCGACTGGCCACCCAGCGGTTCCTGGCGGTATTCGGCGCCTCGGGGTCGGGCAAGTCCTCCCTGCTGGGCGCGGGCCTGCTGGCACGATTACGAGCCGGGAACGACCGCTGCCAGGTGATCACGCTCACTCCGGGACCGCACCCCCTGGAGGAGACCGCCATCCAGCTCGCCTATCCCGCGCGATCCACCGCCGCACGGCTCTACACGGAATTCACCGCGGACCCGGGCAATCTGCACCGGACGGTACGTCAGATCGCCCTCCAGAGCGGGGATGACGGTGAAGTCGTGCTGGTGGTGGACCAGTTCGAAGAGGTCTTCACCGTCTGCCGCGGCCAGGAGGAGCGGAGCGGGTTCATCGCGGCGCTCATCGCCGCGGCACAGGCGCCCAGCAGCCGCTGCCGGGTGGTGATCGCCGTACGCACCGATTTCTATCCGCACTGCGCGGAGTACGCGGAGCTGGCGGCGGCGCTGCGCGACGCGCAGATCACCGTAGGACCCATGAGCGCCGACGAGTTGCACCGTGCCATCGTGCGCCCCGCCGGCCAGGCGGGATGCCGGGTGGAGGGTCCGCTGCTCACCGCCCTGACGGGGCAGGCCCAGGGCCAGGTGGCGGTCCTGCCCTTGCTGTCGCACGCCCTGCTGGAGACCTGGCGCCGCCGGCGCGGCAATGTGCTGACACTGACCGGGTTCCAGGCGGCCGGCGGCATCGAGGGCTCGCTCGCACAGACGGCGGAGGCGTTCTACGCCGCACTCGACCCCGGACGGCAGGCGGTCGCCCGTCACCTCTTCCTGCGCCTGACCGCCCTCGGCGAAGGCACGGAAGACACCAAACGCCGCATCACTCGCGGGGAACTGGACGCCGACGAGGACACCGCGGCGGTACTGGACCGGGCCGTGGCCGTACGTCTGATCACCCTCGACGGCGGGCGTCTGGAAGTCACGCACGAGGCGCTGATCCGCGGCTGGCCCCGGCTGCGCCGCTGGCTGACCCAGGACCGGGAACGCCTGCGCGCCCACCGCCAGCTCACCGAGGCCGCCGGGACGTGGGAGTCCCTCAACCGCGATCCCGGCGCGCTCTATCGCGGCACACGTCTCGCCATGGCGGGGAAACTGGCCCGCGACGGCGACAGCGGGCTCACCGTACGGGAGCGCGCGTTCCTGGACGCCAGCCTGGCCGCGGAGGCTGCCGAGACCACCACCGCCCTGCGCCGGGCCCGGCGGCTGCGGCTCCTGGTCACCCTGCTCGCCGTACTGCTGACCCTGACGACGGCGACGTCCGTCTACGCCGTCCGCGCCAACGAGGAGGTCACCCGGCAGCGCAACAGCGCGATCGCCGCGAACGCGGCGGAGGGAGCCACCGAACTCCTGCACGGGAATCCCGCCCTGGCCATGCAGATCGCCCTGGCCGCGCACCGGCTGGCCCCCACGCGACACACACGCGACAGCCTGGTCAGCACGCTGATGCCGTCCTGGGTGGGCCACTCCGGCGAGCTGGTCTCGCTGGCGATCGGCCCGGACGGGAGGTTCCTGGCCACGGCCGGCGGTGACCGTACCGTACGGCTCTGGGACATCGGCGACACGCGGAGCCCTGTCCAACTGGCCACCCTCGGCCCCTCCGGGACCTTCGTCCGCTCCGTCGCGATGCGGCGGGACGGCAGGATCCTGGCGACCGCCGGGGACGACCGGAAGGTCCGGCTGTGGGACGTGTCCGCCCGGAGACGGCCGGTGCTGCTGGCCACGCTCGCCGGCCACACCGGCGCGGTACGCTCCCTGGCCTTCAGCCCCGACGGCCGTACCCTCGCCAGCTCCGGCGGTGACCGGACGGTACGCCTGTGGGACACCGGCGACCCGGAACACCCCACGACCCGGGCCACGCTGGGCGGACACCAGGACACGATCCGCTCCGCGGCCTTCAGTCCCGACGGGCGCACGCTGGCCACGGCCGACGACGACGAGACCGTGCAACTGTGGGACACGGGCGGTCCGGGGCGGCCCACGCGACTGTCGCGATGGCGCGCGCACCGCATCGCCGCGCTCTCGGTGGCCTTCAGCCCGCGCGGCGAGATCCTGGCCACCGCCGGGGGCGGCGACTCCGCGGTCCGGCTGTGGGACATCGCGGACCGCGGGCATCCCCGGGAACTGTCCGCCCTCACCGGCCACAGTGATGTCGTGGGCGAGGTCGCGTTCAGTCCGGACGGCCGCGCCCTCGCCACCGGGAGCGACGACCGGACCCTCCGGCTGTGGGACGTCACCGATCCACGACGGCCCGCCGCCCGCGCCACGCTCACGGGATACACCACGGCCCTCGGCGCGCTGCGCTTCGACCCGTACGGCCGGGCCGTGGTGTCCGGAGCGTACGACGGGGTGATCCGCGTCCTGCCGGTCGACTTCCGTCCTCTCCTCGCCCGCGCCTGCGCCGCCGCTCACCCCACCATCACCCGGGCGGTCTGGCACCGCTACCTGCCGGGCGTCCCCTACCGGCCGCCCTGCACATGAGGCCGCAGGACGGCCACCGGCGGCGCCGACGGACGCCGGGAACCGCGGGCCCGCGGCTCCCGGGCGTGAACCGGGCGCGGATCAGCCCAGCGCCTCCTCGATGAGATCGGCGGCCCGTGAGGTGCCGCCCTCGGCTCGTGCTTCGGCACGGAGCAGCGCCGAACGGTGGCCGACCTCCGGGTCGGTGACGAGTTCGCGCAGAGTGGTCAGCAGGGTCTCGGCGGTGGCGTCCGCCGTGTCGACGCGGCGGGCCACGCCCAGTTCGACGAGCCGGTCGGCGTTGGCGAACTGTTCGGCGCCCTGGGGGACGGCGATCATCGGAACGCCGGTGAGCAGCCCCTCCCCGCTGCCGCCCATCCCCGCGTGGGTGACGAACGCGTCGGCCTGTTCCAGAATCGCCAACTGAGGCACCCAGGAGTGCACTTCGACGTTGGGCGGGATGTCGCCGAGGTCCCGTGGATCGGTGTGCTTCCCGATCTGGAGGACGACATGCCAGCCGGGCAGGTCGCCGTAGGCCGCCAGGCACTGGCGGTAGAACTCCGGCCGGCGGGTGTACGCCGAGCCCAGCGAGATCAGCAGTACGTTCTCCGCGTCCGCCGGACGCCTCCAGCCGCCCTCGTCCGCCCGCGCGCCGTGACAGGGACCGACGAACGTCACCGTGTCCGTGTCGACCTGGTCCGCGTGCGGTTGCATCGCCCGGGGGATCAGAGCCAGAGTCCGCGCGGGACGGCCGCAGAAGACGTCCATGTCGGTGGTGGACGCCCCGCACTCGTCGAGCCACCGCGTGAACCTCGTCCGGTACGCGTCGGCGCCCGGCAGCCGCCACAGGTGTGCCGCGACCTCCTGGTCGTAGCCCTGCCACGCCACGAAGGTCGGCGACAGCTGCATGAGGGGCCGGTTCCGCGCCTCGGCGAGGGCGCGCGCGGCGTAGGCGCCGATGTCGTACAGGTAGAGGTCCGCGGGGTCGTCCTCGTAGGCGGCGCGCAGCCGCGGCAGCGCCTGAACCGCGTCATCGAGGAACAGACTCATCGCGGCGATGGGGTCGTCGGGCCAGTTGTTGTCGGCCACCGGCAGTACGGAGCCGCAGGGGACGAACTCGGCGCCGGTGGCGGCGATCAGGCCGGCCACCGCGGGGTCGTTGGCGTACGTCACCCGGTGGCCACGGGCCACCAGCTCGCGGATGATCTCAAGGCTCGGCAGCACATGACTGACGACAGGGATGCCGATCATCGCGATATGGGCACGGCGACGGGACATGGACGATCACTCTCACCTTCAGGTCTACGGCGGAAGGACACGGCGAACCGGTGCGCCACGTTCCCCGCACGATGGCGGTTGTGGTGGCGCACACAGGTGTGCGCGACGGGAGCGGGGGCTCAGCCCCGTCCGGTGTCAGCCGTAGATCTGGTGGAAGTACATGCCAGGAACCCTAACCCGCCCCCGAATTCACGGCCACGGGATTTTCGACCCCGGTTCTCGCACCCAGGACGGGCAGGACACCGTCCGTACCGATTTCCCGTCGGTGGTGTCGATCCGCAGCGCGGGCGCCGGTCGGCATGGTGTGATCATGGCACCGGATCGAACACGCGATCCCCGCCGACACCGATACGAACCCCACAAGGAAATGTTCGCCATGCCGCTGCCCGCCGACGCGACCGTCCTCCATCCGATGCCCGATCAGCCACGAGTGGTGCTGCTCCGACCGCTGGTGAAGTCGCCGCTGATCGAGGTCGGGGAGTACTCCTACTACGACGACCCGGACGACCCGACGGCGTTCGAGACGAACAACGTGCTGTACCACTACGGCCCGGAGAAGCTGGTCATCGGCAAGTTCTGTGCGCTGGGCACGGGCGTCCGGTTCATCATGAACGGCGCCAACCACCGTATGGACGGCCCGTCCACCTTCCCCTTCCCCACCATGGGCGGCTCGTGGGCCGAGCACTTCGACCTGCTCACCGGCCTGCCGGGCCGCGGTGACACCGTCGTCGGGAACGACGTCTGGTTCGGTTACCGCACGACGGTGATGCCCGGCGTACGGATCGGCCACGGCGCCATCATCGGCTCCGGCGCCGTGGTCACCACGGACGTGCCCGACTACGGGATCGTCGGCGGAAACCCGGCCCGGCTCATCCGTACCCGCTACAGCGACGAGGACGTGGCCCGGCTGCTGTCGGTGGCCTGGTGGGACTGGCCGGCGGAACACATCACCGAGCATGTGCGCACGATCATGTCGGGCAGCATCGACGACCTCGAAGCCGCCGCCCCGGAAACCCCGGGCGGGTGACACGGCGACCGTCCGACCGGCCACCGGATTCGTTAGGATCTCCCACTCCCGTCTGTTGGAGGATGCCATGAGCGAACGCGCCGTTCACACCGTCGAAGTGCCCCTGGGCGACGGCAGCGACGAGACGATCCGGGTGCAGATCCGTGAAGTGGACGAGGCCCTCGTCCGCGTCGGGCGCGGCAGCCGCTCCGTGGCGCGGGCCGAGCGGTCGTTCGGCCAGATGCTGGACACCGTACGGCCCGTGGCGGAGAGCTTCGTGGGGCGATTGCGGGGGATGGCGAACGCGCCGGACGAGATCACGCTGGAGTTCGGTGTGTCGCTGTCCGCCGAGGCCGATGTCGTCATCGCCAGTACGGCGACGGCCGCGAACTTCTCCGTGAGTCTGACCTGGAACAGAAGTGACGAGGCGGCCCCAACGCCGGCTGATCCGCAGGGGAGTTGACCGGCGTGGGGTAGTGCCGCGTCATGGGGCCCGGTGCGCGAGGGCCTCCAGCGCGGCGACCGCCTCGGCGGCACGTTCGTACGGTACGAAGAGGTGGTCGTGATGGAAACCGGCGACCACGTTGCAGCTCACGCCGATATCGGCGAGCTCCCGGGCGACGGCGGCGGTGAGGCCGACCGCCTCCAGGGCGGAGTGGACGCGCAAGGTGATCCAGCCGGCCACGTAGTCGTACGGCAGCCCGACCGTATCGGCGTCCTCCAGCCGTACCACCAGCGTGAGGCCCTCCTGCTCGGCGACCGTGACCACGGGGGTGACACCGGCGGGAACACCACCCCCGTCGACGGTACTGAACACATAGCGGCCCGGGTTGAGTTGCGGGCGCATGCCGCTCAGCAGTTTCCGCAGATCACTTTCACCAGTCATGCCCGGCAGACTACGCGCGGTTCCGGTACGGCGAGCCACGCGGGTACCGCGTGGCGGCCCGCCCCGGCGGGCGCGGCCGGCACTCTCCGGCCGGCCGCACCCCCCTCCGGAGTCCTGACTACGTCACGCGCGGCGCCGCCGCTCCCGGAGTGGTGGCCGGCGCGCAGGTCACCACGGTGCGGAAGACGTCCCGGCCGTTCTGCGTCCCCGTCACACGGAGCCGGTCCCTGCCCAGCACGTCCGGGGTCTCCGGTGCGACATCGATCCAGACCGGGGCGTCGAACTCGACATACCGCGAGAAGACGGTGTCGAAGTCGAACGGCACCACCGGGCCCCGCTCGCCGAACTCGGCCTGGGCGGCCTGGGACACGGCCTCCAGGAGAACCATCCCGGGGATGTGGTCATGCGGGTGGTCGTAGAGAGTCGAGTGTGAGGTGTCCGTACGCAACTGCCAGTGGCGCGCGGTGCCGGTCGGTGCGATGACGACATCCCCGGGGTCGTCACGGCCCACCAGACCGGGAGCGGCGGGCGCCGCCGGGGGCAGGGCATTGGCGAAGGCTCGCCCGGCGTCCGCGTACTCCCTGCGCAGCCGATGGTAGATGGCCGGCGGGTGGGTGGTGTAGCGGATCTCGGCGGTGCCCAAGTGCTCACCGCCGACGGTGGAGTTGATGAGCGCGGTCAGCTGGACCGAGCCGCCGCGGCGGCGGGTGACCGAGGTGTGCGTGATCCTCAGCTCCGCGGTCATGGGTCCTGACCGCGGACGTAACGCGGCCCGCGCGACCGTGGTCCTGGCGTATTCCCAGCCCAGTCGGTGGTCGAGCGGGATGTCATGGACCGTATGGGAAAGCAGGGCGAGTCCCTGCCGGACGCATTCGGTGAGGAGCAGAGGGCTGGTGGCACCTCCGGGAAGTGTGTAGAAAGAGTGCGTGTGAGGCCACTGCAGGGTAACGATCTGGGTCTCGGGGGAGACGTTGCGCCAGTCGCGAACCAGGATCTCATCGGTCTCGGACTTGCGAACGTACCCCTTGAGCGCGGGTCCGGGTGCGGGTGTGGACGGTGCTGAGCGGATGGTGTTGCAGGCCATGCGACTTCTCCCCCTTGGATGTCGCTGGAACTGGAACGTCAACACGTGTCAGCGGGCTGGCTTGCGGTGTCACGTGTTGGCTTGAATCAGCTGCCGCATCATAAAATAGAGAGCATTCTTTTCTTTGTCGAGGCTGTACTGAGTATGGTGGGGAACAATCAGTTGACGGGACGGAGCCTGAAGCAGGAACGGGCGTTGCGCACCAGGGCCGCTCTGGTGCGCGCGGGGGCGGAGGTCTTCGCCGAGTCCGGGTTCGCCGGTGCGAGCGTTGCCAAGATCGCCCACCGCGCCGGCCTCACGCTGGGCGCGATGTACTTCCACTTCCCGAGCAAGGAAGAGCTGGCTCGCGAGATAGTCCGCAGCCAGCCCGACCTGGTGGTGCCGCCGGTCGAGTCCAGGGGAATCCAGCACGCCATCGACGTCACGCTCACCTGGGGCCGTCAACTGGTCGATGATCCCGTGCTGTTGGCGGGAGCCCGGCTGGTGATGGACCAGGAGCACTTCATCGACCCGGACGAGAACTCGCACCAGCAGTGGGTGCGGGTGATGACCGAGGATCTCGTCGACGCCGGGCGCAGACGTGAGCTGAGGGTGGGTGTCCAGATCGACGCGGTGGCCCGCCTCATCGTCTACGCGTGTACCGGCGCGCAGATGCACGCGAGCCTGGAGAGCGGGCGCCGTGATCTGCGACAGCGTATCGAGGAGATCTGGCACTGTGTCCTGCCGGCGATCGCGGTGCCCAGTGTCATGAAGCGTCTGGAGTTCGGCGAGGCGCGGGCCGGCGCCACACCGACGCGAACCGCCTCCCCTTAGAGGTCGTCTTCTCCCGGCGTTTTCGGAATCGACCCGGGCTACGAGCCGAAGGCGGGACGCCGCGAGGACCGCGGTCCATGGAGGTCCTGTCCCGGGTTATCGCTGTGGGTCGGGGATCCAGCTGCCGTGGACGCCGGCGGGGACGCGGTGCGGCATGTGCACGGTGGCTGTCCGGGTCATGTCCTGGGCGTTCAGGACCAGTAGCTCCGATCCGTGGGTCGTGCCGTGGGAGACCATGGAGAGCAGGTATCCGGCGTCTTCGTCGTTGCCGTTGTCGTGTGCGGGGACGAAGACGGCTTCGCCGGGTGAGGTGCCGTGCCCGGTGCCGTATGGTGTCGCGGTGCCTGTGACGGTGTCGTGCTTGAGGATGGCGTGTTCGGTGACGGTGTAGAGGTAGCGGCTGTAGCGGCCGGTGAGGTTGTCGTTGACGGTCGGCATCTCCACTCCGCGGTCGTCGAGTGCCTGCTCGCTCACGGTGCCGGTGGCCGGGTCGAGCAGCCAGCGGTGCACCTGTCCGCCCTGTGTCTCGCCCAGTACCCATCCGGTGTCGGTGACCGGGTTGGCGACGTGGCCGCCCATGGCCTGCCACATGGTGTCGAACGCGGTCCGGGAGTAGCGCACGGCCTCCAGGACGATCCGTCCCGTGGTGTCCTCGTGGGCGTTGGCGACGTGGAAGATGTAGCAGGGGTCGATGTCGAACCAGCGTACGTCGCCGGTGCCGTCGCGGCGCATCAGTCCCAGCCGGGCGCCGTAGGTGTCGTCCCAGCGCATCGGCATGCCCCCGCCGGCCAGCCGGAGGTCGAAGACGACCGGGAGGTCGAGCCAGATCACGTGGTTCTCGGTGATGGCGAAGTCATGCATCATCGTGCCCGCCGGAACCGCTATCCGCCGGCTCTCCACCAGCTCCCCCGCCGCCGACAGCCGGTGGTAGGTGAGGTGCGGGGCCACGGCACTGTAGCCGAAGAAGAGAAGTTCACCGGTGACCGGATCCTCCTTGGGATGAGCCGTCATCGCGGTCGTCAACCGACCGCCGAAAGTACAAGGACCAACCGTCCCCAACTCACCAGTCACCTCGTACGGGAAACCACTCTCGGTCAGGGCGAGGAGTTTGTCGGCGTGCGCGATGACATGGGTGTTCGCGCCCACCGCGGTGAGATCGACGGACCCGTCCTCATTCCGGAGCCGCTTGCCGGCGAACTTGCTGGTGCGTACCCAGCGGTTGCGGTACCACTCGGCGCGGCCGTCGCGCAGCCGGACGCCGTGCAGCATGCCGTTGGCGGTGAACAAGTGGCCGGGGTCCTCGCCGGGCCGCGGGTTGGTGCCGGTGCGCAGATAGCGGCCGGTCAGCTCGGGCGGCAGGGTGCCGGTGACCGTCAGGTCGAAACCGTCGATCTCATCGGTCACCGGCGTGTAATGCCCCACGTGGTACGGCGAGTTGCTTACCTCAGCGGTGTTTTCCGGAGTGGTCGTCATGATTCCTTCTCGTTGAGTGGGCCGAGTGGAAGTCGGTCGGACGGGCAAGGTGCGGGCTCGGTGGCGGACGTCGACGATTGCCGCAAACGCGAAGCACGCCATGGTGGCGATGCCCGCGTGGGGTCCGGTCCGGTCGGCGAGGCAGGCCGGGAGGAGCAGGGGCCCGGAGTGCAGGAGTGAGCATCAGTGCGATGCAACGTTCATTGCATCCAGTGTTCTCATGCAATGCCTAGCGTGTCAAGGTGGAGCTTCGCAGGGGAAGCGTCGCGGCGCGGCAGTCGATGTCCCGTACGCGCGGCGCGGCAGATTTCCGCGCCGGTTTCAGTCCTCGTCGTCCAGCAGGTCCAGCCGCAGCCAGACCTGCTCGACGCGTCCCACCGCCTTGACGGCGTCCGGTGTCGCGGCCAGAGCCGCGATCACGGCCTGGACGACGGCGACCATCGCGGTGAGTGAGGGGGCCGACCGTACGCCCTCGATGGGTGCCACCACCACGTGGTCGGCGACGGCGCTCAGAGTGGACGCATGCAGGTCCGTCAAGACACAGACCTTCGCTCCGCGTTCCTTCGCCAGTTCGGCCAGGGCACGCAGCGTCCGGGGCAGTCGCCACACGTTGATCGCCACCAGGCAGTCGTCCTCGCCGAGTTGTGCGACCTGGGCCGCCTGGACGGTCGCGGCGCCGGACGAGAGCCGGATGTCCTGGCCCATGATCGCCCCGAGGTGGCTCAGCAGACCGGCCGGTGCTGCGGCGATGCCCGTGCCGAGAACCAGGATGCGGCGAGAGGAGCCGATGGCGGCGGCGACCGCGCGGATCGCTTCGGTGGTGTCCGGTGTGGCGAGTGTCCGGAGATTGACGGCGTCCTGGCGCAGCATGCGGGTGACCGCGCTCTCGGTCTCGGGCGCCGAGAAGCGGTTCGCGGCATCGCCGCTGGCCATCGATGCCACGTAGTGGCTGCGCAAATCGTGGCGCAGGGCGGGCCAGCCGTCGTAGCCGAACTGCTGGGCGGTGCGCACGACGGTGGAGGTGTTGACGGCGGCGCGCTCGGCGATCTCGCGAGCCGACGCGTAGGCGGCCAGCTGCGGTTCCCGGGCCAGGAAACGGACCACCCTGGTGGCCTGCGGTCCGAGCGTTTGGTACCCGTTCAGTGCGCTCAGCCAGGTCTCCACTGACATGTGCCGTTCCTCCTGGCGTTCGGTGATGCGACGTGCCACCGGCGCATCGGGGCCCACGCGCAGCGTGCCATGCCGGCACCGTCGCCGTCGCCCGGGGGCGCGGGTCCGGTTGCGCACCCGGATTGGGCTCCGCGGGATGGGCCGGCCCGAGGAGCCGACCTTGACGCACCAATGATTGCTCATCGAGAGTGGATGCATCAATCGTTGCAGCGAGAGGTATGAGCATGAGCGGCTCCCTCCTCATCAAGAACACGCACCTCCTCCATCCCGAAGCCGGCGCACTCACCGGTCCCGGCTGGCTGGAGGCGGTGGACGGACGCATCGCCGCGACCGGCACCGGCAGACCGCCTGCGTCGTCCGACCGCGATCGCCGCGTCATCGACGCGAAGGGTGCTACGGCGCTTCCCGGCCTGATCGACGCCCACGTCCACCTGTTGCTCACCACGCTGAGGTTTCACGAGATCGCCGACTGGGCGCCCAGCTACATGACGGCCAGGGCCTTTGGCGAGGCCGGCCGGATGCTGCGTCGCGGCTTCACCACGGTCCGGGATGTCGGCGGCGCCGACTGGGGAATGGCGCGGGCTATTCAGGAGGGCCTGGTCCAGGGGCCACGGCTCGTCTTCGGCGGCAAGGCGCTCACACAGACGGGTGGCCACGGTGACATGCGCGGACGGAGCGACAACTCCCGTCCCTGCTGCGAGATCGGCCCCGGCTTCGCCCGTATCGCCGACGGCGTCGACGCCGTGCGGGCCGCCGCCCGCGACGAGTTCCGCAAGGGTGCGCGGCACCTGAAGGTGCTGCTCTCCGGAGGCGTCGCCTCACCTCATGACGAAGTCTCCTCCGTGCAGTACACGGAGGAGGAGATCGGTGCCGCCGTTGCCGAGGCCGCCAACCACAACCGTTACGTCACCGTGCACGCCTACCACCCCCGGGGCATCGATCTGGCCCTGCGCGCGGGAGCGCGCTGCGTGGAGCACGGCAACCTCATCAATGACGAGACCGTCCAACTGCTCCTGGACAAGGACGCGTTCCTCGTCCCGACCCTCATCACGTACGACATGATGGCCCGCTTCGGCAAGCAGCACGGGATGAGCGAGGTGACGTACGGCAAGATCGCGGATGTGCGCGAGGCGGGCCTCGGCGCCCTCGAAAGAGCACACCGGGCCGGGGTGCAGGTCGTCTACGGTTCCGACCTCCTCGGCCCCCTGTGCGACCATCAGCTGGAGGAGTTCACTCTGCGCGCGCAGATCGTTCCCGCCGCCGACCTCATCCGCTCGGCGACCACCACGGCCGCCCGGCTGCTGGGGATGGACGGGCTGATCGGCACGCTCGCGGTCGGCGCCCACGCCGATCTGCTCATCGTGGACGGCGACCCTCTCGACGACATCGGCGTCCTCACCCGGCCGCGGGAGAAGCTGCGGCATGTCGTCAAGGGCGGATCGGTCGTGGTCTGACGGGTGACCCGGTGGTGGCCCGACGCACGCATGACCGCTCCCTCCGGATCCGTCCCCGCGCCGGCCGGCCGGGCCGGGGCGGACGACCGGCGCCGTCACGCTCCGTGCCGCCGGGGGCCACCGGTCCGCCGGGCGGAGCCGCCGTCGAGGAGCCGGTCGACCAGTTCTTGAGGGTAGGCGGGGCCGGGAGGCATGTGGCCGAAGAGGGCACGCAGGTAGAGCGGCGCGAGGAGATGGTCGAGCACCTCGTCGAGGGGCGGAGGGAACTCCCCTCGCTCGGCGGCGCGGCTGAGGATGTCCTGGAGGGCATCGGCGCGGCGTCGGAGGTGCTCCCTGCGATCGGCCTGGGCCTGCGGGGTGCCGGGCAGCGACAACGCCAGGGCTCGCAGGATGAGTTGGCCGTCCGCGCGCACCAGAGAGGCCGCGCCGTTGGTGGCCCACTGGACCAGGTCTCCCCGCAGGGTCCCGGTGTCCGCCAGTGGCCAGGCGCCCTCCATCCGGGTGACCGCCACGTCGGCCAGCAGCGCCTCACGGCTGCCCCAACGGCGGTAGATGCTGGTGGGATTGACGCCGGCGCGCTGGGCGACGGCCGGGATGGTCAGGTCGTTGACGTCGGGCTGGGACAGCAGCTCGATCACGGCCTGATGGACCGCAGCCCGGACCCGGGCGGATCTGCCACCGGGGCGCTGGGTCGGCTCGTTCGTACGCATCTCCCCAGATTAAAGCATTAGCCATTGCTTTTTCGGGTCGCGACCACCTACGGTCGGCTCCTAAAGTACAAAATCCTTGCGTTAGGGGCGTTCATGGAGCGGCTGCTGTTTCAGGGAAACTCCCAGTTCTGGTTCGAGACGCTGCGCTCGTTCAGCAACATCGCTTACGGCGGCGCGGACTTCGCCGAGGTCCTGACGACGGCGCAGCGCATCACGGAGGGCGACTACGGCAGTTGGCACGACGAGTGGCGTGTGACGGCCGACCGCGTCAGCGCCGAGGCGCGGCAGTCACTGGAGGGCGGGCACCGCGTCAGCGCGCGGGATGCCTTCCTGCGGGCGTCGAACTACTACCGCTCGGCGGAGTTCTTCCTGCACGGCAACCCCTGCGATCCCCGGCACGAGCAGGCCTACGAGCGCAGCGTCGAGTGTTTCCGGGCCGCGGCGGAGCTGTTCACCCCCCGGATCGAGCCGGTCGCCATTCCCTATGAGGGCACCACCCTGCCGGGCTACCTCTACCGGGTGGACGACGGCGGGGCTCCGCGGCCCACGGTGATCATGCACACGGGATTCGACGGCACCGCTGAGGAACTGCACTTCACCGGCGCACTGGCCGGGGTGGAGCGCGGCTACACCGTGCTGACCTTCGACGGGCCGGGCCAGCCCGGTCCACTGCACCGCGAGGGCCTGGTCTTCCGCCCGGACTGGGAGAACGTCATCGGCCCGGTGCTGGACTTCGCCGGGACTCTGCCGGAGGTCGACAGCCGCCGCACCGCGCTTGTCGGCATCAGCCTGGGCGGCGTGCTCGCGCCCCGGGCAGCCGCGTTCGAGCACCGGCCGGCGGCGCTGGTGGCCCTGGACGGCGTCTACGACTTCGGAACCCGGGCCGTCGGCCGGCTTCCCGGCGAAGGCGCCGAGGTGGAACGACGACTGCGCGCCGACGCCGACCCCGAGTTCGACGCGATGCTCGACCGGAGCATGGCCGACAACCCCGTCAGCCGCTGGGCGTACAACCATGGCATGTACGCGATGGGCGCTGCGACGCCCCGCGCAGTGTGCGCCGCCTACCTCGACTACCACGTCCGCCAGGGCATCGCCGAGAGGATCACCTGTCCCACGCTCGTCTGCGAGGCCGCCGAGGACGAGTTCTTCGCCGGTCAGCCCCAACAGCTCTACGACCACCTGACCTGCCCCAAGACCCTGCTGCGGTTCACGGCCGACGAGGGTGCGGGCGCACACTGCCACGCCGGCGCGCAGCGCCTGGCGATGGCCCGCGTCTACGACTGGCTGGACGACACCCTGCGCGAACGTCCGGCAGCCGCATGATCGCCGGGCCGGGCCGTACGGGCCCCCTGCATCCCGTCGGTCCGCGGCGCAATCGACCCTCTCCCAGGTGACCTCATGCTCCACACACCCCCGGGCCGCACGCAGGTGCGCGGGCGTCCCGGATTCCGCACCGCCGCCGCGGTCCTCGCCGTCGGCATGGCCGGCGCGACGCTGCCCACCCCGCTCTACGGCCTGTACGGCGAGGCGTTCGGCTTCTCCGAGCTGACAGCGACACTGATCTTCGCCACGTACGCCATCGGGGTCGTCGTCACGCTGCTGCTGGCGGGCAACCTCTCCGACCGCCTTGGCAGACGTCCGGTGCTGCTGGGCGCGCTCCTCCTCGCGGCGGCCAGCGCCGGATGCTTCCTCCTCGCGGACGGGTTGCCGCTGCTGTACGCGGGACGGCTGTTGTCCGGGTGCTCGATCGGACTGCTGAGCGGTACCGGCACGGTCACTGTGCTGGAGCTGGCCGCCCCGGCCGGACGGTCCCGCGCGGCCTTCGCCGCGACGGCGGCCAACATGGGCGGCCTGGGCTGCGGCACACTGCTGTCGGGTGTCCTCGCCCAGTACGTACCGGGGCCGTTGATCTCGCCGTTCCTCCTGCATCTCGTACTGCTGGCCGGTACCGCCGTGACCGTCCTGCTGCTGCCGGAGACGGCTGTCACGACGCCGGCCCCCACGCGCCCGCGGCCACCGGGGCTGTATCTGGCTTCCCAGGTGCGGAGTGTGTTCCTGCCGGCGGCGCTGGCGGCCTTCTCCGGATTCGCACTGCAAGGGCTGTTCACGGCCACCGCCCCCGCCTTCCTCGCAGGGCTCGGGGTGCGGAACCTGGCGGTCGGCGGCCTGACCGTGTTCGTCGTCTTCCTGGGCTCCACCGTCGGGCAGGCACTGGCGGGGGACCGGGTGTCCCGCCGCGTCCTTGCCGTCGGCTGCCTGGTACTGGTCGCCGGTCTGGCCATGGTCGGTGCCTCGTTGACCGCCGGGTCCCTGATCCTCCTGGTCATGGGCGGTGCCTGCGGCGGCATCGGTCAGGGCATCGCGTTCCGGGCGGGCATGGCAGCGGTCAGCGGCGCCGCAGGCGCGGAGCACCGGGCCGCGACCGTGTCGTCCCTCTTCGTCGTGGCCTACGCGGGCATGTCCCTGCCGGTCGTCGGGGTGGGGGCGCTGAGCACCGCCGTGGGCCTGGAGACCGCGGGACTGGTGTTCACCGGCTGCGTCGTCCTGATCGCCGCCGTGACCGGGGCCCGCCTGACGCGCACACGGCCCTGCGGACCCCACGGCCACGGTGACCCGATGCGCTGACACCCCGCCCCCCCGCGACCCGTCGCACGGCACCCTGGTCCGCCCACGGAACACGCCTCCGGGCCCGCCCCCCTGTCTCCGATGACAGAAACAGGCCCGCAGAAACAGAAGGAGAGCCTCGTGACCACTCACCCCACCACGGCATTCACCGGCACCGACGCGGCAGCTGTCGTCACGCGGCTGCGCGAGACGTTCCGCACCGGACGCACCAGGCCGCTCGACTGGCGCAGGACACAGCTCAAGCGGCTGCGGACCCTGCTCACCGAGAACGCGGACGCCATCGCCGACGCCCTGTACGCGGACCTGCGCAAGAGCCGCGCCGAGGTCGACACCATGGAGATCGGCGGCACCCTCCGGGAGATCGACGGCTGCCTGGAGCACCTGAACACCTGGCTGGCACCGCAGTCCGTGGCCGTACCCGCGCACCTTCCCCAGGGCACCACAGCCCGCACCGAGTGGGAGCCGCTGGGCGTGGCGCTGGTCATCTCCGCCTGGAACTACCCGGTCAACCTGCTGCTCGTACCGGTCGCGGGCGCGCTCGCGGCCGGCAACGCCGTCGTCATCAAACCGGCCGAGTACGCGGCCGCGACCTCGGCGCTGCTCGCCGTGCTGCTGGCGCGATACCTCGACCCCGACGCCACCGCGGTGGTGGAGGGCGGCGTCGAGGAGACGACCCTGCTGTTGGCCCAGCGCTTCGACCACATCTTCTACACCGGCAACGGCACCGTCGGCCGCGTCGTGATGGCCGCGGCCGCCGCGCACCTGACCCCGGTGACCCTCGAACTGGGTGGGAAGTCACCGGTGTTCGTCGACCACGACGCCGATCTGCACGTCACCTCCGAGCGCCTGGTGGCGGCCAAGTTCACCAACGCGGGTCAGACGTGCGTCGCGCCCGACTACGTCCTCACCGATCCGCACACCGCCCAAGCCCTCGAAGCCACCCTGACCAGCGCCGTGAACAAGCGGTTCGGGCACGATCCGCGAGCGTGCGAGGACTACGGCCGGATCGTCGACGAACGCCACTTCGACCGGCTCACCGCCCTGTTGGCCGCCGGCCGTACGGTCATCGGCGGGCAGACCGAGCGCGCCGACAACTACATCGCCCCGACCGTACTGGCCGACGTGTCACCGAGCGCCCCGGTCATGCAGGAGGAGATCTTCGGTCCCGTGCTCCCGATCCTGACCGTTTCGGGCCTGGACGAGGCGATCGCCTTCGTCAACGACCGCGACAGGCCGCTTGCCCTGTACGCCTTCACCAACAACGACACCACGCGGCGCCGGCTCGCCGAGGAGACCTCGTCGGGAGCGCTCGTCTTCGGGTGGCCCATGCAGCAACTCGGCGTCCCCGAACTGCCCTTCGGCGGGGTCGGCGGCAGCGGTATGGGCGCCTACCACGGCCGCTTCTCCGTCGAGACGTTCAGTCACCGCAAGCCGGTCCTCGACGTGACCGTGGCCTGACCGTGCGACCAGGTGACGCACCGCCGCCCCGGCAGCCCGGCACATCTCCACCCGGGCACCTCGCCGCAGCCGGCCATGACGAAGACGAAGGAGGCGGACCGGCGATGCCCGGGACCGAAGAGCCCGTCCTCGCCCGCCGCGAGGGCCCCGTGCTCACGGTCACCCTCAATCGCCCGCACCGCAAGAACGCGATGACGGAGGACGCCTGGGCGCTGCTCCAGGACACACTGCGCGCCGCCCGCGTGGACGAGGCCGTGCGCGTGATCGTGCTCACCGGCGCCGGAGGCGACTTCTGCGCCGGTGCCGATCTGGGCGCACCCCGAGCGCGGCGGCACCCCCTGGACCGGATGCACCGCCTCGGCGACGTCGCCCTGGCCCTGTACGAACTGCCGAAACCGGTCATCGCCAAGGTCGAGGGCGTCGCCGTCGGCGCGGGCTGGAATCTGGCTCTGGGCTGTGATCTCGTCGTGGCGTCCGCGACCGCCCGCTTCTCTCAGATCTTTGCCCGCCGCGGCCTCTCCCTGGACTTCGGCGGATCGTGGCTGCTTCCCCGTCTCGTCGGCCTCCAGCAGGCCAAGCGCCTTGCTCTGCTGGCCGACTTCGTGGACGCCGCCGAGGCCCTGCGGCTCGGCCTGGTGACCTGGGTGACGTCCGGCGAGGAGATCGACGCGTTCGTCGACGCCCTCGCCGCCCGGCTCGCGGACGGGCCGCCCGTCGCGACGGCTCAGTCGAAGCTGATGCTCAACGAGGCGTCCGGCCGGAGCTTCCACGAAGCGCTGGAGAGCGAGGCCCGAGCCCAAGTGATCAACTTCGCCACCGACGGCCCGGCCGCCCGGCAGGCCTTCCTGGACGGGACCGAGCCTCGGTTCGACGGCAGATGGCAACTACCACCACACCACCCGGAAGTGAGGACATGATGCTGACCACGAGGTTCACCGAGGCACTGGGGATCGAGCATCCCATCGTGCAGGGCGGTATGCAGTGGGTGGGCCGGGCCGAACTCGTCGCGGCAGTCGCGCGGTCAGGGGCGCTGGGGCTGCTCACCGCGCTGACTCAGCCGACTCCGGAAGCTCTGGTCCGGGAGATCGAACGGTGTCGTGACATGACGGACCGGCCGTTCGGCGTCAACCTCACCATCCTGCCGGCGATCAGTCCGCCGCCGTACGCAGAGTACCGGCAGGCGATCATCGAGTCCGGGATCACGATCGTGGAGACGGCGGGCCACAGCCCCGAGGCGCACATAGCGGACTTCAAGGCCGCCGGGGTGAAGATCCTGCACAAGTGCACCAGCGTCCGGCACGCGGTCAAGGCCCAGAGCCTCGGCGTCGATGCCCTCAGCATCGACGGATTCGAATGCGCCGGGCACCCGGGAGAGGATGACATCCCCGGCCTGGTCCTCATCCGTAAGGCCGCCGAGCACATCACCATCCCGATGATCGCCTCCGGCGGCTTCGCCGATGCCCGGGGCCTGGTCGCCGCTCTCGCGCTCGGCGCGGAGGGCATCACCATGGGCACCCGCTTCATGTGCACCGTCGAGGCACCCGTCCACCAGCGGATCAAGGAACGGATCGTCGAGTCGAGCGAGCTGGACACCGAACTGATCTTCCGCAGCCTGCGCAACACCACACGCGTGGCCGGCAACGGTGTGAGCCGCCAGGTGGTGTCCACGCTCGAAGCGGGCGGCGTGTTCGAGGACGTCCGCGAACTCGTCGCCGGTGCGCGCGGCAGGCGCGTGTTCGAGCTGGGCGATCACGAGTTCGGCATCTGGACCACCGGCCTCGTGCAAGGGTTGATCCACGACATCCCCACGGTCGGCGATCTCGTGCACCGGATCATCACGGGGGCCACCGAGCTGATCCGGACCAGGCTCGCGGAGGCCACGGGCCTCGGGTCCGCGGACCAGCCCGCCCTCGAACCCTCGCCGGCTTGAGGCCGGTCCTCCACACCCACGACGGGCCCGCCCGACGACGCCCCCCAAGGACACGCCCCACCAGAGGAGATCCCACATGCACACGTACTGGCCGGAGGGGATGCCGACCTCGCTCCACTATCCCGACCTGCCCGTATGCGGACTGCTCACCGCGGCGGCCCGTCTGTACGGTGACCGCGTGGCCGTCGTCGACGGCGACCTGCGGCTCAGCTTCGCCGAGGTGCGGGAGCTCGCCGTCGCCTTCGCCCATGGCCTGCGCGGCACCGGCGTCCGCGACGGGGACGTCGTCCTGCTGCACCTGTCCAACAGCGCCTGGTTCCTGATCGGCTACTACGGCACACTGCTGGCCGGGGCGACCGTGTCACCGGCGAACCCGTTGCAGCCCGCACCGGGCCTGCACGCCCAACTACTCGACACCGGTGCCGTCGCCGCCGTCAGCCACCCCGCTCACCTCACCCCGCTGACCGAGGCCCGCACCGGGTCTCGCCTGCGGACCGTCGTCGTGGTCCCGCCGAGCGCCTGCGCGCCCTCCGCGGTGCCGCCTTCGGCCGCTCCCGGTGTGATCGCCCTCGCCGACCTTCTCACCGGCCACACCGATGTGCCCCCGCACACCGCGGTGACCGGCGACGACGTCGCCCAGATCCTGTACACCGGGGGAACCACCGGTGTATCCAAGGGCGTTCGAGTGCTGCACCGCAACGTGGTCGCGAACGTCACCCAGATGACCGCCTGGCGCGCCGCTCACCTGATCACCGAGGAGGGCGGCGGAGATCTCCGGCTGCGCCCACTGCCCGGCCCGCGCGACCCGGGAATGCGACCGGGCGCCGGGGTGACGGTGCTCCAGTCACCCTTGTTCCACGTGCACGCGCTGATCAACACGATCTTCCTGCTGCTGTGCGGGACCACCGTCGTCCTCTCCGGACGGTTCTCCCCCGAACGCATGCTGGCGTCTATCGAAGAGCACCGCGCCACCTACCTCCTCGGCAGTCCGACCATGTGGCAGGCGCTCCTGGCCGGCCCCGGCGTCGGCGAGCGCGATCTGTCCTCGGTACGAGTGATCTCCTCGGGAGGCGCCCCGATCGACAAGGCCACGCTGACCTCGCTGGAGGCCGCCTTCCCCGCGGCGGCGGTCGGCGAGGGCTACGGCCTCACCGAGGGGACGTGCCTGGTGACCTCCACCCCGCTTCTGCACGGCGCCCGCCGCAAGCTCGGCAGTGTCGGACTGCCGCTGTTCGACACCACGGTGGAGATCCGGCCGCTCACCGGCGGATCGGCCGCCCTCGGTCCGAACGAGGTGGGTGAACTCTGGGTGCGGGGCCCCCAGGTCACAGCGGGCTACCTGAACCGGCCGGAGGCCGGCGCCGAACAGTTCGTCGCGGGCTGGCTGCGCACGGGGGACCTCGGCTACGTGGACGAGGACGGCTTCGTCTTCCTGTCCGGCCGCGCAAAGGAGATGCTCATCTACAAGGGCTACAACGTCTACCCCCGCGAACTGGAGGACATCCTGCACGGCCACCCCGGCCTGCGGGCGGCCGCGGTCATCGGCAGAGCGCACGCGCCGGTCGGGCAGGAACCGGTCGCCTTCGTGGTACCGCGGCCGGGTGCGGACGTCGACCCGGAGGAGGTCATGGCGTACGTCGCCGCCCGCGTCCTTCCCTACAAGAAGATCCGCGCCGTGCACATCGTCGACTCGCTGCCTCTCTCCGCCGCCGGAAAGATCCTCAAGTCCCGTCTGAGCGCGCTCCCCGCCGCCGACGACCGAGGCTGACGGACGCCAGGGCGCGTCACGCAGACAGACGCGTTCGCGGCTTCGACGCGAGCCGCCCGCGCGGAACCCGAACAGGACCCGAACAGGAAAGGACCACCTTGCCAAGGGACAAACGTCTGCCGCTCACCGAGGCCGTGGCCCGGTATGTGCGCGACGGGCAGACGGTGACGCTGGAAGGCTTCGGCCACCTGGTACCGACTGCCGCCGCACACGAGATCATCCGGCAGGGCATCACCGGTCTGACCCTGGTCCGGATGGGCGGCGACCCCCTCGTCGACCAGTTGCTGGCGGCCGGCTGCGTCACCAAGCTGGTCTCGGCATTCGTCGGCAACAGTTCGGCGGGATCACTGCACGAACTGCGCCGCCGCATCGAGCACCGGGACCCCGAACCGGTGGAGTTCGAGGAGTACAGCATCGGCGGCATGGTCGCCCGCTACACCGCGGGCGCCGCCGGGCTGCCGTTCGCCCCGATCCGTTCCTGCACCGGCAGTGACCTGATCGCGCACAACCCGATGATCAGAAGCGTCACCGACCCGTACGGCGGCGGTGAGATCCACGTGGTGCCCGCGCTCAACCCGGATGTCTCGATCATCCACGCCCAGCGGGCCGACCACGCCGGGAACATCCAGGCGTGGGGCATGCTCGGCGTCCAGCAGGAGGCCGCGTTCGCCGGTGGTTCGGTGATCGTGACGGTCGAGGAAATCGTCGCCGACGACATCGTCCGCTCCGACCCCAACCGCACGATCGTTCCGTCGCACGTAGTGGACGCGGTGGTGGTGTGCCCGCGCGGCGCGCACCCGGCGCCGGTCCAGGGCTATTACGACCGTGACGACCGCTTCCAGCGCGCTTGGTCCGAACTGGCCCGCGACCCCGCGGTGCTGCGCGAGTGGATCGACCGGCACATCCTCGGCACGACGGACCACGAGGGCTTCCTTGCCGGTCTCGGCCCGGAGTACTGGGACCGACTGGAGATCGACGAGCAGCTGTCCGTGCCGGTGAACTACGGGAGACCACGATGACCTGCACCGACAGCGAACTCCTCACGGTGACCGCGGCACGTGAACTGGCCCGGCGCCGCCTGGTCTTCGCCGGACACGGACTGCCGACCCTGGCGGTCGCGCTCGCCCGGCACTCGGTAGCCCCCGAGATCGAGACCGTCTACGAGTCCGGCGTGATCGGAGCCCATCCGATGGCCCCGCCGCGCAGCATCACCGATCCCATCCTCGTCACCGGCGCGGAGTGCGTGCTGAGCATGGCGCAGATGTTCGGCTTCGTCCTCCAGGGCGGTCGGGTCGATGTGGCCTTCCTCGGCGCCGCGCAGATCGACAGGTATGGCAGCCTGAACTCCTCGATCATCGGCGACTGGGCGAGCCCCCGGGTGCGGCTGCCCGGTTCGGGCGGGGCGATCGAGGTGATGGCGAACGCCGGCGAGGTCTTCGTGGTGATGCGCCGGCACACCCCGCGCTCGCTCGTCGGCGAGTTGGACTTCTGCACCTCTCCCAGCCCGCGACGGGCTCGTGAGACCGGCGGCGGTGCCCGGCCCCGGGGCAAGGGAGTCACGCGGGTGATCACCGAACACGGCATCCTGGCACGGGACGGCATCGACGACGAGCTACGGCTGATCGCCGTACACCCCGGCGTCCCGGTGCAGCGCGTGCGCGCCGCCACCGGCTGGGACCTGCGGATCGCCGATGACCTGGCGGAGATCCCGCCACCGAACCCCGAGGAACTGCGGCTGCTGCGTGAGGAACTCGACCCGGACCGGATCTTCCTGCGCTGAGCCCCGGTCCGTGCCGCCGGCCGGGAACGGGTCAGCTCGCGTCCCTGACGAGGTCCGGACCTGCCGCGACCGGAGCGTGCCCTTCGACGAGCGGGCAGGTGGGGGCGATGGGTTGTACGCAACCGATTGCGCCAGGTTGAGGTAGCCTGTGCTCGGCTGTCGATGCTTCCGTCTGATAGCGAGGTGACCGACAGGAACGGGGAGGTCCGGATGGAACAGCAGCCGGTGACGATGGCGGACGTGGCTCGCGCCGCAGGGGTCTCGGTGACCACCGTCTCCTACGTACTGAGCGGCAAACGTCCGGTGGCTCCCGCCAAGAGGGACGCGGTGCAGGCGGCCATCACAAAGCTGGGATTCCGGCTGAACACCGTGGCCCAGAGTCTGCGCACGGGGCGCTCTTCCACCGTGGCCCTGATCATCCCGGACATCGCCAACCCCTTCTACGCCCAACTGGCCCGAGGGCTCCAAGACGCGTTGCGCCCCGACAAGTACCACGTCGTCGTGTGCAATACGAACGCGGAACGCGCCGAAGAACTGCTCTATCTCGACGATGCGGTCAAGCGCTGGCTCGACGGCGTGGTGATCACACCGTCATGGCTGGTACCGGACGACTTCGATGCCCTCCAGGCGGCAGGAATCCCGGTCGTGGTCAGCGCCGACACCGAAATGGACGGCCTGGATCTTGTGCGCGCCGATTCCCAGGGCGCCATCGACCAGGCGGTCGGTCACCTCGCGCAAGAGGGGCACCGGCGACTGGGCATGCTGGTCGGGCCCGCGGGCACGCCGGCCGGCGATCCTCGTCTGGAGCTGTACCGTGCCGCCGCCGGCCGACACGGCCTGGACCTGCCGGCCAGTCTGGTCGTCCGCGGGAAGCACACCCGCGAAGCGGGCGTCGCGGGACTGCGTCGGCTGATGAACCGCAAGAACCCGCCGACCGCGATCGCCTGCGTCAACGACCTCACCGCGATCGGCGCTTTGGAGGCAGCGGAGCAGATGGGCCTCGCGGTTCCGTCCGACGTGGCGCTGATCGGCCATGATGACATCGAGGTCGCCTCTCTGGTACGCCCCAGGCTCTCCACCATCCGCTATCCCGCCCACGAGGTGGGATCGGCCTGCGGACGCCTGCTCCTCGAACGTATCGGTGGCCGGGCGGGCCAGGCCGAGGTTGCCCTGCGCACGCAGCTCGTCCTGCGCGAGACCACCTGACTGTCCTGGCGGACGCCTCTGGGTGATCGGCCCTTGGCGCAGTCGGCCATCCGCCGTCGATGCGGGCGCCGGACCCCGGGGCGTGAACGCGGAAGAGGCTCGGGCGAGTTCCTTGAGCGGGTCGCAGGCACACCGCGACCCGCGACGATCGAGAGCTTGACAATCTGCGGCACCATCGCCGTATCGTAGCGCAATCGATTGCGAGCCAGAGGGGACCGGTACTCGACGCTTCCTGGCGAGCTCCGGCACCGCCTCTCGCCCCTTCGGCATCCCTCCGTCAGACCCCGCGGCTGCCGGAACCTCGCATGACGAGCGGGGGGCGCGGGGGTGCGCCGCCGGCTTCGAGGCACCGTCACGGTGCCCCGCACACCACCGTTTTCACATCTGAACCGATAGGAACGCTCATGGCGCAGTCCCCGCAGGTCAACGCAGACGCATCTGAGGCGGCGCACCTCGCGCTGCCCGCACCGCGGACACCTTCCCCCCGCGATGCGCCGGCCCTGAACTGGGGGGTGATGGCCCCGGGTTGGATCGCCGGCTCCTTCGTCGAGGCGTTGCGGACATACACCGAGCAGAAGGTCGTGGCGGTCGGCTCCCGTGACGCGGGGCGGGCCCGTGCGTTTGCGGACCGGTTCGCCATTCCGGCGGCCTATGGAAGCTATGCCGAGTTGCTCAATGACCAGAATGTGGACATTGTCTATATCGCGTCACCGCATTCGGGTCATTTCGAACAGGCTCTCCAGGCGATCGAGGCCGGCCGACATGTGCTGGTAGAGAAGGCGTTCACTCGTAACGCCCATGAGGCCGAGCGTTTGATCGAAGCCGCCCGAGAGCGAGGGGTGTTCCTCATGGAGGCGATGTGGACGCGCTTTCTGCCGCACATCGATGTGGTCCGCCAGGTCCTCGACTCCGGGCTGCTCGGAGAGGTTCAGACGGTCATCGCCGACCACGGTCTGCCCGCGAAACCCGACCCGGCGCACCGCCTCTTCGCCCCCGAACTGGCAGGTGGAGCACTGCTCGACCTCGGCATCTACCCGGTCGCCTTCGCGTCGATGGTCCTGGGGCCGTTCGCCTCCGTCACCGCTGTGGGCACGAAGGCGTTCACCGGTGTCGACGGCCAGACGTCGATCGTCGTCACTTCCGGGGCGGGGGCGCACGGTGTGCTGAACACCACGCTCTTCGCCCGCACACCGACCACGGCGTCGATCTCGGGAACACTCGCCCGCCTCGAGATCGACGGCCATTTCTACGGACCCGCCGCGGTCCGCCTGATCGGCCGGGACCATGAGCTGATCGACAGCTTCGTGCCCGCACAGCTCGACGGCGGCCTCTGTTACGAAGCCGCCGAAGCGGCCCGGTGCATCGCCGCCGGGCGGTTGGAGTCCGACCTCATGCCGCTCGACGAGACGCTTCGGATCATGCGTGTCCTGGACGGCATCCGCGGTGACCTGGGTGTCGCCTTTCCCGGAGAGTGACCTGCCCGCGGGGGCCGCACTCATCCCCGGGCATCCCATCCGTCAGACCCTCTCAGGAGTACCAACCTCTCATGACCGTGAGCCGTCTCCAGGGCCGGAAGGTCCTCTTCATCGGTGGCACGGGCCGGATCAGCTCGGCCTGCTCCCGGCGGGCCGTCGAACTCGGCGCCGACCTCCACCTGTTGAACCGCAACATGTCCTCATCCCGGCCGGTGCCCGACGGCGCCACCGTCATCACCGCCGACGTCCGCGACACCCATCAGGTGCGCGCCGCGCTGAAGGGCCAGGATTTCGACGTCGTCGTCAACTTCCTGGGCTTCACAGCCGAACACGTCGCCTTCGACGCCGATTTCTTCAGCGGGCGCACCGGCCAGTACGTCTTCATCAGTTCGGCTTCCACCTATCAGAAGCCACCGGCGCGCCTGCCGCTCCTGGAGTCCGCGCCGGTGCACAACCCGCATTCCGCCTACGCCCGTGACAAGATCGCCTGCGAGGAACTGCTCGGCCGGGCCCACGAAGAGCAGCGGTTGCCCGTCACCGTCGTACGCCCCTCGCACACCTACGACCACACCGCCTTTCCCTTTCCCATCAGCGGGAGTTACACGGTGGTGGAGCGCATGCGCCAGGGAAAGGAGGTGATGGTCCACGGTGACGGGACCTCGCTTTGGACGCTCACCCACCACACGGACTTCGCTCTCGGGTTCACCGGGCTCCTCGGCAACCCCGCGGCTCTCGGCGAGACCTTCCACATCACCGGTGACGAGGTGCTGAGCTGGGACCAGATCTACCGGACGGTCGCCGAGGCCGCGGGGGTGGAGCCGCGCCTTGTCCACGTCCCGTCCGATGCCGTCGCCGCGTGCGAACCCCAGTGGGGCGAGGAATTCCTCGGTGACAAGGCGCATTCGCTGGTGTTCGACAATGGCAAGATCCGCCGGGTGGTGCCGGAGTTCACGGCGGCTGTGCCGTTCGCGCAGGGCGCCCGGGAGATCGTCGCGTGGTACGACGAGGACCCCGCCCGGCGCGTCGTCCACGCCCAGCTCGACGCCCTCATGGACCGTCTCGTCGAGGTACACCGGCCGCGCCGGCCGTAGGGGAGGCCACCGACAACCAGACACACCGCTCACCACCGGCCGGGGGCGCGCCCTTGGGCTGTGATGCGGGGTGATTCCGAGGATGGTGGAGGAGCCTGGGCGTGGACAGCTCCGGCGGCGACGGGGCCGTCCCCGCTCCGGTCTCCGAGCCGGCCGCTACTGCGCGGCCTCGCCGGCCGCGGCGCGCCGTTCGAGGTCCTCGGCGGTGTCGGCCGCCCACTGCTGAAGCATCCGCGTGGTGCGCAGCCCCAAGTCCAGCGCGTACTCCCCGAAGGGCGGGCTGTCGGGTGCCGTGCGGGCGTCCACCTCCTTCTCGAGGATCAGCAGTCCGGCCAGCGCCACGCTGTGGCGTGCCTCTTCGGCGCGCATTGCCGCCGCCGCCTCATCCGGTGGGAGGAGGGTCACCAGGAATCCGCGCAGCGCGGATCCGTTGCGGATGCTGCGGTAGGGGTCCTCGGCGCCGGCCCAGTGGGCGATTTCGTCACGGCCGGAGTCGGTGACGGTATAGACCTTGCGGCCCCGGCCGCCGCCCGCGTCCTCGACGGTGACGGCACCGGTCTGCACCATCTTGGCGAGCTCCGGATAGATCTGGCTGTGCTTGGCCTGCCAGACGTAGTTGACCGAGGCGTCGAAGCGTTTGGCCAGCTCGTAGCCGGACGCGGGGCCGTGGAAGGCGAGTGTGCCGAGAAGAGCGATCCGCAGAGACATGACAGCAGAATACCCCGGGTTTGACGTGTAGAGATCTACATGTAGTGTCTGACTCATGAATGAACCGCCCCGTTCCCACAGCGGGCTCCTGCTGATCGCCGTCCTCGGCGGCATGTTCCTCGCGATGCTCGACCAGACGATCGTCGGCACCGCCCTGCCCCGGATCACCGAGGATCTCGGCGGACAGAACCTCTACACCTGGACGGTGACGGCCTACCTGCTCACCTCGACCGTCACCGTCCCGCTCTACGGCCGCCTCTCGGATCTCTACGGCCGCAAGCTCCTGCTGATCACGGGCATCGTGATCTTCCTGACCGGCAGCGCCCTGTGCGCCCTCGCGCAGAACATGGGCGAGCTGATCGCCTTCCGCGCCGTACAGGGCCTGGGTGCCGGAGCCCTGCTTCCGCTGTCCCTGGCCCTGGTGGCCGACACCGTCCCACCCGGGCAGCGCGGCCGGGCACAGGGCGCGGTCGGCGGCGTCATGGCCCTGAGCTACGTACTCGGCCCCTACCTGGGCGGCCTGTTCACCGACTACGCCAGCTGGCACTGGGTCTTCCTGGTCAACCTGCCCATCGGCGCCCTCGTCCTCGCCATCATCTGGCGGTACCTGCCCGGTGGCGGCGGGATCCCGAACGCCGGACGCCCCGACTACGCGGGCATCACCGTGCTGACCGCCGTGATCAGCTCCCTGCTGATCGGACTGACCATGAAGGGCATCGACAACCACACCTGGACGGACACCGTGGTCATCGGTCCCATCCTGCTCGCGCTGCTTCTCCTGGTGCCGTTCGTCATGATCGAGAAACGAGCCGCCCAGCCGATCATGCCGATGGCCCTGTTCCGCGACCGGGCCTACACCCTGACCAACACCGCCTCGTTCTTCTCCGCGTTCTGCCTCTTCGCCTCCGTGGTGTTCCTGCCGCGCTACTTCCAGGAAGCGCTCGGTCACAGCGCCAGCACGAGCGGGCTGCTCCTGTACCCGCTGATGATCGCCATGGTCGCCGGCAGCCTGCTGACCGGCATCCTGATCAGCGGCTCCGGCCGCTACAAGCCCTGGCTGCTCGGCGCGGCCGTCCTGGCCGCCGCGGGTTCCCTGATGTTCACCGAGCTCACTCTGAACACCTCGCTGTGGACGATGTCGATCTGGATGATCCTCATCGGTCTCGGTATCGGCCCCACGCTCTCCGGCCTCACCCTCGCCATCCAGGCGACGGTCGATCCCAAGGACATGGGCACCGCCAGCTCCAACATCACCTTCTTCCGTCAGATCGGCGGCTCCGTCGCCTTGGCCATCGCCGGCGCGCTCTACGCCGACAGCCTCACAAGCCACATGGACCGTGGACTGCACCATGCCCAGGCAGCTGCCACGGCCAGCGCCCTGCCCTGGCTTTCCGTCGTCGGCGCGATCGCGGCCTTCCTGGCCGTGATATTCCTGCCGGCCCCCCGCCGCAGCCTCAAGACCTCGTCGGCCGGCGCCTCACTCAGCTCACTGGCCTGATCCACCACATCTCACCCCGACAAGCCCCACCCGGACGAGAAGGAATCATGACGACCACACCAGAGCACCCCGCCGAAGCGAGCAAGCCCTACCTCCTCGGGCACTACACTCCGCTGACCGATGAGACCGACGGTTTCGACCTGACGGTCACCGGCACCCTGCCGCCCGAGCTGAACGGCCGCTACCTGCGCAACGGCCCCAACTCCCGCCCCGGCGAGGACCCCGGCCATCTGTTCACCGGCAACGGCATGCTGCACGGCGTCCGGCTGCGCGACGGCCGCGCCGAGTGGTACCGCAACCGCTGGGTACGCACCGGCAAACTCGCGGGCGCACCCTACATACGCGCGGACGGAACCGTCGACCTCACCGCGGTGAACGCGAACACCCACGTCATCGCACACGCCGACAAGCTCCTCGCCCTGGTCGAGAACGGCTTGCCGTACGAGGTCACCGGGGAACTGGAGACGGTTGGTCCCTGTACTTTCGGTGGTCGGTTGACGACCGCGATGACGGCTCATCCCAAGGAGGATCCGGTTACCGGTGAACTTCTCTTCTTCGGCTACAGTGCCGTGGCCCCGCACCTCACCTACCACCGGCTGTCGGCGGCGGGGGAGCTGGTGGAGAGCCGGCGGATAGCGGTTCCGGCGGGCACGATGATGCATGACTTCGCCATCACCGAGAACCACGTGATCTGGCTCGACCTCCCGGTCGTCTTCGACCTCCGGCTGGCCGGCGGGGGCATGCCGATGCGCTGGGACGACACCTACGGCGCCCGGCTGGGACTGATGCGCCGCGACGGCACCGGCGACGTACGCTGGTTCGACATCGACCCCTGCTACATCTTCCACGTCGCCAACGCCCACGAGGACACCACGGGACGGATCGTCCTGGAGGCCGTGCGCTACTCCCGGACCGCGTTCGACACCATGTGGCAGGCCATGGGCGGCCACGTCGCCAACCCGCTCGCCGACACCGGATGGGTACTGGGCGAGACACAGGGCGGACAGGTGCACCGCTGGCTGCTCGACCCGGCCACCGGCACCGTGAGCGAGCAGGCACTCGACGACCGCGGAGTGGAGATGCCGACCGTCAACGACAACCTGACCGGCCGCTACAGCCGCTACCTCTACACCGTCACCGAACACGCCATCCTCAAGTACGACACCGTCACAGGCACCGCGACACCATACGGCACCGGGCACGGCACCTCACCCGGCGAAGCCGTCTTCGTCCCCGCACACGACAACGGCAACGACGAAGACGCCGGATACCTGCTCTCCATGGTCTCCCACGGCACGACCCACGGATCGGAGCTACTGGTCCTGAACGCCCAGGACATGACCCGGACAGCCACCGTGCACATGCCGCACCGCGTCCCCGCCGGCGTCCACGGCAGCTGGATCCCCGACCCACAGCGATAACCCGGGGCAGGGTCCGGTAGCGGTAACACAGGTCAGGACCCATGGCGTTGGGGCGGACGACGCGTACGGTCGCCCGCCCCAACGCCACCGCGGCCTGATCAAGCGGCCCAGCGGTGCACGTCAGATCCTCGTATCGCGGGCGATGCGGTACAGCACGTTCGAACGCAGGGGCCCTTCGGGCACGGTGGGGTCGTCGAAGTCGTCTGCCGGATCCCGGGTCATGCCGATCCGGCGCATCACCGCCTGCGAACGAACGTTTGCGGATGTCGTCACAGCAAGAATCTCGGAAAGCCCAAGAGTGTCGAAGCCGTAGGCCAGGACCGTCAGCGCGGCCTCGGTGGCGTAGCCCTGGCCCCAGGCCGAGCGGGCGAGCCGCCAGCCGATCTCCACTCCTGTGAACGGCATGTCATCATCCACCCGGTCCAAGCCCGCGAAGCCGATGAACTCGCCCGTGGCCCGCACCTCAACCGCCCACCACCCGTAGCCTCGCTGGTCGAACTTGGCCTGGTAGAGCGCCACGGAGGCCTCGCTCTGTTCGCGGGTGAGCACGTCGCCCAAGTGCTCCCGGACTTCGGGATCGGCATTCATCACCGCCCATGGTTCAAGGTCGGAGTCCCGCCAACGGCGGAGGGTGAGGCGATCGGTACGCAGTTCAGCCATGGTGCCCAGCCAACGTGAACTCTGGCCTCAAGGCAATTCCTTTCCTCCGGGCGACACCGCACAGCAGAAAGAACTCGCACGGCTCACTCCCCGGCGGAACGAAGCGATCATCGACCCCGCGAGTCAATCCACCTAGGCTCCTTCCGGAGTTCATTCCGGCTTGATTCATTCCTGAATACGGGGGGACGAGTGTCACTCACAGGCAAGACAGTCATGGTCACCGGGGCGTCCAGCGGCATCGGCGAGGCGGCGGCGCGGCTGCTCGCGGCGGAGGGCGCGGCGGTCGTGCTCATGGCACGGCGCGAGGAGCGGCTCCGTGAGATCACCGGAGAGATCAACGGCGCGGGCGGGCGCGCCGTCGCGGCGCCGGGTGACGTACGGTCCGCGGCCGACGTCGAGCGCGCCGTGGCGCTCGCCGTGGACCGATTCGACTCGCTCGACGGGGCGTTCAACAACGCGGGCTGGGGCTCGCTCGGCACTCCGCTGCACGAGATGGACGACGCCGATTACGACCGGATCATGGACACCAACGTGCGCGGGGTCTGGAACTGCCTCCGGCATCAGATCCCCGTGATGCTGCGCCAGGAGTCCGGCGGCTCGATCGTCAACACCTCCAGTACGGCAGGGCTGTTCGCCACCGGGGCGGCGGCCCCCTACGTCGCCGCCAAGCACGCGGTCGCCGGGCTGACCAAGGCCGCCGCGGCCGAGTACGGCGGCCGGGGCATCAGGGTCAACTCGCTGATGGTGGGCGCCACCAGGACCGAGCTGATGGACGAGGCCATCAGTGTGATGCCGCAGCTGGAGGAACTCAGCGTCGGCCGGGCCATCCAGCGCCGGCTCGCCGACCCCCGGGAGATCGCGCAGGCCGTGGTGTGGCTGTGCGGCGACCGGTCCTCGTTCGTGACGGGCGCTTCCGTGCCCGTGGACGGTGGTTGCAGCGCCGTGTGAGATCCGGGCCCGCGTTCTCCCCTCCCCGATGTGCGCACGGGGAGGGGAGAGCCGATCGCATCGGTCCGGCAGCGCCTTCAGGCCAGGCAAGTCCCGTGAGTGCTGGGGCTATTGACGAGTTGTGAGTTGGGCAGTTCAATCTCGCCCATATGGTCAAGCTGCCGGCACAGAAGGCGGAACGTTCCGACCGCCTTGGCGTCCGAGCATTCTCGGGCACGTAGCCGCTCGCGGTTTGGCGGTTCCCGCACCATCGCCCATCCCATCAAGGGGTAAAACATGTACCGCAGAATCATGCCCGGCCTATGCGGCCTCGCGTTGCTCGCTGCCGGCGTGGTGTCCGTCCAGAGCGGCGACGCGCGCCCTGACAACGTTGCCATGGCCGCCGCCGCCCAGCCGGCCGCCCTGTCCGAAGCCCAGATCGCCGCCGCGGCCGGGGCCACCACTCCCTTCGTGACGGTCGAAGCCGAATCCGGGACGCTCGGCGTCGGCGCCCGTGTCCGCTCCCTCACTCCGGGGGCGGCGCCCCCGACCCGGGCCACCCTGGAGGGCGAGGCCTCGGGTTATGCGCTGGTCGAGTTGAAGGCCAACGGCGATTCCGTGACGCTGACGAACAACACGGGGAAGAACGCCAACAGCCTCGTGGTCCGCGCCTCGATTCCGGATGCGGCCGGGGGCGGCGGGATCAACGCGACGCTGAACCTGTACGTGAACGGCGTCTTCCGCCAGGCGATCGCCCTCAGCTCCCAGCAGGCGTGGAACTACCGTGGTGCGACCACCAATCCGGACGACCCCCGCGCCGGAGGCGTGGCCTACCGCTTCTACAACGAATTCCCCCTGCGCGTGACGGGCGCCGCGATCGCCCCGGGCAGCACCATCCAGCTCAAGAAGGACGCGGGCAACACGGCCGCCGTCTACGACATCGACTCCGTCGACCTGGAGAACGTCGGTGCCGCACTGGCGCAGCCGGCGAACTCGATCTCCGTGGTCAGCAACGGCGCGGACCCGAACTTCCAGCGGGATTCGACGGTGGCCATCCAGGACACGGTGAACGCCGCTCGCTCGCAGGGGAAGTCGGTGTGGATCCCGCAGGGCAAGTACCTGACGAACAGCCTGGTTTCCAGGCCGTTGGACTTCACCGGGGTGAAGGTGCAGGGTGCCGGTATGTGGTACACGACCCTGTACCGCAAGGTGCCGCTGCCGGCCAACTCCTGGCGCTCGCAGATCGTCGTGGGCACGAAAACCACGCTGACGGACCTTCAGATCGACACCAACGCCGTCTGGCGGGGAATCGGTGGCACCGGCGGTTCGGACTACGGAGTCAACACCGGCGGTACGGGCTGGCTGATCGACCGGCTCTGGACGCGGCACATCGACGCCAATTGGCTGTCGGGCACCGACGGCATCCTGCAGAACAGCCGGACCGCGGACAGCTACGGCGACGGCTACAACATCAACAACGGCAACACGCCGAACGCGGACAAGCTCGGCCTCAACATCACCGTCCGGAACAGCTTCGCCCGGAACACCGGTGACGATTCCTTCGCGACGTACTCCGACGCGGGCCCCACCGGCAAGAACGGCCAGGTGTCCGGGGCGAAGATCCTGAACAACACCGCGGTCGCACCCTGGTGGGCCAACGGGATCCGGGTCGCCGGCGGAAAGAACGTCGAGGTGCGGAACAACGTGGTGAACAGCGTGTCGTCGAACAACGCGCTGGAACTCAGCGTGTTCGGTGATTCGGGGCACCCCTTGGAGTCCGTCGCGGTCACCGGAAACGTCCTCCAGGGCGGCGGTGGCTGGAACGGCGTCCGGCATGGCGTGCACATCGGTTCGACGGGGAGCACCTCGCAGTTCCCGAACGCGTTCACGAACGTCACCATGAGCGACAACATTCTGCGGGGATCCCTCACCGCGGGTCTCAGCATCGATCGAACGCGCGTCAATGTCACGCTGACGAACAATACGATCGACCGTCCGGCGAAGCAGGGAATCTGGATCAACTCGGGAGTCACCGGCACGGGGAAGTTCACCGGGAACAAGATCCAGAACCTGTTCCCGGGGCAGGTGGCGCAGCGGAACGATTCTCCGGACACCTTCAAGATCACCGGCTGAACACCGAACCGGACCGAACCGGACCGAACCGAACCGGACCGACCGGCCCGGCCCCGCTCACCCGGGGCCGGGCCGGGCCGGACAGGCGGGACTCTGAGGACAGGGCCCGGGAGCGGGCCGGTACGAGGGTGCCGGCACCGCGATGACGGGCGAGTGCCGCCGTCAGCGGGCCGAGGGCCACGGCGCTCGGCCGGAAGGCGCCGGCGGGCGGGCCTGTACGCTGCCCCTATGCAGCCGCCCGCCCCCTCATCACCGTCGGGCTCCTCGCAGTCCGGACCTGTCATGGACCCCGCACAGCGGGGGCTATTGACGGAACGCATCGCGCGCCAACTGGAGCACGACATCAGGTCCGGGGAGATCGCCGTCGGGACGAAACTCCCGTCGGAGCGCGAGCTCGCCGCCCACTTCGGTTCCAGCAGGAACGTCGTGCGCGAGGTGCTGCGACGGCTGGAGGCCCAGCATCTGATCGAGGTCGCGCCGGGGCGCGGCTCGTTCGTGCGGGAGCAGACCTCGGGGCAGGCCCGGGGGTACGACGCGCTCTACCGGGCGGGCCGGCCCACGGTCCGTCATCTGATCGAGGCACGGATTCCGCTCGAGGTCGAGATCGTCCGGCTGGCGACCGAGCGGGCCACGGACCACGACATCGCCGTCATGCGGTCCGCGCGGGACGCCATGGAATCGGCGACCGACGTCGTGATCAAGGCGCAGGCCGATATGAGCTTCCACGACGCCATCGCGGTGGCGAGCAAGAACCCGGTGCTGCGGATCATGCTGTCCTCGATCAGCGGGATGATGTTCGAGATGATGTTGCGCTCGAACTCCGACCCGTCGATCGGCGAGCCCGGCGTTCCACACCATCCGGAGATCTTCGAGGCGATCGAGGCGCGGGACGTGGAGGCGGCCTGTGCGCGGATGCGGGAGCACCTGATGCTCGGCCTGCGCACCTACGGGGCGGATCTCGACCTTCAGGTCGACATCATGGCCCGCAATCACATCGAGGCGCTCCTCGGACAGGCGGAGACCGGGCGGGGCGGCGCCACGGGGCGCGCGTAGCCCACCACGCGGATACGAGAAACCGCGGTCAGAGGCTGGTCGGCAGGGCTCTTCCACTGTTACGGTCTTGGCCGTCACAACTGGTCCTACCAGTTGGACCAGTGATCTCGGAGCCGTTCGTACACCGCAGAGAGACGAGGACCAAGGATGTCCACGAGCAGCCAGCTCCTGAGCCGGCGCTCCTTCGGCAGGCTCGCCGCCGGGGCCGTCGGCGCGGGGGTGCTCAGCGCCTGTTCGGCGCGGGGTGGTTCCCCCTCGGCCGACACACCGTTGCGGATCATGGCGATCAACCATGTGTGGTCCCAGGCGATCCGGCGCCGGACGAAGGAGTTCGAGGAGCTGACCGGGCGGCGGGTGTCGATGACGCTCCTCACCGCCGACCAGCTCGCGAGCAGCTACAACGTCAAGCTCAACGCCTCCGGCACCGACGTGGACGTGATGATGGTCCGCGCGTTGCAGGAGCAGTTGGTCTTCGCGCACAACGGCTGGCTCGCGGACCTTACCGACCGTGTCGAGGGCGACGAGGAGTTCGCCTGGGCGGACTTCCAGAAGGCCCCGCGCCAGGCGTCCGTGACAGCGGGAAAGGTGCTGAGCGTCCCGGTGGTGACCGAACGCCCGGTGCTGTACTACCGGAAGGACATGGTCGACGATCTCGGCGGGCCGCCCCGTACGCTGGACGCGCTGATGGCCGCCGCGCAGGAACTCACGCGGCGGAACGAGGGCTTCTACGGCTTCGTCGGCCGGGGACAGCGCAGCGGCGCCGTGTCCCAGTGGTCGAGCTTCCTGTACTCGCACGGCGGTGACTTCGTCGTCGCGGGCAAGTCCGGCATCGGAACTCCGGAGGCTCTCGCCGCGTACGAGTACTACGGCAGGCTGCTGGCGAAGACGGGCCCGCCCGGGGCGACCAACATGAGCCTCGAAGGCGCGATGCCGATCTTCGCGCAGGGCAAGGCGGCCTTCTACATCGATGCCGACGCGATCTACAGCAGCTTTCTCGACCCGAAGGTGTCCACCGTGCGGGAGAGCGTCGGCTTCGCCCCGTTCCCCGCCGGACCGGCCGGGGCCCGGCCGCACAACATCCCGTCCTGGAGCCTCGGCATCAACACGTTCTCCCGGTTGCGTGACGACGCCTGGCAGTTCATCAAGTGGGCCGCCGGACCGCAGATGTCCCTCGCGCTCCAGTCGGACGGTATCCCCGGTGCCCGCGCCTCCGTGTGGTCCGATCCGAAGGCGCTCGCCGTTTTCCCGCCGGATCTGGCCGACGCCATGCGGCTCAACGCGGAGCGCGGTCTGGGCTACGACCGGCCCCGGGTCCTCCAGGTCGGCCGGGCCAGGGACATCGTCGGACGGCCGCTGGTCGCCGGCATCCTCGGCGAGGCCGTACCGCCCGTCGCCCGCGACGCGGACGCGGAGTTCGCCGACTTCCTGGTCCGCGACAACCGCCACAAGGAGTCCTGATGTCCATCACGAAGGCCTCCACGGTCCCTGTCGCCTCCCGTCCGCCGGGCGACGGCCCGGCCCGTGCACGTCGGCCGCGCACCTTCGAACAGGCCAATCGGCGCCTGAAGTGGACGATGCTCGCCCCGGCGCTGCTCTTCGTGGGCCTGATGATCGTCTTCCCCCTGGCCTTCACGCTCGACCTCAGCCTGACCGACGCCTTCGGCGCCGTGAACGCCGGCAAGGAACACATCGGCCTGCGGAACTTCACCGATGCCCTCGGCGACACCCGCCGGTTCTGGCCGGCCGCCCGCCGCACACTCGTGTTCACGGTCGGTGCGGTGCTACTGGAGACGGTGCTGGGCCTCGCGTTGGCGATGCTGATGCGCAAGCCGTTCCGCGGCATGCGCTGGGTGCGTACCGTCCTGATCATTCCGCTGCTCACCACGCCGGTGGCGATCGGCATCCTGTGGCTGCTGATCCTCGATCCCACCAACGGCATCGCCAACCACCTCCTCGAAGGCGTCGGACTGCCCAGGCAGGAGTTCCTCGGCTCGGTGGGCCAGTCGCTGCCGACGCTGATGCTCATCGACGTGTGGCAGTGGACACCGATGATGACACTGCTGCTGCTCGCCGGCCTGACCACCCTCCCCGAGGAGCCCGAGGAGGCCGCGCTCGTCGACGGCGCGAACGCGTGGCAGCGCTTCCGCCACATCGTGCTGCCGATGCTCGGCCCTGCCCTCGCCACCGCGCTCGTCCTGCGCGCCGTCGACGCCCTCAAGACCTTCGACATCCTCTACGCCACCAAGGGCGCGGGAGGCGGCTCGGACTTCGAGGCGGAAACCCTCAACGTCTACGCCTACGGGCTCACTTTCGACTACCAGGAGTACGGCCTGGCCGCCGCCGTTCTGGTCCTGTTCACGCTCTTCATCATCGGTGTCGTGGTGCTGCTGCGCCGCCGGGGCGGAAGGAAGAACACATGAGTGCCACCGTCACCCACGCCACCCGCCCGACCGGCAGGCGTCCGGCCGGCCCGCCGCGTCGCAGGAACTGGTCCTGGTTGCGCGGCACCGCCATCACGATCGTGACGCTCGTCTTCGCGTTGCCGGTGGTGTGGATGTTCGCCGCCGCGTTCAAGACCAATGTGCAGGTGACCGACCCGTCCGTGGGCCTGTGGTTCAGCCCCACCCTCGACAACTTCCGCAGCATCGTCGAGGCCGGGCAGATCCTGCGGTCGATGGGCAACTCCCTGCTCGTCGGCGTGATATCCACCGTGTTGTCCGCCGTCATCGCCGTGCCGGCCGCCTGGGCCGTGGGCCGGTTCGACATGCACCGCACCGGCTCCCTCATCCTGGTCGCGCGCATCGTCCCGGCGATCTCGCTGCTGGTGCCCTGGTACTACCTGTTCGCGCAGCTGGGCCTCGTCGGCTCCTACACCGTGCTGATCCTCAGCCACATGTTCGTCTCCGTCCCGCTCATCATGTGGATCATGATCAGCTTCTTCGCGGGGCTGCCGGTCGAACTGGAGGAAGCCGCGCGCACCGACGGGCTGAGCGCCTTCGGTGCCTTCTGGCGCATCTCGCTGCCGCTCGCGGCACCGGGCACCGCGACCGCCTCGCTGCTGGCCTTCGTCTTCAGCTGGAACAACTTCATGTTCGCGCTGGTCTTCGCCGACGACATCACCCAGACCGTGCCGGTGACCCTCTTCAACTTCATTTCCTACGCGAGCACCGACTGGGGTGGCCTCATGGCCGCCTCCACCCTGATCACCGTCCCGGTCGTCCTGGCCGCCGTCCTCGGCCAGAAATACCTGGTGTCCGGGCTGACCTCGGGCGCCACCAAGGGCTGAACAACCCCCCACCCACCGCACCCGGAAGAGAAACAACATCCATGAAGATCGTCGACGCGACCGTCGTCGTCACCAGCCCCGGCCGTAACTTCGTCACCCTCAAGCTGACGACGGACGAGGGACTCACCGGCCTCGGCGACGCCACCCTCAACGGCCGCGAGCTCGCCGTCGTCAGCTACCTCACCGACCACGTGGCCCCACTGCTCATAGGTCTCGACCCGCACAGGATCGAGGACACCTGGCAGTCCCTGTACCGGGGCGCCTACTGGCGGCGCGGGCCGGTGACGATGGCCGCGATCGCCGCCGTCGACGTCGCGCTGTGGGACATCAAGGCCAAGGCCGCCGGGCTTCCGCTCTACCAACTCCTCGGCGGGGCCAGCCGGGACCGCGTCGGCACCTACGGCCATGCGAACGGCCGTGACATCCCCGAACTCCTCGACTCGGTCAGGGCCCGCCTGTCCGAGGGCTACCCCGCGGTCCGGATCCAGTCGGGCATCCCCGGTCTGCGGGCCGTGTACGGCGTGTCCAGTACGGACGACGCCGGATCGCCCGTCCTGCATCAGCAGGCCCGCCCCCTGGTGGAGGACTGGGACACCGACGCCTACCTGCGTCACATGCCCGCCGTATTCGAGGCGGTACGCGCGGAGTTCGGCGGCGAACTGCCCCTGCTCCACGACGCCCATCACCGGCTCACACCGATCCAGGCGGCACGGCTCGGCAAGGACCTGGAGCCCTACCGGCCGTTCTGGCTGGAGGACTGCACCCCCGCCGAGAACCAGGAGGCCCTGCGACTGGTGCGCCGGCACACCACCACGCCGCTCGCCATCGGCGAGGTCTTCAACACCGTGTACGACTACCAGGCCCTGATCACCGAGCAGCTGATCGACTACGTGCGCTCAGCGGTCACGCACTTCGGCGGTGTCACCCCGCTGCGCAAGCTCTTCGACTTCGCCGCGCAGTACCAGATCAAGAGCGCCGTGCACGGGCCGGAGGACATCTCCCCGGTGGGGATGGCCGCCGCGGTCCATCTCGACCTCGCCGTCCACAACTTCGGCATACAGGAGTACTCGGGTCACACCCCGCTCACCGAGGAGGTGTTCCGGCACGCGTACACCTTCACGGATGGGCACCTGCACCCCGGCGAGGCGCCCGGCATCGGAGTGGAGCTGGACGAGGACCTGGCCGCCGCCCACCCATACAAGGCGGCCTATCTGCCCGTCAACAGGCTCGGGGACGGGACTGTCCACGACTGGTGACCCCGGGTTCTTCCACGGGCCGGGGCCGTCCGGTCGGGCCGACCGGACGGCCCCGGCCCCGGTCATCCCGAAGGCCCTCGGCCACCACGACCCGTCCGCTACCACGACCCGTCCGCTACCACGACCCGTCCGCCACCACGGCTGGTCACCGAGGCAGGCGGAACACGGTCATCGCGTTCTCAGGCCGCGGCTCGCTCGTGGAGCGGGCGTCGGCGCAGGTCTGCGCGGGTGAGGGAGAGAGGTGTGGAGGAGACGTCCAGCGGGCCGATGTCGGTGCCGGGCGGGACGATCGCGTCGATCTTGTCGAGGATGTCGTCGCCGAGGGTGAGGGTGGTGCCGGCGAGCAGGTCGTCCAGCTGGTCCATGGTGCGCGGGCCGATGATGGCGGAGGTGACATCGGGGTGGCCGGTGGCGAAGGCCATGGCCAGGTGCGTGAGGGAGTGGCCGGTTTCTTCGGCGAGGGTGAGCAGCTGCTCGACCGCGTCGAGCTTGCGCTCGTCGGTGAGGTGCCGGGGGACCCAGCGCATACGGGCGTTATCGGGCCGCGCGGTGTTCTTGCGGTAGCGGCCGGTGAGCAGGCCCATGGCCAGGGGGCTCCACACCAGAACGCCCAGGCCGTGGCGGCGGCAGGTGGGCAGGACCTCCCGCTCGATGCCGCGGTTGAGGATGGAATAGGTGGGCTGCTCGGTGCGCAGGCGGTGCAGTCCGCGCCGCTGGGACACCCACTGCGCTTCGACGATCTCCGAGGCCGGCAGATTGGAGGAGCCGATCGCGCGGACCTTCCCCGCGCGCACGAGGTCGGTGAGCGCGGAGAGGGTCTCCTCGATGTCCGTGTGCGGGTCGGGGTGGTGGATCTGGTAGAGGTCGATGTAGTCGGTCCCCAGCCGCTTCAGCGAGCCCTCGACCGCCTGGACGACCCAGCGCCGTGAACTGCCGCCGCGGTTGGGGCCTTTGCCCATCGGTCCGTTGAACTTGGTCGCCAGTACGACCTCGTCGCGACGTCCTTTGAGGGCCTTTCCGACGATCTCCTCGGTCTCGCTGTAGCCGTACACGTCGGCGGTGTCGACGAAATTGATGCCCTCGTCCAGCGCCCGGTGGATCATGCGCACGCAGTCGTCGTGATCCGGATTGCCCATCCTGCCGAACACCATGGTGCCCAGGCAGTAGGCACTGACGTCGATGCCGGTCCGTCCCAGCTTCCGCATCCTCACGGTGATCCGCTTCCTGTCTGTCCCTGGCCTCGATGGACGAATACGCCGCCGCCCGAGCTCCGGCGGCGGCTGCCGTGACCAGGGGCGATGCCTCCTGAACGGCTCGAACGCCACCATGACAGAGGTAGAGGACAGGAAATGTCCTGTACTGCGCATGTCCTGTACTGCTGGGGCGCGTTTGTCTGCGGCGAGGTGGCGAGGTGGCGAGGTGGCGAGGTGGCGAGGTGCGCGAACGTCTTCATATGCCGGCGATCACTTGGCGAGTGCGGGACGACGCGTGGACCGGCCGGAGCCACTGCGCAAGGGCCGACCCCGCCCGACCAGCACCGCCGCCATTCCGGCACGCCACGGGACGCGGTGGGGCGGTCAGGACCGGCACCGATGTTGAAGTCGAGACCCCCGCCCGGCTTTTGTTCACTCTCTTGACGTATGTCGCGGCAGCTGTAAGCATCCGAGCTACGACAACGTTGTCAACCGGAAGGCGCTCAACATGTCCAGATTCGTCACCCGGTGGCGAACGGCGGTGGGGGCGACCGCCGCGGCGGTCATGGCGGGCCTGCTGGGAGTTCCCGCCGCCAGTGCAGCGCCGCACTCGGTCTCGGATCCGACTGGCTACGTCAATCCGCAAGTCGGCAACACCACTTCGGGAATGACGTTCCCCGGAGCGGCCGTGCCGTTCGGCATGGTGCAGAACAGTCCGGACACGAATGTGGGAAATGCCGCCTACAACTATGACGCCACCACTCTGACCGGCTTCAGCCAGGTGCATCTCTCCGGGATCGGCTGCCCCGCGGGCAGTTGGGTCCGGATCATGCCGACCGTGGGCGCGGTGACCGACACATCCCTCTCGGCGAACATGTCCGAGTTCAGTCATGACACCGAGGTGTCGAGGCCCGGTTACTACGGTGTGACGCTGGAAAAGCACAACATACGCGCGGAGCTGACGTCGACCACGCGCACGGGCGTCGACCGGTTCACGTACGCGGACGGCGAGGCGGATCGCAAGCTGATCGTCAATGTCACGGACGTCTGGGGGCAGACGTTCGCGAGCGATGTGAAGGTCGTCGGCGACAAGATCCAGGGTTCGGTGACGAGCGGCTCCTTCTGCGGGGCCGGTCGGCCGAGCCGTTACACCCTGCACTTCAGCATGACGCTCTCCGAGCCGATCGCCGGGGTCGCCACCTGGAACCGCGGCGAGAAGGTACCCGTCGCCGGGCGAACCGCTGCCACGGGCGGCGCTGTGCTCTCCTTCGCACCCGGCGGGAAGGCCCCGGTCGTCACCCACACCGGCGTCTCCTACACCTCGGTCGAAGGCGCGGAGAAGAACCGCGTCGCGGAGCTGTCCAAGGGCCCGGGGTCCAGAGGGAAGCTGAAGTCCTTCGACACGGTGCGGGACGACGCGCACGCGGTGTGGAAGAAGCAGCTCCGGAGTGTGCGGGTGTCCAGCGACTCGACCGACGACCTGAAGACCTTCTACACCGAGCTGTACCACGGGTTGCTGCACCCGTCGGTCGCACAGGACGTGGACGGCACATACCAGGGCTTCGACGGCAAGCCGCACAAAGTCGCGCCGGGCGACGACTACTACCAGATGCTGTCGATGTGGGACACCTACCGATCACAGAATCAGCTGATCGCGCTTCTCGAACCGAAACGCGCGACCGATATCGCCCGGTCGATCCTGGCCATCTACGAACAGGGCGGATGGGTGCCCCGGTGGTCGCTGGGCCAGGCCGAGACGAATGCCACCAGTGGTGATCCCGTGACGCCCTTCATCGTCACCCTGTATTCGCGCGGTCTGCTCGATGACGAACTCTCGGCCAAGCTCTTCGCCGCGCTGTGGAAGAACGTCAATGAGGTCCCGCCCCCGGCGACCAACATCAAGGCCCGCGAGTTCAATCCGGACTACCTGTCCAGGGGATTCATTCCGTCCGAGCGTATTCCGGGTGAGGCCGCTTCCATCGGTCTCGAGTACTCGCTGGCGGACTGCGCGCTCGGCACGATGGCCGTCGGCCTCGGAAAGTTCGCGGAGGCGGACGCCCTCCAGCCTCGCTGTGACGAATTCGCGCACATCTGGAATCCGGACATCGAGTCCAAGGGCTATGTCGGGTTCCCCCAGGTCCGCGCCGCTGACGGACGTTTTGTACCGACCGATGCGGTGGTGAACGGCAAGGGCTTCAAGGAAGGCACCGCCTGGCAGTACCAGTGGCTCGGCCAGCAGGACCCCGAGGCGCTGTTCCGGCTGATGGGCGGAGCCGACGAGGCCGAGAAGCGGCTCGATACGTTCTTCACCTTCCCGGCGGTCCTCGACGATGTCTCCACGGCGGCGGCGAAGCACTGGGTGACAGGGCCGATCGACTACAACGGCCACTTCGAGTTCAACCCGAACAACGAGCCCGACTTCCACGCCCCGTGGATGTACGCGTGGACGGACAGCCCCTGGAAGACGTCCGCGGTGACACGCGCGCAGCGCGCGCTCTACACGGACACGTACAACGGTATTCCCGGCAACGACGACCTCGGCGCCAGTTCGGCCATGGGCGCGTTCGCGATGCTGGGCCTCTTCGAGGCGCAGCCCGGCACGGGCAACTACATCTTCTCCGCGCCGATGTTCCCGAAGGCCGTGATCACGCAGTCCGACGGCACCCGGCTCACGCTGAACGCCCCGGGGGCGAAGTCATCGGTCAACCAGTACATCGACAAGCTGACCGTCGGGGGTGAGAAGACCGGTCGTAGCTGGATCTCGCACCACGACCTGCTCGCCGCCGGCACGGTCGACTTCAAGCTCACCACGGACGGAGCGTCGTCCCGCTGGGGACGCGGCAGCGGGAACCAGCCGCCCGCCATGCTGGGGGCGGAAGAGGACCCCGCCGCCAAGTCACCGATGGACTGAGGGAAACGGCCCTGGCCCGATCGGCGGATCGGGCCAGGGCCGTTTGTCCGGTGGTGCCCGGAGGCGTCGTCGTTGCCCGCGTCCGCATCGAGGTCGGAGGTACTGTTCCGGCATGATGCCGACGCTGCCTCGATTCCCGCCGTATCCCATCCGTGGCGTGCGCGTGCTGCATCAGAAGCAGAACTGCGCGCCGCACTTCGCGGAGATCACGGTGGATTTCGAGCCCGCGGCCGAGGGCTTCGCCTTCGAGGTGGCCGAGGGGCCGGCGGTGGCGTACGAACCCTCCGGGGATCTGCCGCGCTTCTTCGCGGCGGTCGCCGCGGGGATCAACGAGCAGTTGAACCTGCCCGAGCACGGCGTCGTGACCGCCACCCGGGTGGTGCTGCGGCGGGCCCGCGCCGAGACGTTCGGCTCCCACGAGTTGGCGTTCTGAATCGCGGGATATCTCGCCGCCCGCAAGGCTCTGGAGCATGCGAACGCGCCGCGCCTCTGAGCGGAGCCCCCGCCCCGCACCGGCCGGCCGCCGCGTTCCGCCCCGCCGACTACCGCGAGCGCCACGCGGTCGAGTGCGGGATGAACCGTCTCACGAGACACCGAGCCGCCGCCATTATGGTGCTGTCCCTCGCGTCATCACATACGTGTTCCCGACGTCGGGATCGCCGAAGAAGAAGAACAACGTCAGCTCGTCCTGCTGTGCGCGGTCCACGTAGAAGTACCACGTATACGTTGATGGTGGCTCAGGAGGCGGTTCCTCGCCGGTCGGCAGGGAAAGACGAGTTCCGGCCTGAGTCCGGGCCGTCAACGCCAGCCTGACCTTCTGTCCGCCGTCGTCGTCGGTCAGTTGCCAAGTCCCCGTACCTGAAAGGCGCCAGCCGTCGTCGAAGTCGAAGTCCTGACCGTCGAGATTCTCAAGAATGGCCGTTCCGTCTTCGTCAAATGCGAGGCGAGTGCCTTCGACGTTCTCCCAGACACCGGCGACGTCGGCAGGCGTGACGTCATGAAGCCCCGTTCCCCCGTAGTACGTATAGGGGCCGCACCCCGTCAGAACAGTCAACGCCAACACCAAGGCGAGCATGGCACCCCACACACGCAACCTGCTCCCACCCGCCACCAGACCGCCCGCCCCTCGTCCGCACCGACCCACCCGGTAGAAGTGGGCCGTGGCCGGATACTTTGCCAGCCGGGCTGAACGTGTTCAACTTTGTGGCTCCGGCTCGGGTCCGGGATGGGCAGCTGTCCGACTCGGACGTGTACTACCCGGAAAACCGCTTGCCCGCGTCAACCGCCGTGATGATCCTGGCTCGCCGGCCTCGAAAGCAGGAGCCGCTTCCACGATGGCAGCGGCAGCCCGCATCTGTACGAAGCGGAGGTGTCCGCGGCCGGTCCTGCCGGGACAGTCGTCGCCTTCGAGATCGGCACCGTTCATCGCGGCACGGCGATGACCGCGCCGCGCGGCGCCCGTTACACCATGCACCTGAACTTCCGTCCCCGCGGTGTCCCATGGGGGCAGCGCCGGGGCTGGGCCTATTCCGCCGGTCAGCGGGACTGGTCCAGGTTTGTCGAGCGGGCCACACCGCGCCAGCTCCAGGTATTCGGGTTCCCGCCGCCCGGACATCCGTACTGGACACCGGAGACGCTGGCCGGGACGGCGCTGCGGTATCCGGGGCTCGACCTCACGCCTTGGCGCCGGCCCGGCTGACCCCCTGCCGCGTTGCGTGGTCATCCGGAGCTTCAAAGTCACGCCCGCCTGGCGTTTCCGGGCAGAAGGGACTTCGGACCTACTCGCCCAGGCCCGTGCTTGAGGTAGCGGGTGAGTCGTGGGCGGCCAGTTCTTCGGCCAGTTCCATACAGCGCAGGCGGGCCGGGGAGAAGTCGTAGGGCATCTTGCCGACGGCTTCGAACGCGCTCATGGAGCCGGCCTCCCGCCTGCCGGAGCCGAGGTGGGCCTCGTCCTCGCCGTCATCGGCGGTAGCAGGGTGCAGAGTGTCCCAGGCATCGAAGAGGGCATCGTCGTCCTCATCCAGGCCGGACTCCTCGATGACGGCATGGAGGGCGCTTTCGAAGGCATGCCGCTCGACGGCCACTTGAGCCACCCGTGGATCATCGACGGCGACGCTGTCATCGAGTGCCTCCTCGGCGTCATCGACGCGGTCGGAATCCTCCCGCAGAGCGGGATGCGTGGCCAGGACGATGAAGCGGGTGGCCTGGACGGCCGCGCCGAGCGGGCCGAAGATCCGCTCAGTGACCAGCAGAGTGTCCAGGTCCGCCTGACGCAGGGAGCCCTCGGGCAGGCTCTTGAGGCGTTCGGTGACGAAGTCGGAGAGCAGGCCCATCCGGCTGCCTTCGGTGCGCATCCGCTGCACGGCGGTCCGTTGCCGCCGCAATTCCGCCTCCTGCTCGGTGAGGCTTTCCTCCAGCCGTTCCAGGGTGCCCGCGATACCGTCTCCGCTGTCCGCGCCGGGGGAAGCCGTGCCGGTGGTAAGGGCGTCACGGATGTCGTCCAGGGCGATCCCGGCGTCGGCCATCTTGCGAATCCACAGCAGACGGATCATGTCCTCGTACCCGTAGCGGCGGCGGTCGTCGCCGCCCCGCTCGGGCTCGGGGAGCAGGCCGATCTCGTGGTAGTGGCGAATCGCCCGTGGCGTGCTGCCGACGAAGGCCGCCGCGTCACCGATCTTGACCTGGCGGGGTGGCACGAAAGACGAACGCATGAGCAGGGACCTTTCCTCAACGGACCGGGACGTGAGTCCACCGGACCACATGCCGTTACGGAAGGTGCAACTCCCCGCCCGCCACATGCCAGGAAATGCGCCCTTCCTCCGCAATGATCGTAGGGCCGTCGTCACCTGCTACCGTCTGCCACGTTCGCCCCATATCTTGATGATCATCGTGCGGGGCGCGCACAGGAATCCGAACCTGGAACACGCTCTAGGCGGCCCCCCGCCGGGCGTTGTCGTTCTCGTGCATGCGCCGGTAGACGTACGCGGCCGTGGACAGCGTCATGTGGTGGTGCCAGCCCGGGAACGATCGTCCCTCGAAATCGAGCACGCCGTAGTCGTCCTCAAGGCTCTGCACCGCGGTACGGGTGAGCGTCAGACGGCGGATGAGGGTGAGTAACTCGCTGGTCCGCTGATGCGCCAGTGAGGTGAGCCAGTACCGCACGGGCCGTCGGCTGACGGACGAGACCTCGGCGAGGAGACGCCAGCCGCCGGGGCCGCCGGGTAACCGGGCCGGCGTGGAGAGCACATCCGCGTGACGGCCCGGACCGAGTCGCTCCGTGCTCACCACATGGGGTCGGTGAGCGGCCAGGTGTGCCATCAACTGGTGCGCGCCGAGCGGGCGTCCGCGTGTCGGCTCTCCGGGGGACTGCGGGGCGTCCGGCACGACCGGCTGGTCCTGCCGGACCTCGAGGACGAAGTCCTGCTGCCGCTGGCCGAGTTGCAGGGCCAGTTGCGCGGTGTCCATGCCGGGCTGCAGATCGGCGACGAACGGGGTCCGGCCGGAGAGCCGCAGTGCGGCGAGCCGGTCGACGAGTTCGAGCACGAGCGCCCAGTCGGGCGCCGCGCCGACGGACTCCGGCAGGCGGGCCCGCCGGCGGCGTACCGCGTCCCCCGACCACGTCTCGTCCACGAGCAGCCGCCAGTCGACGGGGATGCTCTCGTCCTCGGAAGTGAGGAACAGCCCTATACCCACCTGGCAGTTGAGCGTGCGCCCGGCCCCGGGCACGAAGCGCCGGTGCACTCCGACCGAATGCTCGCCGCGCTTCTCTATGAAGGTGACGCCCGTGGTCCATATGTGGTGGGGGAGATGCGCGGCGGCGGCGCGGGCCAGCGTCTCGCGGGCGGTCGTCCAGTCCCAGGGGCTGGCGCTGATGAACTGCTGCAGTGCGTGCGGGGCCCCGGGACAGGGGGAGACGCCGCGTGCGATACGCCGGATCGTCTTCTTGCCCGGCACGGTGAGCATGCCGCACAGATAGGCCTCGGCCCAGCGGCGCTGGTCGCTGCGGGGCAGATGACCGAATACGTCCGAGGCGAAGGCGGACAGGGCGCTGGGCGTGGTGACCGATCTCAACGGCACGGTGGAGACATCTGCTGTCGACATGAGACCCCCGGTGAACAGCCGACGTGGACAGTGACAAAAAATAGCACTTTTTTTCTTTCTTGGTCTGGGTAGGCAACCGGAACGCACGTCGGCTCGTCGGCGTTGCCCTGCTCCGTCGGGCCGCTGAACGTGCGCTGTCCACAGACCGCCAACGGGCGGGGGCATGGGAAGTTGACGCGCCTTCACGACGACGAGGGAGCGGCGTGATGGTCCAGGAGCGAGCCGAGCGAACCCGTCGCGCCATGGTGCACGCGGCGGCGGAGGAGATCGACCGCGGCGGCTACCACGGCGCCTCTCTGGCGAGCATCAGCCGGTCGGCCGGCATGTCGATGGGTGCCCTGACCTTTCACTTCCCCACCAAGGACAGGCTGGTCGAGGCGGTCCAGGCGCTGTCCGTGTCGATGGTCCGGGAGACCGTGGAAGCCGTGGAAGCCGTGGAAGCCGTGGCGGGCGCGGACGCCGTGGACGCCCCGGCGGGTACGGACTTCCCGGCGGGTACGGACTCCGTGGCGGGTGCGGCCTCCGTCCGGGCACCTTCCCTGGGCCGGGCCAGAGAGCTGATTCTCGCGATCAGCCGGCTGCTCGCGGGGGAGCCCGTCGTCCGGGCGGCGGTCAGGCTCGGCTGGGAACGGCCGTCCCGGGAGGACTGGACGGCCTCCTGGCTGCCGCGGGTGGGCGAACTGCTCGTACAGGCCCATGCCGACGGCGATCTGAGGCAGGACGCCGACCCGGAGACCGTCACCGCGCTCGCCGCCGGTCTCGTCCAGGGGCTGCATTGCCGCATGGGTGCCGGCGCCGACGCGCACGAGTCCCTGGGACAGCTCACCAGGATCCTCGACGTGATCCTGCGCTCCCTCTCGGCGCCCGGTCCCGGCGGCCCGGACACCCCGCGGCGCTCGCCCGGCAACTGACGCACTCCTCCTGCGACTTATTGAGGTTCCCGTGGCCCAGTCCGTGGCCGGTGCCGCAGGATCGGGGCGTGAGAAGTCCGGGACCGGCCGATGAGCGACACACGTGACGGGCCCGGACCGCTCCTGATCCGCCTGGGTCCCTTCATGCTCCCAGGCGCTTCGGATCGCTGCCGCTCCGGCGACGGGAATCCCCCGTCGCGTCGCCGGAGCGGCAGCTCGCCGGAGTCCCCTGCCGGACTCGCGCGGAGCACTGCGGCGGGTCGACTCGATGTACGGCCGCCGGCCAGTACGGAACCGCACCGATGCCCCCCATCCGGCAGCCCCCTTCGTCACCCGACCTGAGCGTCCAGGAGGACCACCCCATGACCAGCCAAATCAGTGACACGCCACCCCGCCGGGCGGGGGCGAGGCAGTGGATCGGTCTGGCCTTCCTGCTGCTGCCCACCATGCTGCTCACCGCCGACCTGGGCGTCCTGTGGCTGGCCACTCCGCCGCTCTCCGCCGACCTGGAGCCCACCAGCACCGAACTGCTGTGGATCAATGACATCTACGGCTTCGTCATCGCGGGTCTCCTGGTGCTCACGGGCAACCTCGGTGACCGCTTCGGCCGGCGCAGGGTCCTGCTCATCGGCGCCGCCGCGTTCACCGTCGCCTCGGTCGTGGCCGCGTACGCGCCGAACCCGCTGGTGCTGATCGGGGGCCGGGCTCTCCTCGGAGTCGCCGGCGCCGCCATCATGCCCGCCACCCTGGCGCTGATCTCCCACATGTTCACCAGTGAGCGGCAGCGGGCCAGGGCGATCGCCATGTGGGTCACCGCGCTGTCGGCCGGTATCGCCGTCGGCCCGGTGATCAGCGGGGTCATGCTGGAGCACTTCTGGTGGGGCTCGGTGTTCCTGCTCGGCGTACCGGTGATGGCTGCCGCGCTGATCGTCACGCCGCTCACGGTGCCCGAGCACGCCAATCGCGACGCGAAGAAGCTCGACTTCATCAGTATGCCGCTGCTGCTGCTGACCCTGCTGCCGCTCGTCCTCGCCATCAAGAACTTCGGTGAGCACGGCCTCGCGCTCTGGACCGTGCTGCCGTTGGTGGCCGGTGCGGTCTTCGGCGCCGTGTTCGTGGCCCGTCAGCGCCGTATCGACAACCCGCTCCTGGAGCTGAGCCTGTTCGGCCAGCGGACCTTCACCGCGGCGCTGCTGCTGCTGTTCGTCGGTCTCGCCGCCATGAACGGTGTGGAGTACGTGGTTCCGCAGTACCTCCAGCTGGTCAGCGGTGTCCCCTCGGCCGAGACCGGATGGCTGATGGTGCTGCCCGCCGTCGGTCTGGTCATCGGCTCGCAGGCCACGCCCCTGCTGACCCGCCGGGTCCGCCCCGCCTATGTGATCGCGGGCGGCGCGCTGATCGCCGTCATCGGTTTCGTGGTGCTCACCACCCTGCCCTCCGACGGTTCCGGGGTCGCCATCGCCGCCGTCGGCACCACGGTGATGATGGCGGGCCTCGCGCCGATCACCGTGCTCGGCACGGGCATCGCCGTCGGCGCCGCTCCGCCGGCGAAGGCCGGCCAGGCCGCCGCGGTCGGCCAGACCAGCTACGAACTCGGCCTCGCCTTCGGTATCGCCGCCACCGGCAGCGTGATGGCGGCGGTCTACCGGGGCCACGTCAGCGACTCGGCACCCGCCGGTGTCTCGAAGGACGTGGTCGCCGAGGCGGCCAACAACTACAGCGGCGGCGTCGCCGTCGCCGAACGCGTCCCCGGCGAACTCGGCTCCGCACTGGCCGATGTGGTCCGTTCCGGTCTCACCTCCGGACTTCACACCGCGGCCGTGGTGAGTGCGTGTCTCAGCGTGCTGCTGTGCGGCCTGTCCGTGTGGCTGCTGCGGAATGTTCCGGTGACCGGTGCCGAGGAGTCGGCGGACGACGAGCATCACGGCGACAAGGGCCACGACGACAAGCGCCACGACGGCGAACGCCACGACGACGACGTCCTGGCCGAGCAGCACGTGCGCACCACGTCGTCCAGCACCGGGGTATGACATCAAGGTGCCCGTACAGCGTGGGTGCGGTGCGGGCACCGTTCCACTCGTATGCCGAAACGACCGGCAATGGCGGCGGTCCGGGGGAGCCGTGTGTGTCCCCCCATATGTCTGCACCTACAGGGGGAGAAGTGCACATGCAGTTCCGTGTCCTCGGGCCGCTGGAACTCTCGGACAATGACAGAACCGTACCCATTCAGGGGACCAAGCAGCGGGCGATGCTGGGCTTTCTGCTGTTCAACGCCAACCGGGTCGTCTCCACCAGCGCGCTGATGGAGGCTCTGTGGCCGGTCGACGAACCACCCAACTCCGCTCGCAAGATCATGCACAACGCCATCTGGGGTCTGCGGGGAACCCTCAACCCGCGGGAGGACATGGCGGGCCGGGCCTCGCTGATCACCCGGCCGCCGGGCTACACCCTGCAACTGGACCCGGAGAACGTCGACTTGTACCGGTTCCACCGGCTGGCCGAGGAAGGCCGGTCCCAGCTGGCCGGCGGCTCGACGGACGGCGCCGCCGCGACCCTGCGCCAGGCCCTCGGCCTGTGGCGCGGCGACGCCCTCGCCGACCTCGTCGAGGCCGGCTTCGACTGGCCGGAGCTGACGGGCGTGGAGAGCGCCCGGATCGACGCCCTCGAGGACTACTTCGAGGCCGAACTCGCCCTGGGACGCCACCATGCCGTACTGCGCGAGATCGAGGCCGCCGTGGAGGCGGGCACGCTGCGCGAACGGCTCTGCGGCCAGCTCATGCTCGCCCTGTACCGGTGCGGCCGGCACACCGACGCGCTCGGTTCGTACAACAGATTGCGCGAACGCCTTGTGGAGGAGCTAGGCCTCGAACCCGGCCACCGGCTCCAGTCGCTCCAGCAGGCGATCCTGCGCCACGACGACGCGCTGCTCGTCACCGGCACCGAACGCCCGCCCGCCGCGAGTGTCCGGTCCGGGGCCACCGAGAGCGCCCGGCCCCGGACCGTGATCAACTCCGCGCGGCCCGAGCTGGTACGGCGGTCCGCGTCCGAGCCGCCGGCCGTCGAACGGACCGTCGTGGGCGAGTGGCCGGCCGCACCCGGACCGGTCCGGCCGGATGCCCGGGAGTACAGCGTGGTCATGGTGCAGACGGCCGTCGACGACGGCGGGGCGGCGCCGGACGACCCGCACGTCGAGTCCAGTCTCGCCTCGGTCGCCGACTCGCTGCGGGACACCGTCGAGTATCTCGGCGGCGCCGTCGCGGCACCGGCGGGCCCGGCGCTGCTCGCCGTGTTCACCGGCGACCAGGCACCCGAGCGCGCGGTCTCCGCGGCCCTCGCCATGCTCACCTGCCTCCCCTGCACCACCAGATTCACGGAACGGCAGCCGGTGAGCATCCGGGCGACCGTGGCCACGGGCGAGGCCCAGATGTACCGCCTCGTCGAGGGCGCGGACGCCCCACCGATGATCATCGGACCGGTCGTCGACACCTGCCGGACGCTTCTCGCCCGTACCTCCGCCGGCACCGTGCGGGCCGACGAGACCACCAGGGCCCGCACCAACACCACCATCAGCTACAGCGGCTCGGGCGGAACCGCCACCGGCTGGCGGGTGCGCTCCGCCCATTGGCGCTCCCTCGCGCACCCCTCGATTCCGATCATCGACCGGGATCCCGAACTCGACGTCCTGGGAAGCCTGTTGGCCCGCTCACGGCACCGGTCGGTGCCTCAGCTGGTCACCCTTCTCGGTGGGGTCGGATCCGGCAAGACCCGGCTGGTGCTCGAATTCGAGGGCCGCGCCAAGGCCCGTTGGGACGATACGCGGTTCCTGATGAGCGGCCCCGAGTGCGTCGACCGCCCGCTCGGTCTTCTCAGGGACTTCCTGCTCGCCCTGTGCGACGCGCCATGCGCCACCGAGACCGCCACCGTCGCCGGACTCGTACGACAGCGGGTGTACGCGAGCATCGCGGACCCCAACGAGGCCGCCGAGGTCGACGCGGGCGTCACCGAACTCATCACCACCGGCGGGCACGGGCCGGCCCCGCACCGCGTCGAACCGCTGGCCGAGGCCGGCATCAGGCTGCTGCGCGCGGTCGCACTCGCGCAGCCCCTGGTGCTCTTCGTGGACGACGGACATGAACTCGATGACGCGAGCCTGGATTTCCTCGAACAGCTGGTCGACTCGCCCCAGTTGCCGTCGCTCATGGTCCTCCTCGCCGCCCGGCCCCAGCTGCTCGACCGCAGGCCGTCCTGGGGCAGCGGGCAGGTCCAGGGCACCACACTGAGTCTCTCGCCCCTCTCCGACGCCACCGTCGACCGGCTCTCCGACATCCTGCTCGCCAAGATGCGCCAGGGAGTGGTCACCTTCCCCACCAGCCGCATCGGGGAGGGGTTCGGAGAGCAGATGGTCCCGTCCGGCAGACGGAAGGTACTGCGGACCCTCATGCGGATGGACGCCTCCGTGCCGCCGCAGCGCAACCTCGGCGGCGTCGGCGTCGGCCGGCGTGTGCCCCAGCCGCTCACGTAGCGCGGGAACCGGCATCGCCCCACCGGGTCACACGTCCGGTGGGGCGAAAGGTCCCCGCGACGGCGGCTCGCGGGCCCGGAGGAGCGCGGCACGCGGGGGACCGCGCAGACGACAACGCCGGTCTCCAGGACCTCGTCCAGGTCCTGGAGACCGGCGTCTCACCAGGGGGCCGGCCGGCACCTCACCCGCGGCTGCCCCCGGTACGGCTGTCCCCGGTGGCGACGCGCGTGAGGATCTCGGCCGCGACCAGGTCCGGCACCTGCTGCGGCTGCCAGTGCGACACCTTCTCCAAGGTCACGAGACGGTACGGAGCCGCTACGTACTCGGAGGTCTTCCGGGCGGCCAGCGTGCTGACCGACTCGTCCTCCACGCTCCAGATGAAGGTCGTGGGCACCGTCACCTCACCCAGCGCGCTGCGACCGTCGAGGAGCGCGCCGGTGCGGTACCAGTTCAGGGCCGCGTGGAAGGTGCCCGGCCGCGTGTGGAAGTCGACGTAGCGGGCCTGCTGTTCGGGGGTCAGCGCGTTGTCCGCACCGGCGAGCAGTGCGCGCAGCGAGGCGGCGTCGTCGCCCAGCCAGTACTCCGTGGAGCCCTCCGCCGTCAGCAGTCCGACGTACTTCGAGGACTCCTGCTGCTCAGGATCGACGCGGTAGGCGTGCTGGTAGGCGTCCAGATGCGGAAAGGCGACAGCGGTCAGTGTCCGTATCCGGTCCGCGTGCCGGGCCGCCAGGTACCAGGCGACGATGGCACCCCAGTCGTGCCCCACCACGTGGGCCCGCTCCACACCGAGCGCGTCCAGGATCCCCAGGACGTCCCGGGCGAGCAAGGGGAGCCGGTAGTCCTCGACCGCCGTGGGGCGGGCACCCGGAGAGTAGCCGCGCTGGTTGGGCGCGATGGTGCGCAGGCCGGCCCTGCCGAGGACCGGCACGACATCCGTCCAGGACTCGAAGTGGTGCGGCCAGCCGTGCAGCAGGACCACCGCCTCGCCGTCGTCCGGCCCGGCGGTCTCCACGTCAAAGGTCAGTCCACCGGTGGTGACCTCCACGACCTCACGTCCGGGCTTCGCCTTCGGCCGCGCGAGAGCGGACTCCACACGGGCGGTGAACCCGGGAGCGGCGAACGCCTCAGGGCCGTCGACCAGGCTGACGACCCGCGCATAGGCGACGGCGACCTCGTCGTCGCGTGCCGCGGCGGCCGTGACGCGGGCCGCCTGCCGCTGCTCGGCGGAGGACGGATCGGCCAGGCCGAGGCGGGCCCGGTCGTTTCCGACCGCCATGCCCCACGGGGTGTCGATGGCTTCCCGGGCCAGATCGGCGAAGTACGCGCCGGCGACCGGCTCCCCGCCCCGGCCCAGATGGTCCCTGAGCACCGTCGCCCCGATCGCGGCGACGGTCATGCCCTGGGCGTAGGTGGGGTTGAAGCTGCACACGGCGTCGCCGATCACCAGGAACCCCTGGGGGAACGAGCCGAGGTCCTCGTAGCGGCGGCGCAGGTTCGCCGGGAAGCGATAGGCCACGAGTTCGTCGAGCGGGCGGCCCCGCTGCACCGCGTCGTAGACGTCCGACGTCGCGAGGGACTTGAGGAAGCCGAGGAAACCCTCCTCGTCGGTCGGCGGATGGTCTCCGTTGACGCCGTACGCCGTCACCACGGTCCGGCCGTCCTCGACCCGCGCGCACACCGCGCCGCGCGGCACCGCCGGGGAGGCCACGACATGCAGGGACACCTGGTCGCCCAGTACCTCGTCCGGCAGCGCGTAGTGCCGCGTGGTGTAACCGAGGCCCACCTTCGCGGTCTCCTCCGGCACCTCGGGCAGGCCCCAGGAACCGAGCCAGACCGGGGCGCGCGAGCCGCGCCCGGTGGCGTCCACGAGAAGGTCGCAGGCGAGTGTCTCGGTGGCGCCGGAAGGGCCGGTCAGCACCACACCGGTCACTCGCCGGCCGCCGTCCTCGACCACCGGTTCCACCACGTCATAGCGTTCGAGGAACCGTACGGGAGCGAGCGCGGCCACCCGGTCGCGGACGCGGTTCTCGAGGAGCGGCCGGCTCGCCGAGACCACCCGCAGACCGGACCGCGGCTGCCGCATCGGCCGGCCGTCCAGGACCCAGCGCACCTGAGCCGTCACATCGCCGTACGCCGCACCGTCCGCCACGAATTCATCCGTGACGCCGGGAAACAATTCCTCGATGATCTGCTGACCGCGAGCGAGCAGTCCGTGCACATGCTTTCCCTGGGGCACCCTGCGCCGCGGCTCATTTCCGGTCGTCAGCACATCCCGGTCCACCACCACGACCTCGGCATACGAATCGGCCAGCACACGCGCGGCGAACAGCCCCGCCATGCCCGCACCCAGGACGATCGCGCTCTTTCGTACTGAATCCACCACGGTTTGCTCCTCCGTCAGGTCGGCCGGGGCGACCATGAATGCGCCGCGTTTCCGCAGGTCAATCGTGCCTTCTCGACTGCCGGCGCGTGACGGCCCGTACGCTACCCCGCATCCTTCCGGCGCCCGTCAACTCACCGATAACCCGCGGTTCTTGAATCCCGCCGGGCATCGATTACCGAGTCGAGAACCGGCAATGACCTGCTCTTCGGCGGTGCCAAATAGATTGCCCAGGCGACCATAATCCACCCAGCAATGCGCGGAAGGTGCCGGCGCGAAGAACGAAAAGCGTTTTCCCGCAGGCGACAGGAGGAACGAGCATGACCGCGACCGCCCCGGCCACCGAGCCGTCCGCCACTCCACAGGAACTCATCTCCCGCGCACGCGCCTTGATCCCGCTGCTGCGCTCCAACGTGGCGGCGACCGAGGAGCTGGGCAATCCCGTCCCGGAGAACCTCGAAGCGCTGCGCGCGGCCGGACTGTTCCGGCTCACCACCCCGCCCGACCACGGCGGCCTCCATCCGAGCATGCGCACCCAGGTACAGATCATCGCGGAGGTGGGGCGCGGCTGCGCCTCGACCGGATGGATCGTGGCCAACCACGCGGCGTCCACCGAGTTCACCCTCATCCTGGAGGCGGTGGCGACCCAGGAGATCTTCGGCGACAACCCCGACGCGGTGTTCCTCTCGGCCGGCTGCTCGCCCGACTCCCACGCCGAGCGGGTGCCCGGCGGACTCAAGGTCACCGCCCGCGCGCCCTACGCCTCGGGCTGCGAGATCTCCGATTGGGCACTGCTCATCGGCATTCCGTTGCACGACGACGGGAAGACGACCGGAGCGGTCAACGTCCTGGTCCCCCTGGCGGAAGCCGAGATCCAGCAGACCTGGAACGTCGCGGGCATGCGGGGCACCGGTACCAACGGGATGACGGTGACCGAGGTGTTCGTGCCCGACCGGCGCACCCTGGTCGTCGAGAAGGACAACCTCGACCGGCTCGAGGAACTCCTCTCCCCGACCGAGCTGGTCAAGGGCAATCTGCACTCCCTGTCGGCGCTCGTCGGCGCGGCCCAGGGCGGCCTCGACATCGTCGGCCAGTCCCTGGAGAAGGGCAGGCCGATCGCGTACTCCACCTACCGGCGCTCCGCCGACTCACCGGTCATCCAGCACCTGTTCACCGAGGCGACCCACCTCGTCGACACCGCCTCGCTGCACATGCTGCATGTCGCCGATGTCTTCGACGGCCTGCTGCCCGGGGAAGAACTCGCCCGCGTGGAGCGCGCTCGTGCGCGCATGCACTCCGCGACCGCGCTCTCCCGCGCCAGGGAGGGCATGCAGAAGCTTCTCGACGTCGCCGGTACCAGCGGCTTCGCCCACGCCAATGTGTTGCAGAGCTACTGGCGGGACCTGGAGGTGGGCAGCCGGCACGCCATGCTCGGCCTGCCGATGATCGTCGAGGACTACGGCCGGGCACTCCTCGGGGCCGGGCCGACGATCACCCAGTACCACTGATCCGGCGTGTCCACCGACGACCCGGACGCCGAAGGCGCTTCCCACGACCCTCGATCCGAAGGATCCGATCCGACCATGGACGACATCGATCTGGCCGAGCCCTTCCTGCTCGGCTGGCTGGCCTCCGTCGGCCTGGACGCCCATTACGTACGGGCCGAAGGCGACTACCTGTACCGGCGGGACGAGCACGGACAAGAGATTCCCGTGGTCGACTTCGCCGGTGGCTACGGCTCCCTGATGCTGGGGCACAACCATCCGGCGATCGTGGCCCTCGCCACGGAGATGCTGGAGGGCGGAGCCCCGGTCCACGCCCAGTTCTCGCGCCATCCGTACGCCAAGGACCTCGCGGCCGCGCTGAACGACATCGTGCGCCGCGAGACCGGGAACGACGAGACGTACTCGGCCGTGTTCGCCAGCACCGGCGCCGAGGCCGTCGAGGTCGCGGTCAAGCACGCCGAACTCGACCGGGTCATGAAGCTCACCGCACTCCGCGCGGAGATATCCGCCAACGTCGAGGCCGTACGTGCCGAGGTGGCGGCGGGCCGTGCCACCGTATCCCCCGAGCCGTCCCTCGTGATCGGTGTGGACACCGCCGACATCGAAGCCGTCGTGCGCCGGATCGACGAGGTGAACGCGGAGCGGGCGGGCGCCGCGCCGCTGATCTTCGCTCTGGAGGGCGGGTTCCACGGCAAGCTGATGGGCAGCGGCAAGCTCACCCACAACGCCGCCTACCGTGAGCCCTTCGCCGCGCTCGCCACGACGGCGAAGTTCATCGCCCCCGCCGATATCCCCGCGCTCCCGAAGATCTTCGACGAGGAGCGCGTGGATCTGCTCGATCTGGTCGTGATGGGCGGCGAGGTCGGCGTCATCACCCGGCCCCTTCCGGTGTTCTGCGCCTTCGTCCTGGAGCCCGTCCAGGGTGAGGGAGGCATCCGGTCGCTCGATGTGCGGTCCGCGGCGCAGATCCAGGCCGCCTGCGCCCAGGTCGACTGCCCGATCGTGGTCGACGAGGTACAGAGCGGCATGGGCCGCACCGGAACCTTCCTGGCCAGCTCGGCCATCGGACTTCGCGGTGACTACTACGCCCTGGCCAAGAGCCTCGGCGGCGGGATCGCCAAGGCCTCCGTGATGCTGGCCCGTTCCTCCCGCTACCGCCGCGAGTTCGAGCTGGTGCACAGCTCCACGTTCGCCAAGGACGTCTTCTCCACCACGATCGCCCTCAAGGTGCTCGAACTCCTGGAAGCCGATGACGGCGCCCTCTACCGGCGCGCGGCCGAGCGTGGCGCCCGCCTTCTCGAACGGCTCCGCGCGGTACGGGAGGACTTCCCCGACGTGGTGGCGGACGTACGCGGCAGGGGACTGATGGCGGGGCTCGAGTTCCACGACGCATCCGATTCGCCCTCCCCCCAACTGCGCGACCATGCCCGGGGATCCACCCTCGGGTACGCGATCGCGGGCCGGCTTCTGGCGAAGCACCGTGTGCGCACCTTCCCGACGGCCAGCTCGCCCAACACACTGCGCTTCGAGCCGTCGGTCACCATCGGTGACCCGGAGATCGCCCAGCTCGAAGCGGGCCTGCGCGCGGTGTGCGAGCTGCTGCGCGCCCAGGACGGCGCGGGACTGCTGGACCACGTCGCGCCGGTCTGAACCCCACCGGCCGGGCGCTCCGAACCCACCGGTCGGCCGGGCGGGCGGCATCTCCCGGTGCCGCCCGCCCATCCGCCGGTCATCGCCGCCTCTGGCCAACTGACCACGCGATGACGAGAGTCACGGATTACCCGCCATGGTGAGCCACCCTCATAGGGTGGCTTTCTCATTCTCGTCAGGAGAATCCAGGAAGGAAATTCCGTATGAGCGCGGCGTTGCCCACAGAGAGCGGTCCGCGGGCCCGGCTGACTTCACTGACCGGAGTGCGCTTCATCGCCGCATTCATGGTTTTCATGTTTCACGCCGGGCTTGTGCAGCTCTTCGACAACCGGTCGATCGGGGATACATTTCTGCGAATATTCAGCAAGACGGGCTGGATAGGGGTCTCGTTCTTCTTCGTCCTCAGCGGATTCGTGCTGACCTGGTCGGCGAGGAGCAACGACACCGCTCCCGCGTTCTGGCGGCGCCGGTTCGCCAAGATCCTGCCCAACCATCTGGTGACGTTCGTGGTGGCGTTGGTCCTCTTCGCCTCCGTCGCGACGCCTGTCACCACGCAACTGCTCAACTTCGCGCTGCTACACGCATGGGTGCCCGATATCAATGTGTATTTCAGCCTGAACAAGGCGAACTGGTCGCTGGCCTGCGAGAGCGTCTTCTATCTGCTGTTTCCTTTCCTGCACGCCCGGTTGCTCAAGATCCGCACCGAGCGTCTGTGGTGGTGGGCCGGCGGCCTGATGGCCGTCATCATGGCGCTGCCCGCGCTGGCGCTCGCCGTACTGCCCGCGGAGCCGACCCTGCCTGCCCCCGACGACCCGGCGCCCGCGGCCGTCTACTGGTTCCTCTACGTCCTGCCCCCGGTGAGGGTTCTCGACTTCCTGCTCGGCATGGTGCTCGCCCGAATCGTCCTCACCGGACGGTGGGCCGGCTTCCGGGTGCTGCCGCTGACCCTGCTCTTCGTCGCCTGTTACGTCGTCTCGCTCCAACTGCCGGCGAGCTTCGGCCTGGGCGCCGCCACCATCGTGCCGGTGGCGTTGCTCATCCCGGCCGTCGCGCAGCTCGACGTCAGCGGCCGGCCCTCGCTCCTGCGCCACCCGGTGGCCGTGTGGCTCGGTGAGATCTCGTTCGCCTTCTATCTGACGCAGTGGCTGGTTCTGCCCGGTGCCATGAGCGTCCTCGGCACCGAAGGAGACACCTATCCGACCTGGGCGGCCGTGGGCCTCCTCGTGCTGTGGCTCGCCGTCTCCCTGCTGTTGTCCTGGGCGCTGTACGTGGGCGTGGAACGGCCCGCGATGCGCCGCTTCTCGCGCGGCCGGCGAAGCCGGGCTGCCGCCGCGCGGAAGACCACCGTCGAATACGCCGACGCGGGGCCCGGGTCGCGCCCGAACGACCCGGCGGGCCGCTGACAGGCGGACGCCTGAGCGACCGGCGGCATGAGCAGAGCAGTAGCAGAGCAGTAGGGGCCGGGAACATCCTCCCCGGCCCCTACCGCCGCCGCGGCCGCCTCAGACCGTCCAGACACCGCTCGGCAGGGTGTCCTTCACATAGGCCGTGAAGTCGCGCGGCTCACGGCCCAGGAGCCGCCGCACACCGTCGGAGAGATAGCCGCCGCCGCCCTTGGCCACATCGCCGAGCAGGTCGGCGGCGAACTCCGCGTACGCACGGTCGTACCCACGTCCGACCAGGTGGTCGGCGTACTCGGCGCCGGAGACCGGCACATAGGAGATATCCCGGCCCGTCGCCCCGGCGATCTCGCGCACACAGTCGCCGAAGGTCATCACCCGCGGCCCCGACAGCGCGTATGTGGTGCCGTCGTGGCCGTCCTCGAGCAGCGCCACGGCCGCCGCCGCGGCGATGTCCTCGGCGTCGATGAAGGGCTCGGGGCCCTCGGCGGTGGGCAGCCTGACCTCGCCGGACACGATCGCGTCCCGCAGGAACGGCTCCTCGCTGAAGTTCTGCGCGAACCACGTGGGCCGCAGCACGGTCCAGCCGGCCCCCGAATCCCGCACCGCGCGCTCCACGGCGAACACCGCGTCGTCGCCCGCCTGTTCCCAGGCGCGCGCGGACAGCAGCACCAGGCGGCGCACACCCGCCTGCACCGCGACATCGACGAATTCGGCCATCAGCTCCGCGGCATTCTCGTCCTGCGAGTCCACGAGATAGGCCGCCCCGGTGCCCGCCACGGCCGTCCCCCAGGTGTTCTTGTCCTGCCAGTCGAACCGGCGCTCTCCGGAGCGGGAAGCGGAGAGAGGGCGCGCGCCGCGTTCGGACAATTGCTCGACTACGCGTCGTCCTGTCTTTCCGGTACCACCGATGACCAGGATGGGTGAATCGTTCATGGGTCTATTAAATACTGCCATTGCCATCCCTCGGAATACGGTGGTGTCGACTCGTCTTGAATTCACGGTACGCGGCGGGTAATTGTGCGTCCGCGTCGGATGTGTCGGCCTTGCTCGGGCGGCTCAATGACCGGAAGCCGCCGGGAAATGGCCCGCCTCGACGAAGAACTCGACGTAACGGGCAAAGAGTTCGGCGGTCAGCGGCGGGCATACGAGGCCGCTGCCCGCGAGTGCCGTCTCCGTCTCCGAGGTGTCGATCGGCGGATAGAACGCGTCCGTGTCCGAGGTCATCATCTCGAAGGCGTGCAGCAGGGGCCGGATCGCATTGTCCCGGTCCGCCCGCACCCGCTCGCGCCAGCTGTTCCAGTCCAGCTCGTCCAACCGGTAGCCGAGCGACCGCAGATACTCCACACACCGCACCAGGCTCAGCGAACTCCGGTTGAACAGATGGAAGGTACCTCCCGCGGACTCCGGCCGCCGGGAGACACCGAGGATCGCCCCGCTCACGTAGTCGACCGGCAGCAGGTGGAACCGGCCGCCCACGCCGGCCGGGGCCGCGCCCGACTGGAGAATGCCCTTGAGGCCGAGCCACACGAAGTCCCGGGTCTGGCAGGCGCCGTGCTCGGTGTCGCCGGAGATCACATCGACCCGGTACACCGAGACCGGCATCCCCCGCTCGCGGGCCAGCTCGATGATCTGCTCCGCCACCCACTTGCTCTGCAAGTAGCCGCTCGGGAGGGCCTCGGCGGGCCCGGTCGGATCCGTCACCGTCAGCGGTACGCCCGGTTCGCGCGCCCCGTCGAACACACCCACGGTCGAGACGTAGTGCACCGGGACCGTGCGGTGCCGGGCCGCGAGCCGCAGCACCTCCTGGGTGCCCGCGACATTCGCCGCGCGCAGCGAGCTGTACGGGTGGAGCCAGTGCACCCGCGCGCCGTTGTGGTAGACCACGTCCACCGTCCGGGCCAGCTCGTCGAACCGCTCCTCGGAGAGCCCGAGCCGCTCCTCGCCCAGGTCGCCCAGGACGATCGAGAGACGGTCCTCGTGCACCGAGTCCCACACCCGGTACCACTCCAGGCCGGCCCGCAGCCGCGCGAGGGCCTCGGCCGGGTCGTCACCGCGCACCAGGCAGTGCACCCGGGCCTCGGTGGTCCGCATCAGATCGCGCAGCAGGAACGCGCCCAGGAAACCGGTGGCGCCGGTCAGCAGGATCTCCCGGGGCTGGAGCGCCACCCGTACCACCTCGGCCGCCGGACGGATGTCGTCCGCGAGCCGGATCTCCGCGGCGAAGTCCACGCCGCCCCCGGTCTGTGCGGCCCCGGCGGCCTCGGCCAGCAGATGCGCGGCCAGCGCGGCCGGCGTCGGATGGTCGAAGACCAGGGTGGCCGGCTGACGGCTGCCGGTCAGGGTGCTGAGCCGGTTGCGCAACTCCACGGCGGTCAGTGAGTCGAAGCCCAGCTCGGTCAGCTGTCGCCCGGTCTGGATGGCGGACGTGCCCGCGTGGCCGAGCACCGCGGCGATCTGACCGAGGACCGCGTCGAGGGCCACCCGCTCCTGCTCCGCCTCGTCGAGCCCGGCGACCAGCTCCGCCAGGGAATCCGCCGATTCGGGGCCGTCGAGCGCGGCCCGCCGAGCCGGCACCCGCACCAGTGCGCCGAGCACCGCGGTCCGGCCGGACTGGGCGCGCAGCGCCGCGATGTCCACCGGCGTCGCCACCACGTCGGGCCGGCCGAGGGCCAGTGACAGGTCGAGCAGCGCGGGACCCTGGTCCTCGGGAACGGGACGGAACCCACTGCGGGCGATCCGCCTGAGGTCGATCTCGCTGAGATGTCCGCTCATGCCGCCGCTCTGCTCCCACAGCCCCCACGCGACGGAGGTGGCCGGAAGCCCGTGTGCGTGCCGGTGCTGTGCCAGGGCGTCCAGGAACTGGTTGGCGGCGGCATAGCTGGCCTGGCCGGGTCCGCCGACCACGGCGGCCACGGAGGAGAACAGGACGAAGGCGGCCAGGTTCCGGTCCCGGGTCAGCTCGTGCAGATTCCACGCCGCGTCCACCTTGGGGCGGAGCACCGGGTGCAGCCGCTCCGGGGTGAGAGAGGACACCAGGCCGTCGTCCAGGACGCCCGCGGTGTGCACCACGCCGGTCAGCGGATGCTCTGCGGGGATCGTCGTGAGGAGCGCGGCGAGTGCGTCGCGGTCGGCCACATCGCAGGCGGCGACCGTGACATGGGCGCCCAGCTCGGTGAGCGACGCCGTCAACTCCTCGGCCCCGGCGGCCTTGGGGCCACGGCGGCTGGTGAGCAGCAGCCGGGTGACCCCGTACTCGGTCACCAGATGGCGGGCGAACAGCGCGCCCAGACTGCCCGTGCCGCCGGTGATCAGCACCGTCCCCTGGGGGTCCCAGACCGGCGAGGCGCTTCCGGGCTTCTGCGCGGCCCTGACCAGCCGGGGTACGTACGCCTGTCCGGCACGCAGAGCGAGCTGCGGCTCGCCGGACGCGACCACCGCGGCCCCGTCGGTGTCGGCCTCGGCTGCGGCGTTGGTGAGGGTGTAAGTGTCGGTGTCGCTGTCGCTGTCGCTGTCGAAGAGGAAGATCCGGCCCGGGTGCTCCGACTGCGCGGACCGCACCAGACCCCACACGGCGGCCCCTGCCAGATCGGTCACGTCCTCGTCGTCCACGACACGGACCGCGCCTGAAGTCACCACGACCAGGGGGGTGTTGACAAGCCGGTCGTCGTCGAGCCACAGCTGTACAAGGCGCAGTACGCGCTCGGTCGCGCGGTGCACCCCGTCGGCCAAGGGCACGTCGGACGAAGGTTCCTGACGAGTCATCACATAACGCAGGGGCAGTCCCGCGGCGACCGCGGCACCCGCTTCGTCGGGGGTCGCGAAGTGCTCAGCGCCCGGCTGCCCGGCACCGAGCACGCCCCACACCGGCTCCCGCGTGGCAGAACCGTCGGGCAGGGCGACAGGTTCCCAGCCGATCCGGAACAGTGAGTCCTGGTGCCGGTGCAGCGCCGCCGACACCCGCTCGGCGGTGACCGACTCGACGGCCACCGCGCCGATCGTCGCGACGGGCTGCCCGCTCCCGTCCGCGATCCACACGGGGGTACCCCCGGCCGCCCCGGCACCGATCCGTACGCGCAGCACCGTGGCCCCGGTGGCGTACAGCCGCACCTCGCGCCACCAGGCGGCGTGCGGGGCCGACCCGTTCGCCACGTCATGGAGGAGCGCGGGACGTACGGCCGCGTCGAGGAGGGCCGGGTGCAGGGTGAATCCGTCGTCAGTGGCCGGCTCGGGCAGGCGTATCTCCGCGAACAGCTCGCCGTCCCTCCGCCAGGCCGCGACGGTCCCCCGGAAGAGCGGTCCGTACCCGAGCCCCGCCGCTTCGAGCGGGGCGTCGAGGTCAGCGGGCGTGATCTCCTCGGCACCCTCAGGAGGCCAGGCGGCCGACTGGACGGGGGCGCCCGCGGCGGCGACGCCCAAGGTGCCGCGCGCATGCTCGGTCCATGGTCCGTCCTCGGTCTGGCTGTGCACGGTGACCGTGCGGTTGCCCGCCGCGTCCAGCGGGCTCACCCCCGTCTGCAACCGCAGCGCGCCCCTCGCCGGGACGACCAGGGGAGTGTGCACCGTGAACTCATTCAGGACCGTGGCCCCGAACTCGTCCCCGGCCCGTACGGCGAGTTCCACCAAGGCGGACGCGGGCATCGACGCGAGGCCGTGGACGAGGTGAGCGGCCAGCCAGGGATGGGTGCGCAGCGAGACGCGGTGCGTGAACAGGGCCTGGTCGGAGCCGGCGACGGTGACGGCCGAGCCCAGCAGCGGATGCCCGCTGGCCCGCAGTCCCGGCCCGGCGTTGGACGTGGCCGTCGCGGTGGCGTCGACCCAGTAACGCCGGTGCTGGAAGGCGTAGGTGGGGAGTGGGATGTGTTGGGTGGTGGTTCGGTTGTAGTAGGCGGTCCAGTTGATGGGGGTGCCGTGGGTGTGGAGTTGGGCGAGTGTGGTGGTGAGGGTGTGGGGTTCGGGTTGGTCGCGGCGGAGGAGTGCGAGTGGTTGTGTGAGGGTGTCGGTGAGGAGTGGGGTGAGGGTGGCGTCGCCGATTTCGAGGGTGGTGGTGACGCCGTGGGTGGTGAGGGTTTGTGTGGCGTGGTGGAAGCGGACGGTGTTGCGGAGTTGGTTGGTCCAGTAGTCGGCGGTTCTGAGGTCGTTGCCGGTGGCGGCCAGTCCGGTGAGGGTGGAGATGATGGGAATCGTTGGTGTGTGGTAGGTGAGTGTGTCCGCGACGGTGCGGAATTCGTCGAGGATGCTGTCCATGTGGGGGGAGTGGAAGGCGTGGCTGACCGTGAGGGTTTTGGTCTTGTGGCCCTGTTCCTGGAAGTGGTGGGCGATGGTGTGGGCTGTCCGCGTGTCGCCCGAGATGACGAGGGTGTCGGGGGTGTTGATGGCGGCGATGGTGACGTTGTGGGTGAGGTGGGGGCGTATCTGTTGTTCGGTGGCTTGGATGGCGATCATGGTGCCGGTGGGGGGAAGGGTTTGCATGAGGCGGGCGCGGGTGGTGATGAGTGTGGTGGCGTCTTCGAGGGTGAGGATTCCGGCGAGGTGGGCGGCGGTGATCTCGCCGATGGAGTGTCCGGTGAGGTGGTCGGGGGTGATGCCGAGGGATTCGATGAGGCGGTAGAGGGCTACTTGGAGGGCGAAGAGGGCGGGTTGTGTGTAGGTGGTCTGATCGAGGTCGTGGCCGGTTTCGATGACCTCTTGGATCGGCCGGTCGAGGTGTTTGTTGAGGGCTGCGGTGACGGTGTCGTAGGCGTCGGCGAAGACAGGGAAGGCGGCGCGCAGTTCCCGGCCCATGCCGACCCGTTGTGAGCCTTGGCCGGGGAAGATGAGGGCGAGGCGGCCGGTGGTGGGTTGTCCGGTGGTGAGGTGGGGGGTGTGGGGGTGGTGGGTGAGGGCTTGGAGTCCGGTGAGGAGTTGGTGGGTGGTGTTGCCGGTGATGAGGGCGCGGTGGTCGAGGGTGGCGCGGGTGGTGGCGAGGGTGTATCCGATGTCGTGGGGGGAGAGGGTGGGGTGGGTGGTGAGGTGTTCGTGGAGGCGTTGTGCCTGGGCGCGCAGCGCGTCGGGAGTCTTGCCCGAGATCGGCCAGACAATGGGCGCGAGAGTCGACAACTCCCTTGTGCCGGGGCCCGTTTCGACGTTCTGTTCCGCGTCCGCTTGCTCAAGGATGACATGGGCGTTCGTCCCGCTCACGCCGAAGGCCGACACGGCGGCTCGCCGCGGTCGGCCGGTGGTGGGCCACGGGCGGGCCTCGGTGAGCAACTCCACGGCGCCCGACGTCCAGTCGACCATGGGGGAGGGCTCGGCGACGTGCAGGGTCCGCGGCAGAAGGCCATGCCGCATCGCCTGCACCATCTTGATGACACCGCCGACACCCGCCGCGGCCACCGTGTGACCGATGTTGGATTTGAGGGAGCCGAGGTGGAGGGGGTGGTCGGTGGGTCGGTTGTGGCCGTAGGTGTTGAGGAGTGCCTGGGCTTCGATGGGGTCGCCGAGGCGGGTGCCCGTGCCGTGTGCCTCGACGGCGTCGATGTCGTGGGGGGTGAGGCGGGCGTCGGTGAGGGCCTGGCGGATGACACGTTCTTGCGAGGGCCCGTTGGGGGCGGTGAGTCCGTTGGAGGCGCCGTCCTGGTTGACGGCGGAGCCGCGCAGTACGGCCAGTACGTGATGCCCGTTGCGGCGGGCGTCGGAGAGCCGCTCGACCAGCAGCAGACCGACCCCCTCCGACCACGCGGTGCCGTCCGCGTCGGCCGAGAACGATTTGATGCGTCCGTCGGGCGCGAGCCCGTTCTGCCGGGAGAAGTCGACGAACCCGCTGGGAGTCGCGGTCACCGTGGCTCCGCCGGCCAGGGCGAGATGCGACTCGCCGGAACGTACCGACTGGGCTGCCAGGTGCAGCGCCACGAGGGAGGACGAGCAGGCGGTGTCGATCGACACCGCCGGACCCTCGAAGCCGAAGGTGTACGCGATACGGCCCGAAGCGACACTGGAGAGCTTGCTGGTCAGCAGATAGCCCTCGAACTCCGTGGGGCCCTCGAGCCCCAGATAGCTCTGCTCGATCACCCCGGCGAACACTCCGGTGCGGCTGCCGCGCAGCGTGCCGGGGTCGATGCCGGCCTGCTCCAAGGTCTCCCAGGCGGTTTCGAGGAGGAGCCGCTGCTGGGGATCCATCGCGGCGGCCTCACGCGGCGAGATCCCGAAGAACGCCGCGTCGAACTGGGCGGCGTCGTGCAGGAAGCCGCCCTCGCGGGTGTACGCGGTGCCGGGGTTCTCCGGGTCGGGATCGTACAGTCCTTCCAGGTCCCAGCCGCGGTCGGTCGGGAAGCCGGAGATGGCGTCCACCTCGCCGGCCACCAGATCCCACAGTGCGTCGGGCGAGGCGGCCCCGCCGGGGAAGCGGCAGCCCATGCCGATGATCGCCACCGGCTCGGACGCGGCGGACTCCAGCTCGGCGACCCGGCGGTTGGCCTTCTGGAGATCGACAGTGACCCGCTTGAGGTACTCGACCAGCTTCTCTTCGTTGCGCATCGCGTTGGACATCGCGTTCGTGACTCTCCTCGGGCGAAGACCAGGCCGTCAGGGGCGGCCGAGTTCGTTGTCGATGAAGCTGAAGATCTCGTCGACCGACGCGTCCGCGAGTACGTCGGCCGCGTCGTCGGCGATGGGTCCGCCGTCCACCGCGCCGCCGTCCTCCAGGCGGGACAGCAAGGCGCGCAGTCGCGCCGTGACATCGGCGTGGTCCGGTGTGTCGTCGCCGAGATTCACCAACAGCCCTTCCAGAAGATCCAGTTGGACCAGGAAGGTCTGCCGCGTGTCCGGAGCTTGGGGAGCGAGTCGTTCGGTGAGCAGCGCTGTGAGGGCCGCCGGGGTCGGATGGTCGAAGACGAGGCTGGGCGGCAGCGCGAGACCGGTGGCGGCACCGAGCCGATTGCGCAGTTCCACAGCGGTCAGCGAGTCGAACCCCAGCTCCTGGAAGGCGCGTTCGGGTGAGATGCCCTCCGGGTCGGTACGGGCGAGCACCGCCGCCACCTCGCTCTGGACCAGGGACAGCAGCAGCTGCCCCCGTTCGGACTCGCCGAGCGTGGCGAGCTGCTCGGCGAGCCCGGCCGTCGGAGAGTCCGCGGTGGCGGTGGTGGACCGGGCACGCCGGCCCGAGGTTCCCGCCAACTCGTCCAGGGCCGCCGGTACCTGGTCCTTGGCGCGGAGGGCGGCGAGGCCGAGTGGTACGGCGACGAGCGCGGCGCGGCCGTCCGCGGTCGCCCGGTCGAAGAGCGCACGCCCCTCTCGCGGCTCGATCGGCCGGAAGCCGTCACGAGCCAGGCGCCCGAGGTCCTTCTCGGTCAGCCCGGCGTTGATACCGCCCGACTGCCATACCCCCCAGGCGACGGACGTCGCCGCGAGCCCCTGGGCGCGGCGATGTGCGGCGAGTCCGTCCAGGAAGGCGTTGGCAGCCGCGTAGTTGGCCTGGCCGGGGCCGCCGAGGACACCGACGGTGGCGGAGAACAGGACGAAAGCCGTCAGCTCCCGCTCGCGGGTCAGCTCGTGCAGATGCCAGGCCGCGTCCGCCTTCGCCCGCAGCACGTCGGTCAGCCGGTCCGGGGTGAGTGTGGGGAGCAGCCCGTTGTCGAGGACGCCCGCGGTGTGCACCACCCCGGTCAGCGGGTGTTCCGCGGGGATCGTCGTGAGGAGCGCGGCGAGTGCGTCGCGGTCGGCCACGTCACAGGCGGCGACCGTGACATGGGCGCCGAGAGAACGCAGCTCATCCGTCAACTCCTCTGCGCCGTCGGCCTTTTCACCCGAACGCGAGACGAGCAGCAGCCGGGTGACCCCATGCTCGGTCACCAGATGGCGCGAGAACTCGGCGCCCAGCGTGCCCGTCCCCCCGGTGACCAGGACTGTGCCCGCGCGGTCCCAGACAGTCGCTCCGCTGTTCCCGGTGGCGCGCCGTAGACGTGGCACCAGCACACCACCGCCGCGGACCGCCGCTTCCGGCTCACCCGAGCGGACCAGCGGTGCCAGCTGACCCTGTAGACCGAGGGGGGCCGTGTCGGTGTCGACGAGGACGATCCGGTCAGGGTGCTCCGACTGCGCGGACCGCAGGAGACCGCGCACGGCGGCGCCCGCCAGGTCCGTGACGTCCTCCCGGTCGTGGACGGCCAGCGCACCCGACGTCGCCACCACCAGCGGGGTGTCGCCGAGCCGCTCGTCGTCCAGCCACGCTTTCACAAGGTCCAGGGCGCGTCCCGCAGCCGAGTGCACGGCCTCGGCCGAGGCGGCCGGAGCGGTGGGCCAGGGCAGCAGCACGGCGTCGACCTCTGTACCGGCGGCGACGGCCCTCGCGACGGAGGAGACATCCGCGAACCGGTCCGTGCCGGGGGCTTCCGGATCGAGGACCGCCCACGCCACCTGGCCTGCCGTGGCCGGCAACTCGGCGGGTTGCCAGGCCAGGTGAAAGAGGGCATCGCGACCGGTGCTGTCCGCGACCGGCGCGAACCTCTCCGCGGGCACCTCGCTGAACTCGACCGACTCCACGGAAGCGACAGGCGTGCCGTCGGTGCCGGTGAGCCGCAATGCCCACGAATCGTCGCCGGTGGGGGTGGTCCAGGCATGGACGGCCGTCGCGCCGGACGCGTGCAACCGGATGCCTCTCCACCGTACGGGCACGGTGACGGAGCCCTCGCCCGCGACCTGGGGGGCGGGCAGCACAGCGTCGAGCAGCTCCGGATGCAGCCCGTACAGGCCCGCCTCCGCGAGGAGTTCGCCGGACAGCCGCGCTTCGGTGGACGCGCCGGCCGCCTCGGACCCGGGCAGCTCCGTACCGTCCTCGGTCAGGAACTCCCCTTCGGCATGCAGCGTCCATGGCACCTCCGGGACGTCCGGCACATCCGGCGCCGCCGGCCGCGCGTACAGCGAGAAGCCGCGCCCGCCGGAATCAGCGGAATCGCCGGAATCGCCGGAAGGCCCGGCCAACCGGAGCTGGAGCTCCACCTCGCCTTGTTCGGGAAGGACGAGCGGGGCCCGGACGTCGAGGTCCGCAACCACCGGCCGGCCGTTGTGACGCCCGGCGTGCAGCGCGAGTTCCACCAGGGCGGCGGCGGGCAGCACCGGGGTCCCGAGTACCAGATGCCTGGCGAGCCACGGGAAGGCGCCCAGCGAGAGCCGGCCACTGAACAGCACGTCGTCGGTCCCCGCCACCGTCATCGGCTCGCCGAGCACCGGATGCCCCCATGCCCTCCGCGTGGGTCCGGAAGGCAGCGCCTTGAGCCAGTAGCTCTGACGTTGGAAGGCGTAGGTGGGGAGTGGGATGTGTTGGGTGGTGGTTCGGTTGTAGTAGGCGGTCCAGTTGATGGGGGTGCCGTGGGTGTGGAGTTGGGCGAGTGTGGTGGTGAGGGTGTGGGGTTCGGGTTGGTCGCGGCGGAGGAGTGCGAGTGGTTGTGTGAGGGTGTCGGTGAGGAGTGGGGTGAGGGTGGCGTCGCCGATTTCGAGGGTGGTGGTGACGCCGTGGGCGGTGAGGGTTTGTGTGGCGTGGTGGAAGCGGACGGTGTTGCGGAGTTGGTTGGTCCAGTAGTCGGCGGTTCTGAGGTCGTTGCCGGTGGCGGCCAGTCCGGTGAGGGTGGAGACGAGGGGAATCGTCGGCGTGTGGTAGGTCAGTCCGTCCGCGATGGTGTGGAACTCGTCGAGGATGCCGTCCATGTGGGGGGAGTGGAAGGCGTGGCTGACCACGAGGGTTTTGGTCTTGTGGCCTTGTTCCTGGAGGTGGGCGGCGATGGTGTGGGCTGTCTGCGTGTCGCCTGAGATGACGAGGGTGTCGGGGGTGTTGATGGCGGCGATGGCGACGTCGGAGGTCAGATGGGGTCGTATCTGCTGCTCGGTAGCCTGGATGGCGATCATGGTGCCGGTGGAGGGAAGGGTTTGCATGAGGCGGGCGCGGGCGGTGACCAGGGTGGTGGCGTCTTCGAGGGTGAGGATTCCGGCGAGGTGGGCGGCGGTGATCTCGCCGATGGAGTGTCCGGCCACGTAGTCGGGGACGACGTCGAGGGATTCGACGAGGCGGTAGAGGGCTACTTGGAGGGCGAAGAGGGCGGGTTGGGTGTAGGCGGTCTGATCGAGGTCTTCGCCGGTTTCGATGACCTTTTCTATAGGGCGGTCGAGGTGTTTGTTGAGGGCCGCTGTCACGGTGTCGAAGGCATCGGCGAACACAGGGAAAGCGGCGCGCAGTTCCCGGCCCATGCCGACCCGTTGTGAGCCTTGGCCGGGGAAGATGAGGGCGAGGCGGCCGGTGGTGGGTTGTCCGGTGGTGAGGTGGGGAGTGTGGGGGTGGTGGGTGAGGGCTTGGAGTCCGGTGAGGAGTTGGTGGGTGGTGTTGCCGGTGATGAGGGCGCGGTGGTCGAGGGTGGCGCGGGTGGTGGCGAGGGTGTATCCGATGTCGTGGGGGGAGAGGGTGGGGTGGGTAGTGAGGTGTTCGTAGAGACGTTGTGCCTGGGCGCGCAGCGCGTCCGGAGTCTTGCCCGAGATCGGCCAGGCGATCACCGCGGACCGCGTATCCGCCTCCGGACCACCCGACCCCGCAACGGGGGAGCCCTCTTCCTCTCCCACGGCCTGCTCGATGATCACATGCGCGTTGGTGCCGCCGAATCCGAAAGACGAGACGGCGGCTCGGCGCGGTCGGCCGGTGGTGGGCCACGGGCGGGCCTCGGTGAGTAATTCCACCGCCCCCGACGTCCAGTCCACATGAGGCGAGGGCTCATCGGCGTGGAGAGTCTTGGGGAGCACGCCATGGTGCATGGCCTGGACCATCTTGATGACGCCGCCGACCCCCGCCGCGGCCTGGGCATGCGCGATGTTGGATTTGAGGGAGCCGAGGTGGAGGGGCTGGTCGGTGGGCCGGTTGTGGCCATAGGTGTTGAGAAGTGCCTGGGCTTCGATGGGGTCGCCGAGGCGGGTGCCGGTGCCGTGTGCCTCGACGGCGTCGATGTCGTGCGGCGTGAGGCGGGCGTCGGTGAGGGCCTGGCGGATGACACGTTCTTGCGAGGGCCCGTTGGGTGCGGTGAGTCCGTTGGAGGCGCCGTCCTGGTTGACGGCGGAGCCCCGTAGTACGGCCAGTACGTGATGCCCGTTGCGGCGGGCGTCGGAAAGTCGCTCCACCAGCAGCAGTCCGACCCCCTCGGCCCAGCCTGTGCCGTCCGCTCCGGCGGAGAACGACTTGCTGCGTCCGTCGGGCGCGAGCCCGCGCAGCCGCGAGAACTCGGTGAACGCCACGGGTGTGGACATCACGGTGGCGCCGCCCGCCAGGGCGAGGTCGCACTCCCCCCGGCGCAGCGCACCGGCCGCCAGGTGCAGCGCCACGAGGGAGGACGAGCAGGCGGTGTCGATCGACACCGCCGGACCTTCGAGGCCGAAGGTGTAGGAAAGCCGGCCGGCCGCGATCGACCCCGCGCTGCCGCTGAACAGATAGCCCTCGAAGCCCTCGGGCGGCAGATGCGCGCGTGAGCCGTAGTCGTTGTACATGACTCCGGTGAACACCCCGGTACGGCTGCCCTTGACGGAGAGCGGGGACAGACCGGCCCGCTCGAAGGCCTCCCAGGCGGTTTCGAGCAGCAGCCGCTGCTGCGGATCGGCGGCGAGCGCCTCTCGGGGCGACATGCCGAACAGCTCGGGGTCGAAGAGGTCCGCGTCGTGCAGGAAGCCGCCCTCGCGGGCGTACGACGTCCCGGCGCGCTCCGGGTCCGGGTCGTACAGGGCGTCCAGGTCCCAGCCGCGATTGCCGGGGAACGCCGATACCGCGTCGGTGCCCTCGGCCACAAGCCGCCACAGGTCCTCGGGGGAGGCGACGCCACCGGGGTAGCGGCAGGCCATGGCGACGATGGCGATGGGTTCGTGTGCCTTCTCCTCCACCTCGTGCAGACGCTTGCGGGCCTCCCGGGCGTCGGCGATGGCCCTCTTGAGGTAGTCGCGGAGTTGCGCCTCGTCAGCCACGTGAATTCAGCTCCTGGGGATCGGTGTGGGCACGTGCCTCGGTGGGGTTTGCCCCGGTGGGGTTTGCTTCGGCCGGATTCACCGCGCGCAGGACGCGCGGAGGGTGATCGTGTGCCTGGCGCTGATCGCGTTCATCAGTCGAGCTCGTCGACGAGGGCGAAGAGTTCCTCATCGCTCGCCGTGTCGAGGTCCCGGCCGCCGTCGGCCGGGCCCGTCGGACTGGCCGGGCCCGTCGGACCCGCCGTCGGACCGGCCGTGGCCTCGGCGGCCTTGAGCAGCTCCCGCAGCCGTCCGGCGATCCGGTCGCGTGCCTCGGCGTCCGGCCCCGCGGCCTCGATCGCGGACTCGACGCCGGCGAGCGAGGCGAGGACAGGCTCGGCGGGTGAGACGTCCTCGACGACCAGCTCACCGTGCAGATGGGTGGCCAGCGCCTGTGGCGAGGGATGGTCGAAGACGAGCGTGGTCGGCAGTCGCAGCCCGGTCGCCCGGCTCAGTTGATTGCGCAGTTCGACCGCCGTCAACGAGTCGAATCCCAGCTCCTGGAAGGCGCGGTCGGGTTCGACTCCGCTGGGGTCGGAGTGCCCGAGCACGGCCGCGACCCGGCCCCGTACGAGGTCGGTCAGGGTGCGCTTCCGCTCGACGGGGCCGAGCGCGGCGAGCCGCTGGGCGAGCGGGATCTCGTCGTCGGCGCGCTCCGCGGTCGCGGCCCGGCGCCGGGCCGGACCGGCCAACGACCGCAGGATCGCGGGGAGTTCGGAACCACGCGCTCGCATGGCGGCGGTGTCGAGCCTGCTGACGGCGAGGACCGCCTCGCCGGTGGCGGGCGCCGAGTCGAACAGGGCCATGCCGTCCTCGGTGGACAGCGGCAGCAGGCCGACCTTGGCGAGACGGCGCAGATCTGTTCCGTCGAGGTCACCGGAGATGGCGCTGGACTCGGCCCACAGGCCCCAGCCCAGGGAGACCGCGGGCAGGCCGTGTGCCCGGCGGTGTGCGGCGAGGGCGTCCAGGAACGTATTGCCCGCCGCGTAGTTGGCCTGGCCCGCGGTGCCGATGAGGCCGGCCACCGAGGAGTACAGGACGAACGAGGTGAGCCCCATGTCCCGGGTGAGTTCATGCAGATGCCAGGCCGCGTCGGTCTTGGGCCGCATGACCTTGTCCAGCTGCTCGTCGGTGAGCCGGCCGGCGACCCCGTCGTCCAGGACGCCCGCCGTGTGCACCACGGCCGTCAGCGGGTGCTCGTCCGGGATGCCGTCGAGTGCCCACACCAGGGACTGACGATCCGTCACATCACAGGCGGCCACGGTCACCTCGGCTCCGAGAGCGCCCAGCTCGGCGTGCAGCTCCGCCGCCCCGGGGGCGTCCATTCCGCGCCTGCTGAGCAGGAGCAGCCTTCGTGCGCCGTGCTCGGTCACCAGATGACGGGCGAGAACGGAGCCCAGGGTGCCGGTCGCGCCGGTGATCAGTACGGTGCCCTGGTCCCAGCGGGGTGCCGGTGCCCCGGTTCCGTTGTCGGCGCGGGCCAGTCGCGGCGCCAGCAGAGTGCCACCACGGACCGCGACCTGCGATTCACCGGCGGCGATCGCGGAGGCCAGCGCCTCGGTACCGTCGTCCGGGCCGAGGTCGACGAGGGTGAACCGGCCGGGGTTCTCGGTCTGCGCGGACCTGATCAGGCCCCAGACCCCCGCCTGCGCCAGATCGGTGACGTCCTCGGCGCCGGCCGCCACCCCGCCCCGGGTGACGACGACCAGATGCGACTCGGCGAGCCGCTCGTCGGCGAGCCAGGCCCGCACGGACCGAAGGGTCCGCCGCACCACGGCACGGGCGCGCTCGGGCAGTGTCGCCGTCTCGTCCCCGCCGCCCTGCCCGGTGGCGGGCAGCAGCACGACCTTCGGCACCACCCCGTCCGTCGGCACGGCCGGTCCGGCGTGGCGCGGGGCATCGGGCGCCAGGTCCCCATCGGCGGGACTGAGTGCCTCACTGAGTGCCTCACCGGGTGTCGAACCGCGTCCCGCATCGAGTACGGCCCAACCGGACGTGTCCGTGGAGGTGTTGGCGGCTCCCACCTCGGTCCAGGAGATCCGGAACAGGCCGTCTCCCGCGGTGTTCGCGGCCCTGCGCAGTGCCTCCTTCGACAGCGGACGCAACAGCAGCGACTCGGCCGTGGCGACCGGGGCGCCGCTTCCGTCCACGACGGTGAGCCCGGCCTCCAGCGAACCGTCACCCGGTTCCGTCAGCGCCAGCCGCACGCGGAGCACGGTCGCCCCGGACGCGTGCAGACTCACTCCCGACCAGGCGAACGGCAGCCACGAGCGGCCTCCCTCCCCGGCGACTCCGGGCAGCAGCGCGTGCAGTGCCGCGTCGAAGAGCGCCGGATGGAGCCCGAACGCACCGGCTTCGCCGCCCTGCCGCGCGTCGAGCGCGACCTCGGCGTACACCGCGCCCGAGTCCTTCCAGACTCGGCGCAGGCACTGGAAGGCGGGCCCGTACGCGTAGCCCAGCTCGGCCAGCCGGTCGTAGACGCCGTCCAGGTCCGCCTCGGTGGCACCGGTCGGCGGCCAGGCCGCGATGGTTTCGGGGACCGCGGCGCCCTGGGTCAGCAGGCCCTCGGCGTGCAGGGTCCACGCGGGGGAGTCGCCCTCCTGATCGGGCCGTGCGTACACGGAGACCGGCCGGGCGTCGTCGCCGTCCGGCTCCCCGACCACTACCTGGAGCTGTACGCCACCGCGCTCGGGGAGCAACAGCGGCGCCGCGAGCGTCAGTTCGGCGACCCGGTCGCAGCCCACCTCCTCGCCCGCCCGGAACGCCAGCTCGAGGAGGGCCGTCGCGGGCAGCAGCGCCGAGCCGTGCACGGCGTGGTCCGCCAGCCACGGATGGCTGCCGAGCGAGACACGCCCGGTGAACAGATACGCGTCGCGGTCCGCCGTCCTGACGGCGGCGCCGAGCAGCGGATGCCCGGCGGCGGACAGACCGAAGTCCGCCGCGTCACCCGCCACCGCCGGTCCCTCCAGCCAGTAACGGCCGTGCTGGAAGGCGTAACCGGGCAGGTCCGTCCGGCGTCCCCCCGGATACAGCGCCGACCAGTCGGCGTCCGCGCCCCGTACGAGCGCGACTCCGAGGGCGGTGGCGACCGTGACGGGCTCCGGCCGGCCGGAGCGCAGCAGTGGTACGAGCGAGCCCGGTTCCTCGGCCAGGCACTCGCCGGCCATCGCGGTCAGCACCCCGTCCGGGCCCAGTTCCACGTACTCGGTGACGCCCTGGGCCTCCAGGCAGCGGATGCCGTCGTGGAAGCGGACGGCCGCCCGGATGTGGGTGGCCCAGTAGTCGGGCGAGGTGAGCTGCTCGGCAGTGGCGAGCTTCCCGGTGACGTTGGAGACCACCGGGATGCTCGGGGCGTGGTAGGTCAGTCCGGCCGCGATGGCGCGGAACTCGTCGAGGACCTCGTCCATGTGCGGCGAGTGGAAGGCGTGGCTCACGGGAAGCCGTCTGGTCTTGCGACCCCGCGCGCGCCAGTGCGCGGCGATCTCGTCGACGAGGTTCGCGTCGCCCGAGATCACGGTCGCCCGGGGCCCGTTGATCCCCGCGACGGCGACGGCCCCGGGATCGTAGCCCGCCAGTACCTCCGTCACCTCGTCCTCGCCTGCCTGGAGCGCGGCCATCGCGCCGCCCTCGCGGGCCGCCTGCATGAGCCGACCGCGCTCGGCGACCAGTACGCAGGCGTCGGCGAGGTCGAACACCCCGGCCAGATGCGCGGCGGTGACCTCGCCGATGGAGTGACCGAGCAGTACGTCCGGGGTGAGGCCGTAATGCCCGGCCAGCCGGAACAGGGCGACCTCGACGGCGAACAGCGCGCCCTGGGTGAAGGCGGTCTGGTCGATGAGGGCCGCGTCCGCCGAGTCGCGGCGGGCGAACAGGACGCTCTTGACCGGGCGGAGCAGCTCGGTGTCCAGCTGCGCGCACACCGTGTCGAGCGCCGACGCGAACACCGGTGACGACGCGTACAGTTCACGGCCCATGCCGAGCCGCTGGCTGCCCTGCCCGGTGAACAGGAACGCCGTCCGGCCGCGTCGGCCCCCGGCGGCCCGGACGACCGAGGGCGACTCCTCGCCCCGCGCCAGCGCTTCGAGTCCGGCCAGCAGCTCGGAGCGGCCGGTGCCGACAACGGCGGCGCGCCGCTCCAGGCGGGCCCGGGTGGTGGCGAGCGAGAAGCCGACGTCGACAGGGCGTGGCGCGGGCCCGGCGGTCAACAGCTCGTGCAGCCCGCGCGCCTGGTCCCGCAGCGCTCCCTCGTCCCGCGCGGTCAGCAGGAGAGGCAGTACGCCGGGGCCGGGTTCGTCGTCCGTCGGCTCGGCGGCTCCATCGGCCCGCTGGTCCGGTGCCTGCTCCAGAATGACGTGCGCGTTCGTGCCACTGATACCGAAGGACGACACCCCCGCGCGGGCCGGCCGCCCCGTGACGGGCCAAGGGGTCGCCTCGGTGAGCAGTTCCACCGCGCCCGCGTCCCAGTCGATGTGCGGCGACGGGTTCTCGGCATGCAGGGTCCTGGGCAGCACCCGGTGCCGCATCGCCTCGATCATCTTGATGACTCCGCCGACCCCCGCCGCGGCCTGGGCATGGCCGATGTTCGACTTCAGCGAGCCGAGATACAGCGGCCGCTCGGCGGGCCGGTCCCGGCCGTAGGCGGCGATCAGTGCCTGTGCCTCGATCGGGTCACCGAGGCTGGTGCCCGTGCCATGTGCCTCGACCGCGTCCACGTCGGCGGGGGAGAGCCCCGCGGCGGCGAGTGCCTGACGGATCACCCGCTCCTGGGACGGGCCGTTGGGCGCGGTCAGGCCGTTGGACGCACCGTCCTGGTTGACGGCGGTGCCGCGCACCACGGCCAGGATCCGGCGGCCGTTGCGGAGTGCGTCGGAGAGCCGCTCCACCATGAGCAGACCGACACCCTCGGCCCAGCCGGTACCCCCCGCGTCGGCGGAGAAGGAGCGGCAGCGGCCGTCCTCGGAGAGTCCGCGCTGCCGGGAGAACTCGACGAAGGTGTTGGGGCCCGACATGACGGTCACACCACCCGCGAGCGCCAGGTCGCACTCCCCCTGCCGCAGCGCGTTCGCCGCCAGGTGAAGCGCCACCAGCGACGACGAGCAGGCGGTGTCGACGGTGACCGCCGGTCCTTCCAGGCCGTACGTGTACGAGAGGCGGCCGGACACCACGCTGGAGAGGTTTCCCGCGAGCAGGAACCCCTCGAACTCCTCGGGGCTCCTGGCCAGCCGGGACGCGTAGTCGTCGTACATCGCGCCGGTGAACACACCGGTGCTGGTGCCGCGCAGCACCGCCGGGTCGAGTCCCGCGCTCTCGAACGTCTCCCAGGCGGTCTCCAGCAGCAGCCGCTGCTGAGGATCGGTGGCGGTCGCCTCGCGCGGCGACATCCCGAAGAACGCCGGGTCGAACTGGTCGGCGTCGTACAGGAATCCACCGTGCCGGGTGTAGGAGGTACGGGGATGGTCCGGATCCGGGTCGTACAGGGCGTCCAGGTCCCAGCCCCGGTTGGCGGGGAACTCGCCGATGGCGTCGGTGCCTTCGGCGACGAGACGCCACAGACCGGCGGGCGAGCGGACCCCGCCGGGGAAGCGGCAGGCCATTCCGACGATCGCGATCGGCTCGTCCGCGGCACCCCGGCGGACCGGCGCGGCGGGCCCGGCCGTCTCGGTGCCGGACACCCGCGACAGCAGATGGGCGGCGAGCGCGGCGGGCGACGGATGGTCGAAGACCGCGGTCGTGGGCAGCCGCAGACCGGTCGTGGCGTTCAGCCGGTTGCGCAGCTCGACACTGGCGAGCGAGTCGAACCCGGCTTCCTTGAAGGCACGTTCGGGCTCCACCCGGTCGGCGCTCGTGTGACCGAGTACTCCGGCGACGACCGTACGCACCAGGTCGAGCACGGCGCCCGCACGGTCCTGCGCCGGCAGGTCCGCGATCTGCCGGGTCCACGAGCCCCCGGCAGCGGCGGAGTCCTCCGCGGCGCGTGCCGTACGACGCCGTCCGACCAGGCCACGCAATGTCGCGGGCAGTTCACCGGTGCCGCTGAGCCGGGACGGGACGAGCCGTGCCGGTACGGCGAGAGCGGTCCCGCCCGCCAGCGCCGCGTCGAACAGCGCGAGACCGGTGGCCGGGTCGAGCGGGGTGACACCGGCCCTGGTCCACCGGGCGAGATCGGCTTGGCCGAGCCGGGCGCCCATGCCGTGCGTGCTGTCCCACAGGCCCCAGGCCAGTGAGATCGCCGTCAGGCCCTGGGCGCGGCGGTGCGCCGCGAGTGCGTCCACGTAGGTGTTGGCGGCGGCGTAGTTGGCCTGCCCCGCGGTGCCGAGGATGCCGGACACCGAGGAGAACAGGACGAAGGCGGCCAGATTCTGATCTCGTGTCAGCTCGTGCAGATGCCAGGCCGCGTCCGCTTTGGGGCGCAGCACCGTGTCCAATTGTTCGACGGTGAGCGACTCCACGGTGGCGTCGTCGAGCACGCCCGCCGTATGGACCACCGCCGTCAGAGGGTGCGCGGCCGGGATGCCTTCCAGTACGTCCGCGAGCGCCCCGCGATCCGCCGCGTCGCAGGCGACGATGGTGACCGCGGCGCCCGACTCCGCCAGCTCCGCGGACAGGTCGGCGGCGCCCGGGGCGTCCGCGCCACGACGGCTGATCACCAGCAGATGCCGTACTCCATGGGCGGAGACCATATGACGGGCGAAGAGCCCGCCGAGCCCGCCGACGCCGCCCGTGATCAGGACGGTGCCGTCGGGGTCGAGCGCGGGTGCCCCGGACGGGGCATCGACACGCTCCCGTACCAGCCGGGGCACCCGCAGTCCGGTGCCTCGAACCGCGATCTGCGGTTCGCCCGAGGCGACGGCGGCGGTCAGCAGGGAGCCGTCGAGATCGAGGTCGACGAGACCGATGCGGCCGGGATGTTCGGACTGCACGGACCGGATCAGACCCCACACCGTCGACGCCGCGAGACCGTGGATCTCCTCGCCGGGCAGCACACCGACGGCCCGCCTGGTGACGAAGACCAGCCGGGAGTCCGCGAACCGCTCATCCGCCAGCCATAGTTGGGAGAGTGTCAGCGCGCGCCGGGCCATCTCGTGGGCCGCCGACGGGAGGTGCGGAGCGGCCTCGTCGAGGCGTACGAGCAGTACATCGGCGTCGTACGCGTCGGGCAGCCGGTCCTCCGACAGCTCGGCGACGCGCGGGGCCGGGCCGTCCACAGGGCCGACGACGGGCCAGTCCACCCGGAACAGGGCATCGGTATGCCGCCCGGCCGGTGCGATCGCGTCCTTGGCGATGGGCCGCAGGGTGAGCGAGTCGACGGTGGCGACCGGTGCGCCGGTGCTGTCGGCGAGGTGGAGGGCGACCGTTCCCAGGCCCGATTCGGTGATACGGACCCGCAGGGTGGTCGCGCCCGCGGCGTGCAGGGTGACGCCGCTCCAGGCGAACGGCAGCTGGATCCGGCCCGGTTCGCCGGGGTCCGCCCTGTGCAGGACGAGCGGGTGCAGGACGGAATCGAGCAGCGCCGGGTGCATGCCGAACCGCGCGGCGGCCTCGCGCTGATCGGCGGGAAGCGCGACCTCGGCGTAGATGACGCCCTCGCCCTGCCACATGGCACGTACGCCCCGGAAGGCCGGGCCGTACTCGTATCCCAGGCCGGCGAGCCGCTCGTAGAGGTCCGTGACCGGCCGGGCCACCGCGTCGGCGGGCGGCCACTGGCGCAGCCCCTCGCCCTCACCCGCCAGGACGGTGCCCAGGGCGCCGGAGACATGCCGGGTCCACGGCTGACGGTCGTCGTCGCCGGTGTCGGGCCGGGAGTGGACGGTGAACGAGCGCAGCCCGGCGGCGTCCGGTGGCGCGACCGCCAGCTGCACGCGGACGGCGCCCCGCTCCGGCAGCGGCAGGGGTGCCTCCAGAGTGAGTTCCGCGAGCTGTCCCGCGCCCGCCAGGTCGCCTGCGGCCAGGGCGAGTTCGAGGAAGCCGGTGGCCGGGACGAGTACCGTTCCGCTGATGCTGTGATCGGCCAGCCACGGGTGACTCCGCAAGGAGAGACGACTGGTGGACACCAGCTCCTCACGGTCGGCGAGTGCGACCGAGGTGGCGAGCAGCGGATGCCGCGCCGGATCGAGACCGAGACTGCGAGCGTCCGTACGGACCTCGGGCGCCAGCCAGTAGTGCTCGCGCTGGAAGGCGTACGTGGGAAGCTCCACACGCCCGGCGCCCGGACCGGGCCCGGCGCCGGGGAAGAGTGATGTCCAGTCGACGCGGGCGCCCACAGTATGGGCGCGGGCCAGCCCCGCCAGCAGGGTGGCGTCCTCGGCGTGGTCCGCGCGCAGCAGAGCGACGGCGGTGGCGTCCGAGGAGGTGGAGGCGCTCGTCATGGCGGTCAGGACGGCGTCCGGACCCACCTCGACGAAGACGGTGGCACCTTCGCTCTCCTCCAGTACCCGCGTGGCGTCGGCGAACCGCACGGCCTCGCGGATCTGGCGCACCCAGTAGTCGGCGGTTCTGAGGTCGTCGCCGGCGGCGGCCAGTCCGGTCAGGGTGGAGACCACGGGAATCGTCGGCGCGTGGTAGGTCAGTCCGTCCGCGACGGCGCGGAACTCGTCGAGGATCCCGTCCATGTGCGGCGAGTGGAAGGCGTGGCTGACCTGGAGCGCACGCGTCTTGTGCCCGCGCCTGCCCCAGAGCGCCGCGACCTCCTCCGCGGACTCCCTGTCACCCGAGATCACCACCGCCGAGGGCCCGTTGACCGCGGCGACGGCGAGCCGGCCCGTATACGGTTCGAGCGTGCGGAGCACGTCCTCCTCCGCGGCCTGGATCGCGATCATCGCGCCACCCGGGCGGGCCGCCTGCATCAGCCGGCCACGGGCGGCGACCAGCGCGGCGGCGTCCGCCAGCGGAAACACACCGGCGACATGCGCCGCCGCCAGCTCGCCGACGGAGTGCCCGGCCACCGCGTCCGGTCTCAGACCGTGGTGCTCCAGAAGCCGGTACAGCGCGACCTCCAGGGCGAACAGGGCGGGCTGGGTGTAACGGGTCTCGTGCAGCACACCGTCCCGCGCCGCGAACATCACCTCACGCAGCGGCCTGTCCAGATGCGGGTCCAGCGCGGCACAGACCTCGTCGAGCGCGGCCGCGAACTCCGGTCTGCTCGCGTACAGTTCGCGGCCCATCCCGGCGCGCTGCGCACCCTGGCCGGTGAACAGGAACGCGGTACGTCCGGCCCGCGCGGCGCTGCCGGTCACCACGCCGGGGGAAGCCACGCCCTGGGCGAGCGCTTCGAGCCCCGCGAGCAGCTCCCCGGCGGAGGCACCGGTCACGACGGCCCGCTCGTCAAAGGTGGCGCGGGTGGTGGCGAGCGAGAGCCCGACATCCGCCGGGCGCAGCTCGGGACGCTCGGTCAGATGGCCGTGCAGCCGCCGGGCCTGCGCCCGGAGCCCCGCCTCGTCACGGGCGGACAGCGGCCACAGCACACGGCCCGGGTGCTCCGTCGCCGTGGCGGGTTCGGCGGGCTCCGCCTGTTCGACGATGACATGGGCGTTGGTGCCGCTGATGCCGAAGGAGGAGACGGCGGCACGGCGCGGCCGTCCCGTGGCGGGCCAGGGGCGGGCCTCGGTGAGCAGCTCCAGCGCGCCCGACTCCCAGTCCACGTGCGGCGTGGGCGCACTCACATGCAGGGTCCTGGGCAGCACACCGTGCCGGATCGCCTGGACCATCTTGATGACACCGCCGACACCGGCCGCGGCCTGGGCGTGCCCGATGTTCGACTTCAACGAGCCGAGGAACGCGGGCTCCCGGTCGTCGCGGCCGGTGCCGTACGTGGCGATCAGCGCCTCCGCCTCGATCGGGTCGCCGAGCCGCGTGCCGGTGCCGTGCGCCTCGACGGCGTCGACGTCGGCGGGCACGAGCCGGGCGTCGGCGAGCGCCTGCCGGATCACCCGTTGCTGCGCGGGCCCGTTCGGGGCGGTCAGCCCGTTGGACGCGCCGTCCTGGTTGACGGCGGAACCACGCAGCACCGCGAGCACCGGGTGCCCGTTGCGGCGCGCGTCGGACAACTTCTCGACCAGGAGCAGGCCGGCACCCTCGGCCCACGACGTACCGTCCGCGTCGGCGGAGAACGACTTGCTGCGGCCGTCCCCGGCGAGCCCCCGCTGCCGCGAGAACTCGACGAACATGCCGGGCGCGGACATCACGGTGACCCCGCCCGCGAGAGCGAGTGTCGTCTCGCCCTGGCGCAGCGAACGGATCGCCATGTGCAGGGCCACCAGCGAGGAGGAGCAGGCCGTGTCCACCGTGAGGGCCGGGCCGACAAGACCCAGCTGGTAGGCGATCCGGCCGGACATGACACTGCTGGTGCTGCCGGTGAGCAGATGCCCCTCGACACTGGGCGGCGCGTCGTGCAGCCGCGGCCCGTAGTCCAGAGCGGTCGCGCCGACGAAGACACCGGTACGGCTGCCGCCCAGGCTGAGCGGGTCGATACCGGCCCGCTCGACCGCCTCCCAGGCCGTCTCCAGGAGCAGCCGCTGCTGCGGGTCCATGGCGAGCGCCTCACGCGGCGAGATGCCGAAGAGGCCCGCGTCGAACAGCGCGGCATCGTGCAGGAAGCCGCCCTCGCGCACGGAGCTCTTCCCGGAGCGCTCGGGATCCTGGTCGTACAGATCCTCGTCCCAGCCGCGGTCCCCGGGGAATCCGGAGATCGCGTCGCGCTCCTCCGCGATCAGCTTCCACAGCTCCTCGGGCGAGGTGACGCCGCCCGGGTAGCGGCAGGCCATCCCGACAATGGCGATGGGCTCGTCGTCATGGACCGCGACCGCGGTCTGTTCGTCGGCGACCGCCGAACCGAGGAGTTCGGCCTCGGTGTACGCGATCAGCGCGGCCGGCGTGGGGTGGTCGAAGAGCAGCCCGCCGGGCAGCCGCAGACCGGTGGCGGCGCTCAGCTGATCGCGCAGCTCGACCGCCATGAGCGAGTCGAAACCGAGTGCCGTGAACGGCTGCCGCGTATCGACCCGCTGCCCGGGGGAGTAGCCGAGGACCGCGGCGATGTGCGCGGTCACCAGGTCGGTGACGGCACGGGTGTGCTCCGCGCCCGGCAGCGCGGCCGACCGCGCCCCGAAGTCACCGCGCGGCACGGCGGCGACGGCCGGCCCGGCCACGTCGGAGAGGGCGGCACGGGGCGCGGGCCGGCCGCCGAGCCAGTGGGTCCGGCGTTGGAAGGCGTAGGTCGGGAGGGCCGTGCGTTCCGCCGCGGGAGGGGTGAGGGCGTGCCAGTCGAGGGGCGTGCCGCGGGTGTGGAGGGTGGCGAGGGCGGTGAGGAGGGAGCGCGGTTCGTCGTGGGTCTTGCGGAGCGCGGGGACGGCGGTGGTGAGGGTGTCGGCGATGAGCGGGGTGAGGGTGGCGCCGGGGCCGATTTCGAGGGTGGTGGTGACGCCATGGACGGCGAGGGTTCGCACGGCGTGGTGGAAGCGGACGGTGTTGCGGAGCTGGTCGGTCCAGTAGTCGGCGGTTCTGAGGTCGTCGCCGGTGGCGGCCAGTCCGGTCACGGTGGAGACGAGCGGAATCGTCGGCGCGTGGTAGGTCAGTCCGTCCGCGACGGTGTGGAACTCGTCGAGGATGCCGTCCATGTGCGGCGAGTGGAAGGCGTGGCTGACCGCGAGGGTCTTGGTCTTGTGGCCCTGTTCCTGGAAGTGGGCGGCGATGGTGTGGGCTGTCCGCGTGTCGCCCGAGATGACGAGGGTGTCGGGGGTGTTGATGGCGGCGATGGCGACGTCGGGGGTCAGGTGGGGCCGTATCTGCTGCTCGGTGGCCTGGATGGCGATCATGGTGCCGGTGGGGGGAAGCGTTTGCATGAGGCGCGCGCGGGCGGTGACCAGCGTGGAGGCGTCTTCGAGGGTGAGGATTCCGGCGAGGTGGGCGGCCGTGATCTCGCCGATGGAGTGTCCGGCCAAGTAGTCGGGGGTGATGCCGAGGGATTCGACGAGGCGGTAGAGGGCCACTTGGAAGGCGAAGAGAGCGGGTTGTGTGTAGGCGGTCTGATCGAGGTCTTCGCCGGTTTCGATGACCTCGTGGATCGGCCGGTCGAGGTGTGCGTTCAGGGCCGCCGCCACGGTGTCGAAAGCAGCGGCGAACACGGGGAAGGCCGCACGCAGTTCACGGCCCATCCCGACCCGCTGCGAGCCCTGGCCCGAGAAGACGAAGGCGAGTGTGCCGTCGTCGACCGCGCCCGAGACCACACCCTGCGCGGGCTGGCCCGAGGCCAGCGCGTCGAGACCCGCGCGCAGCGCCTCCGATCCGTCGCCGAGAACGACGGCCCGGTGCTCGAAGGCGGTACGGGTGGTCAGGAGCGACCAGGCCACGTCGGCGGGATCGGCGCCGGCCACCGCGTCGGAGCCGGCCAGCCTGGCGGCCTGAGCCCGCAGCGCCTCCGGGCTCCGGCCCGAGATCACCCAGGGGACCAGACCGTGAGCGCCGGTGTCCTCCCGGGGAGTCTCTCCAGCGGGCTCCCGGACCGGGGCCTCGGTGACGACGACATGCGCGTTGGTGCCGCCCATGCCGAACGAACTGACACCGGCCACCAGCTGACGGCCGGGGTGCGGCCAGCCCGTGAGTTCGCGCACCACCGACAGCCCGAGCTCGTCCAGCGGGATCGCCGGACCGGGGTTCTCGAAGTGGAGGCTGGCGGGTATCTCCCGGCGGCTGATGCTCAGGAGCGCCTTCAGCAGACCGACCATGCCGGCCGCGCCCTCCAGATGCCCGACATTGGTCTTCGCCGAGCCGACCAGCAGCGGGTCGCCGCCGCGCGCGGCCCCGAGCACCGCGCCCAGCGCGGCGGCCTCGATGGGGTCGCCCACCGGCGTCCCGGTACCGTGCAGTTCGACGTACTGGACCTCACGCGGGTCGACACCCGCCCTCTGGTACGCCTCGTGCAGCAGCAACCGCTGTGCCTCGCCGCTGGGAACGGTCAGACCGGGCGTGGCACCGTCGTTGTTGACCGCGCTGCCGCGGATGACCCCGTAGACCCGGTCGCCGTCCTCCAGGGCCTGTGCGAGCGGCTTGAGCACGACGACACCGCCGCCCTCGCCGCGTACGAAGCCGTTGGCGCGGGCGTCGAAGGTGTAGGAGACGCCGTCCGGCGACAGGCCGCCGAACCGCTCCTCGGTCAGCGCGCTCTCGCCCAGGATATTGAGGTTGACCCCCGCGGCGATCGACATGGACGACTCGCCGGAACGCAACGACTCGCACGCCAGGTGCACGGCCACCAGCGACGACGACTGGGCGGCGTCGACCGTCAGGCTCGGCCCGCGCAGCCCCAGATGGTAGGAGACCCGGTTTGCGATGACGCCGCGGTTGACACCGGTCATGGTGTGCTGCGTGATCACGGGTGCGCCGTGCTGCCCCACCAGACTCTCGTAGTCATCGCGGAGCGTGCCGACGAACACCGAGGTCCGGGTCTCCCGCAGGGCGGCGGGAAGGACACCGGCGTCCTCCAGCGCCTCCCAGGCCAGTTCGAGCACCAGACGCTGCTGTGGATCCATGGCGGACGCCTCGCGCGGCGAGATCCCGAAGAAGGCGGCGTCGAACTCCCCGATACCGTCGAGGAATCCGCCCCTGCGCACCCCGTTCCCCGCGGGCGGCTCCGTGGTCTCCCACCGGTCGGCCGGTACCTCGGTGACGGCATCGGTGCCCTCGCGCAGCAGCTGCCAGAACGAGGCGGGATCCGGGGCCATCGGCAGCCGACAGGACATTCCGATGACAGCGACGGCCTTCTCGTCTCCGTGCGGCGTCCGGTTCCCCGCGGAATTACCGTTACTCGACTTCACGCTCGGCTGCCCTTCCCTTGCCGTCTTCCCGACGGCCCGATGAATCACCGTGGTCTGAATGGAGTTCGGTTGGTTCTCCGGCGGCTGCCGGCGTCAGGCGGTGTGCTCGGTCACGCGCCGCGCGCCAGGGCCCGCTGGAACGCGCCCCGGAAGAACAGCAGCCCGTCCTGGGGACCGCCGTGGCCGGCGTCGAGCACCCGGCTGATGAAGACGGAGTGATCGCCCGAGTCGTACGCGTCGGTCAACTCGCACTCCAGCCAGGCGAGGGCGCCCGACAGCAACGGGGCGCCGGTGCGCGTCCCGGGCGTCCAGTCGATTCCCGCGAACTGCGCGGCGCCCAAAGGGCGTTTCTTGTCCGCGAAGAACCGGGCGAGGTCCTCCTGCTCCGCCCCCAGGACGGAGACGCCGAAGCGTCCCGCCGCGGTGATGGCCTTGTGCATCACCGCGTCGTGGGCGACGCAGCACAGCACGGACGGCGGGTCGAGGGACACGGAGGTGAACGCGTTCGCGGTCATTCCGTGCGGGTGATCACCACCGGTGGACAGCACCGTGACACCGGTGGCGAACCGCGCCATCACGTCCCTCAGCGGAGCCGGCGCGGCGCCGGGCACCCGCTGCGCGGTCACGTCGGTCGGTACAGAGTTCATGCCGCACCCTCCACATAATTCATTGTGTGGGAACCTACGGGAGCGCATGGAACGGCCTGGGCATCGCCGAGTAATCGGGCACTCAATACGCCCGAGTTCGGTCGGTGACCGAGGGTTTTGAAGAATGGCGCCGTTTCGTCCGGTGATCGCGAGAGCGAAGTCATGGCCGGGTAACTGGAAACTCTCTTCCGCGCAGCGTGCCGAATGGCATGCCGGTGATCGGCCGACGGACGACCCTGGTTAGCCTCTTTTCCGATGGCCGGTTCGGCGAATGCGTCAGGAATTCCCCCGACCCGTTCCTTATCGAGGAGCCAACGTGCGCAAGGTGTTGATCGCCGGCCGCGGCGAGAGCGCTGCCCGTGTGACCAGGGCGGCTGAGACCCGCCAGGTCAACCGGGTGGTCATCCGTTTCGCGGGTGATTCGGGTGATGGGATGCAGCTGACGGGTGACCGGTTCACGTCGGAGACGGCGTCGTTCGGGAATGATCTGTCGACGCTGCCGAACTTCCCGGCGGAGATCAGGGCGCCTGCCGGGACGTTGCCGGGGGTGTCGTCGTTCCAGCTGCACTTCGCGGATCATGACATCCTGACGCCTGGGGATGCGCCGAATGTGCTGGTGGCGATGAACCCGGCGGCGTTGAAGGCGAATATCGGGGATGTGCCGCGTGGTGCGGAGATCATCGTGAACACCGATGAGTTCACCAAGCGGCCGATGGCGAAGGTGGGTTATCTGACCTCGCCGCTGGAGGACGGCTCGCTCGACGGGTACCAGGTGCATCCGGTGCCGCTGACGACGCTGACGATCGAGGCGCTCAAGGAGTTCGGTCTTTCCCGTAAGGAGGCCGAGCGTTCGAAGAACATGTTCGCGCTGGGTCTGCTGAGCTGGATGTACAACCGGCCCACCGAGAGCACGGAGCGGTTCCTGCGGGCGAAGTTCGCGAAGAGGCCGCAGATCGCGGAGGCGAATGTCGCCGCGTTCCGGGCGGGGTGGAACTTCGGGGAGACCACCGAGGACTTCGCGGTCTCCTACCAGGTGGCCCCGGCCTCCCGGGCGTTCCCGGCCGGCACGTACCGCAACATCTCCGGGAACCTGGCCCTGTCCTACGGTCTGGTCGCCGCGGGTGAGCGGGCGGAGCTGCCGTTGTATCTGGGTTCGTATCCGATCACTCCGGCCTCCGACATCCTGCACGAGCTGTCGCGGCACAAGAACTTCGGTGTGCGCACCTTCCAGGCCGAGGACGAGATCGCGGCGGTCGGTGCGGCGCTGGGTGCGGCGTTCGGGGGTTCGCTGGCGGTGACGACGACGTCGGGTCCGGGGGTGGCGCTGAAGTCGGAGACGATCGGTCTGGCGGTGTCGCTGGAGCTGCCGCTGCTGGTCGTGGCGATCCAGCGCGGCGGGCCCTCGACGGGGCTGCCGACGAAGACGGAGCAGGCCGATCTCCTCCAGGCGATGTACGGGCGCAACGGTGAGGCGCCGGTGCCGGTGGTGGCGCCGCGGACGCCGGCGGACTGCTTCGACGCCGCCCTGGAGGCCGCGCGGATCGCGCTGACGTACCGCACCCCGGTCTTCCTGCTCTCCGACGGCTACCTCGCCAACGGCTCCGAGCCCTGGCGGATCCC